>CAWGHM010000005.1:0-973126 GCA_963822365.1 uncultured Alphaproteobacteria bacterium
GTCGGGCATCGGCCTTTTTCTCCTGGCGACACTGGTCTGTATTGCCGCCACATCGATCGAGGTTTTCCTCATCGGCCGCATGCTGCAGACGACGCTGATCGCCGGCCTCGTTCTGTCGCGGGCCATCGTGCGCGACATGGTGCCGATGGAGGAAGCGGCCTCGATGATCGGCTATGTGACGATGGGCATGACCATCGTGCCGATGATCGGCCCCGTGCTTGGCGGCGTGCTCAGCGATCTCTTGGGCTGGCAGGCCAATTTCGTCGCGATCCTCATCTTCGGTCTGATGGTCATGGGTGTCGTCTGGCTCGATCTCAAGGAAACCAATGACAGCCCCTCCGAGAGTTTTGCGGCACAATTCCGTGCCTATCCGGAATTGCTGTCCTCCGGCGCCTTCTGGGGTTACACGCTGACGACGACCTTCGCATCCGGCGTGTTTTTCGCCTTTCTCGGCGGAGCGCCCTTCGTCGGCAGCACGCTGCTCGGCATGTCGCCGACCGTACTCGGCCTTTATTTCTGCTTCACGGCCTTCGGCTACATGGTGGGCAATTTCCTGTCCGGCCGCTTTGCCCGCCGGGTCGGGACCGGCACGATGATGCTGGCGGGCGGCTTCATCACGCTGGCCGGCATAGCGCTCACCACGGCCCTGTTTCTCGCAGGCTTTGAAACCGCTGCCGCCTTCTTCGTACCGATGTTTTTCGTCGGCGCCGGCAATGGTGTCAGCCTGCCCAGCGCCAATGCCGGCATCGTCAGCGTCCGTCCCCATCTCGCCGGTTCGGCCTCAGGTCTTGGCGGTGCGCTGACGATCGGTGGCGGAGCGCTGCTGTCGGCGGTCGCCGGCAGCATCCTCACCGTGGAAACCGGCATCTACCCGCTGCTGGCGGTCATGACGGCGGCAAGCCTTGCCGGCATTGTCTCGACCCTGTCGATCATCGGCGCTGACAGGCGCCTGCGGACCAGACGTGCGGAGCAGCGGGGATGACAGGCAAGACGATGCCATCAGACCGATCTTCCCGCAGTGATCATCGCCGGCGGCCTGTCCTCGCGCATGGGGCAGGACAAGTCATCCCTCCCGCTCGGCGCCTTGTCGATGATCGAACGGATCATCGAGCGTCTGAAGCCCCAGGTGTCTCACATAGCCGTCAACACCAATGCCGTCCCGCCGCTGCTCCTGCCGGAGGGTATCCCTGCCTTCCCCGACAGCGTTGCAGGTCGTCTCGGCCCGCTTGCCGGCGTCCTGTCGGCCCTGCGCCAGACAGGCAGCACCCACCCCGAAAGCCAGGCCGTGATCACGGTGCCGACCGATACGCCGTTTTTCCCCAAGGACCTCGTCTCCAGGCTTGCCGCCGCCCGAACCCGGCCCGACCAGATCGCCATCGCCCACACCAATGGCACCATGCACCCGATCTTCGGACTCTGGCCGGTGTCGATTGCCGATGATCTCGAGGGTTTCCTCCTGTCAGACGACAAGCGCCGGGTGCGCAGCTTCATTCTCAGGCACCCGATGGTCTCCGTCGATTTCCCTGTTATCGAGACAAGCGCCGGCCCCTTCGACAGCTTCTACAATATCAACACGCCCGCGGATCATGCCGAGGCGGAACGCTGGCTGGCCCTTCAGGAGACGGAGACATGATGACGGCGCCAAGGATATTCGGCATTGCCGGCTGGAAGAATTCCGGCAAGACCGGGCTTGCCGTGCGCCTCGTCACGGAACTGACCCGGCGCGGCTACAGCGTTTCGACCATCAAGCATGCCCATCATGATTTCGACATCGACAAGGTCGGCGCAGACAGCTTTCGCCATCGCGAGGCCGGCGCGCATGAGGTCACCATCGTCTCGGGCACGCGTTATGCCATCATGCACGAACTGCGCGGCGGCGCCCGAGCCAAGCTTCGAGGAAATCCTTGCGCGTCTCGCGCCCTGCGATCTCGTCCTGATCGAAGGCTACAAGCGCGAGCCGGTCCCCAAGATCGAAGCCCGCCGGCTTGACGCAGACAATCGCGAGCCGCTCGCCCCGACAGATCCGCATATCGCAGCCATCGCCGCCGATCACCCCGTCACCGACAGCCATCTGCCGATCTTCGATCTTGACGACACCGCGGCCATCGCCGATTTCGTCGAGCAGGTCACCGGTCTCGCCAAGACATAAAAAAGCCGCCGGATCGCTCCGGCGGCCTGTTCTTTCGGGTCGTTGCCTGCTCAGTTCGCCTGGGCAACCGGGCGAACAAGAGCCGTGACACGACGAATGGTGACGCGGCGGTTCTGCTGCTCGCCAACCTGCGTCTTCACCTTCAGGATAGCGCTCGCCATAACCCTGGGTCACCAGATTTTCCGGCGGAATGCCGTAGACCTCGGTCAGGAGTTCGGCGACCGATTCGGCGCGCTGGTCGGACAGGACGAGATTGGGCTGGTCCGTGCCGACGGCGTCGGTGTGGCCCTCGATCAGGAAAGTCTCGCCCTGGTCCTTTTCAAGCACCTCGCTGATCGCCGTTGCGACCTTGCGCAGGGTCTTTGCCTGGGCAAGCGGCACTTCCGCACTGCCGGAGGCAAAGGTGATCGTGTCCAGATCGATACGGCGAACCTTGTCGCGGATACGGGCCGAATACTTCACTTCGTCGATCGAATAGACGCGTTCGACCTGCTCGACCGGCGGCTCGGCAAGGAAGTCGTAATAGTCGCGGTCCGGGTCGCTCGATGTATCGATGATGTAGTCGCGAACCGGAATGCGCAGGCGCATCGGCGGCAGATCGTAGCCGATATCCCGGATCCGCGGCGGCTGGTCCATTTCGGGCTCCGGCGCATAGACCATCAGATACTCTTCACCGTCGCGATCGATGCGCGAGCGCTGGATGACATCGCCGTAACGGTCATAGACCGTCACCAGCCGTGCGCCACCCGGACGGACGATCGTTTCACGAACCCTGCCGCGCGGCAGTTCTTCGTAGAAGCTCTCTTCGGAATCCCTGCGCAGGCGCGGGCGATCGTCGTTGCGGATGATGATCTGGTCATCGACGCTGAGAACCGTGCGGTTGTCGATCTGCTGCTCGACGACCACATTCGTCACATTGTTGGTCACCGTGTTGTTCGTCACGGTATTGTTCACCGTATTGTTGGTCACGGTATTGTTGACCGTGTTGTTTTCCACATTCGTCGTGCCCGGCATCACGAAGGCCGGTGCAGCTTCAAGCTTCTGGCCCTCCTCGGTAATCCCGGCCTGGATCGTCGCCGGCTCGACCGTGGTGATCTTCGCCTGGGCGTCCGCATCATTGGTCGGCGCTGCGACAGCCTCGCCCTCGGTACGCTGGCTCTCACGCAGTTTCCTGCGTTCCTCGCGGGCCGTCTGGCCACCGGCATTGTCGGCATCCTTGTCGCTGTCGAGAACGGCAGCACCGCCCTCGACCGGAAGCACGATCGTCTCGTCGGTCTTTGCCGGGTCGGCGGCAATTTCCTGCCTCTGTTCCGGCGTGGTCGTATCGACGATCTCAGGCACGGGAACAGGCTCGGCCGGCGTCTCGGTCGTCGTCTGCTGCTGCCCGGTTGCAGGATCGACCGGCTGCTGGTCAGCTGTCGCCGGCTGCTCACAGTGGCGGCTGTCGGGCGGGCTGCTCTGCCGTGGCTGGCTGCTCCCCGGTTGCTGGCGGCTGGCCCTCGACGACGGGCTGTTCGCCGGTTGCCGGCTGCTCAGCCGTCGCAGGCTGCTGCTCGGTCGGAACCGGCTGCTGTTCCTGGGCTTTCAACGCATCTTCGGCAGCCTTCTGTTGGGCAGCAGCAGCCGCTGCATCGTCGGCCGCCTTCTGTTCAGCAGCCTGCTGCTCCAGCAGCAGACGCTGTTGCTCGGCAGCCGCGGCATCCTCGGCAGCCTTTTGCTCGCCCGCCTGCTGCTCATTGGCCTGCTGCTCGGCAGCGGCCGCAGCCGCAGCATCCTCCGCAGCCTTTTGCTCGGCTGCCTGTTGTTCGGACGCCGCCGCAGCAGCCGCTGCCGCGTCTTCGGCAGCCTTCTGCTCATTGGCCTGCTGCTCAGCGGCAGCCGCCGCAGCGGCCGCGTCTTCGGCGGCTTTCTGCTCGGCAGCCTGCTGTTCGGCGGCCGCAGCGGCAGCGGCCGCCTCCTCGGCAGCCCTCTGCTCGGCAGCCTGCTGGTCAGCGGCAGCAGCGGCAGCCGCTGCATCCTCGGCAGCCTTCTGCTCTGCCGCGGCTGCCTCTTCCGCAGCGCGCTGCTGTTGCAGAAGCAGCAGTTCCTCTTCGCTTGGCTGAGCTTCACCCTGCGGCGCTTCTTCCGCCTGGGCAACCTCGAAGGAGGCGGCAAGATTGGCAGCCATTGCCGGCTCGAAAACCATCGATGCCGCCAGTACGGGCATCGCAACGGTTGCGAAAAGTTTGGATCGAATCGTCATGTCTGTCTCCTCCTTGGAGAGGTCTTGTCTCTATGCCTGCGGCCGACCGTTGCCGGATAGTCCGGCAGCGAACCGCGGGGCTATCGTCAATGTTCCCTGCGATGCCTAGCGGAACCGCGATTAACTCGTGATGAACGCTGTATTCATCCTGCAGGCTACATAGAGGCGATCTTGTGGCTGGCGAGGCCTTCGCTGTGAAGACGTGAAGTTTCGGCGGTGGTTTGTGGGTTTCCTGTTGATTTTCATCGGCGATGCGTAGGAATATCGGCGCAGACCGGCACAAGAATGCCCGGCATACCGGACATCCGCAAAAAACAAGAAATCGGATGTCCGCCAACAGAGAGGATGAACATGCGTATTTCCAAACGTCTGGCAGTCGCCGCTTCGGCTGCCGTTTTCGCGCTCATGGCCGGCACCGCCATGGCTGAGGGCGAAAAAATCGTGATCGGTACGGAAGGCGCCTACCCGCCCTTCAACAATCTCGAGGCCGACGGCACGCTGACCGGCTTCGACATCGACATCGCCAAGGCACTCTGTGCCGAGATGAAGGCAGAATGCACCTTCGTCACCCAGGATTGGGACGGCATCATTCCGGCCCTGCTTTCCAAGAAGTTCGACGCGATCATCGCCTCGATGTCGATCACGCCCGAGCGCCAGGAAAAGGTCGATTTCACCGACAAGTATTACAACACCGGCCCGGCGATCGTCGTTCCCAAGGATTCGACCATCACCGACGCGACAGCTGAAGGCCTGGCCGGCAAGACGCTCGGTGCGCAGTCTTCGACGACCCATTCCAACTATGCCGAAGCCTATTTCAAGGATACCGAGCTGAAGCTCTATCCGACGCCGGACGAGTACAAGCTCGACATCGCCAATGGCCGCGTCGATGCCGTCATCGATGACGTCGTCGTTCTGTCCTCCTGGCTGAAGACCGAAGACGGCGCCTGCTGCAAGATCCTCAAGGCGCTGACACCGGATCCGAAGATCAACGGCATCGGTGCCGGCATCGCCGTGCGCAAGGGTGAAACCGCGCTGGCCGACAAGTTCAACGCCGCCATCAAGGCGATCCGCGACAACGGCAAATACAAGAAGATCAACGACAAGTATTTCGACTTCGACGTCTACGGCGGCTGATTTTCTACACCTGCGAAAATGCGATGGCGGAAGGCTTGCCCTTCCGCCGTTTTTGTTTGACAAATGACCACAACAACAAGCGAGCCGCAAAGGCCGTGCAGGGGAAAACAGACACATGCAGGCTGCGTTTGCCGCCCTATCATCGATCGTGTCGTGGATTGCTGCGACCGTCGATCCGCTCTGCGGTCCGATCGGACTATTCCGGCTGCTTGCGTCAGACTACACTGCTATCCTGCGGCGACGTCGGCTGGGGTGACGAGATCGCCTTCGGTTTCCTGATCACCGCAAGCCTTGCCCTCTGCACCCTGCCGATCGGCCTCGTCCTCGGCTTCTTCATCGCGCTTGCCAAGCAGTCCGAGGAAAAATCGCTGCGGCTGGCGACCAACATCTACACCACCATCTTTCGCGGCCTGCCCGAACTTCTGACGCTGTTCATCGTCTATTACGGCCTGCAGATTCTCGCCCAGCAATTCATGGCCGGGATCGGTTATGAGGGGCCGGTGGAGATCAACGCTTTTGTTGCCGGCATGATCGCGCTTGGCGTCGTCTTTTCTGCCTATTGCTCCGAGGTCCTGCTCTCCGCCTTCAAGGCGATTCCCCGCGGCCAGTACGAGGCCGGCGACGCACTGGGCCTTCGCCGCGGCAAAACCATGCGGCTGATCATCCTGCCGCAACTCGTTCGCATCGCGCTGCCGGGTCTCGGCAATCTGTGGATGGCGCTGCTCAAGGATACGGCCCTGGTCTCCATCATCGGTCTGCCGGATATCCTGCGCCAGACCGGCGTTGCCGCACGCGTCACAAAACACGCCTTCGAGTTCTTCTCGCTCGCCTGCCTGCTCTTCCTGGTTCTGGCAATGCTCTCGTCGCTGGTCTTTGCCGCACTCGAACGATGGTCGAAACGGTCGGAGGTCGCACGATGAGCCATCGCGAAACCATGCTCCCCGCTCTGCCCGCCCCGCCGCAGGCCCTCCGCCGCTTTACCGCATCGCGCCTCATCGGCAACGTCGCACTCGGCATCTGGCTTGCCGCCTCCGTCGGCATCTTCCTGTTCGTGGTCGAGAGCTGGAGCGTCGAGAAGCTCACCAAGTACGGTCCGAACTTCATCTCGGGTCTCGGCGTCACCCTGACCCTTGTCAGCATCTCCGTGGTGCTGGGCGGTATCCTCTCGCTGCCGCTTGCCTATGCCCGCATGACGAAGAACAAGGCGCTGTCCTGGATCGCCTATATCTACGTCTATTTCTTCCGCGGCACGCCGCTGATCACCCAGCTTTTCCTGGTCTATTACGGCTTCGGCAGCTTCCGCCCCTATCTCGAAGCGGTCGGCCTCTGGAGCCTGTTCCGCGATGCCTGGTTCTGCGCTCTGCTGACGTTTACGCTGAACACCGCCGCCTATCAGGCCGAAATCCTGCGCGGCGCCATCCAGAGCGTCCCGCGCGGCCAGCATGAAGGGGCAGCCGCCCTTGGCCTGCCCAAGCGCATCGCCTTCTTCAAGATCATCCTGCCGCAGGCGATGATCGTGGCGCTGCGTCCATACGGCAACGAGATCATCCTGATGATCAAGGGCTCCGCCATCGTCGCCATCGTCACGGTCTTCGACCTGATGGGCGAAACCCGCCGGGCCTTCTCGCGCACCTACGACTTCCAGATGTACCTCTGGGCCGCCGTCCTCTACCTGATCATGGTCGAGATCCTGCGCAACCTCTGGGCCTGGATCGAGGATCGATTGACCCGGCATTTGAAGCGGTGACGATGGATCGGCCATCTCGAATTGCCGGGACAGGATACCCGTCGCAAGCGGTCTTGGCAGCACTCAGCATTGAAAGCTGCTAACAGATTGAATTTCATCAACAATCACAAATCATTCACAATCATTAACACTTGATTCACCATTCGGGCGCTTCATCATAGGGACCATCATTCAGCAACGATGAGGTCACCCATGACGAATGAAATGGAACTGCAGCTTAAAGGCTACGGCCTGACCACCGCACAGATCCTTTATCGCATGCCCGATCACCCGAACTTCCTGCAGACCTATATCTGGCAGCAATACGACATCGCCCCGCATTTCCCCGAAATGAAAAGCTTCCTGAAGTTCTGGCAGGAAACGCTCGACGGCCCGCTGCATTCGGTGCGCTACATTCACCGCAAGCTGATCTCGGCCACGGACTGGCGGGCGCTGAAGGGCGAGTTCATCATCAACTGAGCCTCGTCCTGCGATCGCAGCACACGGCGCGCCCTCGGCACGCATCGTGACGCTTTGCGCGACGACGGCCATTGCCAATTCCCACGCGGCCCCTTAAAGACGCCGCCATGGAAAAGATCGACGAAGAAGCCCTGGCGGAAGCCTATAACCGTGCGCTCGCGCTGGAAAAATCCGGCGATATCGAGGCCGCCGTCAAAGCCTATGAGGAAGTGCTGGCCATCGATCCCGAGGATCATGGCGGAGCGGCCGTGCGCATCGCCTCCATGGGCCGCGGCGAAACACCCGACAAGGCGCCGGACGCCTATGTCACGACCCTGTTCGACCAGCATGCCGAGGTCTTCGAGGACGTGCTCGTCGAACAACTCGAATATCACGTTCCGGTTCTGGTTCGCCAAAGGCTTCAGGCCCTGGGCCTCGGTCCGTTCAAGCGCCTGCTCGATCTCGGCTGCGGGACGGGCCTGACCGGCGGCGCGCTGCGCGACATGGTCGAAGACATGACCGGCATAGACCTGTCGGAAAACATGGTCGAGGTCGCCCACGACAAGGATCTCTACGAAACGCTCTACGTCGCCGAGGTTGTCGACTTCCTCGAGGACAATGATGATGCGTCCGTTCGACCTGATCACCGCCACCGACGTCCTGCCCTATCTCGGCGGGCTGGAAGCGCTGTTCTTCGGCGTCGCCGAAAATCTGGATGCGGGCGGCCTGTTCATCTTCTCCAGCGAGACCCTGCCCGACGAGACGCTGGCCGGCCGCCGCTTCATGGTCGGCCCGCACCAGCGCTTCGCCCATGCGCAGAGCTATGTGCGCAATCGCCTCGATGAAACCGGCTTCGACGTGATCGAAATGACCGATATCACGGTTCGCCTCGAAGAAGGCCAGCCGATCGCCGGTCATCTCGTGATTGCACGGTTGCGCGCCTGACCTCTCACGCCATGGATCGATGACGGGAACCCAAGGGCTCCCACCATTGATCCATCGCATCATGCATCGTGCACTTCGGGTGTCTCGTACCAGTCACCCTTGAATTCGGTCAGGATATTCTTGACGATCCGCTTGCCGGTATCGCCATCGATGACCCCGGCCGAGACCATCAGAAGGTCGGTACCGATATTGTCCTTGAACAGGCGGCTGCCGCAGGTCGAGCAGAAGCCGCGCCGCGCCTTGTCGCTGTAGCCCCACCATTGCAGCGTACCATCCGCCTCGAATTGCACATCGTCGCGCGGCGCGCCGATCACGGCCATGTAATTGCCATGCGCCTTGCGGCAATCGCCGCAGTGACAGCAGAACACACCGGCTGACTCCACTGGAATGGAAAATTTGACGCCGCCGCAGCGGCAGGAGGCACTCAGTCTCTCGGCCATGGATCTTGTCCTTGTCTCTCGTTCGGACGACACCTTGTCGCCCGATCGATCCGATACATAAGGCTGTGTCACGCAACGTCCATCAAGCCCCGGAGAAAACACGCGAAGGCTGTAGATTTATTATCCAATAATACAATCTTTAATTGATTTAACAACCCTGGAATGCACCCGGTTTATGGACGAACCGATTGGTTTTTCTAGTCTGAAAGTTCAACCTTAGGGGGAACTCATATGCAGGACTGGACTTGGCTGACAGGGGCAACAGATCTTCTCGGACTACTGGGCGACCTGTTTCAAAGATTTCTCGGGCTCAATCCGATCGCGCTTCTCTTCGCGGTGTTGACGCCCCTGCTGCTGATTTACGGCCGGCGCGAGGTGCGGATCCGGCGACTGCGATCCATTCAGGACTTTATCCGCTCCTTCGATCTGATCGCAAGATCAGGCAACGGCCAGGAGACGACAGCCCCGGATCAAGCCCCGCAAACCGCGATACGCCACAATCCATCCTTCGAGTTCGTCAAATCGAAATATACCTCCGACATCGAACCCAGAAGACTGGAGGGCGAAACACCGTTTTCCATGCTGGACGAAAGCGATCAGATCGACCGCATCATCGAAAGCATCGGCTTCGCCGGCTCACCCGCCGACAGGCGCATTCTCTTCTCGACCTTCGGCTTCATGATCGCCAGCTACTACGGCTTCAACGCCCTGCAGGCCAGTATCCAGTGTGGTTTCGGCGCCGGCGACTGCAGCTGCGCGATTCAAAAGGCCTGCACGCAGACGGTAGCCAGCGGGCTCGGCTCCTATGTGCAATTGCAGATCATCGGCTCTCTCGCCTTCGTCGGCGCCTATGTGGCTGCGATCCGCATGTTCCTGCGCGGCCTTTCGGTCTTTGATCTCTCCTCTTTCACATTTCTCCGCCAGACGGGAGAAATGGTGGCATCGGTTGCCTTCACCATGCTGGTCTACCGCGCCTTCCCGGATCCGTTTTACCAGATCGGCACTGCCCTTGGCGCCGGCCCCACGCCCCCGACAGATAGCAGCATCCCCTTTATCTGGCTGGCGCTGGCACCGCTGTTCGGGCTGCTGCCGCAAAGCGTGACGAAGTTCCTGCTGATCAAGATGCAGTCCCTGGTGAACCTGATCAAGACCGTCGACGATCGCTTCATCTCGGTCACCAAGATCGTCACGCTCGACATCATCGACGGCATCGACTTCGAAACCCGCTTCCGCCTGGAGGAGTGCGGCATTTACGACGTCCAGAACCTCGCCACCTACAATCCGATCATGCTGCACATCGAATCGCCCTTCGGCATCTATCAGGTCATCGACTGGATCGGCCAGGCGCAGCTTTGCCACATCGTCGGGCCGGAAAAATTTCTCCTTTTTCGCGAAATCAACATCCGCACAATCCTGGATCTCGAACGCGCCATCAGCGATACGGCCGCACCGCCGGAATTCGACGAAATCTGCATCAGCATCCTCTTCTCCAACACCGAAAATCTCAGGCAGACCGTAGGGATCACGAACACGAAATTCGCTGTGGTGGCGGATGGCGGTGTCAAGGATGTCGAACTGGCGGAATACAGCCACTGGATCCGCGAGAAGATCGCCAAGACGAATGTCACGGATGCAACGGAACATGTCATGCGCTGGATCGCCGACGACCTGCATGTCCGCCGGTTGCGCCGTCTCTGGAAAGATATTTCAACCAGCCTCGGCAAAGACTCCGAACGTCTCGATACCAGCAAGCCTTGAAACGGCTCAGGCGACGATCGACAAAACCGGCGGCCAACCCCGCCGGTTTTCTCTTGTGGATCGGTTCGCCCCCGGATGAAACCCGGTACGGTCCCCGCATTCCGGAAAATGCCATCCATTGCCGCGCCATTTCGGCAAAACTGGCATCCCTCGCCTTCCACGGACACCAGCCATCGGCTACTGCATTATCATTGACCGGAATCGAATTCGGGTTCGTGCGGTCGATTTCGATGTCACGGCATTATCGCCTTGTCTTGGCGCGGCATACAGGCCTTTCAGGAGTTCTCAATGGCAAAACTTGCATTCATCGGTCTCGGCGTGATGGGCTATCCCATGGCCGGCCATCTCCGGGTCAAGGGTGGTCATGACCTGACCGTCTACAACAGGACGGCGGCGAAGGCGGAAAAATGGGTCGCGCAGTTCGGTGGCCGCACGGCGGCAACGCCGGCGCAAGCCGCTGACGGCGCGGATTTCGTCTTCTGCTGTGTGGGCAATGACGACGACCTGCGCTCGGTCACGACAGGCAAGGACGGCGCCTTCGAAACCTTGAAAGCCGGCGCGATCTTCATCGACAACACCACGGCATCGGCCGATGTCGCCCGCGAACTGGATGCTGCAGCCACGGCATGCGGCGCGCACTTCATCGACGCCCCGGTCTCCGGCGGCCAGGCCGGCGCGGAAAACGGCGTCCTGACCGTGATGTGCGGCGGCAAGCCTGACGTCTTCGAGCGCGCCAGACCGGTGATCGACGCCTATGCCCGCATGGTTGGCCTGATGGGCCCGGCCGGCTCGGGTCAGCTGACGAAGATGGTCAACCAGATCTGCATCGCCGGCCTCGTCCAGGGGCTTGCCGAAGGCATCCATTTCGGCAAGAAGGCCGGCCTCGACATCGAAGCCGTCATCGACGTCATCTCGAAGGGCGCGGCCGGTTCCTGGCAGATGGAAAACCGCCACAAGACGATGAATATAGGCAAATATGATTTCGGCTTCGCCGTCGACTGGATGCGCAAGGACCTCGACATCGTTCTGTCCGAAGCCCGCCACAATGGCGCGACCCTGCCGGTCACCGCCCTGGTCGATCAGTTCTACGCAGAGGTCCAGTCGCTGGGCGGCAAGCGCTGGGACACCTCGTCGCTGCTGGCGCGGCTGGAGAAGTAACGCAGCCTGATGCTCAGTCAAACGGCCGTCCAGCGATTTGCGGGACGGCCGTTTCTTTGTCTCTTGCCAAGAACCGGATCTGAGGATCACTCCTCGCCGGATTTTGCCTGTTCCAGGATCATGTAGTCGAGCGGCAGCTGCGTCGTGTACTTGATCTGCTCCATGGCAAAGGCAGACGAGACGTCGCGGATCTCGATCTTGGCGATCATGCGCTTGTAGAAGGCGTCATAGGCGGCAATGTCAGGAACGACGACCCGCAGCAGATAATCGACATCACCGCTCATGCGGTAGAACTCGACCACCTCAGGGAATTCGCCGACCACTTCGGAAAAGCGCTTCAGCCATTCGATCGAATGGGAATTGGTGCGGATGGAAACGAAGACGGTAACCTTGGTGTTGATCTTCACGGGATCAAGCAGCGCCACCCGGCCGCGGATCACGCCTTCCTCTTCCATCTTCTGGATGCGCCGCCAGCACGGCGTGGTCGAAAGGCCGACCTTTTTGGCGAGATCGGCGACGGCAAGGGTTGAATCTTCCTGCATGAGACGCAGGATTTTGCGGTCGAGGCGGTCCATAGGGAGATCCTTATCGAATATTATTCCCTCTATAGCGCGATAATGGCGAAATGGAAGAAAATTGTTTCAGGCAGTCAGCGCCTTCACCCTTTGCTGCAGGACAGGCACAAGCTCTGCCTCGAACCACGGATGCTTCTTCAGCCAGCTGGTGTTTCGCCAGCTCGGATGCGGCAGCGGCATGACCGGCAAGCCCTTGTTGACGCCGAGATGCAGCCGCCAGTCCTTTGCCGTCTCCGTCATGCTCTTTGCCGCCCGCGCGCCAAGATGCCATTTCTGGGCATGGTGGCCGATCGCCAGCACCAGTTCGATCTGCGGCATGGCATCCAGAACGGTCTGTCGCCAGAGCGGGGCGCATTCGCGACGCGGCGGCAGGTCGCTGCCATGGGCGTCATAGCCGGGAAAACAGAACCCCATCGGCACGATCGCGAATCTGTCAGCGTCGTAAAACTGCGCCCGATCGACACCCAGCCACTGCCGAAGCCGGTTTCCCGATGCATCGTTGAAGGCCTGCCCGCTGTCATGGACGCGCAGGCCGGGCGCCTGCCCGGCAATCAGGATTTTCGCCGTGGTTGAAAGAACCGCGACAGGCCGCGGCTCATGTGGCAACCGGTCGCCCTCGCCTTTCAGCGGCTGGTCACGACAGATCCGGCAGGCCGCAATCGCCTGTCGCAGCGTCTCCAACCCATCAGTCTGCGTCATGCCAGATCCTTGACCAGAGCGTCGTCACCCAACCATCCGCTATATGGGGCGCCTCGGTCATTCCGCCATGGGTTTCGCGCCAGGATCGAGGACGCTCGAACGTTCCGGACCAAAGTCCAAGCGCCTCGCGCTGCGCTGCCACTTCTTCGCGTTGATAACGGCCGAAGGCCACAGCATAGCCGTCGCGCACCATCCTCCCGCCGATATCCATTGATCCGGCGGTGCAAACCCCGAGGCTACGCCCGTAGCGATCTTCGCCGTTCAGGCCACAGGACACGTTGCCGGCACTGGTGATCTCCATCAGCCTGTCCCGCGCCGCCGCACCACAGGCCCATGCACGTCCGTCACGCTGGCATGTCTGTGCCAATTCGGGCGCATCGATACCCGTGATCCGCACCCTGGTTCCCGATACCACCAGCGTGTCGCCATCGACAATCCTGATATCGCCGGAAACCGTCTCGTCAGGCGTGGCGGACATGCGAACCACGATCAGGCCGATGAAAAGAAAGATGAAAACACACAGCAGCAGGTCGCGCAGAAGTTTCGTCAGTCGCATTGTTCCCCTTCCCCGGCGTCCGGCATTTCTGGCGAAACAGTTGCCAAATCCTTGCCGGCAGCAGCAACTTCTTAAGGATTCCCTTCTAGTCTTCAATGGGTTCCCTCAAAGTCGCACGAGAGCATGAGTACAGGCGTCAGCACTTCGACCGACAAGATCATTGTCGATAAATCGCGCAGCCATAGGAACAAGGCTGTGTCGAAAGCCGTGCGCTCGACCCGTGAACGCCTGCAGACTGGCCAGTCCACCGCCTCCGGCTTCGACCGGGAGATGATCCGGCTCTACATCAATTCGGTGCTGCAGGGCGCTGTCGCCATGCCGCTCTTTCTGGTGCTGATCACCGCTATCGGCATCTATCTGACCGAACGCCTGAACCTGATGGGATGGGCGCTGCTGTCGCTTTTCGCCCATGCCCTGACCGTCATTCTCGCCCGCCGGGCCAGCAAGAATGATATCACCGCCGAAAAAGCCGTTCTCTGGCGGCGTCGATTCCTGATCGCCCAGATCGTCATGGGCATCTGCTGGGCATCGTTTGCGATACAGGATTGCAATGCCTGCGGCGAAGTGACGTTCACCTTCTACAAGGGCGGCGCGCTGCTGATTGCTCTGGCGGCCACGGCCATGGGCACGTTTCTGCTGCGCGACGCCCTGCTCGCCACCTTTGCACCCACCGTCATCGCCCTCAGCATCCAGTCGGCGCAATCCCAAAGCCCCGCCTATCTGGCCATGACCGCAACGCTGTCCACATCGCTGGTCTTCATGATCTTCATGACGACGCGCATGCACCGCTCCAATGTGCACATCCTGTCCGTCCAGTCGGAAAAGGACGACCTGATCGCCGAGCTGGAAGTGGCAAAATCGATGTCCGACGAAGCCCGCCGCCGTGCCGAGGAAGCCAACCTTGCGAAGTCGCGCTTCCTCGCCTCGATGTCGCATGAGCTGCGCACGCCGCTCAACGCCATTCTCGGCTTCTCCGAGGTCATGTCCACCGAAGTCCTCGGGCCGCTCAACAATCCCATCTACAAGGAATATACAGGCGACATCCACCGTTCCGGCCAGCACCTCCTCGACCTCATCAACGAGATACTTGACCTCTCCCGCATCGAGGCCGGAAAATACGATCTCAACGAGGAAGCCGTTCACCTGGTCGAAATCACCGAAGATTGCATCGGCATGGTGCAATTGCGGGCGCGCACCAAGAACATCACGATCACCGAGCAGTTCGAGCTGCGGCATGCCGGCTGTCTGGGTGGATGAAAAATCCATGCGTCAGGTAACGCTCAATCTTCTCTCGAATGCCGTCAAGTTCACGCCGCAGGGCGGCGAAGTTTCGGTCAAGGTCGGATGGACGGCCGGCGGTGGCCAGTATCTGTCGATCAAGGACAATGGCCCCGGCATTCCCGAGGAAGAAATCCCCATCGTCCTGTCGGCCTTCGGCCAGGGCTCGATCGCCATCAAGAGTGCCGAACAGGGCACGGGCCTGGGCTTGCCGATCGTTCAGGCAATCCTGAACAAACACAATGGCGAGTTCATCCTGAAATCGAAGCTGCGCGAAGGCACGGAGGCAATCGCCATCCTGCCATCCAAGCGTGTCCTGCAGAGCATCCCCGCCGTCGAGGATGCCCCGGCCGTCGAGCGCCGCCGCAAGAGCTTCGCTTAAAGCCGGGTCAGATCCCGAAAAGTTTGGAAAAGATGATCACATAAGCCGCGTAGCCGGCATTGGCGATGATCAGGCAGAGGCAGGCGAGCGAGCCAAGATCCTTGGCATTCTTGCCCATTTCCGAGATCTCGGGCGAAACCCGATCGACGATCTCCTCGATGGCGGTGTTCAGCGCCTCGAAGGCGACCATCAGCAGGAACAGCACGAGCATCGCGACATACTGGAAGAAATTCGCGCCCGTGATGACGAAGCCGATCATCGCCAGGACGAAAAAGCCCAGCTCGTGCCGAAAGGCAGCCTCCCCCAAGAGGCGCTTGGCGCCCCCGAAGGAATAGGTGGCGGCGGCGAAAAAATGCCTGATGCCCGTCAGTTTTTTTACCGGCGTGCCTTTGCCCATGCTGCGATATTCCTCGGTCAATTCCATGTTACCCAGCCACGCTGCAGGCGGCAAAGGCATCGAGCCCGCGATTGTACACACCCGTCTGGATATTCATCATGCCGAGAACGGTATGAAACAGGTTGTCGTGTGACATCGCCGCATCCGAATATTGGAGAAGGCACTTGGTATCAAGCCCCATGATCGATTGATAGGGTTTGGAGAACCAGGCGATGAACGGCACATGCGTCTGCTCCTTCGGTGCGATCGCATAGGGCGCCCCATGCAGATAGAGGCCGTTTTCCCCGAGCAACTCGCCGTGATCGGACATGTAGATCATCGCCCCGGCAACCTCGTCCTGGTGCTTTTCCAGAAGCTTGGCGACACTGGCGAGGATATGGTCGGTATAGAGGATCGTATTGTCATAGGCGTTGACGATCTCCTCCGGCTTGCAGTTCATCAGCTCGGGCGTGCGGCAATCCGGCTGGAATTTCCGGTATTCCTCGGGATAGCGCAGATAATAGGCCGGGCCGTGGCTGCCGAGCTGGTGCAGCACGATGACCGTGTCCTGCTTGATGGTCGCCAGCCGCCGGTCGAGCCCGTCGAGAAAGATGCCGTCGAGGCACTCGCCGCCCTTGCAGAGCGGGCTGTTCTGGCGGTCGTTGAGGCTTGCATAATTGATCAGGTTGGCGATGCCCTTGCTGCCGGTATTGTTGTCCCACCAGGAGACCGAGACGCCTGCATGGGTCAGGACATCGACGAGGTTCTGGCGCGAATGCGCCTTCCATTCGCTGTATTCCTGCCGGGTATAGCCGGAAAACATGCAGGGCAGCGAGACCGACGTCGCGGTGCCGCAGCTGGTCGTCTGCGTGAAATTGACGACGCCGAGCGCCTTCAGTTCCGGGTTGGTCTCCCGCCCATAGCCGTTCAGCGAGAAATTCATGGCGCGGGCCGTCTCGCCGGCAACCACGACGACGACGACAGGCTTTTTCGATGCCGCCAGCCGATCGCCGGCATGGGCATCCATGCCGAAGGGGGCGACGACGATATTGGCATCCTCATAGAGCGAACTGCCATAGCGCACCGCGGCAGAAATCGGCCCGGTCGGATTGAACAGCTTCATCATGTCCTTATGGTCGCGGATCACATAGGCGATGCTGGCGAAATTCACGCTCGCAAGCGCTGCGACAGCAACGAGGCTGGGGACGATGACGGCAAGATTGTAGAGAACCTTGCTGAGAAACGGGCGATGCACCACCTTCACCCAGAGAACGAGCAGCGAGGGCAGAACCGCAAACAAAAACACGTGCAGCAGGAAATGCGGGGTTATCAGATGCCCGGCTTCCGCTGTCGTCGTCACCACGGCGCTCTCGACCATCTCCTTGTCGACGATGACGCCGAATGTATCGGCGAAATAGGAACAGACCCCCGACACGGCGATGAAGAAGATCAGGAACGGCTTGAACAGGTATTTGACCGAAACCGCGGTCAAAACCACGAAAACCAGCAGCGAAAGTCCAAGACCGAACGACACCAGCCCGAGCTTCGCCGTGCCGAAATAGGTCGATGCGCGCGACCAGAACGTCAGGTTGGTGGCAACCAGCAGATAGACGGAAACCAGGGCGCTCAGGCTGATGCTGCCCATTGCCGGGCGGCTCGAAACAAGGCTTTTCAAACAGGGACACTCCACGCAGGGCGCAAGGTCCCTTTATCCGCGATGCGGCATGGAGTTCGTTGCGCGGGCTCGATCGCGGGGCATACGAGCCCTCGGCCCGTTGCCGGACAGGTGCCATCCGGCGCCCGTCCCGGCGATACCGTCCTTGCGGGCCGGTATCGCTTCCACCCTCGTGCTACGCGTGTCTTACTGTCAAAAGCCTGTCAGGAAGATTTGCGCCGTTTCAGTCCCTGTTGCTGACGCCGGCCTGCGCAAAGGTCGCCATGCCGGAATGGCAGGCGGCGGCCGCCTTGACGATGCCGGCGGCAAGCGCTGCCCCGGTGCCTTCGCCAAGCCGCATGCCGAGCGCCAGAAGCGGCGTCTTGCCCAGCTTGTCGATCGCCTTCATGTGCCCGGGTTCGGCCGAGACATGGCCGATCAGGCAATGGTCGAGCGCCGCCGGATTGGCTGCCCTGAGGATGGCAGCAGCAGATGTTGCGACATAACCGTCGATGATCACGGGGATCTTCTGCATGCGCGCGGCAAGGATGGCGCCGGCCATGGCTGCAATCTCGCGCCCGCCAAGACGGCGCAGCACTTCCAGCGGATCGGAGAGATGACCCCGGTTCAGCGCCACGGCCTTGTCGACGGCAGCGATCTTGCGGGCGAGAATCTCGCCCTCCGAACCCGTGCCCGGCCCGACCCATTCGGCAGCCGTGCCGCCATAGAGCGCCAGGTTGATGGCGGCGGCGATCGTCGTATTGCCGATGCCCATTTCGCCGATGCACAGAAGATCGGTGCCGCCGGCAACCGCCTCCATGCCGAATGCCATGGTCGCGGCACAGTCGCGCTCCGAGAGCGCCGGCTCCTGCGTGATGTCGCCGGTCGGATATTCGAGCGCCAGATCAAAGACCTTGAGGCCGAGATCATGGGTGATGCAGATCTGGTTGATCGCCGCCCCGCCGGCTGCGAAATTCTCCACCATCTGCGCCGTCACCGACGAGGGAAACGGGGTCACGCCCTGCGCGGTGACACCGTGATTGCCGGCAAAGATCGCCACCAGCGGACGGGTGACGGCCGGTGGCCGCCCGGTCCAGGCGGCGAGCCAGAAGGCGATCTCCTCCAGCCGGCCAAGCGCACCCGGCGGCTTCGTCAGTTGCCCGTCGCGGGCACGGGCAGCGGCGATGGCAGCACTGTCAGGCCCCGGCAGGTTGCGCAGCAGCTCACGGAAATCATCAAACGGCAGGCCGCTGGCACTCATATCGGGCATCCTTGTCTTCAGGCATTTGTCAGGTCTTCGGGCATGGTCGGGCTTCGCTTCGGAATCCGTGACATCTCCATAAAGCGCGCGGGGAAAACGGGCAACGGCATTTGCGCCGGTTGATGTCGTCGGCGCATGATCGCCGCGATGCGCCGATTCGGGGGAAGCGGCAGCCCGGGAGATGGGCTAAGGGAGTTCGACAGATGGATATTCGCGATTTTGCCGATGATGTGGCGCGTTCGGTTGCCTTTCTCAGCCGCATCCACATGCCGCAGCGGCATTTCGTCAATTTTGACGGCCGGCTCAGCCGCGCCGTGCGCGCCTTTCCGATTGCCGGCCTGCTGATTGCCCTGCCCGCTGCCGCCGTGGTCTCGATCTTCGCCGCCATCAAGGCCGATCCGCTGTTCACCGCCTTCGTCGCCGTCGCCATCCAGGCCCTGATCACGGGTGTGCTGCACGAGGATGGCCTGTCGGATACCGCCGACGGCCTCGGCGGCGGCAGGAACAAGGAAAGCGCGCTTGTCATCATGAAGGACAGCCGCATCGGCTCCTATGGTGCGGTTGCCCTCATCCTCTCCTTTGGCCTGCGCGTCGCCGCGCTCGCGGCCATCCTGCCGCAACTGACGCCGAGCGGCGCCGGCGTGCTGCTTCTGGGCGTGGCTGCCCTCAGCCGCAGCGCCATGGTCTGGCACTGGTCGAAACTGCCGCCGGCCCGCAAGGACGGCGTCGCCGCCTCCGCAGGAGAGCCGCTCACGGGCGCCGTGCGCCAGGCGCTCGCCATCGGCATTGTCGCCACCATCCTGCTCCTGCTGATCGCCGGCGTCCCGTTGCTCGCCGTTCCGCTTGCGCTCATGGCCTTTGCTGCTGTCGTCGTCGGCTTCAGCGAAATCGTCAACGGCAAGATCGGCGGCCATACCGGCGACACAATCGGCGCCACACAACAACTGACGGAAATCGCGGTTCTTTCGGCCCTTGCGCTGACCGTCTGAAATGCCGATATAGCTTGAAACTGGCCTTTATCCGGACAAAACGCCCCATGGAATCGCCCTGCATCCTGATCTGTTCGATCGATATGGCCACCGGCTACTGTTTTGGCTGCGGCCGCACGCGTGACGAGATCGGCGCCTGGACGCTCTATTCCGCGCAGCAGCGCGGCGACATCATGGAAGCGCTCCCGGCCCGCCTTGAGACGATGGAGCGCAAGCCACGCCGGGAAACCCGCCGGACGCGCATGGCGAAGGAGCGCATCGGCGAATGAACCGGCTGACGATCCTGCTCGGCATGCTGGCGGTCGGGCTTGTCTTTCTGATCCTCAATCACGACAGCGGCCGCACCTTCGGCATCGACAATGACGATTTCGGAAGCCTCGTCATGCTCGGCGTCATCGCCACCATGCTGTCGGCAGGCATCGTGCAGAGCCGCCGGCATTTCGGCCAAAGCGTGCGCCAGCTCGGCATCTGGACGCTGATCGGCCTGATCCTTGTCGCCGGCTATCTCTACCGCCACGATATGGAGGCTTTCGGGTCGCGGCTGGCCTCGGGCCTCATCCCCGGCCGGGCCGCCGTCTTCACCGACAGCGAAGGCCAGCAGGAAGTCGTCCTGCACAAGATGCTGAACGGCCATTTCGAGACAACGGTCGCCGTCAACGGCGCAAGTGTGTCCATGCTGGTCGATACCGGCGCCAGCACCGTGGCGCTGACCTATGAGGATGCCGAAACGCTCGGCCTCGACCCTGCCAATCTTGCCTACACCGCCCGCGTGACGACCGCCAACGGCATGGCGCAGGCCGCCCCCGTCACGCTTGCGGAAGTCGCCATCGGCCCGATCGTCCGCAACAACATCCGCGCCACCGTCGCCGAAAAGGGCAGGCTCGACCAGAGCCTGCTCGGCATGAGTTTCCTGTCGACGCTCGATTTCCTGCAGATGCAGACGGATGAGTTGCGGCTGAGGGATTGATTCGCGCCCGGACCGATCAGGCGCCTCGCGCTTGCCCCTGTCGAAATTGACGTCGCAACCGCGGCCGGCCATCCGTCTCCTCATCTTTCGGCTGTTTTCAGCTGCTTGCCGAAGGTAAACACCGGGGGTGCCATGGACGGGCGAAGGCGTCATCCCCCTGTCATGTGACAATGGTGTCTCTTGCTTCATCAATCAGGTGCCGCTGCGTTCGGTCCGGAACGGCGGTCCGAGCAAGGATATGTCCATGGCCATCGCATTCGCCGCTGCTGCGATCATTCTCATCGTGCTCAACCTTGCCAGCATCCTGATCGCCGGATGGCGGCTGGCACGAAGCGGGGAACCGGCACCGCCGGTCAGGGACCGTCCCCCGGTCTCTATCGTCATTCCGGCTCGCGCGATCGAAGATTTTACAACCGAAACACTCGCGCACGCCTTCACGCTCGACTGGCCGGACTATGAACTGATCTTTTGCGTCGCCGATCCGCGCGATCCGGTAATCGCCGAGATGCGCAAGGCGATGGCAGCAAATCCCGGCATCCCCGCGCGCGTGCTGACGGGCGACAACCGCATCAGTGCCAACCCAAAACTCAACAACTGCATGAAAGGCTGGACGGCCGCCCGGCACGAATGGGTGATCCTCGCCGATTCCAATGTGCTGATGCCCGTCGACTACGTCGATCATCTGATGGCAGCCCGGGGCAGACGAACCGGCCTCGTCTGCTCGACGCCGATCGGCGCGCGGCCGAAAGGCTTCTGGGCGGAGGTCGAGTGCATGTTCCTGAATACGCAGCAAGCCCGCTGGCAATATGCCGGTGAGGCCATCGGGTTCGGATTTGCGCAAGGCAAGAGCATGCTCTGGTCCAAAAAGATGCTGGATGACAATGGCGGCCTCCAGGCATTGGCAGCCGAGATCGCCGAGGACGCCGCCGCCACCAAGCTCATCAACGCTCTGGGCTACAAGGTTCATCTTGTCTCGTCGCCGTTCGAGCAGCCGCTGGGCCACCGCACCCGCCATGATGTCTGGTCGCGGCAGGCCCGCTGGTCACGCCTGCGTCGCGTGACCTTCCCGATGTTCTTCGCACCGGAAATTCTGCTCGGCATCCTTCCGCCGATGGCCTTCGCCCTCGCCGCTGCCAGTCTGGCCGACGTTGACATCTATGCGGTTGCGGCCGTGGTCGCTGCCGCGATCTACCTGCCGGAACTGATATTGGGCCTCGCCAAGGGCTGGCATGTGTCGCTTCTCTCGCTACCGGCCATCCTTGTGCGCGACATCATGCTGCCGCTCGTCTGGATCCGCAGTTGGGGCAGCGGCACCTTCGTCTGGCGTGGCAACGCCATGACGATCGGCACCAAGGCCAGCGAGTTGCAGGAAGTGACGAGCAGTAGGTAGTCGGTAGTCGGTAGTCGGTAGTCGGTAGTCGGTAGTCGGTAGGAGAAATTCATCCTTTCCTGGCGCCCGTGTCTACTCACTACTCACTACTCACTACTCACTACTCACTATTCGCGCCCGTCAATTCCTCAACCGATACCCCGTCCGGAAGATCCACGTCAGCAAGCCCATCAGCACGGCCAGGAATGCGATGATGATCGTCAGGCTGATGATCGGGTTGACGTCGGCGATCTCGAAGAAGCTCCAGCGGAAACCGCTGATGAGATAGAGAACCGGGTTGAAATGACTGACCGCCTGCCAGAAGGGCGGCAGCATGTCGATCGAGTAGAAGCTGCCGCCGAGGAAGACGAGCGGCGGGATGACCAGCATCGGGATCAGGTTCAGCTGCTCGAAATCCTTGGCCCAGATGCCGATGATGAAACCGAACAGGCTGAAGGTCACGGCCGTCAGCACGAAGAACAGCAGCATCACGAAGGGATGCGCGATCGTCAGATCGACGAACAGCGAGGCGGTCGCGAGGATGATCAATCCGATCATCATCCCCTTGGTGGCCGCGGCCCCGACATAGCCAAGCACGATCTCGGTCATGGAGATCGGCGAGGACAGAAGCTCGTAGATCGTTCCCGTGAATTTCGGAAAATAGATGCCGAACGAGCCGTTGCCGATGCACTGGGTGAGCAGCGTCAGCATGATCAGGCCGGGCGTGATGAAGGCACCGTAGGAGACACCGTCGATCTCCTGGATGCGCGAACCGACGGCCGCACCGAAGACGATGAAATAGAGCGAGGTGGAGATGACAGGCGAAACGACGCTCTGCAGCAGCGTGCGCCGCGTGCGTGCCATCTCGAAGAGATAGATCGCCTTGATCGCTTCGAAATTCATGCCCGTGCTCCCACCAGTTCAACGAAAATATCTTCCAGCGAACTCTGCCGCGTGGAAATGTCCTTCAGGCGAATGCCGGTCTCCGCCAGTGCCGTCAGCAGCGTCGTGATGCCGGTCCGCTCGCCCGATGCGTCATAATCATAGATCAGGCAGTTTCCCCCGTCCTCGAGCGTCAGCTTGTAGTTCGAAAGAGCATCCGGGATAGCGGCAAGCGGCACGGTCAGATCGACCCGCAACTGCTTGCGGCCGAGTTTCTTCATCAGCACCGCCTTTTCCTCGATCAGAAGGATCTTGCCGCCATTGATGACGCCGACCCTGTCGGCGATTTCTTCCGCTTCCTCGATGTAGTGCGTCGTCAGGATAATGGTCACCCCGGTTTCACGCAGCTTTTCCACCACATGCCACATGTCCTTGCGCAGGTTGACGTCGACGCCGGCCGTCGGTTCGTCAAGAAACAGCACGCGCGGCTCGTGGCTGAGCGCCTTGGCGATCAGCACCCGACGCTTCATGCCGCCCGAGAGTTCGCGCAGCATGTTGTCCTTCTTGTCGTAGAGCGACAGATCCTTCAGCACCTTTTCGATATGGGCCGGATTGGCCTTCTTGCCGTGCAGCCCGCGCGAGAAGGACACCGTGTTCCAGACGGTCTCGAACTGGTCGGTGGTCAGTTCCTGCGGCACCAGCCCGATCATCGAACGCGTCGCCCGAAAATCCTTGACGACATCATGACCGCCGACCAGCACCGTGCCGCCGGACGGATTGACGATCCCGCAGATGATCGAGATCAGCGTCGTCTTGCCGGCGCCATTCGGTCCCAGAAGCGCGAGGATCTCGCCTTCCTCGATATCGAGACTGACATCCTTCAGCGCCTGAAAGCCGGAGGCATAGGTTTTGACGAGATTGGAAACGGAAACGATGGGCGCCATGAAAACATCCGGTATGCTGGGAGGGGGCGGCTGAGACGAGTTGCCCCTATATGGACCTTTCCGCGCCGATGTTCACCCCAACGGCGCAAAAATCAGACGGTTTTACAAGAAACCGCCCAAACCGTCGATCAGTCTGTCGCCATGTCTGAAAAATTGCCTTTTGTCATCAAACGGTGACGCTTGTCCCGCATGTTCCCGGCGTGGAACACACCTCCACTCACATGATTTGGATGAACCGATCCCGCAGTCCCCCCTTCGGTAAGGTTCTTTTCGGCCGGTTTTTAACCGGCCTTTTTTTTGCTGAGATCCCGATTGTCTTGGACGAACCTGAAACGCACGAGCGCCCCGGGGCGAACTCAATCGCAGTGCCGATAGGCCGACTTTCGCGGGCGCAGGTCGAAATGGAAGTGATCCTTGTGGCTGGCGTCGCTGCCGGGTCCAAGCACGGTCGAGAAATACTTGCAGCTGTCGCTGCGTACCGCTTTCAGCAGGCCCTTTTCGCGGAAAGCAAAGAAGCCCGGCTTGCGCACGTCGATTTCCTTGCCGGAATTCAGCACGAACTTGCCGATGTCGATGGCGTTGCCGCGCGCATGTTCCGACATCGGGTTGCCGCGCTTGGAATTCATCGTCCGGCAGGAATAGCCACCGAGCGGCTTGATGGTCTTGATGCCCGAAAGGTAGCGATAGCGTGCGGACGGAGCCAGCTCGTTCTTCACCCATTTGGCAAAGGCTTCGGTGACCTGACAGTTGAGCTTGACCGACGGCTTGATATCGATGCCGCCGGAAAGGCCCGTCAGTTTGATGGGATAGTCGATACCGCAGGAGCGGCCCTCAGCGATGCGGGCAACATCCTCGAACTCGACGCCAAGCTTCTTCAGCCGTTTGCGGCAGGAGATTTCCGACGACGGCATGCGCCCGGTGAAATCCTGCTCCCCCTCGGATAGCGGATTGTCGGCGCGCGGCAGGAAAGCCACCTGCTGTTGCGCCTCCTCCTGCTGCTGGCGCTGCATGACCCGCTTCTGCTGTTCGATGAAGCGTGTTTTTTCAGCCTCCTCTTCGGCGATCTGCGCAGGCGTCAGCGGCGGCAGGTCTGGATCGTAGCCCGGATCGGCGGAAGCCTGGATCACCTCCGGACCGCCAAGCTGCCGGACCTCCTCCTCGCCGATACCGCCGACCACCGGCTGGCTGGCATTGCCTTCGGCAATTGCGATGCTCTGTTCCTGCGCGAGACCGACCACGGGGGAAGCGGCCTCGTCGACACCGAGCATCGCATCCATGTTGACGCCTTCGGAGGGCACGGTCGTCGACTGCGCACTTGCCATATCGACCGATGCAGCCGGTTCGCTGTCGATCATCGGCAAACGACGCTGCTCCGTCACCGGCTGCGCCATGACGCCGGCGTTCGTATCGCCGGGCCCTGAATCGACAGCAACAGGACCATCGGCCTTGTCGCGGAAGGTACTGACCGGCCCCTCATTGACCGGATAGGACTGCTGGATATCCCGATTGCGCAAATCGCGGACCGGTTCGATCGCACCGACGCTGCTGGTATCGTCGATCCTTGCGGACGGCGCGAGACCATCGGTCGAACAGGTCGAAAGCGACAGCGACAGAATGGCGATCCCGAGGGGTCGACGGACGGAAAACAGATACGCCATACATTTACGCCTTCGTCCACGCTGATCGAGACAGCCACGCCACCATCTGCGAGCGTGCCGCCTGTTCCTGTCGGAAGGCGGGCACGACACGCAAAAAGGCGGCTACCGAAGGCATTTTATGCAAACAGGGTAAATGAAGCCTTTCGAGGCGGATGCCACTCTTGTCGGGTGGCAAGCCTGTCCGCAAGGACAGAGCAAGCCTCTGCGGCGATCACCGCATCAGCGGCATTCGCCGCGGCCGACGATCCGAAATCCGTCCGCTTGCGCCGTGCAGGCGTTCGGGAAGGTCTGTTCGCGACGGCCCCGACGGGCGCAGACCGGATCGAATTCCCGCGTGCACATCTGCGGTCTATCGTCGGGACGACCCTCATCCGGGCGTCCCTGATCCGGGCGACCTTGATCCGGGCGACCAGAACCCCGGCATTCGCCACGTCCGATGACCTGAAATCCATCGGCCCGCGCCTGGCAGGCATTCGGGAACGTCTGACGGCGCGGACCGCGCTGGCCGCAGACCGGCGCAAATTCCATCGTGCACATCTGCGGCTCGGTGGGCCGCGGCCGCGGACGAGGTTCATCCACCACGACCGTACAGGCCGAAAGTACGCCGGTCGACAGCATGAAAAGACCGGCAAACCGGGGGGCAAGGCGTCGAATGGGTGTCATCGGAAACTCCTTCACACAACCAGGCGAAAACCGACCGTCGATCATCCGGGCTGCAATGGCACGAGGCATCGCAGGTTTCCCCGGCGCAGGAAAGCCCGATCACGGAAAAGGCCCGCGTCCTTGCGAACGCGGGCCAGTCTCAGGGGCATCATGCTTCTTGGATCAGGCTGCCCTGCCATAGTTTGCCCGCCGGGCATCGTCCGCCAGCCGGAAGGTCTGGAGCAAAGCCTTCAACTCGCGGCTTTCCTGCGCCAGCGTCTGGCTGGCCGCCGTGGTCTCCTCGACCATGGCCGCATTCTGCTGGGTCATCTGGTCCATGCTGTTGACGGCCGTATTGACCTCGTGCAGCCCGGTTGCCTGTTCGCGGGCAGCCGTTGCGATCGAGGCCACCGTATCATTGACCCGGTTGACCAGCGTCTCGATTTCGGCAAGCGCCTCGCCGGTCTCGCGCACCAGCGACACACCGGTCTCGACTTCATTGGCGGAGGTGCGGATCAGGTCCTTGATCTCCTTGGCAGCCGAGGCCGAGCGCTGCGCCAGTTCGCGCACTTCCTGGGCAACGACGGCAAAGCCGCGACCGGCTTCGCCCGCACGGGCCGCCTCGACGCCGGCGTTGAGCGCCAGCAGGTTGGTCTGGAAGGCGATCTCGTCGATGACGCCGATGATCTGGCCGATCCGGCTGGACGATCCCTCGATCCGGCTCATCGCGGCAATCGCATTGCGCACGATATCGCCGGACTTGGCGGCACTGCCCTTGGTTTCGTTGACCATGTCCCGGGCCTCGATGGCCCGCTCCGAGGCACTGCGCACGGTCGAGGTGATCTGGTCGAGCGCGGCCGCCGTTTCCTCGAGCGCTGCCGCCTGCTGTTCGGTGCGGCGCGACAGGTTGCCGGTCGCCTCCGAAATGTCGCCGGCGCTGCCGTTGACGACGTCGCTGGAATGGGAGATCGCCCGGATGACGTCGCGCAGCGAGGCGGCAGCGGCGTTGAAGTCGTCGGCAAGCTTGGAATATTCCGGCGCAAGCTGCTCGATATCCGTGGTCAGGTCGCCCTGCGCCAGCCGCGCCAGCGCCGCACCGATTGACGCCATGGCTTCGCCCTGCAGGCGTGCCTGCTTCTGCCTGCGGCTCTCATTGCCCTGGCGCTCCTCGTCGAGAGCGTCCTGCTGTTCCTTTTCCCGCTCCCGAAGCGCAATACGTTCGGCCACGGAGTTCTTGAGCACGACGAGCACGTCGGCCATCTGGCCGACCTCGTCCTTGCGCCCGGTTTCAGGCACGTCGAAAGACACGTTTTCATTGGCAATCTCGGCCATCGCATCCTTGAGGCGGGTGACCGGCCCGACGACGCTGCGCACGATGGCATAGGCCGCCGCCAGCAGGGCGATCGTGCCGGCGAGCGTCAGCCCCAGCGCGACCAATGCGCTGTCCCAGAACAGAACTTCGAGGTCATCGGCATAGACACCGGTGCCAACGACCCAGCCCCAGGGTGCGAAACCGGCAACATGCGAATATTTCAGCACCGGTTCATCGGCGCCCGGCTTCGGCCAGTAGTAGTCGACGAAGCCCTTGCCCTCGGCCTTCACCTTGTCGACGAAGCCGACGAAGAGATGAAAGCCGTTGGGGTCCTTGTTCTGCGTCAGGTCCTTGCCATCGAGTTCCGGCTTGATCGGATGCATGATCATCTTCGGATGCATGTCGTTGATCCAGAAGTAGCCGCTGTCCTGGTAGCGCATCGCGCGGATGGCATCCAGCGACTGGGCCTGGGCCTGTTCGCGCGTCAGCGTTCCGGCCTGCTCGAGCTTGTGGTAGGCCGCAAAAACGCCAACCGCGTTCTCGTTCATCGCCGAAAGCATGGCCTTGCGCTCGCTGACCATGCCCTGGTGCGATTGCATCTCGACAAAACTTAAAACGGAGGCAACCAGCAACAGGGCAAGCCCGACCAGCGCGTAAAGGCGTGTTGATATGCGGAAATTTTTCATGGCAACCCCGGTGTCCCGAATGAAATTGAGGTTGAAAATTAACGGAGACTTGTTTCGAAAATCTCTAAAATTTCGCCATTAGAATTTGAGGTAATTCTTTCATTTTCTAGTAACCTTTGAGCCTGCAGCCGATTGGACATGCACATTTGACCTGACAGCAGAGACTTCCCCACCCCGTCCGGATCGCGTATTCATCGACCGTCAACCACAGGAGAATCCATGACCGTGACTGCGAAACCCGGCGGCGAACTGACGCTTCGAACCCTTGCCATGCCGGCCGATGCGAATGCTGCGGGGGATATTTTCGGTGGCTGGGTCATGGCGCAGATGGACCTCTCCTGCGGCATGCGCGCCGCCGAACGCGCCCGGGGCCGTGTCGTCACCGCCGCCGTCAAGGAAATGGCCTTCGAACTGCCGGTCAAGATCGGCGACACCATGTGCATCTACACCGATATCATCAAGATCGGCCGCACGTCGATCACGCTGAAGGTCGAGGCCTGGGCGCAGCGTTATCTCTCCGATCGCATGGAGAAGGTCACGGACGCCCTGTTCGTCATGGTCGCGCTTGATGAGAACGGAAAGCCGAAGGCCGTCCCGGAGGAATAACGCCACCCCGGGCGTGCTTGCGTCCCGCACGGATGCGGCGTGATTTATCGGATGGCAACGGCCAGCCGCCGGCTTGCCCATTGCACGAGGCAGGAAACGACGGACGCGGCGAGAAATGCGATTCCGGCATTCTGGCTCGGCAGCAGCCAGATCAGCGACAGGCAGAAGGCGGCGAAGGAAAAGCGCCCGAGCACCATGCCCCGCAACAGCCGGACCACGAAATCCGGACCATGGGCGCGTTGCGAGGAGACCGACAGGATCAGTCCGAGCAGCGGGAAAACGCTGAGCACGCCGCTCCATTGCGCACCAAGCGAGAAGGACAGCATGGTCACGGCCAGCGTCAGGGCCGCACCGGCCAGCATGCGCATGGCAAGATCGGTACGGGTGATCGATATGGTTCTGGCGGCGGCGTTCGTGCGCGGCAGAAACACCTGCGCCGATGCGACGCCCAGCCCAGCGGCAGCCACGGCGAAGGCAGGGCCGGCCGGCAATGTCGTCAGGCCAATGGCCGCGACCAGCCATGCGAGAAGACCTGCTATGGCCGCAAGGGCAAAATGGCTTCGGCGGCATGTCCAGGCATAGGCCAGGTTGAACGCTTCCGACGCCAGTATCGCCGACAGCGCTGCGGCAGCGGCGGTCACACCGAATGCGCCGCCATGGTCCAATACCAGCAGGTAAAGGATCGGGCCGGTCACGATCGGCAATCCGGCGAGCCATCCCGCAACCGACGGCCCCCAGCGAACAGCGGCCATCGATACGACAAACAGAAAGAACGGAACAAGCGTCAGTTTCAAGAGGATCATGATGGTCCTGTAGCATAGGACTGCAACGAAACGGACATACTCGTCACGGGTCGTATTGGGGGCAGACGCCCTACCCCTTGAACACGAAGGCTGCCCCGCCGGCGATCAGGCAGAAGCCGATGGCATGATTCCAGGTCAGTGATTCCTTCAGCCAGAACACCGAGAATCCCGCAAAGACCACCAGCGTGATCACCTCCTGCATGGTCTTCAACTGAGCGGCCGAATAGACTTCATGGCCGATCCGGTTGGCCGGCACCGCAAGGCAATATTCGAAGAAGGCGATGCCCCAGCTGGCGATGATCGCCATGTACAGCGGCGAGGACGTGTATTTCAGATGCCCGTACCAGGCGAACGTCATGAAGATGTTGGAAAACACCAGAAGCACGATCGGCAGGACCGCGGCGGATGAAAATGTGAATGGCATAGGAGATTCCTGGAAAAGACGCTCGATCGCCTTGAGTTAACGGCTGCAGGGACGAGGTCAAGGGGCATTTTCTGCCCCCCGTAGCGTTCCTTGCAAGAACAGCGGTGCAAGCGGTTAAAGCAATATTAGAGGTATAGAGGCAGGCTTACAGCAACAACGATGCGCAATCCCGGGCATGACTTGGAGTGAAGATGAAGCAGCCGGCGCTGATATCTCCGGATGACACGGCGATCGCGCGACAGATAAAGACCGCGCAAGCGCAATCCGTGCTCGACGGTGTGGTGCTTTCGCTCGTCTCCAACTCCTTCATTGCCGCCACGACAGCCGTGGTTCTCTGGTTGCACAATGCCACAGCCACGATCGCGTTCTGGCTGGGTGTCGTCGTTATCGTGAATGCGTTGCGTGTCATCTGTGTCACCCTGATCCGGCGAAACGATCTGCCGGAGCGCAACCCCGAACGAACACTGTCGATGCTGTCGATCGGGGCGTTCCTCAGCGGACTTGTCTGGTCGGTGGCGCCGTTTCTGGGTGGCGGCGTGACCACGGACGGCGTCAATGCCTATGTCATCTTCATTATTGTCGGCATTTCGGCGGGCGCTCATATGCAGAGTACGGCGCATTCGCGCAATGCGCTCTTGTTCGGCGGTCCACCGCTTGTTGCGACATTGATTCTCCTCCTCCAGCAGGCAACGGTCCTGTCCGGTGTCATTGCCGCCGACGTCCTGCTCTTTTCGGTGATGATGAGGCGTGCCAGCGGCATGAGCGAGGCAAGTTTCATCCGCAAACAGGAAGATCGACTGCGGGCGATCACGCTGGCCGGGTCGCTCTCGACTGCAAACGACAAGATCAAGCTTTCGAATTCCCAGCTTGAAGCGCTCGCCAGTCTCGACCCGTTGACCGGTCTCGGCAACCGCGCGCTTTTCAACGCTCACCTCGATGCCCTCGTGGCGCGGCAGAATACCAGCCCGCGCGCCATCGCTTTGCTGATCATCGACCTTGATCGTTTCAAGTCGATCAACGATACGATGGGCCATAGCGCCGGCGACAAGGTTCTGGTCGAGGTGGGCGCGCGCCTGTCCCGACTGTGCGGCCCGCAGGATCGCGTGGTCAGGCTTGGCGGCGATGAATTTGCCGTCATCATCGATGGCGCGGAGGCCGCCGAGCGCGCCCAGGCGATCGGCGCCGGTATACTGGCGTCGGCCGATGTGCCAATTCTCATCGATGGCCGCCCCACGCTCGTCGGCACAAGCGCTGGCCTTGCCCTGTTCCCCGAGCATGGACACACTGCGGAGGAACTGTTCGCCAGCGCCGATATCGCACTCTATGCAGCAAAGGACGGCGGCCGCAGGCGCCTCAGCATCTTCAATCCCGACCTCAAGGCCCGGATCGATCGCCAGCGGCTGATCGAAACCGGCCTTGCCGACGCCATTGCAGACGACAGCATCAGGATCTTCTTTCAGCCGCAGGTGGCCCTTTCGAATGGCGGCATTGTCGGCTTCGAGGCTTTGCTGCGCTGGATCCATCCGACGCTCGGCCCTGTCAGCCCTCCGGAGGTCGTGCTCGCCGCCCATGCGCTGCATATGTCGGAGCGGCTGACCAGACATGTCGCGGTCGCCGCTGCCGCTCTGATCCAACGTCTGCCGGCGCTTGGCCTTGAGGAAACCTCCGTTGCAATCAACGTCTCGCCCCGCGAATTTTCCAGCTACAGCCTGTCGGCCCTGCTGGCACCGATCGTCGCCGAATACGGGATCGAGCCGTCAAAACTCGAAATTGAGATCACCGAGGAAGCGACGCTGGATGCGGTCATCGCCGGGGAAGAGCTTGCCCGTCTTGAACAGGCGGGATTCCGGCTTGCCGTCGATGATTTCGGCATGGGCCATTCGTCGCTTGCCTATCTCATCAGCCTGCGCATCGACAGGCTGAAGATCGATCGCAGCTTCGTCGTCGGCATTGCCGCCAGCCGCCAGAACCAGGCCCTGATCTCCGCTTTGGTCGGTATCGGCCATGCCCTTGATATCGACATCGTCGTCGAGGGCGTCGAAACGGCCGAGGAGGCCGAGGTACTGCGCATGCTCGGCTGCCGCCTCGTCCAGGGGTATCACTATGGACGGCCGATGCCCGTGGAAGATCTGCCGGCATGGATCGAGAAGCATCTGGGAACTGGCCGACCGCCGGTCACGGTACCGTATATCGGTTAGACTGACGCGCGCGCCGCATCATTGTGCCTGCGTGACGACCTGGCTCACCTGGCGCGCCGCAGCCAGCAGGCTGATCAGATCGCGCATCATCGGCAGGACATGCCGCTCATAGTCGATATCGCGGTGCATATCCGGCAACTCGAAAAAATCCTTCTCCGTCGAGATCATCAGGAAAGCGTCGGCACCTGCAAGGCCAAGACGGGGAATACCATCCGGCCAGTCCCTGGCCAGTCGATCGAGAACCGGAATGATCGACCCGGTGAGCAAGGGTCCCGCATCATCGGGGCGATCGGTCCTGAAAACATAGAGATCATCCATATTGCCCCGGTCGCCTCGGATCGTCGTCAACGACCTGTCGGCAAGGATGGTGTCGATAAAGCCCTCCAGGCCCTCCACGCGCTTGGCCGCAAACAGGCGCCCCGGAAACGCATGCGCCGGATTGAAATAGACGATGACGCCCTTGAACACAGTTCTGTTGTCGTCCCCGGTCGTCAGTCGCATTTCGCACAGGGTGAAATCCATGCCTTCATAGATGCCGGCGATCAAATCGTCATATATCGCCCCCTTGAAGCGCACGAGGCCCGGCGTCGGCAATCGCGACATGAACTGCGGTGAAACGCCGTTTGCATATTTGATCCTTCCGGCAAAGGCGAAGATCGCAGGCAGCATGCGCGCGCGCAGGCTTTGGCGGAACTCCCGCATTGGCCGGCCGGCCTCCTGCCGGATGAACCAGCCTATCGCAGCGAGCAAGGGAAGGATGAAACCAAGGATGACCGGTCGCTCGACGGAGACCAGGATGCCAAGGACCACGGCAATGGCGATAACCGCAAAGGGCAGGAGCATGAAGAGGCCGCGCTTCTGCATCTCCTGCAGCATGGCCGGGCGGCCGCGATTGTAGTCGTCGATGGCCGCCTCGACAGCCGAAAGGCTCTCGCGATCCGGCATCATGGGCTGGCCGTCGGGCAGCATCAGGATTCCGCCGCGGGCGGAGGCTCGATGCCGATGTGGCTGACGAGCCTGGCCGTCACCAGCAGGGTCACCATATCGCGGATCATCGGCATCACATCCGCCTCGAAATTGATGTCATGGGCGATATCCGGCAGTTCGAAGAAATTCTTCTTCGACGGCACAAGCAGGAAACATTCATGGTCGGACAGGGCGATGCGCACCACATCCGTCGGCCAGACCCCGGACAGATAGTCGAGCGCCGAAACCATGTCTCCCTCGACCAGCGGCTTGGCTGCCGTCATGTTGTTGGTCCGGAATTCGTGGCTCGCATCGGCGCGCGGATCGCCGCTCTCGATGACGTTCAGCGGCCCGGTGCTGAAAAAATTCTCCACGAACTTCTGGAATCCGCCCGGCCGCTTCGTCGCCGCCAGGATGCCGGGAAAGCTGTTGTCGCGGATGAAATGAAAGATCACCCCCTTGAACAGGACGGTCTTGTTCTTGCCGCCCGTCGTCAGCTCGGTCTCCGACAGCATGAAGCGAAGGTTTTCGTAGACGCCCGACACCGCGTCGTCATGGGTGGCACTGGCATATTTCATCAGCGCCTGTTTCGGGAAACGCTCCATGAAGCGCGGCGTCGTGCCCTTGCTGTATTGCACCCTGTCGACGAAGCCGAAGATGACCGGCAGCATGCGGTCGCGCAGATCTTGCTGGAAGGCGCGCGCCGGCTTCAGACATTGCTGGTAAAGTGACCAGCCGACGAAAAAAACGCCGCCGCAGACCAGACCGAAGCCGTCCTTCATTCCGGAATTGAAAAGCAGCAACAGGATGCAGCCGGCAACGACGACAAATCCGCCCATCACGATCGTCACCCGCTGCTGCATCGCAAGCTCGCGAGCCGGCCGCTCCTCATTATACGCGTCGATTGCGCGGTGCACCGTCTCCAGCGCCGCCGCATCGGGCATGACGGATGCTTCATCGAATGCCTGATCCATCGCACGATCCCCCCGCGATGATCCTAACACGCGGCGGGATGGCGGCAAGATGCTGCAACGGCCTCTGACGCGCGGATGACGCTTCCGCCGTTGCCTTTTTGTACTCATTCCCCCTTCCCTTTCCGGCGGACTCTCTCCATATTCCGGCCATGTCGAAAGCACCGAAAAAATCCCCCCGCCCCGACCATGGTGGCTTTGAGGAAGCGCCGCAGGCTTCGTTCGAAGGCGCGCCCCTTTCTGGCTCCGTGTCGGATTGGGCCAACGAGCTGCAGCGCATGGCCGAGGCCGAGACGATCGAGACCCGCCACGACGTCGCCTCCAAGGCCGGCAAGCACCGCAAGAAGGTCGAGATCGCCGCGCAGAAGGAACGGGACTCGGCCGCAGGCCGCAAGCCCGAACGGGCGTCCGAGCCGGTGCGAGGCCCCCGCGGAGCGAAGGCGCAAGCCGACAGCGTGAGCGCAAAAGAGGGCGTCGGTGCCAGCCGGTCGTCGCGCGGCACCTCGATGGGCGGCACCTCCGATCCCAAGGCCCGCGCCGCCGCCGGCCTCAATCCCGTCTCGGGCATGGACACCTCGCTCGAGGAGGCCGAAAGCCTCGCGGCCGGCGGCGTCACCGCCACGGTCGAGGCCCTGTCGGCACTGATCGAGAGCGGCAATCCGCTGTTCAAGGACGGCAAGATGTGGACGCCGCATCGGCCGGCCCGCCCGGAGAAATCCGAAGGCGGCATCAAGATCGTCATGCAGTCCGATTTCGAGCCCGCCGGCGACCAGCCGACCGCCATCAAGGATCTCGTCGAAGGCCTTGCCAACCACGACCGCACCCAGGTCCTGCTCGGCGTCACCGGCTCGGGCAAGACCTTCACGATGGCCAAGGTGATCGAGGCCACCCAGCGCCCCGCCGTCATCCTCGCGCCCAATAAAACCTTGGCGGCCCAGCTCTATTCCGAGTTCAAGAACTTCTTCCCGAACAATGCGGTCGAGTATTTCGTCTCCTATTACGACTATTACCAGCCGGAAGCCTATGTGCCGCGCTCGGATACCTTCATCGAGAAGGAATCCTCGATCAACGAGCAGATCGACCGCATGCGCCACTCGGCCACCCGCTCGCTGATCGAGCGCGACGACGTCATCATCGTCGCCTCGGTCTCCTGCATCTACGGTATCGGCTCGGTCGAGACCTACACCGCCATGACCTTCCAGATGCAGGTCGGCGACCGGCTCGACCAGCGCCAGCTGCTCGCCGATCTCGTCGCCCAGCAATACAAGCGCCGCGACATGGATTTCCAGCGCGGCTCGTTCCGGGTCCGCGGCGACACGATCGAGATCTTCCCGGCCCACCTGGAAGATGCCGCCTGGCGCATCTCGATGTTCGGCGACGAGATCGACTCAATCACCGAGTTCGACCCGCTCACCGGCCAGAAGACCGACGACCTGAAATCGGTCAAGATCTACGCCAATTCCCACTATGTCACGCCGCGCCCGACGCTCAACCAGGCGATCAAGTCGATCAAGGAGGAGCTGAAGCTCCGCCTCGCCGAGCTGGAAAAAGGCGGCCGCCTCTTGGAAGCCCAGCGGCTGGAACAGCGCACCCGCTACGATATCGAGATGCTGGAGGCCACCGGCTCCTGCGCCGGCATCGAGAACTATTCGCGCTACCTCACCGGCCGCCAGCCCGGCGAGCCGCCGCCGACTTTGTTCGAATACATCCCCGACAACGCCCTTCTGTTCATCGACGAGAGCCATGTCTCCGTCAGCCAGATCGGCGGCATGTATCGCGGCGACTTCAGGCGCAAGGCGACGCTGGCCGAATACGGCTTCCGCCTGCCCTCCTGCATGGACAACCGCCCGCTGCGCTTCGAGGAATGGGACGCCATGCGCCCCGAAACGATCGCGGTGTCCGCCACCCCCGCCGCCTGGGAGATGGAACAGGCCGGCGGCGTCTTTGCCGAACAGGTCATCCGCCCGACAGGCCTGATCGATCCGCCGGTCGAAGTCCGCCCCGCCAAATCCCAGGTCGACGACGTGCTCGGCGAAATCCGCGAGACCGCCGCCGCCGGCTACCGCACGCTGGTCACCGTGCTCACCAAGCGCATGGCCGAGGACCTCACCGAATATCTGCACGAACAGGGCATTCGCGTCCGCTACATGCACTCGGACATCGACACGCTGGAGCGCATCGAGATCATCCGCGATCTGCGGCTCGGCGCCTTCGACGTGCTCGTCGGCATCAACCTGTTGCGCGAAGGCCTCGACATCCCCGAATGCGGCTTCGTCGCCATTCTCGATGCCGACAAGGAAGGCTTCCTGCGCTCCGAAACCTCGCTGGTCCAGACCATCGGCCGCGCGGCGCGAAACGTCGACGGCAAGGTCATCCTCTATGCCGACCAGATCACGGGATCGATGACCCGCGCCATGGAGGAAACCGCCCGCCGCCGCGAAAAGCAGGTCGCCTACAACACCGAACACGGCATCACCCCGGAATCCGTCAAGGCCCGCATCTCCGACATCCTCAATTCGGTCTACGAACGCGACCATGTCCGCGCCGATATCGGCATCAAGGGCGTCAAGGGCGGCGTCACCGATCTCGTCGGCAACAACATGGCCGCCCATCTGGAAGCGCTCGAAAAACAGATGCGCAACGCCGCCGCCGACCTCGACTTCGAAACCGCCGCCCGCCTGCGCGACGAAATCAAACGCCTCAAGGCCGCCGAACTGGCGGTCATGGACGACCCGATGGCACGGCAAGAAGCGAAAGCGATGGAAGGGTCTGCGAAGAAGGGCAAAGCCAGCCGCGAGTCGATCTCCCCCCTTGAGGGGGAGATGTCCGTCAGGACAGAGGGGGGTAAGCCAACCTCAAACTCCGAATCCGCCGCGGTACCCCCCTCTGCCCCTATCGGGGCATCTCCCCCTCAAGGGGGGAGATCAACCGCCAGCCTCTTTTCCAAACCCGACCTCGACAATATGGGCCCGGGCACCGACATGACCCGCCCGGCCCGCTCGCCGGCGAGCCTGTTCCGCAAGAACGACCTCGACGAAATGACCGTCGGCCGCACCGAAAAGCCGCTCAACACCACGGGCAAACTGCCGGAGAAACCGCTGCTGCAGGGCCAGTCCGAAAAGCGCCCCCCCGCCGAAGACCCCCGCCCCCTCATCCGCGCCAAACCCGGCGCCGGCTCCTACGAGGACCCCGGCGACGCCAAGCGCCAGAAGAAGACCAAGGGCAAAACCGGAAAACCGGGCCAGTAACCCCGCCCACGGACCTGATCTCCCCCCTTGTGGGGGAGATGTCAGCAAAGCTGACAGAGGGGGGTGCCAACCCCGAACACCATCTGAACGGTCGAAAACAACCCTTTCCCAGCGGGGAGAAGTGCCGAGCGCCTGCGAGGCGATGGGGGGCTCTCCGCAAATCCGGAATATGCCTCCCGGCCCCCTCACCTGCGATTTCTAACACTTAGCTGCGCTAAGCGTTGAAATCGCTTCCTCTCCCGCAAGGGGAGAGGGTGAGGAGCGGTCCGGCGCAAGCCGGAGCAATCGATCCGGTGAATCGATTGCAGCGACGAACGCCCGAAGCGCAAGCGCAGGGCAGGACGAGCCCCAAGAGGCGCAGCCGATTGGCACGGCAAGCTTGGTGAGGGGGTACGCTGCCATCCCAGGCACAAGCCGATACCCTCTCCCGCCTCCCGCTGCGGGAAGCAAGCCGACCCGCACAGGCAACCACCTGACCTCAGGCAGACATCACCCCCAAAAATGCACCATGGCGTCCCCCCGCCCCCTGCGTTACGCATGGAACCCAAACCGGAGGAGACCGCCCATGCGCCTGCCAAATCTGCGCCTGCCAATCTGCGACTGCCAAATCTGCGACTGGCAAGCCTGCGCCTCATCGCAGCCCTGATCACCACGCTCATGGCGCTACCGGCCGCAGCCGAGCCCTATGAGACACCGCAGGCGCTGATCGAGGCGCTCTATGCCTATGATACGAGCCAGACCGACGAAAACGCCCCCTCCGTCTATTCGCCCTTCTTCTCCGACGGGCTGAATGCGCTGTGGCAGGCCGATATCGACCGCACCCCGGAAGGCGAAATGGGCGCCATCGACTTCGACCCCGTGATCAACGGCCAGGACGGCGCCGCCACCGAGGTCCAGGTCGGCGAACCCATCCTCATCGGCAAGACCGCCGAACTCGAAGTCCAGTTCCGCAACTTCGACGCCGTGACGCTCTACTACACCCTCGTCAAGGAACACGGCAGCTGGAAAGTCGACGACATCGCCAACCAGCAGGGCGAATATCCGTGGAGTTTGCGGGCGTTGTTCGAGGGGGCGCGGTAGTAGACTAACTGTGAGCTTCTAAAGCTTTGCTAAATGCTAGCTGGATCATATTTTTTGTCATTCTACGATAGCGTTTCGTCTGCTGCGCGAAACGCGGATTAAGTTTTAAAAATGTGCGGTTCGCTCGTCTGACATACTTGACAAAAGTCCAACTGCGAACGCCGTCGTCTTGATTGGCGGTCACATCTCGTAAAATTTTAGTCTCAAGTTGCTTGAAGGGATAGTTGGAAAACAGCCACACCCGGCCTTTTGCTCTGTAGCGCTTAACAAAACGTGAGGCATGACCATATGAACGACGCTTCATTCTACGCCATGCATTTGATAGGGTCGAGTTTCTAAGCATGACAGATTTGCCGTTATACTCGAAACCCAGATACTCCATTCCGTTACGCGAGGTTTTCCCGAAAATACGCGAAAAATCAAGCTGACCGCCATTTTGCTCGAAGGAAACTACACATACCTTTTTATCTTGAATACGCAGTTGGGCGCCATGTTTCCGGATATTTACCTGAAGAAAGTAACGCGCATCAAACTCATTTTCCGAGTTTGTTTTAGGCAATACAACGATAATGTCGTCAGAATATCTGCGATATAGTCCTCCACGCTGGTGGACCCAAGCCGCAACTTCGGCATCGAAATCGATGAGATAAAAATTGGCTATCAAGTCCGATATTGGTGTGCCTTGTGGTATACCAAAATCGAAGCCATTTTTCTGTATCAAGCTAGCGGACTTTGATGATCCTGCCACCAATTCTCGGAACTCTTGGGGTGAGCATATCTGCTTGTATTGAGCATGACGCAGTGCATCAATTTTTCGCTGTCTCCGCTCAAGTCTATTGCCTGTGGACGGTCGAGCGTGGAGCTGCAATCGTTCAAAAAGCCTATCCACGTCAACAACAGCATAGTTAGTCAAACTGCGATAGAGAGCCAAATGGTCTGCAGGTAGCGGGGAGGATACCAAAGTTTCCCAAACAGATTTAATTATCTTATGATCTAAACTTTCAAAATAAGATTTGATGTCTACAACCGTGACGTAACAGCTCCCCGTATCCGAAATGAAACGGAAAATATCATGAGCAAAATCTATATTTGATTTATTTCCGTTATATTCTTTTGGAATTTTACGATAGGCGATAGGTATATCTTGCAATTTTAGATCGATAAGCTTTCTCGCATACAAAGAAGAAATGATAGATCGATAACGAGCGTATATCGCGGCGTCTAATCTTGCAGCATATCGCAATGGGCGCACTTTTTTAGTACGTACGCCACCCTTTCTAAATTTCACCCATTCTTCTTCGAACTTCAACAGCGGAAAAAACGGGTGCTTCGATACTTTATCTGGATCATTCGCAGTAGACACAATTCGGGACATAGAGACGCTTCTATCAAAATGGATATAGCGTTTTAATATCCTTGTCTCTAGGAGACCATTCAGAATTGTGAGTGGAGGCAGTAACACTATTAGGCATAGTATAGTTACCACCTCCGCCAGTGCATCATGGCATTCTCGCCACTATCGTCCTAGTACAACGAAGTGTGTTATAATGTCATATTAAGGATCGTGGCGGCAATTGCCGTCATGATAACTCGGCGAACATCGCTACAACGTCTCACTGGAGTAATCCAAATGATTATTGAGATTTTCTACCGCCTGTCCTATTGACAGTCTAAACACTAGGCTCACGCGTTACCGTGATCCGGGACACCAGCTATAAACTGGGCTTGCCGTCTGGGAACCCCCATTTCCGATATTTAGTGTTCCAAAATTAGACATTCAAGTCGTTCTTTCAAGTTTTCTGGATTTTCTTCCTAAGGGGGAGAATTATAAATCTTTAGGGCTTAAATAGTCTGAACTCGACTGCTGACGATGGGCATAAAAGAGTACCTCTTCAAACATTTAGGTGCGAGCAACAGTTTAGTTGTTGCCAAGAGAACCACACGAAAAAAATCCCCGCCCCCATCCCCCATGCCATAATCCCCCCATCCCGCCGCGGATACACTGCCAGCCGTGGCAGCGAGGCGGGGACGGCGCCGGGTTTGGGGAAAGGACGGACGTTCTCACGCTCGGGGTTCGCGGAAAATGGTCTCCCTCCGGCGACACGGGGAGGGTCAAGGGTTTGGCCCTTGTCTCTTGAAGCCCGAAAGAGCGCGCCGGGTGTGGCTGTGCGCCACCCATGGTGGCCGGTCGGATGGTTCGCCGTCCGGGATGGCTGTCGCAGAGAGATCGAAGTCGCGGGCAAAAACCGCCGAACGGGGCGCTGAAAGGTGTCACCATTTCATACCCAACGCGGCAGCTTTCAGCGCCCCGTCCGATGTATGACACCCAAACCACGGCGAGCGATCGCGCGTGAACGAGGACGCACGCCCCTCACCCGGCCCCCCCAACACCAGACTACGACACAGGAGACGCGACATGACGGAGCCCCTGCCCGTAAAAACCCGGCTCATGGCCCATACCGCCGAAATGCTGGCGCTGCCGCAGCGCATCTGCCGGCGCGACTGCGGCCGCAGGAAGGCCTGCCACTGGCATTTCAAGACATCAGGCGAACCCACCTGCCTGTCCCATCTGACACGGGAGCAGCGCCGGCGGTTCGACGAACTCTATGCGATGGCCCTTGATATCCGTGATTGTGGCGGCCACATGGGGCTGATGTATGCCTGGCCCGATCCGGAGACGCGGGCTTTGCAGGATGCCGCTGTCGAGATCGCCCGCAACCACATCCCGGCCTGGGACAAACCCCGCTTCGACGCCTTCCGCCGCGAACGCGAAAAACTGCCGCCGCCGGTGGCCCGCCGGCCGAAGTGAGGGGGATGCGGCACGCGCACGAAGAGCGCAGGAGAACGCCCCATGCAGACAGCCCGGCCCTACTCCGCCGCCTTGACCTCCGGCAGCGCCTCCAGCTCGTAGGAATAGCCCTCGAGCAGCGTATAGGCCTGTTCGATCGCGGCGATCTGGGTCTCGGCATTGCGGATGGCGTCGGCGATCGATTGCGAGCGGGTGCGCAGCATCGCGCCGAGCACGTCGGCGGCGGGCCGGCGGCCCAGCCGGTCGATATGCTGGCGCACGCGGGCGCGGTGGCGCTCCAGCTCGAGGATGTGGAAGCGGCTCTTGACGATGTCGTCGGAGAGTTTTCGGCGCATGGCGGCAACGGGATCGAAGCTGCCGGGCTCGCGCTCGTCGAGGATGAAGTCGGAGACCAGCGTTTCCAGCATCAATATGCCCTTGAGATCGACCGGGTCGGCCAGTTCGGGGTCGTAGCCGGTATTGTCATAGACCTTGCGGCGCACCGGGTCCTTCAACAGGTCGTGGCAGGCCTGCAGCCGGGAAAACTGCGCAACGTCGCCTCCGGCATCCGGATGGGCGGTCTTGGCCATCTTGCGATAGGCCGCCTTGATGGCCTCGGCATCTGCATCGCGCTCGACGCCGAGCATCTCATAGGGATCGATCAATTCGCCACCTGTATCCTGTCGTCTCGTCTCTCGTCGCCTTGGCTGCCGCCCGTCATTCAACACCCCCGACCTAGCCGCTCCATGGCGCCGCATCAAGGCCGAAGCAGGCGCCGTCCACGGCCGCATGTTCGGACGCATCCGGGACGAAATTGTGGAGAGAGCGAGGCAAAGAGCGCTTTTCCCCGGCAAGTGCCCAGTCAAGTGCTGTCCCGTCGGTGCCTCGTCAGGTGCCGCGCAGGGCGACTTGCAAAGCCGGCTTCGCCCGTCTGGAAACCGTCTCGAAACGGGAAAGAGAAGACACTTGCAATTTCGATAATTTGCTGCAAATATTTCCGCGTTCGGGCGTTTACAATCCCGGAGACTGGACTGGCTGTATGGTCCCGGAGGTTATCCGGGCGTGTCGATAAAAATGGCACTGTAGACGTTCGTTCCCCGTTATCGTGACTTCACCGACTGGCTTTCCGTGCGTCGGTACAAACGGAAAGAAAAACGTCTCCACCCTGGCAGGGGTGAAGACACATCTACTAAGGGAACAAAGGACTTCTCCCATGGCCACCAAGGGCATCGTAAAATTCTTCAACCAGGACAAGGGTTTTGGTTTCATCACGCCGGACGGCGGCGCCAAGGACGTGTTCGTGCACATCTCCGCGCTGCAGGCCGCTGGTCTCCAGACCCTGAAGGACGGCCAGCAGGTCACCTTCGACACCGAGCCGGACCGGATGGGCAAGGGCCCGAAGGCCGTCAACATCCAGGCTTCCTAATCCGAACCCTTGATGCTCAAAGTTTCGAACGGCGCCTCACAAGGGCGCCGTTTTTATTTGGAACGCGCTGATAGCGAATAGCGAATAGCGAGTAGCGAGTAGCGATAGCGAATAGCGAGTAGAAGATATGCCTCACCGCCCTATTCGCTACTCCCTATTCGCTATTCGCTACCAATTTCACTCCGCCGCAGCCCGCGCCTCGACGGCCGCCGCAAACACCGCGTCGAAGGCAGCGGCGATGACCTCGGGACCGGCCCCGGACTTGGTCGCATCGGCCGACAGGATCTGGCGGAAGCGCCGGGCGCCCGGCCAGCCCTGGAACAGGCCGACCATGTGCCGCGTCACATGGATCAGCCGCCCGCCGGCTGCAATGTGCCGGCCGGCATGTCCCATCATCGCATCGCGAACGCCCGCCCAGAAATCCAGCGACCTCAGGTGACCGCCATCCGTAAAATCCTCAGGCCTATGGCCGATGGCGGGAGAACCGGTGACGGGATGCGAAAAAAATCCATCCACGGCCGTCAGCATCGCACTATCATGATAGGCGGCGCGTCCGAGCATGACGCCATCAAGCTCTGGTTCTTGATTCAGTTCCTCAACGGCCTGATTCAAAGTCGCAAGACCGCCGTTGATGCCGATGAAAAGATGGGGGTATTCGCTTTTGAGACGATGAACCAGGGGATAGTCGAGCGGCGGGATGTCCCGGTTTTCTTTCGGTGACAGGCCCTGCAGCCAGGCCTTGCGCGCATGCACCCAGACGGCATCCGTCCCGGCCTCTGCAACGCGCGAAACCAGGTCGCGCAGCGCCAGTTCCGGCTCCTGGTCGTCGACGCCGATCCGGCATTTGACGGTGACGGGGATCGAGACCGCCGCCTTCATCGCCGCCACGCAGTCCGCCACCAGCTGCGGATCGCGCATCAGGCAGGCGCCGAAGGTTCCGGATTGCACCCGGTCCGAGGGACAGCCGACATTCATGTTGATCTCGGCATAGCCGAACGCCTCGCCGATCCGCGCCGCCTCCGCCAGCTTGCGCGGATCGCTGCCGCCCAGCTGCAGCGCCACCGGCTGCTCGGCGGCATCGAAACCCAGCAAGCCGCTCGCGGTCACCGCGCAAGATCGCCTCGGCCACGATCATTTCGGTATAAAGCAGCGCATGCGCCGAAAGCTGCCGCGCAAAAAACCGATAATGCCGATCCGTCCAGTCGATCATCGGCGCGACAGCGAAGACAGGAGCCTTGAAATATCTCGTATTTTGTTCCCGTACAGGCTCTTGCAACACTTGTTCTCCGTCTTGTTTATGCGCGTTCCGGCCCAAGGAACCAGATTGGGAAGCAGTCATGGACACGATCAGCGCGCAAGCGCCGAGATGGCAGCGTCGCCAACCGGGCGCGGGTGCGTGCCAGCCAGGATGGCGTGCCTTATCACGAGACCGGCACTTTTGACAGACGCCCCGCGGCAGCGGCATGGCTCAAAACACGCGAACGGAAACTCTCAAGGCGAGAAGCAGTCGGATAATCCGGAAATGTCAATCCGATGCCGCGGACCAGGGTCATCTTCAGGAATTGGACAGGATGGCTCAGGCCAGCGGCGTATCCGGTTCCGCACGGATGCCGGCGATCAGCGTTCTCGGCATAGACCCAGATGGGCTGGCGATGATCCATGGCGGAGCGGCGCAGGAATTCGAAGGCCTGGATCCGGTCCAGGTTTTCGCGGCGGACGATGGTTTCGACGGCGCGCTCGATATGCCGACGGTGGCGAAGGCTGGCCTCGAGGCGGTCGATCTTCTGGTCGCGGATCAGTTTGAGCCGACGGTTCTGCCGCGCGAGCAGGAGCTGTGCCTCTATATCCTGCCGGCGAAGCGGCAGGGTCAGGATGCCGTCCACGCCGTGAGCCAGGGTCCGCCCCACCCATGCCAGATCCCTCGGCGATTCCACGATCAGAATGACGGCAAGCTCATCGCGTCTGCTCTCCGGCAATGCGGGCGCACCAGTGAGGATCACCGCATAGTCGGCGGTCTTCTCGGTTCCAAGCACGCATTCGGCTAAGGTGAAGTCGCGGGCAAAGTTTGCCGCGCGGTCCTCCGGCATGTCGAGAAAGACAATCCTTGAAACACCCGTCATGGCGGTCGAACTGGCCTTTCTGCTTACGCGGTGTTGATCAGATAGGGATCGGGAAGGATCACGTCGCTGCCGACATGCAGGAGTTCGAACTGCCCCTTGCCGTCGGCGACGGAGACGTGCGGCCGGACGAGAGAGTAATGGGTTTCACGGTCCAGGCTGTAACCGGCGATCGGGCTGTCGAGATCCACCTGCGAGATGTTGGCAACGATTGCCGCGGGCTCGTCGCTTCCTGCAAGCCGTGCTGCGGCGGCAAAGGACTGGACCTGCAGGCAGGACGTCAGGGCAGGCCAGTTGGCGCGCGCCTGACGCCCGAAGCGCCTGCGAAATTTCTGCAGAAACTGCGTATTGCTGCGACTGCCCATGGATTCGAAATAGGGCATCACGCTGATATGGCCGGCATAAAGGTCGGGCATCTGGGCGACGGCGCCCTCACACAGGCAGAAGCCGGTGATCGGCATCCGGTCGGGCGTCAGCCGCAAGGCACGATACGCTTCGAAAAGAGGCCGGTTGTCGCCACCGACCACCGTCGAAAAAATAGCGTCGCATCGACCGCGATAGGGTTCGATGACGGCCATCCAGTGCTCTTTCGGCGCCCCGCGCGGCAGGTAGTGTTCGCCGACGATCTGACCGCCATGGCTGTCGATATGGTCGCGAAAGACCTGGTTGTTGGTCCGGGGAAATCCGAAATCGGTGCCGATGATCAGATGGCGGCTGCGATCACAGGCCAGGAGATAGTCGGCGAGCGGCAAGGTGTGCTGATTGGGACAGGAGCCGCCATAGATCACATTGGGCGACCATTCGAAGCCCTCGAACTGGGTTGGGTACCACAAAAGCGCATCATGCTGTTCAAAGGTCGCGATCAGTGTCTTGCGGATATCCGACGAGCAGCAGCCGAACACATGCTTCAGTCCATGCCGGCCGATAAGGTCCTGCGCCATCATTTTGTAGGACGCCGCCGCAGAGGCGGGGTCGCAGAGGATCGGTTCAAGCGGCAGGCCATTGATGCCGCCTTCCGAATTGACGATGTCTACCCCCAGCATCGTTCCCTGCAGGTGCCAGAGTTCCGTTGCCGACAGCGGCCCTGAAAGCGAGAGCAGCACGCCGATCTTGACCGTATCGGTGTTGCGAGTTGCAGATCCCATGGCGCAGGCTCACTTTTCATCCGCGCCACCCGATTGTCCAATAAACGGGCAGGCTGAATATTTGGGCAAGACTATGTTGACTCCAGATTTTGGTCAACATATCGTTGTGCAGTGCAAGGAGTTGCTGCGGCGCAAGAAGTGCCGGCAAGCACTTTGAAACACAGGCGCCAGCATCGTCGCCATAACAGGATAGCCTCTGGTTTAGACCTTGCGTGATGGTCGAGGCGGATCCTGCTGCCCCCGATACTTTCCCAGTTTCCCATGATGGCCCGTCCCGGGCCGGAAGATCCTTGAGAGGCGCCGATGTCTGCCCATCACCTCCCCGCGGGGGCCAAATCCTGCCATTGGGGTTATTTCGATGCCGCACTGCCGCCCGTGCTTTCGGTGAAGAGCGGCGAGCGCGTGGTCATCGATACGGTCTCAGGCGCGCCGGAGCATTTGCCGACCAAACCCGGCTATCATATTCCGCCGGAACTTTACGAGGTGCATGCGCATGTGCCGCCGATCATTGGGCCGCATATCCTGACCGGGCCGGTCTATGTCGAAGGCGCCCGTCCCGGCACCGTGCTCGAGGTCCGGATCCTTGATGTCAAACTGTTCCAGGACTGGGGATTCAACGTCATCATTCCCCTCCTCGGCACGCTGCCGCATGACTTCGATCACTACACCTATGTCGACATACCGCTTGATGCCGAAACGATGACCGGCACGTTGCCATGGGGACTGAAGCTTCCGCTGAAGCCGTTCTTCGGCGTCATGGGTGTCGCGCCGCCGCCTTCGTGGGGAAAGGCCAGTTCGATCGCGCCGCAGCCCTTTGGCGGCAATCTCGACAACAAGGAACTGGTCGCCGGCACGACGCTCTATCTGCCGGTGTTTGCCGAGGGCGGGCTGTTTTCCTGCGGCGATGGCCATGGTTGCCAGGGCGACGGCGAGGTCAATGTCACGGCGATCGAGACTGCCCTGACCGGCACGTTCGAATTCATCGTCCGCGAAGACCTGAGCTTCACCTATCCACGGGCCGAAACCCCGACCCATTTCATCACCATGCACATGGACCCAAGCCTCGATGAATGCGCCAAGAACGCCTTGCGGGACATGATTGCCCTGATCTGCGAGAAGACCGACCTGACACGGGAACAGGCCTACATGCTGTGCTCGCTGGCCGGCGACCTGCGCATCACCCAGACGGTGAATGGTTCAAAGGGTGTTCACATGATGCTCGAAAAGGCTCTGCTGGCCTGACGTCCCCGAACCTGGAGTTTTCGATGTCCACCGCGAAAGTCCGCATTGCCCACATCGCCGGCCCGACAGCCACGATCCAGAACACGCCACCGCTGGTAACCTCCAACAAGGCGCGCGCAAGGCTTGGCCTGTCGCCGCGCACCAATCCGGATGGCTCGCCTTCCCGGTTTGACGCGCTGAGGCCACAGCGGCTGGCGGCACCCGTGAAGGTCTATGTCGAACAGTTCAGCGCCCACCCGCTGGAAAGCGATGCGGCCGAACTTTACGGTCCGCCCGATGGCTATCTCGACGGTGACGGCAGTTTCAGCACCGTAGCCACGGCAACCCACGTAAAGCCAGTCTTCGAGGTGCTGCTTTCTCCCGAGGACGGTCTCTATCCCCTGCCCTATATGGCAGTTCAGGCCGATGGACAGGCCTGGGAGGACGAGTGCACCGAAATCGGCGGGCTGATTGCGAGGCAGGGCTTTTTTCCGGATGGTTCGCGCAGTTTCGAAGAGATCGACCGGCTTTCGGTCGACATGAACGGCATGGCCAATGTCCTGTCCTCGATGGCCGAGATCGATTTCTACCGCGGCCTGCCGCCCGCCGGCTTTCGCAAGGGGATGGAGGCAGCACAGCGTGCGGACAAGGGTGACGGCGACATTGCGCCGGAAACGCTCGGTCGGGACTTCTTTGCCTACAAGCCGTTCCACATGGCGGCCTCTCCGCCGCGCCCGGCGCTCGCCCGGGCAACCAACGCCGTGCAGGCCGTGGCGGACAGCGGCCTTTATGATGGCATCATCTGGACCCAGGGCAGTCCTCAGATCGAGGAGACCGCCTATTGGTTCAACCTGTTGATCGATACCAAACTGCCGATCTGCGGCAATGCTGCCCAGCGGCCGCAGGGACAGTTGAGCGCGGATGGCCCGGCCAATATCGTCGATTCCGTCCGCTACATTCAGTCCGGGATCTGGAAGGATGCAGCCGGCAGCAATCGCGCCGGCATGGTGGTCATCCAGGAGCAGCAGTATTTTGCCGCCCGCGAGGTCGCCAAGATCGACGCGCGACCGGGTGGCTATGCAGCAACCGGCGGCCATGGCGGCATTCTCGGTCAGGCCAGCCATACCGGCAAGGTCTTCATGACCTATGTGCCGGCCTACAAGCACACCCACCTCTCGGATGTGAAGATCAGCAGCCTGCCGGCCGAGACACAAATGGTTCATCGGACGGAAGCCGGTCTCGAACGGGTGCCGATTTCGATCAAGTCCGCCGACGGCATTCTCTTGGAGGATGCAATCCCCTCGGTGTCGATCGTCAAGGATGGCAGCTATACCGAGGAGGAATATGATGACGCGGCTTCCGTCGATGCCGACCTGAAGGCACTGATCGAGGTAAAACTTTCGCTTCGTCGACTGTCAGGCTTCGTGCTCGAAGGGCTTGTCCCCTATGGCTCCATCCCCTCCGAGCGGCGACAGAATACCATTCAGAAAGCCATCTTTTCTGGCCTGCCGACTGTCCGGGTCGGTCGCGGCAGTCCGGAAGGCTTTGCCGATCCGCACCCGCTTTTCATCGCCGGTTCGAACCTGACGGCAACCAAGGCCAGGCTACTGCTGATGGCATGCCTCATGAAGTTCGGAAGCCTGCCTTTGGCGGTTGATCCGGAAAACCCCACCACAGCGGAGATCGAAGCCACCATGAATAGCGGTTGCCGCTTATCAGGCTATTTTCGACAGCCATTGAGGGCGGGGACATGAGATGGGCGGTCAGCTTTCGATCAATTCCGTCAGCAGGCGACGAAGCTCGGCGATCTTTTCGGTGGGAAACTGTTTCTGCAGCCGGTCCTCCTGGGAGGTGGTGATCCGATCAAGGCGCTTGAAGAGGACCTTCCCCTGCTGGGTGATACGGATCAGCACCCGCCGGCGATCCTCCGGATCGGGAAAGCGCATGACCAGATTGTCGGATACCATGCGGTCAATGATCTTGGTCAGTGTGGTCGGCTCGATCAGCGCAAGATTGGCCAGCTCCCGCATCGAGCAGCCATCGCCGGCATGAACGATTTCGAGAATGCGCAGTTGCTCGATTGGGATCCCGGCGGGTCTCAGGCGCTCGTGCAACTCGTCTTCCAGCCGCTTGTTGGCGGTTGCGATCATATAGGCGAGCTGCTCGCTCATGCGACTTGTCATGCTTCGGCTCCCCCGAATCGGAAAACATATTCCAAAATGCAACTGTCGATTTTTGCCTTATTAGCTTCGGCTGCAATGATTTGCAAGACCCCTGCCCCATTGACGGCGGCGGCTCGCAGCTTGATTTACCCTAAAATTTCGGGGTTTTTGCGCGATATTGAGTGCATATCGATCTGGTTGATCAGATTATTCCGATCAGATGCGCACCAGCTCAAGCGCAAGATCCTTGGCCTGAAGCAGATAAATGGAGCTTTCCGGATGGAAACTCTCCGGGTTGAGGACCCCGTTCAAGGCCTGCCGCCGCTTCTGCTCCCTCAGGTAGCGGCTGGTAACCAGCGGATCGATGGAGCCGGCATGGCGGGCGAGGTCCGCCGCAAGATGGATGCCCTCGTAGCAGGATTGGCCGAAGACGGTCATGGTCGGCGCATCGCTGCCCAGCATGGTGTAGTAGCGCTCAAGCAGTCGCATCGTTTTGCTTGATGCATGATTGGCGGCAAAGGTGGAGGCGCCGAACAGGTTTTCGGTGCCTTCAACCCCGATGCCATAAAGGACATTCTCGTCGAGCCCCAGCGCGTAGCGGACGATCGAGCTGGAAAGACCCGCCTCGCCGAAGGCCCGGCTGAAGCGAACGAGTTCCTCGCCCAGCAGGAAGGTCAGCACGATATGTGGCCGCGCCTGGCGTATCAGCTCGATTTCGGCCGTATATTCCGATCCGAACGGGACCAGCGCCTCGCCGACGATCTGCCCCCTTGCCTGGCCGATGATGGACTTCGCCGTATTGAGCGCCTGCTCGGGCCAGACATAATTATTGGCAAGAAGGCAGAAGCGCGTCGCCTTGTAGTGCTCGACCAGCCACGGAAGCGTCGCACGCATCAGGGCGGCGTCGGTGCCGCCGGTGGCAATGGTGGTCGCGCTGCGTTCGCCACCCTCATATTGCGGGGTGTAGATATAGGGAATTCGTCCGCTCAACTGCTGCTTGACGGTGCGCCTGATATTGCTTGGATGCATTCCGACCAGGGCGTCGATGCCGTCGAGCTCGATCATGTCGCGGACGACACGGGCCGCATCCCGCTCTTCCCAACCCGGATCGGCAACCGCCAGCTCAACTTCATGGCCAAGCACACCGTCACCAACGTTCAGCTCGCTGGCCGCCAGAAATGCCGCCGCGTCGGTGGATGGCCCCCAGAGGCCGGCGGGGCCGCTATGGGAAACAAGAACTCCAATTTTCATCTTTCTTGGCATCGTTCGTACCCCGATCAATCTCCGGCGCCGCAAGTTGCCATATCCCCACCCGTATGGACGAAAGAACGATGCAAACTGCGTGCCAAGCGGCACACCGAACGCGGAGAGAAAGGTCTTTTGGTCAGTCTTTTTCTGCTGCAGCGCACCGCTGCGCGAACCACAGCAGGGATTGGCGAAATGGCCGCCTGAAGCCGGATAAATTCTCCAGATATGAGGCCGTTCGACCAGGTTCTTCCGCGTGCCCGAGACCTCGGCCGGTGCGCGACCTCCGGCAATGCACTCAATTGCGGCAATGCGCCTGCGCGCATGGCGAAATATTGGATTGTTGCATCCTGCATCGCGTGGCGGGCGTTGCGCCGGAGGGCGCCAGATGCGTTCAGCGCTTTGGCCGGCTTGCCTAAGCCACGGCATCGGCGGTCAGAGCAACGAAATGGGCCTGCAAATTAGTTGACAAATGGATTAATGCGAAATCATATATGGTCACTTCCGGACGGGCCGGTTGATCGTGTTTGTTCACTCAAAGGGATAGTTCGATGAATTTGCATTACATGAGCCTTCTGGACGTTTCGTCCGGCATCAAGTCCGGCGCCCTCTCACCTGTTGACGTGACTGCGGCAATCCTCGATCGGGTTTCCAAGCTCGATGGCGACTATGACAGCTATACGACCGTGATTGCCGACCGCGCCATGAGCCAGGCCGAAAAAGCCAAGAAGGAGATCGATGCCGGATTTTGGCGCGGTCCGCTGCATGGGGTACCGATTGCGGTCAAGGATCTCTGCGAGACGAGCTATGCGCCGACGTCGGCCGGCATGTACATTCACAAGAACCGGATGACCAACCGCAATGCCACGGCGGTGGACCGGCTGGAAATGGCCGGCGCCGTCATGCTCGGCAAATTGACAATGACCGAAGGGGCTTTTGGCGCCCATCATCCGAAAATGCCCAAGCCCAAGAATCCATGGAACAAGACATACTGGACCGGCGCATCCTCATCGGGTTCCGGCGCGGCCACCGCTGCAGGCTTCTGCTATGGCTCGCTGGGCTCGGACACGGGCGGCTCGATCCGCCTGCCGACCGGCTCCTGCGGCCTTTCCGGCATGAAGGCCACCTGGGGCCGGGTCAGCCGCCATGGCGTCTGCGACCTTTCGGAATCGCTCGATCACCTGGGGCCGATGACCCGTACCGTGGCCGACAGCGCTGCTTTGCTTGCGGTTATCGCTGGAGCCGACCGGCATGATCCGACGGCGGCACCCGTGCCGGTTGCCGATTATCTTGCCAATCTCGGCGGCGGCATCAACGGCATGCGGATCGGCATCGATGAATCCTATGTGTTCGATGGCACCGATCCTGACGTCGCTTCGGTTATCCGTTCGGCGCTCGAAGTGCTCGAGGCACTTGGCGCGATCATCGTGCCCGTGAAATTTCCATCGACGGTGGAAATGTCCAAGGCCTGGGGCGACCTTTGCTCGGTGGAAACCGCCATTGCGCATGAGGCCACCTACCCGTCGCAGAAGGCGGATTACGGCCCGGAACTGGCAAAGTTCATCGATGGCGGGCGCATGGTCTCCGGTCTCGATCTCGGCAAGGCGCAGATCTACCGCAACGAATTCAAGGGGGAGATTGCCGCAATGCTTGCCGGCGTCGATGCCATGATCTGCCCGGTCATTCCCGGCAAGGTTCCGACCTCGGCGGAGTGGGATGCAGTGATGGAAACCGGTGACTTTGGCGATTTTCTTCGCTTCACGGCGCTGTTCAACTATTGCGGCAATCCGAGCCTGATCATGCAGGGCGGCTTTGACAGCAATGGCATGCCGGTCGGTTTTCAGCTCATCGGCAAATACTGGTCGGAAGACCTGCTGTTCCGCATCGGCCATACCTACCAGACCGTCACCGACTGGCACACGCAGAACCCGGATATCTGAGAGCATCAGCCGGACAACAAAAACCCGCCGGACAGGCCAGTCCGGCGGGTTTTTGATATCCTCTGTTTCAGGCGATCGGGCGTTTCAGGTGCCAGTCGGTTGCCATCTGGAAGGCATGGGCAATCGCCAAAAGGCGATCTTCGGTGCAATGTCTGCCAACGAGCTGGAAGCCGATCGGCCGACCGTCGCTGGAAAAACCGCAGGGCGAGGTTACGGTCGGGCTGCCAGAGGCGTTGAAGGCGCTGGTGAAGCGCATGAAGCCGTTCATGTCATTTGCCACCAGTTCCCGCACTTCATCCCAGGTCGGGGTGCCCTTCTTGTTGATCGGCATGACCAGGGCGTCGAGTGGCGCCATCACAAGGGCCAGTGCGCCCTTGAAGGCGTCTCGGGCAAAGGCTGCGCGCGCAAGCTCCAGCGGATCGCAGGCATTGCCCTGTTCGAGCCCGTCCCGCAGCCAGGGACCGTAGCGATCGGCCTGCGAGGGAAACGTGTCCTTGTGGGTCAGAGCGATTTCGGCCAATTGCATCGCAAGCAGCCGCTGGAACAACACGGTGGTGTCCGGGAAGTTCACCTCGACGATTTTAGCGCCCAGATCCTTCAGCATGGCAACCGCCGCCCTGGTCGCTGCCAGCGTTTCGTCATCCGTTCCGCCCTCTATATAGTCCCAGTCGACGCCGATCACCGCGTCGCGGGCGCCCGCCACACCGCGGAGCGCACCGAGATAGTCGGGAACAGGGGCGGAAAGGCTCGTGGCGTCATGCCCGTCATACCCCGCGATCACGCCCATCACTGCCGCGCAATCGGCGGCCGATCGGGCCATCGGTCCGATCGTGTCGAATGTCGCGGCCAGGTCGCAAATCCCGTAGCGGCTGACACGGCCCCAGGTGGGTTTGACGCCCGTCACGCCGTTGCTGGCCGACGGAAAGCGGATCGAGCCGCCGGTATCGGAGCCGAGGCTCGCAAAACAGAGGCCTGCAGCCGTGGCAACGCCCGAGCCCGAGGACGAGACGCCCGTCCAGAGGTCCTCGCGCCAGGGATTGACCGGCTGGGGCATTTCCGGGTGGTGTTCGAGCGTTGCCCCCTCGGTCATGTGCAGCTTGCCCAGCAGGACCGCGCCGGCCTTTGCAAACCGGTCGACGACGGTGGAATTGTAGTCGGGAACAAAATCCTTCTGGATCGCCATGCCAGCCGTCGTCAGCACGCCCTTGGTGTAGCAAAGGTCTTTGACGGCAATGGGCACGCCGTGGAGCGGGCCACGATAGCGTCCGGCACGGATTTCCGCGTCGGCCTTTTCCGCCTGGGAGAGGGCCAGTTCGGCAGTGACCGTCGTGTAGCTTTTCAGCCCGGGATCCAACGTTTCGATGCGGGAGAGCAGCGCTTCGGTCACGGCAACCGACGTGACGGCGCCTGATTTCAGCCCTTCGGCCAGTTCGGTGATCGATTGGTAATGCAGGGGTGTTGCGGTCATGATCTGATCCCTTTCACGCATCGAGGCTGATGACGGGGCGCTGGAGATGGTGGTCCGTTGCCTGCTGATAGGCATGGGCCGCCGCCAGCAGTTGTCCTTCGGACAGGTGACGGCCGATCAGCTGAACGCCGACCGGCAGGCCAAGCTCTGAAAAGCCGCAGGGCATGGTGACGGTCGGGCTTCCCGCCATGTTGAACGGACCGGTGAAACGCAGAAGCGAGCTGATGTTTTCCATGAAGGCATCGAACGCGTCGTAGCGAACGCCGATGTGCGGCATGACCGGCGCCACGATCGCATCGACATCGAGGAACATGCGCGAAAGACTGCCCTTGAACTTCTCGCGATCCAGCTGGTGCCTGGCAAACAGAACCGGGTCATAGACCATGCCAGCCGCAACGGCCTTGCCCAGCAGGTTGCCGAAATCTCCGGGCGCTTTCTTGTAGTCCTGTTCGTGGAAATGCAGCGCTTTCGACCTGGCAGAAGGCGAGTTGACCATTGGCAACATCGGTCACATCGGGCACGGTTAATCGGACGATCTCGGCGCCAATCTCCTTCAGCACGCCGATGAAGCGCTCGACCAGGCGAAAGGATCAGCGGGTCCAGTCCCTCTGAAATATAGATCCATGTCGACACCGATGCGCATGCCGCGCGCACCCCAGATGCCATCAAGACCGCGACAGATAGTCCGGCACTGCGGCCGTCAGGCTGGTCGGATCTTGCGGATCATAGCCGGCCATGCTGCCGAGAAGGGCTGCACAATCAGCCGCAGAGCGGGCCATTGGGCCAATCGTGTCCAGGGATTCCGAAAGCGGAAAGGCACCATAGCGACTCACCCGGCCCCAGGTCGTCTTGACGCCGGTGACACCGCAGGCATGCGACGGAAACCGGATCGATCCACCGGTGTCCGAGCCAAGGCTGCCATAACAAAGTGCCGGCCGCCGTCGCGACGCCAGATCCGGACGAGGAGCCGCCCGGCCAATAGGCTTTGTTCCAGGGATTAAGCGGCGCCCTCGTGTCCGGGTGATGTTCGCCGAAGGCGCCTTCGTGCAGATGCAATTTGCCAAGGATGACCGCGCCGCCATCCTTCAGGTTCTTGACCACCGTTCCGTCGAAATCGGGCACGAAATCCTTGTGGACGCGCATGCCGAACGTGGTCTTGATGCCCTTGGTGAAGTTCAGGTCCTTGATCCCGATCGGAATGCCGTGCATCGGCCCCCGATAGCGGCCCGACATGATCTCCGCTTCGGCGATGCCAGCCGCCTCGAGGGCGGCCTCCGGCGTCACCAGCAGATAGGAATGGTAGGATGGATCGATCTCTGCGATGCGGTCGAGCATCAGTCCGGGTCACTTCGACCGGCGACACTTTCTGCGTCTTGATCATCTGACGCAAGGTCCACAAGGGAATTGTAGTAAAGAGCTTCAGTCATGAGCGCACTCCGTTTGAGTGCTGGATTGTCTCGGTCAGGCAGCCAGCCGCTTCTGGATGTCCGGCCGGATCTGGGTCCAGCCGGCCGCGGCCTCATAGGCAGCGCCAATCCGGAACGCGGTGGCTTCGTCAAAGGTTTGCCGACGATCTGGAAGCCCATCGGCATGCCATTGGCGGCAAAGCCCGGAGGGAACCGACAGGGCGGGATTGCCGGTCACATTGAAGGGGATCGTATACATGCCGATCCATTTGGTGACGTCGCGACCCATGTCGGCGAAATGGCCGGCCGTCGACAGGGCGGAGGCCGTAATGCACGGCATCGCAGGTCTTGAGGATGGTCGCGTTGAACAGAGAGCCGTCAGTTCCGTCCGCAGGCGGAAGGCCTGCACAAGGTCGGCCCCGCTGATGACGGCGCCCGGAGCGATGCGCTGGTAGGTGTAGCGCCCATAGGCAAGAGGCCTGGTCTTGAGATCCTGTTCATGGATCGCATAGGCCTCCGCATTGAGGATGACGCGACCGCAGGCCTCGAAAACATCATAAGCTCGGCATATCGATCTCGACGATATCCGCGCCGAGGGACGCGATCACCTCAACCGCCTTGTCGAGCGCCTGAAGCACCTCCGGCGCGGTAAAAGGATTGCCGGCGAAGAAGCTGCGCGCATACCCTATCTTCAAGCCCTTGAGGTCCTGACCGATCGTTGCCGTGAAGTCGGGCACCGGGACATCGGCCGAAGCCGGATCGAGCGGATCGTAGCCCGATATGACCTGCATGGTGAGAGCCGTGTCTTCGACCGACCAGGTCAGTGGTCCGGCATGATCGAGCGTATAGGAAAGCGGCATCACGCCACGGCGCGACACCCGGCCATAGGTGCCCTTGATGCCGACCGTGCCGCAATGGGCCGCCGGTCCGCGGATCGAGCCGCCAGTATCCGACCCCATGGCCATGCGAACCATGCCCGCCGCCACCGCCGCCCCGGAGCCAGAGGAAGAGCCGCTGGTCGAGCAATCGAGGTTCCACGGATTGCGCGCCGGCGGCGTCATCAAGTCGAAGCTCGGCCCGCCGATGGCAAACTCGAAGGTGCCGGCCTTGCCGACCAGCACACCGCCACCGGCCTTCAGCTTGGCCGCGACCACACAGTCCTCGGCAGGAACATTGTCCGCAAAAAGCCGGGAATGGCCTGTCGTGCGGATGCCGGCAGTCGCGTAAAGATCCTTGAGGGCATAGGGAATGCCCTGCAGCGGACCGAGATCCTGCCCCTTCGCGAAAGCCTCGTCTGCCGCCCTTGCATCCGCCATCGCGCGGTCGGGCGTGACGAGGATGAAGGCGTTGACATCCTTTTCAAGGATATCGATGGCAGCAAGCGACGCTTCGGTCAGGGCTGTCGAGGTGAGACTGCCGTCGCGCAGCTTGCGGCCCGCTTCGGCAATCGAAAGACTGTTGAGAGACATGTCGGTCATGCGCGTGCTCCCGGCAACACCGAGTATTTCACCAGGCTGAAAATGTTGGACGGTTCGACCGCCGCGGTGCGCGGCGAGCGCAGGAGCTGAACCGCGATCAGCAGGTCCTTCGCCTCCGAATAGACACCGGCCTTCAGATCCGGTGGGACCATCAGGCCGGCGGAGGCCAGCAAGGCGTCTATCTGCTGGATGATGGGATCAGCTGATGTCGATGGCATGAGAGCCTCCTATGCTCGCAATAACAAGGTTAGTTCATTAGTAGTAATTTCATCTACTTTTGCCACAGTCAAATCATTTCGCACATGCGAAAAAACTGAGCAATAAAACATGACAAAGGCATTTTTCGAGCAGCCGTTGAACAAAATATGAGCCAAATAAAACTCGAACATGAAAAATAGCGCTCAACATTCAACGAAATGTCATCATCTTTGCCTAGTGAAAGCGATTTCCCGAATTAATGCGACGCACAAATAATAGCTGAAAATTCACTTTATTTCCTGTGTTTTCAGCGGACTTGAAGTGGTTGATCTGACGTGCGTCTCCCGCCAATGAATGAATTTTCATATAAAAAACTCAAACTGGCATCAGTCTTGCTAGACATGGAGCGGATGGTGGTTGCCATCGAGAAACAATGGTTCGCTCTCGCTTTCTGGAGACTGCAACATGAGAACTGCTTTAACCGAGACTATGAGGTCGGTGGCTCGAACGCTGATCACTGGAACTTCCCTTGGCGTTATTGTGATCGGCATTGCAGGGGCGTCGAGCGTCCGTGCGGAAACCCAGGTTCGCGTCGCCATGAGCGCCGCAGATATTCCAGACTGGACCGGCGCACCTGACCAGGGATACGAAGGCTACCGATTTCTTGGCTTCACGCTTTATGATGGCCTCATCAACTGGGATCTTTCGAGCTCGGAGAAAGCCGCCGACATCAAGCCTGCACTGGCCGAAAGCTGGGCAATCGACCCCAATGACAAGAAGAAGTGGATCTTCAAGCTTCGCAAGGGCGTGAAGTTCACCGACGGCTGCGACTGGAACGCCGACAGCGCGATCTGGAACTATGACCGCGTGATGACCGAGGGGACGCCGCAATACAATATTCGCCACCATACATTCCAGGGCTGGATGATCGGCGGCGTCAGCAAGATGGAAAAGATCGACGACTACACGATCGCGCTGAACACGCCGGCTGAGAATTCGCTGCTTCCCTACGAACTTGCCGGCTATTTCCAGATCTCGAACTGCGCCGTCACCAAGATGGGCAACAACTACGATGAGTTTGCCAAGGCGCCCGCCGGGACCGGTCCCTACACGTTTGCAAGCGTCGTGCCGCATGAGCGGATCGAACTTGTCAAGAATGACGCCTATTGGGACAAGACCCGCATTCCCAAGCATGATCGTCTGGTTCTGATCCCGATGCCCGAAGCCTCGACCCGCGCGGCTGCCCTGTTGTCGGGTCAGGTCGATTTTATCGAGGCCCCGTCGCCCGATACGCTGCCGCGCCTCAAGGATGCCGGGATGCAGATCATCACCGTCCCCTACCCGCACAACTGGGATTATCAGGTTCGGGTCGACAAGGGGCCGTTCGCCGACATCCGCGTTCGCAAGGCCGCCAACTACGCCATCAACCGCGACGAGATGGTGGAAATGCTGCAGGGCGTTGCAACCGCGGGCTATGGCAAGTTCATCGAATCCCAGCCCTATTACGGCAATCCGATCAAATACGAATTCGATCCGGAAAAGGCCAAGGCCCTGCTGGAAGAAGCCGGCTGCGTTCCCTGCAAGATCACAATCGCGATTTCGACCTCCGGTTCTGGCCAGATGCAACCGCTGCCGATGAACGAACTCGTCAAGGAGCAACTCGAGGCGGTCGGCTTCGAGGTCAAGCTCGACCCGATCGACTGGAACGCGCTGCTGACGATCTACTTCGGCGGTGCGGGCAAGAACCCCACTTATGATGGTGTCAATGTCTCCCTGTCGTCGATCGAGCCGGTCCAGGCGATCATGAAGAACTCGATGACGAAGTTCCAGCCGCCGAACGGTTTGAACTGGGGCCTGTTCTCGAATGCGGAAGTCGACAAGCTCGGTGATGACATTCTCAAGGAGTTCGACGCGGAAAAGCGAGTTCCGATGATCCAGAAGATGCACGAGAAACTGGTTGATGAAGCCTATGAAATCTTCATCGCCCACGACCTCAATCCGCGGGCTCTCTCGCCAAAGCTCAAGGGCTATGTCCAGGCGCAGAGCTGGTTTCAGGACCTGACCCCGATCGAAGTGCTTCCCTGATTGCAAGCAGCAGGCAGGGGCGGCGTACGCCCCTGCCTTCGTGATTGGCGATTTGGGTCTGCCAGCGGCAGCGAATTTCGAACTCGGAGAGCGATATGTTCATCTATGCGATACGCCGGTTGCTTTACACAATTCCGATTGGGCTTGGCGTCACGATCATCTGTTTTGCTTTGGTCTATCTCGCCCCCGGCGACCCGATTCAGAGCCTCCTGCCGCCGGATGCGTCAGAAGAGGATGCTGTCGCACTCAAGAAAGCTTACGGGCTCGATAAGCCCATCCCGGTTCAGTATGTCCTCTGGCTGATGAAGGCGCTGCAGGGTGACTTCGGGATTTCCATCCAGACCAACAAACCTGTCGTCGACGAGGTCGTCCGCGCGTTTGGCAACACCTTCTCGGTCGCGCTGATCTCGGTGGTGCTGGCCATGCTGATCGCCCTGCTTCTCGGCGCAATCGCCGCCTTCCGTGTCGGCAGCTGGGTCGACCGGCTTGCCACGGCCATCGCGGTCCTCGGCATTTCGGTCCCGACATTCTGGCTGGCCGTGGTGCTGGTCATCATATTTGCCGTCGAACTCGGCTGGCTGCCAGCGACCGGCATGGGCGACAGCGGTTCGGATGGTTTCAGCTTCTTCGTCTGGGCGCAGGCCAAATATGCCATCCTTCCGATCATTGCGATGACGGTCACGCCGCTTGGCATCCTCATGCGGACCACCCGGTCCTCTCTGGCAGAAATTCTTGGCCAGGACTTCATCCTGACGCTGCGCGCCAAGGGACTGGGAACCGCCGCCATCGTCTGGCATGCCATCCGCAATGCGATGCCGCAGATGCTGGCAATGTTTGGCCTTCAGCTCGGCTATCTCGTGGGCGGTTCGATCCTGGTCGAAACCATCTTCACCTGGCCGGGTACCGGCTTCCTGCTCAACAAGGCCATTCTCACCCGGGACATTCCGCTGCTGCAGGGCACGATCCTCGTGCTCGCCATGGCGTTTGTCGCCATCAATCTCGTTGTCGACGTGCTGCAAACACTCGTCGATCCACGCATCAAGCGCAATTGAACCGGTATCCGGAGCTCGCAATGACTGATGTTACGGCAACGATCAACATGATACCTGCCGCGGCCCAGACCATGCCGCGCGTGCGCGGATACTGGGGCAATGTCTGGAACAAGTTGCGATACGACTATGTGACGCTGTTTCTTCCTGGCGGCTGATCATCCTGATCGTCCTGTCCGCGATCTTCGCACCGTGGCTAGCGCCATTCGATCCCAACAAGTCGTCGATGGCGTATCGCCTGAAACCCTTGTTCTACAAGAGCTTCGTTCTTGGAACCGACGAGCAGGGCCGAGACATTCTTTCGCGCATCATCTATGGCGGGCGAACCTCGTTGCTGATGGGCATCGTACCGGTGGTCTTTGCCACCATCATCGGGGGCATGTTCGGCGTTGTGGCCGGCTATGCGGGCGGCAAGGTGAATACGCTCATCATGCGCGGCATGGACGTGTTCTTCGCCTTTCCCTCCGTCCTTCTGGCCATCGCCATTGCCGGCAGCCTTGGCAGCGGCATCTTCAACCAGATGGTCGTGCTGATCATCGTCCTCATACCCCCGCTTTGTCGTGTTGCCGAAACGGCGACGAGCCAGGTCCGGACCATGGACTTCATCGATGCGGCCCGGGCGAGTGGTGCAAAGACACCGTCGATCCTGTTCAAGCATGTGCTGGTGAATGTCATGTCGCCGGTGCTGGTCTATGCATCGACGCTGGTGTCGGCCTCCATCCTGCTTGCATCCGGCCTGTCCTTCCTCGGGCTTGGCGTTGCGCCGCCGACGCCGGACTGGGGCCTGATGCTGTCGACGCTCCGGCAGTCGATCTATGTACAGCCCATCGTCTGCGCCATTCCTGGTGTCGCCATTCTCATCACTTCCATCGCTTTCAATCTGGTGTCGGACGGTCTGCGTCAGGCCATGGATGTGAAGGCATGAACAGGGAGCCTGACATGACAATGCAACCGAGCAAACCGCATTTGCAGCCCGTACCGCAGGGTCATTTGAACGACCGCGGCGGCAAGGCGCAACCGATGCTGATCGTGCAGAACCTGAAGAAGTATTTCCCGATCCATGGCGGGATGCTCAATCGCAAGGTGGCCGAAGTGAAGGCCGTGGATGACGTGTCTTTCACCGTCATGAAGGGAGAGACCCTCGGAATCGTCGGCGAATCCGGCTGCGGAAAATCGACGGTTGCCCGATTGCTGATGCACCTGATGCCCCGGGACGCCGGCACCTTGGTCTTCGACGGCGACCCCGTCGCCGATACGCGCGGCATCAGCCTGCGTGATCTGCGTCGCAACATGCAGATGGTGTTTCAGGACAGCTATTCCTCGCTCAATCCTCGCCTGCCCATCCTCGACTCGATTGCCTATGGCCCGATCGTGCACGGCGTCAGCAAGGCCGAGGCGATCGAAAGAGGCCGGTCGCTTCTGGAGAAGGTGGGGCTGCGTCCCGACCTTTTTGCAGGCCGATATCCGCACGAACTGTCCGGTGGCCAGAAGCAGCGCGTCAACATCGCCCGTGCTCTGGCGCTCGATCCCAGAATGCTCATCCTCGACGAAGCGGTGTCGGCGCTCGACAAGTCGGTCGAGGCGCAGGTGCTCAATCTGCTGGGCTATCTCAAGCGCCACCTGAACCTCACCTACATCTTCATCTCCCACGATCTTCACGTCGTCCAATACATCTCGGATCGCGTGCTGGTCATGTATCTCGGACAGGTGGTGGAAATCGGCCCGGTCGACAAGATCTACACCGCGCCGAAGCACCCCTACACCAAGGCTCTGCTCAGTTCGCGGCTGGATATCGATCCCGATACGCGGATAGAGACGCCACCGCTGGTCGGTGATCCGCCCAACCCGATCAATCCGCCCAGCGGTTGCCGCTTCCGCACGCGCTGCCCGCATGCCGAGGCCATCTGCGAACGCGAGACGCCGGTGCTCGGCAAGGCCGCCGTCAACGCCGGCGAACATACGGCCGCCTGCCACATCACCAACCCGGTCGTTGGCCATTCCCTGGCCGGCAAGCAACTTGAAACGATATTGCCGAGCGGAACGCCCCCTCGCGCCATCGCAAACGGAGGCTGATTGACATGGAAAGCGTTGCAAATGAAACGCGTCCGGTGACGCCACTGGTGGAAGTACGGGATCTGACCGTCAATTTCGTGAGCCGGGATTCCAATGTGCGGGCCGTCAACGGGGTGAGCTTCGATGTGATGCCCGGCGAGGTTCTGTGCATCATCGGCGAGTCCGGGTCGGGCAAGTCGGTGACCATGCGCTCGCTGATGCAGTTGCATCCGAGGAAGCGCTCGGTGATCTCGGGCGCAATGCGCGTCGGTACCCACGATATCATGGCGCTTTCGGAAAAGGAGATGGCCTCGGTTCGCGGCTCGGTGATTTCCATGATCTTCCAGGAGCCGATGACTGCGCTCGATCCGGTGTACACGATTGGCGACCAGATCGCCGAAACGGTGATGCGCCATGAGAAATGTTCGAAAGAGGAGGCGATGAAGCGCGCACTCGAACTGCTGCAGATGGTCAAGGTACCTTCACCGGAGCGGCGCCTGAAAGCCTTTCCGCACGAGCTTTCCGGCGGTTTGCGCCAGCGCGCCATGATGGCCGTGGCGCTATCGTGCCGGCCGTCCCTGCTTTTGGCCGATGAGCCCACGACCGCGCTGGATGCGACGGTGCAGATCCAGGTGCTGATCGTGCTGCGCAAACTGCAGGAAGAATTCGGCATGGGCGTGATCTTCGTCACCCATGATCTGGGCGTCGCAGCGCAGATCGCCGACAAGGTTGCGGTCATGTATGCGGGCCGCATCATCGAATATGGCACGGTTCGCGAGGTTCTTCTCAACCCCAAGCATCCCTACACGCTCGGGCTGTTGTCCTCGACGGTCCACGGGCAGAACCGGGATACCGATATCGATGCCATTCCCGGCAGTCCGCCGGATCTCCGTTTTCTGCCCCCGGCTGCAGTTTCGCACCGCGATGCAAATATGCAAGCGAGGTCTGCCATGGAGGGTTCCCGCCGGAATTGACCGATCAGAACGCCCACATGGTGCGGTGTTTCAATCAGGACATGGTCGTTCCTTTGGTCGCCGGTCACTCCTGATGGCCGACAGCCTCGTTTCGCCTCATGCCCCCTGCCCGCCAATGGACCCCAATCACCCATGACCGCCACTGCAACTTTCGAAACTGGTACAAATGAGAAGAGTGTCCGCAAAGGCGTCCTGATCATGCTGGCAGGCTTTGCCGTGTTTGCGATCATGAACGCCATCGTCAAGGATCTTGCCGCTACCTTTCCGGTCAACCAGATCGTCTTCTTTCGCGGCCTGTTCGGCTTGTTTCCGATGGCGGTGCTTGTCCATTTCAGGCGTACGCCCGACCTTGACGATTGCGCGCATTCGCTTCCATCTGCCGCACGTGCTTGTCATGACGACGGTGTTGCTGATGGCCTATGTCGCTTTCGGAATTTTGCCACTTGCGGAAGTGACTGCGATCTTCTTCCTGTCACCGGTGCTGGTGGCACTGATGTCTGCCTTCTTTTTGAAGGAAAAGATATCGCAGCGCTCTGGATCGCGGTTGCTGGCGGGTTTGCTCGGTGTGCTTCTGATTGCCAGACCAACGGGCATATCGGCCGACGTGGGGCTCGTCTACGGCATCGGGGCGGCCATACTGGGGGCCGTGACCATGCTCCAGCAACGTGCCTTGTCGCAATACAACGACACATTGGAGATCGTCTTCTGGTTCATGTCGCTTTCAACCTTGCTGATGGTTCCGACCTTGCCCTTCTTCTGGGTCGCGCCGGAACCATCGCAATGGCTGGTTTTGATCATGATGGGGATCGTTTCCTGTATCGGACAGTTCCTGATCATCCTTCCGCTGCGCTATGCACCAGCGTCCCGTCTGGCTCCGGTGCATTATTCGAACCTGATTGGCGGTCTGGTGGTTGGGTACTTCTGGTTTGCAGAAGTGCCGGATGCCGTGATGTTGATCGGTTGTTTGATCGTGATTGCGGCCACCGGACTGGTTCTGTTTGCAAAACCGGCCCTGACCATCGCCGGCTGCCATTGATGCTGTTGAAATTCTGCCGCCTGACCCGACTGTTCAAGCCGGATGAAAACCGGCTGAGGCCAACGCGGACCTGAAGGGAACATACAGGTTTTGAACACTGCCGATGTGGACATCTTCGCAGGCGGCGAAGCTTTGCCGAATACCAAGCAACGTCCGCCAAGGACGATCACAAGGGGATATCACGATGAACAGTCTGCCAACACCAGAGAAATTTACCGAAATTGCCGAATCCATGGGCATTCATTTCGGAAAGGGAGACTCCGAAGATTTTCTCGATATCATGAAGCCCTATCTTCGAAGGCGCCGATGGTTTGCTGGCCATGGCCGAGCCCTTGCCTGTTGTGACCTATCCAAGAACTCCGGGCTATCGTCCGGACGGCCTCTGAAGATCCGCTGAATGCCTGGTATCGCAAGACATCGGTCAAGGGCGCGGCAGACGGCAAGCTCAAGGGCTACACCGGCAGCCCTGAAGGACAATGTCATGCTTGCCGGCGTGCCGATGATGAATGGTGCGGCCTTTCTCGAAGGGCTTCGTGCCGGAACTTGACGCCACGGTGGTGACCCGCCTTCTCGATGCGGGAGCGGAGATTACCGGCAAGCTTCATTGCGAATATTTCTGCCTGTCCGGCTCCAGCCACACCAATGCGACCGGTCCGTGCCACAATCCCTGGAAACACGGCTATTCCGCGGGGGGATCATCCTCCGGCAGTGCGGCGGCGGTGGCGGCCGGCGATGTCGACATGTCCATCGGCGGCGACCAGGGCGGATCCATCCGCCTGCCGGCATCCTTCTGCGGCATTGTCGGCCTCAAGCCGACATTCGGTCTGGTGCCCTATACCGGCATCATGAGCATGGAAATCACCATCGACCACACCGGGCCGATGACCCGGACCGTCAAGGAAAACGCCCTGATGCTCGAGGTCATCGCCGGTCCCGATGGCTATGATGTCCGGCAGGGTGCCTATCAGCCGCCGGCCTATAGCCAGTTGCTGGAAGGCGGCGTCAAGGGCCTGCGGATCGCAGTCATCAAGGAGGGCTTCGGTCGCCCGGAATCCGATCCGCGTGTTGACGCCAAGGTGATGGAAGCCGCAGGCGTCTTGGAAAAGCTCGGTGCCGTCGTTACCGAAGTCTCGCTTCCGCTGCACACCGAGTTCTCGAGCTATTTCATGGCCGCCGCAGCCGAAGGCTTCATCCGCCAGGCATTCGACGGCAATGGCGTCGCGTCTGGCGCCACCGGCCTCTACTCCGGCGGCGCCATTGACCGCTTCTCAAGCTGGAAGGACCACGCCGACACGTTTCCCGATACGGTGAAGGTCTTCATGCTGCTCGGCCGGGCAATGGCGGATACGCACAAGGGCAAGGTCTGGGCCAAGGCGATCAATGTGCGGCGAGCGCTTTCGGCCCGCTATGCGGAGTTCATGAAGGACTTTGACATCCTGCTGATGCCGACCACGCCGATGACCGCGCCCAGCCTGCCCGAACCCGGCGCTCCGCGATCGACCTATCTTCACAAGGCATGGGAAATGCTGGGCAATACGGCCCCTTACAACATCACCGGCATGCCGTCGATCACGGTTCCCTGCGGCCTGGTCGACGGTTTGCCCGTCGGGCTGATGCTGACCGGCCGGATGTATGACGAGGTGACGCTCTACAAGGCCGCCTATGCCTTCGAGCAGGATGGCGACTGGAAGCTCAAATAGCCACGGGCGCGGTCGGCGCCGACCGCCCCGATGACACCGGTGCAATGAAAGGGTTCTGGCATGCTCGAACTGAATACGTTTTCCATTGCTGCGCGCTGCCCCAGATCCGGGATGCTCGGCGTCGCCGTCTCGACGGCGGTGCCGGCTGTCGGCGCCATATGTTCATGGGTGGAGGCCGGGATCGGGGCGATTGCCACCCAGTCCTGGGTCAATCCCTATCTCGGCATCGACGGACTGACACTGCTGCGATCAGGCCTTTCGGCGCAGGAGGCGCTCGAAAAACTGATCGCGGAAGATCCCGGTCGCGATGTTCGGCAACTGGGCATGGTCGACAGCCACGGTTCGGCTGCGGCTTATACGGGCAGCAACTGCGTCACCTGGGCCGGCCATATCGTCGGTGATGGGTTCTGCGTGCAGGGCAATATGCTGGTTGGTGCCGAGACCATATCCAGCATGGCGGCAACAGCATCAGCAAGCGTCGATCTCGACCTGCCGGAGCGGCTGATGCTGGCTCTGGAGGCTGCCCAGAAGGCCGGCGGCGACAAGCGCGGCAAGCAATCCGCCGCCATCCGCGTGTTCAATGTCGAGGCCTATCCCTGGCTCGATGTGCGTGTGGATGAACATGCCGAGCCGGTAGCCGAATTGCGGCGTGTGTTCGACGTCGCCCTGAAGCAACTCCTGCCCTTCACCGCCGGAATGCCGACCCGCGCCAATCCCCTTGGGGCGATCGCGGCCGAGACGACGGCAATGCTGATGCAATCGCCCGCTTCTCGCTAAGCGGACGCCCATGAAGCCTGGGGCAACAATCTTCAGGCCGAAACTCTTCAACGCGAACCATAGTTCTGGAGCTGACCATGCACAAAATCGAAATCGCACCCGAAATCCTTGCCCGTGGCCGAACCCTGCGCGGCCGCGATCATACGTTTTCCGAGATGGACCTGTCGCGCACGGCGCATATCGTCGTTGACCTGCAGGTCGGCTTCATGGGCGTCGGCGCGCCGGTCGAGGTGCCCGTGGCGCGGGAAATCGTGCCGAACGTCAATTCCATTTCGCAGGCAGTGCGCAACGGCGGCGGGCTCAATGTCTTCCTGCGCTATACCTATGACCCGTCCGAGCCGCAAAGCTGGACCGCGTGGTATCGCGATACGGTGGGCGCTTCCGAACTCGACAAGGTGAGCACCGCATTTGCGCCCGGCAATACCAATTTTGAACTCTGGTCGGAACTGGATGTCGAGAAATCCGACCTGATCGTCAACAAGACCCGGTTCAGCGCCTTCATTCCCGGCACCTGCGATCTTGACGACATTCTCAAGGCGCGTGGCATCGACACGCTGATCATCACCGGGACACTCACCAATTGCTGCTGCGAATCCACCGCCCGCGATGGCCAGCAGATGAACTACAAGATCATCTTCGTGACCGACGGCAATGCCGCGATAACGGATGCCGAACACAATGCCACGCTGTGCAACATGGCGGCTATTTTTGCCGATGTCATGTCCACGCAGGAAGTTCTGGCTTCGATCGCAGCAGCCCAGGCGCCAACGCGCAACGTGGCGTGAGCGCGGCCCCACTCGAAAGTGCTGTATCGCGCGCGGACTCCGGACGCTCTTTTTGCCTTATGGCATCAGGGCTGCTGGAGTCCCTGCGTGTTTCAGCGCGATTTTGTCGATTTGTATCAATAGAATAATTCTTTCAGCCTCATCATGAAGGCCGCTTCTCGCCATCCCACAGCCTTGGAGCGTTCATTCGCCGGCGTGCGAAGCCACGGCAGGAGTTCGTGGAACTTTTCCGTGTTATTTTACGTGAAGGAAAACCGAACCGGTCCATTTCAGTCGATGATTGGTTCTACGGCAACACCGGTGCGCCGAAGTAGCAAGGCGCTACAGAACCGGTGATTATCCCGATCAAGGTCACTCAAATCTCAAATCATCGGTCGGATGTACTGCAAAAATCCCGCATGTGCGAAAAGAATGAGCCGATGATTGCATGTTATGCTGCGTCGCATCGCAACATAGTGGCCGGAAACGAGGCAAATGCCCAAATTTTACTATTACGATTCATTTTTCTCTGGCATGTTAATGAGGAGGTGCCTCACAAAAACCAAGTTCGGAGCGTCAAGTGCGCACATAGAAGAATAAATTTTAAAGAGGGAGTGAAAGCGATGGCTGAGAAAAATCTTTACCGCATTGTCGAAGTCAGCGTAAACCGCGGCGCGGACCGTCGCGATGTCGGCATCATGACCGTACGCCAGGCACTCGAACTTCCCGATGTACCGAGCCTCGAATATACCCATCCGGAGCGCAACACGCGCTCGGACAGCCGCTTCATAAATCGGGACCAGCTTCAGGCCTATGCCTTCAGCTGATTGGTCGCGCGACGAGAGCCGCGCTTGTCTTACCCGAGCGGTGAAATGATGTTAGCCTCCGGCTTCTGAATCGGAAGTCTGGAGCCCATGAAAACTGTCATTCCTTTACCCACCTCCGTTCTTCTTTCGGTATCAGGCACGACCGATACGTTCCCCGTTCGTCGTGTCTATTGCGTTGGCCGCAATTATGCCGACCACGCCATCGAAATGGGCCATGATCCCGATCGCGAGGCGCCATTCTTTTTCCAGAAGAACCCCGACAACCTCCTGCTGCCGGCAACCGGCTTTCCCTACCCGCCACTCAGCCGCGACGTGCATCATGAGGTCGAACTTGTGATCGCCCTGAGGTGCGGCGGGACCGATATCCCTGCCGGCGATGCGCTCGACTGCGTCTACGGCTATGCGGTCGGCATCGATTTCACCCGGCGGGATCTGCAGGCGCAGGCAAAGGCAGCGGCAAGGCCCTGGGCGGCGGCAAAGGCCTTCGAACATTCGGCCCCCTGCTCCGCACTTGTCCCCGCTGAAACCATCGGCCACCCCGTCGACGGCAATATCTGGCTTGCGGTCAATGGTGAACGCAGGCAACAGGGCGATCTCAACCAGATGATCTGGAAGGTGCCGGAGATCATTGCCGAACTGTCGCGTCTGTTTGCCCTTGCGCCGGGCGATGTGATCATGACCGGAACGCCCGCAGGCGTCGGCCCGGTCCTGCGCGGTGACACCATCACCTGCGGCATCGACGGCGTCGCAACGCTGTCGGTCGCCATTGCCTGACCTGACCTTGTCTGACCTAACCTTGTCTGAAGAATTTGCGGAGACACAGCCATGCCGCTCTACGCCCTTGATTCACAATCGCCGGAAACGCCCCCGGAAGGCCGCTACTGGGTCGCCCCCGATGCCCATATCATCGGCCGCGTGACGCTGGGCGACGAGGTTGGCGTCTGGTTCGGCGCCGTCCTGCGAGGCGACAACGAGCCGATCCGCGTCGGCGCCCGCAGCAATGTCCAGGAAGGGGCGGTCATCCATGTCGATCCCGGCTATCCCGTCACCATCGGCGAAGGCTGCACGATCGGCCACCGCGCCATCGTCCATGGCTGCACGATCGGCGATAACTCGCTGATCGGCATGGGCGCAACCGTTCTGAACGGCGCGGTGATCGGCAATAATTGTCTGGTCGGGGCCAATGCGCTGGTCACCGAGGGCAAGGTCTTCCCGGACAATTCGCTGATTGTCGGCTCCCCCGCCCGCGCCATCCGCCTTCTCGACGACGCAGCGATTGCCGGACTGAAGAAATCGGCAGAGCATTATGTCGCAAACTGGCGGCGCTTCTCGACCGGCCTGTCGCGGATCGATTGAAACGCCTCAGACGCAGTTCTGGCAGTGTCCGCGAATTTCGATCGTGGTCTTCTCGGTCTTGAAGTGCTGGCTCTTGACCAGCGCCGCCAGCCGCTCCTCCATGCCCGCATCGTGGAATTCGGTCACCTGTCCGCAATCCTCGCAGATTGCAAAGGCCGTCACGCCATGATGATGGTGGCTATGGTCATGATCCTCGCGGCAGGAGCAGGCGACGAAGGCATTGAGGCTTTCGAGACGGTGCACGAGCCCGAATTCCTGCAATTTCTCCAGTGCGCGATAGACCTGCAGCGGCGCCCGGAACCCGTGGTCGCGCAGCTTGTCGAGGATGGTATAGGCGCTGAGCGGCGCTTCGGCATCGGTCAGCGCGCCGAGCACCAGCGATCTGGTTCTTGGTGAGGGTGTGGGCGCCCATCAGTGATGTCCTCCATGCGACGAATGTTCGACAGCGCCTGTTGACCGGCGGCCGAATGGCAGCAGGCTCAGAACGAACAGCCCCAGCGCCGCAACAACGATAGACGGTCCGGACGGCGTATCCCAGTGCAGCGAGCCGAAAAGTCCGCCGGTCACGGCCAGCGCGCCGATCAACGATGCAAGGACCGCCATGATTTCGGGCGAGGTCGCAAACCGCCGTGCAGTTGCAGCCGGGATGATCAACAGCGAGGTGATGAGCAGAATGCCGACGATCTTCATGGCAATCGCAATCACCAGCGCCATCAAAAGCATGAAATAGAGCTTTGCCCGTTCGGGCTGCAGCCCCTCGGCCTCAGCCAGTTCCGGATTGACGGTGGAGGCCAGGAGCGGCCGCCAGAGATAGACGATTGCAAACAGAACGAGGATGCCGCCGCCCCAGACAAGATCGATATCGGCTTCGGACACGGCCAGGATATCGCCGAAGAGGAAAGCCGACGAGGTCGATGCGCACCCAGGTCATGAAGGCGACCATGACAAGACCGATCGACAGCGCCGAATGCGAGAGGATGCCGAGCAGGGCGTCGGTCGACAGCGCACCGCGCCGCTGCAGGAGAAGCAGCAGCAGCGACACAGCCGCGGCGACAAGGAAGACGCTGAGCATCAGGTTGAGTTCGAGCAAGAGCGACAGCGCAACGCCGAGCAGCGCCGAATGCGCCATCGTATCGCCGAAATAGGCCATGCGCCGCCAGATGACGAAACAGCCGAGCGGTCCGACGGTAATCGCAAGGCCGATGCCGGCCACCAGCGCACGGGTGAAGAAATCGTCAAACACGGTTCTTCTCCCTGCCGTCGAAGCCCTGCAGGCGGGAATGATGGCCACAGCCACAATCCGCCCCGTGCACATGGCCATCGGAATCGCCGTGCGCGTGATCCTGTTCGTCAGTCCCGGCATGATGATGACCGTCACCGGGATGGCAATGCTCGGTGACACTGCCATCCTCGTGCTGGACGCGACCATCCGGCAGATGGGTGTGGTCGTGGTGGTGGCTGTAGACCGCGAGCGACTGCGCCGCACGGCTTCCAAACAGCTTCAGATATTCCGGGCTCTGGCTGACCATCTGCGGCGTGCCGCGGCAGCAGACATGGCCGTTCAGACAGATGACCGTGTCGGTCTCCGCCATGACGACATGAAGGTCGTGCGAGATCAGAAGGATGCCGCAGCCGATCTGATTGCGGATCGACTTGATCAGATCATAGAGGGCGATCTCGCCGGTGAAATCGACGCCCTGCACCGGTTCGTCGAGCACCAGAAGATCCGGCTTGCGGGCCAGCGCCCGGGCCAGCAGCGCCCGCTGGAACTCGCCGCCCGAGAGATGCTGGACCTCGGCGCGGGCAAGATGCAAAATGCCGGTGGCTGCAAGCGCCTCGTCGATCTCGCGGCCCTTCAAGGGACCTGTCAGCGTCATCAGACGCTCCACCGTCAAGGGCAGCGTCCAGTCGATCGACAGCTTCTGCGGAACATAGCCGACCTTCAGGCCGGGCTTGCGATCCACCCTGCCCTCGTCGGGCTTCAGGACGCCGATCGCCGCCTTTGCCGTCGTTGACTTGCCTGACCCGTTTGGACCGATCAACGTGACGATCTCGCCGCGGCTGACGGAGAACTCGACGCCGCGCACGAGCCAGCGACCATTGCGCCGCACGCCGGCATTGCTCAGCGAAACGAGCGGCGGCTGATCGGGCCTGTTGAAATTCAGCATCAAAAATTCCGCTTTCTGGTGTTGCCAGTCGCTATGGCACACGTTATAGCATAACGCAATTGATGTAATAACATTACAGTCAGTTATCAAGAGAACAGATACGCCCAGGAGACACCGTCATGGTGAAGAAAAATACGCTGCTGCTCGCCTCCGCCTTCGCGCTTGCCGCAGGGGCGGCGCAGGCCGAGGCGCCTGATGTCGTGGTTTCGATCAAGCCGATCCATTCGCTGGTTGCATCGATCATGCAAGGCGTCGGAGAACCTGCGTTGATCGTCGAAGGGGCAGCCTCTCCGCATACCTATAGCATGAAGCCCTCCAATGCGGCAGCCCTCCAGGAGGCGTCTGTGGTTTTCTGGGTCGGACACGGGCTGGAGGCCTTCCTCGAAAAGCCTCTGGAATCGCTTGGAACCGGCGCCAGGATCGTCGAACTCGACGATGCGCCGGGGCTGGAAAAGCTGAAATTCCGCGAGGGCGGCGCCTTTGAAGCCCATGATGATGGCGACGAGCATGAGGCGGCTTCCACGGAAGCCCATGAAGGATCGCATGAAGCAGAGGGGGAAGAACATCACCATGAAGAAGGTGAGTTCGACATGCACCTCTGGCTTGATCCGCACAATGCCAAGGCGATGGCCGCCAACATCGAAAAGACGCTGGCCGAGGTCGATCCCGCCAATGCCGGGGCCTACAAGGCCAATCTCGATAGCCTCAACGCCCGCATCGACGCGCTCGATACGAAACTTGCCGAAACCGTCGCGCCGATCAAGGACAAGCCGTTCATCGTCTTTCACGATGCTTACCAGTATTTCGAAAAGCGCTATGGCGTGAAGGTCGCCGGTTCGATCACCGTCAGCCCAGAAACCCTGCCTGGCGCCGAACGGATTTCGCAGATCCACCAGAAGATCGGGGAACTTGGCGCGACCTGCGTTTTTGCCGAACCGCAATTCGAACCGAAGCTGGTCACTGTCGTGCTGGAAGGCACGAACGCCAAATCCGGCACGCTCGATCCCGAAGCCGCAACGCTGGAGGCTGGCCCGGACCTCTATTTCCAGCTGATGGAATCGATCGGCACCTCGCTCAAGACCTGCCTCTCGTCCGACAGCTGACCAAACCCGCCACAGTACCCCCCTTGAAGGCGGCCCCCTGTTCGCCTTTTTCGGATCTCGCAGAACGGCGAGACGACACTGCCCCGCCTCGCGCAAGCAAGGCCGGGCAGGATGCCAAGCTGGAATCAGCTTGTACCAGGTGTCGCAGGGACGGACAGAATGAACCGAACGGTTTTCGAAGCAGCGCAGGCGGCCTATGCTAAGAACGACTACATCGACACACTGACGATCCTGAACGACCTCATCGGCCACACAGGCACGCCGGAAGCCTTTGTATTGCTGGGTGAAACGCTGGAAAAGCTCGGCCTGTTCTCGGAGGCTGCCGAGGCCTACCGGCAGGCCGCCACGCACGAACCCTCAGCGGCTTCACGCTATCTGCTGCGTGCCGCCGAACTCTATTTTTCAGCCGGCGATGACGATCAGGCGCAACTGATCGGCATGGGTCTGCTGAAAACCCTGCCTGAAGATCAAGATCTTGCCTTTGTTCTGGCGCGCTCGCTGCGGCGCACCGGCGACGACACGCTGGTTCACCATGTCAAACACACGCTGGTTTCGAGCGATGACAGAGAGCATCTGATGCTCGCCGGTGAAATTTTTGCCGAGGAAGAGCGCGATCCGGCCGTGCTGACGCTGTTTCGCAAGCTTGCAGCGCTTCAGCCGGATGATCCCTACACCCAGTTCAAATACATGGCCGTTGCCCGCGATTTCTGCGACTACGAGGCTCTGGCGGCGCTCGAGCAGCATCTCGCAGCCGAAACTGCTCGCGGCAACCTGTCGATGACAGAGGGCGAGACCGGCTATTCCAACCTGCTCCATTGTGGCGATGAGCGGCTCAACCGGCTGGCAACCAACAACCGCGATCTCGCGGTCAAACTCTCGCCCGGCCAGTCGCGCCAGCGACGCATGCGGCCGCATAAATGGGCGCAGAAGATCCGTATCGGTTATCTCTCCAGCGATCTCTGGGACGACCACGCCACCATGCGCCTGTTCCAGAGCGTGCTGGAAGCGCATGACCGCGATCGCTTCGACGTCACGCTCTATTGCTACACGCCGGAGCGTTTCATCGGCTTTGACGGCGGCAACCGGCAGAAGTGGGAGCCGATCGTTTCGCTGCTGGACCTGACCGACCCGCAGGCCGCCGACCTGATCCGGTCGCGCGGCACCGACATTCTCGTTGACCTGAAGGGTCATACCGGCGGCTCGCGCGCCAATATTCTCAACCAGATGACGGCACCGGTTCAGGTGGCCTGGCTCGGTTTTCCCGGCAGCACGGTCAATATCGACCTCGATTATGTGATCGGCGACCCCGTCGTTCTGCCGAACAGTTCAAAGCCGCACTATCACGAGAAGTTCTGCCGTCTGCCGGAGTGCTACCAGCCCAACGATCCGGTTTACCGGGCCCTGCCCCCGGCGACGAGCCGTGCTGATCTCGGCCTGCCCGATGATCGCTTCATCTTCGGCGCCTTCAACACCGCGCGGAAAATCTCGCTGGCGACGGTCGATCTCTGGGCGGACATCCTACGGAACGCCAAAAAGGCTATTCTCTGGCTGATGCTTGATGGCGAAGTCCCGAGGGCGAACTTTCTGAAGGCCATGGCAAAGCGCAGCGTATCGCCGGATCAGATCATCTTTGCGCCGAAGACCGCCTATCCGGCGCATATCGCGCGGCTTCAGGCAGCCGATGTCGGGCTCGATACCTTTCCCTATAATGGACACACGACGACATCCGACAAACTCTGGGCTGGCCTGCCCGTCCTGACGATGCGGGGAAGCAATTTCGCCTCGCGGGTTTCCGAAAGTCTGCTCAACGCCATCGGCCTTTCCGAACTGGTCGCTGAAACGCCCGCGGATTTCGTGAAGATGGCGGTCCAGCTCGCCGGTGATCCGGCAGCGACGGAAGCGTTGAAGAAAACCATCGCGGCCAATCGCTTCACCGCGCCGCTGTTCGACGCCGAGCGTTTCTGCCGGCATCTGGAAACGGCCTATGAAATGATGGCCGAGCGGGCGAAAACGGGTCAGGCGCCGGAGCATTTCGACGTTCCCGCCATGCCTTCAAGATCGACGCCTTTCCGATGAACAAAACGCGAAAGGCGGCCCCCTGGCCGCCTTCCCGAAAATCCCGGATCCCGCTTAACGCGAGGCCAGGCCGACGATGACGCCGGTTGCGACAGAGATCAGCAGGTAGTTGTTGTCGACCCTGACCCATTCCTGGCCGCGCCGCGGGGCCTGCAGCTTGTAGCGGCGATAATCGTTGATGCGGGCCACCTGGCGACGCTCCGCCCGTGACAGCCTGTTGCCCCGCGCCCAGCGCTTCTTCACGACAACGCGCTTCTCGACGATCTTCTTGTTGCCCTGCTTGTAGACGCGCTTCTCGACTTCGCGATGCTTGACCTGCGCCACCTCATAGCTGCCGGCGGCAACCGGCTGGGCTACCGCCATCGGGGCGGAGAGGAAAGAACTGGCGATCAATGCAATGAACAGACGTTTCATCGGTGTTTCCTTTCGTGATTACACAGCCGCAAAATAGGGCTGCAAAGATGAATGGAAACTGAAACTGACGATTACAAATTTGTAATGAAATCAGGTAATTATAATGATATTCTTATAAAGCAATACAACGCTGGACACCCCTTCGCAGGCTCAATCGAGAGCTTCATAGGCAAAACTGTCGAAATCCGCAGACCGGGCTTGACCGGTGATGTCGAAAGCGAACAGGCCGACAAAGGCGCCGGTGAACGACCCATGCTCGCCGCGCCCGCCCTCGTCGGAAACAACACCACCGTCAAGCACCGGCCCCAGCGTCTGCCAGTCATTGGCGCCCTGCGGACGCCAGAAGAACTGCACGTCGTTGTCGTGAACCTCCAGGGCCAGATGCAGGGGGCCATCAGGCACGGCCATGCCGCTATCGGCCGGAAAGCTCAGCGCTCCATCAGGGTAATCGCCGGCGCAGGACAGGATCGTCACCACGCGACCGAGCGTTTCATGCGCGGTCACGGCAAGCGCGTGGAACTTGTAGCGATTGTAGTAATGCGTCAGGCCGGCGACCTGCTGATAGGTATCGGGCGTAAACTCGACAACGGTTTCGGCGCGAAAACGATGATGCTCCTGACGCCGTGCCACCAAAGCCTGCTCGAACCAGCTGCCGATGCTTTCGCGACCGAACAGGCGCAGGTGGCCGGCGCGCGATGAAAGCGAGAACAGGCGATCCGCTGCCGGCGTACGCAGCCATTGGAACTCGACCGGCAGTTCATCGCCATCGAAATCGGTTTCCAGCCTGGCCGGCTGCTCGATGCGCGTCGTCGAAAAGGGAGCAGGAACATCGACTGCAGGCACGAGACCACCCTGCTCCAGGTAGAGCCAGCCGTCCTCGCGCCAGACACATTTCTGCAGAGCCGTTTCGCGGCCGAGCGTGCAGCGCCGATGCGGCGCAAGCGGCCTGCCTGTCAGATGCGTGTGATAGGCCTGCCCGTCCGGCGTCTCGACATATTGCCCATGGCCGGCCCGTTGCAGGCTGGCATCGGGATCGTCCTTGGAGGTGATCAGATGCCCCTGCGGGTGTAGCTCGTAGGGGCCTTCGATCGAGCGGGCACGGGCCATGGTCACGACATGGTCGTAGCCCGTTCCGCCCTCCGCAGTCGTCAGATAGATCCAGCCGTTGCGCCGGAACAGATGCGGGCCCTCCACCAGCCCCTGCCCGCTGCCGGCGAAGATATTGCGGACCGGGCCGACCAGCGATTTCGACTGCGCATCCCATTCCTGCAACAGGATGCCATCAAACGCCGGAGAGCCGGCGTCGCCGTTGAAGGTTTCGCGCCGGTGGTTCCACTGCATGTTGAGGAACCATTTGCGGCCGTCTTCATCATGAAACAGCGAAGGGTCGAAGCCCGAGGAATTGACGTAGATCGGATCCGACCAGTCGCCCTCGATCGTCGGCGATGTCACGATGTAATTGTGCGCATCCTTGAAGCTGCCGTCGAAGCGCTTCACATCCGTGTAGACCAGCCAGAACAGCCCGTCGGCATGGGAAAGACAGGGCGCCCAGACACCGCAACTGTCGGGATTGCCGCGCATGTCGAGCTGGCTTGCCCGTTCCAGAGGGCGCCGCACGAGCGTCCAGTTCACGAGGTCCCTCGAATGATGGATCTGCACGCCCGGATACCATTCGAAGGTGGATGTGGCGATGTAATAGTCGTCACCGACGCGGCAGATCGACGGGTCCGGATTGAAGCCGGGCAGGATGGGATTTCGAATCGTCGTCATCGTGGAGATGCCCTTTTTGCGCGCCTTGATCGAATCGTGCCGCCTGCAGTTTTGCCCGGCGCAACGAGCCTGCGCAACCTCGGCCTCGCCCATTCCTGCTCAAGACTTGGGCATATTCGCCGGGCCAATATGCGACTTTCGTATGACGCTGGCGGACCAACTTGGAAAAACACGATCCTCACTTAAATCGCCCCTTGAAATGGGCAGTGTGATCGTGCTTGGCAAAAAACACGAAGAACCAGCCATTGCGGGGAGGAACAGAATGACACCGTTACTCGGCATAAGCCGACTGATCGACACCATCACCGAGGCGATCGGCAAGTCCGTTTCCTGGCTGATCCTGATCGCCGTTCTCGTCAGCGCCGGAAATGCCATCATCCGCAAGACATTCAACATGTCTTCGAATGCATGGCTCGAAGCGCAGTGGTACCTTTTCGGCGGCGCCTTCATGCTGGCAGCCGCCTATACGCTGCGTCAGAACGAGCATATCCGCATCGACGTCGTCTACGGTTCCTTTTCGCGACGGGTGCAGCACTGGATCGATCTTCTCGGCCACTGCTTCTTCCTGATGCCCTTCGTGGCGCTGATGATCTACTATCTCGTTCCCTATGTGCTGATGTCCTACCAGAATGGCGAAGTGTCCTCGAGCGCGGGCGGACTGATCATCTGGCCGGCCAAGGGAATTCTTCTGGCAGGGTTCCTTTTGCTGGCGCTGCAGGGCGTATCGGAAATCATCAAGAAGATCGCCATCATGCGCGGCGAGATGGAGGATCCGACGCCCTACGTGCCGACCCATGCGCCCCTCGACATGGATACGACCATGGATGCGACCGCAGGGGAGAAGCGCACATGATCGAGTTTATCGCCCAGAACATGGCGCCGATCATGTTCGTCTCGCTTATTGTCTTCCTGCTTCTCGGCTACCCCGTCGCCTTCGCGCTGGCCGCCAATGGCCTGGTGTTCTTCATCATCGGCGTTGAACTCGCGCCCTATTCCGACTCGATCAATCTGTCCTGGCCTCTGCTGAATGCCCTTCCCGAACGCTTCTGGGGAGTGATGTCGAACGACACGCTGCTCGCCATTCCCTTCTTCACCTTCATGGGCATCGTGCTGGAACGCTCCGGCATGGCCGAAGATCTGCTCGACACGATCGGGCAATTGTTCGGCCCGATCCGCGGCGGTCTTGCCTATGCGGTCATCTTCGTCGGGGCGCTGCTTGCAGCCACCACCGGCGTCGTGGCTGCCTCTGTTATCGCCATGGGCCTGATCTCGCTGCCGATCATGCTGCGCTACGGCTATGACCGGCGGGTCGCCTCCGGCGTGATTGCGGCCTCCGGCACGCTGGCCCAGATCATTCCGCCATCGCTGGTGCTGATCGTTCTTGCCGACCAGCTCGGCCGCTCCGTCGGCGACATGTATGCCGGCGCGCTGATCCCGGGCATGATCCTGACCGGCATGTACATGGGCTACATTCTGCTGATGAGCTTCATCCGGCGCGATTCCATGCCGGCCCTGCCGCTTGAAGCCCGCACGCTCGGACACGGCGTTACCTCCCTGTTCGTGGCGCTGCTGGTTGCAGTCGGCATCGCCTATGCCGCCCATGTCTATCTCTCACCGGCCCATGGCGACAATGCCGACATTCTGGGCGCGACCGTCGGCATCGCCTTCATCTACGTCGTCGCGCATCATCGATCGCGCGACGAAGACCAACATGATGTCGCGACTGGCCCAGCAGGTAATCATCGTCCTGATCCCGCCGCTGGCGCTGATCTTCCTGGTTCTCGGCACGATCTTCCTCGGCATCGCCACGCCGACCGAAGGCGGCGCCATGGGCGCTGTCGGCGCCTGATCATGGCGGCTGCCAAGGGCCGGCTGAACATGGATGTCGTCAAGCAGGCGCTCGCATCGACCACGCGCCTGTCGTCCTTCGTGCTGTTCATCCTGATCGGCGCGCGCGTGTTCTCATTGACCTTCTACGGCGTCAACGGCCATGTCTGGGTCGAGCATCTGCTGACCTCCATGCCCGGTGGCGAGACCGGCTTCCTGATCGCGGTCAACCTGCTCGTCTTCTTCCTCGCCTTCTTCCTGGACTTCTTCGAGCTTGCCTTCATCATCGTGCCGCTTTTGGCCCCGGCCGCTGACAAGCTCGGCATCGACCTGATCTGGTTCGGCGTCCTGCTCGGCATCAACATGCAGACGAGCTTCATGCATCCGCCCTTCGGCTTTGCCCTGTTCTATCTGCGCTCGGTTGCCGCCAAGGTGCCCTATCTCGACAAGGTGACGGGCAAGAACATGCAGCCCGTCACGACCGGACAGATCTATTGGGGCGCGGTGCCCTTCGTCGGCATCCAGATCATCATGGTGGCGCTGACCATCATGTTCCCGCAAATGGTCATGCACTACAAGGACACGGGAACCGGCATCGATCCGAACACGATCAAGATCGAGGTGCCCGGTTTTGGCGCCGGAAACGCCACGCCAGGACTTGGTCTGCCCGACAATGGCGGCGGGCTGGGCCTGCCCGGCGGGCTGCAACTGCCGGCCGGAAACCCGCTCGACGCGGCACCTGCGGACGGTGCGGGCCAGCAGCCGGAGACCAAGCCGGCCAACGACCTCACTGCACCACCTTCGTTCAACTGACGAAAGGTGGCCGGGAAACCGGCCGCCTCCGTCTTCAAAGGCAACAAAAAATCCCCGGAACATCGCTGTTCCGGGGATTTTTTTGATGACGGAGACGAGAAGCGCTTAGAGCTTGCCGTTGCGCTGCTGGATCATCATGAAGGTGTCGTAGTTGTATTCGGCGATCTGCGCATTGAGGAAATACTCGCCGCGGAAGGCCTTGATCGATTCCCAGATCTTCTTGAAGGTCGGGTTGGAGGCTTCCATTTCGGCATAGACCTCGTTGGCCTTGTCGAAGCAGGCCGACAGGATTTCCGGGCTGAACGGGCTGAGCTTGGCGCCGCCGGCCACAAGGCGCTTGATCGCCGAGGGGTTCAGATAGTCGTACTTCTGCAGCATGTTGGCGTCGGCCGCCTGGCAGGCGGTGCGCAGCAGCGACTGGTAGGCCTTGGGCAGACCTTCGAATGCGGCCTTGTTGAAGATCGCATGGACCGTCGGGCCACCTTCCCACCAGCCGGGATAGTAGTAATAGGGCGCGACCTTGTAGAAGCCGAGCTTCTCGTCGTCATAGGGGCCGACCCATTCCGCAGCGTCGATCGTGCCCTTTTCGAGCGACGGATAGATGTCGCCGCCGGCGATCTGCTGCGGCACGACACCGAGCTGTTGCCACGACCTTGCCGGCAAAACCGCCGATGCGCATCTTCAGGCCCTGCAGGTCGGCGACCGTCTTGATCTCCTTGCGGAACCAGCCACCCATCTGCACACCGGTATTGCCGCCGGGGAAGCCGATGAGGCCCTGGGTGCCCAGGAACTCGTTGAACATGTCGATGCCGCCGCCATGATACTGCCAGGCGTTCATGCCGCGCGCATTGAGCGCAAACGGAACCGCAGCGCCGAGCGCCCAGACCGGGTCCTTGCCCCAGTAATAATAGGAGACCGTGTGGCAGGCTTCGACCGTACCGGCGGCAGCAGCGTCCGCAGCCTGCAGGCCGGGTACGATTTCACCGGCGGCGAAAACCTGGATCTGGAAATTGCCGTCCGTTGCTTCGGAGACATATTTCGAGATGACTTCCGCGCCGCCATAGATCGTGTCGAGCGACTTCGGGAATGACGATGTCAGGCGCCAGTTGATCTTCGGGGTTGTCTGCGCGATTGCAGGCGCGGCCAGCGTGGTGGCAGCAACGGCTCCGACGCCGCCAAGACCTGCGCGCGTAATGAATGAACGGCGATCCATAGTTCCTCCTCTTGAATTCAACAGCGGCAGGCCAGTGGAAACCCTGTCCTTCTCCTCCGCCGGGGCAGCTTACACGCTGCCCCACTCATGTCCAGCAGGGCTTTTTCGCCCTGCCCTCTACTTTTGTCTAAGACCACAAAAATCTTGGGAATCGCCTAAAACATAGGCAAATCAAGACCCTGCGTCTATTCGAGTTCGGCCGAGGAGGTCCACAGATTGATATCGGCTTCCTTGGCGTAGAGATCGATCTCGGCCAGTTCCGCGGCCGAGAAGCTGTCGTTCTTCAGCGCATTGACGCAATCGACGATCTGGGACGAACGGCTGGCGCCGATCAGGGCCGACGTGATGCGTCCGCCGCGCAGCACCCAGGCAATCGCCATCTGCGCCAGCGTCTGGCCGCGTGCTTCGGCAATGCCGTTCAACTTGACGATGTTTTCGATGATCGACGGCTTGATGAAGTCCTTTTTCAGGAAATGGTTCTGCGCCGCGCGGCTGTCGGTCGGAATGCCGTTCAGATACTTTGTCGTCAGCATGCCCTGCGCCAGGGGCGAAAACACGATCGAACCGATCCCGAGGTCTTCCAGCGTATCGACCAGCCCGTCATCCTCGATCCAGCGGTTGAGCATGGAATAGCTCGGCTGGTGGATGATGCAGGGCGTGCCGAGATCCTTGAGGATGGCCGCCGCCTCACGGGTGCGCTGCGAGTTGTAGGACGAGATACCGACATAGAGCGCCCTGCCCGAGCGCACGATATGATCGAGCGCACCGCAGGTCTCCTCCAGAGGCGTGTCGGGATCGAAACGGTGCGAATAGAAGATATCGACATAGTCGAGGCCCATGCGCTTCAGGCTCTGGTCGCAGGCTGGCGATCAGATACTTGCGGCTGCCCCATTCGCCGTACGGGCCCGGCCACATATCGTAACCGGCCTTGGACGAGATGATCAGTTCGTCGCGCAGGCCGTGCAAAATCCGTGCGCAGGATTTCGCCGAATGCCGTTTCGGCGCTGCCGGCCGGCGGGCCGTAATTGTTGGCAAGGTCGAAATGGGTGATGCCCAGATCGAATGCCGTGCGGCACATGTCGCACCTTGCGCTCATGCGGCGTGTCATCGCCGAAATTGTGCCAGAGGCCGAGCGAGATCGCCGGCAGCTTCAGCCCGGTCTTGCCGCAGCGATTGTACTTCATGGTGTCGTAGCGATTATCCGCCGGTTGCCAGCTCATCGTTTCATCCTGACCTATGCTTGAAGAAGTGCTTGAAAACGGAATTCCCGAAGCAGCGACGCTCCGGGAATGATGGTGACCATCGGTATAGGATTGTATTGACGGCGCAAGGATAGAAAGCCCGCATGCCGCCGAATTTCATCTATCGCAGCAGGGCGTTGGCTTCCTCGATACCGAGCGCGGCCGGCTGCGTGCAGGTGGTGGTCAGCTCTATGAACTGGCCGGTTTCGCCCGATTTCAGGATCGAGATCATGACATCGACGCCGTGCAGGGCACGCTCCAGCGAGCAGCGCGCATCGCGACCTTCGAGGATGGCAATCGCCATGTCGGCCAGACCGGCCGTGCGGTAGTTGGCCATCGGTCCCTGCGGGTGTTCCTGGTTGTTGACGGAGAACGGATGCTCCCAGGTTTCCAGCGGCTGGATATCCTTGTCGCGACCGCTGGCCACGAACCGTGCCGCCGAAGAAGTTCGGATCGGGCACGAACAGCGAGCCTTCTGTGCCGTAGAGCTCCATATTGGCATGGCGATGCGACCAGACATCCCAGCTGGCCGACAGCGTGATCGTCGCACCATTCTGGAATTCGAGCAGCGCGTGGATATTGGTCGGCGTCTCCACCGGAATGACTTCGCCCTTGCGCGGCTCGCTGGTGATGGTTCGGGTGTGGTTGGCCATCGAGGTCAGCGCGGCTACACGCTTCACCGGGCCGATCAGGTTGATCAGGTTGGCGATGTAATACGGGCCAAGGTCGAGGATCGGGCCGCCGCCGGGCAGGAAGAAGAAGTCCGGATTGGGATGCCACATCTCCATGCCCGGCACTCATCACATGGCAGGTGCCGGAGGTGACGCGGCCGATCTTGCCCTGATCGACATAGTCCGCGCGCCAGCTGGTGCGCGCCGCCGAGGAAGGTATCAGGCGCACAGCCGACCTTGAGATTGTTGGCCGTTGCGATGCCGCGCAGCGCTTCGCCCTGCTCCAGCGAGAGAACCAGCGGCTTTTCCGAATAGACATGCTTGCCGGCTTCCAGAATCATCTTGGAGACCGGGAAATGCGCGTCCGGGATCGTCAGGTTGACGATGATGTGCGATCTCCGGATTGGCGAGCAGTTCCTCGATGGTCTGCGCCTTGACGCCAAATTCAGAGGCGCGGATTTCAGCGGCCGCCGGGTTGATGTCCGCGCAGGCGAGCACCTTGATGCCCTTGAACAGCGGAGACAGCTTGAAATAGGTGGTGGAAATGTTGCCGCATCCGATGATGCCGACGCCGAGTTCCTGTGTCATGGTCTTGTCTTTCTATGTGTAGAACGGGCTATCAGTAAGACTGGATCGAGGCGATCGAACGCTCGGCCGTTGCCTTGAAATCCTTGGGATTGTCGTGCTCGACGACATAATATTTGACCGGTGTCGGGACGAGCGACGTGAACAGCTTCGCCCAGTCGACTGTGCCGTGGCCGACATCGGCCCAGCCATCCTGGTCGGTGTTCTCGCCAGCCGCCGCAATGTCCTTCACGTGCACGGACGTGATGCGGCTGCCGTATTTTTCGATCCAGGCGAAGGGATCTGCGCCGCCGCGCACGACCCAGGCGATGTCGGCTTCCCAGGACAGATCAGGCCCGCCCGCAAAGATATGATCCTGCGGCACGGAGCCATCGGAGAGGGCGAAGAACTCGAAGTCGTGATTGTGCCAGCCGAAATCGAGCCCGGCCTCGCGATAGGGCTTGCCTGCAGCCTGCAAACGCTCGCCAAAAGCCTTCCAGCCGGCCGCGTCCGTCGGGCGCTGATCGGGCATGAGATAGGGGCAATAAATGGCGCGGATGCCGAGCGCATTGGCGATCTGCAGCACGCGAACCGGATCCGCTTCCAGCATGTCGAGACCAAAATGCGCGGACGGCATGGTCAGGCCATTGCTGTCGAGGTCCTGCTTGAGGGCTTCGATTGCCGCATCATCGAGCGCGGCATAAAGCGCGCCGTAGCCTTCGACCTGTTTGTAGCCGGCCGCAGCAACGGTCTTCAGCACATCGGACAGCGGCGGAAAATTGCGGGCACTGTAAAGTTGGAAACTGACGGTCTTCATAGGAATTCTCCTCGTTAAGCGATATCGGCCAGGGCTGATCTTTGGCGCTCAGCCATTGCCCTGGCAGGATTGAAGGTCGAAAGCGGAAAAGCGCGGCACGCTGCCGGCTGCCTGTCCTGCCTTTGGTGTGAAACGGATGGTGCGGCTTTCGCCGGCGGCAAGATCGAACGCGTTGTCGGAATAGCGTCCCTCAATGTCAGCCTCGACCATGACATGCAGCGCAAGGCCGCTCGCCGACACGGTGACGTCGATGCTGCCATCGGCGTTTGCGGCGGTCTCAAGCGAAAGCCCGGATGGCGAAAGGTCGAGCGCCTTGTAGGTCCCGGTTATATGATGCCCCTCGCCCGTCATGCCGTTGGAAGCCTCGAACGACCAGAACAGCAGCATATCCTTCGGGATATCCGAAACCGGCAACCGCACCAGCGTATCGGCGCGATCCGGTAAACACGTTCCGGCAGCGGCGACGAAGGGTTGCTTTTCACCATCAAGCGACACCAGGAACGTCTGGAGCGTGACCGTCACCGGATCGGCCGTGTCGTTGACCATGGAAAAGGCGATTTCTGTTCCGTCATCCGAGGGGATGGCGGCGATATTGACCGGCTGGAAGAAGCGCCGCGCCATGTAGTGCATGGCCTTCCAGTTGCCGCCGTAATCGAGGCTTGCCCAGGAAGCGACCGGCCAGGTGTCGTTGAGCTGCCAGTAGAGCGTACCCATGCAGTGCGGCTTCAACGACCGCCAGAAATCCACCGCCGTGCGGATCGCCAGCCCCTGCTGGATCTGGCTCAGATAGACGAAGCTCGCAAAATCCTTGGGAAAGCGGAAATAGCGGAACATGGTGGCCGCGATACGCTCGTTGCCGCCGGCATTCTTCTGGTGCGCCTCCATGACGGGCGAGGCAACGTTCAGATCCTTCTGCTCGGCAAACTGCCGCACGATCGGCATCGACGTATAGGACTGGAAACCGAATTCCGAGCAGAAGCGCGGGCGCACGGTCGCGGTAATTGTCGAACGACTTGTTCTCGTGCCAGACGGACCAGTAGTGCATGTCGCCGGCCCCATCGGCATGCCAGGCATCGCCGAAATTGAGCGGGCCGACGGATGGGCTGGAGGGCCACCAGATCGCCTCCGGTGCCGCCTTCTTCATCGCCGTCTCGACCGTCCGGTTGAGACGATCATAGGAAACGAGGTAGCGGTCGCGGTCCTTGCGGCTTTCCTCAAACCAGGTGAGTGCGCCGACCAGTTCGTTGTCGCCGCACCAGAGCGCGATGGAGGGATGCGAGGACAGTCGCTTGACCTGATACTCGACTTCCGCCGCAACGCTTTCGAGGAAATCCGGCGTCGACGGATAGAGATTGCAGGCAAACATGAAATCCTGCCAGACCATCAGGCCAAGCCGATCGCAGAGGTCGTAGAACCAGTCCGGCTCGTAGAAACCACCGCCCCAGATTCGGATCATGTTCATATTCGCGTCAACGGCGGACTGAAGCAGATCCTCGACCCCTTCCGGGCTGACGCGCGACATGAGCGCATCGGCGGGGATCCAGTTGGCACCACGGCAGAAGATCTCGCGGCCATTGATGCGGAACGCAAAACGGCTGCCGGCTTCGTCCGGATCGGTCAGGAGTTCAACGCTGCGGAAGCCGATCTGGCGCGAGACGCTCTGGCCTGACACTTCGACCGACAAGAGCGACAGGGCCTGATCGCCACTGCCCGCCGGCCACCACAGTGCCGGATTTTCAACTGTGAAAACATGGGTGATCTGCGTCTCGCCGGCATTGACGGCGCAATCCAGCCGCTCACGCTGATCGTCGAGCGTGAAATGCACGGCGGCGATGCCGGGTTCGCTGGCAAACAAGGTCACCGTAACCTGCAGATCGACGGCCCCGCTTTGCTGGAAGCCTCCCCCTTGCTGGAAGCCCCGCTTTTCTGGAAGACCCCGCTCTGGAAAACTTGGCGCGTGGTGACATGCTCGATCCGGGCACCATCGATCTTCTTCAGCGCGATCGTGCCATAGATGCCCAGCGGCGCAATCGCGATGTTCCAGTCCCAGCCGAAATGGCATTGCGGCTTGCGCAGCATGTTGCCGTTGGGGATCGGTGAATTTCCGGTCGAATAGGGAATGTAGAATGGTTGCTGCGCCTGCCGCTCGGCGCCGGCGGCAATCGAGGAATGCAGGACGATGCGCAGGCCGTTTTCGCCCTCGCGCAGGGCAAAGCCGACATCCGGCCGATGGCGCAGGAAACAATTTTCCGCTTTCAGCACAAGCTGGTCGTTGACGAAGACGGAGGCGACAGTATCGAGGCTTTCGATATCGAGATACCAGTGCCCGCCGAGATCGGCAGCCTCCATCTCGAACGTCCGCTCCAGCACCCAGTCCTTGTGGGCCACCCATTGCACGTCATCTTCATTGCGTCCCGCATAGGGATCCGCAATGACGCCGGCGTCCTGCAAGGCGCTGTGCACATCGCCCGGAACGGCAATCGTCAGCGCATGACTGTTGTCGCCGGCGGCAAGCAGCCAGTGTCCGGAGAGGTCGATGGTGTTCTGTGTGCTCATGCTGAATGCCCAATATGTTTCGTATTCGAGGAAGCTTACCCCCCTCTGTCCCTCCGGGACATCTCCCCCTCAAGGGGGGAGATAAGCCGCCGCGCATGCAGGCCTCGGCTAAAGCCTGTTTTCCGTTTTTTCATCGAAGATCGAGGCGAGGCCCATGTCGAACGACAAACGCACCGGTGTGCCGGGCGCATAACGCCGGGCACCGGCGATGCGCACCGACATGGTCTGCCCGGCAAGTTTCAGCCAGAGCAGATTGTCCGCGCCCATCGGCTCCTCGATATCCACCACGGCATCGTGAATATCGGTGCCGGCAGGCGCCTCATCGACTTTCACATGTTCCGGACGCACGCCAAGCACGACCTTGCGGCCGGTCTCGATCGGGCCGCGGGCCTTGTAGCTGTCGATCGACAGGTCGACACCATTGACCGATACGACCTTGCGGCCATTCCGCTCGACAATTTCGCCGCGGAAGAAATTCATCGACGGCGACCCGATGAAGCCGGCGACGAAGAGGTTCTCCGGCGTGTTGTAGATCGTCATCGGATCGGCAAGCTGCTGGATCACGCCGCCCTTCATGACGGCAATACGGTCGGCAAGCGTCAGCGCCTCGATCTGGTCGTGGGTGACGTAGATCATCGTGTTCTTCAGCGACTGATGCAGGCGCTTGATCTCGACGCGAAGCTCGGAACGGAGCTTGGCATCAAGGTTGGAGAGCGGCTCATCGAACAGGAAGACATCGACATCCCGGACAAGGGCACGACCGATCGCGACACGCTGGCGCTGGCCGCCGGAAAGCTCCGATGGCTTGCGCTTCAAAAGGGGCTGGATCTGCAGGATTTCGGCAGCCCGCGCCACTCGCTTGTCGATCTCGGCCTGCGGCAGCTTGGCGACCTTGAGGCCAAAGGACAGGTTTCCCTCGACAGTCATCTGCGGGTAGAGCGCGTAGGACTGGAACACCATGCCGATGCCGCGGTCCTTGGGCTCTTCCCAGGTGACGTTCTTCTCCTTGATGAAGATCTGCCCTTCTGTGACGTCGAGCAGACCGGCAATGCAGTTGAGAAGTGTCGACTTGCCGCAACCGGACGAGCCGAGAAGCACGAGGAATTCGCCATCGGCGACGTCGATATTGAGGTTGTTGAGCACGGTGACCGCGCCGAAGCTCAACGACAGATCCCTGACCGATACGCTGTTGCTGGTCATGTATTTACCCTTTCACTGCGCCGGCGGCGATGCCGCGGACGAAAAGCCGGCCGGAGACGAAATAGACGATCAAGGGCACGGCGCCCGTCAGGATGGTGGCGGCCATGTTGACGTTGTATTCCTTCACGCCCTGGACGGAATTGACGATATTGTTGAGCTGCACGGTCATCGGGTAGTATTCCGGCCGCGTGAAGACCACGCCGAACAGGAAGTCGTTCCAGATACCGGTGATCTGCAGGATCATCGCGACGACGAAGATCGGCAGCGCCATCGGCAGCATGATCTTGAAATAGATCATCCAGAACCCTGCCCCATCGATGCGCGCCGCCTTGAACAGCTCTTCCGGCAGCGATGCGAAATAGTTGCGGAACAGCAGCGTCAGGATCGGCATGCCGAAGATCGTGTGCACGATGATCAGGCCGGTCAGCGAGCCGTAGAGACCCAGTTCGCGCAGCACGATGACGATCGGATAGATCATCACCTGGTAGGGAATGAAGGCGCCGACGATCAGGATGGTGAAGAACAGGTCCGCACCCTTGAAGCGCCAGTTGGCGAGCGCATAGCCATTGACCGAGGCGATCGCGATGGAAACGACCGTCGAGGGAATGGTGATGCGCACGGAATTCCAGAAGCCGCGCGAAAGACCATCGCAGTTGAGGCCCGTGCACGCGGTTGCCCAGGCCTTGACCCAGGGTTCGAAGGTGATTTCGACCGGAGGCGAGAAGATATTGCCGAGCCGGATTTCCGGCATGCCCTTCAGCGACGTCACGACCATCACGTAAAGCGGCAGGAGATAATAGATCGCGGCGAAGATCAGCGCGCCATAGAGCATGATGTTGCGCGGTGCCAGCACCGGGCGGGGCTTCCTGCCCTTCGGGCCGGCGGCGAGCCGCCCGGATGGGGATGCCGGTGATTGTGAGAGCGGATGTATCAGCCACGCTTGCGTCCTCCGAATTCCAGATAGGCCCAGGGCACGATGATGATCGCGACCGTGATCAGCATCATGGTCGAGGCGGCGAAGCCCTGACCGAGGTTCTGTGCCTGGAACATGTAGTCGTAGACATATTTGGCGGGAACTTCGGACGCGATGCCCGGTCCGCCGCTGGTCTGGGCGACGACGAGATCGTAGACGCGGACGATACCGCTGGCGATGATGACGAGCGTCGTGATGAAGACCGGACGCATCATCGGAATGATGATCTGGACATAGGTCCTCCACATCGGGATGCCATCGACGCGGGCGGCTTTCCAGATGTCTTCATCGATGCCGCGCAGGCCGGCCAGCATCAGGCACATCACCAGACCGGTGCCCTGCCAAAGGGCGGCGATCAGGATGCCGTAGATGACGATGCTCGGCGTATAGAGCGGATCGAAGGAAAAGCTGGTCCAGCCGAGCGAACGCACCACCGATTGCACGCCGAATTCGGGATTGAGGATCCACTGCCAGACAAGGCCCGTCACAATGAAAGACAGGGCGAACGGGTAGAGAAAGATCGTCCGGAAGGTGTTTTCGAACCGGATCTTCTGGTCCATCAGCGCTGCCAGCACGAAGCCGATCAAAAGGCTGAAGATCAGCGAGAAAACGCCGTAGACGGCAAGGTTCTGAATGGAGATGACCCAGCGCGGCGCTGACCAGAGACGCTCATACTGGTCGAAACCGACAAAGCTCAGCCGCGGCAGGAGCTTGGAATTGGTGAACGAGTAAAACACCGTCCACAGCGTGCCGCCCAAAAAGATGACGACGGCAGTGAGTATCATTGGAATTGAGGCAATCTTCGAATTGAGATTGCGCAACAACTGGTTTGGCCGGCCGGCATTCGCTTGGCCCGTCATTCGCGGTTCCTCCCCCGAAACTCGATCTGTTCTGACAAAGCGCTGCGAACGGAACCCCGATCGACAGGCTTTCGCTTTCCAGGCGCGGCTCCATCAGGAGGCGACACGCTGAAACTGCTGCCGTACCCTGCCCGCCCATCATAGGCGGACCGGACAGGTCGGCTCCGCAAGACGGAGCCGACCTGCGGCAGACATGGACGCTGGATCAGTCGGCCGAGCCGATGATGTCGGCAAAGCGCTTCTGCGCATCTTCCGGCGTCATCGACGCATTGGCGAAGAACTCGGAGAAGAGGTCTTCCTTCTGCTTCTGGCTGTCGGCAGACAGAAGCTGGTCGGTACCCTGGATTACATTGCCCTTGGCAAGAATCTCGAGACCCTTCTTCATGCAGTCGTTGGCGGCGGCAAGATCGACGTCGCCGCGAACCGGCAGCGAGCCCTTCTTCAGGTTGAACGCAACCTGCGTTGTCGGGCTGAGCAGCGTCGAGGCGAGCACTTCCTGGGCCTTGGACTTTTCCTCGTCCTTCAGCAGCGGGAAGTAGAACGCATCGCCACCGGTGGAGATGATCTCGTTGACGCCGAGACCCGGCAGGCAGGTGTAGTCCGTACCGGCCTTCTGGCCAGCCAGCTGGAATTCACCCTGCGCCCAGTCACCCATGATCTGGCCGCCGGCCTTGCCGGTGATGACCAGATTGGTTGCCTGGTTCCAATCCTGGACATTGCTGCCCTTGGCCATCTTGCGGGCATCGTCGGCAGCCTTGAAGACCTTGGCGATCTCGGGGCCTGCGGCAACTTCCTCGTCCTTGTCGCCGAACACCTTGTTGAAGACATCCTTGCCGGCGATCGCGACCATCAGAACGTCGAACGCACCAGCCGACTGCCACGGCTGGCCACCGACGGCGAGCGGCACGATACCGGCCTTTTCGAGCGCCGGTGCAGCAGCGACGAATTCGTCCCAGTTCTTCGGAACATCGACGCCGGCTGTCTTGAACGCTGCATTCGAAAGCCACAGCCACTGCCAGGAGTGAATGTTGACCGGGGCGCAATAGATCTTGCCGTCGATCGTGCAGCTGTCGAGCAGGCTCGACGGCTTGATGATATCCTTCCAGCCTTCCTTGGTGGCGATGTCAGTGAGATCGCGCATCAGGCCGGACTGGACAAGTTCCTCGGCCTGACGGCCATGGTTGAACTGGGTCGCCGCCATCGGATCACCGCCCGTGATACGGCTGACCATGATCGGCCGTGCCGTGCCGCCGGAACCGGCAATCGCGCCGTCTATCCATTTGTTGCCTGTCGCATCGAAAGCCTTTGCCAGCTCCGCGACGGCCGCCGCTTCGCCGCCCGATGTCCACCAATGGGTGACTTCCAAATCAGCTGCACTGGCCGGACCGAACGAAAAGGATACGCCTGCCGCGAGCACCGCAGCCAAAATCCGCAATTTCATGAGTTTTCCTCCCTCACTGTAACGTTGCCGTAAAAACCTATTTCAAACATTTCGTAGACGCAACCATCACAACGGAAAATTCCCATAAATAATCTTACTCGCCTCAAAGATGCACTGGCAGAGTACATCGCGCCGGAGACATCGACCGTTGCTGCATTGCCGAAGTTTGACCTTTATGCGTTGAAATTAAACATTAATTGCAAATATCAGACAGGAATCAGAGAGAAATTTCCTTCGCAAGCGCAAAAATCACCGTCAGGAATCGGTAATTCAACTTTTCGGAGAGATCGCCCCTGAACACGCAAAATACCGCTCGACTTTGCACCTGTATCGTTACAGATTTTGAAAAATGACGCGGTGTCGCAAGCGGGATGCCTCACCGTTTCAAAGTGTATATAAAGATCGCCAGGCAAGGCGATTGATCCGGGCAGGCTCTGTAGACGGGACCTGTCCGGAGCAGGGAGACAGCCCCTCGACATGGGGAGGCATCAGAGGGAAAGCAGTGGCGGGGCATGACTGAGACGGCAAAGATCAAGCCCGTGGTGGCAGCGCCCTCCACCGACAGTCGCCCGACTCTGAAGACGATTGCCTTCATGACCGGGCTCGGCATCACGACAGTGTCGCGGGCGCTTAAGGATGCGCCTGACATCGGCGCCGAAACCAAGGAACGCGTCCGGCTGGTCGCAGCCCAGGTGGGGTATCATCCCAACCGCGCCGGTGTGCGCCTGCGCACCGGAAAGACCAATGTCATCAGCCTGATCCTCAGCCTTGAGGAGGAAATTATCGGCTTGACGAGCCCGATGGTGGTCGGCATTTCCGAAATCCTGGCCTCGACCCAGTATCACCTTGTCATCACGCCCTACAGCGCCCGCAGCGACCCGCTCGATCCGGTCCGTTATGTCCTGGATACAGGTGCTGCCGATGGCGTCATCATATCGCGGACAGAGCCGAAAGACGCCCGCGTCGCTCTGATGATGGAGCGCAACTTTCCCTTCGGAACGCATGGGCGCACGGAGATGGGGCTGACACACCCCTATCATGACTTCGACAATGAGCGTTTCGCCTATGATGCTGTCCGCCGTCTTGTGGAGCGCGGGCGCCGCAGGATCATGCTGCTGCATCCACCGCCATATCTCACCTATCACCTGCATATGCGCGCCGGCTTCGAACGTGGCTTGCGGGATTTCGGCGCGATTGCCGTTCCCTTCAACAATGTCGATCTCGACAACAGCCTTGCGGATATTCGCGAAGCCTGCGAGGCAGTGATGCGCGCGCCGAATGCGCCTGACGGTGTCATCTCCGGCAGCGGCGGCGGCGCTGTGGCTCTGGTCGCCGGCATCGAGGCCGCGGGATTCAAGCTCGCAAAGGACGTCGACATGGTTTCGAAACAGTCCAATGATTTCCTCAACTGGCTTCGGCCGGAGGTTATCACCCAGCGCGAAGATTTCCGGCTTGCCGGTCGCGAACTGGCAAAGGCGGTGATTGCCCGGATCGAGGGGCGCTCGATTGGAGAGTTGCAGACGTTGAGCTTCCCCATTCCGCAGAACTGACGTCGCAATTCGACGACTGGCTACAAACGATAACGGCCGCTGAAGCGATCAGCGGCCGTTATCGTTTGTTAGATCAACCCGTTATCAGGCGTTGAGGCCACTGCCCCAGGGGCCATGATGCGCGTCGGCGCCATCGATCCGGTCGAAGCCATGCGCGCCAAAGAAATCGCGCTGGGCCTGGATGACGTTTGCCGTGCCGCGGCCGCGACGATAGCTGTCGAAATAGCCGAGCGCCGAGGCAAGCGCCGGAACCGGCAGGCCGCCGAGGATAGCAGCCGAGACGACGCGACGCAGGGCGCCGTCGCTGTCCTTGACCATGGTCGCAAAGGCCGGCGTCACGATCAGGTTGGCAACATGCGGATCCTTGGTGAAGGCGGTGGTGATCTCGTCGAGGAACTGCGAACGAATGATGCAGCCGGCACGCCAGATCTTGGCAATCGTCGGCATCGGCAGGTTCCAGCCGAATTCCTTCGACGCGGCCGACATGACAGCGAAACCCTGCGCATAGGCGCCGATCTTCGACGCCAGCAGCGCACTTTCGAGATCCTTCAGGAAAGCATCCCTGTCGGCGACCTTGAATTCGCCAACCGGCGGCAGGCCGAGCACCTTTTCAGCAGCGACGCGTTCGTCCTTCATCGAGGAAATGCTGCGCGCCGCAACAGCCGCTTCGATGCCGGTTGCCGGCACGCCCATGTTCTGCGCCTCGATAACAGACCATTTGCCGGTGCCCTTCTGGCCTGCCTTGTCGAGGATAAGGTCGACGATCGGCTTGCCGGTGATCGGATCGGCGGCTTTCAGGACAATCTCGGAAATCTCGATCAGATAGGAATTCAGCCGGCCCTTGTTCCAGGTGCCGAAAACCTCGCCGATCTCGGTGGCGCTCATCTTCAAGCCGTCGCGCAGGATGCCGTAGATTTCGGCGATCATCTGCATGTCGGCATATTCGATGCCGTTGTGGATCGTCTTGACGAAATGGCCGGCGCCGTTTTCACCGAGCCAGGCGACGCAGGGATCGCCGTCATACTTGGCGGCAATCGAGGTCAGCACCTTCTCGACGCGCTTCCAGGATTCCTCCTTGCCGCCGACCATGATCGACGGGCCGTGGCGCGCGCCCTCTTCACCGCCGGACACGCCCATGCCGATAAAGGTCAGACCGCTATCCTTGAGGGTGTCGAAACGGCGCATCGTGTCGCGGAAATTGGCATTGCCGGCGTCGATCATGATGTCGTTGTTTTCAAGATAGGGCTTCAGCAATTCCATCTGCTGATCGACCGGATCGCCAGCCTTGATCATGATGATGATCGGCCGCGGCGGCCGGATGGCAGCGACGAATTCCTCGATCGTCTCACAGGGAACGATCTGGCTCTGGAGACTGCCTGCATCGGCATAAAATTTCCGGGTCGCATCAACCGTGCGGTTGAAGACGGCGATCTTGTTGCCCTTTTCGGCAATGTTGAGCGCCAGATTCGATCCCATAACGCCGAGCCCGATCAGCCCGATTTCCGCCTGTGCCACGTGAGTGCCTCCGTTAGACTTTGGTTGAGCGAGTTTTGGCATTCAAATCGATTAACGACAAGTGATTGTTCGACAAATGCAGCAGATTTAGGGGGCCGCCGGAGGCGATGCCCGGGCATGGCGGGACGTCGGAAGGGAGCGCAAAACGCCCGCGAAACAGGTGGAGAACGGGTCATCGCCAACAAGCAGATTGCCAAAGGCATGACTTCCGGGGAAGCTCGGGAAATGGCGTCTTCAACCGTCAGGCGCACCCCTTTTCCCGCGCCTACGCCAAAGCTCCAGGACAAAAGGAAATATCATGGCTCTGATGGACGCAAAAATCATCCATATCGGCATCGAGCGGTCCGCCGAGGCGGTCTATGCCTTTGCGTCCAGGCCGGAGAACATGCCGCTCTGGGCATCCGGTCTCGCATCCGGCCTGACGCAAACCGAAGACGGCTGGATCGCCCAGGGCGTGCTCGGCGATATCCGCATCCACTTCACCCCTGCCAATGCGTTCGGCATCATCGATCACACGGTCGTTCTGCCTTCGGGACAGGCAGTCTTCAACGCCCTGCGCGTTGTTCCAAATGGCGGTGGAGCCGAAGTCATGTTCACGCTTCTGCGCCAGGACGGCATGAGCGACGCACAGTTCGACGCTGATGCCGCCTGGGTCCTGAAGGACCTGACGGCATTGAAAACAATTCTGGAACTTGAAGGGCAGCCACAATGAGCAACAAAGGTGCAGACACACCGATCGACAACATCGAATTTGTTGCAAGCGACATCGGACTGCCGAAGGCGTCTTGTGGCACGGCCTTCGGCTGGCGGCTCACCGGTTACAAACCGGCCTATTGCGACAAATAGGTCCGCTCCTCAGGCGGCGATGGCCCGCCGCCTGTCGGCAATTTCCTGAAGCACAAGAATGGCGCCGATGAGCTTGCCGGTACCGGAACGGCAGGGATTCATGCGGCAGCGGACGACCAGTGTGCGGCCGTTCATCTCCTTGGAGAAGGTGTAGTCGACGGTCTCCCCGGCAAAGCACTTGTCGAGGTTCGGCTTGACCCGCTGTTCGAAACGCTGAATCCCGACGAATTCGACAATGTGCCGTCCGACAAGATCGATAGGCCTCAGATCAAGGCGATCGGCATTCACCGGATTGGTATAGAGATACCGGTAGTCCGGCGTGATCACGGCGACCCTGTCGGGCAGGCAATCGAGAATCGCCTCATTGAGAAAGCCCTCGTCCGCCCTGCCCTTGAACAGAGCGACAGCAGACTGCGACATTGGCAGCCACCGGGATGAATTGTCATCGGCCCCGACATTGGAGAAATAGCGGTCGACAAGTGTCTGCAGGATATCCGAGTTGCGGAGCACGCAGGAAACGTCGTCAGCTTCCTTGCGCAATATGTCGAGGAGGAGTTGGAACTGCAGGCGGGCATCTGCGACATTGCCTGCCTTGGCCTCATAGATCTCGCGGAGCAGAGGTTCGATCTCGCGATCAAGAATGTCGGTCAGCAACTCGTCACCGGAGCGTACGGCAAGTTGCATCTGCGAATACTTGAACCAGAAAAGGCCGATCAGATTATTCAACTCCACCCTCCAATATTATGCGTCGATTCTGCATGGATGACGTCCGTCTAGCATAACGCCGCTGCAAAGCAGCACCGGCCTGATTCGCGTTTGGAGTGATCGTGTCCATGCAGACATTGCAGCAAAGCGCTATCTGTCTCAATAAGAGCCACATTTTTACACGCATTGAACACTTGTTCAATACGTGTGCAGAGTTGGAAACGTTACCGGGAATGTTTATTGCGCCTTTAACGGGAATTATAGCACGCCAGCATCGTTCAACCGAAAGAAATGCCCCAGAATTGTTCCCAAAATAAGAAAATGCGGGAACAAAGTCGATCATTTTGTCCATTCGGATGGGAGCATGCCGAATCGTGCTGTCTCAATCGGCCAGTTGCCGTTTGATGTTCCAGCGGTCATGGTACCAGAGCCATTGGCCCGGATATTCCCTGACCCAGCTTTCGACCTTGTCGTTGAGCACCTGCGCCGTGGCATTGATGTCGACGCTGCCGTCTTCCTTGCGCGGGATATCGATGGCCGGCTCCAGTTCAAGGCGGAAACGGCCGCCGGGAAGCCGGATGCAGCGCGCCGGATAGACCTCGCAGCCGAACTGTCGCACGAGCTTGGCAACCAGCGGATTGGTCTGCACATCATTGTTGAAGAACTTCGTCTTCAGGCCGCGACCGAACTTCTGGTCGACGAGCACGCCGACCGCCCCGCCCTTTTCCAGCTGTCTGGCAAGCGTGAACGAGGATCCGGCATGCGACGGCACAAGGTTACCCATGCGGCGCTTGCGAAACTCGAAGACCTTGCTGGCAATGTACGGATTGTTCGGCGGACGGAACAGGACCGTCACATCCAGCCCGAAGGCGGCGCCCGCAACCGGCAGCATCTCGAAATTGCCGCTATGGGCGGTGAACACGATGAACGGGCGGGGATTGTCCCGAAGCTCGATAAACAGCGGAATGCCGGAGACTTCGACCCTGCCCGGCTCGCTACGCTCCGGATCGAAATCGAACAACTGTATCGAGAAAGGCATATTCCGCCGCAAGCCGGCCGATGCTGCCCCAGCTTTCAAGCGCAATCGCCTCAAGCTCGGCTTCCGACTTTTCAGGAAACGCATTGCGCAGATTGGTCATCGTCAGCTTGTGACGCTTGGTCTTCGGGCCGATCCAGCGCGTGAAACGGTCCATGAAATTCATGGCCGCATCCACAGGAAACAGCTTCAATATCGCCAGCGGCACGAACATCAGCTGGGCAATCAGCCACTGCCGACAGGCGATCGGCTGAAAGGACCAGACGCGTGATGAGCATGCGCACGGCGATCAGTCCATCCTCAGCACGATCTTGCCGAACACCTGGCGCGATTCCATGCGCTCCAGCGCCTTGTCGATCTCGGTAAAACCGACCTCCGTATCGATAACGGGATGGACGAGCCCGCGGGCCATCTTCTGCATGGCATTCGCCATGTTCTCCATGCGGCAACCGAAGGAGCCGAGCAGCTTCAATTGCTGCTGGAACAGCATCATCAGGTTCATTTCGGTCGAGACGCCGGAGGTCGAGCCGCAGGTAACGAGACGCCCGCCGCGCTTCAGGCAGAACATCGATGCGGCGAAGGTATCCTTGCCGACATGTTCGAAAACGACGTCGACGCCCTTCTTCTTGGTGAGCTTGCGCACGACGCCTTCAAAACGGTCGGTGCGGTAGTTGATGACGTGATCGGCGCCGAGCGCTTTGGCGCGTTCGATCTTGTCGTCGGAGCCGACGGTGGTGATGACGGTGCAGCCGATCTTCTTGGCAAGCTGGATTGCTGCCGAGCCGATACCGGAACCGCCGGCATGGATGAGGATGGTTTCGCCGGGCTCGAGCTTGGCATTGTCGAACAGCATGTGCTCGACGGTGCCGAAGGTGACCGGAGCGAGCGCCGCTGCCACGGCATCGACGCCGGGAGGCGCCGGCACCAGCAGGCGCGCCGGAAGGTTGACCTTTTCCTGCGCAAAACCGTCGAGATGGAAACCCGTGCACGCCACCGACATGTTCGCAGAGGTTGTCTCGGCCTTCGCGGCAGGGACGGCAAAGCCCGCAGGTGCGCGCGCCATAGATCGAGACCAGCTGGCCCGGCAAGCACGTTGGAAACGCCGGGGCCGATCTGGTCGACCACGCCGGAGGCCTCAGCCCCGATGACGAGCGGCATCTTGCGCTTGGCAAACGCCATGCCGCGCCAGCCCCAGACGTCGATATGGTTGAGCGCGACGGCCTTGACCCGCAGCGTGACCTCGCCCGGACCGGGAGCATCCGGTTCGGGCAGGTCGGTGATTTCGAGCTTGCGGTCATCGAGCAGTTGCAGCGCGCGCATGATAGATCCTTTGCCTTTTGGCGGCGATTCTGGTCTTGGGTGCGGCCGGTTTAGGCCGGTTCGGCCGCCATGACAAGGCTGGCATTCTGCCCACCGAAGCCGAAGGAGTTCGAAAGCACGGCCGAGACCTGCTTGTCGCGCTTCACGTTCGGCACCACATCCAGCACGATGGCCGGGTCCGGATTGAGATAGTTGATCGTCGGCGGCAGCGTGCCCGTCAGCATGGTCTGCAGCGAGAACACCGCCTCGACCGCACCGGCCGCCGTCAGCGTATGGCCGATCATCGACTTGTTGGACGAGACCGGGATCTGCGGCAGGCGCCTCGCCGAAGACCGGCGGACATGGCGTGATATTCCATCTTGTCGTTTTCCGGCGTCGATGTGCCATGCGCATTGATGTAGCCGATACCGCTTTCATCCATGCCGGCATCGGCAAGCGCCGCACGGATCGTCGCAATCGCCGGACCGCCATCCGGCGACGAGCGGGTGCGGTGGAAGATGATCGGCCTTTTCGCCGCAGCCCTTGATGATGCCGTAGACACCGCGCGCCACGGGCAACGGCCGCTTCGAGCGATTCCAGCACCAGCGTTGCCGCCCCTTCGGCGATCACGAAACCGTCGCGATCCTTGGTAAAAGGCTTTGAGGCCTTTTCCGGCGGATCGTTCTGGGTGGAGAGCGCCGAAAGCAAGCGCAAACCGGATCAGCGCCTCGGCACTGACGGACCCATCCGTCGCAACCGTCAGCGCCCGGTCGGTGCGGCCCTGGCGGATCGCTTCGACACCAAGCTGGATCGCGGTCGCTCCCGACGCACAGGCGGTCGACAGCGTCACGGGCAGTCCGCGCGTGCCGAACCGGTCGGCAAGGCGCTCGGAAATCGAGCCGAACATGCACGGCTTCATGGAAAACCGGATCGGCGCGTTCGCGCATCGCGGCCAGAAAACGGTCATAGGCGTCGCCCGGCTCGAACCGAGGGACCGGCACGGTCGGCAAGCTCGAAGCGGGCGTTCCATTCCGGCTCGATCGGCGGCGCGGCCAGAAACAGCGGACCGTTGAAATCGCCGCTGATCCCGGCCTGCGCCGAGCGCTTCCAGATCGTGGTTTCGCGCGCAAAGGCGTAGGAACGCTCGACAGCATTCTGGGCAGGAAGATCAATGAAATCGACCGTGCCGCGATCCGCGTGTTGACAGACCTTCCGTCGGAAAGCGCTCGATCTTGTGGATACCGGAAACGCCGGCGGTCAGCGCCTTCCAGTTGTCCTCGAGCCCCTGTCCGAGCGAGGTGATAACGCCCATGCCGGTGACGGCGATGATCGGGCGTCCGAGATGATCCTTGATAGGCAGTTGCGTCATGGCAACCGCTCCTTAGACTTCTGCCGAAAGAACGGCGATACCTTCGCCGCGCGCATGGCCGATGGTGGTGACGATGGCAGTTTTGGCCGGCTGCGTCATCGGCGCTTCCGCACCGCATCGAAGGGCGGAACCTTCGCACCGGCGCCAAGCGACAAGCGCAGCAAAAGCGAGACCCAGCGGAAACTGCGCTTCGAGCCCGTGCCCGACAAGGCCGCCATAGCCGCGGATCGGTGCAGCCGGAAACTGCTTTTCCAGGAACGTCTTTTCGCGGGCGGCCAGATCGTGGAAGCCGGTCGTGCCGGAAAAGACCACCGTCGCAGCAGCATCGATTTCGCCGGCAGAGGCCGAAAGCGCAGCCAGCCGCGTCTCCATGCGCCCATCCGTCGCGGTTGCCACGGTCGCCGTCGATCGCATCGATCGTCGCATAGATCTGCGCGCCGCGCGCCTCTGCATGTTCGCGCGATTCGAGCACCAGGAAGGCGCCGACCGAGCCGAGGATCATGCCGCCGCCATCTTCCGGCTTGCGCGACCAGAGCGGTTGCCAGTCGCCGACGACATGGCCCTGCATCGCTTCGATCAGCAGGATCATGTCCAGCCGTTCGGCGGAAAAGGCACCGCCAACCAGCGTATGGGTCGACTGCCCGGCCTTGATACGGGCAAAGGCGGTTTCGATCGCCGAAATGCCGGCCGCTTCTTCGCCCATGAAGGTGCGCGACGAACCGGTGACCTTGTGCACGATGGAGATATTGCCGGCCAGCAGATTGGAGAGCTGCGCCAGAAACAGCGTCGGGCGCAGTTCGGTCGTCAGCTTTTCGTTCAGCAGCTGTTCGCGGTCGTTGCGCTTCAGCGCTTCGTCGACGATCAGGCGAATCGACAGCGATGTCGCGCTCGCCGCCGCCAGCCGCGACGATCATGTCCATCGAGCCGCAGGCATCGAGCATCGTCCTTGAAGCCGGCATCGTCGAGCGCCAGACCGGCAGCTGAACACACCGAGACGCTGCCAGTTTTCCATCTGGCGCTGATCGCCGCGCTTGGCGATCTGCTGCGACCAGTCGATTTCCGGCAGCGGATGCACCGGATAGGGCGCGAAACGCTCCGTCTCGACCCTGACAGTCGGCGGTCTCCGGAGGCACTCAGAAGTGCGATATGCAGCTGCGCTTGCCGACGCCCTGGCAGGTGACGATGCCGACACCGGTGATCACCACATCATTGGCGGATTTGATCATTGTCATTCCTTTGCTCCGCTGAGGCCTGCTCGGCGATGCTGCGATGGCAGCGATCAGGCCCACCTCCTCGCGCGCGTCTTGCGCACGATATCGCCAAGCGGCACCTGGTCGAACGGCATGGTCCGAAGCTTCAACTGCGCATCGCAGACCTTTTTGCCTGCCGACGTGATCTTCGCCTTGGTCACCGCGAAAGCCGGAGCCGTCATGCTCCAGATGCACCTCGATGTCGAGCACGGCTGCCGGTTCGACGAAGGTGCGCATCTTGGCGCCATCGACGGACATCAGAAACGGCATGGCAGCAAAATCCGTGACCGCAAGCACCAGGAAACCGGAAGCCTGCGCCATGGTCTCGATCAGGAGAACGCCCGGGCACCAGCGGATAGCCGGGGAAATGTCCCTCGAAGACGGGGCTTTTCTGCAGGCACGACCGAGCGGGCGATCAGCGTACCGGCCTTGAGATCGACGCTCTCGACATGATCGATCATCTGGAAATATTCAAGCAGCATCTGCAGCAAAACTCATGTTGGTGACGGTCAAGTAAAAACGCCAATGCCGCCTGTCAAGCGCAACGGGAGACAGGCGGCATTGATTTGTATCGTTCGGCAGGACCGACCGGCCCGGCGCTGGCGCGGACGATCAGCCCTTGGCGGCCTTCAGTTCGTCGATCTTGGCGCAGAGATTCTTCAGAACGAAATATTCCTCGGTCGAAACCTTGCCTTCGTTGACATCCTGGGTCCACTGCTCGAGCGGAATCTTGATGCCGAATTCCTTGTCGATCGCAAAGACGATGTCGAGGAAGTCCAGGCTGTCGATGCCGAGATCGTCGATCGTGTGGCTTTCCGGCGTGATCGTCTCGCGATCGATTTCGCTCGTTTCCGCAATGATGTCGGCAACCTTGTCAAATGTAGCTGTCACGCCTATACCTCATATAAAATTCACGTTTGGGCGAACCTATAGGTAAATGCGTTTGAAAAGCCAATGGCCTTGAGGTCAAGAGTTGCATTTTGGCGCGCTGTGTGTCGCGCAAACATCGAAAACGGAGGCTGGAACCAATGCCAGCCTCCGATCTGTTCGATGCAATCGGTCTCAGCGCGTCACGACAATGCGCGTGTTCTTCAGGCCGTTCCGGCTGGTCATGGAAAAGAACTGGGCGGCATTGTCCGGGTGAAGGCGAACACAGCCATGCGAGGCCGGGCGGCCAAGACGCTTCAGGTCGTAGGTCGCATGCACGGCATAACCACCGTTGAAAAACACCGCGTAAGGCATCGGCGCATTGTTATACTTGCGCGAGCGGTGGTTTTTCGAAAGCCACTTGGCGCTCCAGCTGCCTTTCGGGGTGACATACCCATTGCGTGCAGTCGATACTTTCCAGCGATATTTGACAACACCATTCTGTGAGACAGTCATGGTCTGGGATGAAAGGCTGATATTGGCAATGAGATTGGCAGCACTTGCAGTTACAGTCTGAAATTGCAGGAAAACGAGGGCCAAACAGGCCACGAAGATCTTACGCATGTATCCCTCTCCGGATTAAACCACCTTATTACTGGTGTCCCAACACGGCACAGAATATACATTGCGATTGATGATACAAGTTTAAGCGAAACAGAAAATTCGAATATAAAAAAATTGATAAAATTACATCGAAACAAGCAACGATCTTAAAATAAACTTCGCAGTGCAACAAGAACAAGGACCGTGACCGTCAGGGTGGCGCAGGCGGTGTAGAATATGCGCACCGCGGTTTCTATGTCTGGTACGGTTGCATTGGATCTTCCTGCCCCGTTGATCATCGGTTCGGAGACGAGAGTGCCGGCATAGAGGCGCGGGCCAGCCAGTTGCACGTCGAGCGCGCCGGCCATTGCCGCTTCCGGCCAGCCGGAATTCGGCGAGCGGTGCAGCCCGTGGTCCCGAAGGCTGACATCCAGCGTATGGCAGGCGGCGCGACGATCGATCCGCAGCCACGCACCGGCGGCAAACAGGAGGATCGAGAGACGGGCCGCCGGCAGGTTCGCAAGATCGTCAAGCCGCGCCGACGCCCAGCCGAAATGCAGATATTTCGGCGTCTTGTGACCAATCATCGAATCCGCGGTGTTCAGCATCTTGTAGGCAAGCAGGCCTGGCAGGCCGAGAATCGCATACCAGAAGGCGGGGGCCACGACGCCATCGGAAAAATTTTCAGCGAGGCTTTCGATCGCCGCCCGGCAGACGGCAGGCTCGTCGAGCGTCTCGGGATCGCGACCGACGATCATCGACACCGCCTTTCGCCCGCCGGCAAGACCATCCTGTCGCAGCCCTGTGGCAACGCGCAGCACGTGATCGCCAAGGCTCTTCTGCGCCAGGAACACCGCAACCAGCACCGTTTCGAACAGCAGGCCGGCGAAACCCACCGATGCAAACAGCCGGTGAAACAGCAGACCGATGCCGGCACTGAGCAGGAGAAGCACCACGATGCTGATCGCACCACTGATGCGAAGCGCCTCGTCGCCGAGACGCTTGCGGTTGAAGGACCGGTCAAACCAGCCGATGGCCGCACCGAAAAGCACGACGGGATGCGGCAGGCGGCGCCACAGCCAGTCCGGGTCACCGACGACCCGGTCGAGCGCGAGCGCAGCCGCCAGCAGGAGCAGAATTTCAGTCGACATGATCAAAGGCCCGACAGTCGCAAAGCATCCGCCAGACGTTTATCGCCCCGGTCGTCAGGCGCAAGCCCGATCCGCAGCCAGTTTGCCGCATAGTCGAACCGTCGTGTCAGAATATGTGCACGGCATAGATGGGCGTGGAGGTCGCGAGCCCTGTCATGTTCGACGAGGCTGAACAGCGCCGTGCCGCCGACGATATGCAGCCCTGCCCCATGCAGCACGGCATCGAGCGCGGATTTCCGCTCAAGGATCGCGTCGCCGATCGCAGCGGCCGAACCGTCGCTCATCAATGCGGCGGCAATGACCAGTGCCGGACCGGACACAGCCCAGGGTCCGAGCCACTCCCGGAACTGGCCGATGATGGCGGGGGATGCGATCACAAAGCCGAGACGCAGGCCGGCGAGGCCAAAGAACTTGCCGAACGAGCGAAAGACGATCAGGCCGTCCATGTTGCCCTGGTTGCGGGCGATGCTGGACGCCGGCTCATGATCGCCGAAGGCCTCGTCAACCACAAGCATGCCGCCCCTGTCGACAACGGCCCTGCGGATTGCCTCCACCGCCTCGACCGGGAAAGTTCTGCCGGTCGGATTGTTCGGATTGACCAAAACGACAAGACCGTGCTCCGCCGAAATCCCGTCGATCGAGGTGATCTGGTCGATCTGCAAGCCGGCTTGCGCAAAGGCGCGGGCATATTCACCATAGGTCGGGCCGAAGATCGCCACCCTTCGCCCGGCAAGGGCAAGACGCGGCAGGAGCTGGATCACGGACTGGGTTCCGGGAACCGGCAAGGGCAGGTTGTGTCCGCTGCCATAATAGAGCGCGGCTGCCTTTCGTGCCGCATCGACCAGATGCCGGTCCGGCAGGCGATGCCAGGCACTGTCCGGAATGGCCGGCAGGGGGGTGGACTGCGGATTGATCCCGGTCGACAGGTCAAGCCAATCCTGTGGCCTTCCGCCGAACTCCGCGGCAGCCTGTGTTATGTCGCCGCCATGGACGATTGCACCGCTCATGCGCCGGCGACCCTGTCGATCAGATGCATGAAGGAACCGGCGACGGCGCCGCGCTGCAGGCCGGCCGGGCCGACCGCTGCGCCGGCCGCATCCGTCGTATCGAACAGCGGTTCCGCATCTCCCTCGGAAACGATCGTTGCGTAGTGAAACTCGTGCGCCATCAGCGGACCATCGAAAAAGCTGTCATTGCAGGGCATCACCCGGCGATAGCCGAGATGCCGCTTGCGCTCGGCAAAGCTGGTCGACCAGGGGCAAAAGGCCAAGCATGCCGTAACGTTTGCCATCGGCTGCCACAAGCCCCTCGCCCAGCGTCATGTAACCGCCGCACTCGCCGTAAATGCGCACGCGCCGCGAAGCGGCAGACACCATGCCGTCGCGAAAGCGGGACGCATTCGACAGCCGTTCGGCGTGCAGTTCGGGATAGCCGCCCGGCAGATAGACGGCATCGGCCGACAGGTCCGGCGCCTCATCGGCAAGCGGCGAGAAGAAGGAAATCTGCACGCCCTGCCGCCGCCAGTCGAGCAAAAGGTGCTCGTAGCAGAAGGCAAAAGCGATATCGCGGGCCACGGCAATGTGTTGACCCAGCGGTTTCAGACCGCTCACGGCCGTTGCATCGCGTTGGCCGCGCGCCGGCAAGCGCCAGAATGGCATCAAGGTCGCAACCGTTTGCGACGCGGTCGGCGGCATGCTCGATAAAGGCATCCAGCCCGCCATGCTCGCCGGCCTGCACCAGGCCGAGATGGCGCTCCGGCAGCTTCATGCCTGAATCCTGGCGGATAGCGCCGAGCACCGGCATGTGCACTTTCTCCAGCGCACCGCGCAGCATGGCCTCATGCCGGTCGCTGCCGACCTTGTTGAGAATGACGCCGGCAACGGTGATATCGCTTCGGTGATCCGCGTAACCACGCACCAGTGCCGCCACGGAATGGGCCATGCGTCCGCAATCGACCACCAGAATAACCGAGAGATCAAGGATCGCGGCAAGGTCGGCGGGCGAGCCGGTACCATCGACCGAAGCATCATGCAGGCCCATCATCGCCTCGACGATGAAGGGCCGCCGATCCATCGCCGCCTCGGCGGCATTGAAGCGCAGAAGCTCCGGGCGCATCGCCCAGGGATCGTAGTTGATGCAGGGCTTGCCCGCTTGCGGCCGTGTGGAAGGCGGGATCGATATAGTCAGGGCCTGCCTTGCCGGGTGCAATCGCCACGCCGCGATTGCGCAAGGCCCGCAGCAGGCCAAGCGTGATCGTCGTCTTGCCGGAACCGGAAGACGGGGCCGCAATCAACAGACCGCTCATGCCGGATCCTTGAGGCCGGAGGCGAACGGATCGGCCTGCAGGACGCGCCCGTCCAGGGCACCCAGCCAGTCGAGTGCGCTGCGCAGCCGCACGACCTCGCCGACCACGACGATCGCCGGCGGTTCGAGGCCGGAGGCCGCGACATCGGCTTCCGCCCGTTCCAGCGTCGTTTCCAGCACCGACTGCTCGGCCGTCGAGGCATTGCAGACGAAGGCCACCGGCTCGTTGCGCGACCGGCCGGCCGCCATCAGATTGCGGGTGATCTGGCCGATATGCTTCATTGCCATATACATGACGATGACGGGCGAACCCTTGGCGATGGCATCCCAGTGAATACGGTCCGGCACGACGCCGGCTGAATCATGACCGGTCAGGAACGTCACCGCATGCGTTACCTCGCGATGGGTCACGGGAATGCCGGCATAGGCAAGGCCGCCAATTCCGGCCGTAATACCGGGCACGATCCGGAACGGTATGCGGTGCTCGACAAGCGTCAGGGCTTCCTCTCCGCCCCGACCGAAGACAAAGGGATCGCCGCCCTTCAGCCGCAAGACGCGACGGCCGGCGCGGGCGAGCTCCACCAGACGCAGCGAAATATCCCGCTGCTTGGGCGACGGCTTGCCACCGCGTTTGCCGGCAAACTCCAGCACGGCGCCCGGCTTCGCCATTGTCAGGCAATCGGCATTCACCAGCGCGTCATGGACGATGACATCGGCCTGGCGGAGCGCATTGACGGCATGCAGGGTCAACAGGCCGGGATCGCCCGGCCCGGCGCCGACGAGCCAGACGGAGCCCTTTTCAAGGACAGGAAGGGAGGAAAAAAGGGCGTCCATCATCGCAAACCATGCACGGCAGAAATTGAGCCGGCATCCGTTGACTCACAAGATGAGCATCCTGACTCAACCGGTGAGGAACAGGGCTTATCCCGCTGGAAAGAATCCGAAATCAACCGTTGAACCCTTGCGCCGCTCATGACACCTCGCCCGGTGAAAAGACGAAAGGACCGGCAAGTGCGACCGTCGCATGGGCAGACTTGATCTTCGGCACGACCAGATCCGCATCAACACCGGCCCCCGCAAGTGCGGATGCCTCCGCCACGCCATGACAACCCATCAGCGCAAAGACCCGCTCCGACGGATGGCGCAGACGCGGCGTCTCGGCCTCGAGACGCGGTGCTGCAAAAAATCGCGAAGGGACGGCAAAATGGCGGGCGACGGCCTGTATCGCGGGCTCGTCGGCTCGGGTGTCGAGGGATGCTATGCAGGCAATATCACCGCCGCTTGCACCCACCGAAGCGAGCGCATCTTCGGCAAGCGCGATCACTTCCGCAGCCGGCGTCCCCCGTTCGCAGCCGAGACCGAGAACGAACCGTCCCGCAGCTGGCCTGGCTGATGTCACCTGTCTGGAAATAGCCCGCTCCCCCTCGTCGGATATGCTTTGCGAAACGCCGGGGGTCTTCGGGCAGCATGCTGCTCGAAGTGGTCTGGACAGCACCGGATCAAGCCCCCTGACTGGGTCGGCCGCACCGGACGCTCTTTCAGCCTTTCACAAAAGGCACCGTCGTACGCCTCAGGAGCTTACCGAACTGGTCATGCCGGGTCAAACCGGATTGCGCCATTGCCCATGCCGGATACGTCATCGGCAAACGCTCATCCACCGGGAAAACACATCTTTGCACTTTGCCGGCCAGTCTGCCAAAAGGAACCTCCCTGCCGCAAATAGGCTCCCCCTCCTTTCCCGAGTCCCTCCCCGTGCATGATCTCGCCTTCCATCTTCTCGCCTTCCTGTTCGTCGCAGCCCTGCTTGCCGGCTTCATCGATTCCATCGCCGGTGGCGGCGGCATGATCACGATCCCCGCGATGCTGATATCAGGCATTCCGCCGCTGGAGACATTGGGCACCAACAAGCTGCAATCGCTGTTCGGCTCGGGCTCGGCGAGCATCGCCTATGCGCGCAGCGGCCATGTCAATCTGATCGAGCAATTGCCGATGGTGGCCTTGGCGATCCTCGGCGGCGTCATCGGCGCGGTGCTGGCGACGATCGTGCCCGGCGACGTGCTGAAGATCATCATGCCGTTCCTGCTCATCGCCATTGCGCTCTATTTCGGCTTCAAGCCCAATATCAGCGACATCGACCGCACCCGCCGGATGACGCCTTTCCTGTTCGGCCTGACCTTCGTGCCGCTGATCGGTTTTTATGACGGGGTGTTCGGCCCGGGCACAGGGTCCTTCTTCATGCTCGGCTTTGTCACGCTCGCCGGCTTTGGCGTGCTGAAGGCGACGGCCCACACCAAGTTCCTGAACTTCGGCTCGAATATCGGCAGCTTCGCGGTGTTCGCGGTCTACGGCGTGGTGCTTTGGAAAACAGGCCTGGTGATGGGCGCCGGCCAGTTCATCGGCGCACAGATCGGCTCGCGTTTCGCCGTCAGGAACGGCGCAAAGATCATCAAGCCGCTGCTCGTCATCACCTGCATTGCCCTGGCAATCAGGCTGCTCGCCGATCCGGCCCATCCGATACGGATCTGGATGAAGTTTGAGACTGGTGAAAGCGGCCTCACTCGCTATATTCATTTTGAATAATGCTGAAGGTGACACCATGGCAACCACAAGTCTCAGCCTCGGCCCGCATTGGGAAAGCTTCATCAGGAAGCAAGTCGAAAGCGGTCGATACGGCTCGGCCAGCGAAGTCGTTCGCGACGCCCTTCGGGGGATGGAGGAATACAATCAGAAGCGAGAGGCGCTGCGGGCTCATCTGGACGAGGGCCGTCAGCAAGCGCTTCGTGGAGAATTCGTCAAAGACTTTTCAATCGAAAAACTGATCGAAGAACTTGATCAGGAGGACGAATGAGTCGTTTTGAGATTACCGCAAAAGCCAGAACAGATCTGAGATCGATCGGTCGTTACAGCGCGAAAAAGTGGGGTCCCAAAAAACGAAACGACTATCTGCGTTTGCTGTCCAGCCGATTTCACTGGATCGCAGATAACCCTAATCTCGGCACATCAAGACCAGATATCGATACCGACTATTTCTGTTTTCCCGAAGGAGAACACCTAATCTTCTATATTCTGGTCCAGAATATTCCTGTCATTGTCGGTATCCCGCATAAGCGGATGGATGCCGTGGCTCATTTTCAGAAATAAACATCAATACTCCACCCCGACCTGCGCCTTGATGCCCGAGCGGAAGGGATGCTTGAGCAGTTCCATCTCGGTGACGAGGTCGGCGATCTCGATCAGTTCTTCCTTGGCATTGCGCCCGGTCAGAACGACATGCGTCATGTGCGGCTTTTCCTCGACAAGGAAGCGGACGACTTCGGCGATGTCGATGTAATCGTAGCGGAGCGCAATATTGATCTCGTCGAGCAGCACCATGGAGTTGCGCTCGTCGCGGATCAGTTCCTTGGCCTTTTCCCAGGCCGTCTGCGCCATGGCGATATCGCGGGCGCGGTCCTGCGTTTCCCAGGTAAAGCCCTCGCCCATCGTATAAAACTGGCAGACATCGGCGAAATGCTTCTCGATCAGGTTGCGCTCTCCGGTTTCCCAGGCGCCCTTGATGAACTGCACGACGGCGGACGGCATGCCGTGGGCGATATGACGGAAGATCATGCCGAAACCGGCCGTCGACTTGCCCTTGCCCTTGCCGGTATTGACGATGATCAGGCCTTTCTGGTCGGTCTTCGTCGCCATGATCTTTTCGCGCGCCGTCTTCTTTTTCGCCATCTTCATGGCATGGCGGGCATCGTCATGGGCAACGGGCGCTTCCGTGTCCTTGATCTCATCTTCGCTCATCGTGTTTTCTCCCGACCTTTGCGTGTGCCCTTGCATGGCTTCTGTTGTGTTACTCGGCCGCCTCTGCACGGTTGTGCAGATCGAACCGTGCCGAATTGGACCGTGGCGTCCAGAGGCCCCGATCAATGGCCTCGGTGAGTTTGTCGGTCATATCGCGGTAGGCAGCGGGGTTCTTGTCCTCCAGGAAGCCGCGGACTTCGTCGTCAAGGACGAAAGCCTGATAGACCGCTTCGAAATGGTGATCGCGCACAGCCCCGGTGGTTGCTGCAAAGGCAAACATGTAGTCGACGGTCGCAGCGATCTCGAAGGCGCCCTTGTAGCCGTGACGCATGACGCCGGCGATCCATTTCGGATTGACGACGCGGCCACGCACGACCCGACCGATCTCCTCTTCCAGCGATCGGATGACCGGCTTTTCCGGACGCGAATGATCATTGTGATAGATCGACGGCCGGCTGCCGCCCAGACGTTTCGACGGCAAGGCTCATGCCGCCCTCGAACTGGTAGTAGTCATCGCTGTCGAGCAGGTCGTGCTCGCGATTGTCCTGGTTCTGAACCACGGCCTGCACGGTTTTCAGTCGCGCCTCGAAGAGCCCGCGCTCCGCCTTGCCATCCTCGCCGGCGCCGTAGGCATAGCCGCCCCAGGCGAGGTAGGCCTCGGCGAGATCCGCCTTGTCTTCCCAGCCCTTTTCGTCGATCAGCGCCTGCAGGCCGGCCCCATAGGCGCCGGGCTTTGAACCGAAGACGCGGTAGCAGGCGCGACGCGCGGCCTCCTTGCCGTCAACACCTTCAGCAACGAGACGCACGGTCTCGGCGCGCATGCGCGCTGCAATCGGATTGTCTGCATCGTCTTCATCCAAGCGCACCGACCGCTCGGATCGCCTTGTCGAACAGTGCGATCTGGTCCGGAAAGGCATCGCGGAAGAAACCGGAAATGCGCAGGGTGACATCGACGCGCGGGCGGCCGAGCATCGCCAGCGGAACGATCTCGTAGCCGGTGACCCGGCGCGACATCATATCCCAGACGGGCTTGGTCGCCGATCAGCGCCATCGCCTGCGCAATGTCGTCGCCGCCGGTGCGCATGTTCGACGTGCCCCAGGCCGTCAGTCCGAAGGATGTCGGCCAGTCGCCATGATCCTGCACGATAGCGCCGGATCAGCAGTTCGGCGGATTTCTTGCCGAGCTCGCAGGCCGCCGGCGTCGGCACGGCGCGGCTGTCGACCGAGTAGAAATTGCGTCCCGTCGGCAAGCACGTCCGGCCGTCCGCGCGTCGGCGCCCCTGATGGACCGGGCGGCACGAAACGGCCGTCGAGGCCGGTCAGAATGGCGGCGATCTCCGCCGGCCCGGACTGCACGATGGACGGTTTCAGCCGGGTTTCGATTTCGGCAAGCACGGCTTGTGTCGCGCTCCAGTCGGACGGGCACGGCCGCTCGCCGGAAACGAACTGCGCTGCCAGCAACTCGATGCGCTCGACGGTGTCGCCGGCGGTTCGCCAAGGGGCCTCGGCCTGGCTGGCGAGGATTTCCGGCTTGGGACCGGTCCAGGGATCTGAAAGGGTGCAATCGAGGGGATCGAAAGGTCTGGCTTCAACGCGCTTGTTCTACCCCCCTTGTCGGGGGAGATGTCGCCGGGCCGACAGAGGGGGGTAGATCGGCATGGAGTTGGCGGAAACATCTCACCCTCTGTCCTGTCGGAGATCTCCCCCACAAGGGGGAGATCGTCGGGAAAGCTCCGGGCCCTCCCCCTTGTGGGGAGGGGTTGAGGACGGCGTTCTCTCATTCCCAAGGCATCCCGCGCGATCGCCCGCTGCAGGCTGCGATCGCCGCCCTCGCCTTGGCCCCGCGGCACGCGCGCCAACGCAACCGTCAGATCCGTCAGGAGACGGCCCTCCGGCGCGACGCCGAACACATGCAGCCCGTCGCGGATCTGCAGTTCCTTCAGGTCGCAGAGATAGGCATCGAGCTTTTCCAGCGCCTTGTCTTCGGCGTCGGACGTGGCAATGCCGGCATCCTGATCGAGACCGATGTCGCGGACCAGCTCCAGGATCTGCTTGCTCAGCAGCCGCAGACGCCGCGGATCACTGCCGGCCGCGTCGTAATATTCATCGACCAGCGCCTCGAGATCCTTCAGCGGACCGTAGCTTTCGGCCCGCGTCAGCGGCGGCGTCAGATGATCGATGATCACGGCGGCGGTGCGGCGCTTGGCCTGCGTGCCCTCGCCCGGATCGTTGACGATGAAGGGATAGAGATGCGGCATCGGCCCGAAGACCGCTTCGGGATAGCAGGTCTGCGACAGCGCCAGCGCCTTGCCCGGCAGCCATTCGAGATTGCCGTGCTTGCCCATGTGGATGACGGCATGCGCACCGAATTCCTGGCGCAGGAAGGCGTAGAAGGCGAGATAGCCGTGCGGCGGCACGAGGTCCGGCGAGTGGTAGGTTTCCTTCGGGTCGATATTGTAGCCGCGCGCCGGCTGGATGCCGACCAGCGTCTCGCCGAAGCGTGTGAGCGGCAGGGCGAACCGGCCATCGCGAAAGAACGGATCGGCTTCGGGGGCACCCCAGCGGGCCGCGACCTCATCCTGAATCTGAACCGGAAGAGACGCAAAGAAGGCGTTGTATTGACTCAGCGGAAAGCGTTTCGCGGATTTCGCGATCACTGCCTGCATCATTGGTCGGGCCGGCCATCAGATGCGTGATCAGCGCATCGCCATCGGCAGGCACGTCATCCACCGCATAGCCGGCATCCCGCATCGCCCGCAGCACTTCGATCGTGCCGGCCGGCGTATCGAGACCGACGCCATTGCCAAGACGGCCGTCGCGGTTCGGATAGTTCGCCATGATGATGGCGACGCGCCGCTTGGACGGCGATGCCCGGCGCAGACGGGCCCAGTTGGCGGCAAGCCGCGCCGCAAACAGAACCCGGTCGGCAAGCGGCTCATGGCCGACGATATTTGCCTCGACCTGCGGATCGTAGATCGCCGCCGCCTTGAAGGAGACGGCGCGCGACAGAATGCGTCCATCGACCTCCGGCAGGGCGACATTCATGGCCAGATCCCGCGCCATCAGCCCTTGCGCCGATGTTTCCCAGGCCTTCCGGGATGAGCCGGAAAAGATCACCTGCAGCACCGGTGCATCGGTGAATTCGAGCACGGTCGGCTTGCGATCAGCGCCGGGGGCGGACACGGCAAAGCCGGTGGCGTTCATCACCACGTCCGGCCGCACCTCGCCGAAGATAGCCTCCAGCGTGCCAACCGAGACGGCGTCCTTGAGGCTGGAAACGAAGACCGGCAGAACGGCCATACCCTCGGCCGACAACGCCTCGATCAGCGCCTCGACCGGTTTCGTCTCACCGCTCTGGACGAGCGCACGGTAGAATGAGAGGGCGACGACGGGGCGGGTTCGTGCGTGGGGGGAAAGAGAAATACCCCCCTCTGTCCTGTCGGACATCTCCCCCACAAGGGGGGAGATCGATGGAGTGAGTTTTCGCCCGGCAATTGGCCCCGGATTGATCTCCCCCCTTGTGGGCGAGATGTCGGCCAGGCCGACAGAGGGGGCTAAATCGCCAATGGCTGGAAAACCGGCAATCGCCTTCCACCGCTCGACCCCGATCACGCCCACACCCGGCCACCAGATGCCGGCCTTCAGCAAGGTCGACGCCGGCTGCGGCTTTTCCGAACCGTCGATCAGCGCCTCGCCATAATCGAGCAGGCGCGCCATATTGTCGGCGCCGCCCTCGGTGAAATAGGCCCACATCGCCGCGCGATCCTCGGTGCCGATGGTCGAAAACGGTTCGAGACCCGGATCCGGCTTGTCGCAGCCCGGCAGCACGGCAATCTGGAATCCGTGGTTTATGGCTGCGGCATGCAGCGCTTCGAGCACATAATGGAAATAGCTGGCACCGCCGAGCGGCCGCACGATGATCAGCTTTGCATGCCGCGCTGTCCGCTCGACATAGGTATCGACCGACATCGGATGCTTGAGGGTGAGCAGGCTCGCGACGCGCAGGCTGCGCGATCCCGAACGCGACCTCTGTGCGGCAGCGATCGAGGACAGTTCCGTGTCGGCAGCCGAAAGAAACAGGATATCGCCCGGCGACTGGCCAAGATCGATCGCCTCGTCGCCGTCGGTGATGGTGCCTTTCTGCGCTAGGAGGAGATGCATATTGCCTCCTGGGCGGGGTTATACCCCCCTCTGTCCTGTCGGACATCTCCCCCACAAGGGGGGAGATCGGGTGAGGCAACTTCACCCGAAAAAATTAAGTTCGAGGCGAGTGGATACAACGCGCTCCCGATCTCCCCCCTTGTGGGGGAGATGTCACGAAGTGACAGAGGGGGGTGAACCACACGCTCCATGGTTTCTATACCGCCGCTTCGATGGCCGCGCGCACCGCAGCCTCGTCCATGTCGTGCAGACCGATGACGACGAGCCGGGTGCGGCGAGCTTCACCGGCAGCCCAGGGGCGGTCGAAATACTGGTCGATGCGGGTGCCGACACCCTGGATCAGCAGGCGCATCGGCTTGCCCGGCACGTCGGCAAAGCCCTTGACGCGCAGCACATCATGTTCGGCGATGATCCCTTTCAGCTTTTCGACGAAGCCGGCCGGATCGGCCAAGGCGCCGATTTCAACGACAAAGCTGTCGAACTCGTCGTGATCATGTTCCTCGCCCGCCTCATGCTCCATTTCATGGTGCGACTTGCGGTTGCCGATATCGCTTTCGGTGCCGACATCGAGGCCAAGCAGGATGGCGGCGGAGACTTCGCCGTTGCGTGCCTCGATCATCGTCGGCTTGCGGCTGGTGCGCGACGCCACCTCGCCGCGAACGAATTGCAGGCCGGCGGCATCGAGCAGATCGGTCTTGTTGAGCACGATCAGGTCGGCCGCGGTCAGCTGGTCCTCGAACAGTTCCTCGATCGGGCTCTCATGGTCGAGATTGTCGTCCTCGACGCGCAGCGCATCGACCTTGTCATGGTCGTCGGCAAAACGACCGGCGGCGACGGCTGCGCTGTCGACCACGGTGATGACGCCATCGACGGTCACCTGCGTGCGGATGTCCGGCCAGTTGAAGGCGGCGATCAGCGGCTGCGGCAGCGCCAGTCCCGAGGTCTCGATGATGATGTGATCGGGGCGATTTTCGCGGTCGAGCAGCTTGGTCATGGTCGGGATGAAATCATCGGCGACCGTGCAGCAGATGCAGCCATTGGTCAGTTCGATAATGTCGTCCTCGGTGCAGGCTTCAGCGCCGCAGCCCTTCAGCACGTCGCCATCAACGCCGAGATCGCCGAATTCGTTGATGATCAGCGCAATCCGTCGGCCGCCGGCATTCTGCAGCATGTTGCGGATCATCGTCGTCTTGCCGGCGCCGAGAAAGCCGGTGATCACGGTTGCCGGGATCTTGCCGTTGCCAGCTTTTGCGAGTGTCATGTTCAACCCTTCATTTTCAGCGGCAGTCCGGCCGCGATAAAGTAGACTTCGGCGGCCTTTGCCGCGACGATCTGGTGCAGCCGGCCGGCATGGTCGCGAAAATCGCGCGCCATGCGGTTTTCAGGCACGATGCCAAGCCCGACCTCGTTGGAAACGAAGACCAGCCGCGCGGCGGCAGTCGGCATGTAATCGGCAAGCCGCGAAAACTCCGCACGCCATGTCACGGTCTTCCATCATCAGATTGGTGACCCACAGCGTCAGGCAATCGACAAGAATGATGCGACCGGGTGCATCGATGCCAGCCAGGCAATCCACGAGCGCCACGGGTTCCTCAAGCGTCGTCCATTCGCAGCCGCGGCGGCTGCGGTGTTCTGCGATTCTTGCCGTCATCTCGCCGTCCCATGCCCGCCCGGTCGCGACATAATACATGTCGAGCCCCGACGCCGTTACCAGCGCCTCGGCAAAGCTCGATTTTCCGGAACGGGCACCGCCCAGAACGAGCACGGCGCCGGTCGTTGTCGATGTCATGATGAGAACCCGCCGTCAGCCGTTGTCGCTGAGTAGGACGGTGGGATTGAACACAGTGCGCAAGCGAAACGCCGCGCGCACGCGCAAACCGGGTGATAGAGCCATGACAACCTCCGTGCTGGCATCGGGAACGTCCCGTAGGCGGGCATTATGCCCTTGTCGGATGGCAGGTCTCCTGGCTCGCGGGTCTACGCACCCGAAGGTGCGAACGGGTCCGCCTCGCCTTCCCGGAGTTTTTGCGCGCGATTGCGCAACCGCAATCGACGGACATCATGAAGAGGTGGACGATTCGTAGACAAAGAGGCGTCCGGCCCCGGCTGATCATGATGCCATTCCAGTGGCTTTTCCGGTTGGGCCTGTGTCTGCGGCGTGCCGCACCATGCGGCATCTCCCGAAGGACAGGCTTTCCCGGATGGCGAACCCTGACCGCTCTACAGTCGCGGGGTCGGCTGCGATAAGGATGCCCGGTCTGGGTCCATCCTGTCGCATTCCCATTTACTCCCGCAAGACAAAGCGCCCTGCGGGAACCATCCAATGGGCCGATGATTATGGGCGGCTTGCGGCAAAGTCAATCAGCCACGGTGACATCGGGCCTTGTGCAGGGCGGATACGCGCTTGATCCGCAGCCCGATGGGCATTACGAGGAAATGCTGTCCTGCAATACGGAACGCCAATGCCAAAGCTCTTTGCGAAACTCGACCTGCGCCGGCTCGGCTACCTCTCCCTGCTTCTCGATTTCGGGCGTCTTCGGGCCTTTGCGCGCCGGAGCGAGGTCGGGCTGGTCGTCGCAGCCATCATCGTCGGCTTGATTGCGGGACTGGCCGTCACGGCCATGAGTTACATATCGAGCGGCCTGCACAGCCTTGTCTTTGGCATTACTGACGATCAACACCTGAGTTCCAGTGATCTCAGTGGCAACATCGCTGTGCTGATGGCACCGATCGTCGGCGGCATCATTCTTGGACTTCTCATGCTTCTTCTCGCCAGGTGGCGCAAGAAGCCGATGGTCGATCCGATCGAGGCCAACGCGCTGCATGGCGGACGCCTGTCGCTGACCGACAGCTTTATCGTCGCCATCCAGAATCTGATCTCCAATGGCTTTGGAGCGTCCGTCGGTCTTGAGGCCGGCTACACGCAGCTTGCGTCCGGGCTCGCATCCAAACTCGGCATCACGCTGCAATTGCGCCGCTCGGACCTGCGTACGCTGGTGGGCTGCGGCGCGGCCGGGGCAATCGCCGCAGCCTTCAACGCCCCGCTCACCGGCGCCTTCTATGCGTTCGAGCTGATCATCGGTACCTATACGATCCTGTCCCTGACACCGGTCGTCGTCTCCGCGCTGGTCGCCAATCTGGTGGCCCGGCTGCTTGCCGACAGCGATTTCACGATCGATGTCGGCGAATTCGGCGCCGTCGTGCCGGCGGATTATCTCCCGGCCCTGCTGCTCGGCGTTTTCTGTGCCGGCATGGGTATCCTGCTGATGAAAACCGTCTCGGCGGTCGAGGGCCTGGCCCGCCGCAGTGCGATCCCGGCGCCGCTGCGCCCGGCGATCGGCGGCATCGTCGTCGGCCTTCTGGCGATGATTTCGCCGCAGGTTCTGTCGGCCGGTCATGGCGCCCTGCACCTCAACCTTGCCCATTCGACGACAATCCCGGCGCTGGTCGGCCTGTTCCTTCTGAAATCCCTTGCCTCGGCAGTCTCGATCGGCTCGGGCTTCCGCGGCGGCCTGTTCTTCGCGTCGCTGTTCATGGGCGCCCTCCTCGGCAAGCTGTTTGCCTATTGCGCACCCTTCATTTTCGCCAATGCGACGCTGACCCCGGTCATCTATGCCGTCGTCGGAATGAGTTCGCTGGCCGTTGCCGTCATCGGCGGGCCGCTGACGATGACATTTCTTGCACTGGAAATCACCGGAGACTTTCCGATCACAGCACTTGTGCTCGCCGCATCCATCACCTCGTCGCTCGTCGTCAGAACCACGTTCGGCTATTCCTTCGCCACCTGGCGGATGCATCTGCGGGGCGAGAGCATCCGCAGCGCCCATGACGTCGGCTGGATCCGCAATCTGACGGTCGAGCGGCTCATGCGACCGGATGTCCGCACCGTCAACGCAACAACGTCCCTCGAGCAATTCAAGCAGGATTTCCCGCTCGGCTCGACCCAGCGCGTCATAGCCGTCGACGAAAACGACAAATATGCAGGCATCATCATCGTCCCGGAGGTGTTTGCGGATCCCGTCGAGACGTCAGGGCCGGACGAGAGCCTCGGCAGCTTTATACATGTCAGCCATGATTTCCTGTTGCCAAACATGAACGCGAAGCAGGCCGCCGCCCTCTTCGACAAGACGGGCAGCGATGCCCTGGCGGTGGTCGACAACCTCATCGAACGACGGGTCGTCGGACTTCTGACGGAAAGCCACACCCTGCGCCGCTACAGCGAGGAACTGGACAAGCGTCGCCGCGAAGCCTCGGGCGAAATCTGACCCGGGCAGCAACTGTCAGGACATCAGCGCATCGAGCCATTGGCGATCGAGAACGGTCTCGAGTTCGCCGGCAATGGCATCCAGCGCATCATCCACGGTCTGGCGATAGTTCAGGCCGCCGCCGGCAATGCCGAAACTGTCGAGCAATGCGGCGCGATAGGCGTCGCTTGAAAACAGGCCGTGCAGGTAGGTGCCGACAATCCGGCCGTTTGGCGACATGGCGCCATCCGGCCTGCCGTCGATCGAAACAGGCGCACGCAGGCAGTCGGGGCCGCTCGTCACGCCGAGGTGGATCTCGTAGCCCTGCAGTGCCACGTCATGCTGCAGCGACCAGGCCTGCACATTTCTGACCGTCTTTTCCGGCGCCATCGCCGTCTCGACATCCAGCAGCCCGAGCCCTTCAATGTCCCGGAGATCACCCTCTATGCCGGAGGGATCGGCGACACGGCTGCCCAGCATCTGGTAGCCGCCGCAAAGTCCGATCACATGGCCGCCACGGCGGACATGGGCCTGGAGGTCGCGATCCCAGCCCTGGGCACGGAAATCACGAAGATCGGAAATCGTCGATTTCGAACCGGGTATGACCACCAGACCGGCATCGACAGGCAAAGGCTCGCCCGGCGGCACGAAGACGAGATCGACGTCCGGCTCCGATGCCAGGGGATCAAGGTCGTCGAAATTGGCGATCCGCGACAGCATCGGGACTGCGACCTTCAGCGCCTTGCCGGTGCCGCGCGTCAGCTTGTCCAGAACGACGGAATCCTCCGCCGGCAGCCGCGCCGCACTCTTCAGCCAGGGAACGACGCCGAAGCAGGGCCAGCCGGTAAAACGGCCGACAGCCGCGATGCCGTCGTCGAAAAGCGACACATCCCCGCGGAACTTGTTGATCAGGTAGCCCGTGATCATCCGCCGGTCTTCGTCCGGCAGAATGGTGTGGGTGCCCACCAGCGATGCGATCACGCCACCACGGTCGATATCCCCGACCAGGACGACCGGCACATTGGCCCTGAGCGCAAAGCCCATATTGGCGATGTCCCCTGCCCGCAGGTTGATTTCGGCCGGCGAGCCTGCCCCCTCCACGATGACAAGATCCGTTCCTGAACAGATCGTCTCGAAACTCTCCATGACCGCGCCGAGCAGTTTCGGCTTCAGGCGCCTGGTAGTCGCGTCCGCGCGCCTGGCCGGCGACTTTTCCCTGCACGATGATCTGGCTGCCGGTCTCGGATTGCGGCTTGAGCAGCACGGGGTTCATATGGATGGAGGACGCAACGCGTGCGGCCATCGACTGGAGCCATTGGGCCCGGCCGATCTCGCCGCCATCATCGGCGACGGCGGCATTGTTCGACATGTTCTGAGGCTTGAACGGACGAACCTTCAACCCTCTGTTTGCGGCAAGCCGGCACAGGCCTGCCACCAATACCGTTTTTCCGACATCCGAGCCGGTTCCCTGAAGCATGATCGTCTTTGTCATGGCCGTTTCCTTAGCACCGGGCTTGCCCCGTGCAAAGCCTTGTTCCGCCGCAATTTCGCCTTGATCTGCGCCCTGTTTTCACGCCGCATTTCACCCCGTTTCAACGCGTGCGATACGGCAGGCATGAAACATCCAAAATGCGACATTGCATGGCGAATTTGGTTGTTGATTTGCGCCATCAACGGCGTATATCAGCGACATAAATCACGGCGCGGATGTCCACGCCACACCCAAGGTCAAACGTCCCATGTTGTTCATCTTCAGCAAGCCAAATTTCGTTCAGATCGCCTGGAACTCCGTTGTCCCGGACAGCCAGTCGCGCGTGCGCAACACCGTCATGACGGCGCCGATCGGCCCGCTCGGCTTCATCCGCACCCGCAGCGTCGGCTAAAACCGACCGACGGCCATTGTTGGCGAATTCTGGAAACCGCACCGCGCAGGCGTTGCGGTTTTTTCATGCGCGCAAAAACGCTCAAAGGGATCTTTTGGCCGGAAAACGCGAAAACCGCACCAGTCCCGTCAGGAACTGTGCGGTCTGCCAAAATACGCATGGCCTCTTCGAGAATACGCCGAAGATCGCTCCAGCCCGGGACGCAACACCTGATCCGGGCGGGCGGCAGTTGTCCCCCGCCGCAGGAAAACAAATAGCCTGACATCGTTACCGGATGGTTAGTGAGAGATGAATCAAAGATGAATTTCATCATTTTTCGAATTTTTTTTTGAGATGGCAAAAAAACACCATGCGACGCATTCGGGACAAAAAACGTCTGCAATAAAACGAGCTAAACGCGGCAATTGAAGGTCAGGGCAAATTTTGCGGCAATTCCTGGCCGTGATGCTCAAAAATGTCGCCCAAATCAAGGCAAATCAACGGCTTGTGCGTCCCCTGCGCGCCCGCATTGCGCCGCAAAAGGCCGTGAAAGGCAATTCCGGAGGTTGATTTCTGCGGAGGAACAAATAGGCTACCTCTCATGCGGTTAAAAGAGAGCCGGTTGGCGACAGGGTTCCGCGTCCGGACAAAAAAGCTCTACACCGTTGCAGCGGGGGCCATATGCGGCCTTGCCCGAAAGCGCGCCCACTATGCTGCTGCTATCAACCATTTGGGTGGCCGGGGACGGCAGTATCCCGCGTCGCCTCCAGATTTTCTGCTGCATTAAGACTGGGAGGTCTTAAACATGAAGAAGCTCCTCGCTTCCACAATTATCGCTGCCGGCTTCTATGCGATCGCCGGCTCCGCATCTGCCGCCGATTGCGGCGAAGTCAGCATTGCTGAAATGAACTGGGCATCGGCCGGCGTTGCCGCCCATGTCGACAAGTTCATCCTTGAAAATGGCTATGGCTGCACGGCGACGCTCGTCACCGGCGACACGATGCCGACCTTCACCTCCATGAACGAAAAGGGCCAGCCTGACATGGCTCCCGAAATGTGGGTCAACGCCGTGCGCACGCCGCTCGACGCTGCCGTCAAGGAAGGTCGCCTGATCGAAGCCGCCAAGATCCTCAACGAGGGTGGCGTCGAAGGCTGGTGGATTCCGAAGTTCCTCGCTGACGCAAACCCCGAAATCAAGACCGTTCAGGATGCGCTGAAGCATCCCGACCTGTTCCCGGCCCCGGAAGACGCTTCGAAGGCCGCCATCTACAACTGCCCGTCGGGCTGGAACTGCCAGGTCTCCTCGGCCAACCTCTACAAGGCTCTTGAAGCCGAAAAGGCCGGCTTCCAGCTGGTCGACACCGGCTCGGCTGCTGGCCTTGACGGCTCGATCTCCAACGCCTTTGCAAAGAAGACAGGCTGGCTCGGCTACTATTGGGCGCCGACCGCCGTCCTCGGCAAGTACGAGATGACCCGCCTGAGCTTCGGCGTCGAGAACGACAAGGCCGAGTGGGACGCCTGCACCGCTGTTCCGGATTGCGCAGCACCGAAGGTAAACTCCTACCCGACCTCCGACGTCTTCACGGTCGTCACCAAGGCTTTCTCTGAAAAGGCCGGCGTCGCCATGGATTATGTCAAGGCCCGCAACTGGGACAATGGCACGGTCAACAAGGTGCTCGCCTGGATGGATGAGAACCAGGGCACCAACGAAGACGCAGCAAAGCACTTCCTGGAAACCTATCCGGACATGTGGACGAAGTGGGTTGCTCCCGACGTCGCCGAAAAGGTCAAGGCAGCGCTTTGATCTGTTAATCAGGAAGGCAGCGGACCGCCATGGTTCGCTGCCTTTTGCGCTTTATGCGCAAAACCCCCGGTCCCTGCGTCGCAAACAACAAAGCAGACAGGATCGGAAACTGACACGTTTCGCAGCGTGAATTGAAATCGGCCACCGCCCTTTTCAGAGTTCATATTCGATTTGAAATGTCATGACGCCCAAAGGGCGCACGACGCATCGAACAAATGCCGGGGTCCGCAGAGACCAGCAAAAGTCCGTGCAGGAACAGGCAACAGCCTGTTTGGTGACATGGCCGGTCTACAAATTTCCGGTAAAAAAGGGGAACGACATGGCGACAGTATGCAGTTTCTTGCCAGATCTGCTTTGTAAATTTCCAGCGATCGACGACACCACCATCCGAATGGTCCGCAAAAGCGTGGACGAGGGCTTCAAGGGGCTCGTCCGCGCCTATACCAATGCAATCGACGTGCTGGTGCAGCCGCTCCAGGTGTTTTTGAACTTTCTTGAAAATCTTTTCGTGAACTCGCCCTGGATCCTGATTCTCGCGGCGATGGTTGCAATCGTCTATTACGGCAGCCGCGACATGCAAGATCACGCTCGGCACCATCGCCTCGATGCTGGCGATCGGCCTGGTCGGGCTGTGGAACGACACGATGGTCACCCTGGCCATGGTCACGGTCTGTACGCTGATCGCCATTCTCGTCGGCATTCCGATCGGCATCCTGATGGCACGGTCCGAGCGGGCGCAGTCGGTGATCAATCCGATCCTCGACGTGATGCAGACGATGCCGAGCTTCGTCTATCTCATTCCCGTCGTCATGATCTTCGGCATCGGCAAGGTGCCGGGCCTGATCGCCGTCGTCATCTATGCCGTGCCGCCGATGATCCGGCTGACCAATCTCGGCATCCGGCTGGTCGACAAGGAAGTGCTGGAAGCAGCCGATGCCTTCGGTTCATCCCAGTGGCAGCGCCTGAAGAACGTGCAGATTCCGCTGGCCCTGCCGACCATCATGGCCGGCATCAACCAGACCATCATGATGTCGCTCGCCATGGTCGTCGTTGCATCCATGGTCGGCGTCGGCGGCCTCGGCCGCAACGTGCTGCAGGCGATCAACAACCAGTTCTTCACCGTCGGCTTCCTGAACGGTTTTGCGCTGGTCGCCATCGCCATCATATTTGACCGGACCAGCCAGGCCTACGGCAAGCGTCTGCAGAAGCACTCGGAGGTGATCCATGGCTAGTCACGCAATCGAGGTCAAGAACCTCTACAAGATCTTCGGACCCCGCGGCCGCGACTTCGTCGATCAGGTCAAGGCTGGCTTGGGCAAGGGCGAGCTCAACGAGAAACACGGCCATGTTCTCGGCCTGCAGGATATCAACATCTCCATGCCCGCCGGTGGCGTCATGGTGGTCATGGGTCTGTCCGGCTCCGGCAAATCGACCCTCATCCGGCACATCAACCGGCTGATCGACCCGACGGCCGGCGAAGTGCTCTATGACGGCGTCGATGTCTGCAAGATGAACGAAAACGACCTTCGCGAATTCCGTCGCCACAAGACGGCGATGGTCTTCCAGAAGTTCGCCCTTCTGCCGCACCGGACGATCATCGAGAACACCATTTACGGTCTCGAAATCCAGGGGGTTCCGGATGCGGAAAGCCGCAAGCGGGCCCAGCAGTGGATCGAGCGTGTCGGCCTCAAGGGCTTCGAGAATCACTATCCGAACCAGCTGTCGGGTGGCATGCAGCAGCGTGTGGGTCTTGCCCGCGCCCTCACCAATGATGCAGACATCCTGCTGATGGACGAAGCCTATTCGGCACTCGACCCGCTGATCCGCGTCGACATGCAGACGGTTCTCCTCGACCTGCAGAAGGAACTGAAGAAGACCGTCGTCTTCATCACCCACGATCTCGACGAGGCGCTGCGCCTCGGCGACAAGATCGCCATCCTGCGGGACGGCAAGGTCATCCAGCAGGGCAGCGGCCAGGAAATCGTCCTGAAACCGGCGGATGAATACATCACCGCCTTCGTCAAGGAAGTGAACCGTGGCCGGGTGATCAACGTCGAAACCATCATGCGGCCATTGTCCGGAAATCCGGAAGGCATTCCCGTGGTCATCGGCACTGTTCTGGAAGTTGCCGCCCGCATGATGACGGTCGCCAACCATACGACGGCGCATGTTGTGACGGTCGATGGAAAACCGGTCGGCTCGATCGATCTCTCCGCGATCATTTCAGCCATGGTGACACCGATCAGCCACGAGCCGACATTGCAGGCCGCAGAGTAGCCGCCTCGCCTTGGACACGACAAAGGGCATCCCGAAAGGGGTGCCCTTTGTCGTTTTGCCTTCGCCATCACGGCAATCGGCGACTGGCCATTCACGGCCGGTTAACCATATCACGGCATGGTGGAGCCTCGACAGCGGGCCGCCCAATACGGAAGCTTGACCTGTCAAAGGCGCAAGGGTCGGCAATCGCTTGGCCCCTGCCCTCCAGCCGAACACTGTCGTCGCCATCGGGGCGGTCCATATGCAAGACCAGATATCGATGAACACGCGAACCTTTCATTCGGCAGCGCCCGTCGTGATCGACACGACCGACCAGTTGACCGCCAGGCTTGTCAGGGCCTTAGCTGCCTTCCTGTCCGGTGCCGGGCTTCTCCTGATCGCCCTGACGCTGGTTCCGTTCCAGGGCTCCTACGAGGTCGACCCCGCTGCCGCCAACGAGGGCAATATCGTCAACCAGCTCGGCTATCTCGGGCTTGGAACAATCTATCTCGCTGCCATGCTGGTGATTGTCCAACGCCAGACACTGGCGCGCATTATCTCCCCGACATGGGTGCTGATCTTTGCCGTCGCCTTCCTGTCCTGCCTGCAATCCTACGACCCCACAGCCTCTGCACGCGGCCTGATGCTGAGCCTTGTGGCAATGATTCTGGTGGCAGGCGTTCTGGTGCTGCCGCGCAGCGAGGCGGATTTCGTCAATGCCGGTGCCAATGCCATCCTGCTGTTGATCATCGTCGACTACGCCGCCCTCTTTTTAGCGCCGGACCTCGCCATCCACTCCGCCTCCGGCAGCGAACCCTGGCACGCAGGCTTCTGGAGAGGGCATCTCCTGCACAAGAACGTAACCGCGCCGGTGTTTTCCGTACTCTGCGTCTTTGGCATTTATTGTTTCCGTGCCGGCGCGCGGCTGCGGGGCGCTCTGATCGCAATCCTGGCCATGAATTTCGTCCTTCATACAGGCTCGAAAACAACCATCGGCTTTCTTCCGATCGCCATCATGCTCGTGCTTGGAGGCCGCGCGGTGGCAAGGCCCGGCCTGATCATCGTCGCCCATTTCCTTTTTGCGATCCTGATCGCCGCCCTGACACTGGGGACAATCTATTCGGATCATTTGCTGGCTTTGACGGCCTCGCTTCTGGAAGATCCGACCTATACGGGGCGCGATTCGATCTGGCGCTTTGCCAGTGTCAGCATTCCCGATCATCTCTGGGTCGGTCATGGTTATGCCAGTTTCTGGCTATCCCCCGTCATCCGGGGGCTGGAAGCGGATTTCGAGGCGGACTGGGACGTTCGCGGCATTGTCTCGGGGCACAACAGCTATCTCGATGCCGTGCTGACCTTCGGGCTGCCCGGTGGGGCTCATCATTCTTCTGCTCCTCTACGTCAAGCCGTTCTACGATTATGCGCGCGCCAACCGCCGCCCGGAGAGCCGGAATTTTGCCGATTTCTGCATCATGGTGGTGATTTTCATGACCTATAACAGCATGATGGAAAGCTATATCCTCAATCGCGCAGACCCGATGTGGCTGCTCATGGCCGTTGCGGTTTTCGGGCTCGGTCTGACCGCTCGCCTTGGCGTGCACAACGCGCCCCGCTGATCGGCCCTTCAGCGCGACACGCAAAAGCGTTGCAATCACATAAAGATATCTTTATATGACATCTCAACAAGACAGTTGAGGACTCCATGATGAGCGCGCATACCAACCCACTTTCAGACCTTCTTGCAGAAAAAGGCGTGCTGCTCGCAGACGGCGCGACCGGTACATCGCTTTTCGCGATGGGGCTTGAAGCAGGCGAAGCGCCGGAACTGTGGAACGAAAGCAAGCCTGAGAACATCACGAAGCTGCATCAGGATTTCGTCGATGCCGGCGCGGATATCATCCTGACCAACTCTTTTGGCGGCACCCGTCATCGCCTCAAGCTGCACCATGCCCAGGATCGCGTGTTCGACCTCAACAAGCGTGCGGCCGAAATTGCCCGCGCCGTTGCCGACAAGGCGCCGCGCAAGGTCATCACTGCCGGCTCCGTCGGCCCGACCGGCGAACTTCTGATCCCGCTCGGCGCGATGTCCTATGAGGATGCGGTGTCCGCCTTTGCCGAACAGATCGAAGGCCTGAAGGCCGGCGGTGCCGAAGTCGCCTGGATCGAGACAATGTCATCCGCCGATGAAATCCGCGCCGCAGCCGAAGCTGCCGTCAAGCTCGGCATGCCCTATGTCTACACGGGTTCCTTCGATACGGCCGGCAAGACGATGATGGGCGTTCATCCGCGCGACATCCACGGTGTTGCCAAGGACATTGGAGACGGTCCCGTGGCCGTCGGTGCCAATTGCGGCGTCGGCGCATCCGACATCCTGTCCTCGCTGCTCGACATGACGGATGCCGATCCCTCGGCAACGATCGTCGTCAAGGGCAATTGCGGCATTCCGGAATTCCGCGGCACCGAGATCTACTATTCGGGCACACCGCCGCTGATGGCGGACTATGCACGCCTCGCCCGCGATGCCGGCGCCCGCATCATCGGCGGCTGCTGCGGCACGTCCTGCGAACATTTGGCCGCGATGCGCGTGGCGCTGGACGACTATACGCCCGGCGAGCGGCCGACCATCGAGACCATTGTCGAGCGCATCGGCCCGATGCGCAACAAGACAGCCAATGAAGGCCCGACCGGCGCACCGCGCGAACGGACCGGCCGTCGTCGCCAGTAAGCTGCACATTCCGGCTGTCGACATTCAAAGCGCTCGGTGGAAACACCGGGCGCTTTTTTTGCGTCAGGCTGTCAGGCGGCGACGGCAGCCTGGTGGAAGCGGACATAGCGCTCCTTCAGGCCGGGCTGGATGCAATCCGTCAACACCAGGGCGATCTGCAAAATGGCATCGAGCTGCGTTTCCGCTTCGATCAGCTCAACGAGGTAGAGCGTTGTCTCATCGAATTTTTCCGGATGGGCGCGCACCTCGCGGACAAAGGTCGCCAGCGAGATACGGCAATTCATCAAAAGCGCCTTTTGCCGATCGTCCGGGCTCAGTGGCAGACCACCACGCACGAGGAAGATATAAAGATCCACGAAAACGAGAAGCGCCCAGAAATTCTCCGCCGTATCCGGCAGGCCGACCATGCGGTAGAGAAACAGCTTGGTATCGTCGATGTCCTTCTGCTGCGACCAGCGGCCGAGGTCGTAGCGGTAGACCATCGATGGATCATAGACCATCTTGCCGCAGGCAAAGAACGACAGACAGATTGCCCAGTCGCAATAGCCGCCCCGCGTCGGATGCGCGGCATAGAACAGCTCAAGCAGCGGCTTGAACAGACTGGTGCGGTAGATGCTGTAATAGATCGTGTTGTTGCCCTTGGCCTTCTGGTTGTATTCCAGAAGCCGCTCGTCCGAGCCCTCGGCATCGATGGTGAAACGCTCCGTCCGGGTGACGCCGCCTGCTGCCGTCCAGATCTGCGTGCGCGGGCGCACGCCGGCGACATCTGCAGGCAGGCTTGCCAGATCGATCGGCGTTTCGCCATCCAGCAGATGCACCTCGTCATCATCGCCCATCGGCAGAACGAAGGGCGTATCCACCTGCGACAGCGCCGTCATCATGTTGAACATCGGGTCGTCATTGTCAGGCACGACATAGGTCAGGCAGGCCGACCGGCCTTCGAAAAAGGCGCGCTTTTCCGGATCCCGGGAATTGTCCGAAAGGATGAAGCGCGCGCCCACCGCCTCCGCATAGGCGAGAGCGCTTTCGATCGAGGCTTTCGACCTCGCGAGGTTGCGGTTGCTCGGCATGCAGATCGACAATTGGGGCATGGTTTCTTCCGGATTGTTATCGATGGTCTCAGCGCGACCTTGCGAACAGGAGTGGCAGGCAACGGCTGCGCCAAGCTTGCGTACAATCTCATATATGCAGGGAATCCAGTCTTGCCCCAGCCTCGCTGGCTAGGAATGGCACATCACTCCATTCCAGACGCCCGGAATCCCCATGTCGATGATTCTTCAGAATGCGCTCAAAAGCTATCAGGCAGGCAAGTACCGCCACAGCCTGTCGCTGCTTTCCCCGCTGCTGGCCAAATCGGACGCCGGTCTGCCGACGGTTCTGCTGGCGGCGCAATGCCACGCCAAGGCCGAGCAATATAGCGATGCGGCAAAATTCTACGGCCGGGCATCCGAACTCGATGGCGGCAAACAGGCAATGTTCAAGACGCTGGCCGCAGCCATGCTGGTGCGCGCCAACGAATCGAAGCAGGCCCTGACCGCTGCCCGATATGCGGCCCGCTCCGGCGAGTTCAATATCGATGCCGAGGAAACCTATCGGCGCTGCCTGCACAACTATCTCTGCCTGGAGGAAGCCGCGATCGAGGACCAGCGCTTCCTGCAGAAGCTGAAATCAGGCGAACCGGCCTATTTTGCAGTGGAGAATCCGTTCGATCATATCAGCTGGTGTACGGACGAAGCCATCAATGCCAGGCAAACCCGCATCCAGAACGGCAAGGCTTTCACCGCACAATCCCGCGCCGCGCGCCGTGCCCAGCCGCATGCCTATGCCGAGCGCATCCGCATCGGCTATCTCTCCAACGATTTTGCCGACCAGCATGCCACCATGCGCCTGTTCCAGGGCGTCATTCTGCGGCATGACCCCGAAAAATTCGATGTCACCCTGTTCTGCCATACAGAAGACAAGGTCATCGGCACCGACAAGGGCATGCGCGGCAAATATGGCCGCATCGTCCGCATCGGCCATCTCAGCGACGAGAAGGCTGCGCAATTGATCCGCAAGCAGGGCATCGACATTCTCGTCGATCTCAAGGGGCATACCAAGCGCACCCGCATCGATCTTATCAATCTCGGCCCTGCCCCGATCCAGGCGGCCTATCTCGGATTTCCCGGCAGCGGCACCGGCATTGATTGCGACTACGTGATCAGCGATCCGATCGTGACACCCGACAGCAGCAAGCCGCATTATCACGAAAAGCTCTGCCGGCTTCCGGAAAGCTACCAGGCAAACGACGACACGCACCGGGCCTTGCCACAGGCTGCCACGCGCGCCGAGGCCGGGCTTCCGGAAACGGGCATCGTCTTTGCCTCGTTCAATGCCATCCGCAAGATCACGCCCGCCACCGCCCGCCTCTGGGTGAAGATCCTTGAGGCCGTTCCGGGCAGCGTCTTGTGGATGATGTGCGAGGACGAGTTCGCCCGCAGCAACTTCCTGCAATATGTGACCGATGCCGGGCTGGAGGAGGATCGGGTCATCTTCGCAAAATCCGTCTCCTACGAGCAGCATGTGGCGCGCTTGCAGGCGGCCGATATCGGTTTGGACACGTTCCCCTATAACGGCCATACGACGACCTCCGACAAGCTCTGGGCCGGCCTGCCGGTGGTGACCATGAAGGGCAGCCATTTCGCCTCCCGTGTGTCCGAAAGCCTGCTGACAGCGCTCGACCTTCCGGAACTGGTGGCGCCTGATGCTGCTGGCTATGTGAAGCTATGCACGGACCTTGCCCGCGATCCGCAACGACTGAAGGCGATCCGCGAAAAGCTCGTCGGCAACCGCTTCAGGGCACCGCTCTTCGACACGGAGCGCTTCACGCGCCATCTCGAAGATGCCTATACGCGCATGGTCGAGCATGCGAAGGCAGGGCTGGAGCCGGATCATATCGATGTCCCCGCACTTGCCCGCAGAACCGCACCATTTCGGGCCTGAGCCCGATCCGAAACCGATACGATGAAGAAAGACAAGAGAGACTGAGAATGAACGGTACAGCCGCCGCCTTTCCCGATCGCGACGCCGTCGCAAGCAAGCTCGCCGCTTTTGGCGAAGCCGACCAGTCCTATCTGCGCCTCCTGATGGAGAACGCGGCACAGGACGAAAATCTCATCGAAGGCCTTTACCGCCATCTCGATCTCGCCTCGGAAGCGCGTTTTCTCAATTCCCTCAAGCTGGAAACAACAGGCGAATGGCTCGGCACCAATGCTCCTGCCCGCCTGCAGATCCGCCTGATGGAAGCGGCGCGATCGAGCCAGCACGCCGCCTTTGTTGCTTTCCGGACGGGGCTCACCCGATCCGGCGGCCTCGAGCGCGCCTACCCGAAGGCCTGAAACGGCGCCTGCCGTCACTCCCCTGAAAGGCTTTTGGCGAGCCGAACCAGATTGAGGAATTCGGCACGGTAGCCATAGGGGTCATCACCCCTGGCGCCTGCGGCAAGATCAAGGATCGAACCAAAAGGATAGGCTGCGACCGCATCCGTGCCGCGCAGCTTCTGCCCGAAGGCCGCAACCGCGATCGAGAACCGCGCATCCGCTCCCGCGGCGTCCAGACCAGGTACGGCATTTTCCTCCGTCACCGGCGTGGTGATGAGGCTGCTCGTTTCGCTGTCCGGCTTCTTGTAACGGATTTTCAGGAAAGCCAGTTCGCCACTGTTCTCCTGCTGCGTCGAAACCGCATCCGGCGCCTTTCCAGCCTGATAGCGCAGATCGTCGGAAAGCACCGCCGGGCTACCCTTGGGGGTTACCTCGTAAATCGCCGTGACGCGATGGCCGGAGCCGATGTCGCCGGCATCGACGCGGTCATTGTTGAAATCCTCGCGCTTCAACGCCCGGGTCTCATAGCCGATCAGCCGGTATTCGGCGATCTTGGCCGGGTTGAATTCGACCTGGAATTTGACGTCCCTGGCGATCGGGAACAGCGACGAACCCGCCTCCTCCACCAGAGATTTCTGCGCTTCGGCCAGCGTGTCGATATAGGCAGCTGTTCCGTTGCCGTTCTGTGCCAGCGTCTGCATCAATGCGTCATTATAGTTGCCGCGCCCGAAGCCAAGCACCGAGAGAAAGATGCCATCCTTGCGCTTCTCTTCGATCATCGTCTTCAGAGCATCGTCGCTCGACGGGCCGACGTTGAAATCGCCGTCTGTCGCCAGCATGATCCGGTTGACGCCATCCTTGACGAAGGCCGTTTTCGCCAGCGCATAGGCAGCCTCTATGCCTTGCGCTCCGGCTGTCCCGCCTCCGGGCTGCAATGTGTCGATCGCAGACAGGATCTTCTGCTTGTCCTTGACCCTGGTCGGCTCCAGCACCGTTCCGGCATTGCCGGCATAGGTGACGATGGAAACCGTGTCATCGGCCTTCAGTTTTTCGACCAGCAGTCGGAAAGCGCTTTTCAGGAGCGGCAGCTTGTCCGGCTCGTCCATCGAACCGGAGACATCGATGAGGAAAACGAGATTGGCGCGCGGCTGCATCGTCGGCACGACATCGTACCCCTTGATGCCGATATGCAAGAGCCGGGTATTGGCGTTCCAGGGTGTGGGCAGGAGCTTGACGGTTGCCTTGAACGGCTCGGCATCGCTCTGCGGACCGGGCCAGTCATAGGGGAAATAGTTGATCATCTCCTCGACCCGCACGCTGTCCTTGTCCGGCAGCCCGCCCGCCAGAAGCGCCTTGCGGACGAAGGAATAGGAGGCCGTGTCGACATCGGCAGAGAAAGTCGAAACCGGATCGGTGGCGACGCTCTTCACCGGGTTCGTCTCCCCGCTCGCAAACCGGTCGCGATTGTCTTCCTGCGGCTGCAGCATGTCGTTAGGCAGCATTGCCGGCGCAGGCATGGCTTCCTGCATCATCGTCGTCACCTGCCGGGTCCGGCTAAGCTTGGGTGTCGCCGCATCCGCGGACAGGGATTTTTCCTCGGCGAGCTGGGTGCCGGATTGCGGTACAACCTGATCGCCTTGCGGGACCGCATCCTGAACAGGTGGTGCAAGCCTCGCAGCATCGGAATCGCGAGCAGCGGCGTTCGATGAGCCATTATCCTGCAACAGCCGTTCAACAGCCTCCGGCGTAAAATCGGATGGCTTGGCGACTGGCTTTTCCTCTGCCGGGACTGTCTTTCCTTTCCCGGTCTCTGCGTCCGCCGATTCGGCAGGCGCTACACTGTCGATCGGCCGCTCGCCGGCGGCAATTTTGAGATCCGACGTATTCACCGGCAGATTGCCGCGTGTCAGTTCCAGCGTCAGAAAGGCGGCGGCAGGCACGACGAGCAGCGTCGCAAGTGCCGAGCCGGCGAGAAGTTTCCTGTTCATGATCGGGCTCCATATCCAGTTGATAATGGAGCTTTGACGCCGGTCCCCGGACGATCCTTGGGCAGCGGTCGAAATATTCTGGCTGTCGTCCTGCGTTGCCTCGAACGCCTGCATGGCGGCGGCGAGCGCCCGTGCCCGTGCATCGGCGGAGGGAGACGGCGCCTTGATGTTGGAAAGTCTGTCGAGTTCGTCGGTCATGATCACACCGTCTCCCTGCCGAGCAGGATTTTCAATCGCTTGCGGGCCTCGTGCACATGCCAGGACACAGTTGCCTCCGAACACCCCATGACGTCGGCCGCAGCCGCATGGTTCAGCCCCTCGGCATAGACCAGCAGCACGGCATCACATTGTTTTTCCGGCAGGCAACGCACCGCAGCCCAGAGCGCCTCCGCCTGCTCGGCATTGTCATTGGCAGCATCGACAGCCGAAAATGCCGGATCCGCAGCATAACTCCCGGCATTGCGCCGCTCGCGCGAGACCTTGCGCTGATGGTCGCGGGCAGCATTGAGCGTCAATGTGTAGAGCCATGTCCGGAACCGGCTCGTGCCGCGAAAGCTGCGGATCGCCTGGCCGAGCTTCACGCAGACATCCTGTGCAATATCTTCGGCATCCGCGAGATTACCGGACCACCGCCATGCGACGGCGTGGACGAAATCATAGTGACGCTCCAGCAGGGCGCTGAACGCCTGTCGGTCCCCCCGCTGTGCACTTTCGATCAATATCGCGTCCAAGACCCTGCCCGCTTTTCATGTCCTCGATAGCCTAGACGTTTGCCGCGTGCCGATCCTTGGGTATCAGCCGTATTTTTTTGATATTTTTTTAGCGACGGCGTTCGACCACCGCGATGATCGGTCCCATCGGGAAGATCCGGTCATGTCGGCCGATGTCAGGCGCAAACAGGCTGGAGATCGAGCCGTCGAGAAACAGCGCGTTCGGGCAATCGAGCGCATCGCGAAACAGCACGGCGAAATCGTAAAACCGCACGGGCGTGTTCGACACGACGAAATGCACCATGCCCTGGCGATCGATACCGACGCCGTTGCGGATCTTGAGGGAATCGCTGTCGGGCAGAAACCGCGGATGCAGGGCGCCGTCGATGACCAGCATCGGGCCTGACTGGGTTGCATAGATCGGCCTGATGCCGGATTTCAAAAAGGCGCCCGTTTCCAGAACGCCGGCTTTTCCGGGCTCGATGAAAAACACGCCGTTCGGCAACAGATGAAAATTGCCCCAGCCGGCCTTGGTGCTGATCGGGTTCTTCTCGATGCCGACCTCCGTAAACAGGCCGACCGGCGACAGATCCTCGTGATACATGCCGCCATTGACGGCGAATGTCATGTATTCCCGGTCGAAGCGCAGATCGTCGGCAAGCGCCTTGAAAGAGCGATAGGGCTTGCCCGTCCTGTCCTTGTTATAGGTGCGGATCTCCACCTTTGCCGGATCAAAGCTGCAGATCGTGTAGGGTTGCCCGGGCTTGGCCAGTTCGCGACAGGCGGCCTTGGCAAAAGTCATCCCGAACCCGAGCGCCGCAATCGTCGCCATCAGCAATTTCAGCGCAGTCAAAATCGATGTCCTTTCGTCGCCTCCCTCATCAATCGGGGAGGATTGCGGCGAAATGCGGAAGGATAAAGGCTTTAGAACAGCCGCCAGAGCGCTGCCATGTGAAACCGCAACTGGGCAGGCTCGTAGCGATAGGAAGAACCCACGGGACACTGCCCTCGCGCCAGGCAACCACCCGCCATGCAGCCCCTCTCGCCTTCCGGCGTGGCCAGATGCGTGCGGCAGGCGACGACATCGAACGATACCGGCGTCACCGCGCCGACAGGACAGCTGGAAAGGCAGGGCTTGTCGAGACAGGCATCGCAGGGATGCGCAGCCGGTGGTGACCCCGTCTGCGGCAAGGGGCGATCAAAGGCCAGGGCTGCGCGATAGCCGTGCCAGAGCCCGAACTGCGGATGGATCAGGATGCCGAGCGGCGAGGCCTTCAGCCCTTCCGCCCGCATCGCCCATTGCTGGAACGGTTGCCACGGCGGATCGGACGGGAAAAAGGGCGTTGCGCAAAATGCCTCTGGCAATCGGACGGATCACCGATTTCGACCAATCATCGAGGGGATGATCCGCTTGCCGGCGCGTCCCCCCGCCAGCGCTGGAAGGCCGGCCAGATCGAGCCGCCGATATTGCCGATCAGGACGACGGATCGGGCCGTGCCGCCGCCTGTTAGCGCCGGGCCCGCCTCATCCGCTCCAAATTGACGATGCCGCGCAAAAAAAGTCCGTGCGGCTCAAGCACCGCACGGACTTCATTGATCAATCGAACGCCATCCGTCATTTCGGCATTGGCCCGCGAACCGTGTTGTAATGCGGCCGCCAGACTTCCTTCTGAATGAAGTCAGCCACCTGCGACGCGCCGCCTTTCTCCCTGGCGATTCGGGCTCGCTTCAGGTGAAGGCGTCGGGCATCGAATCCTTCTTCGCGCGATATAGGCCAGCAGCGCTTCGTCGATCGCCGGATCGAGCGGCGGCGCTTCGTACTGCTCGAGCCAGCTGACGGCACAGCGCATTGGCGCGCTGCTCGATCCGCTTTTCGCCTTCGACTTCCCACTGTTCGTAGGAATTGTTGTCGGCCAGCGCCGAACGGTAGAACGCCGTCTGGAAATTGGCCTGCGTATGGGCGCAGCCGAGATAGTGGCTGCCGGGGCCGACTTCGCGGATCGCATCCAGCGCCTGGGCATCTTCCGACAGGTCGACGCCTTCGGCCATCTTCTGCATCATGCCGAGCTGGTCCTGGTCGATCATGAACTTCTCATAGGACGACACGAGACCGCCTTCGAGCCAGCCGGCGGCATGCAGCACGAAATTGGTGCCGGCGAGCAGCGTCATGTTCAGCGTATTGGCCGATTCATGGGCTGCCTGCGCATCCGGAACCTTCGAGCCGCAGAGCGAGCCACCGGTACGGAACGGCAGACCGAGACGGCGGGCCAGCTGGGCCGCACCGTAGGAGACCAGCGACGGCTCGGGCGTACCGAAGGTCGGCGCACCCGACTGCATCGAGATCGAGGCGGCGAACGTGCCGAACAGAACCGGCGCACCCTTGCGGATCAGCTGGGTGAAGGCGGCACCGGCCAGAACTTCGGCCAGGATCTGCGTCAGTGTGCCGGCAACCGTCACCGGGCTCATGGCGCCCGACAGGATGAAGGGCGAAATCACGCAGGCCTGGTTGTGGCGCGCATAGACCTTGAGCGCACCGACCATGGTCTCGTCGAAAACCATCGGCGAATTGGCATTGATCAGGTTGAGCGTGACGCAGTTGTTTTCGACGAAATCATCGCCGAACACGAGCTTGGCCATGGCGATCGTGTCTTCGGCGCGCTCCGGCGCCGTGACCGAGCCCATGAACGGCTTGTCGGAATATTTGATATGGCTGTAGATCATGTCGAGATGGCGCTTGTTGACCGGCACATCGACCGGCTCGCACACGGTGCCGCCGGACGAATGCATCGACGGCGCCATATAGGCGAGCTTCACGAAATTGCGGAAATCCTCGATGGTCGCATAGCGGCGCACACCTTCGAGGTCGCGCACGAAGGGAGGGCCATAGACCGGTGCGAAGACGGTGGCCTTGCCGCCGATCTGCACGTTGCGCTCGGGATTGCGCGCATGCCAGGTGAAGACTCGACGGCGCAGTCTTCAGGAGTTCGCGGCAGAGGCCCTTCGGGAAATGGACCCGTTCGCCGCGCACATCGGCGCCGGCCTTGCGCCACAGTTCGAGCGCTTCCGGATCTTCGCGGAATTCGATGCCGATTTCCTCAAGGATCGAGATCGGCATTGTTCTCGATCAGTTGCAGGCCTTCTTCGTCGAGGACCTCATATTCCCTGATCTTGCGGGTGATGAACGGCAGCGAGGGGCCGGCACCGCCACCGGTACGGGACGCCCGGCGCGCAGCGGCGCCACGGCCCTCGCCGCGCGTACGGCGACCACCGGCCTCGGCTTCGGTCAGTTCGATCTTGTCGGTCATGTCTGTCTTTCCTCGCTCCCGTGCAGTCGCTGCACTGTCATTTGAAACTATGCTACCAACAGGCCAAGTCGATACGGTTCTTAATGCGCCACCAAGTGACGCAGGTCGGATACCCGGGGCAGCAACAGGCTTTTGCACCCCGTGTCGCGTGCTGCAACCATCGGCCACGGAATGCCCTGCCCTCCTCAAACAGCGTCATAATCTGTTGTTTTTGTTAAGCACATCAGGCTACAAAATATCGCCGGACCGTCATCGTCGTTTTTCATCGCATGCAGCGTCGCTTTCGAAAAGGGTTTTGCAATCTTCACGCGGCTAACATGTATGTCTGACGGCAGCGATTGGAATCCATAACGGCCGCACCAACATCTCGACGGGGAACCCCATGGCAGACGACGAAATCATTCTCGAGGATCTCTCCGACGACGAGCTTGTGCAGCAGATGCACGACGATCTCTATGACGGCCTGAAGGAAGAGATCGAGGAAGGCGACCAATATCCTGCTGAAACGCGGCTGGGCGCCCTACGACGTCCTGACCCAGGCCCTGGTCGAAGGCATGCGCATCGTCGGCGTCGATTTCCGCGACGGCATCCTGTTCGTTCCGGAAGTGCTGCTGTCGGCCAATGCCATGAAGGCCGGCATGTTCATCCTGCGTCCGCTGCTTGCCGCAACCGGCGCGCCGAAGCAGGGCAAGATGGTCATCGGCACCGTCAAGGGCGACATCCACGACATCGGCAAGAACCTCGTCGGCATGATGATGGAAGGCGCCGGCTTCGACGTCATCGATCTCGGCATCAACAATCCGGTCGAAAACTATCTGGAAGCCATCGAGCGCGAACAGCCCGACATTCTCGGCATGTCGGCCCTTCTGACGACGACGATGCCCTACATGAAGGTCGTCATCGACACGATGAAGGAAAAGGGCATGCGCGACGACTACGTCGTGCTGGTCGGCGGCGCGCCGCTGAACGAAGAATTCGGCAAGGCTGTCGGCGCCGATGCCTATTGCCGCGATGCGGCCGTGGCTGTTGAAACCGCCAAGGAATTCATGAAGCGCAAGCACAACCAGATGTCCGGCGCCTGATCGCTGCGGATCTGGAAAGCTTGAAATGAGAAACGGCCGCTCCTTTTAAAAAGTGCGGCCGTTTCTTGTTGAGGCTCAGGGACCCTTAGTTGGCAGCGCGTTCGACGTTGCGGCCAGCATCCTGAGTTGCATCCACCGTGTTTGCGGCATCACGGCCAACGCCACGGATCGTATTGCCGCAGGCGCTGAGTGTGGTGAGTGCGAGGAGAACGACGCCAACGGTCGCGATTGTCTTTGCTGTCATAGTCTGGATTCCTTTAGATGGTTCAACACGAAACGGCGATGGAAGTGATCCAACAGCCATGAAACGCACGAGTGCGGAAAAAGTTCACGTGATTGGTTGCGGTGCCATCGCCCGCGAAATTCTGGCTGTTTGCGAAGCCAACGGCCTCGACCATATCGAGCTGAGCTGTCTTCCCGCCATCTGGCACAACACCCCCGACAAGATCACGCCCGGCATCAAGGCGGCGATCGACAAGGCCCGGCTGGCAGGCTTCAGCCGCATCTTCGTTGCCTATGCCGATTGCGGCACCGGCGGCCATCTCGACAGGCTCTGCGAAGAAGAAAAGGTCGGCCGCATCGCCGGTCCGCATTGCTTCTCGTTCTTTGCCGGCAATGCCGATTTCGAGCAGCGCTGGGACGAAGACCTGACCGCTTTCTTCCTGACGGATTTTCTCGCGCGCCAGTTCGAGGCTTTCGTCATCGAACCGCTGGGGCTCGATCGCCATCCCGAACTGCGCGACATGTATTTTGGCCACTACCGGAAACTGATCTATCTGTCGCAGGTCGAAGACGAAGCCCTCCAGAACAAGGCAAGAGCGGCGGCGGACAAGCTCGGTCTCGCCTACGAATATCGCTACACCGGCTATGGCGATCTCACCCCCGCATTGCTCACGCTCTGACGACGGTCGGTCGAAACCTTCCGTTAGCCTTGCGAACAATTTTACGCATTTCCCCGTTCCTGCCTTAAGTCGATCGTAAACACACCCCGCCAGACTGATCGACAACAAGAAAGAAACGGAACGGGGACGAGATGACGGATACGTTTTCAACGGGAACACAGGCCAAGGCTCATTCGCACAGCCATGATCGCCAGCTCTCCCATCTTCTTCGCAATCTCGCCCTCAATTCCGGCCCCAAGGTAACGCTCCGCGACATTGCGGTTGCCATGGAAGACCGTTCCTTCGGCGCCTTCCTGGTCGTCTTTGCGCTTCCCAACCTCATTCCCCTGCCGCCGGGCGCCACCTTCATCCTCGGCCTGCCGCTGATCTTCGTCGCCTGGCAGATGTTCGCCTCACGCCGCACGCGCATCTGGCTGCCCAAGCGCATGGGCGACTATGCCTTCGAACAGGCAAGCTTTGCCGCGATCGTCACCCGCATCACGCCCTGGCTGGTGCGCGCCGAAATGCTGGTAAAGCCCCGCGCCTGGTTTCTCGGAAGCCGCTTTTCCGAGCGCCTCGTCGGACTGCTCGCCCTCATCCTGGCCGTGATCATCTTCCTGCCGATCCCCTTTGGAAACTGGCTGCCGGCCTTTGCACTTGCCGTGATCGGCTTTGCCCATACCGAACGCGACGGCGTCAGCCTTCTGGTCGGCACGACGATCGGTGTCGGATCGATCGCGATCGCCGCAGCCGTCATTGCCGCGGCCGGGGCGCTCGTCAGCTTCATCTTCTAGGGTCAGGGCATGAGCGGCAGCCGCGAACACACACCCCGCATCTGCGTCGTCACAGCGGGCGGCACCAATCCACAGGTGATGATCAATGCGCTCGCGGCCAGATTCGGTCCGGGCGCCATCACCATTGTCCGGGAACAGCCGGAATCGAAATCGGTTTTCCTGAAACGCCGCGCCAAAAAACTGGGATGGGTTGCTGCTGGCGGTCAATTCGCAACCATGGCCGTCTCCAAATTCGGCAAACGTTTCACGCAGTTGCGGGCAGCCGAAATCCTGCGCGACTATGGCGTAAGCGATGCGGTAAACCCTGATATTGCGGTGATCGACATCACCAGCATCAATGAACCATCGGCGGCCGGTCGCATTCGCGATATCGCTCCCGACCTCGTCTTCCTGATCAGTTGCCGCATGCTCAGCCGGGCAACGCTATCAGTCATGCCCTGCCCGGTCCTCAATTTCCATGCCGGCATAAACCCCGCCTATCGCGGCTTGATGGGCGGATACTGGGCGCTGGCGACCGGTGACAAGGCCAATTTCGGCGCAACCGTGCATCTGGTCGATGAGGGCGTCGACACGGGCGAGGTCCTTTACCAGTCGCGCATGACACCGTCGAAACGCGACACGTTGCACACCTATCCGCTGCTGCAGACGGCAGCCTCGACCGATATCGCGATCAAGGCGATCGAGGACGTCCTGCATGGCACGATCCGCCCGGTTCAGACCTCCGGACCATCGAAGCAATGGTACCATCCGCCGATCTGGACATGGCTCTGGAACGGTCTCGCACGCGGCATCTGGTAGTCCGCCCGGCCAAGCCCTATCATCCCTTTCGGGACTATTTCGCCCGGGGAACATTGAGGTCGCTTTTGAGCATATCCTGCGTCGTGGCGAGGTGAGCCATGCGACGCCGACATGCGCATTGTCGGTCAAGAGGAGAATTTGGGACACATGGCAGACCGCATCATCGTCTATTGGCGCGATATTCCAGCGCAGGTCATCATCAAGCAGGGACGCAAGACCGCAAAGCGTGAACTTTCCCTGCGCTTTACCGAAGCGATCGACATGGCGGCCATGCGCACGGGTGCTGCCGAAACCGGCGATTATCTTGCCGAATGGCGCAAGGCGGACCCGACGCCTGTCTCCGACGATCTCGAAGCGGAAGCCGACACCGCGGCTGCCGAAATCGAGGCTGCCTACGACAAGGAGCGGCTGGTTGCACTGGTAAAGGCGGGTGGCAAGGACAATGGCTGACGCAAAACCCGGCAATGCCGCCCCCGCCAAGAAAGCCGCAACCGGCGCCTTTACGCCGGCCGGCGTCTCTCCCAACCGCCGCGCCCGCCGCAGCTACACGATCCGCCTCTGGGCGGTGCGTCATTCCCGCTTCTTCGAATGGTTCTACCACCGCTTCGCCAATGTCTTCCTGCTGCTGCATCCGCTGTGGAAGGCGATCGGCTACAATCGCGTGGAAACGCCGATCACCTTCATCGAACGCAACGTCAAGGGCCTGCTGTTCGACTGTCGCATGTGCGGCCAGTGCGCGCTGTCCTCCACGGGCATGTCCTGCCCGATGAACTGCCCCAAGCAGTTGCGCAACGGTCCCTGCGGCGGCGTGCGCGCCAATGGCAATTGCGAGGTCGAGCCCGACATGCCCTGCGTCTGGGTCAAGGCCTGGGAAGGCTCGCGCAACATGGTCGAGCGGCGACGCGATCCTCAACGTGCAGAAACCGGTCAATCAGTCGCTGCGCGAAACCTCCTCCTGGCTGCGCGTCACCGCGCAGGCCGCCGAAGCCCGCGAAGCGGCAGCAAAGGACGCTTGAGCCATGGCCCATATCGACGAAAATCCGCTTGGCCGTGCATCTGCCGCTGGATCCCCTGCCCGGCCATTCCTCGCGCGGCCGTCTCGAACGCGTGCTGCGTCGCGGCGAATTTGCCGTCACCGCCGAGCTCAACCCGCCGGACAGCGCCAATCCGCAGGACGTCTACGAGCGCGCCGCGATCTTCGAAGGCTGGGTCGACGGCATCAACGCGGTCGATGCCTCCGGCGCCAATTGCCACATGTCTTCCGTCGGCATCTGCGCGCTTCTGACCCGCATGGGCTATGCGCCGATCATGCAGATCGCCTGCCGCGACAAGAACCGCATCGCCATCCAGGGCGACGTGCTGGGCGCTGCCGCCATGGGCGTCGCCAACATGCATGTGCCTGACCGGCGACGGCGTGCAGGCCGGCGACCAGCCGGGCGCCAAGCCGGTCTTCGATCTCGACTGCATGTCGCTGCTGGAAACCGTGCGCATCATGCGCGACAACGGCAAGTTCCTGTCCGGCCGCAAGCTGACGACGCCGCCGCAGGTCTTTCTCGGCGCCGCCATCAATCCGTTCGCCCCGCCCTATGATTTCCGCCCCTACCGGCTCGGCAAGAAGATCGAGGCCGGCGCGCAGTTCGTCCAGAGCCAGTATTGCTTCGACGTGCCGATGTTCCGCGACTACATGAAGAAGGTCCGCGATCTCGGCTTTGCACGAGAAATGCTTCATCCTGGTCGGCGTCGGCCCGATGGCATCCGCCAAGACCGCCAAATGGATCCGCTCCAACGTGCCCGGCATCCATATTCCCGATTCGGTCATCGCCCGCCTCGAAGGCGCGCAGGACCAGAAGAAGGAAGGCAAGCAGCTCTGCATCGACATCATCAACGAGGTCAAGGAAATCGACGGCGTTTCCGGCGTCCATGTCATGGCCTACCGCCAGGAAGAATATGTCGCCGAGATCGTCCACGAATCGGGTGTCCTCAAGGGCCGCACGCCGTGGAAGCGCGAATCCAACCGGTGACCAGCTTGTTGCCGAACGCATGGAATCCCTGCGCGACGGCAAGACCGAAAACCAGCAGGAAATGGCCGACATCGCGGCGCATCGCCCGCACTGACGGTCTCAAAACAAACAATCGGGATGCCGCCATCCGGCGCGTCTTGCCTAAAACACGCCAGCTATCCTAAACAAACGGGCCGTCCAGAACATACCGGATGCGCCACCCGACCAGAGGATCAGACATGACCCGCACCATCGTCGCCTCCGCCACCCGCGAAATCATCATCGGCTTCGACCAGCCCTTCTGCGTCATCGGCGAGCGCATCAACCCGACGGGCCGCAAGAAGCTGGCCGCCGAGATGATCGAAGGCAATTTCGACACCGTCATCAAGGATGCGCTCGAACAGGTCGCCGCTGGCGCCACCATGCTCGACGTCAATGCCGGCGTGACCTCGGTCAACCCGAACGAGACCGAACCGGGCCTGCTCGTCCGGACCATGGAAATCGTCCAGGGCCTCGTCGACGTGCCGCTGTCGATCGACTCATCCGTCACCGCCGCCATCGAAGCCGCACTCAAGGTCGCCAAGGGCCGCCCGCTGGTCAATTCGGTCACCGGCGAGGAAGAAAAGCTCGAAGCCATCCTGCCGCTCTGCAAGAAATACGACGTTCCTGTCGTTGCCATCTCCAACGACGAGACCGGCATTTCGATGGATCCGGACGTGCGTTTCGCCGTTGCCAAGAAGATCGTCGAGCGCGCCATGGATTACGGCATCAAGCCGCACGACATCGTCGTTGACCCGCTGGTCATGCCGATCGGCGCGCTGGGTGACGCCGGCCGCCAGGTCTTCGCGCTGCTCCACCGTCTGCGCGAACGAACTGAAGGTCAACACCACCTGCGGCCTGTCGAACATCTCCTTCGGCCTGCCGCACCGCCACGGCATCAATGCCGGCTTCATCCCGATGGTCATCGGCGCCGGCATGACGTCGGCGATCATGAACCCCTGCCGTCCGCAGGAAATGGAAGCCGTCCGCGCTGCCAACGTGCTGAACGGCACCGACCCGAACTGCGGCAACTGGATCATGACCTATCGTGACCACAAGCCGGGCGAAGCCGCTGTCACATCGACAGCAGCACCCGGTGCCTCAAGCGGCCGCCGCGGCGGACGTGCCGGCCGCGCCCGTCCGGAATAAGGGCGCGCATCCGGAACAAGCCACGCCCGTCCGGAATCATCCGGCAGGGCCAGGCGCAAATGGCGGGACACCCGCCCGGAAAGAGACACCATGTTTTTCAGTGCAGACCTGCTCGACGAATTTGCGAGCCTCTGGATCCAGGCCCCGATGGTCATGTCCTCGCGCATGCAGGACCTTGCCATGTCGGGCATGAGCGGATCGACCGGAGGTGCCGCCGAGGTCGGACAGATGATCACCGAGAAACTGTCTGCCGCCATGGAAAGCGTCATGGCCGTCAACACGGCCATGGTGAAGGAAGGCATGATGGCCGTCACCGCTGTCGCGACCGGCACCTGCGCCGGCCTTGCGGGCGCCTCCGACCGCGTCGCTGTCGCCGCCCTGAAACCCTATGGCAGCCGTGTGCGCGCCAATGCGCGCCGTCTGAGCGAATAGCAAAAGGCATAAGGAAGAAACTGATCTTGTCGGCAGAGCAGACCAAAAACGATCCCCTCGTCCTTTTCATGCCTTCGGGCAAGCGCGGCCGCTTCCCGGTCGGCACGCCGGTGCTTGATGCCGCACGCCAGCTCGGCGTCTATGTCGAGAGTGTCTGCGGCGGACGGGCACCTGCGGGCGCTGTCAGGTCGACCGTGCAGGAAGGCAATTTCGCCAAGCACAAGATCGTCTCCTCCAACGACCACATCTCGCCGCATCGGCCCCAAGGAACAGCGCTACGCTTCGATCCGCGATCTTCCCGATGGTCGCCGACTTTCCTGTTCCGCCCAGATCCTCGGCGATCTCGTCATCGACGTGCCGCAGGATACTGTCAGTCAACGCCCAGGTGGTCCGCAAGGCTGCGACCGACCGCGTCATCGAGCGCAATGCGGCGATCCAGCTGTGTTACGTCGAGGTCGACGAGCCCGACATGCACAAGCCGCTCGGCGATCTCGACCGGCTCAAGGTCATGCTGGAAAAGGACTGGGGCTGGAAGGATCTGCTGATCGCGCCGCACCTCATTCCGCAGATCCAGGCGCATCCTGCGCAAGGGCAACTGGGGCGTCACCGCCGCCATCCATCGCGATATGGACAGTTCGCGTCCCTTCATCGTCGCGCTCTATCCCGGCCTGAAGAACGAGGCCTATGGCATTGCCTGCGATATCGGCTCGACGACGATCGCCATGCATCTCGTCTCGCTGCTGTCGGGCCGCATCGTCGCCTCCTCGGGCACGTCCAATCCGCAGATCCGCTTCGGCGAAGACCTGATGAGCCGCGTTTCCTATGTCATGATGAACCCGGACGGCCGCGAAGCCATGACCAAGGCCGTGCGCGAGGCGATCAACGGTCTGATCGGCAAGGTCTGCGCCGAAGGCGACGTCGATCGCGCACGACATTCTCGACATGGTCTTTGTCGGCAATCCGATCATGCACCACCTGTTTCTCGGCATCGACCCGACCGAACTTGGCCAGGCGCCGTTCGCGCTTGCCGTTTCCGGTGCGCTGCAGTTCTGGGCACATGAGATCGACATCGATGTGAACCGCGGCGCACGGCTCTACATGCTGCCCTGCATCGCCGGCCATGTCGGCGCCGATGCCGCGGGTGCAACGCTGGCCGAGGGCCCGTATCGTCAGGACAAGATGATGCTGCTGGTCGATGTCGGCACCAATGCCGAAATCGTGCTCGGCAACAGCAAGCGCTGCGTCGCCGCCTCCTCGCCCACCGGCCCTGCCTTCGAAGGCGCCGAAATCTCCTCCGGCCAGCGCGCCGCGCCCGGCGCCATCGAGCGCGTGCGCATCGATCCCGTGACGCTGGAGCCGAAATTCCGGGTCATCGGCGTCGAGAAATGGTCGGATGAGGAAGGCTTTGCCGAAGACGCGGCCACGGTCGGCGTCACCGGCATTTGCGGCTCGGCGATCATCGAGGTCGTCGCGGAAATGTACCTGTCAGGCATCATCTCGACGGATGGCGTCGTCGATGGCGCAATGGCGGAAAAGAGCCCGCGCATCCTCCAGAACGGCCGCACCTTCTCCTACCTGCTGCATGACGGCGAGCAGCGCATCACCGTGACCCAGAACGACGTGCGCGCCATCCAGCTCGCCAAGGCCGCACTCTATGCCGGCATCAAGCTGCTGATGGAAAAGCTCGAGATCGATCATGTCGATACGATCCGCTTTGCCGGCGCCTTCGGCTCGTTCATCGATCCGAAATACGCCATGGTTCTGGGGCTGATCCCGGACTGCGAGCTCTCGGAGGTGAAGGCCGTCGGCAACGCCGCCGGAACCGGCGCGCTGATGGCGCTGCTCAACCGTGGTCATCGCCGCGAGATCGAGCAGACGGTCAACCGCATCGAGAAGATCGAAACGGCGCTGGAGCCGAAATTCCAGGAGCATTTCGTCTATGCGATGGCGCTGCCGAACAAGGTCGATATGTTCCCGAAACTCTCGGCCGTGGTCACCCTGCCGGAGCGCAAGGTCCTGTCCGACGATGGCGGTGGTGAAGGCGGCGGACGGCGCAGGCGGCGCAGCCGCGACTGATTTCGACCGGCTATCTGCTGCCCCGGAACCAAGTTCGAGGAACGGCGTTCTGCGGCTGTGGATCAGATCATCACCCATATAACGCCGGAAGGCGACGGAGAGACACGCAGCAGCGATGCCGCCGCCGACCTTCTCTATATCGATGGTCTCGAAAGCGGCATTACGCGAAAGACGGGCAAGCGCGGCTTCCTGTATTATGACGAGAACGGCAAGCGCATCGGCGACCGCGCGGTGATCGACCGCATCTCGGCGCTCGCTATCCCGCCTGCCTATACCGACGTCATCATATCCGCCGATCCGCGCGCCCACCTGCAGGCAACGGGTCGCGATGCCAAGGGTCGGAAACAATATCGGTACCATCCAGACTGGTCGGAGGAGCGCGGCAAGGCCAAGTTCGCGCAACTCCCCGCCTTCGCCGCCAGCCTTCCGAGGATTCGCGAGCGCGTGGACGCCGATCTTCGCCTGCGCAAGCTGGGCATCGACAAGGCATTGGCAACCGTCGTCTGGCTTCTGGACAATCTTTTCATTCGCGTCGGCAACGCCACCTACGCGCAGGAAAATGGCTCATACGGGCTCACCACCCTGCGCAACCGGCATGTGAAGATCGAAGGCTCGAGCGTCCACTTCAATTTCAAGGGAAAATCCGGCAAGGAATGGCGTCTCAGCCACAGCGACCGCCGCATCACCCGCGCCATCCGCATGCTGCAGGAACTGCCCGGTCAGCATCTGTTCCAATATCTGGACGACGAGGGAAAGCGGCATGCGATCCGCTCCCAGGACGTCAATGCCTATATTCGCGACGCCAGCGGCGGCACCTTTTCATCCCGCCAGTTCAGGACATGGGGTGCGACACGCATGGCAGCGACGGCGCTTGCGGCGATCGAGCCCGCATCAAGCCAGAGCCAGCGGACACGACAGGTCAACGAGATCGTCGATGCCGTCGCCGCCCGACTGGTCAACACGCGCGCCGTCTGCCGCTCGTCCTACATCCATCCGAAGGTTTTCACCGATTTCGAAACCGACGAACTGTCCGCGCTTCTGAAGATACGCCCCAGCCGCAGCGAAACCCTGACGCGCTGGATGGGAGACGATGAGATCAGGGTGCTGCGCTGGCTGAAGAAGGCAGACGACTGACCGCTATTCGTCCCGAACGAAGCTCTACTGCAGATCGACAAAAGCCGCACGGACGTGATCGGCAACCGCGAGCACCGGCGGCGAGGCCTTGTCGATCACCTGCAGGCCGATATTGTAATATCCCAGTTCAGGCAGGCCATGGCTCTCACCGAGCGCCACCAGGTCGCCCTGCACGAGATAACGCGGCAAGGGGGCTATGGCGAGATCCGCCTGGATGGCCGCCCGCTGGCCAGTCGTGTGGGCGCTGAGAAAGGCAACCCGGAATTTGCGCCCTGCCCTCGAGAGCTTCTCGACCGCATCGGCGCGCCAGACGCAACCATCCTCCCACATCGAGATCGGCAGGGGGTCTCGCGTGTGGGCCGTGCCGCATTTGGTGCCGGTCCAGACCAGCCGTTCCGCCAGCAGGATCTCCCCGCCGCCGGAGTTCTCGCCGGCGATGCTGTTGAACAGGGCGATGTCCATCCGGTGCTCCTCGACGCGCTTGCGCAGCACACTGCTGTTGCCGATCATCACATCGACAGTGACGTTGGGATAGGATTCCGCAAAGCGCTTCAACACCTCGGGCAGGATGCGCTCGCCAATGTCCTCCGGCGCGCCGACGCGCACGACACCGTTCATGTCAGGCAGCAGGAAGCGCGACACGGCCTCGTTGTTGAGCGCCAGCAGCCGGCGGGCGTAACCAAGCAGCAGTTCTCCGTTCGGCGTCAGCGACACAGATCGCGCGTCCCGCAGGAACAGCACGCAGCCCAGCATCTCCTCCAGCTTCTTGATCTGCATCGAGACCGCCGATGGCGTCCGGTACACCGTCTCGGCTGCCGTGGTGAAATTGCCAGTCTCGGCAATGGCGACGAAGGTCTTCAGGATATCCATTTCCAGAAGCGGAAGGGCATGGCGCAGCATCATGTTCATCGCAGAACCTCAGGATCAGTTTTTCTTTAAGATAACATCACTTCATTTCGTTTGATTGAACCTTACCACCGGGAGATAGTCAAGTTGCAAACACCAAACCAGACGAAAGGAGCCTCCCATGTCCCTGCAGTCGAACCTTGAAAAGGAAGCTGAAACTGCGGTGCGCCTGCACGCCGGGAATTTCGCCTTCACGGTCCGTCGGATGATCGCACCGCTGCTGTTGCAGATTACGAGTGATCGGCAGGAACGGCAGATCGCAGAAAACCGCCGCAAGGCAGCGCGGGAAATCGGGGCCCTGCCCGCCTCGCTGCATCTGGACCTCGCGCTTTCGCGAGACCTAAAACACAACGATATTTGATGCAGAACATCAAATATATTCGTTGGAATGATGAATGAGGTTGCGACATTATCCTTCCATGGTCGCGACCTTTTGAACAGCAAACCTCAAAAGGAACCAGAACAATGACATATTCAAGCTTTGCACCCAGCCCATCCGGACGTCGTCCGGCGCTTTCCACCAGCCTGTTCGCAACGGTGTTCGCCCTGCGGGCCCGCATGGTCGGCGCATGGCGGCAGCACCGCACCGAACGCGCCTTCGAAGCCCTGTCCTACGACACGCTGAAGGATATCGGCTTCCCGTCCGCCTGCGCCTCCAGGAACGGCAAGCCTGCCGCATGACGGAACGAACGCCGACGGAACAAGGGGACAAACCGTCCTGTCAAAATTGGACCGACGCATAAAAAGGGCATTCCACCATGACGGCGGGGTGCCCTTTTCGATGAAGGCGTATCTCGGAAACGACGACAGGGAGCGGACCTCGCATACCCCAAATCCGACATGGTCCGTAGAGCGCACCGCCCACGTCGCAATCTGCAAACTCCGCAACCTCTGCAGACGACAGCGAAGAACGTTGCATCCTGCGGCATTGTTTACAAAAAACGACATATTCGTCGCTGAAGGCAAAAATATAGGCGAATGCATCCTGGACTGACCAGTTTGAAGGCGACCTGTCCGATGTCGCAAATATTTATTCCTTCCCCGTCGCGGACATCCATGAGAATGTCGTATTCAGGCAAGCCGGAACTCCGGGTTCCACGGGACAAATGCGATATCCTCTGGCCATGGAAACGCCTCATGAACAAGCCAATGACTAAAAAGCGGTCTCTCGTTTTCTTTCTGGTGCCGAACTTTTCCATGCTGCCGTTTTCCGCGGCGATCGAGACCCTGCGCATTGCAAACCGCATGCTTGGCTATGAAGCCTATACGTGGCGCCTCGCATCGACAGACGGCCTTCAGGTGCTCTCCTCGAGCGGCATCGGCATCGAGGTCAACTCGTCGCTGGCCGACGAGCGCAAACATTTGGGCGGCGAAAACCGCCCTTCCATGGTGCTGGTCTGTTCCGGCATTTATGTCGAGGATTTCTACAACAAGTCCGTCAATGCCTGGCTGCGCGAAGTCTACAATCGCGGCGTCTCGGTCGGCAGCCTCTGTACGGGCGCCCATGTGCTGGCTTCGGCCGGCCTTCTGACCGGCAAGCGCTGTGCGATCCACTGGGAAAATCTGCCCGGTTTCGCCGAAAGCTTCCCGCAGGTCGATGTCTATGCCGACCTCTACGAAATCGACGGCAACATCTACACCTGCGCCGGCGGCACGGCCTCGCTCGACATGATGCTCAACCTGATCGATCAGGATTTCGGCGAGAACCTCGTCAACCGCGTCTGCGAGCAGGCATTGACCGACCGGGTGCGCGGCCCCCACGACCGCCAGCGCCTGCCGCTGCGGGCTCGTCTGGGCGTGCAGAACGCCAAGGTCCTGTCGATCATCGAACTGATGGAAGGCAATCTTTCCGAGCCCCTGTCGCTGCTGGAGATCGCCGACAGCGCCGGTCTCTCCCGCCGCCAGATCGAGCGCCTGTTCCGCCAGGAAATGGGCCGCTCGCCGGCGCGCTATTATCTGGAGATCCGGCTGGATCGCGCACGCCACCTGCTGGTCCAGTCCGCCATGCCGGTCGTGGAAGTGGCGGTCGCCTGCGGCTTCGTTTCGGCTTCGCACTTTTCCAAGTGTTATCGCGAACTCTACAATCGCTCGCCCCAGCAGGAACGCGCCGAGCGCAAGCTGACCCTTCAGGCCGCACGCTGAAACGCCTATTGCGGCAATGTCATCCTGCAGCTTGACCGGTTCTGGAATGCCGGAAAGCTGGAAGATCGGGGTATCGCTCGCTGAATGCGACTATTGAATAAGGGGACGGAAGATCCGCGTTTTATCGCCGGCCCTTCCGTCCCCTCATTCTTGTCGTCGTCAGGCCGATCGCGCCGGCCTGCTGCTGCTTCAAACCGATCGGTTGGAATGATCAGGCCTTGCGTGCGACCTTTGCGCTCATCGTCTGAATCTTCGTCAGAGTGTCCAGATTCTGATTCACGCGGCAGTAAAACTCTTCGTTGATGAAGGGGCGCAGCATGAAATCATTGCCGCCGGCCTTCAGAAAGCGGGCAGACAGCAGCCGGTCGGCAGAGGAAGAGACGCCGATAATGCGCAGCTGGTGCGGGCCGTGGCTGCCGCGAATGCGACGCGTCAGCTCGAAGCCATCGATATCAGGCATGTTGTAGTCGGTGATCATCAGGCCGATATCCGGGTTGGCCTTCAGAATGTCGAGCGCCTTGGCGCCGTTCTCAGCGGAACTCGTCCGAAAATTGTAGCGTTTCAGCTGCGTCGTCAAAAGCGCGCGTGCCGTTGGGCTGTCGTCGACGATCAAAACATGGTGCTTGTGATTGGTCAGGAAGCGGCAGACCGATTCCGCCAGCATATCGACGGCAAAGACGCTGTCCTTGAGGACGTAGTCGACGATGTCCTTGGCGAGGATCTTCTCGCGGATGCTTTCCTGAAACGTCCCCGTGAACACGATCGTCGGCACGCTCATATCCGTCAGATAGGATAGCGCTTCGCCGTTCTCGGCACCCGGGAGATTGATGTTGGAAATCGCCAGCGTTGCCGGGAAGGATGAATTCTCGACCGCGAACTGAAGATCGTCATAATCGCGGCAGACGATCACGTCGATATCAAGCAACTCCTTGAGCCGCTTCGACACCATGGCCGAAAAGAGGTTTGAGTCTTCGGCAAGCACGATGCGGTGCTGCTGCAAGGATTCACCGGAATAGTACATTCCGGACACGCCAAAAAATGACATAGATCGCCTATCTGAAAGATTGTCCCCTCAGACAAGCTACGCAGAAAGGTTTTCGCAGTCGTTAACCGATTGCTGAAATATACAAGGGGAATTGGCGGCCGGTTATACAGAAGAAAATCTCGAGGAATCACCTTCGCAACCGACCGCAGAAACGGTATTTCCCAGGCCTTTTACACCCGTTCCGGTTTCGACGCTTGCCAGAACCAGCCGGCATGCGGAAGGTCTGGCGCTTTTACTTCACCACCGCCGAGCCATTGATGATGTCGACGTTCTCGTCGCCCTGCAGGCCGATGCGGTCGCCGCTCGGCGTGGTGACAAAACAGCCGGCCGGGCATATCGATTCCGAGCCGCCGGCATCGATGGCAATCTCCATGCGGCTTTCGCCTTCGACCACGACAAGAACCGCCGTTTCCGTGTCCTTGTTGGTGACGGTTGCGGCCCCTGCCGGGGCAGCCGCAAGAATGACGAGAAGAATTGCACGCGATGCTGTCTTCATTGCCCATCGGCGCAAGCGCCGCCCTCTCTGCGCGCAGTTCCAAAGCGATAGGCCGTGGATAAAGCGCTGCCCCTTGTCAACCGTTCCAAGACTAGACTGCGAACGAAGGGCTTGCACAGGTTTTATTGCAAGACGGCTGAATACAGCGTGAATATGGTCACCATGAGCATTACGACGTTTCGCCCTGGCTGCCGGCCCCCACACGGCGCGGCCGGCGCGGGATCGTGGCCGGCTTGGCATCGTCAGCCATCGGCGAGGCCTCGGCTGTCAGGACAGGTGCGTCTGTCGCAACCTCCTCCAGGATAATTTCCGGCTCCTCTTCCACAGTCTCATGCGGGAACGGCGAGCCGATGCCTTCGGCACGGAAGCGCTCGAAGATTTCCAGCCGCAGGTCGTTGCGAACCCCGCCGCCATTGACGATGTCGGCGACGTAGACCCGGAGTTCGAACGTCATCGTCGTCTCGCCAAAGGCTGTGAACACGGCCATCGGCGACGGATTGCGCAGAACCAGCGCGTGCGCCTCGGCAATCTCCAGCAACAGGTCCATCACCTTTCGCGGGGCGGTGTCATAGCCGACGATGACGGGGATATCGGATCGACCGAGTTTGTTGCGATGGGTCCAGTTGCCGACGGATGCGTTGATGAACAGGGAATTCGGCACCATGATCGATTGCCGCTGGAAGGTTTCGATCTCGGTCGCGCGCACTGAAATCCGCTTGACGAAACCTTCCGTCGTACCGGTCACCACCCAGTCGCCGACCTTGAAGGGGCGCTCGACAAGCAGGATGAGGCCGGAGACGAAGTTGGAAACGATATTCTGGAGGCCGAAACCGACACCGAGCGACAGGGCACCGGCGACCAGCGCGAGACTGGAAAGATCAAGGCCTGCGGCGGAAATGCCGATCAGCCCGGCAAGGCCCACCCCGAGATAGCCGACGCCGGTCTTGATCGAATTTCGCACCCCGGCATCGACGCGCGACCGGGCCATGACGCTGCCGTCCAGCCAGCGCTGGAACCACCGCGTTGTCAGATAGCCTGCGGCAAACAGCAGAATGCCCGCGAAAATTCCGACCAGCGAAATCGTGATGCTGCCGATCTTGATCTCCGTCAGCAGCCTGTATGCCCAGGCCTGGATATCGGCAACCTTGAAGCCCCATTGCAGCAGGATCAGCGGAATGAAGAACACCACGACCAGCGCATAGATGCCGAGGCCGGCGGCCAGTCCGGCCTGATCGAGAGCAACCTGGCCCATAGCGAAGCGTCGTTCGAGATAACGCCCGACGACCGTATCGGCAAAGGCATTCTGCTTGGCGACGGCCTTGCCTGTCAGGATGCCGATATAGGCGGTGACCAGAATCGCACTCGTGACCACGATCTGCGTCGCGATGAAGCGGGCAAGCCCGACATAGCCAATGGCCGCCGTGGCAATCAGAAGGGCTCCAGCGCCCAGGAAAAGCACGGAGACGAAGCGCGGCCAGGGACGACCGGGGCTGTCAAGCGGCGCACCGACAGGCAGCATCGGCTTGATCAGCGGCATGGTCATCAGGATGAGGCCGATGAAAAGCGATGCAAAAAGGCTCTTCACGACCGTCAGCACGACAGGCGAACCCATGGCTTCACTGATCCCGCCGAGCAGATAGTCGAGACAGTTGATCGCAGCCATCGCGAAAATCGCGAACATCAGGCGCCGTGCACCAAGATTGGAAACACGCACCAGACGCCAGTTCCCCTCGGCAGGCGCCAGGACGGCATTGGCGAGCGTTGCCACGAACAGAAAGCCGACACTGACGCCGAGCGTGATCGCGATGACCGGCGCGATATCCGGGCGCAGGACATTGAAGGACTGCAGGAAAAAATAGCTCGACAGGACGAAGGCGCTCGCCGCCGTCGTCGGGATCATTGTCGACCAGAAGGCAACCGATAGCCGTGTGATGTAACCCGGCTCTACCTCCGCCGCATCGCGGCGGATCAGCGGAGAAAACACCCGGTAGCTGCCGGACAGGAAAAACAGCGCCGCACAAAGCGACAGGAAAATCGCCGTCAGCAGCTGCAGGCGCTTGTATTTCCAGGCGAAGGAAATCCAGCTCGTCAGGCTGCGCGACAGTGCCTGCCCCTCGGTAATGAAGGATGTCGACGCATTCTGGAGAACCTCCAGATTGATGGTGGTGTGCTGCAGCAGCGTATTCGAAAACAGCGCGCGCCGGGTTGCTGTGATCGAATTCGACAGCTTCGTCGCCTGGATCGACAGGTTTTCAGCATCCCCCGTCAATGCGTTGATCTCGCCGCGTTCCGCGATCAGTCGTTCACGTTCCTGGCTGACGACATTGGCTTCCGGTGGCGCGCCCTCGGCCGGCGGGTCGCCGAGTTCCGTCAATCGTGCCTTGATCTCGTCAAGCCGCGGCCGGGTGGCGATGGAGGTACCGATGATCTTCTTGGCCGTTGCATCGACATCCACCTTGAGCTCGGCCAGCTTGTTGTCATCGCTTTTCGAGTTCTCGACCAGATCGGCCAGACGCTTCAGCTCTTCGCGGGCGGCATTCAGCTCTTCGGTCGCCTGGCTCTGCGCGCTTGCAACAACCGCCTGTGCCTCAGGCACGGGTGCGGCGGCATCCTGAGCGAATACGGGCAGAGCTGACAGCGCCATCCATAGCGACAGCAACACGACCTGGAATTTCGGTGGCATCAGCAAGCTCTGGTCCTTTAGAGGTCGGTCTTGAAACATGCAGGCGATCGAGAATCGGTGCCCGACCTCATCGTTTCCAATGAATAGGCGGCCACGCCACCGGATGCAAAAGGCGCGTGCTTGTTTAGCGTCTGCGCGGAAACAAATCGCCTAAAAACCGGCATCCGGCTGGCTGAGATAAACCTCTTCGGCCGATGTCGATGTCCGGCCCATAATCGCGTTTCGATGCGGGAAACGACCGAACAGGCGGATGACTTCGTGGTGGCGGATGGCGAAATCGAGATAGTTCGGATCAGCCAGTTCGGTAAACAGCTTCACCGACAAAATCTGATCGTCGATATCTTCGGAATGCTCGAAGGGCATGTAGAAGAAGAAGCGGCGATCGGACAGAGACGGCGAGATCAGCGCCCTCGGCGATGGCGCGCTTGGCCTCATTGAGGGCCAGACCGTCGGTCGCGAAGGCCAAAGGCGTGGCGCGATAGATGTTGCGCGGCAATTGATCCAGAACCAGGATCGCCGCCAGCCGATTTTCCGGCGTGGCGCGCCAAAGCGGCGGAACATCCCGCGCCAACGCCAGATGGGTGGAGAGAAACCGCCGCCGGCACTGTTCATCAAGACCCTGCGGCGGCTTGAACCAATGCTCCGGCCGCAACTCCTCGAACCAGAAGGACAAGATCTCGCCCGGGCTGCATATCGGCGCATCCATGCTCATCGGTTTCATTCCTCTTCAATGCCTCTTGACGACAAAAAGGGCGTCGCGACACCTATCATAGGCGAGGCAATTAGGATTTGAATGGGTCTTTTCCAAGGGCGTCAGAAGGAACGTCGGCGCAAAATCGCGATGAAGGCAATGCCGCCCACCAGCCCGGTCACCACGCCGATCGGCATATCCTCCGGCGCCATGACGATCCGCGCCACCACGTCTGCCCAGATCAGCGCAATGGCACCGAACGCCGCCGACAATGGGATAACCCTGATATTGTCGCTGCCGGCAATCAGCCGCACGAAATGCGGCACCATCAGGCCGATGAAGCCGATAGCGCCGGAAAAGGCGACCATGACACCGGTCACCAGCGCCGTGACGACGAACAGCATCAGGCGAAACCGGGGAACGGCAATGCCGAGCGTCAATGCTGTCTCGTCGCCCATGGCAAGCGCATTGATCTCGCGCGCCCTCAAGACAAGCCATGACAGGCTGATGCCAAGAACCAGCGCCGGATAACTCAGATGCGACCATTGCGCCAGCCCCAGTCCGCCGAGCATCCAGAAGATGACGGTATGGACGGCACGCGGATCGCCAAGAAAGATCGTCAGATTGGCGAGAGCGGTCAGCACGAAGGCAACGGCGACGCCGGACAGAACCAGCCTGTCGGCCCCCTGCCCGGTCAATCGGCTGACACCGGCGACGGCAAGGGTCGCCAGCAGCGCCCCGGCAAACGAAAACAGGGGCACGGTAACCAGGCCGAAGATAAGGCCGGTATGCAGAAGCGCGATGATCGCTCCCAGGGCTCCGCCGGAGGAGACCCCGAGCAGATGCGGATCGGCAAGCGGATTGCGGGTCACCGACTGGAGCACCGCACCGGTAACAGCCAGCCCCGAACCAACGAGCCCGGCAAGGATGACGCGCGGAAACCGCACGTCCCAGACGATGCTCTCACGGCCGGCCGACCAGACGACGTCAAGCGTCCCCGGCATCAGCCTGTTGACCAGGATCGACCAGACCGTCGAGAGGGGCACCGGGGCAGACCCCAGCGATACCCCGGCGGAGATCGACAGCACCAGCAGCAGCAGGACCGCGAGACCGGCAAGGAAAGTTTTCATGGTCATGTTGATATTCGGTCCCGTGGCCTGAAGCCGCCGAAATCACGCCGGCGGCATCAGGGCTGGCAAAACTACATGGTGTTCGGATGGAACGCGTCGGCGAGCCGGGCGATGGCATCGACATTGCGGGGCCCCGGTGTCGCCTCGATATAGTCGAGAACCACGAAACGATCGTTCTTGACGGCATCGATCGCCTTGAAGGCGGGATTGTTCTTCATGAAGGCGATCTTCTGGTCCGCCGTCACCTCGCCGTAGTTGACGATGACGATCACCTGCGGATTGGCCTCGATGACCGGCTCCCAGGAGACTTCCGTCCAGCTCTTCTCGACGCCGTCCATGACATTGCGCCCGCCAGCGGCCTCGATCATCGCCGTCGGAATGCCGAAGCGACCGGAGGTAAACGGCTTCTCGTCGCCGGAATCATAGACGAAAACGCGGACCGGCTCCTTGACCGTGCCGATCTTGGCCGTGATACCCTCAAGCTTCTCGCGGTATCCGGCGACCAGCGCCTCGGCCCGGTCCTCGACATCGAAGATCTTGCCGAGATTGACCAGATCGACGAACATATCGTCCATCGTCGGCTTGTCCTTGGCCATGATGTGAATGCAGGATTCGGTCAGTTCATAGACCTTGATGCCAAGGGGTGCGAGCGTTTCCGGCGTCACCTCGCCGCCGACCTTCATGCCATAGTTCCAGCCGGCGAAATAAAAGTCGGCATCGGCATTCAGCAGAACTTCCTTGGTCGGATATTTCGCCGAAAGTTCCGGCAGGGCTTTGACACCTTCGCGGAGCGTTGCATCGAGCGTCTTCCATCCGGAAACCCCGGTATAGCCGACCATGTGATCCTGCAGCTTCAGGGCCAGCATCATTTCGGTGAGGTTGACGTCATTCGAGACCGCCCGCTGGGGCACCGCATCAAAGGTCACATCGCGGTTGCAGCTCTTGATCGTCATCGGCTCGGCAAATGTCGGGCCGGCCAGCAGGGAGGCAGAAAGCAGGCCCGCAGCAGTGGTTGAAAGTAACTGTCTGATCATGATCGTCTCCGTTCAGTGCGAAAGGGAAAAGGAAAAGCGGGCGTGATTGCCAGAGGGATGGTGGGCGGTGGCCGTCACGCCGAAGGTCGTGGAGATCGCCGCCGACGTCAGGACCTCGTCCGGCAGGCCGAAATGGGTCATGCGGCTTTCCTGCATGATGGCGACCTCGGTCGCAAAATCCGCAGCAAGATTGATATCGTGCAGGGTCGTCACGATGGTCAGTTGCAGGCTGCGCAAAAGGTCGAGGATTTCCAGCTGATGACGGATATCCAGGTGATTGGTGGGCTCGTCGAGGATGATGATGCGGGGTTCCTGTGCCAGGGCGCGCGCCACCAGCACCCGCTGCTTTTCGCCACCGGACAATGTTGAAAACTGGCGCCCTGCCAGATGGGCAAGCTCCAGATGATCAAGGGCGTGGATCACCTTTTCCCGGTCGGTATCGGTCCAGCCGTTCATGCCCTGGCGGCGCGGAATGCGCCCCATGGTCACGACGTCGCGGACGCTGAAGGGAAAATCCGCCGGCATTTCCTGCAGCACCACGGCAACAGTCCGCGCGGCCTCGCGGGCCGTCAGGCTCCAGATATCCTCGCCATCGATCTCGACCATGCCCTCCAGCGGCCGCACGGCGCGATAGAGGCATCGCAGCAGCGATGATTTCCCCGCACCATTGGGGCCAAGAATGACGAGCCTGCTGCCGGCTGCGATGGAAAAGCTGACATCGCGAACAAGCATCAGCCCCGCACGTGGACCCCAGCTGAGCGAGCGGGCTGCAAGACCCGCGCCTTCGGAACGGCAGTTCATCGACGGCCTCCCCTGAACGAGCCGCTCATTGCAGGCGCTCCGCAAGCTGTTCGGATGCAAGGACGGCTGCCGGTAGTCGCGCAATGGTCTTGCCGTTCAGTCCGCGCGGACGCTGCGCCTCCCGCGTCATACCATCGGCAAGCCCCGCATAAATGCCCGCAAAGGCGATGAGATCGTCGATATCCTGATCCGGCGTGATGTCGCCGAACAGATAGGTGGCCTTGCCGCTCGCCTGAAACGCAATGGTGCAGGGCCGCGTGCAGCCGGCCATGCAGGCCGTGCCCGCAACCGAAAAGTCCTGGTCCAGCGGTTGCTTCAGGGCCGCAAGGCTGTCGTTCAGCCGGGCCAGCAGTTCAAGCCCCGGCCGGCAGGGTGTGCCGGTAATCCGGCAATCGGTGCAAACCGTGATGGTGTGTTTGTTCGCAGAAGATTTCGCCATTCCATTCCTCCGGTGGTTTTTTCCGGAGACAAAATGGCAATCGAGAGCGAGGGCGCAGAGCCCCCGGCAGCAAGCCAGATTTTTTCCATCGGAACACCCCGTCCGTTGCGGTTGATCGATTTGATGGCAGGTCTCCTGGCTTGCGGGTCGATGCGCGTCCACCCCTTCCCGGCTTTCACCAGTGGGATATCGTGAACGCACTTTCCGCTTACAGTTGCGGGGGCAGCCACGGTTTCGGCCCCGATTGGGTCGTCCTCACCGTGTTCCCTTTTCAGCCGCTTCCGAGTCTTCGTGGAAGCAGCACCATCAAACCAAGACCTGACACATTCTGAAATATGTGACAACCACACTCACACCGTCCCGCCCATGAAAAGTGGACAGGAGCGGCGAAGTCGCGGACTTGTTATTAAATAACATTACAAGAGTCAACGCTGGTTCATGACAAATCCCGCGATTTCACGGGGCGGCACCAGCCCGCAACTTGCCTATGCGGATCGACAGTAGGGCTCCAGTTCGGGTGGAACGCTGATTGCGAATGACACGTCTTCGATTATCGTATCGGCACAAAGTATCGCCCCGGAAAAGTCGGCAGGGCCGAAAAACGCACCGTCCCGCATGATGAGTTCATCGAGAAACAGCACTCTGGAAAAATCTGAGCGCTTGGCGAACCGCAGGCCCTCCATGACCACACTGCCACCGAAACAGGCGGAGGCAAAACTTGCGTCTTCGAAGAAGTAGTTCCTGCTCCAGGTCCCGCCGTCCTCGAAGACAGAATCTCTGAAACTGGAGAACCCAAACTCGACGTCCTGGAAGGTGACGTCCTTCAGAAAACGGGAGCCTACAAAGGATAGGCTTGTGCCACAGTCGTGAAAGCAGGCTTTGCCGCCGAAAACAGCCCCATCGAAATTCGCACCGCCGGGAAAACTCCACTCCCCAAACGCGACGTCACGATCAATGCGGACACCGGAAAGATCGATTGCGGCCTGCCGCAACCATTGCCGCGTCGGCTCATTTGCATCGACGTTATCCAGATCGCCGCTGGCAGTATCGTCCCAAAGACCGGCCTTGTTCAGTCGCCCCTTCTCCGTACGCATCGCCCATGTCCATTCGTCCCAGGCAACAGGCCCCTTGTCGAGAAGCGCCAACGATTCCTTCCGATCCATATCGCAATTTCTCCTGCTTTGGATGCAGACCCGTCTCAGATTGCGTCAGAGATGAAGGATTTAAGCCGTTCTGCCGTGGCGTTGTCCAGCGGCAAACCAACGCTATCACCCTGCATTAAAGTCGAGCCTTGTCCGGCAAGGTGTCGGCTGCACACCGCTGAGGACAACGATCTTTCGCACGAGAAGGGATGATGAGCGCCGGCGCCAACCGCGTCCGGTTTGAAGTCTATGGAAGACAACAGCCTGCGGGCTGTAATACGCCATGCTCTGCGAGCGCCCGCAGGCTTTTGCAGCGATCGAACGGAGTGTCGATCGCTTCTTTCCAGGGCGTCCTCGGGGCGGAACAGGCCCGCAGAACATTGATCGTCTTAACTGCCGATCTTCTTGACCAGCAACTTGTCGACACGCCGGCCGTCGAGGTCGATGACCTCGAAATGCCAGCCATTGACGGTGAAACTTTCGCCCAGGGACGGCAAACGTTTCAGTTCGTTGATGACGAAGCCGGCAATCGTCTCATAGTCAGGCTCTTCGTCCAGGACGAAGCCCATCTCGTCGGAAAACTCGTCGATCGGCATCCAGCCGGCGACAAGATAGGAGCCATCGTCCCGCTTCACGATTGCCGGCTCCTCGGTTTCATCCTCCTGGAAGACACCTGTGATGGCTTCAAGGACATCGCCGGAGGTGACGATACCTTCGAAATGACCATATTCGTCATAGACCAGAACCATGTGGGCGGGCGACTTGCGCAGCGACTGGATCACATTCATGGCGCCGGTTCGATCCGAAACGACAGGCGCTTCGCGCATCAGCGTGCGCACATCGAGATTGGTGCCCTGGAGAAATGCGTCAAGCGCATCCTTCACGAAAATCACCCCCAGGATTTCGTCGGAGGCGCCATTTCGCACGGGCAGACGCGACCGTTGCGAATTGCGCAACTGTTCGCGGATATCGCGCATGTCGTCCTCGATATCGATGACCTGTACGTCGCGACGCGGCGTCATCAAGCCACGTGCGGTGCGATCCGCAAGGCGCATCACGCCCGAAATCATTTCCGATTCGCCGGCCTCGATGACACCCGCGCTATGCGCTTCGGCAAGCACGGTGCGGATTTCCTCATCGGTCATCTTTTCATCCGTCTCGCCCCTCTGTCCCAGCAGCGCCAGCACCCCTTTTCCGGAGGCATTCAGCAGCCAGACGAGCGGCAGCGCCACCCTGGACAGGAGCGCCATTGCGGGGGCCACCTTCGAAGCCACAGCCTCCGGCGCGCGCAGCGCAATCTGCTTTGGCACGAGTTCCCCGACGATCAGGGAAAGATAGGTGATGGCAACGACGACGGAGCCGACGCCGAGACCATCCGCCCAGCCTTCCGGCAAACCCTGAAGTTCGAGCCATCCGGCAAGACGCGCACCGAGCGTTGCGCCCGAAAAGGCGCCGGAGAGAACGCCGACCAGCGTAATACCGATCTGGACTGTCGAAAGGAACCGGCCCGGATCTTCGGACAGGCGGATGGCAATCGCAGCCCCCTTGTTGCCCTGCTCCGCAAGCAGTTTCAGACGGACGGGCCGGGAGGACACAACGGCCAGCTCCGACATGGCAAGAACGCCATTGAGAATGGTAAGCAGAACGACAATGGATATTTCGATAAACACGAGAGGTCCAATATTTGGGTCGAGACGGCTGGAATCTATTCCTGCCAGAATGTCCGGGATGCCGATGAGCCGGCCAGTCCCTGCGTTTTCCGCACCCGCGCGATCGAGCGCAGGGCGAAACCACCGATCCGCACACATATAGGCGATGAACCGGTTGCGTTGCAACGGAGTTGAGCGCAATCGCGCTCAATTCGCCTTCGGCACGACGATCCTCGGTATGTGTCACCGTCGGAATTGTCGTGGAAAATCAGGGCCAGCTATCCCGAATACCCTGCCGCTCGACGTCTTCGGTTTTGCTACTGCAGTGGCCAGACATAAATCAGCGCCGGGATGCTGACAAGGATGATGACCAGAGAGAGCGGCAGCCCGAGACGCGGATAGTCGCTGAATCGGTAGCCGCCGGGGCCCATGACCAGCGTGTTGCACTGATGCCCGATCGGGGTCAGAAAATCACAGCCGGCACCGATGGCAACCGCCATCAGGAAGGCTTCCGGACGATAGTTGAGAGCCGTGGCAAAACTGGCGGCGATCGGCGCCATGACAAGGACGGTCGCCGCGTTGTTGAGAAACGGCGTGACGGCCATGGCAGCAATCAGGATCAGGGCCAGCGCGCCGAATGGCGGCAATTGCGTGGCGACCCCACCCAGCCAGTTGGCGATGACGTCTGTTCCGCCGCTGGTGCGCAGCGAATCGCTGACCGGAATGAGCGCCGCCAGCATGACCAGGATCGGCCCGTCGACGGAGCGATAGACGTCCCGCAGCGGAATGACCCGCAACACCACCATCGCCAGCGCTGCCGCAAAAAACGCGATCGGCACCGGCAAAATGCCAACGGCCGTGCTGCCCATGGCTGCCAAAAGCACCAGAAGCGGCAGGTAGGCACGCCGGATCGTGCCCAGCAGGATTTCGCGCTGCGCCAGCGGCAGGCAGCCGAACTCCTGGAGAAACACCGGCAATTCCTTGCGCGAACCCTGAAGCACGATGATATCGCCGACCTGCAGCGTCACATCGCCGAGCCGCTCCTTCAATCGCTGTCCCTGGCGGCTGACAGCGAGCAGATTGATATTGTGGGCATTAAAAAGCGCCAGCCGCGTCGCCGACATGCCGGCAAGCGGACTTTCGCTGCCGATAACCGCCTCGATGGCCTCGACTTCCGCTCCGGGCTTCGTGCCCGATGGCGAGCGGTCGCCGGAAAGCTTGAGCTTGCCCTGCGACACGACCCTGTCCAGCGCCAGTGGGCTCCCTTCCAGGAGCAGGATATCGTCGGCTTCCAGTGCAACATCAGGCAAAGGCGTGCGATGCTGCGCCTTGCGAATGACGGAGGTAACGATCGCCTCGCCATCGCTGGCCTTGAGCAGCGCGCTCAGCGACTTGCCGACAAAGGGCGAGCCGGCAGGTACTGCCGCCTCCGACGCGTAATTGGTGATTTCGATGGCTTCCTCGATCGAGAACTGCTGGCTGACACGTTCCGGAACAAGCTTGTAGGCAAACAGCAGAAAGATCGTCCCGACCAGCGCCAGCGTCGCACCAACAGGCGTGAAGTCGAACATCGTGAAGCTTTCGCCGGTCAGCTCCTGGCGCACCCGGGACACCACGATATTCGGCGACGTGCCGATCTGCGTCATCAAGCCGCCAAGCAGCGCGCCGAATGCCATCGGCATCAGGAAGCGCGATGGCTGGATCCCGGATCGCCGTGCAAACTGGAAGGCGACCGGCATCATGATCGCCAGGGCACCGATGTTCTTGATAAAGGCGGAAAGCACTGTGACAAGCACGACGAGAATCAGCAATTGACCGCGCACGGAGCCCAGCCGCGGCAGGTAGCGCTCGATCGCCGCATCAACCAGCCCCGAGCGCGCAACGCCGGCGCTGACGATCAGGGCACTGGCGACAATGATGACGATATCGTCGCTGAAGCCGGTGAAGGCCTTGTCATAGGGCACGATGCCGACAGCAACCGCCAGCATCAACGCGCAGCAGCCAACAATGTCGTAGCGGAATCGGCCCCAGATGAAAAAGGCCATCATCAGGCCGATGACCGCAAACGCAAGATATTGATCGACGGTCATCAGAAAGCCTGCAAGGGGATCGGAGCCGCTGGTATAGCATCACCGTCGGCGATTTAAAGCGTTCACAGCGGCCAAAGTTCCGTGGAAGCAAAAAAGTCGCCGCAGCATCAGCGTTCGCGCAGCATGCCCGGAAGCTCGATTCCGCCCGGACCGTACTGACGGCGTCCTGTTTCGCAGGTATTCGAAAAATCCCCGCCACGACGCATGGCCCCTTCCCGGGCGTTGGCCATGGCATCGATCACGTCATAATCGCGATTGGATTTCCCGATGCTCTGGCCCATGGCGATCGTGGTGATGGAGACCGTGTTCATCTCCAGTGCCGGGCAAACCCGGGCAAAGGCGACGACGTCGGCGATCTTTTCCATGAGATCGTCGCGTGCGCTGCTGGCATGCACAGAATCGATGTGGGAGATGAGGAGAACAAGGAGAGAGGCGCAGGCAAAGAGTTTCATGACATCTAAGTCCCCGTGAAACCTCCCGAAATCATTCTCGCTGATTCGCTGATAGAAACAAGTGGGGCTCCAATGGCGCCTGCAAGTTTCAGACAAGCCTGCAGGATCGCGGACCATGCAGGATCACGATTGCGGCAAGCAATGGAAACAGGCAGCACCCGCCCTATGTCCATATCGACTGCGCAGAGCGCACTTTAAAAAGGAGCAGATCATGAAGACCGCCCTCTCAGTAGCAACCGTCGTGCTTTTGCTCGCCGGCTGCACCTCGACCGAACTTCAGCCGATCCCCGGTAGCATCACCTACAATGGACAGCCGCGGACAAAGCTGACCAAATCTCCCGTTGGAAGCACTTTCACGCATCTGTTTACAGGCGACAGGGGTGAACAGGTCTATGAAACCTATCAGATCCAGCCCGACCGATCGCTGAAGATCGTCGACCGGCGTCGCCAGGGTAGCTTCTTCCCAGAACCCTGATGCGCGGCTTGCCGGGACTGGTGGGAGGCCTGATGGGGTAAAGTTTTCTATGTGAGCGACCACAAAGGCATGACTTTGCTCCCCCGTGCCCACCGCGGGAAATGTTCTGCGTTATAATACTCCATAAATTGGATAGAGTATGCCTACTAACAACGGAGGTAGGACATGCACGCGAAACGACTGACGCGACTTCTAACAGTGGCCCTGCTGGCAAGCAGCATTCAGGTGGGTGGGCTTGGTTTCGCATTTGCCGATACGACGATCCTCAACGTATCCTATGACCCGACGCGGGAACTCTACAAGGACTTCAACGCCGCCTTCGCTGAAAAGTGGAAGACGGACACCGGCGAAACGGTGACGATCCAGACATCCCATGGCGGATCCGGCAAGCAGGCGCGCTCCGTCATCGACGGCCTGAATGCCGACGTCGTGACCCTGGCGCTCGAAGCCGATATCGACGCCATCGCCAGGGACACCGGCAAGATCCCGGCGGACTGGAAGAGCAAGTTCGAAAACAACAGCGCGCCCTACACCTCGACCATCGTCTTCCTGGTGCGCAAGGGCAATCCGAAGGGCATCAAGGACTGGGGCGACCTGGTCAAGGACGATATCCAGGTGATCACGCCAAACCCGAAGACATCAGGCGGCGCGCGCTGGAACTTCCTGGCTGCCTGGGCATGGGCACGGCAGGCCAATGGCGGCGATGACACCAAGGCGCAGGAATATGTCGCCAATCTCTTCAAGCATGTCCCGGTTCTCGACACCGGCGCCCGCGGCGCAACGACCACCTTCGTCCAGCGCGGTCTCGGCGACGTCCTGCTTGCCTGGGAAAACGAAGCCTATCTGTCTCTGGAAGAACTTGGCCCTGACAGCTTCGAGATCATAACGCCATCCGTCTCGATCAAGGCAGAACCGCCGGTCGCGCTGGTCGATGGCAATGTCGATGCCAAGGGCACACGCAAGGTCGCCGAGGCCTATCTGCAGTATCTCTATTCGGACGTCGGCCAGAAGATCGCCGCCAAGCACTACTACCGGCCGTTCAAGCCGGAAGCGGCCGAAGCCGGGGATATCGCCCGTTTCGCGCAGGTGAAGCTGTCCACCATCGACGATTTCGGCGGCTGGAAGGAAGCGCAGCCGAAATTCTTCGGCGACGGTGGCCTCTTCGATCAGATCTACAAGCCGGGGCAATAAGTTCATATGACCGCAAGCACACGCAGGCGGTGGCAATTTCGACAACCGAGCGTCATTCCAGGATTTGGACTGGCGCTCGGCGTTACTTTGTCATGGCTCACACTCATCATTCTCATTCCGCTTTCCGGTCTCGTCTGGCGGTCCAGCGCGCTCGGCTGGAGCACGTTCTGGTCGCTGGCCACCGATGAACGCACCATCAACGCCCTGCGCATCTCCTTCGGCACCGCATTTGCGGCAGCGCTGGTGAATGTCGTCTTCGGCGTGATCCTCGCCTGGGTGCTCGTCCGGTATCGCTTTCCCGGCAAGCGCATCATCGATGCCATGGTGGACCTTCCGTTTGCGCTTCCCACCGCCGTTGCCGGCATAGCGCTGACGACGCTCTATGCGCCGAACGGCTGGATCGGCTCGCTGCTGACGCCACTCGGCATCAAGATCGCCTTCACCCCGATCGGCATCGTCATCGCGCTCGTCTTCGTCGGCCTGCCCTTTGTCGTGCGCACCGTGCAGCCGATCATGGAAGAGATCGACAAGGAGGTCGAGGAAGCCGCGGCAACACTTGGCGCGAACCGTTTCCAGACGATCAGCCGGGTGCTTTTGCCGGGCCTGGCGCCGGCGGTTCTGACCGGATTTGCGCTCGCCTTCGCCCGCGGCGTCGGCGAATACGGCTCCGTCATCTTCATTGCCGGCAACCTGCCCTATGTGTCGGAAATCGCCCCGCTCCTCATCGTCATCAGGCTCGAGGAGTTCAACTACCCCGCGGCAACGGCGATCGCTGCCGTCATGCTGGTCATTTCATTCGCCATGCTGCTGGTCATCAACCTGATCCAGGCCTGGAGCAGAAGGAGGTATGGTTATGGCGCATGATATGACTGATCCGGCCAGCCATCACGGCACCTCCGAAATGGTCCGCACTGCGACCTCCGAAAGCAGGCTCGCGCGTTATGTCCTGATCGGTATCGCCCTCTGTTTCATCAGCCTGTTCGTGCTGATGCCGCTCGCGGCGGTCTTCACGGAAGCCCTGCGCAACGGTCCCGGCGAATTCCTGACGGTGCTGTCCGATCCGGAAACATTTTCGGCCATCCGTCTGACCCTGCTCGTCGCCGTGATTGCCGTGCCGCTCAATGTCGTCTTCGGCATTGCCGCGGCCTGGGCGATTGCCAAGTTCGAATTCAAGGGCAAGGCCTTCCTGACGACGCTGATCGATCTTCCCTTTTCGGTGTCGCCGGTAATTTCGGGTCTCGTTTTCATCCTGCTCTTCGGCTCGCACAGCCTTCTCGGACCCTGGCTGCAGAGCAACGGCATCCAGATCCTGTTTGCGGTGCCCGGCATCGTGCTCGCCACCGTCTTCGTGACATTCCCGTTCGTCGCGCGCGAACTGATCCCGCTGATGCAGGAACAGGGCACCAGCGACGAGGAAGCCGCCCTTTCGCTGGGGGCCAGCGGCTGGCAGACCTTCTGGTATGTGACGCTGCCCAACATCAAATGGGGCCTGCTTTACGGGGTGCTGCTCTGCAACGCCCGCGCCATGGGCGAGTTCGGGGCGGTCTCGGTGGTCTCAGGCCATATTCGTGGCCTGACCAACACCATGCCGCTCCAGGTCGAAATTCTCTACAACGAATACAACTTCGTTGCCGCCTTCGCGGTCGCAACGCTTCTCGCCCTGCTGGCACTCGTCACGCTCGTTCTGAAATCGCTGCTCGAAATGAAGTTCAGCGAACAGATCGCCGCCAGCCGCCGGCATTGAAAGGTCTCATCATCCATGGAAGTACGCGTTCACAACATACGCAAGGAATTCAGCCGGTTTCCCGCCCTCAACGATGTCTCTCTCGACATCCGGTCCGGAGAACTGATTGCGCTGCTCGGCCCCTCCGGCTCGGGCAAGACGACACTGCTGCGCCTGGTGGCCGGCCTCGAGACCCCGACCGACGGCACGATCTATTTCGGCGACGAGGATGCCTCACGCAAGACGGTGCAGCAGCGCAATATCGGCTTCGTGTTCCAGCACTATGCGCTGTTTCGGCACATGACGGTGCTGGACAATATCTCGTTCGGCTTGAAGATTCGTCCTGCCGGCCGGCGCCCCTCCTCCGCAGAGATCAAGCGCCGTGCGATGGAGCTTCTCGACCTCGTCCAATTGGGCGGCCTTGAAAACCGCTACCCCGCCCAGCTTTCCGGCGGACAGCGTCAGCGCGTGGCTCTGGCCCGCGCCATGGCCGTGGAACCAAACGTCCTGCTTCTCGATGAGCCCTTCGGCGCGCTCGATGCCCAGGTCCGCAAGGAACTGCGCCGCTGGCTGCGCGAGATCCACGACCGTACCGGACATACGACGATCTTCGTCACCCACGACCAGGAGGAAGCTCTGGAGCTTGCCGACCGTGTCGTGGTGATGAGCAAGGGCCAGATCGAGCAGGTGGGCACGCCAGACGAAATCTACGATACGCCGGTCTCCCCCTTTGTCTTCGGCTTTATCGGCCAGTCGAACATCCTGCAGGTGCGCATCGAAAACGGCCAGCTATGGATAGACGACCGCTCGATCGGCATCAGCGCCCATGGGGAAAAGGACGGGACGGCGCAGCTCTATTTCCGGCCCCATGACATCGAACTGCTCGATGGCTGCGGCGGCTGCATTGCCGGTCTTGTGACGGCCAGCCGAAGGGTCGCCGGCACCCGCCATGTCGAGCTTGAGATAGGCCCGTCACAGGGCAAGATCGAGATTGAACTCCCCCCGGAAAAGATCGCCGCGGACCGGTCGCGCATTGCGTTCCGCCCGACACGGTGGAAATTGTTCCGGAACTGACCATCCCTCGGTTGACCTTTGGTCCAAAGCTGGTTTCCTTATCCGGCTCCGGTTGCAGCCTTGCATCCGGGGCCGATTTCATTCCGCTGCAATTGCCTGACCGCATGGCAGATTTCTTTTTACCGACATGGATTTTTAGATGCTCTACAGACGCGAAATCGATGGGCTGCGCGCCCTGGCGGTCGTCCCGGTCATATTGTTCCATGCGGGCATCGGCGCCTTCTCCGGCGGCTTCGTCGGCGTCGATATCTTTTTCGTTATCAGCGGCTATCTGATTACCTCGATCATCATCGGCGAGCAGGAAAAGGGCCGGTTCTCGATCCTGAAGTTCTACGAGCGACGCGCGCGGCGCATCATGCCGGTCCTGTTCTTCGTGCTTCTCTGCTGCCTGCCCTTTGCCTGGGCCTGGATGCTGCCGATGCAGATGAAGGATTTCGCCCACAGCGTCATTGCCGTCTGCCTGTTCGTCTCAAACTTCCTGTTCTGGAAGGAGACCGGCTATTTCGCCGCCGCCGCCGAGGAACAGCCGCTGCTCCACACCTGGAGCCTTGCCGTCGAGGAACAGTATTACCTCGTCTTCCCGCTTTTCGTGATGCTCTGCTGGCGTTTCGGCCGCAAGGCTCTGGTGACCATCATTGTCGTGATTGCCCTCCTCAGCCTGCTCCTTGCCGAATACGGCTCGGTCAATTTCGCCTCCGCCAATTTCTACCTGCCGACCACCCGGGCCTGGGAATTGCTGGCCGGCTCGCTGACGGCCTTCATCCTGTCTGGCCGAACATTGAAGCCGAACGAACCTCTCGCCCTGGCGGGGCTCGGCCTGATCCTCTTCTCGATCTTCGCCTATGACGAACTGACGCCCTTCCCCTCATTCTACGCGCTTCCACCCGTCGTCGGCACGGCCCTCATCATCCTGTTTGCGGCTAAAGGCACGCTGGTCGCCCGGCTGCTTTCGACAGCCCCCATGGTCGGCATCGGCCTGATCAGCTACAGCGCCTATCTCTGGCATCAGCCGCTCTTTGCCTTTGCCCGTATCCGCAGCCTGACGGAGCCCTCCACCGCGCTGTTCCTCGCCCTGTCCGTAGCCTCGCTCGTGCTGGCCTATTTCTCCTGGCGGTTTATCGAAACACCCTTCCGCACCGGCCGCATCACCATGCTGTCCTCCGCGCCGCGCGTCTTGACGGCGACGGCGGTCGGTACCTGCCTGTTCATCGCCATCGGCTTTGTCGGCAGCCGCGACAACGGCCTGCAGTTTCGGCTGCCGCAAACCGCCCGAGACGTTCTGGCGGAGAAGGCAAAGCATGATCCGGCCATGGACACCTGCCTGTTCGACAAGGGCGAAAGCAATATCCAGCATCCGGTCCGCGCCTGCCTCACCGCGCATTCGACGGGCAGCAAGACCATCCTGATCGGCGATTCCCACGCGGGCGCCATCGCCGGCGAAGCGCTTCGGCAATTCGACAGGGCGAAGATCGATCTCTATGCCATGAGCCATTCCGCCTGCGTCGGCTTTTCCGGATTCTATGTGTCCGCCCCGAAATACCGCCTGCGCTGCAATTCCTTCTTCTCCGGCATCGAGACCTATATCCGCGAGAGCGGCATCGACACGGTCATCATGCTCGACCGCTGGTCGCTCTATATCGACGGCGGCGGCTTCGACAATGGCGAAGGCGGCGTCGAGGCATTGACGCCGATCTATGCCGATATCATGGAAAAGGAGAGCGAAGAGGCCGGTCGCTTCGACGATGCCCGCAAGGCAAGAGTGCTGGAGCGCTATCTCCGGGACATCCAGCAAATATCTCGATGGTGGCACCAAGGTTGTCCTGGTCTACCCCATCCCCGAAGCCGGATGGAACGTGCCGGACCTCGTCGCCAAGGCCGCCATGGCGGGCGCCAAGGATCCGGTATTCTCGACCAGCGCCGAACTCTACCGCAAGCGCAACGCGACCGTCATTGCCGCCTTCGATGCGCTCTCGCATCCCAATCTCTACCGCGTCAAACCGGCGGAGTTTTTCTGTGACACAAGCGTCAAGGATCGCTGCGTCAACAATCAGGGCTACGAGAAGATCTATTATATCGACAGCAATCACCCGTCGAATGCGGGTGCAGCACTCGTTGTTCCGGCAATCCTGAAGGCAGTCGAGGCCAGCCGGGCCGGCACCAATGCCGACACGCTGGCGACATCAGCCAAAGCGCCCTGAGGATCAGACCTTTTCGGGCTTCTTTACCGGCGCCTTGCGCTGCGGCTCTTCCGGCGCCTCCGGCATGTAGGGCGTCTCGCCCTTTGGTGTCGGCGCCAGCAGGTTGCGCAGGGCACCCAGCCTGTCGCGCAGCAGCGGCCGGAACCGTGTCGCCCGATAGGGCATGTCGGCGGCACCATAACCTTCCGGACCGTCGTCATTGCCGCGATGGATTTCCTCGAGCTTGATGCCGATGAACTCACCGTCGATATAGTGCTTGTAGGGGCCGATCCAGCGGATCGTATAGATCTGGCCCTTGCGGATACCCTGGTCGATCGACACGTTCTTGAACTTGTCATCGATGCAGACGACCTTCTGGCCGACGTGAAACTGGTTCATGATCCGCTCTCCGCACATTTCAGCCCGTTGTCCTTAGCGGATGGCACGGCCCCCTGTCCATCCGCCACCTCCCGTCCGTTTGTAGTGCATGCCGCAGGGAACCAACGGCTCTGTCCGTCGTTTTCCTGTCGAAGGAGAACGATCATGCCAACAACGCTTCCAGAACAGACGCCGGAAACACCCCGCGGCCCGCAGGTCACGCCGGGCGTTCCCGACCGCTCGCAGGACAGGCCGGCGACACCGCCGATCGTCGATAAGGGCGACACCAAGAACCCCAACGACCCGGTTCTGACGCCCGCCCTTTTGCCGATCGGCGACCCGGCCAGCATGGCCTGAACACCCGCCAGCACCGTAAAAAGCTTCGGAAAAAGGACGCAACCCTTGCGTCCTTTTTGCATTTTGCTGAAACGTTAAGCTGCGCATTGCTCGGCTCGCCCCGTCCGGTATCGCAACACCCTGCCAGATGAGCGGGAAATTAAATTCCCACGCTCGATATTTACCGGAAAATTTGAATTAAGATCTTGAAAATAAAACATCTTTCACAGATTCAAGACCTGCTTTCCGCTCAGGCCTTCGGCTGCGATGGAAGGGAATGTTAACCTTCATTTCCTATTCATCAGTCCTCTTATCAGTCACGATTTCGCTTGCAGGTTCCATGCGTATTCCCAGAACGAACTTTCAGCCCGCGACCTCCAGCAACACGTCATCCGAAGACATGCCCGATGCGGAAGCATTCGGACTGCCGGATCATCCATGGCCGGACAACGATCCCTATGCCCCCGTCGACACGCGACGCATCGAGCCGGAGACGATGGGCGAAACCTCGCGTTTCCGCTCTCCGATCCTGCGCGCCAGCGATCCTGCACATCTGGTGGACGGCAGTCTGGACAGCCACTTCCTGATGGCACCGAATGTGCGGTTTACCCGGACCCCTGATCGGGAAACGCATCGCGAACTCCCGGCGCGGGAGCCAATCACCCCTCATCAGGAGATGCCCGTCCTTGTGCAGCAGACTTCCGTGGAGCCGGTCGCGACAACGATGACAGCCGTGATCGAGCCTGCCCGGCATTCTCCCGTGGCCCTTGAAATCGAACGCCTGCGTGAGGCGATGAGCGAACGACGGATGATGCGCTGGAAGACGCAGGCTGAAGCAGAACCGCAGATCCTGGCAGAGCAACCGATGGCAGTCGCCGTGCAACCGCCGGCAATGGTCAAGCAACCCGCCCCGGCCAGCCGACTGATCGAGCCGATCGTGATTGCGGATGTCGCAGAGGCAGCACAGATACCCGTAGCGGAAGCCCACCTTCCCTACCTCTCGGACTTCGCCTTCTTCGAATCCGCCTCCTTTGCCTTTCCCGAGCCGACTGCGGCCAGCCCTGTGGAAGCACGCCGCAATCCGGTTGTTGATAGCGGCTCGATCGCCTCGAAATTCCGCGTCGTCGAAGTCCGTAGAGCCCCGGCACCGCAGGCCTATGCACAAGCCCCCGTCGCGCCGGCAGCGCTTCCCGTTCAGGCACCAATTGCCACGCCAAGCATGACCCGGCCGGCAACCATCGCAGCAACGGTTGCCGCGGCCCCCGCCCCATCCGAAACTCCGGCTGCAGGGCGGGTAGCGTCCTCGGGCGTGGCGATCTCCAAGCCGTTCCAGATCCCGCAATCGACCCTGTCGGCAGTGAGCGGCGACACTTACGAATTCCCGCCGCGCTCGCTGCTGCAGGAAGCCCCCCTGTCCAGCGGCTTCGTCCTGACGCAGGAACAGCTGGAGCAGAATGCCGGCCTTCTCGAAAGCGTGCTGGAGGATTTCGGCGTGCGCGGCGAGATCATCCATGTCCGCCCCGGCCCGGTCGTCACGCTCTACGAATTCGAGCCGGCACCGGGCGTCAAGTCCTCGCGCGTCATCGGCCTCGCCGACGATATCGCCCGCTCCATGTCGGCGGTATCGGCCCGTGTCGCCGTCGTGCCCGGCCGCAATGTCATCGGCATCGAACTGCCGAACGCCGATCGCGAAACCGTCTATTTCCGCGAACTGATCGATTCGCCCGACTTCAACCGCACGGCCTTCAAGCTGCCGCTCTGCCTCGGCAAGACCATCGGCGGCGAGCCTGTGATTGCCGAACTTGCCAAGATGCCGCATCTGCTTGTCGCCGGCACCACCGGTTCCGGCAAGTCGGTGGCCATCAACACCATGATCCTGTCGCTGCTCTACCGGCTGACGCCGGAGGAATGCCGGCTGATCATGGTCGATCCGAAGATGCTCGAACTGTCGGTCTATGACGGCATCCCGCATCTGCTGACCCCCGTCGTCACCGACCCGAAGAAGGCCGTCATGGCGCTGAAATGGGCCGTGCGCGAGATGGAGGACCGCTACCGCAAGATGTCCAAGCTCGGCGTGCGCAATATCGACGGCTACAATGCCCGCGCCGCTGCCGCCCGCGAAAAGGGCGAGAGCTTCACCACGCAGCGTCCAGACCGGCTTCGAGAAGGGCACCGGCGAGGCGATCCACCAGGAGCAGGAAATCGATCTCACGCCGCATGCCCTATATCGTCGTCATCGTCGACGAGATGGCCGACCTGATGATGGTCGCCGGCAAGGAAATCGAAGGCGCGATCCAGCGGCTTGCCCAGATGGCGCGTGCTGCCGGCATCCACCTGATCATGGCGACACAGCGCCCCTCGGTCGATGTCATCACCGGCACGATCAAGGCAAACTTCCCGACCCGCATCTCCTTCCAGGTCACGTCCAAGATCGACAGCCGCACCATCCTCGGCGAACAGGGCGCCGAACAGCTGCTCGGCCAGGGCGACATGCTGCACATGGCCGGCGGCGGCCGCATCGTCCGCGTCCACGGTCCCTTCGTGTCCGATGAAGAAGTCGAAAGCGTCGTCGCCCATCTGCAGCACGCAAGGCCGGCCGGACTATCTCGAAACGGTCACCGAAGTAGAGGAAGAAGTCGAGGAGCCGCGAAGACAAGGGCGCCGTCTTCGACAAGTCGGCGACATGGCCGCCGATGATGGCAACGATCTCTACGACAAGGCCGTCAAGGTGGTGCTGCGCGACAAGAAGTGCTCGACCTCCTATATCCAGCGCCGTCTCGGCATCGGTTACAACAGGGCCGCATCGCTGGTCGAACGCATGGAGAAGGAAGGCCTCGTCGGCTCCGCCAACCATGTCGGCAAGCGCGAGATCGTCAATGGCAGCACGGATAGAACGCCCGCCCCCTTTGACGCCGACATGGATTGAACGAAAGCGGGGAGGATGAGGCCTGTTTGCCTCCCCTCCCCGTTCATTTCGTCAATCCCTGCACTATAGAATGTGTCGGTACTGCAGGAAACCGGAGCGGTCGGCGATGCGGTTATAGAGCTTCATCGCATCGCTGTTCGTCTCATGTGTCAGCCAGTGGACCCGCGAACAGCCCTGATCCGCCGCGACATCATAGACATGCTCGATCAGCCTGCGACCGATGCCGGCGCCGCGAACCGCGCCATCCACATAGAGATCCTGCAGATAACAATAGTCGCCCACCGTCCAGCAGGAGCGGTGTCGGATATGGTGGACGAGGCCGACCGCCTGTTCCCCCTGCCAGGCCAGCGCGCCGCCCATAGGCTCCGCAGGGTCCAGCAACCGCTGCCAGGTGACATCTGAAACCGCATCGGCAATATCCACCCTGTAGAACGCCTGATAACCGCGCCACAGCGGCAGCCAGGCGGCATGGTCGCTGCGTTCCAGTGGCCGGATTGCGATTGCGTCCGCGCTCATGAATTTTCCCTGGAGAATGTCAGCCTGCTCAACTGCCGCCCGTCGGCATCGAAGTTTTCCGGCTCAAGCCAGGCCTCGTAGCCGGCCTTGAGGTGCGGCCATTCGGCGTCGGTGATCGAGAACCAGGCGGTGTCGCGGTTCTTTCCCTTCACAACAAGATGCTGGCGGAAGACGCCCTCGAAGGTAAAGCCGAAGCGGGCAGCAGCGCGCTTGGACGGCTCGTTCTCATTGTTGCACTTCCATTCGAAACGGCGGTAGCCCATGTCGAAGGCCAGAGAGGCAAAGAGATACAGAGCCTCCGTCGCTATGCGGCTGCGGGCAATCGCCGGCCCCCAGAGAATGTTGCCGATCTCGATCACGCCATGCACCGTGTCGATCCGCATCAGCGCCTGACGCCCCTCGGCGCGCCCGCTGCGTTTGTCGATGACGGCGAAAAACAGCGGATCGGCGCTTGCGGCAACCTTTTCCAGCCAGACGTTGAGGTGCTGCCTGGCTGTCAGGCACGTGTTCGAACAGATAGCGAAAGCGGTCTTCTGCTCCCTCGGCGGTTGCAGACTGAAACAGCTGTACGGCATGCCGTTCAAGGTCCAGCGGCTCAAGCCGCACATAGCGGCCTTCGAGAGGGGCACGGGCGGGGCTGGATACACCCTTCCAGTCTGCAAGGTTCATCACACTTTCCTGTCGTTTCCTGCGCATTGCGATCGAACAGATCGGTCTGCGGCCTGCTGTTTAAGGCCGCAATTGTCCCGACAAGAGGTATGCTGTAAACATCCGCTTTCTGGATTTTCAGAAGACCACTTTGATGGAGTGCCGATGGGCCCGTCGACATGGCTGACACTGGATCGCGCTGCCGGCGACCTGGAAGGCCAGATCTACCGCAGCTTTCGAGAGCGCGTCCTCAATGGCCAGATGGCCGGCCAGCGCCTGGCCTCGACGCGCTCGCTGGCGGCGGCGCTGGGCGTTGCACGCTCGACGGTGGTCAAGGCCTATGATCGCCTGAAGGCAGAAGGGTTCATTCAGGCAAGCGGCGGTTCCGCAACACGCGCAGTGGCCATCCGTCCTTCGCTGTCGGCACAAGGCGCAGGCCAGACCGTGTCGGACAGCGCCAAGGCTCGGTGGGGGCGCGGGCAAGGCGCTGTTCAAATCCGGCATACCGGATCTCTCGCATTTCCCCCATGCCGCCTGGGCCCGGTGTCTGGGCGCCAGGGCGCGGTCGTTGCGCCTCCACGACCTCGGCTATGCCTCCACTGAAGGACTGCCGGAACTGCAGTCGGCAATCCTCGATCATGTCTCGACAACGCGCGGTGTCTCGGCAAGACCTGAACAGGTGATGATCGTGCCCTCCACCGGCGCTGCCATCGATCTTCTGGCGCGTGTACTGATCAAGCCGGAACGCGACGATATCGTCTGGATGGAGGAGCCGGGCTACAAGGCGGCGCATGGGCTGTTCCGCGCTGCGGGTGCCCGTCTGGTCCCCATTCCCTGCGATGCGCAGGGGATCGATGTCGATCGCGCGACCGGCGGTCGTCCGCGGCTGATCTACACGACGCCCTCGCATCAATATCCGACCGGCGTGACGATGAGCTTGAACCGGCGGCTGGCACTGCTGGAGATCGCAAGGCAGACCAGCGCCGTCGTGGTCGAGGATGACTATGACAGCGAATTTCACTACGGATCCCGACCGATCGCCGCGCTTCAGGGCATAGATCGTTCCGGTGTCGTCGCCTATCTCGGCACATTTTCCAAGATGCTGGCACCCGGGCTGCGGGTCGCCTATCTCATCGTGCCGCCATGGCTGGTGGAGGACATGGCCGCCGCCCTGCAGCTGAAGGGCGCCATGGTCTCGATCCACGTGCAGGCAGCGCTCGCCGACTTCATGCGCGAGGGGCGTTTGCGGGCCCATGTCCGCCGCATGAACGGGCTTTACGCACCGCGCATGGCCGCAACCGTCGAGGCACTCGGGCGGCACTGCGGACACCGTCTGGAACTTGGCGAAGGAAGCGACGGCCTGCATCTTGCGACATGGTTCCGCGACACGACGATCGATGACGAGGCTGTCGCACGGACACTTTCCGCCAATGGAATGGCAATGGAGCCGATGTCGCAATTCCATCTGGGGCAGCCGAGACACGGCCTGCTGTTCGGGATCGCACGCGTCGATGGAACGACCGTGGACGCGGACGTTCGCCAGCTGGGCGCTCTTCTGGATGGCATTTTCGCGGGGAATGCCTGACCGCAGCTTCGGAACAAACGCCGGCCCATCGGGTTAGTCCTCGACAAAGGAGACAGTCATGACAATCCCGATCAATCCGGAACCCGGTCCGCAACCGGGGACAGAGCCTAATCCCGTCCCGCAAACGCCGCCTGCGGACCTCCCGGTACCGCCGATCCGCGAACCCGACCCGGAGCGCCTGCCCGACGAGACCCCCCTTCCGAACCCGGACGAGAACCCGCAACCGCCGCAGAGCGTTTGACGCGAATTGGCCGACCATCGGGCTCAATCACCCGCACACAAAAGTCGGAACATTTTCGCAATTTCGCCGTTCTTCTGTTACAATCTACCAATGAGGAGCGAGCCATGGCGCAGATTTATCGATTGACCGAAGATCAGGATGATCTTCTCTCCGAAGCCGAGAAAGCCTTCGATCTCTCAGCACGCCGGCAGTCGATCGGCTGGAGCCACGAACGCAAAACTGAAGACGATGCCCCCACCGCCGGTCCGATCGGTTTCCTGTCCGGATGGTTGCGGCGTTCCGAGGGCGAAAAGCGTATCGGCTGATCGCCAGCCTTGATATCCGCGCCCGGCCGAATAAAATACACATTGAGATATGCTGGCAGTTTTATGATCACTGATCATCCTTGGTCGACCTCAGCGCACTCTGACCGACCTGAGCGAACACCGGCAGCCGCCGGCTATCCTCGCACCTGCGGCAACTCACCCGGCGCTTCGGCCGGGTCTGGGTCTGCCTGATAGGCTTGCCTCTGCTCCTTCACCACTTCCTCGATCGCCACCAGCGCTTCCAGCGCCGTCCACCCGGCAGTGACGGCCTGATCAATGAGGTCGCGGACCGGCAGGTCGAAATGATGCTCGCATTCCATGCTGCGCTTCATGTCGCCTTGTTCGCAGGTTGGGCCGGGGATGGGCATGGCAATCTCCTCGCTTGAATGGACCGTTGACCGTGAACCACCAGCGGGCGGGAATGTTCCGCAGACCAGGCCGAAAACCGCGGTGCCCTGCTAAAACAACACCTGCGACGAGGGGGTGGACCTGGAGAAGAAGGAGATATTCATACGTATGTCACCCAGTACCACGGTGCGCTCGCACGCTGGGTCCTGTGGCGTATTTTATAGTTCTTGATCAAATCCGCCGGTACTGCTTAGTATTGTGCCCTAATCGACGAATGCAGAAAACGCGGCTTGGCGTGGTCAAAAGCTGTGACAACAATATGTGCGAAAGGCAGGCATGACTATTATCAGCCTTGGCTCCTGGTGTCGTCCAGCATGGCAGATACGGCGAGTAACCGGCGACGAAGCCGCGATGCCATATGATTGGCAAATCACGTCGTTCAGGGCACTATTGAGTACCTTGGACCCTCAGCACGACGCAACGACCGCTCTTGCGCCCAAGGATATTGTCCTCAATGGATTTTCATCTTTAACGGATGTCTCTTCCGGCTGGGTATATCAACACGACCTGCAGCTCAGCAGATTCTGCCCGGAGAATGGGGGCATGGTGAACCATGATCAGGTACACGAAATCATCGAGACAACAAAACGGAAGTACAGTTTTCTCTTCGATCGGTTCCGCGACGTATGTAGCAGAGGCGACATAACGTTCCTCCGGTGGACTCGATATGGCCACCCCGACCCAGAATGGCCCGAAGTCTTCGACGGCGAAGACCCCAAGGCCCTATACGAAGCGCTATCGAGGTTATCGAAGAATTTTCGACTGGTGTATGTTCAAAGCGTGGATAACCACAATGGGTCGTTCGAGACCAATTTTGTAGCGACACCTACAGAATGGGGAAGCAGTGTAGTGCTTGCCGAGGACCCCAGAAAGTTCCATCCAACCGAGGCCTGGACAGGTGATAACGGGGCATGGTCCGCACTCGTGCAGTCGCTGCGCCCGTGACGATAGCTTCGGCAGAAGAGGTTGTTTATTCGGGCCGTGATTATCGCACCCGATCTTCCCCACATCTTCTGATCGGTTTCCGGCGGCGAAAATCCGCCGCCATACCAATCTTTGAACCTTAAAGATCGGTGCTGAACTGATCGGCATCGAAGCTGTCGGTGACGAACGTGCCGGCGTTCTCAGGGATTGGCACAGCGACAGTTCGTTCGTCACTGAGGGCGTTTCGAGGTTAAAGCCATCTCCGCCAGTAGCGAGCCACTCATGAAGCGCGACGTAAGACCCAAGCTGTTAGAAATCAATTCTACCGTCCAGAACAACACGCTGATCAGTCCGTAAGGTACCGCCGCGCCACACATGAATATTGGGATTTTGAAACAACGGATCAGCATCGCTCTCGATTGCTAATCCGTTGTTATAAAAAGGTTTGGTGGGTGATGTAGGGTTCGAACCTACGACCCGCTGATTAAGAGTCAGCTGCTCTACCAACTGAGCTAATCACCCGTCCAAGTCCGCGTTGCTGCGGTCTGATGGGGCGTATAATGGCGTTCGCCGGGCTTGTCCAGTTCGGAAAGCGATTTTCTTTCCAGATTTGGAAAAAAAGTGGGGAACACGCGTTTAATGCCTGTTTTTCAAAGATAAAGTTCTCCCGACGCAATTCGTGTCGCCTGCCCGCCAATTCGTGCCGTTGCGATATCGCCGCCCGAGACATCCAGATGCAGGTGCAGCAGGGACGCGCGTCCCATCTCGACACCCTGCTCCACCAGCAAGGAATGATGGCCATCGAGAAGCCTGTCGAAATGATGGATCGCGCCTGAAAATGCCGCCAGCGCGCTGCCCGTCGCAGGATCCTCGACGATGCCCATGGCAGGCGCAAACATCCGCGTATGGAAGCGCGCCAGATGATTGACGCCACCTCGGCAGTAGATATAGGCCGCAGCCAGGCGCCCATCCGCCTTCGGCGCCAGCTTGTCCCACAGCGCCGCATCAAAATCGACGGCCGCGGCCGCTGCGAGATCATGCACGGGGATCATCACGAATGGCACGCCGGCGCTCCAGACGGACGGCATATGATCTTCGAATCCGATCTGGGAGGGGCTAAGGCTGAAGGCATCGGCAATTGCATCCCGGTCGAGCCGCGCTTCGATCCTGACGGATTTTTTCGGCAGGTCGAACTCCGCAAAGCTCGCCTCCCCGGCGCGCAGCCGCACGGCACAGCGGACCGGCCCGACATTTTCCTCCAGCACCTGCACGAGGTCGAAATCAGTCCCACCGATGCCATGGGCGGCCTCGGCAAGGGCAATCGCGGCTCCGACGGTCGGGTGACCGGCAAACGGCAATTCATGCGCGGGCGTGAAAATGCGAAGCCGGGCGGCATGCGCGGGATTTTCAGCCTGTCTGATGAACACCGTTTCCGAAAGATTGAACTCTCCGGCGATCGCCTGCATGCGCAGATCATCAAGACCGTCGCCATCGAAAACCACGGCCAGCGGATTTCCAGCCAGCGCGCGGTCGGTGAAAACGTCGTAGATCGCATAGCGTCGCGCCATATCGGTCCCCTTCTCCATGTCGTTGCGCAGAACTTGCACCCGCACCCCTTGGTGCCGCAAGCGCTATTGCGGAACATTTCCCTTGAAAATCCATGCCAGAATGATCGGCATGAACGGCGGATAATCATGCAGCGCGGGGTCGGCGCTGGTGATCGCCAGGGCTTCGTCGATCTCCGGCTCCGCCTCGGTGGCAATATGCGCAGCGATCCGGGCGATCATCTCTTCGGCCGTCTCGGCGAAACGATAGGTGCGGAACAGGGTCACCGTGCTGACGCTGTGCAGGGCCATAAACCCGGGGCTGGCCTGCGCCTCATCAAGATCGAGCCCGGTTTCCTCAAGCACTTCCCGTCGCATGTTGCCATCGACATCGCATCGCCCATCGACAATGTCACCGGGATCGAGCGAGCCGGCTGCGCAATAGACCCGGCCCGGATTGGCCGTATGCCGGCCCATGCGGATCGCGATGACTGCGCCATCCGAAGACAGGATGACCGGCAAGCCGAAGAGATGGACGGCAGCCTCCGCCTGCCTTGTCTTTCGCCACCAGAGGAAGGTCGAGAACGGCACGACATGCGCCCGGCCGGCAATGACGCCGCTCGCTGATGTCAACCCGGCGCTGCAGAACCATTTTTCCGTCGAACAGCGCCGGATTGGCAGCGATTTCGCGGGCCCAGTTTTCTGCTGCGGCAGCCTGCTCCGCCAGATGAAAGGGATGCGGATCCCTGCTGACCTTGAGGTCAAGCGTTCTGACGGCAAAAATCTCATTCTCGGCGGGCCAGTGGCCACGATCAACGAGCGGTTCTGACATGTTAAAGCTCCAGCGAAACAACGACAGGGCAATGGTCGGAGGCCTTCGGCCGATCCCAGCCGGTACGGGGATAACGCTCGACCTCCTGCCCTGACGGAAAGATGGTCCGAAACGGCTGGCCGCCACGAATGATCTCCGGGACGGCTCCGGCATTCAGTCCGGCCAGTTCGGGCGAGAGCCATATATAGTCGAGCTGGCACAGATGCCGCTCCTGCGGACCGCGACTGTGAAACAGCGTCCAGCGATCGAGCTCGGGACGGCGCAGAACGACATTCTCGGCAAAACCGTCCTCGCTGAAAACGTCGATCGCGCTTGTCGGCTCTCGCTGCGGCACGAAGGAATAGCCTGTCCGACGGTCGCCCAGGATGTCGATGCGCTCCTGATAGTCGTTCATGTCGCCGCAGATCGCGAACATCGCACCCTGCATGTGTCCGGCAAAACGCCGCTCGATGATCCGCCGGACAGCGCGGGCCTCGGCTATCCGCACCGGCATGGTGGCGGTGCGCCCGTCGAGCCCGTCCCGCGCCGGTCCCATGGATTTGAAATGCACGACGAACAGGGTGATCGGCCGGCCACCGATACGAAGATTGAGTTCCAGGCAATCGCGCTTGAAAACGCGGTCGAGCGGCCGGTTGCCGGCCGCAATCGCCTCGTCCAAAAGATCGAGGTCCTCATAGGTCAGCCCGGCATGCGACACGACGTTGAGGCATTCGATCCGTTGCCCGTCACGGGTTTCCTCGCGCATCAGGACGGCGACATCGATGCCGCGGCTGTCATTGCCTTCGACAAGAAACTTCTGGCGATAACCATTGCCGACCATCTTGAACAGATAGCCATATTCGAAGGCCTGCAGCGCCGCCATGTTGTCGGCCTCCTGCAGGCAGAGAATGTCCGCATCGCAATCGGCAATCGCCAGCGCCGACATCTGGCGGGTATCGTCGGTCAGGGCGATGGTGCGGGCTTCCTCCAGCCTTTGGTATTCGACCTCGCTGCTCACCTCGAAAAGCCTGATGACGCGGTCTTGCCTGAGCTGGTTGCGAAAGCCGGAAAAATCGAAACGGCTCATCAGGTTTTCGATATTGAAGGTGCCAAGGCGAAGGGTCATGAAGCGTGTCCGTCTGCAAGGACCCAGACCTTATACGAAATATGGATGATGGAAACCTCGCAGAGCAACCGGGAAACCGCGCAACAATTTTGGGCGGGATCGCCGGCTAAGAATAATCCGGCTTGTTGACCCGTCTCTTTTCAGCATGATCGAGACGCTGCGCGGGCGCGCGGACTGGGAGGAAAACGAATGCGTAACATGAAACGGATGACAGTATTTGCCATGCTTGCGGCTGCAATGATCGCGGGCAACGCGACGGCAGCACGTGCCGATAGTTTTGGTGCCATATCCCTCTCGCCCGAAAGCGGCGCGACCGGCTGGTCGCACAGCTATTCCAGCCGCTGGGAAGCAGAAGAGGTCGCCCAGTCCAACTGCTATGACTATGCCGGCGATTGCCGCGTCGCGATCTGGTTCAAGAATGCGTGTGGTGCGGTCGCTCGCGGACCGGACGGCTGGGGTGCGGATTGGGGTCGAAACCGCCGCGCCGCCCAGAATGCGGCAATCCGCTCCTGCGAAAGACACTCCTACGACTGCAAGATCATCCGCTGGCAATGTTCGGGTGCGAACTGACACGCCTCTGAGCCGCCGCATGGACCTTTTACCCAGCCTGCCTGTCTTGTTTTGAAGCAGGCCAGGCCCGGGTCTTGAAGAAGGCCGGGCCGGCGATCCGGCCACGCTGATCCGATGCATTTTCCGCGTATCGCCGGCTCGGCGTCGCGGTGAAGCCGCTCGCCCCGGGCCAGTCGGCACGGTCATCGCTGCCTTCGTTGTCATCGCCTCGTAAACCATTCTTTTTAAGATTTTTTGGCGGGTGTGTAACGCAATGGAAACCATTTGCGGCAATACTATCCACATGACGGATTGAACTTTTGAGAAGTCGAAAGTCGAGTGGCATGAGGCCGACCTTCATCACCGGTAATTTTGTAGTCCGGTATGTCCCATCATTAGTTTTTCGTTCAAGGGACACTTCAAATGACAAGCATTCTGACTAACTCCTCCGCAATGGCGGCACTCTCCACTCTGCGTTCAATCAACTCCGACATGGAGACAACCCAGGGCCGCATCTCGTCCGGCCTGCGCGTCGGCAGCGCTTCGGACAACGCTGCCTACTGGTCGATCGCAACGACCATGAAGTCGGACAACAAGGCTCTCTCCACGGTTCAGGATGCTCTCGGTCTCGGCGCTGCCAAGACGGACACAGCCTATACCGGCCTGAACTCCGCCATCGACGTCGTCTCTGAGATCAAGGCCAAGCTGGTTGCTGCCCGCGAACCGGGTGTCGACAAGACCAAGATCAACAAGGAACTCACCGAACTCAAGAACCAGCTGGTTTCGACCGCTGAATCGGCTTCCTTCTCCGGCGAAAACTGGCTCTACAACACCTCCACGACGGCTGCTTCCACGAAGGAAATGGTTGGCTCGTTCACCCGTTCGTCCACCGGCACCGTTTCTGTCGGCGTTGTCTCCTTCGACACTTCGACCTCGATTCTGATGGACACGAAGAACGCTGCAAACGGCCAGCTGACCAAGAACGTCGCAGTTGTCCAGCCCTCGGGCGCAACAACGGCAAACGCGACCTACTTCCTGGTCAACGTTTCCTCCACGACGGCTGCCACCGGCACGGCGATCTCGCTGACATCCTCGACCAGCGACGACAACATCGAAGGCATGATCAGCGCCGTTGACGCCATGCTGACGAGCATGACGGACGCTGCTGCAACGCTGGGCGCGACCAACAAGCGCATCTCGATGCAGGACGACTTCATGGCCGACCTGATGGACGTGATCGACAAGGGCGTCGGCCGCCTCGTCGATGCCGACATGAACGAAGAATCGACCCGCCTCAAGGCCCTGCAGACCCAGCAGCAGCTCGGTATCCAGGCTCTCTCGATCGCCAACTCGGACTCGCAGAACATCCTGTCGCTCTTCCGTTAATCGAAAAACGGCGCGGACCGGTTATTCCCCCCCAAAAAACCGGTTCGCGACCTACAGAAAACCGCATCTCGAAAGAGCTGCGGTTTTTTTCGTGCCGACCATCGCTCGCCGCACCGCCCCTCGCATTTCCATGAGAGGGCCGAGGGGGCGTTGGTATCGCAGTGTGGCCGCTTGGACATGGACATAAATGGGCGTAATCAGCGAAAAATCACCAAAACCATTGATAGGACTGACGATATCTGCGACTGCATTAGAAAAAATGCATCGACCGCCACATGGGGGAAAGAATGGGTAAGACAAAGAACTGGCGTGCGCGCCTGCGCTACGAGTTCGACAAGAGCATGGCAGCAGGTCCGATCGCGCTGATTGGCTGGCTTGCCGTGGTTTCGCTGGTGGTGATCGTGGCCGCAGGTCTGTTCCTTGCCGTGACGCAGATCGCGCCGGAGGGCGGACAGCCGGTCAACTTTATCGAAGGCGCATGGGAATCGCTGATGCGCACGATGGATGCCGGCACGATGGGTGGCGATGTCGGCTGGGGCTTCCGCGGCGTTTCGCTCTTTGTCACCGTTGCCGGTATCTTCGTCTTCTCCGCCCTGATCGGCGTCCTCAGTTCCGGCCTGGAAGCCAAGCTTGACGAGTTGCGCAAGGGCCGCTCGCAGGTGCTCGAAAGCGATCACACGATCATCCTCAACTGGTCGCCGTCGATCTTCGACGTCATTTCCGAACTGGTCATTGCGAACGTCAGCCGCAAGCATCCGCGTATCGTCATCATGGCCACCAAGGACAAGGTGGAGATGGAGGACGAGATTGCCGCCAAGATCGACGAACTGCGCAACACCAAGATCATCTGCCGCAGCGGCGACCCGACCGATCTCTACGACCTCAACATCGTCAATCCGCAGACCTCGCGCTCGATCATCGTGCTTTCGCCGGAAGGCGAGGATGCCGATTCCCAGGTCATCAAGAGCGTGCTGGCTCTGGTCAATGCCCCCAACCGCAGGGCCAAACCCTACCAGATCGCGGCAGAAATCCGTGACGGTGCAAATGCCGATGTCGCCCGCATTGTCGGCGGCAAGGAGTTGCAGCTCATACTCGCCGACGACCTGATCTCGCGCATCGTCGTTCATTCCAGCCGGCAGTCCGGCCTCAGCGGCGTTTATTCCGAACTGCTCGATTTCGACGGCTGCGAGATCTACACGATCGAGCAACCCGATATCGTCGGCAAATCCTTTGCCGCCGCCGTGATGGCCTACGAAAACTCGACGCTGATCGGCATCTGCGACAATGAGGGGGTCGTCCATCTCAATCCGCCCGTCGGGCAGATCTTCAAGGCCGGCGAACGCGCAATCATCATTGCCGAAGACGATGCCGCGATCCGCGCCGGCAGCGTGGACATGCGCATCGAGAAGGACGCCATCCTGTCGGCTCCGCACCGCGAGCCCCAACCGGAACGGACGCTGATTCTCGGCTGGAACCGCAGAGGTCCGATGATCACCTTCGAGTTGTCGCGCTATGTGGCCCCGGGCTCTCTTTTGACCATCGCCGGCGACACGCCGGAACTGGAAGCCGATATTGCCGCGCTGACGATCGCCAATGGCAACATGACCGTCGACTACCGCATCATCGATACCAGCAGCCGCGCAGCGCTGAATGCGCTCGACATCCCAAGCTATGACCATGTTCTGGTCCTCGGCTACAGCGATCACATGGCGCCGCAGCCGGCCGACACGCGCACCCTGGTGACGCTGCTTCAATTGCGAAAGATCGCCGAAACGGCCGGCCATCACATCAGCGTCGTCAGCGAAATGACCGACGTGCGCAACCGGGAACTGGCCGCAGTCACCCGCGCCGATGATTTCGTCGTCAGCAACAAGCTCGTCAGCCTGATGCTGGCACAGGCATCTGAAAACGAGCATATGGCGGCGATTTTCGACGAACTTCTCGACGAAGACGGCTCGGAAATCTACATGCGCCCGGTCAGCGATTATGTCGCGATCGACCAGCCGATCAACTTCTACACGATCTGCCTGGCGGCCCTGAAGCGCGGCGAAGTGGCAATCGGCTACAGGCGCAAGCGGGCGGAGGATTCCGATGCGCGCAGTCTCGGCGGCGTGGTCGTCAATCCGCCGAAATCGGAAAAGATCCTCTACAGCGAAGAAGACAGGCTGATCGTCCTGGCGCGCGACTGACGCCACCAGGCAACGGACAGAGGGAAAGCGGGGCAACCCGCTTCCCTTTTTTTCATCCGGCACTACCTTGACCGCAAGCCAAACTTTCTGGGGGGAAATCATGGACTATCGCCTGCTCGGCCGCTCGGGCCTGAAAATTTCGACGCTGACCATCGGCACGATGACCATGGGCGGCAAGGGCTGGGCAAAGACCGTCGGCGACCTGGGCGTTGCCGAATCCCGCAGGCTGATCGACATGTCTCTGGATGCCGGCGTCAATCTGATCGACACGGCCGATGTCTATTCCCAGGGTGTTTCCGAGGAAATCATCGGCGAAATCACCGGCGGCACGCGCAAGAACGGCGTGCTGATTGCCACCAAGGCGCGCTTTCCGATGGGCGACGGCCCGAACGACGCCGGCTCCTCGCGCCATCACCTGGTGCGCGCCTGCGAGGCAAGCCTGAAGCGGCTCAGAACCGATGTCATCGATCTCTACCAGCTGCACGAATGGGACGGGCAGACGCCGCTGGAAGAAACCATGGAGGCGCTCGACATGCTCGTGCGTCAGGGCAAGGTGCGCTATATCGGCTGCTCGAACTTCTCCGGCTGGCACATCATGAAGGCGCTGGGCATCAGCGAAAGAGAGCATCGCCAGCGCTTCGTCAGCCAGCAGATCCACTATACGCTCGAAGCCCGCGATGCCGAATACGAACTGCTGCCGGTCTCGATCGACCAGGGGCTCGGCGTGCTGGTCTGGAGCCCGCTCGCCGGCGGGCTGCTGTCGGGCAAGCACCGCCGCGACAAGACGGCCGAAGGCTCGCGGCAGCTGGCCGGCTGGGACGAACCGCCGATCCGCGACGAGAACCGGCTCTGGGCCATCGTCGATGTGCTGGTCGAGATTGCCGAGGATCGCGGCGTCTCGGCCGCGCAGGTGGCGCTCGCCTGGCTGATCGGCCGCAAGGGCGTGACCTCTGTGGTCATCGGCGGCCGCACGCCGGAACAGTTCAGCGACAACCTCGCCGCTGCCGATCTGGTTCTGACCGATGAGGAACGCAGCCGCCTCGACACCGTCAGCGCGCCGCCCATCCTCTACCCCTACTGGCATCAGCTCCGCACAGCCTCGGACCGCCTCGGCGAAGCCGATCTTTCGCTGCTGGGGCCGCACGTCAAATAGGCGAGCCGCGCGCCAATCTTGGAGCCGCGGCGACGCAGTCCTTGTTGTTTTGCTTGACGGCACGGCTTGCTGTGGTCTTCATCCGGAATTTGACCGCTGCCCTACCCGTTCGGAAGGCTCACCCATGACTATCAACAAGCCCGAGGCTCCAAAGACAGCCAACCGCACGGCCGAGCTTGCAATCGAAATGACGCGCTGGCCGAGCGTGACCGGAACGGATGGCGAGGCCGAGTTTTCCACCCGCCTTTTTGCTCTCCTGGCCGCAACCGACTATTTCAAGGCACATCCGGAGCAGTTGCTGGCGATCGATAGCCACGGCAGCCCTGCCCGCCAGAACGTGATTGCGCTGGCACGCGGCAAAGGCCGGCGCTGCATCGTGCTATCAGGCCATTTCGATACGGTGTCGATCGCCAATTACGGCACGCTGGCGCCGCTTGCCTGCGACCCGGAACCGTTGACGCAGGCCCTGATCCGCGAACTCTCGGGCAAGGAATGCAACAGCGTCGAGGCCAGTGCGCTTGCCGATCTCCAAGGCGGAGATTTTCTGGCCGGACGCGGCCTTCTCGACATGAAAAGCGGCGTCGCAGCCGGCATTGCCGCGCTGGAGCGTTTTGCCGGACTGGATGAACCGGTCGGCAACATCCTGCTCGCCGCCACGCCGGACGAGGAAAACCGATCGCGCGGCATGCGCAGCCTGCGCGACGCCCTGCCCGACATTGCCCGCCAATATGATCTCGACATCATCGGCGGCATCAACCTTGACGCCACCAGCGACGATGGCGACGGGGCGGAAGGCCGCGCCATCTATCTGGGATCCGTCGGAAAGTTCTCGCCCTTCGCCTTCGTCGTCGGGCGCCCCACCCATGCTGGCTACGCCTTCAATGGCGTCAGCGCCCATCTGATCGCAGCCGAGATCATGCGCGCCGTCGAGACCAACAGCGCGCTCTGCGACGAGGCCCATGGCGAAGTCTCGCCTGCCCCGGTCTGCCTCGAAGCCAAGGACGTGCGTCACGGTTATGAGGTGACGACCCCCGCCCATGTCTGGCTGTCCTTCAACTGGCTGACCCATCGGCGCACGCCGGCAGAGCTTCTGGCGGATTTCCATGCCGCCGTTGAAAAGGCGATGGCCACGGCCCTGGAGACACAGCGCAGCAATGGCGAGCGCTTTTTTGAGCGGCAGGGATACTCGAAACCGCTATCTTATCAGGGCCATGTGCTGTCCTACGACGCCTTGAAGGCCATGGCGATCGAGCGCGGCGGTGCAGCGGCAGGTGAACGGATCGCGAGGCTGGATGCTGCGCTCTCGGATGGTGACGACCCGCTCGCCACGACGCGCGATCTGGTCGCCGCCCTTGTCAAGGAATCGGGCATCGAGGGACCGGCCGTCATCATCGGCTTCAGCACGCTGCATTATCCGATGGTGCATCTGGATGACCTGGGAGACGCAGGAAAAACCTTCGAGCGCAGCCTTCAACGCGTCGCCCGCAGCATCGAGCAGCGGCATGGCACGACGATCGCCACAAAGCAGTTTTTTGCCGGCATTTCAGACATGAGCTTTTTCGGCCATCGGCCGGACCAGTCGCAAACCAGTCTTCTCGCCGCAAACACGCCGGTCGCCGCTTTCGTCGATGAAGCGCCGGAAGAGGCGCTTTCCTATCCCGTCGTCAATATCGGCCCCTGGGGGCGCGATTATCATCAGAAATGGGAGCGGCTGCACACGCCCTATGCCTTCGACATCCTGCCGGACTTCATCTTCGAGGCGGCCGTGGCCTGCCTCGAAGAGAATTCCTGACATTCAGGCTGCAAGCGCGAGCATCTCGCTGCGCACCAGGCGGCCGAGCCGCGAGATGCCTTCTTCGATCATGGCGTCGTTGGCGCAGGAGAAGCTGACGCGCAGCGTGTTGGCACCGGAGCCGTCGGCAAAGAAGGCGCGGCCCGGAACGAAGGCGACCTTGGCGGTTTCCAGCGACTTGGCCAGAAGCGCCGTGCCGTCCATGCCGGCCGGCAGCGTCACCCAGACGAACATGCCGCCCTCGGGCTTCGTCCATGTCGTGCCTTCGGGCATGTGGCGCGCCAGCGCGCTCAGCATGCTGTCGCGGCGCTGGCTGTAGACGGAGCGGACCTTGGAGACCTGGGCGTCGAAACCCTTTTCCGCGACATCGCAGATCGCCATCTGGTTGATGGTCGAGGAATGCAGGTCGGCCGCCTGCTTCATCAGCACCAGCTTGCGGATAACAGGCTCGGCGGCAACGACGAAGCCGACGCGCAGGCCGGGGGCCAGCGTCTTGGAGAAACTGCCGGAATAGATCGTGCGCGTTTCGTTGATGCTGCCCTTGCGGGCGATTTCGAGCGACAGGATCGGCGGGATCGGCTGGCCGTCATAGCGCAGCGACTGGTAAGCGCCGTCCTCGATAATAGCGATATCAAGTTCTTCGGCGAGATCGAGCAGCTTGTTGCGATCCTCGAGACCGACGGTTTCGCCGGTCGGATTGGAGAAGTCAGCCGAGAGATAGGCGAACTTGACGCGACCGCCGGCATCGGTTGCCGCCTGGCGGTAGGATGCAGGGGTGCGATTGCCCGCCGTCGTCAGCTGGTCATAGGTCGGCTCATAGGCATTGAAGGCCTGCAGAGCGCCGAGATAGGTCGGCCAGGTGACGAGTGCCGTATCGTTCGGCGACAGAAACAGCTTGCCGAGATAATCGAGCGCCTGTTGCGAGCCAGAGGTGATCAGGATGTTTTCCGGCTCGCAGGGAATGCCGATGGCAGCCATCTGGCCGACAAGCCACTGCCGCAAGGGCAGATAGCCTTCGCTGACCGAATATTGCAGGGCAGCGCTCACCGTCGGGCCGCCGAAGATGCCGGAATAGGCCGTCTGGAATTCCTCGGCCGGAAACAGCGCCGGGTCGGGAATGCCGCCGGCAAAGGAGATGATCTCGGGACGATCCAGAAGTTTCAACAGTTCGCGGATTTCCGACGCCTTCATCCGGCTCGAACGCGTCGCGAATATGCTTTCCCAATCCAGCATGAAAATGTTTCCTCGGTTTTTGATTTTATGCTGCGACAAGACCACGAGAGCAGAATTTAGTCAACAATGCTGACCTATTTTTTGCGCAAAAATACCGCCTTCCAAGCGAGAATATCCGCTTTGTTCCGCCGAACAAGGCCCCTCCAAAACGGCGCGACGGTTCTACCGAAGCAAACAGCAGGGACACTGGCATCGATGATCAGGCGCTCCCCTCCCGCGGATGCGCCATGTCTGACTTTTTTGTGATTTGGGGATTATCGGACGCGGCGTTACTTTTTCCCTGCAACAAGGAGACTGAAACGATGAAGACGATTTTGGTAATTGCTGCAACGCTTGGAATGTCGGCACCCGCCTTTGCTGAATGTTCCTACATGAAGAACGTCACCGCCCAGACAGAAATCGACACGACCATCACCACGGCAAGCGTGGCCGTGGACAATCACTCAACAGTCGACCCGCTGCTCCCGGTCAAGAGCGATACGCTGCCGACCGAAGCTGTCGTCACCAAGTAACAGCAACAGAATGTGACAAATATGGACGGCCGGCTCCGCTTCTGGAACCCGGCCGTTTTTCTGTGCCTTTGAGCCTTCGAATTACGCCTCGCCCTGGCCGTAATAACTGCAGGCCACAAGCAGCGCGATGGCGCTGAGAATGACGATGTCAAACATGGCGAAGTGATAGAAGAACGTTGTCATTGCTGTATCCTCCTGAGAATAGAATACTCCCAAAAGGCGAATGTTCCTAATTTTTTCACGAACACAAAGAAAAAGCCGGAGATTTCTCCCCGGCTTCAAAGTATTCGCACACGCAACAATCAAATGTTGCCTTGCAGCAAGAAATCAGTTCTTGGCCTTGTCGACCAGCTGGTTCTTGGCGATCCACGGCATCATGCCGCGCAGCTTGGCGCCGACTTCTTCGATCTGGTGATTGTCGTTCATGCGGCGGATACCCTTGAAGCGGGCAGCGCCCGAACGGTATTCCTGCATCCAGTCGGAGGTGAACTTGCCGGTCTGGATGTCGTGTCAGGACGCGCTTCATTTCGGCCTTTGTTTCAGCCGTGATGATGCGCGGGCCGGTGACGTATTCGCCCCATTCGGCGGTGTTGGAGATCGAGTAGTTCATGTTGGCGATGCCGCCTTCATAGATCAGGTCGACGATCAGCTTGACTTCGTGCAGGCACTCGAAATAGGCCATTTCCGGCGCATAGCCGGCTTCGACCAGCGTTTCGAAGCCGGCGCGGATCAGTTCGACCAGACCGCCGCAGAGAACGACCTGTTCGCCGAAGAGATCGGTTTCGCACTCTTCCTTGAAGTTGGTCTCGATGATGCCCGAACGACCGCCGCCAACGCCGCAGGCGTAGGAGAGTGCCAGTTCAAGCGCATTGCCCGACGCGTTCTGGTGAACGGCAACGAGGCAGGGAACGCCGCCGCCCTTCTGGTATTCGCCGCGAACCGTGTGGCCCGGGCCCTTCGGTGCGATCATGACGACGTCGACGCGTGGCCTTCGGCTCGATCAGGCCGAAATGGACGTTGAGGCCGTGGGCAAATGCAATGGCAGCGCCGTCACGGATGTTGCCGGCAATGTCGGCCTTGTAGATGTCGGCCTGCAGTTCGTCCGGGGTCGCCATCATCATCAGGTCGGCCCACTTGGCGGCTTCGGCAACGGTCATGACCTTGAAGCCGTCGGCTTCGGCCTTCTTGATCGTGGCCGAACCGGCCTTGAGCGCGATGACGACGTTGGTTGCGCCCGAATCCTTCAGGTTCAGCGCATGGGCGCGACCCTGGGAGCCGTAGCCGATGATGACGACGTTCTTGGACTTGATGAGATTGAGATCGGCATCACGATCGTAATAGACGCGCATTGTAATTTCCTTCCCGTTGCTGTCTGTTTTGGTTGTCCGGCGGCCCTTAGAGGCTCGCCGTATCTCTTTTCGAGCCGCAGAGCGCGAGAAAGGCATCGACTGCCCGCTCCGCCCTTTGGCCGAAACTCCTGTTTTGCCGCGGCTCATATCCTCGCCAAGCAGCATGCGCAAATGCAGATCGGACGACCACCAGCCCGTAAAGCGTGCCATAGGCATCCTCGCCATCCTCGAAAGTCAAGAGACCGGCGCGCCGTCCGGCGTCCAGCAGGGCCCCTGCCCGCTTGCCGATCTGCCGGCGGCCATGCTCCTGCAGCATCTGGCCCGAGCTTGGAGCCGTCGCGGCTCGCCTGACCGATCGCCAGACGGTTGAGCGCCAGCGAAACGTCGCCCGAGAGAACGTCGAGCAGATCGCGCGCAAAAACCACGAGATGGGCGCGCAGGCTGTCGGCGCTCAGTCGTTCCGAGCGCTCGTCAAAGGTCCGCACCTTGCTCGCCTGATAAGCCGATCATCGCCGACAGGATGCCGTCGCGATCGCCGAACCACTTGTAGAGGCTCTCTTTCGAGCAGTTCGCCGCCCGCGCCACGCCGGCTGTCGTCAATGCCTTCTCGCCACCATCGACCAACAGCCTGAGCGCGCTGTCCAGAACGGCGTTCTGGCGCGGCGAAAACTCCGGCTGGGATTGGTTATGGGCAAGCAATGCAAAAACTCCAGTTGAGTACCGTACGGTACGGTTCTGCTTATGTCGGAAACTATTTGCCGGGTCAAGATGCAGCTGCAGAAAAATCAGGCAAAATACCAAGTGCGCACCTGCAATTTCGCCTTGGGACGAAGCACCCCAAAATGTACAGGGCCTTTGTATTCAATATCGCTTTTGTTCCGTGACATCCGTTCAAGGCCTCGGCTATAGAATGCTGTCATCGTCCCTGGGAGGTCTCATGTTCCGGCGCATCGCTATCACTGTCGCAACCTGCTTTATGGCGCTTGCGCCTCTGCCTGCGCTTGCGCAATCCTCCGACGAAGTCCGCAGCCGCATCGAGCAGTTGCATGGCAATGCCGACGGCTTTGACGAGGCCTTCAAGCTGGTGACCGAGGCCATGCAATACGGCGATCCCGTGACCATCGCCGACCTCGGGAATTATCCGATGACGGTGAACGCCAATGGCGAAACCTATGACATCCTGGCCGCCAAGGACTTGCTCGACAACTATGGTTCACTGGTGATGCAGGAAACCCAGAACGCCGTTTCCGGGCAGAGCTATGGCGACCTGATCGTCAGCAGCGACGGCGTCGGGTTTGCCAATGGTGCGCTCTGGATGGCCGGCATCTGTGACACTGACGATTGCAGCCAGTCGCACTGGGCAATCATCAGCATCAACAACTGACAACAATCGGGGAAACGATATGAAGTCTCTGACCGCCGCACTGCTTTTTTCTCTGACGCTCACCGCTACGTCCGCACTCGCCGCCGAAACCCGCTGCGGCTGGCTGCAGAATCCGACGCCCGGCAACTGGTGGCTCGATGACAGCGATGGCATGTGGATCATGCGCTCGCAGGGCGACGAGGACGGCCCGCCCGGCATGGACATCATCCCCGACGTTTCCCAACGCGAATATGTCGCCACCAACGGCTATTATGGCTATGCCTGCGCCTGCATGTCGGTGGAAACCGACTCTTCGGAGATGAAGATCACCGAAATCCTCTCCTTCCGGCAATTGCCCCTGTCGAAATGCGACAACGACGCGTCACTGGCAGCGCCGCAATAAGGGAACCGATCCGCGTCATGGGTCGGGCTTGCCGGCGAGCAACGGCTCGACGCTCTCCTTCTGGGTGATGAGCCGGGCGGTATGCTGACCGCTCAGATAGATCCACAGCCAGCTCCAGGCGACGGCAAAACGGCTTCGGGTGCCGATGAGAAAATAGATGTGGGCGATACCCCAGATCCACCAGGCCAGAGCACCCTTGAGCCTGATGCGTTCGAACTCGATGATGGCCGAGCGTCTGCCGATGGTCGCCAGACTGCCCTGGTGGCGATAGCGGAAAGGTGGCGGCGCAGGCTTTTGCAGCAACCGGGCCGCCAGCACCCTTGCGACATAGGCGCCTTGCTGCTTGGCGGCGGGCGCTATTCCGGGAACCGGCTTGCCGTCGTCCCTGAGCACGGATGCCGTATCGCCAATGACAAAAACCTGCGGCAGCCCGGGTGCGCTCAGGTCCCTTTCAACGATGACACGACCGGCCCGATCGGCCGGCACGCCGAGCCATGCAGCCGCCGGTGAAGCCTGCACACCTGCCGCCCATACGATCGTCCGGCTGGGGATAAACGCCTCGTCGGTCATCACGCCGGCAGCATTGCACTCCGTCACCCGCGCGCCGAGCCGAACCTCGACGCCAAGCTTTTCAAGCGCCTTGTCGGCATAGTCGGAAAGCGATTCGGCAAAGCCGCCGAGAACGCGCGGCCCGGCTTCCACCAGGACGACCCGCGCCTTGCGCGTATCGATATTGCGAAACTCCTGCGGCAGCGTCACATGCGCAAGTTCCGCGATGATGCCGGCCAGTTCCACCCCGGTCGGTCCCGCACCGACGATCGTGAAGGTCAAAAGCGCCTCGCGCACCGCCGGATCCGCTTCCCGTTCGGCCCGTTCAAACGCCTCAAGGATGCGCCGGCGGATGGTCGTCGCATCCTCCAGCGTTTTGAGCCCGGGCGCAAACGGGGCCCATTGGTCGTTGCCGAAATAGGCATGCGTGGCGCCGGTCGCGAGCACCAGCGTGTCGTAGGGGATGCTATCGCCGTCCGCGAGCGCCACGGTTCTGGTTGCCGTGTTCACGCCCTCGACCTCCGCGAGAAGGGTGGTGACCTCCGGCCGCTCCCGAAACAGCCGCCGGATCGGCCAGGCGATTTCCGAGGTGGCCAGAAGCGTCGTTGCGACCTGATAAAGCAACGGCTGGAAGAGGTGGTGATTGCGTCGATCGACAAGCGTGATGCGCACGGGCAAGCCTTTGAGGTCCTTGACCAGTTGCAAGCCGCCGAAACCACCGCCGATCACGACGACATGATGAAGAGTGTCCGTGGACATGGTCGCTTTCCTCCGATCGGCACCACTGTCTACGCCTGCACCGCAGCCGACAACTGCAAGCTCCGCAGGGCTGCCATGCGGCCTGAAGCATAGCCCAAGTCTCGAAGGTGCGGACCAAAGGGACCCTATCATCGAGATTTGGTGTTACTCCGCGTAGTCGACGGGCACCGCCATACCGCTTTTCAGCACCTCCATCGAGATCGAGGCCGATACATCGAAGAGTTCGACCTTGCGCACGATCTGCTTGTAGATGACGTCGTAGTGCTCGACGCGGGGCAGAACGACTTTCAGGATGTAATCATAGTTTCCGGTCAGCCGGTGTGCCTCGACGATTTCAGGGATGTCGCTGATCGCCCTGCGGAAATCCTCGATCCAGTCGTCGGCGTGATGCGCTGTCTTGATCAACGCAAAGACCGTCGTCGGGACCCCCATGCGGGCGCGGTCGAGCACCGCGATCCGCCGCGCGACATAGCCGGTATCCTCAAGCCGCTGGATGCGCCGCGAACAGGCGGAGACCGACAGATGCACTTTCTCCGAGAGATCGCCGACGGAAAGGCTTGCATCCTCCTGCAGAAGCGCGAGAATCTTTCTGTCTCTGTCATCGATCACGCCAGACTCCTCTCGTCAAAGACAGGAACGATGCGAAAAATATTCGCAGTGTCGCCATATCACGCAAATTCTACGCGTAAAACCGGCTGAAGTCACCAGAGAACGACAGGACTTTTCGTCCGCCTGCAATCATACTGTCCAGATCGCAAGGGCATTGGAGACGGGATATGAGCATGCGCAAGATCGGCCTTATCGGTGGAATGAGCTTTGAGAGTTCGGCAGTTTACTACCGGATGATCAACGAGGCCGTTCGCGCCCGCCTTGGTGGCCTGCATTCGGCAGAGGTCATGCTCCATTCCATCGACTTTCAGACCATCGTCGACATGCAGAAGGCCGGCCGCTGGGACGATGCGGCAAAGCGCCTTTCCGATGTGGCCAAGGGCCTGGAAGCATCGGGCGCCGATTGCGTGCTGATCTGCACCAACACCATGCACCTGATCGCCGATGCCGTTCAGGCGGCGATATCAGTTCCGCTGATCAACATCATCGATGAGACCGCCGAAAGCCTGAACGCAGCCGGGATCAAGCGCCCGCTGCTGCTTGCCACCCGCTACACGATGGAGCACGGCTTCTACGCCGACCGCATGGCCCAGCACGGCATCGCGATGATGGTACCGGATGCGGATGGCCGCACGCTCGTACATGACATCATCTTCAACGAACTCTGCGCCGGCAAGGTCATGGACAGCTCTCGCGATGCCTTGATGCGTGTGATTGAAACAGCAAAAGAAAACGGCGCCGATGCCGTCATTCTCGGATGCACGGAAATCTGCCTGATCCTTGATCCGGCGGCCTTGCCGCTGCCCGGTTTCGATTCGACGGCGCTGCATGCGAATGCCGCCGTCGGCTTTGCGCTGGACGGCCAGCCGGGAGCGATCCTCAGCGCAGCCTGACGTGTGATTTACTTGACTTAGTCAACTAAATATCGGACAAGGCCGGTGTGGAGGCCTTGTCCAATGGCGCATGCGGATTTCAATGACCAGTTGGCGATGATCGAGGCCATCAGAGCCTTCAACCGCCTCTACACCAACCAGATCGGCCTGATCGGCCGGGCCTTTCTCGACAGCCCCTATTCGCTGACCGAGGCGCGCATCCTGTTCGAGCTCAATGCAAGATCCTCCCCCGTGGCACGCCAGATCGCTGAAGACCTGCAACTGGATGCGGCCTATCTCAGCCGCACCCTCAAGGCGTTTCGCGAACAGGGCCTCCTGACGACGCAAGCGGACCCTTTGGACAAGCGCAGCCAGACCATCACGCTGACACAAGAAGGGCGCGCCGTTGCCGCCGACCTGGCCGACCGCTCAAGGCAGCAGGTCGCGGAGCAACTGGCAGGGCTGTCGCAAGACCAGCAGCAATCGATGGTCGCAGCCATGGCGACGATTGCCGGATTGCTTTCGCGTGGTTCGGATCCGCAGCCGAAACTCACGATCAGGTGTCATGCCCCTGGCGATATCGGCTGGGTCGTCCACCGCCAGATGAAGCTCTATGCCGCCGAATATGGGTGGAACAGCGACTATGAAGGCCTGATCTCCCGCATTGCCGGCGATTTTCTCACCGATTTCAAACCCGGCCGCGAATATTGCTGGATCGCCGAGAAAGACGGCACGATCGCCGGATCGGTGTTTCTGGTCGATGCTGGCGAGAGCGTCGCCAAGCTGCGCCTGCTGTATGTGGAACCCTTCGCCCGCGGCCTTGGCATCGGCAAGGCGCTGGTGAGGACCTGCATCGCCTTTGCCCGAGAGGCCGGCTACCAGCGCATGACGCTGTGGACCAACGACGTGCTCGTCGCTGCCCGAGGGATTTACGAGGCGGAAGGCTTCGTGCTGGTCGCGGAGGAGCGCCATCACAGCTTCGGCAAGGACCTGAACGGCCAGACATGGCAGCGCGATCTCTGATCGATCCGCGTTTCAGCGGAAGACCGGATCAATCTTTCCGCCAATCCCGTTCGCGCAAGCCGGTCGCCGCAAATGGGTCGATCAACGTTCCCGCAACGATCGAGGCCAGCAGGCGCTGAACCGGCGGGACGGTCGCAACGGTTGAAACCAGCCGGTCGCGAACCCACGCGATAGAATGCGAATCGGATTGATAGAACGGGGTAAAGACCAGGGACAAAGCCTGGAACATATACACATGATTGCGCCTGGCCTGCGCATAGGCTTGAAGTGCAGTGCCAAGATCGGTCGCGGTCGCCAGTGCATGCGAAAGCGCCGCCGCATCGAGCAGCGCCATGTTGGCGCCCTGCCCCAGTTGCGGACTGGTCGAGTGCGCACTGTCGCCGATGAAAACCACATTGCCGGCAAATGGCGGCCTTGCGGTCCGATGCGCATAACGGGCCAGCGTCAACTGGTCCCAGTCGTGAATCTGGTCGAGAAACGGCGCACAATCAGGCCAGTAGCCGCGGATCACCGATTTCCAGCGATCAAGGCCGGCGGCCCTGACCGCATCGGCATCGGCAACCTTCAGGCTCCAGAAGAAGGCAACACACTCAGCCTCCCCCGGTCTTGCCCGACCGGCCGGCAGCACGCCGATCATCACCTCGGCGCGATCGTAGCGCTGCGAAAGCGCTGTCCGGTCATAGCGTGCCTCGCCGCCATCAAGCGTTGCCCAAAACGCTCCATAGGCGAGATCCCGCACCTTTGGCGCCACCGCCGAGCCGCCGATCAGCGACGAGCGCGCGCCGCTGGCATCAACCACGAGATCGTAGACGCCGACGATGTCGCCCGTGGCAGCGACCAGTCCGGTACGCGCACCCTTGTGGACGGAACCGGCGAGCGGCAGTCCTGTCCGGATCGGGATGCCGGCGGCAAGCACCGCGTCATGCAAGGTCCCGAACAGCGCGGCCCGCTGCACGGCCAGACCGTATCGTCCGCCGGGAGCCGCATCGTAGCGCACATCAAGTACGGTGCGGCCGCTCCGCGCATCGGCGCCGTGCAGACGGTCGATCCGGCTCCCCAGCGGCCGGATCGTCTCGAACAGGCCAAGATCATCAAGCACGGTGAGCCCCGTCGGCTGCATCAGCAGACCCGATCCGACGGGGGCCGGTCGGTCGTAGCGTTCCAGGATTTCGACCTGGTGGCCGGCACGATACAGATACAGGGCAGCCGCAAGCCCGGCGGGACCGGCACCGGCAATCCCGACATGCAGGGACTTCATCGGACTAGATTTCTCTTGCGTCGTAGACCGTCCGCGCTTCCCGGATGGCGGCATGGTTTTCCACGGACCAGTCCACCAGTTTGCGCAGCACAGTCAGGAACGATGTGCCAAGCGGCGAGAGCCGGTATTCGACGCTCGGCGGCTGTGTCGGAAATACCGCCCGGTCGATATAGCCGTCACGCTGCAGGTCGCGCAGCGTCTGCGTCAGCATGCGCTGCGAAATATCGGGGATCAGCCGCCGGAGCGCCGAAAAACGCATCGGCCCCTCCGCAAGCGCGAGCAACATCAGCGTGTTCCATTTGCCACCGATATTGTCGATCACGTCGCGCACCGGGCAATCCGATCGGGAAAACACCTGCCCCATCACGACGATGACCTTTTCGCCATCCACCTTGCCGGCAATCTTGTTCATGGGGTCGGTTCCTTCCGGGTAACTTCCGCAGAAAATACTGCCTCCTTTACATTCATCCGGAGATGACGAAATAAGAGCAGGTCTCATTTCGGAACCATATCTCGATGTGGACACGGAAACAACACCCTTCGTCCATTCGGAAACCAGAGGAAATTTGCAATGTCCGACACTCTTCTCGTCACCGGCGCAGCCGGCCAGCTTGGCCGCCTCGTGCTCGACAATCTCCTGGCGTCCGGCACGGAGCCATCGCGCATCATCGCGCTCAGCCGCGATACCGCCAAGCTCGCGGACTATGCCGCAAAGGGCGTGCAGACGCGCAAGGCCGATTTCGATGACGCAGCCTCGCTCGACGCCGCCTTTGCCGGTGCCGGCCGCATCCTGCTGATCTCCACCGATGCGCTCGACGAGCCCGGCAAGCGCCTGCGCCAGCATCTGGCCGCCGTGGCCGCCGCCAAGAAGGCCGGCGCCAAGCATATCCTGTACACGTCGATGCCGAACCCCGAAACCTCGGTCATCCCCTTTGCGCCTGATCACCTCGGCACCGAGAATGCCATCAAGGCAACCGGCATTCCCTACACGATCCTGCGCAATGGCTGGTACATGGAAAACCTCTTCCTGTCGCTGCCCCATGCCCTGTCGACCGGCCAGTGGTTCACCAGCACGGGCGAAGGCTCCCTTGCCCACATTGCCCGCGCCGACGTCGCCGCTGCAGCTGCGGGCGCGCTTGCCTCGACCGCCACGGAGAGCAAGACCTATACGCTGACGGGCGCCAAGGCCCATACGACGGAAGAGATCGCCAGCCTGGCAACGGCCGCCACCGGCAAGCCGCTGCAGGTCATCCAGATCACCGACGAACAGCTTGCAGGTGGTCTCGAAGCAGCCGGCCTGCCCGGCTTCATGATCCCGGTCATCGTCTCCTTCGATGCCAATACGCGCGAAGGCCATATCAGCATGATCACCAATGACGCCGTCATGCTGTCCGGCAAGCCGCTGACGACGTTGACAAGCTTCCTCGAAGCCAACAAGGCGGCGCTGGCCGGATAAAGGCAGCCTGTAAATGACGAAACGGGCTCCGTATCGCTGCGGAGCCCGTTTTTCTGTCGCAAGTACGGATGAGCGAAGCGCTCAAATATCCTGGCCGCAGGCCCGGCAGAAGCGGCGAACGGTCTCCGCCATGCCGTATTGAAGCGCATCCGCGGTCAGTCCGTGACCGATCGAAACCTCGGCCAGCGCCGGAATGCGCGCCACGAGCGCCGGCAGGTTGGCGACCGTCAGATCATGTCCGGCATTCACGTCGAGGCCGAGCCGGATGGCGATATCGGCCGTCTGACCGAGTTGCTCTGCAATCTGCCGGGCAGCATCCGGGTCGTCGTAGCAGCCGCCATAGGGACCGGTATAGAGCTCGATGCGGTCGGCACCGGTCTCGCGCGCCAGCATCAGCGCCTCCTCGTCGGGCTCGCCGTCTGCAAACAGGGAAACGCGAAACCCCTTCTTCTTCAGGCGGCCGACGACATCGCCGAGAAGATTGTGGTTCTTGCGGAAATCCCAGCCATGGTCGGATGTCGCCTGCGAAGGATCGTCAGGCACCAGTGTCACCTGCTCCGGCTGGTGGGCGTCAACCAGGTCGAGAAATTCAGGGTTGGGAAATCCCTCCATGTTGAACTCGGTCGAGGGAAACTGGTCATCGATCAGGTTGCGGATCGGCTGCAGATCGGAAAAACGGATATGGCGCTGGTCCGGGCGCGGATGCACCGTCAACCCGCTTGCCCCGGCCTCAAGCGCAATCCGGCCGAGATCGGTGACTGAGGGCCACGGCAGGTCGCGACGATTGCGAAGCATGGCGATTGCATTCAGATTGACAGACAATTTCGTCGGCATTTCGGAGCTTTCAAGGGTACAGTGACAGGTGCCGCGCCTCTTCTAGCGCTTCGACCGTAGGCCCGCAATCGAGGCGCGCGACGGCGGTCGTAAAATCGACGAAAAGATTTGCTTAAATATCTCCTGTAACACTCAAGTTTAATGCTCGCCGCACCTGACAGGGGCCGGAGAATCCGGTTAAATGGCGAATCAACTGGACGAGAGGCAGGTTCGTAGCCCTTGGCTTTGCCGAACTGCAGCACCACGCGCCTTCTCTCAAAAGCCGGGAAACGAACGCTCGTCCGCATGACTGTCGGATCGAAAAGGATTTGGAATGTGCCCCTTATGAACGGCGTGAAAAGGCGATGACGGTACCGGCCGATAGACCCGGCGATCAGACGATCCGGCAGATGTTGGACCGTATCGTCTCGAGTGCGATGTTTGCCCGCTCGGAGCGCCTCCGGGCGTTTTTCTGCTATGTCGTCACCAAGGAGCTGGAGGGGGCCGGTCAGCAGTTGAAGGGCTATACCATCGGCATCGACGTCTTCGGGCGTTCCCAGTCGTTCAATGCAGACAGCGATCCACTCGTTCGGGTTCATGCAGGCAAACTGCGCAAATTGCTTGATGCCTATTATAGCGGCGAAGGCGCCGGCGACGAATGGAAGATCATCATTCCGAAGGGAACCTATGTTCCGCACTATCTTCGCCAGGAGCACGACGAACTGCCGAGTGCCCCTTCCGAACATCAGCTGACGTCCGCCTCGATACCGGCGGTCAACAGGCCTGAAGCGCTTGCAGAACGGGGTCCCAAAAAGTCGACGAAGAGAGGCCCGGCCTGGCTGCCTGCGCCGATTTCATCCCCGCTTGCTCTTCTGTCCGTCCTCCCGCTGCTTTTGCTTGCCCCCTTCACTTACCCCGGCATGACGGGCAACATGGAAGCGAATGCAAAGCTTTCCGCCCTTATCCAACCTTCGCAAGGTGTGTCTCACGCCTTGCCAAGCCTGACTGTGCGGTCCACCTGGCCCGCCGCTGGAAAGGCCACCCAATTTGCCGATGCGGTGCGCTCGGCCTCCGCATTCTACAACACGATCGAAAAGGCGCGCGGCCCTGTGAAGCGGGCGACCGACGATCAGAGGCTCTCGCCGCTATCCTTCACCATTGAAGTTTCGCAACAGATGTCACCGGCCGCTCTCGTCGTCACGCTCGTCAATGATAAGTCCGGAGAGAAACTCAGTACCGACCTCATCGGCGAAGCACGTCTGCGGGACGAAGCCGACATCCTCTTCGAAAGCGTATCCTTCGTCTCCCGCATTCTATCCGTGAGAGGCGACATCTTCAGTTTTGCCACGGCGAAAAACACCCAGAGCAGCTTGATGGAGTGCATGGTCAGCACAGACGCCTACCGGCGCCTTCGGACGAAGGAGACATTCCAGGTTGCCAATGCCTGCCAGGAGCGGCTGTCGCCAGCCCATCGCAAGGGCCTTACTTTCGTCATCAGTGCCAACGCATTGCCCGGCATTCTCGACCGGTGATTGCTGCCAAATCACGACGATATGCACCGATAGGTTCCTGTGATTGCGACCTGGCATAACCTTCCTTCAAAAGTATAGTTTCGCAATAAGTACGAGAAATTGCCCGATAATCTGGTATTTTCGGGCAAAATCCACGTAAAAATCTATTTTTCATCCCTAATATTACGGACTTTTCAAACGGGTGCCGCGCGTATACCGTTCATCTGTAAGTCGGGAGGATCGGCCTGGTTGCTCATCAGGCAAGCACATGTTCAGCGTTTCCGTTAAGGACCGGAGTGCACTATTGGGGGCAGGCAGGATTCTGGAATCTTTCAGAATAAACCGTCAGGGAGGCGCTGTAATGCTTATCCTGCACGGACATCGGTTTCCATCCGACGAGAGCAGGCGGACTGCAATCGAGGGTGTTGGAAAGCATGAAAGACAAAACAGGGCCTGTCCGGACGGACCAGCAAAGCACGGGCTTTCTGCCGTATCTTCCCCTTCCGGGAACGATCGCTCAGCAACAGGTCGCCATTGCCGACATGGCCGATGCCTTCGGCGTCACACATCGAACCTTGCACTTTTATGAGGAGAAAGGCCTGCTGTCGGCCAAGCGCGTCGGACCGATGCGCGTCTACGATCTCGATGATGTCAGGCGCATGGCCGTCATCAATGCCTGTCGCGAGATCGACATGCCGGTCTCCGCCATCCAGGAACTGATGGACACACTGTCGGGCACGGCCGATCAGGCCGAGGCTGACAGCATGTTTGAAACAGCCCTGCATGCCCGCAAACGCGAGCTTGGCGCCCAGCAATCCATCCTGCGCCGCCAGATGCAGCGCATCAGCGAACTGCTTGAATCGGCAGCGAGCGGCGATGGCGAGGGAACCCTGCCGGCACCATGCGTCCATCTTTCGCCCATCGAACTCAAATGTCTCGGCTTCATGGCCGAAGGCTATCAGGCCAATCGCATCGCAGTTCTGATGGACATGGACATTACGGCCGTGCTGACGCTGGAATCCGACATCATCCGCAAATTCAACGGCCACAACCGTTTCCAGGCCGTCGCCAAGGCTGTTCTGCTCGGGCATGTGGCAACGGACTGACGGCGGGCAGTCCCCACCACGGCGATCAGAAAGCCAGTCAAAAATCGCATTTTCCTAAAATTAAATATTAAGCATATTCGGGCTAAATCGTGACGGAAATGATTTCCGTGGGCGTTTTCGCGACCCTTTTTGCCCCTGCATTTTAGCGCTTTATGTCGAGCAGCCCCCCCTGCCCTATGCCTAACCATGCGAGACAAACATGAGAAACCTCAAAATTTCACGCCAGCTTATCTTGTTGGTCCTCGCCCTTATCGGCATGTTCGCGACCACTGTCTTTTTCCAGATCAAAGCCTCGACGGCAGCGCTCTACAACGAGCGCTACGAGATGCTTCGGACTGAAACCGAAACCGCCGTCTCGATCCTGAAACAGTTTCACGAGCGCGAACTGGCGGGAACGCTGACGCAGGAGCAGGCAAAGGCGGAGGCTTTCGCTCTCGTCAACGGCATGAAGTACGATCCTGACGGCTATTTCTTCGGCTACGACTACGACGTCAACATGATGTTCCACTTCGACAAGAAGAAGGTCGGCCAGAACCTGAAGAACAAGCCGGACCCGACGGGTCACCTGTATCGCGAAGAACTCGTGAAGCTTGGACAGCAGGGCGGCGGCCGCACCGATTTCTACGGCCCGAAGCCGGGTGAGAAGGAAGACGCGCTGTTTCGCAAAAGCGCCTATGCGCTCGCCTTCGATCCCTGGAAAGTGGTTGTCGTCACCGGCCTTTATATCGACGATCTGGATGCCCAGGTGAATGCGACGATCTGGAAGGCCGTTTCAGCGGGTCTCGTCGTTCTCCTGCTTGGCACCGCGGCCGCCTTCTATGTCATTCGCGGCATTACCAGACCACTGGCCGCCATCCACAGTGCGCTCGAAGCCGTGGCCGACGATGATGTGAACCGGACCATCCCGCACACCGATCTGGGCAACGAAGTCGGCATGATGGCGAAAGCCACGCTCTCCCTCCAGGACAAGATCAGAGATCGCCACGCGCTCGCCCGCCGCCAGAAAGAGCAGGATGAGGAAATCAGCGCCGAGCGCCTGCACAACATCCAGTCGCAGCAGGCGGAAGCCGCCTTGCAGGCTCGCGTTGTCGCCACCATCGGCGTCACGCTGGAAGGCCTGGCCCGAGGCGACCTGACCGTACGCTGCGCCGATCTCGGGCCGAGCTACACAACGCTGCGCGACAACTTCAACACCGCCCTGTCCGGCCTCGAGGCTGCGATGTCGCGGGTCAACATGAAGGGCGCCGACATCAGCGGCAGCAAGGAAGAAATCCGCCGCGCCTCGGGTGAATTGGCCAAACGCACGGAAATGCAGGCGGCAAATCTCGAGGAAGCATCCGCAGCCCTGGATCAACTGGCCGTGGCCGTGCGCCAGACGGCCGAAGGTGCGCACGACGCAGCCAACCGGGTGACCTCCGTCAGCGGAGAGGCAAGCCACAGCGACGAAATCGTCGAACAGGCAATCGAGGCCATGGGCGGCATCGAAAGCTCTTCGGACGAAATCGGCAAGATCATCGGCGTCATCGACGAAATCGCCTTCCAGACCAACCTGCTTGCGCTGAATGCCGGCGTCGAGGCAGCACGGGCCGGGGAATCGGGCAAGGGCTTTGCCGTCGTCGCACAGGAAGTCCGTGAACTCGCCCAGCGCTCTGCCGCTGCCGCCAAGGAAATCAAGGTGCAGATTTCCCGCTCGTCCGGACAGGTGGCATCAGGCGTGCGCCTGGTCGGCGAGGCCGGGGAAGCGCTGAAGCGCATATCCGCCCAGATCAAGAGCGCCAACGAGATCGTCAGCAAGATCGCCCACAGCGCCTCCGAACAGGATACGACGCTGCGCAGCATCTCCAGCACGGTCAACCAGCTCGACATCGCAACCCAGCAGAATGCTGCCATGGCCGAGGAAACGACGGCATCGGCCGAACTTCTGGCAAGCGACACGGAAGAACTGCTGAACCTGATCCGCAGCTTCCGGATCTCGAACAACGCTGGACATGCCGAGCAAGCCCCGATGCGCCGCGCAAGCTGAGCGATAGCGCCGATCACCCTTTCTGCCGGGCCTTCGGGCCCGGCAGGTCTTGCCTACCGGGCGGCTTCGCGCCCATCCGGATATTCCCCGGGGCCCTTGATCTCGATCTTGTTTCCGAACGGATCGTGGATATAGAAGGAATGCCCCATGCCACGCGCACCGCCGTGGAAAGCCTCCTGGACAATGTCGATCCCATGACCCGCCAGATGCGCCCGCAGCGCGTCATGTTCAAAGGGGCTGGTGGCGATGCAGATGTGATCGACGTTGCGGCCGCCGGCGACCGGAGGCACCGCCTTTTGCGCGCCCGGATGCGTCGTATCCCAAAGCACGATCAGCGACGCGCCGCACCAGACCTGCTCCATTCCAAGCGCCGGATAGGAATAGCCCGGCACGCAGCCGATGACGTCGAGATAAAATCCGAGCGCCCGTTCCATATCGTCGACCAGAAGCACGACGTGATCAATGCCGACAAGGGTGAAGGGAGTTGCCATGGGAAGCGCCTGTGTTTGCCGCCATTGCTGCCCAATGACGATCGTCGATCAAGAGGATTTGCGCCCGCGAAAACGAGCGCACGGAGCACCGATATTCAAGTTCAACGCGTCACCCGTCATGCGCAATACCGTCAGCGCACGATCGTCAGTGTCTCCGCCGCCCGCGTGATCGCCGTATAGAGCCAGCGTTCGCGCGTATCGCGAAACGCCCAGCTTTCATCGAACAGCACGACATTGTTCCACTGCGACCCCTGCGCCTTGTGAACGGTCAGCGCGTAGCCATAGTCGAACTCGTCGTAGCGCTTGCGCGTTGACCAGGGAATTTCGCCTTCGACATCCTCGAACGCCGTCTTGAGCAGCTTGATCTTTGCCGCCCCCCTGTCCATGTCGTCATCTTCAGGGCGGATCATCAGGTTGATGCCGGGTTTCACCGTTTCCTTGGATGAGGTCATCACCTGCCAGAGCGAACCGTTGAGCAGGCCCTTGGCCGGATCGTTGCGCAGGCAGACCAGCTTGTCGCCGGATTGCGGGTAGCCGGTGGCAAAGCCCTTCAACTCGCGCAGCCGCATATTGTAGCGACGCCGCGTCTTGTTCGTTCCGACCAGAACCTGATCGGCATCGAGAACCAGGCTCTGCGTCACCTCGTTTTTCGAGATGACCTGCGCCGTGCCCCAGTCGCCATGCATGATTTCCTTGCCCTCGCGCACATGCATGGCAAGCTGGATGATCGGATTGTCCCGCGCCTGACGGTGAATGTCCGTCAGCAGATAGTCCGGCTCCTCATTGGTGAAATAACCGCCCCCGGAAACAGGCGGCAACTGCCCGGGATCGCCGAGCACGAGGATCGGCGTGCCGAAGCTCATCAGGTCCCTGCCAAGCGCCTCGTCCACCATCGAGCATTCATCGACGACGATCAGCGCCGCCTTGGCGACGGGGCTCTGCCGGTTGATCGAAAACATCGGCGACACCGAGGTCTTGCCGGTCTCCTCGTCCGAGACCTCCTCTTCGCCGCGTGGGCGATAGATCAGCGAGTGAATGGTCCGGGCATTCGTCGCCCCCTTGGAGCGCAGCACCTGCGCCGCCTTTCCGGTAAAGGCTGCAAACAGCACCTCGCCCTCGACATGTTCGGCGAAGTGCCGGGCCAGCGTTGTCTTGCCGGTGCCGGCATAACCGAAAAGCCGGAACAGCGGAGACCGGCCTTCCTTCAGCCAGCGCGAAACGGCCTTGAGGGCCTCGTCCTGTTGCGGTGCAAATTCCATCCCCGATCTATTGCCCGATTCGCCCGCCCCTGTCGCCCTGAGCCGCGTCACAGCCCAGGTTTCCCGGAAACCATTCGTCGCCCGGCACCGTTGAAATTCCGCGTCCTACCGTCAAAAACCACGACAGCCGGCGCATATCCTCGCTCAGCCCGTCGTGTTAGGACATCTGCCGAACGCACCCTTGCCGAAACATCGAAAGACCCCGCGTGACGCCTGCCCCAACCGAAGTGCCACCTCTCCCTCTTGCGTCCGGAATGGGCGGCTGGCCCCCGGCCGGGCAATGGGCCACCTTGCTCGCGCTGTCCGTTTGCCTGTCCGCCCTTCTGGAACTGTTCGGCCTGCCGGCAGCGCTTCTGATCGGACCGATGGTCTCGGGCGCGATTGTCGGCATCAATGGCGGCACCATCCGCCTGCCCCGCCCGCTTTATCTTAGCGCCCAGGCAATGATCGGCATGATGGTTGCCGGCGCCATCGACGGTGGCATCTTCTCGACCTTTCTGCACAACTGGCCGCTGTTTCTCGGCATTGTTCTGTCGGTCATCGCCATGAGCACGCTCTCCGGCTGGACGCTGAGCCGGCTCAATATCCTGCCCGGCACCACGGCGATCTGGGGCACGTCGGCCGGGGCCGCGACCTCCATGCTTGTCATGGCCGACGCCTTCGGTGCCGATGTCCGGCTGGTCGCCTTCATGCAATATCTACGCGTGGTCTGCGTCGCTGCCGCAGCCTCGATCGTTGCCCATCTCTGGGTGGACGGCGACACCGCCGCACCCGCGATCCTCTGGTTCGACACGATCGACGCGCCGGACTTTGCAAAGACACTGGCCGTGGCGGCGATTGGAGCCGTTACGGGGCGGCTGTTGCGCATTCCGGCCGGCATTTTCCTCGTGCCCTTCATTGCCGGCACCGTGCTCAGCACCACGGGATATCTGACGATCGAGCTGCCGGAGTGGCTGCTCGCCCTGAGCTATGCCATGCTGGGCTGGAACATCGGGCTGGGCTTTACACGACCGATCCTCGCCCATGCCCGCCGCGCTCTGTTGCCGATCGTCGTGTCGATCCTTGTGCTCATGGCGTTCTCCGGTTTTCTCGCTTTCCTGCTCACGCAATTTGCCGGCGTCGATGCGCTGACGGCCTATCTCGCCACCAGTCCCGGCGGCATGGACTTCGATCGCCATCATCGCCGCCGCCAGCGATGTGGATGTCTCCTTCGTCATGGCGCTGCAGACCGCACGCCTTCTGATCATCATGGCCTGCGGCCCCTCGCTTGCCCGCTTTGTCGCCCGCAAGGCCGGCGGTCACGAAAAGCCTGCAAAATAATCGGGAATAAAATGCCGCACTCCGGTGTCCTACTGTTGAGCCGGCATTCAGATCGGCTCGATAGAGACAGTCCGCTTCGTCCCCATGGACACAAAGGCAAGGATAAAACCCATGAAAATGCTCTCGTTCGCGACCGCCTTCTGCATGCTCGCCGCCGCCCCGGCCTTCGCCGCCGCACCGGTTAAATCCGTCGACACCGCCAAAGGCGCGGTTCTTGCTGCCGACAACGGCATGAGCCTCTACACCTTCAAGAAAGACGAAAAAGGTGTTTCGAATTGCTATGAGGCGTGCGCAACCGCCTGGCCGCCTTTCATCGCCGATGGCAATGCGACGCCGGACGGCGCATACTCGCTCATTGACCGCAAGGATGGTTCCAAGCAATGGGCGAAGGATGGCATGCCGCTGTACTTCTGGATGAAGGACAAGGCGAGCGGCGACATCACCGGCGATGGCTTCAAGGACGTATGGAATGTCGCACGGCCCTGACCGTACCTCCGAACCGGCGGCGTTTCCCGCCGCTGGTTCTCCAGCAGGACAAAGTTTCGAGACGGAAGTCCTCGGCCTCTTGCCGGGCCTGCGGCGTTACGCGCACAGCCTGTCGCGCTCCAATTCGGATGGCGAAGACCTTTTGCAGGACTGTGTCGAAACGGTGCTCGTGCGGCGCGCCCAGTGGCGCGGATTGAACCTTCGCGCCTGGGCTTTTACAATCATGACCAATCTCTATCGCAACGGCCATCGGCGCCGCGCCCGGACGACGGACATCGATATCGACGCCATGCCGGAGATCGCCGCACCGGAAAACCGGGACGATCCCCTGGAGCGCAGGCATATGCGCGCCGCCCTCGAAAGCCTGTCGGCAGACAGCCGGACGGTGCTGATGCTCGTCGTCATCGAGGGCTATAGCTACCTTGAAGTGGCAGCCATGCTGGACATACCGATCGGTACCGTCATGTCGCGGCTGTCTCGTGCGCGCCAGCAACTGGGCGAGCGCCTGCACAAGGACAATGTGATCACGCTTCGGAGACAGAAATGACGGACATCGACAGGCCGGCAACGGAAGACGAGCTCCACGCCTATGCCGACGGACAACTGCCGGCGAATGACCGTGCACGTCTCGAAACCTGGCTGGCCGCAAACCCATCCGACGCCGAGCGCGTCGCCGGCTGGATGGCGCAGAACGAAGACCTGAGACGCGTTTTTGCCGGCGACGCGGTACGACGCGCCACGGACAACGAGATGGTTTCGGGCATGACCCGCAGCAGAGAGGTGGGCATCGGTGCGAAACGTCGCGTCATGTTCGCAGCCGCTGCCCTCCTGATTTTCGTCGCAGGCGTGGTCCTGGGGAAATATGGCAACGACCGTGGCGGGATATCGCCCATGGGAGAGGCCGTCGCGGGTGCGTTTCCCACCGAAGCCAAGTCGGCTTTCCTCATATACGCAAGCGAAGTGCGTCATCCGGTCGAGGTCGGCGCAGATCAGCAGGATCACCTGGTGAAATGGCTTGGCAAACGGCTCGATCATCCGCTCAAGGCACCGGATCTCGGCGCGCTCGGGTTCAGTCTGGTCGGAGGCCGGCTGATCCCGGTCAGCGGCAAGGCAGGCGCATTGCTGATGTACCAGAACGAGGCAGGCCAGCGCTTGACGGTCCTCGCCGGCCGCAATGCGGAAAACCGCGAAACGAGTTTCCGCTATGTTTCGCAAGGCGCCATTGAAACCTTCTACTGGATAGACGGTCCGATAGGCTATGCGGTGACCGGAGAGATTTCCCGCAGCACGCTGCAGCAGGTGGCGGACGAATGCTACCGGCAGTTTGCGAGTTGAAGCATAGCACTCGGGAAATCAGCGGGACGCATTCTCCAACCGGATCGGCTGGCCGTGCGGCGTGGCTTCCGCTGCCTGCTGCCATTGCGCCGTGAGACCGTCGAGCTGGGCCGCGGAGGTGATCGAAAGCTCCGTGATGAGCCGCGAAAGGGCCGCGACCCAGCAGTCGTAATAATCGCTCGCATCGGCCCGGCGGCCGGGCTTGTAGAGCTCGTGTGACAGAACCTCCGCCCATTCGCTCCAGGAAAACACGCCCTTTTCATGCAGATGCACCGTCATGGCAAAGGCTTCCGCCTGCCAGGGCTCGGCAAAGGCCGGCTCGCCTTCTCGCGATTTCGGCAGGCCCGGCGACGCGGCGAGCGGCGATTTTGCGTCATGCGTGTTCAAGATAGCTCTCCCATGCATCGATGGAGACGGTGAGCGAGGGATCGGCCCCCTCGCCCCAGATTTCCCTGGCGTCGAACACCACCGTATAGACCCACTGCGGATTCTCGCCCTTGCCATGGGCATTATCATCCGGAAAGACGTAAGCCCCCTGCACCGCCTCGACGACCCCCTGTCTGGCTCTCGCATAGCGCGGCAGGCGGGTGTGCGTCTCGGGATTGAAGTTTTTCGTGCGCACGGGATCACCCACCGCAAAGACCTGCGGCGCGTCCAGTGGCCGATCGCAGGGGCCACCCTTGGCAAGCACGGCCGGCACGATGTCTGCCGTCAGGATACGCTTTGGCTCAGCCCCCTTGTCGAGCATCTGCCCGGCAGCAAGCTCGGTCGCCGAGACGAAACCATGCCGCTGCAAAAGCGTCTCCAGTGCCCGGGTCCAGACCTCGTAATAGCTTGCCGACAGATAGGTCGCAGGCGGCAGGTTTTCGCGGGCATGCCGGCTTTCGTCGATCGTCCAGGCCCCGAAGGCGCCGCAGGACAGCGTGATGCCGAGCGCCCGCTTTTCCCATTCGGCGTGAAAGAGCGGCTCGTCCTGTTCCGGCGCAACCGGCCCCATGCCATGCTGGCCGCCAAGATCATGCGGACCGTTCATCACGCAGCCTCCGGCCGGCGCACGAGACCCGTGCCGATCATCGCATCGCGCGTTACCAGATCGGCAAGACGCTCGGCGACCCAGTCCTTCCGTGCCGGCCGGCCGCTCCGGAATGACGAGGTAGCGCAGTTCGGCCGTCGAATCCCAGACGCGGATCTTCATGGTCTCCGGCAGCGTCACGCCGAATTCGGCAAGCACCCCGCGCGGGTCGATCACCGCACGCGCCCGATAAGGCGGCGCCTTGTACCAGACCGGCGGCAGCCCGAGCACCGCCCAGGGGTAGCAGGAGCACAGCGTGCAGACGATCAGATTATGCGTATCGGCGGTGTTGAAGACGGCGCGCATATGCTCGCCCTGCCGCCCGGTATAACCGAGACTGGCAATGGCTGCTGTCGCATCCGCTTTCAACCATTCCGCAAAATCCGGTTCCGTCCAGGCTTTGGCAACGACACGGGCGCCGTTGCGCGGCCCGATCTTCGTCTCGTAGGTTTCGACGATCGCGTCGATCGCCGCCGGATCGATGAGGCCCTTCTGGGTCAGCACCGTCTCCAGTGCCTTCACTCGTGCCTGCATGGGCGAAAAATGATTGTCGTGGTCGTCGTGATGATGATCGTGATCGTCGTGCTGCATGGATTCCTCGGTGCGCATCAGGAGCCGGGCTGGATTTGTTCCTGCCCGGGCGGCAGGCTCTTGCCGATGTCGCCCGCCAGAAGGTGCAGAAAGGGACGCGGCTCCAGCTTGCCGGGTTGCTGGAACGGATTGGAGAAGGCGAAGATGAAGAACAGGATGATGCCTGAATAGGCGCCGAAGATCGACAACAGGAAGACATGCGCCCGCGTCGGCCGGTAGACGTAGAAGGGCACGGCAAGGAGTGCAAGACCGATCAACGCCGGCGCCCAGAACAGGCCGCTGAATCCACCGCCGGCCGTCTGCTCGCGGATCTGGCGGAAGCGGGCGATCTCGGTCACGCGGTCGCGCATGCGCTCGATCAGGTACCGTTCCCGATCCGTCGTCGGGGTCAGGTCCAGGAGACGCTTGTAAACCCCGTCCCATTCTTCCCATGCCTTGGGCGACAGGCCCTGTTTATGGCCGAGCATCTGCCACTCCTCGCCGACGACCACCACCAGGTAGCGCGCAAGCCCCTGCTCGATCGGCAGGACCAGCGGACCGCCATGGCGTTTGGCGTCATTGTACACATCGGCAATGGCGACAGCTTCTTCCATCAGGTTGTTGCGGATGCCCTTGTAGTCATCGAGTTCCTGCGCATAGACGAGGGCAAGGATGAGACCATGCAGGGCGGCGATGCGCACGGCGATCGTGTTGGCAGCTTCATGCGTTTTTTCGCCCTCGCTGGCCGGCGCCAACAGTTTACGCGCAAGCGCATAGCAGCCGAAAACGATGGCAAGCGCGCCGGTGACGAAGAGAAGCCCCGTGAAGGTCGATAGGAGGAAACCCGGCATGCTGTTCAGTCCGATCTCTTGTCATGTCGTTAGCGCAACATCGGCCAAAGGCTGGCGACGAGCAAGACCGCCATCGTGATGTTGAACCATTTCAGCCGCACCGGATCCGACAGCCATTGCCGGAGCGCCGAGCCAAACCCGGCCCAGGTCGAGACACTGGGAACATTGACGGCCGCGAAGATGACGCCGACGATGGCAACGCTCATCAGGTAGTTGTGCTCGCTGGTATAGGCGGCCATCGCCGAGACAGCCATGACCCAGGCCTTGGGATTGACCCACTGGAACGCCGCCGCCTGCAGAAACGTCATCGGGACGGCCCCCGACTTGCCCTCGCTCAACGTCCGCGAACTGCCGATCTTCCAGGCGATGTAAAGAAGGTAGGCACAGCCGGCGACCTTCAACGCGGTGTAAAGCAAGCGGCACGGAATGCAAGAGCGCGCCAAGCCCGAGGCCAACGGCAATCAACAGCGACAGGAAGCCTGTTCCGATACCGAACATATGGGGGATGGTCCGCACAAAACCGAAATTCACGCCCGACGCAAACAGCATCATATTGTTCGGCCCCGGCGTGATCGACGTCGTGAAGGCAAACAGGATCAGCGCCAGAAGCGTATCGTAAGGCATGGAATCCTCCCCGGAATTTAGGTCAGCATAATTGACCTATTCGGATTGAACAGTGCAAACTTGTCACGGTGACAAGAAGAAGGAGGAGGACATTCTTTCTCGCTCCAAGCCTTTGCCTTTGACGAATATGCCATAAATGAAACATTGGCCGCCCCTAGAACGTTCGCCACAGCAGCCAGGGAGAATATCCATGCCAAACCAGATTCCGCTGACCACCCTGCCCTCCGGCATAGCCGTTCCCGTCATCGGCCAGGGCACATGGCATATGGGCGAAAGCAGGAAGACGTTTGCCGATGAAGCCAAAAGCCTGCGGCATGGCCTGGATCTCGGCATGACGCTGATTGATACGGCGGAGATGTATGCCGATGGCGGCGCCGAGCGGGTGGTAGCGGAAGCCATGCGCGGACGACGCGACGATGCCTTCATCGTCAGCAAGGTCCTGCCCTCCAATGCCAGCCGCGAAGGAACCATCAAGGCCTGCGAGGCGAGCCTGAAACGGCTCGGCACGGATCGCATCGATCTCTATCTGCTGCACTGGCGCGGTCGTTATCGGCTGTCAGAAACGGTCGAGGCCTTCGAAAGACTGAAGACGGACGGCAAGATCGGCGCCTGGGGCGTCTCGAATTTCGACACGGACGACATGCACGAACTCGGCAGCGTGCCGGATGGGGGCAATGTCGCAGCCAATCAGGTGCTCTACAATCTCTCCCGCCGCGGCATCGAGCATGATCTTTTGCCGCAGAGCCGGGCGGCGGGCATCCCGGTCATGGCCTATTCGCCGCTCGACGAAGGCCGTCTCCTGCGCCATCCGGATCTTATCCATATCGCCAAGGCGCACCAGGCGACGGTCGCGCAGATCGCCCTTGCCTTCCTCATCCGCAATCCGGGCGTCATCGTCATCCCGAAGACCGGAATGCTCGAAAGGGTGCGTGAAAACAGCGGCAAGCGTGGGGATCAAGCTTACGGCAGATGACCTTGCAATTCTCGACAAGGCCTTTCCACCACCGGCGGCAAAGGTGCCGCTGGAGATGATCTGAGGGCATCACCGTCAAGGTGACACCCTCTGGTTCCATTACATCCCCTGCGGGCCGCGGTTCATGGCGGCAACGCCGGTGCGGCAGACTTCGATGACGCCGAGCGGCTTCATGATCGCGACGAACTGGTCGATCTTCGACGACTTGCCGGTGATTTCGAAGATGAAGTGTTCGAGCGTCGCATCGATGACCTTGGCGTGGAAGGCGTCGGCAAGCCGCAGCGCTTCGACCCGGCTTTCGCCGTGCCCGCCACCTTGACCAGCGCCAGTTCGCGCTCGATCGGCCGGTCATGGCCAAGTTCGCGCGGCCCGCACGGTCAGGTCGACGACGCGGTGAACCGGAACGATGCGTTCCAGCTGCGCCTTGATCTGCTCGAGCACATGCGGCGTGCCGCGCGTCACGACGGTGATGCGCGACAGATGCGACTGGTGCTCGGTCTCGGAGACCGTCAGGCTCTCGATATTGTAGCCGCGGCCGGAAAACAGGCCGATGACCCGGGCAAGAACGCCCGGCTCGTTGTCGACGAGAACCGAAAGCGTGTGGTTTTCCGCCTTCTCGGTTTCCTTGGCGATGAAATAGGCCGAGCCGGTCGGCTGTAGATGTGCGTTCATGATCGTGTCTCTTTCCTAATTCATCAAACCAGCGAGCGGCCCTTGGCGTCGATCGCATTGGCGACCGCCTCGTCCGTCGCCTCGTCCGGCAGCAGCATCTCGTTATGCGCCTTGCCGGACGGGATCATCGGGAAGCAGTTGGCGAGATTGGCCACGCGGCAATCGAAGATGCACCGGCTGCTTGACGTCGATCATCTCCTGGATGGCCGCATCGAGATCGGCCGGCTTTTCGCAGCGAATGCCGACGCCGCCATAGGCTTCCGCCAGCTTGACGAAATCGGGCATCGCTTCGGTGTAGGAGTTGGACAGGCGGTTGCCATGCAGCAATTGCTGCCACTGGCGCACCATGCCCATATACTGGTTGTTGAGGATGAAGATCTTGATCGGCGCATTATACTGCACGGCGCAGGACATTTCCTGAATGCACATCTGGATCGAGGCATCGCCGGCAATGTCGATGACCAGCGCGTCCGGATGCGCGATCTGCACGCCGAGCGCCGCCGGCAGGCCATAGCCCATCGTGCCGAGGCCACCCGACGTCATCCAGCGGTTCGGCTGCTCGAAGCCATAGAACTGCGCCGCCCACATCTGGTGCTGGCCGACTTCGGTGGTGATGTAGGTGTCGCGATCCTTGGTCAGCTCATAGAGCCGCTCGATCGCATATTGCGGCATGATGACATCGTTGTTCATCTTGTAGGCCAGCGAATTGCGGGCGCGCCAGCTGATCGATCTGCTTCCACCAGTCGGCCAGCTGCGCCTTGTCCGGCTTTCCGGCAGCGGCCCGCCACAGGCGCACCATGTCTTCGAGAACACTGGCCGACATCGCCGATGATCGGGACATCGACGCGGACGTTCTTGTTGATCGAGGACGGATCGATATCGATGTGGATCTTCTTGGAGTTCGGCGAGAACGCATTCAGCCGGCCGGTGATGCGGTCGTCGAAGCGCGCACCGATGCAGACCATGACGTCGCAATCATGCATCGCCATATTGGCTTCGTAGGTGCCGTGCATGCCGAGCATGCCGAGCCAGTTCTCGCCCGAGGCCGGATAGGCGCCGAGCCCCATCAGCGTCGAGGTGATCGGAAAACCGGTCAGTTCGACCAGTTCGCGCAACAGCTTGCGAGGCTTCCGGACCGGAATTGATGACGCCGCCGCCGGAATAGATGACCGGACGCCGGCGCCGGCCATCAGCTCGACGGCCTCCTCGATCTGCGTTCAGGTCACCCTGGATCTTCGGCTGGTAGCTGCTTCTGGATCGGGACGTCCGACGGCGGCGTGATAGGTGCCGGTGGCAAACTGGACATCCTTCGGAATATCGACCACAACCGGGCCCGGACGGCCGGACTGGGCAATGCGGAAGGCCTCGTGGATGATGCGCGGCCAGATCGTTGACGTCCTTGACCAGCCAGTTGTGCTTGGTGCAGGGCCGCGTGATGCCGACGGTATCGCATTCCTGGAAGGCGTCGGAGCCGATCAGCGAGGTCGGAACCTGGCCGGTCAGGCAGACGAGCGGGATGCGAATCCATCAGCGCATCCTGCAGCGGCGTGACCGCATTGGTCGCGCCCGGGACCGGAGGTGACCAGCATGACGCCGACCTTGCCGGTCGAGCGGGCATAGCCTTCGGCCGCATGGCCGGCGCCCTGCTCGTGGCGCACGAGAATGTGCTGGATGTCTTCCTGCTGGAAGATCTCGTCATAGATCGGCAGAACGGCACCGCCCGGATAGCCGAAAATATGCTCGACGCCATTGTCCCTCAGCGCCTGCAGAACGATTTCCGCGCCCGTCATCTGGTTGTCTTCTGCCTGGCGTCCCGTCGTCGTTGTTCTGTCCCGTCATTGGCCTGTTTCCGTCCATGTCTCGCGTTTGTTTGAAAGGTCGATTAGCCGGTTTCAGGGCATAAAAAAAGGCCCCTTCGAGGAGCCTCGTTGTCGCGCATGGGTGGCTATCGCCGGATGGTTACACCATCCTGCCCATGCGCCGTCCCACCACAAGAATTGCAAAGAGTTTTTTCATGGCTGCGAGTGATAGACGCAAACATGCGGGCCGTCAACGAATTTTCCGGAACCTGCGATTTGAAGGCCAGGAACAGGACGAAGCGAGCCAAGCCACCCGAAAGGACTTGTTAAATCCATTGACGTACGGTTGGGTTGATTAATGTGCAGAGGTCTTGCGTGCTGAATAATGAGCTTCATACATCCATAAGCGCCGGAGAGCAGGAGCGGCGCGACACCCTGAAGCGCGGCAATCGCTTTCTGGGACGCGTCGTTGCGTGCAGCGGTTCCCGTGCAACGATCGCAGCCCTTGCCGAAAACGGCGAAACCTCTCTGACCGAACTCTGGTCGGTCGGCCGGCTGATCTCGATTTCGGTCGGGGAAAACCGCGTCGTCGCGCTTGTCTATTCCATGCACACCACGACCAATGACTGGGGCGAGGAAATCGACAACCTCTTCAGCATCGAAGTCGAACTGATGGGCGAGGTCCATATCGGACCGTCCGGCCGTGAAGAGTTTTCCGCGGGCATCAGCCAGTACCCCTATCTCGGCGCCATTGCCCACCGCATCCGCACCGCCGATCTTGCCCGCATCTACGATACCGGCAAGAACGACACCTGCATCATCGGCAAGCTCACTCAGGACGAGACGCTGGATGCCGCGATCCACGTTCCCTCGATGCTGTCGAAACATTTCGCCATCGTCGGCACGACCGGCGTCGGCAAATCGACAGCCGTTTCGCTTCTGCTGCAACAAGGCGATCGCCTCCGATCCGAAACTTCGCGTCCTGATCCTCGACCCGCACAACGAATTTGCCGCCGCCTTTCCCGATCTGGCCGTCGTCATCGACACCGATACGCTGGACCTGCCCTTCTGGCTGATGCGGCTGGAAGAATTTGCCGAGGTCATCTTCCGCGGCCGCCCCCCGTGCCGGAAGAACTCGACGTTCTGCGCGACGTCATTCCCGATGCCAAGAAAGCCTTCAAGGGCTCGATGGATTCCGGCCTGATGCGCCGGAACTCGGAAAAAAGCTCGATCACCGCCGATACGCCGGTCCCCTATCGCATGGCCGATCTGCTCGCCATGATCGATGAACGCATCGGACGTCTGGAAGGTCGCAGCGAAAAACCGCATCTGCGCTCGCTGAAGGTCAAGGTCATCGCCGCGATCAACGATCCGCGCTATACATTTCATGTTCTCGTCAAACACGATCACCGACACGATCGTCGAGACCATCGCCAAAATTTTCCGCATACCGGGCGAAGGCCGACCGATCGCCACGTTCCAGCTGGCCGGCATTCCGTCCGAAGTCGTCAACTCGGTCGCGTCGGTTCTCTGCCGCATGGCCTTTGAAATCGGCCTGTGGAGCAATGGCGGCGTACACATGCTTGTCGTCTGCGAGGAAGCGCACCGCTATGTGCCGGCCGACCAGAGCCTCGGTTTCCTGCCGACCCGCCAGGCCATTGCCCGTATCGCCAAGGAAGGCCGCAAATACGGCGTTTCGCTCGGCATCATCACCCAGCGCCCCGGCGAACTTGATCCGACGATCCTGTCCCAGTGCTCGACCGTCTTTGCCATGCGGCTGGCCAACGACCGCGACCAGGATATCATCCGCGCGGCGATCTCCGAATTCGTCGGCATCGACAACAAGTTTCATCTCCTCGATCGGCAATGGCGAAGCCATCGCCTTCGGCGAAGCCGTCGCCGTGCCCATGCGCATGCGTTTTACCCGCGTGGTCGAGGACCGGCTGCCCAAGGCCAATGGGGCAAGCGCCAAGATCACCGACGACAACCCGGCCACGGTCGATCTGCGCAATATCGTCAGCCGCATGCGCGCACTCGGCAGCCCCGATATAACCGGCTTCCAGCAGAGTTACCTCGCAAGCCAGAAGTCGGCAACGACGGACGACATGGACGAGGCCTACGACCGGCCAGAACTCGAGGAAAGTGACGCACCGTGTACCACCGGCATCGGCTCCGGCACCGGAGCCCTACCATGCCGGCATGCTGCCTCGGGCGGAGGCGGAGGGTGCACAGAACCCGCAGCTCAACCGCTTCAACCAGCTTCGCAATCAGATCCTGTCCGAGGATCCGGCACCAAGACAGCCGGCCGACCCCTACCGCACAGCGCCGCGCGAGCCTCCGCCCCTCGGCACTTCAGGAGAACCACCGGTCCGCGCACCATCCCTGCGAGAAAGCCTGTTGAAAAAGCCGCTGAGCAGCATCATTCGGAAATAGCATCGGAAGATTTGCATCTCCCGTCGCAGCATTCGTCGCGCCTCGCGCGCCGGCGATGACGCGTCACGCCTCTACTGCGAACCGACAATCGTCCAGTCGTCGTCCAGCTGGTTGCGAAACCACGTCATCTGGCGCTTGGCATATTGCCGCGTCGCCGCCGACGCGGTCTCGATGACGGTTTCGCGGCTCATCTGACCATCCAGCATGGCGGCGATCTGCGGAACGCCGATGGCCTTCATGGCCGGCATGTCGGGTTTCAGATCAAGAGCCAGCAGTGCTCGCACTTCCTCCACGGCCCCCGCATCCAGCATCTGCGCGAAGCGCCGGTTGATCCGCTCCCGCAGGATCGCCCGATCGGGAAGCACGACCATCTTCATCGCCCGCACAGGATCAACCGCAACCGGCCCCTGACGGGCCTGAAACACGCGGATCGACTGCCCCGTCGCCTCAAGGATCTCCAGTGCCCGCAGTATCCGCTGCCCGTCGCCGGGGCGCAGGATGGCAGCAGTTTCCGGATCCGTCTGCGCGAGCAGTGCGTGCATCCGCTCCGGCCCCTCGATCGCAAGCCGCGCACGGAAACCGGCCCTGATCTCGATCCGGCACCGCAGGCATATCTGCAAGCCCCCCCGTCAAAGCCTTGAAATAGAGCCCAGTGCCGCCGACAAAGACGGGTATCTGCCCCGCATCCCGAACCGATTTCAACACCGCGACGGCATCGCGAAACCACTCGCCCGTGGAATAATGCCGACCAGCTGGCACATGGCCGTAGAGATGATGCGGCACGCCGCCCATCTCCTCTTCCGATGGGCGGGCGGTCAGGACCCGCAGCGTGTCATAGACCTGCATGCTGTCGGCATTGATGACGACGCCGCCATGCGCTTTGGCAAGGCGCACGGCAAGAGCGGACTTGCCGCTGGCGGTCGGCCCGGTTATCAGGATCGCATCCTGTCCGTTTTCAAGGTTTCTCATCATGGCCTTCGTTGCCACGCTTGTTGCCAATCCGTCAAATCCTGTTCTGACCGCGCTTCTGGCGGAAACCGCCGAAACCGCAGTGCCATGCCTCCGGCCTCTACTGGCTGGCTGATGGCGTCGCCTGCGACATCGTCCTGCGGGACGGCACCGATCCCGTGGCTGCCGAGGCCGGCCTGCGCGCCGTCAATCGGCCAGCAGCCGATCGATATCGTGGTCCAGGACGCGGAAACACGCCGCAAGAAGCTGCTGATCGCCGATATGGATTCCACCATGATCGGCCAGGAATGCATCGACGAGCTCGCTGCGGAAGTCGGCCTGAAGGAACAGGTGGCAACCATCACCGCGCGCGCCATGAATGGCGAAATCGCCTTCGAGCCGGCCCTGCGCGAACGCGTCGCGCTGCTCAAGGGCCTGCCGATCGGCGTGGTTGACGAGGTCATCGCCAAGCGCATCACGCTCACCCCCGGCGGCCCGCAGCTGATCGCCACGATGAAGGCGAAGGGGTTTTACACAGCCCTGGTCTCCGGCGGCTTCACCGTCTTTACCAGCCGCATCGCCGCCACGCTCGGCTTTGATGAAAACCGCGCCAATATCCTGATCGAGAAGGACGGCTTTCTGACCGGTGAGGTCGCCGAACCCATCCTCGGCAAACAGGCCAAGGTCGATGCACTCATCGAGATTGCCGGCAGGCTCGGCATTACGACGGACGAGGCCATGGCTGTCGGCGATGGTGCCAATGATCTCGGCATGATCCAGCTGGCCGGCTCGGGCGTTGCCCTGCACGCCAAGCCGACGGTTGCCGCCCAGGCGAAAATCCGCATCGACCATGCCGACCTCACCGCCCTCCTCTACATCCAGGGCTACCGAAAGTCGGACTTCGTCGGATAACGTCCTGAGATACTGAGAAGCCCAAGTCAGGGGACGCCATGAGATCGGGACAGAAACTCGGAGTGCTGTTTCTCCATGCGCTTCCGTTCGATGGCTCCATGTGGGCAGCGCAAAGCGGCCTGCCTGCACACTCGATCTATCGGCCGACCCTCTACGATCGTGGAGAGAGCACCGAGGCCTGGGCCGGATCGGTGTTGCGTGATGCAGCGGAGGAACGCCTTGTCGTTGTCGGTTGCTCGGTGGGCGGCTCTTGCGCTCTGGATGTGGCAGCAGCCGCACCCGACAGGGTTGCGGCTCTCGTCCTTATCGGAACGAAGGCAAACCATCGACCGGACCCCGAACTCCATATGTCAGCGCTCGAAACAATCAGGAATGACGGTTTGGATGCAGCCTGGGCAAAATTCTGGGCGCCCTTGTTTTCAAAGAGCGCAAACGCCTCCGTGATCAACAGCGCCAAGGCCATGTTCGACCGGCAATCCGCCCGGAACATCGGGAAAGGCATCACCGCCTTTCACACGCGGCCGAGCCGCGACGACGTCCTCTCTGCCTTTCCGGGGCAGATCACGATCATCTCCGGCGCTGAAGACAGCGCACCCGGCCTCAAGGTGAGCGCCGACCAAGCCCGGACAGCCCGGAACGGCCGGTTGATCCTCATACCCGATTGCGGGCATTACGTGCCGCTGGAAAAACCCGAGCGACTGCATGAAATCCTGATGGAGGTCATCCTTGCCCAGGGCGACGGCCCGGAGCAAGAATTCTCATCGGGAAAAAGGATGCAGCGCCCTACTCCATCCTGACCGTGACGAAACGCAGCTCGCCGGTCTTGTTGGCGATCATCAGCAGGGCATTGCGCCGACCGGCAGACTTCAGTTCCGCGATACGGGCGACCACGTCCTCGGGTGTCTTCATGGCTTCCTGCCCGATCTCGACGATCACGTCGCCGGACGTGATGCGACGCTCGGCGGCGGCCGACTGCGGATCGACCTCGGAGACCACCACGCCTTCCACGTCGGAGGAAATGCCATAGGTCGTGCGGCTGGTATCATCCAGTGCAGTCAGCGTCATGCCGAGAACCAGATCGGTCGCCGGTGCTGTATCGGCCGGCGGTTCCGCCTGGTCCGTGCCCTCGTCGAGCTCCGTGTCCGGCACGACCTCCTCGGTTGCCGAAGCGGCGGCGGCATTTTCGCCATCCTCCAGGCGTCCCAGTGTCACCTGCACGGTCATTTCCTTGCCGTCGCGCATGATGACGACATCGACGGCCTTGCCAACAGGACTTTCGGCCACGACGCGCGGCAGGTCGCGCATCTCGAGCACATCACGGCCATCGAACTTGAGGATCACGTCGCCCGTCTTGATCTCGCCCTTGTCGACAGGCCCGCCCTGGATGATGCCGGCGACAAGCGCGCCCCTCGGCACGTCCATCTTCAGGCTTTCGGCGATATCGTCGGTGACAGGCTGGATGCGCACGCCGAGCCAGCCGCGGTGGGTTTCGCCGAATTCGCGCAGCTGGCCGATGATGTTCTGTGCCAGTTCCGTCGGCACGGAGAAACCGATGCCGATCGATCCGCCGGTCGGCGAAATGATCGCCGTATTGATGCCGATGACCTCGCCCTTCATGTTGAACAGCGGCCCGCCGGAATTGCCCTTGTTGATCGCCGCATCCGTCTGGATGAAATTGTCATAGGGGCCGGCATTGATGTTGCGGCCTCGCGCCGAAATGATCCCGACCGTCACCGTTCCGCCCAGTCCGAACGGGTTGCCGATCGCCATGACCCAGTCGCCGATGCGCATCTGGCGCGAATCGCCGAACTGGCACGGCCGTCAGCGGCTTTTTCGGTTCCACCTTCAGCACGGCAAGGTCGGTCTTGGTGTCGGTGCCGATCAGCTTGGCTTTGAGCTTCGAGCCATTGGCAAAATTGACCTCGATATCGTCGGCACCCTCGATCACGTGGTTGTTGGTGACGATGAAGCCTGTGGGATCGATGACGAAACCCGAACCGAGCGAATTCGACCTTGCGCTGGCGCTCGGCCCCTTCGCCGCCCTTTCCACCCTTGAAGAACTCGTCGAAGAAATCCTGGAAAGGCGACCCCTCCGGCACCTGCGGCATCAGCGCCTGGTCGTCGTTCTTGACGTTCTGCGAGGTGGAGATGTTGACCACCGCATCGAGCAGGCCTTCCGCAAGATCAGCAACCGATTCCGGGCCCTGCTGGGTCGCAGCACTCTGCGCCCAGGCAGCGGACAGCGGTGCCGCTACGGTCGAAAACGACAGCGCGAGCCCTGTCGCCAGAACAGTGGAACGGAAGAAGCGCGAGCGGTGGGACAGGTCCATGGGGGTCCTCTCGATTTGAAATAAGGCGTCGGTCATCTGGGAGCCGCCGCAATTGGTCTTCGTCTTGAAACGTCTGCGGGACAGGGCTTATTCAGCCCGACGCCGCAACACCTATCCCTTAGAGAGAAGATAAGGCCGTTTCGCGGAGCGTCCAGTCATCTTTTCGTCAACGACGGGATGGTTCGCCCAAAGGAAAGCCCTGCCTCAGGTCATGATTTCGTGGCCGTGCGCCTTCAGCGCGGCAAGGGCCTTGTCGAGATCCGAACCGATGATGAAGATATAGTCGGTGCTGAAGGTCGAATTGGCGAAAATGCCGACCCCGGCCGCCGAGAGCGGATCGAGCACCGACGAGAGAATGCCCGGAACATCGATGGTGAAATGCTGCTCGATGCGGAAACAGCGCCAGCCGCCCGAAGACTGGATGCTCGACGGAATACGGGCGGCGCGGCACACCAGCGTCATTTCTTCCCGTGAACTCGAGACCGCCCAGAAGCCTTGGCCCATCAGCCATTCCGGCAGGGGCGAGCCGATCGTCAGCCGCGTGATCGCATATTCGGCATCCACCAGTCGGATGAGCAGTTTGTGTGTCATTCTCTATCCTCGCAACATCCAGACAAGCCCGACGCCCGCGGCGACCGAGACCAGCCCGAAAATCCGCAATTGTTGCACCGGAATCTCCGGCAGCCGTTTTGCCATTTCCACCAAAGCCAAAGGGGCCAGTGCGTACACCAGCCCCTCGATTATCAGGAAAAATGCGATTCCTGTTAGAAAATCGCTCATCTGTCGGCTCAGTTTGCAGCCGCAGGTGCAGTCGCCGTCGGTGTGGTCGTTCCGTCCGAATTGTTGAAATAACGGAAGAACTCCGAATCCGGAGACAGGACCAGCGTCGTATCCGGGCTGCCGATGGCCGCGCTATAGGCCGTCATCGAGCGATAGAACTCGAAGAAGGCCGGGTCACGGGCAAAGGCTTCGGCAAAGACGCGTGTCCGCTCGGCTTCACCCTCACCGCGCAGGATTTCCGAATCCCGCTGCGCTTCCGCCACGAACTCGACAACCTGACGGTCGGCGATGGCGCGGCGGCGCTGGCCGTCTTCGTTACCGCGGGCACGGATGAGTTCGGCTTCCGCCAGACGCTCGGCCTTCATGCGCTCGTAAGTCTGCTGCGAGACTTCCTGCGTCAGGTCCGTGCGGCGGATGCGGACATCCTCGATATTGAGGCCGAGCGATTCGGCGTCCGTCTTCAGGTCGGTGCGCACTTCGCGCATCATCGAGGCGCGTTCTTCCGACAGCGCGGATTCGAAGCCGCGCAGACCGTAGACCCGGCGCAACGAGGCGTCGAGACGGGTGCGAAGCCGTGATTCGGCCGATTCCCGGTCACCGGAAACCGTTTCGCGGAAGCGGCGTGCATCGGCAATCTTGTAGACGACGAAGGCGTCGACTTCATAGAACTTGCCGCCCGAAACCTGGACGCGGATATTGTCGAGGTCAAAGCGCAGGGCCTGCTTCTCGACATACTGGACGCGGTCGGCATCCATGAAGGCGAAGGGCAGCTTGAAGTAGAGGCCGGGCTCGGTCTTGACGTCCTGGATCTGACCGAAGCGCACGACGATAGCCTGCTGGCGTGCGTTGACGACGAAGACCGACGAATAGATGCCGATCAGCAGCAAGCGCGAAGACGATGAGAATCAACGGGATGACGATTGTTCATTACTGTGCCCCTCCGGTCGTCGCTGTCGTCGCCGGTCTGACGATTTCGTTGAGCGGCAGATAGGGCACGACGCCCTGGCCGTCCTTCTCGTCGATGATGACCTTCTTCGACTTGCCAAGAACGTTCTCCATGGTTTCGAGATAGAGCCGCTTGCGGGTCACGTCAGGCGCCTTCACATACTGGTCATAGACGGAGATGAAGCGCTGCGCCTCACCTTCCGCTTCCTTGACGACGCGGTCCTTGTAGGCGGCCGCCTCTTCGCGGTTCTGTGCGGACTGACCGCGGGCCGGCCGAGAACCTGGTTGGCATACTGATTGGCTTCTTCAACAAAACGATCTTCGTCCTGTTCGGCGCGCTGCACCTCGTCGAACGCATCGGCCACTTCACGCGGCGGTGCTGCGTCCTCGATCGCCACCGTGTTGACCGAGATGCCGGCGCCATAGGTGTCCATGGTCGCCTGGATCGTGGTCTTCACGTCGGCTGCGATCGCCTGACGGTTGTCGCGGAAAATGTCCTGTGCCGGACGGCGGCCGACGACTTCGCGCATCGCGCTCTCGGCAACCTGCTGCAACGTGTTGGCCGGATCCTCGACGTTGAAGAGATAGGATTTCGGATCAGTCACGGAAAACAGCACGGAAAACTGGACGTTGACGATATTCTGGTCGCCGGACAGCATCAGGCCGGATCCGGCCTGGTCGCCAGCGCCCGCCCTGCTGCCGATATTCTGCTGCTGTTCGGTGATCTTGACCATTTCGACGGTCTCGAAACGGCCAGAAATGATAGTGCAGGCCCGGCATTGAGATCTCTTCCTTGGGCTTGCCGAAGCGCATTTCCACGCCGCGTTCGTCCGGCTGTACGGTGTAGATCGAATTCATCAGCACGAAGCCGAGAACGAGAAGCGCGCCAATCGCGACGATGCCGCCATTGAATCCACCTGGAACGACATTCTTCAGCTGGTCCTGGCCACGGCGCAGAATTTCTTCGAGATCCGGCGGTCCGCCATTGCCCCGGCCACCACCGCCGCCACGCGGACGGTTCGGCCCCTGACCCCAAGGGCCCTTGTTGTTGCCGTTTCCGCCGCCGCCGCCGCCGCCCCATGGACCGCCGCCGCCATTCTGATTGCTCCAGGGCATCAATACCTCTTCTGTTGAAAACTCCCAAGTCGCTCCGTCGCGCAAGAGGCGCCGGTCGCAACGTGAACACGTTATAGGTATCAGATGAACCGCTTTCAACGCGGCACATCCAAGTTCACCGCAAATGCGGCAAAATAGTTCAGTTTGCAGGGTTTTTGCGGCGGAAAGTCACACTGCGCATGGCGTGACTGTCCTTTTCGCCCTGGGGAAGAACCTCATCGGCGGTCTTGTCAAAAAGCGCGAGATCGACAGTCGGAAACGTCGTGTCGCCGTCGATCACGGCCGAAACCTGCGTGATATGCAGCATATCGGCGACATCAAGCGCCTGGCGATAGATCTCGCCTCCACCGATGATACACACTTCATCAACCCCGAGAACGGCCGCCTGTTGACGGCCTGCCGCCAGCGCGGCCTCCAGCGACGGAACGACGATGGCGCCCGCAGCCTCGAAATCGGCCTTGCGGCTGATGACGATGTTCGGCCGTCCCTGGCAGCGGTCTTCCGATGGATTCCCAGGTCTTGCGCCCCATGACACCGGCTTGCCGAGCGTCAACGCCTTGAAGCGCTTGAGGTCGGATGGACAGATGCCAGGGCAGCCCGCCATCGCGGCCGATCACCCCGTTTGCAGAGATTGCAACGACGATGCTGATGGTCATTCCGGGCATGTCTATCGACCTGTCTTCATCATTAAGGGAATTGCGCGCCCGGCTTCATTGACCGGATATCACACCGCGATCGGCGCCCGGATGTTTGAATCGGCTTCATAGCCGACCAGCTCAAAGTCTTCAACTGAAAGGAAAAAAGGTCTTTCACATCCGGATTGATCTTCATCGACCGGCAGCGCCTTGGGCATGCGCGTCAGCTGCTCGCGCGCCTGTTCGAAGTGATTGTGGTAGATATGGGCATCGCCCAGCGTGTGCACGAAATCGCCCGGCTTCAGATCGCAGACCTGCGCCACCATCATCGTCAGCAAGCGCGTAGGAGGCGATGTTGAAGGGCACGCCGAGGAAGATGTCGGCGGAGCGCTGGTACAGCTGGCAGGACAGTTTTCCGTCGGCGACATAGAACTGGAACAGGCAATGGCACGGCGGCAGCGCCATTTCGTCGACCAGCGCCGGGTTCCAGGCCGAGACGATATGCCGGCGCGAATTGGGGTTCTTGCGGATGCCCTGCGACGAGACTGGCGATCTGGTCGAGATGTCGTCCGTCATGGCGTCGGCCAGGAGCGCCATTGATAACCGTAGACCGGGCCGAGATCGCCCGTCTCGTCGGCCCATTCGTCCCAGATGATGACGCCGTTTTCCTTCAGATAGGCGATGTTGGTGTCGCCCTTCAGGAACCACAGCAATTCATGGATGATCGATCGCAGATGCAGCTTCTTGGTCGTCAGGACCGGAAAGCCCTTCGACAGATCAAAGCGCATCTGGTAGCCGAACACCGAGCGGGTGCCGGTCCCGGTCCTGTCACCACGGTCGGAACCGTGCTCCATCACATGGGAAAGGAGATCGAGATATTGCTTCATAGGTTGGCCGCCGATTCGTTTGGTGCCAAATTACGCGCAAGCCGGCCACGAGCCAAATCCTAAAGCCGCTTGTCCCCCATATCCCCAGACTGCCCGGTCACAGCTATTTTCGATCAGGCCCTTTTCATGCGGCATGGAAAGACCTATATCCATCGTGCCGTCTTCGGGCGGCTATGGCGATAAACGGGCGGTGAAATAAACCTATTGGACCCGGGGGCGGTACCCGGCGCCTCCACCAAAAACTGGTCGACAGCACTGACGACCAGCTTTTGATGGGGGCGAAATAGGATCGACAAGGGCGTAAAGATCGACTTTTTGCTCGGCATTGTACCACCGTTATCGGGTCAAAATTGTAGTTGCAAATGACAACTATGCTGAAGCTACGTCTCGCTGCTTAATCGCAGTGTGACACTTCAAATCAAGTCCTTCCGGTTAGCACCGTAAGGCGGGGTCCGAAGGCACCTGGCAACAGAAGCCTCCACCTTCTCTCAATCTTTCGACTAATGGTCTATAGATGTTGCAACCGTGAATTCCGCGTGAACCGGGTCTTTCCTCAGGCCGTACCGAAGTGGCATAGAGTGTAACAAAGTTGAGTTTCAAGGAAAGACGGGGATCTGATGGCCCAAGACCATATCCGCTACGACATTCTCGCACAGGACGCCCTGCGCAGCGTCATCCGCAAGGTCCTGACCGAGGTCGCAGCCACGGGTTCTCTGCCCGGAGACCATCATTTCTTCATCACCTTCCTGACAGGCGCACCGGGCGTGCGCATCTCCCAGCATCTCAAGGCCAAGTATGCCGAGCAGATGACCATCGTCGTCCAGCACCAGTTCTGGGACCTGAAGATCACCGAGACCCAGTTCGAGATCGGCCTGTCCTTCTCCGACACACCGGAAAAGCTCGTTATTCCGTTCAATGCCATCCGTGGCTTCTACGATCCTTCGGTCAATTTCGAACTTGAATTCGATGTCGCGGCGATCGACGAGGAAGAAGTGACGACGGCGGAGATCACCGCCTATCCGGTTGCCACTGTCGAAAAGACCGAGAGCGCCACCGACACGGCCGAAAAATCCGGCGATGACGAGAAGAAGCCAGGCGGCTCGGTGATTTCGCTCGATTCCTTTCGCAAGAAGAACTGAACCCTTTCACGAGGTCCGTCATGACCGGCGACGTCGTCAATCTGCGCCAGTTCCGCAAACAGAAGGCGCGCAGCGACAAGGACAGGCAGGCCGAGCAGAACCGCATCTCGTTCGGCCGCACAAAGGCCGAGAAATCACTGACGCAAGCGCTCAACGAAAAGGCCGAAAAGACACTCGATCAGTCGAAACGCGAGACAAAACAGGGCAGCGTCGAACCGGATTGAAGCGCGATTGCGCCTTTTGTGTCAACACCTTGGCCAGCGCGCTTGAATCAAGTTCGAAAGCCGTTGAATCCTTTTCTCAAGGACGCCAGTGATCCGCAAACATTCCGCCACGCTGCACGGTCACCGTACCAGCTTTTCGCTGGAAGAACCCTTCTGGGAAGAGTTGAACAGGATCGCGGCGCTCAGGGAAATTTCGCTCGCGCGGTTGATCGCGGAGATCGATGACGGACGAACGGACGGCAGCAACCTGTCATCAGCGCTTCGCGTCCATGTTCTCGAATGGGTCAGGAAAAACTGAGAGCGGTGGCGTCCGGGCCTATCCTGCAACGGCGGCGGGTGGCGCTGCCTGTTCCCGCTGCAGATCTCGCCCGGCAAGCAGCAGGTTGCGCACCATCAGATCCTCCCGCGCCGACATGTCCACAATGCCGATCCGGTTGCGCCCTGCATTCTTTGCCAGGTAAAGCTGTTCGTCTGCGAGCCGAAAAACCTCTTCATACTTGGCGGGATGGGCAAAACACGCGCCACCAATGCTGACCGTGAACGAAACATCGACAGCACTGACCGAAGCCGCGCCACTTTCGTCAATCGCAAGTCGAATCCGTTCGGCGATGTCGCTCAACGCCGGTTGAGACGTGTTCTTCACGAAAACGCCGAACTCCTCGCCCCCGAGCCGTCCCACCAGGCCGTGCTCGCCGACGGTCGACCGAAGCAGGCTGCCAACGGAAAGAAGAACCTGATCACCGACCAGATGGCCGAAACGATCATTGATCTGTTTGAAATGATCGGCATCGATGATCAGCAGACCGGACTTTCCCGTCGAGGTTCCAAGTGTTCTGGCCGCAAGGAATTGATTGACGTCCACGGTGAACGTCGTCCTGTTCAGACACTGCGTCAGGCCATCCATCCGGTTTGCCATAACCAGCAGATGGTTTGCCCGAGACAGTTGCTGGAGCTTGATGCCGATATAGGAAAACAGCGGAACGCCGAGAAGGACCGGAATCCACGCGGCAAGAGCAAGGGATACGTTGAGGACCGAAGGACCGAAGCGAAACATGAAGAGATAGGTGATGACAACGGAAACGGCGGTGCAGGCTGCCGTGCCACCAATCGTCCGGACCACGATCCGGCCAAGGCGTCGGACATCGTGTGTGCCGTCAAGGAAACGCATGTGCTTATCTTCCTTCTAAGTCTGATGACCACACTGCATTAAATAATATAACTTCCTTTCAAACGATTTCCTAAAATGCAACACACATTATTTTCGCCACGATTGGCGGGTTTTACGCTCGCAATATTTCGCGGAATGCGCAGATTTTCCGTGTTTTTCACCGCTGCTGGATCTGAACACCCGGCAGGCTATCAAAATTCAGCGTTTTCCCGGTAGCCCGCGGCAATGCCTCACGGTCGCTCCCTTCGGACGGATCTACGGGCAACACCGACTGATTCGGCAGTTCCCGGGCCCTGGCTGCTCTCTCCTCCGCCGCGTCACGCGCCGCCTTCTCCTGTGCTGCCTTTGCTGCCGCAGCCCTATCCGCAGCAGCCTTGTCGGCAGCAGCCTTGTCCGCGGCTGCCTGCGCCGCCGCCGCTCTTGCAGCCTCTTCGGCCGCCTGCTTTTCCGCCGCCAGCTTTTCAGCCGCCTGCCTTTCGGCGAGCGCTCTGGCTTCGGCCTCCTGCTTCAGGCGAGCAGCCTCCTCCGCGGCAGCCTTGCGGCGACGCTCTTCTTCCTCTGCCCGAAGACGCTCCGCCTCGCGGTTGGCCGCATTGGCCTTGTAAAGCGCGACTTCCCGGCGCAGGCGCTGCTTTTCCAGCACATTGGCCTGCAGCGTCTCCACCCGCCGGCGCTCGCGCTCGAAGGCCCGGAGTGACAGGAAATTCGCCAGATCGGTGACGTCGAGCGTCACCCCTGGCCGCGCCAGTATCCCCGCATAGCCGAGGCTGACCTGCGCTTCGGCGCCCGCAAGCGCTTCCTCGCCGGGACGATAATTCAGCCTCAGCGTCGCATTGAGGCGGTTTTCCGGAAAGGTCAGTTCGGCATCCCCTGATAGGGCAGCAGTGCCGTCGCCGGCCGAAACATTCTGTGCGCGCACAGTCCCGCCGGCGATGCTGAAGGGCACCTTGACCGTGCCGAGCACCGACTGGCCGCTGAAAACGGCGGACGAGGCAGCCCGCTCGATGGCCTGTGGCGTGATCTCGCCCGTCAATCCATCTGCAGCCGCAAGGATCGACGGCAGGGCCGCTGTATCGAGACTGCGCACGGTCAGGTCACTGATCGTCGCCGTGCCCGATCCGCTGGCCGATTCGGCCATGGCCTTGATCGTCTTGCCGGACGCTTCCAGAGCCAGCGACAGGTCGAACTTGCCTTCGGCAACAGGCGCACCGGCGTTGCTCCAGGCAATGCTCGCCAGATCGCCGCCCTTCAGATCGAGACGCGTCTGGAAGAAGCCGGATCCATCGCCATTGCCAAGCAGTATGCGCCCCTCGACCTTGCCGCCCAGCCAATCGCCCGCAGCCTCCGCGATCTCGACCTGATCGCCCTTCCAGACAAGCTTGCCGGCAAAATTCTGCATCGGCGCGAAAATATCGGGCCAGAACTGTTTGGCGGCAATGTCGAGCGTGACATCGAGCCCGGTCCAGGCAGGCTGCACGACCGGCACATTCGAAAGGTCCCCGGAGACAGAATCCTCGACAGGGCCGACAATGCTTTCGGCAAGCCAGGCAAGATCAAGCGTATCGACGGAAATCTGACCGGTCACCGGAGCGCCCGGCGTCTTGCGATCAACCACCAGCCCGCCCGTGAAACCATTGGTGTCAGCCTTGCCCTCGATGTTGGACAGCGTCACGGCCTCCGCCGAGGTCGCGACATCGACCGTCGCCGTCAGCGGCAGGCCGCTGCCCATCTGCGGCAGACCGATACCCTGCAAAAGCAGGAAAGGCTCGAAGTCCTGGCTCTGCAGCGTCAGCTTCGTCGTGCCGTCGAGGAAATTGTCCCGTGTCAGATTGACATCGCCCTTGGCGCTGAACGAGGTGTTTTCCGTGCTGAATGTCAGCGAACCATTGGCCTTGTCTGCATCGATGCTCTGCAGTTTCAGCGACAGGATACCATTGGCATCGGCATCGAAGGGCAAGGGATCAAATCCCGCCTGCCCGAGCAGGATCGGCGTCGATGGATTTTCCAGCGTGGCCTCCAGCAGGATGCCCTGGCCTGCCAGCGCCTGCGCAAGATCCGGCGCCTGATAGTTGGCGGCAATGTTGGTGCCGTTTGCCGTGCCCAGGATACCGAACGTGACGAGCGCATTGCCGTCCTTGCTGCCCGCTGTCAGCGTCAGATCCAGGGCAGCGTCCTTGTAGTAGGGGCCGCTTTTTGCCAACCTCGTCAGAGCCGGATGGGCGGCGGCGTGCCGTTCGATCATCTCGAGGAACGGCGTCAGGTCCGGTGATGCAAGCTTCATCTTGGCAGACAGGACGGGTGCCGTCAGTTGACCGCTCATCCGGCCGGACAGGGCGACCTGCGCGCCGGCCAGATCGCCGATCGAGACGCGCTCGGCCTGCAATTGCCCGTTCTTCAGCGTCACCACCAGCTGAACGTTTTGCGCGGTCTCGCCGAAAGCCGAAAACGCATCCGCCGAGAGATCGGCAGCAATGGCATGCGACAGCAGCGTTTCGCTGGACGCATCGCCGGCCACGAGCCCGGCCAGCGCCTGCATTGCCTCCAGATCGATCCTGTTGCCCTTCAGCTGCAACGAAAGGCTTGGCGGCACGCCGTCGAGGGCTTGCCGCTCGATGCGGCCGCGCAGGATGGCAGGCCCTGCCGCGACCTCCAGCCGTTCGAACTGCTGCAGCGTCTCCGTCAGATTGACCGAGGCCGAAAAGCCCGCGGTCTTCAGTGTCCGGATCGAGGGATCGACCGAACCGGCAAGCCAGGTGGCAAGCCCGGAGGGCTGGTTGGAGGCGACAAGAAGCTCGCCGCGGAAGGCGCGCTGGCCTCGAAGGTTCAGCCGGCCCTTGGCCTCAAGCTGCGTGCGCCCCGGCAGGAGCGCCACGGCATTGTCGATCATCCATCCGGCCCCGTCAGGGCGCAGATCAAGCCGGACGTCGCGCACGGTCGTATCACCGATGACGATGGCCGGCAGTTTCAGGCTTGCCCTGCCCGCCACCTGCGGAATCGGGATATCGGCGGCGATCGCCAGCATCGCGGCAAGGCGCTGGCGCACCGAGATTGCGGGATCACGGCCCGTCTTGCCGGCCTCCCCGGTATTGCCTATGCGGCTGACGTCGATCTGCTGGCCATCGGCAAGCAGCAGGAATTCCGGTTTCTGGCCGGTGTCGAGCGTCGCTTCGCCGGTCACCAGATAGGGATCGTCCTTGGGGCCGACTTCGAGGCGGTACTCCGGCACGCGGATGCGCTCATTGGTCAGCTCGAAGCCGCCGGTCACCCGCAGCGCATTGCGCGCATCGTCGCCAGCCGCGTCCTGCGCCTCGGCGTTCTGCCGGTTTTCCGTCAGCGTGAACTTGCCCTGGTAAAGCGGCTTGAGGTCGACGATCTTCAGGTCACCGTCAAGCTCGACCCCGAAGGGTCGCTTGTCGGGCGTCAGGCGGGCGCGCAGGCCAAGGGTACCCTCACCATCCGCTTCGCTGCTGGAGAATGAAAAACGTCCCGCCTCGCCGTCCAGCGCCGCACGGCCCTCCACCTTCCAGGGTCCGGCAAGGGAGCGGGCCGAAAGATCGGCCGAAAGATTGGTAATGCGGCGGGTGCGTCCGGTCTGCTCGTCGATGAAGTCGATCTGCCCCTCGGTGATCGAAACACTTTCGAGCACCACGGTCTTGGCCGGGATCGAGGCTCTGCGGCCCCGCGCCCAGTCCAGCGTGCCATCAGGCAAAAGCCGGATCTTGGCTTTCGGCGCTTCCAGCCGCATGTCGAAGATCAGCGCTTCGCCGGAGAGAAACGGCGCCAGCTCGGCATCCATGGAAAAGCGGGAAACCTGGATCAGCGGCTCGCCGGTCTCGGACTGGCCGACGCGCACATCGTTGAGCGTGACCGACGGAAACGGGATCAGGCGCGCATCGACGCTGCCATGCACGACCACGGGCTTGCCCATGATCCGGCTTGCCTCGCGCTCGAAATCCTTGCGAAAGTCCGTCCAGTCCACGAACATCGGTGCAATCAGCGCCGCAAACAGCGCCACGACCATCAGACCGCCGATGAAAACCAGAATTCGTGCAAGCACCTGTGGGAAGTCCTATCTCTCTTGTCCGGCCGAACCTGATACATGAAACCTAGCGTTATTCATGGCGCATGCCAGTCTCTATCACTTTATTCCCGGCTTAAAATCCATTTGTCTTGCGCGCCGTTCTATTTCAAAGCGAAAAGATCTTGCCGGGATTGAAGATATTGTCCGGGTCGAGCGCCCGCTTGACCTGTCGCATCAGATCGAGCGCATCTCCCAGTTCCGCCTCCAGGAACGGCATCTTGCCCTGGCCGATGCCGTGTTCGCCGGTGCAGGTTCCGTCCATCGCAAGCGCCCGGTCGTTCAGCCGCGCCACGAAAGCCTCGGCACGCTCGACATCCGCCGCGTCCTTGTCGTCGAACAGCAGGCCGACATGGAAATTGCCGTCGCCCGCATGGCCGACGATCGGCGCAATCAGGCCGTGGGCAAGAATGTCCTCCTGCGTCGCCTCGACGCAATCGGCAAGCCGCGAGATCGGCACGCAGACATCGGTCGACAGGATGCCAAGTCCCGGCGCCAGGCTCTTCTGCGCCCAGTAGGCGTTGTGCCGGGCCTTCCAGAGCCTGGCTCGCTCTTCGGCATTCGCCGTCCAGAGAAAGTCGCTTCCGCCAAACTCGGCGGCGATCTCGGCAAACTGCTTCGATTGCAGGGCAACGCTGTCCGGGCTGCCATGGAATTCCAGGAACAGCGTCGGCATCTCGGCAAAGGTCAGCCCGGAATAGGCATTGCTCGCCTTCATCTGCAAGGCGTCCAGCAGTTCGATCCGCGCCACCGGAATGCCGGACTGGATCGTCAGCATCACGGCATTGCAGGCATCGCTGATGCTCGGAAAGGGGCAGACGCCGCCGGCAATCGTTTCCGGTATGCCCTGCAGCTTGAGGGTGACCGAGGTGATGATGCCAAGCGTACCTTCGGCACCGACGAACAGCCGCGTCAGGTCGTATCCGGCCGAGGATTTTTTCGCCCGGTGCGCGGTGCGAATTTCTTTGGCACCGGCCGTCACGGCGGTCAGCGCCAGCACATTGTCCTTCATCGTGCCGTAGCGCACCGCATTGGTTCCGGACGCCCGGGTCGAAGCCATGCCGCCGATCGAGGCATTGGCGCCGGGGTCGATGGGAAAGAACAGGCCGGTATCGCGCAGATAGGTGTTCAGCGCCTCGCGGGTCACGCCGGGTTCCACGGTGCAGTCGAGATCGCCCGCATTCACGGACAGGACCTTGTCCATCCGGCTCAGATCGACACTGATGCCGCCATGCGGCGCATTGATATGGCCCTCCAGCGAGGAGCCCGTCCCAAACGCGATCAGCGGAACACGATGCGCACAGGCGATCGCAACGATGTCGCGAACCTCCGCCGCGCTCTCCGGGAAGACGACGCCATCGGGCAGTTGCGCGGGAATATACGTCGTCGTGTGGGCATGCTGGGCGCGCATCGCCTCGCTGGTCTGGAAGCGTGGCCCAAAGCGGTCGGCAAGCAACGGCAAGACGGCAGCAATCCCCGCCTCGTTGCGCTCTCCCATCCGGATCGCCTTCAATGCCATCGCCACTCCCCCCAGGAGGCCAGCCACACCCTCCGGCGCGATACTTGGAACCTCTTTGATTTCAAAGCGCTACTGTGCAAATCGGAATCGATTTGTCCAGAACCTCATCCACAAGCTTCGCCTTCCGCCGGGGGATTGGTGGAGAGGTGAGACCGGTCGGACACAGGCCGCCGGGAACGACGCTTGCAGCAATAAATCACAGAGCAAATTATGTGGAATGCGCTATGCTCTGATTCCGGCGTTGCCCACGCCTCCCCCCTCCAATTGGGAAAGTAGAATGCATACCGGGCGATTGTGTCACCGCGCCAACTGGCCGAGCAAACGCATAAGGAGGGATTGCGAATACCGCTCGATACAGGAGGTTTTGATGCATCTGCCGGTACCGATCTACGTTTTGAAACGCCAGGCCAAACGCCTGTCCCGCGAAAACCGCATTCCCCTCAGTGCAGCCCTCGACAGCGTCGCCCTTCAGCAAGGCTACAGCGCGTGGAGCTTGCTCGCGGCACGCCACACTGCCGACACGCCGGCAAAAAGACTTCTGGGTCAGCTGAAGCCAGGCGATCTCGTTCTGATCGGCGCACGGCCTGGGCAAGGCAAAACGCTGCTGGCGCTCGAACTCGCCGTGGAAGCAATGAAAGCGGGCGATCCGGGTGCGTTCTTCACGCTGGAATACACCGAGATCGATATCCTTGATCGGTTGCGCGCAATCGGTGTCAAACCGGCGGAATTCCACAGTCTATTCGAATTCGACTGCTCCGACGCCATAAGCGCCGACTATATCATTCACAGGCTGGCATCGGCCGCACGCGGCACGCTGGTAGTCATCGACTACCTTCAACTGCTGGACCAGAATCGATCCAATCCTCCATTGACCGTTCAGGTCGCCGCATTGAAATGCTTCGCACAAGAGCGCGGACTAATGATCGTGTTCATCTCGCAGATCGACCGCGCCTACGATCCATCGAAAAAGCGTTTTCCGGACATCGAGGATATCCGCCTGCCCAATCCTCTGAATCTGGGGCTGTTTGACAGGATGTGCTTCTTGAACAATGGCAGCGTTAACGTCCACACAATGGTGCCCGAAACGTAAAGCTTGTCCGCTGGATGCATCAGGATCCTTCAACCCGAAATCCCGGATTGAAGAAGTTTCTCCTGACGATCTTCCCCTCACTCCGCTGGCTGCAGCCCATCGACTGCATCCAGTTCCTGCTGCAGGCGGCGCTCCTCGTCGGCATGCGGCTTGGTGAAGCGGGCGATGACAAGATAGGCGACGGGCGTCAGGTAGAGCGTCACCACCGTGGCAAGGCCGAGCCCGCCGACCAGCACCCAGCCAAGCGCGATGCGGGCCTCGGCGCCGGCGCCGCTTGCCAGCACCAGCGGCACGGCACCGACGATCGTGGCGATCATCGTCATCATCACCGGCCGCAGCCGGATATTGGACGCATTCTCGATCGCCTCGCGCACATCCTGCCCGCGGTCGCGCAGCTGGTTGGCGAATTCGACGATCAGGATGCCGTTCTTGGCCATGATCCCGACAAGCAGAACAAGGCCGATCTGGCTGTAGATGTTCAGCGTGTTGCCGGTCAAAAGCATCGCGAAAACGGCGCAGGCGAGCCCGAGCGGCACCGTCGACATGATGATCAGCCCGCTGACGAAGCTTTCGAACTGCGCGGCCAGCACCAGGAAGATGATGACGATGGCAAAGCCGAAGGTGATGAACAGGCCATTGGCGTTCTCGTTCAGCGATGCGGCTTCGGCCAGCGGCAGAACGCGCGATCCCGGCGGCAACAGCGGCTCGGCCATGGTCTCGACCATGCTCAGTGCATCGCCGAGCGCCAGCCCGTCCTTGAGGCCGGCCGAAAGCGAGACCGAGCGCAGCTGCGATTCGCGCGACAGCTGGGGCGCAACAGCTTTTTCCTCGACATTCGCAATGGTCGACATCGGCACGATACGACCGTCGCCGGTTTTCAGGAAGATGTTCTGCAGGTCGGTCGGATCGTTGATCGGGTTGGTGGTCGAGAGCAGTTTCACGGGGAAGGATTCCCCTTCGACATAGACGTCGAGCACGCTGTTGCCGTCGAGCATCGCCTGCAGCGCTGATGATAGGCCTGTAATGTCGATGCCGAGATCCGAGGCACGCTCGCGGTCGATCGTCACCGAAAGCTGGGCCTGGTTGGCCTCGTAGTTGAGACGGACGTTTTCGAAGCGGCCGCTGTCTTCCATCTGCCGCACCAGCGTTGCCGCCGCCGCGCCGAGCTTGGTGTAGTCATTGCCGATCAGCGCCACCTGAAGGCCGTTGCCGGCACCGCGAATGCCAAGGCTGTTGGGCTGTATCGGGAAGGCGCGGATCGACGGGATCTTCGCCGTCATCCGGGCGATGTCGGAGGCGATCTGCTGCTGTGTGCGCGTTCGCTCGCTCCAGGGCGCCAGGGTCAGCACCATGAAGCCACTGTTGACGGAGCCGCCCTGGCCGGAAATCGAGAAGACGTTGGCGATTTCGCCCGATTGGAGCAATGGCTGCAGGCCGTCCTCCACCTTGCGCATCTGCGCCTGCGTATAGTCGAGCGAAACGCCCTGCGGCGCCTGCACACGCAGCAAGACGCGAGACCGGTCCTCCGTCGGCGTCAGTTCCGATTTCAGAAGCGTAAACGCACCCCCGCCCACGGCGGTAAAGGCTATCGCTATGATGAAGACAATCAGCGGCGCATTCAGGCAGGCCCGCAACGAGACGCGGTAAAAACCGGCCGCGGCACCACCCAATCGCGCCAGAAGCCCGGTATGCGCCTTTTCATGCCCCTCAGCGGAGAGCATGCGCGAGGCGAGCATCGGGCAGAGCGTCAGCGAAATGAAAGAGGACAGAAGAATGGCAAACGCCAGCACGAAGCCGAACTCGCGGAAAAGTCCGCCGGTCTGGCCGGGCAGGAAGGACAGAGGAACGAATACCGCCGCCAGCGTCGCCGTCGTCGCGATAACCGCGAAAAACACTTCCAGCGTGCCGTGTACGGCCGCCGCCCGCGGCCCCATGCCCTCGCCGCGTCGCCGGACGATGTTTTCCAGCACCACGATCGCGTCATCGACGACAAGCCCGGTAGCCAGAACGATCGCGAGCAACGTCAGGATATTGATCGAGAAACCGGCAAGATAGATGGCGGCGCAGGTGCCGATCAGTGCGATTGGCATGGTGATCGTTGGAATAAGCGTCGCGCGCCAATCCAGCAGGAACATGTAGATGACGAGCGTGACGATGATGACGGCCACGCCCAGCGCGATCTCCACCTCATGGATGGCGCCTTCGATGAAAACCGCGTCGTCGCTTGTGATGGCGATGCGCGTTCCCTCGGGCAATATGCCTGAAATTGTCGCGACGGCCGCTTTTACGCCGTTGGAGATATCGAGCGTGTTCGACTGCGCCTGCCGGATGATGCCGAGCCCGATCCCCGGCCGTCCGTTCGACCGAAGCGAGGACGTCCCGACATCCGGACCGAGCGTGACGGTCGCGACGTCGCGCAGTCGCACATTCGGGCCGATGATGAGATTCTCGAACTGGTCCGGCGTCTGCAGGTCGGCGGTGGCGCGCACGGAGATGTCCTGGTCCACGCTGGTCAGCGATCCCGCCGGCACGTCCATGGAGGCAGAGGCAAGTGCCGTGCGCAGATTGGCGATGGTGACACCGCGCCCGGCAAGTTTCGCCTGGTCGACGTCGATGCGGAAGATCTTCTCCTGGTCGCCATTGATCTGAACGTCCGCCACGCCTTCGACGGCGGCCAGACGGTCGGTGATCTCGTTTTCGGCAAGCAGCGTCAGGTCTTCCATCGACAGCGTGTCTGATGTCAGCGCCAGACGCATGATCGGCTGGCTGTCGGCGTCCGCCTTGACGATTCGCGGTTCGTCGGCATCATCGGGAAGCTGGCTGGTCACCCGGCCGAGCGCATCGCGGATATCGTTGGAGGCCTGGCCGATATCGGTCGTGTCGGAAAACTGCAGCGTCACCCGGCTCTGGCCGAATTGCGACGTCGAGGATATATCCTTGATGCCCTGCACGCGCGAGACGGCGCCTTCGATGACCGAGGTCAGTTCGCGGTCCACCGTCTCGGGCGAGGCGCCGTCAAACTGGGTATTCACCGAAACCACCGGCTGGTCGACCTGCGGCAAGTTCGCGGATTTCGATGCCGTTGAGCGCGGCAAGCCCGGCAACGATGATCAGCGTATTGACGACGAGCGCAAAGATCGGCCGACGGACGAAAAGTGCTGTGAAACCGGCTGTGCCGCCTGTGCTTTTCCTGTCGTCCCCGCTCATTTGGCCGCCTCCGCTGCGGAAACCTTCTGTTCCCCGCTGGCGCCTGTCGTGCCGCTTGGCTTGCCGTCCGAAGCACCTGCCGCCGGTGCACCGGCAATCTGCACGGTGCCGCCGTCGCGCAGCCGCTGTACGCCCTCGGTGACGACAACATCGCCTTTGGTCAGCTTGGCCTCGACAAGCACCTTGTCGGCATTGCGCTGGATGATCTTGACCGGCACCTTCTCCGTCTTGTCACCGGAAACGCGCCAGATATAGGAACCATCCGCGCTCCACTGGATCGCCAGCGGGTTGACCGTCGGGTACTGGTCGCCGTCGAAGGTCAGAGAGACCGAAAACGACATGCCGGCCCGCAGCGTGTCATCGGGATTGTCGATCCGCGCGCGCACCCGCAGCGTCCGGCTTGCCTGATCGATGCGGTTGTCGATGGCGTGCACGACGCCTGTGAGTTCCGATCCGGGCTGCGAGATCGCCGTTGCCGACACTGCCTGCCCGACGGAAACCTTGTTGGCGAAACGCTCCGGAATCCAGAAATCGACAAGAATCTGCGAGCGGTCATCGACGACCGCAATCGGCGTCGAGGTCGTGACATAGTCACCCGGATTGACGGTGATGATGCCGACGACGCCCTTGGACGGAGCGATGATGTCGCGGCGTTTCAGGTCCAGCTCGGCAGTCTGAAGCGCCAGTTCAGCGCCTTGAAGCGCGAATTCGGCATCGCGGATCGCGACGATGGCCACGGCATTGCCGAGCTTGCGGTTGCGCTCGACCTTCTCGGCCGCATTGTCGCGATTGAGTTTCGCCTGCGCAGCGGCCACCTTCTGGTCGTCGCTATCGAGACGGGCCATGACCTGCCCCTGTTCGATCCGGTCGCCGGACTTGACGAGAACCTCGGTCAGATTGCCTGTCGCAAGCGGTGTCACGGTCGACGGACAGGATGGCATCGCCATTGCCGATCGCATTCAGCCGGTCATTGACCACGGCGACATCGGCCGCCTGCGTCACGACGATCGGCGTCTGGTTGCCGGCGCCCTGCCCCTGCCCGCGGCGTCCCTGCCCGGCTGTTTCCTCCGCAGCTTGCGGCTTGGCGATCGCCTCGATGATCGGTGCCGAAACGCCAACAGCCGCCAGCATGGCGCCCGCACCCGGCACGAACCGCACCCAGGCCACCACGCCGATGACAAGGATGATCAGGCTGATAACCAGCTGCTTCCAGAGCTTCATGCACGTCTCCAAATGAAAATCGATCTTTTCGGCCATCAGCCCGCCGGGCAATGCGTGTGACCGCGTCAACTGGGGCAACTATCCCCTTTTGCAAGAGGCCGGGCAATCCTAGAATACCATCATTACGCAATTGTAATAAAACACGTTTTCTTGTCGGGGTCCGTTTCCGGACATCAAAATGCAGCCCAAGGGAGAAACAACCATGAGCACGATCACCAGGCGCAACGACGCGGAAACCGATCCGCGCATCAAGGCCGTATTCGATGATATACGCAGCACACGCAAATCGGATTTCATCAACAACATGTGGCTCTACCTCGCCTTCGATGCAGACCTGCTCGAAAAGACGTGGGCCGATGTCAAGGCGGTGATGGCACAGCCCTCGGCACTCGATCCGCTGGTCAAGGAAATGCTCTATATCGCCGTCTCCGTCACCAATGGCTGCGGCTATTGCGCCCATTCGCATACGGCAGCCGCGAAGGCCAAGGGCATGACCGACGCGGAGCATGCCGATCTGCTGCGGGTCATTTCGCTCGCCGCCCGCACAAACCAGCTCGCAACCGCCCTCCAGGTCCCCGTCGATCCGGTTTTCGACAGGGATCGCGCAGTCCAAGCGCCGGCAGCGGTTGATAGGGAATAAAAGAGGAACGCCAATTCTGGCCTTTCGGCTCCGAATCACTACATTGAGCCGCATGAGCAATGGTTTTGACGATATTCCCTTCTTCGATGAGGAGCCTGCACCGCGCAAGCCGCGCCGGCAACAGTCCTGTCCCAGCCGAGGCTGCCCCGTCGTCCGGGCTTGGCATCGCCGCGCGCGCCATGGCCGCCCGCGATGTCGGTCGCCGCCCGGATTATCTCTCAGGCCTGAACCCGGAGCAGCGCGAGGCGGTCGAAACCATCGATGGCCCGGTTCTGGTTCTGGCCGGCGCCGGCACCGGCAAGACCCGCGTGCTGACGACCCGCATCGCCCATATCCTTGCCACTGGCCAAGCGCCTATCCCAGCCAGATCCTCGCCGTCACCTTCACCAACAAGGCGGCGCGCGAGATGAAGGAGCGCATCGGCGTGCTCGTCGGCGGCGCCGTCGAGGGCATGCCCTGGCTCGGCACCTTCCACTCGATCGGCGTCAAGCTCCTGCGCCGCCATGCCGAACTGGTCGGCCTGCGCTCGGATTTCACCATTCTCGACACCGACGACGTCATCCGACTGATCAAGCAGATGATCCAGGCCGAAGGCATCGACGACAAGCGCTGGCCGGCCCGGCAGTTTGCCCAGATGATCGACGGCTGGAAGAACAAGGGCCTCGACCCCGCCGATATCCCCGAAGGCGATGCCCGCGCCTTCGCCAATGGCAAGGGCCGCGAACTCTATGCCGCCTATCAGGCCCGGCTGAAGACGCTGAACGCCTGCGATTTCGGCGATCTGCTGCTGCATCCGATCCGCATGTTCCGCGACCATCCCGATGTGCTGAAGCGAATATCACCAGAAGCTTCCGCTATATTCTGGTCGACGAGTATCAGGACACCAACACCGCGCAATATATGTGGCTGCGGCTGCTGGCCCAGCGCCCCAAGGGCGTGCCGCAGAATATCTGCTGCGTCGGCGATGACGACCAGTCGATCTATGGCTGGCGCGGTGCGGAGGTCGACAACATCCTGCGCTTCGAGAAGGATTTTCCCGGCGCCAAGGTCATCAAGCTCGAGCGCAACTACCGCTCGACCGAACATATTCTGGGCGCTGCCGCCCATCTGATCGCCCATAATGAAGGCCGGCTCGGCAAGACGCTGTTCACCGACCGCGCCGATCCCGATGACGAGAAGGTGCAGGTCCATGCCGCCTGGGACAGCGAGGAGGAAGCCCGCGCGGTCGGCGAAGAAATCGAGCAGCTGCAGCGCAAGAAGCACGCTCTCAACGACATGGCGATCCTGGTGCGCGCCTCCTTCCAGATGCGCGAATTCGAAGACCGCTTCGTCACGCTCGGCCTCAACTACCGCGTCATCGGCGGCCCGCGCTTCTACGAGCGCCTGGAAATCCGCGATGCCATGGCCTATTTCCGCCTGGTCTGCCAGCCCGCCGACGATCTCGCCTTCGAGCGCATCGTCAACACGCCGAAACGCGGCCTTGGCGACACGACGATCCGCGCCCTGCATGACTATGCCCGCGCCCGCGACATGCCGATGCTGGCCGCCGCCGCCGACATGATCGAGACCGACGAGCTGAAGCCCAAGGCGCGCAAGTCGCTGTTCGACGTCGTCACCAATTTCCACCGCTGGCAGAGCCTGCTCGAAAACACGCCGCATACCGAGCTTGCCGAGATCGATCCTCGACGAGAGCGGCTATACGGACATGTGGCAGAACGACAAGTCGGCCGAAGCGCCGGGCCGGCTGGAAAACCTGAAGGAACTGATCCGCTCGATGGAGCAGTTCGAAAGCATGCGCGGCTTCCTCGAACATGTCGTCGCTGGTGATGGATGCCGAGCAGAATGAAGAGCATCGATGCCGTCTCGATCATGACGCTGCATTCGGCCAAGGGCCTGGAATTCGAAACCGTCTTCCTGCCCGGCTGGGAGGAAGGCCTGTTTCCGCACCAGCGCGCGCTGGACGAAGGCGGCCGCTCCGGCCTGGAGGAAGAACGCCGCCTTGCCTATGTCGGCATGACGCGCGCCAAGCGCCGCTGCCATATCTGGTTCGTCTCCAACCGCCGCATCCACGGCCTGTGGCAATCGACCATGCCGTCGCGCTTCCTCGATGAACTGCCGCCGGCCCATGTGCGATGTCGCCGAAACCGAACAATCCTATGGCGGCTACGGTCGCGGCGGCTACGGCCAGTCGCGCTTCGACAAGCAGGAACCCTTCGCCAACACCTATTCGACACCCGGCTGGAAACGCGCCCAGGCCAACAAGACCGACGCCACCCGCGACAACTGGGGCAACCGCTCCGGCCATCTCGATCGAACGCATCGGCTATGGCGAAAGCGGCCCGCAAGGCCCGCACCATCGACGGCGAACTGGTCGCCAAATCGAAGATCGACGACGCCTTCGCAAATTCACCGTCGGCGACCGCGTCTTCCACATCAAATTCGGCAACGGCAATATCGCCTCGATCGAAGGCAACAAACTGACCATCGACTTCGACCGGGCCGGCCAGAAGAGGGTGCTGGACGGGTTTGTGGAGCGGGTGTGACAGGCACGGCGGCGTTCGGCGTGCATCCTCGGGTCAAGCCCGAGGATGACAATTTGGACTGAATTCGGAAACGCATGATCCCCGTCGTTGGCCAGCATCCCAAGTCGCCTTCGCCACGAAAGCCAATTTCGTTTTATCTCGGTGCCACCTCCCCGTCATCTTCGGGTTTTGACCCGAGGATCGCAACCGAGGCCTAAAAGTCCCACCTCAGCCCAATGCCGTCCGGCAAACTCGCTGACCCGATTTCCGAATTCCTTTCGCCAGCAACGATCATTTTACCATTCATTCGCAATATGCTGCGGTTGTGGAGTCTCATAAGAGACACCTTATAGAAGGCATTTCTGAATGACTGGCTTTATGAATTTCGGCTTCGATACCAAGGCAATTCTTGATGCGATAAGCCGTTCGCAGGCCATCATCGAGTTTGACCTAACTGGTAAAATCCTCAGCGCCAACGAGAACTTCTGCAAGGCGCTCGGTTATGAAGCCTCCGAGATCATCGGCCGCCATCACAGCATATTCGTGCTGCCTGACGAGGTGAACGCGCCGGCTTACAAGGCATTCTGGGCCAAGCTAGCAAAAGGCGAATACGATCAATGCCAGTACAAGCGCATTGCAAAGGGCGGCCGCGAGATCTGGATCGAGGCATCCTACAACCCGGTTCTGCGCCGCGGAAAGCCCTATAAGGTCGTCAAGTTGGCGACAGACATTACCGCCGCCAAGCTGCGCAGCGCTGAAGACAACGGCAAGCTTGCGGCTCTGTCCCGCGCCCAGGCGGTGATCGAGTTCACCCCGGATGGCCGGATTCTGACGGCGAACGAAAATTTCCTCTCCGTCCTCGGCTACTCCCTCGAGGAGATTTAGGGCAAACACCATTCGATGTTCTGCGACCCTTCCTTTGCCCAGTCGGCAACCTATAAGGCATTCTGGGAGGATCTGCGCGCCGGCGCGTTTGCGACCGACCAGTTCCTGCGTTTTGGCAAGGGCGGCAAGCGCATCTTCATCCAGGCCTCCTACAATCCGGTCATGGACGACAATGGCCAAGTCTTCAAGGTCGTCAAGTTTGCCACCGACGTCACCGCGCGCATGCACGCGGTCGAGGAAATCGGGGGCGCACTCGAGCGCCTGTCCCAGTGCAATATCCGCATGACCCTGGATGAGCCTCTCGTCGGCGAATTCGAAATGTTGCGCCGGGATTTCAACACCTCGATTGCCGAGTTCCAGAAAACCCTCGTCAACGTGCTGGGCCAGACGCGTGACCTCGGCGAAAGCAGCCAGCAGATGCGCGAGGCCGCCGAAAATCTCGCTGAGCGCTCCCAGAAACAGGCAACAGCGCTGGAAGAAACCTCGGCGGCCCTCGACCATATTACCGCGACCGTCCGCTCTTCGACGGAAAGCGCGCAGGAAACACGCGCCCTCGTGCAGACTGCGCGCCTCTCGACAACAGCATCGACAACCGTGGTCAACGAGACCGTCACTGCCATGCAGCGGATCGAGACGGCATCGCGCGAAATCAGCCAGATCATCGGCGTCATCGATGAAATCGCCTTTCAGACCAATCTCCTGGCCTTGAATGCCGGCGTCGAGGCGGCGCGAGCCGGCGACGCGGGCAAAGGTTTCGCCGTCGTCGCCCAGGAAGTGCGCGCTCTCGCCCAACGATCGGCCAATGCGGCAAAGGAGATCAAGGTTCTGATCACCAATTCCGGCACTGAGGTGCAGGAGGGCGTTCGACTGGTTGGCAAGACGGGAAATGCGCTCAAGGAAATCGAAAATCTGGTTCAGTCCATCACGAAGAATATCGATGCCATTGCAACCGCGGCCCAGGAGCAGTCGACAGGCCTTCGCGAAATCAACAATGCAGTCGACCGGTTGGACCACATGACGCAGGAAAACGTCGCAATGAGCGAGCGGACCACCGAAATCAGCCGCACGCTTGCCCAGGGCGCCCACGCCCTGACCGACCTTGTCGGTGTGTTCAAGTTGAACCGCCGCACAGTCCAGCGTGAGCCGGGCGCACAGGCACATAGCCACAACGCCGCATCCCGCGCCGGCAAGAGCCGAGCAGCCTGAAGCGGACAGTGAAGCGATATTGCACGCGCCCGGGGAATGCCACCTCGGGCGGCGGATCGAGACAACCGGGCCCCGCAGCCAATCCCACAAAAGCCGAACGCTGCCACCCAGCGCCGACGCCTCCCCTTCGATCCCTTGCAAGGCACACAAAAAATCCGGGAAACGGCCTTGACCATGTCCCGGATCTGAATGCGTCAGACAGTGGATAACCCTACCGGTCCCTGGACGATCCGAACAAGGACGCCAGCGTCTTGTTGGGCTTCGAGAAGCCGCCCTTCATGCTCTTGACGATGACCATGTGGCTGATTTCGCCGCGCTTGAACGCCTTGAGGAATTTCGGGTAGTTGGCGAAGGCGACGCAGCCATGGCTGTCGCCGGGTGTGCGCAAGAGATAGCTGTGGGCGAGCAGTCCGGTCCGGCCAAGCGGCGCCACACCGTCGATCGGCGTCAGCCGCACGGCCTCGACGCCATGGAACAGCGCCTCGCGCATCGTCACCTTGTAGGTGCCCGGAGGTGTCGGGCCGCGCATCTTGACGTGGGCGAAATCGGGATTGTCGCGCATCTTGCCGATGCCGGAATGCGCCTCGAGTCTCTCGCCGTTCGGCATGTGCACCACGCCGGCGGAGATATCGTAATAGGCGACGCCCTTCTTGCCCCGGAACACCGGACGGATGATGTCGTCATCCTCGTCGTCCATGTCCGGCAGGCCGGGCTTGGCATAGGCCAGTTCCTTGGGCTTCGGCTTTGTGTCCTTGCCGGCGGGCTTTCCGAGCGCGGCATCGAGCGACCCGGCCGGACGCCGCAGAGGCAGCGGGCCCATGTCCGGCAGCTGGCTGGAAAGCGCGACGGCCTGATCGGACAGCACAAGGTCGAACGGCTTGGGCAGCATGTCGTCCTTGAGCGAAGCCTCCTCGACCAGAGCAGAGGCAACCACCGGCGTCGAGCCGGTGATAAGGTCCCTGTCGCGGGTTGGAATGATTTTTGCCAGCGCCTGCATCTTCTCCGCAAAGACCGCACCGGGCTTGGCCATGGCAACCGCGACGGCAGCCTTATGCGGCACGGTGTCTGCCTTGGCGACCATGTTGATCCGCGGCAGGACCGTCAGGCGCGAAAACTTGGTGAGTTTCACCGTCCGCTCCTGCGGCACGGCGCGGATGATCGGGTTGAGCCCGAGCGAGGCTTCGAGCTTGAGCGGCTGATCGGACGGCAGCGATGGTCCGGCTGCATGCATCGCCGCGAAGGTGGCGATCATCCAGATGGAAGCGGCAGCGGCAAAGCCGACAATCGTAGCTCCGGACAGAAAACGCGTCGCCGATTTCCGGCGGGCTCCCTCTCTGGACGTCCCATTTCTGGAGCCGATAGGGCTGAATTTTTGGACCGCAGACGCCATGATACTGGTTACCCGAAACGCATTACTCGAACTCATGGCAACACCACACGCCGCCGACGAAGCCGGTCCGATGTCAGCAGGCTGCAAAAGGCGCCGCCTGCCCGTCCATTCCGGTTGATCAGAAGAATGACAAAGTATGGTAACCAATTCCTTTACACTGGCTCCACAAATTGCTGGGAGCGGGACGATCGGGAAATCGAAAATTCACACGCCCGGTGGCGGCTCGGACAGCCCTGCCGCAAAGGTTCGAAAGGGTCCTGCAACCACAATCGGATCGGACCCCGTCCGATCACGCTGCAGGGCGGTTGGATGACCCTCATCGCGTTTGCGTCTAGCCTCAAACCCTAAATTTCAGGCTACATTAAGGACAACGGCCGGAAATTCCCTGGAAATGGGGCTAGGGCGCGCTCGTTAGCGACGTTGAAACCTTGCCGTAGACGGGGGTCCAGACGTCGCGTTCATCCGCGCAAGCACCGGAATTAAGGGCTGCTAAGCCCTTCTCAAACCAGTGGAAATCTACGGATTTTGGACCCGTTGCTTACAATTGCAGCGAATTTCGGCTGACAAAATTAACAGCCCCAAACTACCACTTCGAGCTTATCCGACAGGTCGAATCGATCCCTTTCCGCATGGCAAAGACGACAGGACAATGTGCCCATGAGCTTTCTCTTCGCCATTTCCGCCATGGCCATAACGATCATGTTTCCGGTCCTGCTGTCACTGCGGACATCGGGTGTGGCTGGTGTTTCCCGCTTCTCGCTCGCCTGCGGTCTGGCAGCCGTGTCGATCTGCATTGCCATGATCAACGAGTTTGCTCCGCTCTGGTCTTCCGGCGTCGCCAGCGGCGGCGTGATGATCGGTGCGGGCCTGATGACGCTATCGGGCTTTCGCCAGTTCTTCGGGCGCCCGGATCCGGATCTCCGGATCGTGCTGGCTGCCGCCGTTTTGCCGGCACTGGGGCTTGCCGTGTTCAGCTACGGGATCGACATGCCGATCGCACGCGGCCTGGTCAGCAGCACAACGCTTGCGCTCGTCTTCACCCTCATTGCGGCGACCATTCTTGCCCATTGGCGAAAGGACGCGAGTATCTCGGCCTATATGATCATCTGCTTTGGCGCTGCCTGCGGCATCGCGTTGTTTCATATGCTGCGCGTGCTGGTGCTGGCAACGGGGGTCGAATCCCTGCCCGGCCTCAGTGATCCGCGATTGTGGACGGTCGCTCTGCCCGCCGCACGCGTCCTGTTCCTGCCACTGTTCTTCCTGTCGATCATCCTGATGGTTCAGGGACGGATGATCGCTGTCCTGCGCCACACCGTCGCTCACGATGATCTGACAGGCATCCTGTCGCGCCGCGCCTTCATGGCAAAGCTCGAGCGGACATTTCATGCCACCATGCGCTACAACAGACCGATGGCTTTCCTGCTGCTCGATCTCGATCGGTTCAAACAGATCAACGACTGTTACGGCCATGCCGGCGGCGACGCCGCGCTCAAGCACTTCAGCACCATAGTCGACGCGTATCTCGGCAATCGCGGCTATTTCGGACGCCTTGGCGGCGAGGAGTTCGGCATCGTCCTGCCCGGCATCAGCGATGCCGAAGCGATCGAATTTGCCGAAGCACTATGTTCAACCGTTCGCCAGGCGCCGGCGGCCGTGCAACAGGGCGCTTCCATTCGGCTGACGGTCAGCGCCGGCATCGCCATGGCCGAACAGAACGGCACCGCGGCGGAAACAATGATCCGCGCGGATATGGCACTCTATGAGGCCAAGGCGGCCGGGCGGGATTGCTGCGTTCTTGCCGACAGAATGCACGCCGATGTCGCCGCAAGCACCCGCGCCCTGAACGCCGCCGCAGCCCAGATGCGCGTTGACAATACCGATGTCCAGCAGGCCCCATCCCGGATATCCGCCGGCTGATGTGCACCGGCGCGTACGAGCCCAATCGCGACCTTGCATAAAGCCGGAACATGCCTATCTCTGCTGGCATCGCACACCGGAGATACCCAATGTCGCTGCATCGTCTTTTTCTGACCACCTGTTCCCTGATCGGCCTTGCTGCGGCAGCCCTGCCCGCCCGCGCGGAGACGGTCGGACAGGTCGGCGTTGACTGGCTCGGCAACGACATCACCATCGATGCCGTGCACGATCCGGAGATCAGCGGCATCACCTGCCACGTCACCTATTTCGACCGCAGCGTCATCGACAGACTGAAAAACGGCAACTGGTTCGAGGACCCATCGAACAATTCGATCGCCTGCCGCCAGACAGGACCGATCGAGATCGGCGATATCGATCTTTCCGAGGAAGGCGAGGAAGTGTTCCGCGAAGGGCTTTCGCTGATCTGGAAAAAACTGGTCGTCAACCGGATCTACGACAAGAAGAACAATACGCTGATCTATCTCGCCCATTCGCGCGAGTTGACGGAGGGCTCGGCAAAGATGTCGATCTCGACCATTCCGCTGTTCAATCAGCCCGTCACCTGGAAGAACGGCCAACCGAAATAGCCGCGTTCCGTCACCGGACGGTGGTCAACCGTCGATACAGTCCGCGACGGTGACGATCGCGATGCCGGCGGCTTCCATTTCGCGCAGCGCATCCTCTATGCCGGCCGCATCAATGCCGCGGCTGGCATCGGTGATGAAGCGGATGACCACACCCTCCAGCATCGCCCGCGCATCGATTGCCGATGCCTTGACGCAGTAGTCTGTCGCCAGGCCGCAAAGATCGAGCGTGGTGATCCCCTTTTCAGAGAGATAGTCCGCAAGACCAGTCAGCGCTGTCCGGTCATTGTCGCGAAAGGCCGAATAGCTGTCGACGGTCCGGTTGAGACCCTTGCGCTGGACATGGTCGATTGCGGATACGTTGAGATCCGGATGGAACTGCGCATCCTGCGTGCCCTGAACGCAGTGATCCGGCCAAAGCATCTGTGGCTTGCCACCAAGCGTGCCCATTTCGAATGGCCGCGCTCCCGGGTGCTGCGATGCGAAACTGCCATGGTCGGCCGGATGCCAGTCCTGCGAGGCGACGACCAGGTCGTAGGCTCCCGACGCAATCAGCCGGTTGGCCAGCGGCACGACGGCCTCGCCATCAGGCACGGCAAGATTTCCCCCGGTGCAGAACCCGACCTGGATGTCGACGAGCAGAAGGCATTTCAAGGCGGCAGTCTCCTAATGGTGCGTGCAAGACGCAAGCATAGGCAGGAAAATGCCGCTCGGGAACAGAAAACGGCAAAACCGCCGGAAAATTCCGACGGTTCACCAGGATAGGAAACTGACCTCTGATCAGGCTGCCTGCGCAAGCTCGTCGGCGATAACCGTATCGAGATTGAGGAAGCAGACCATGCTCTTTTCCAGGGCAACGATGCCGCGGCAGAAGGCACGCTGCGCTTCCGGAATGATCTCCGGTGCCGGCTGCAGCGCTTCGCTCGTGATCGTCATCATGTCCGAGACCTGCTCGACCAGAAGGCCGACGAGCTTGCCGGCGATGTCGGTGACGATGATGGCGGACCGTTCCGACGGCTCCGTCATCTTCATGCCGAGACGGCAGGCCATGTCGATAACCGGGATCACGGCGCCGCGCAGGTTGATGAGGCCGAGAACGTAAGGCGGCGTATGCGGCATCGGCGTGACCGGCGCCCAGCCGCGAATTTCACGGATAGCCATGATGTCGATGCAGAATTCCTGATCGCCGAGATGAAAGGACACGATTTCCAGGTAGGCACCGGATTGTTTGATGGCATTGTTATTCATGATCAGAATTCTTCCCAGTTTTCGGCAGAACCGGAGGCTTTGGCTACCGGTGCCGCATGGCTGCTATTAAATGCTCCCGAAAGCTTGCCCATCAGGGCTTTTGCAGGAGATGGCGTTGGACGAATGGTGGCGGACGACGTGACCGAGCGGACCGGTTGCGGACGGGCATTGACCGCATGGCCGCCCCGCAGCTGGAATTGTCCGACAAGCGATGTCAGGCTTTCGGCATCCTTTGCGAGCGTGTGGCTGACGGCATTGGTCTCCTCGACCATAGCCGCATTCTGCTGGGTCATCTGGTCGAGACGCCCGACAGCCGTATTGATTTCATGCAGGCCCGTCGACTGTTCGCGGGCAGCGTTGACGATCGACGTCATGTGCTCGTTGATGCGCACAACGCTGGTCTCGATCATGCCGAGCGCCTCGCCTGTCGCCTGGACCAGCCGCACGCCGGTGCCGACCTCGGTGCTGGAACGGCTGACGAGCGCCTTGATATCCTTGGCAGCGCCAGCGGCCCGCTGGGCCAGTTCGCGCACTTCCTGGGCAACGACGGCAAAGCCTTTGCCCGCCTCACCCGCCCGTGCCGCCTCGACCCCGGCGTTCAGCGCCAGAAGGTTGGTCTGGAAAGCGATCTCGTCGATCACGTTGATGATCTTGCCGATTTCCGACGGAGGCATCCTCGATGCGTGCCATGGCGGCAATCGCCTCACCGACAATGCGCCCTGATTCCTCGGCATTGCTGCGGGTTTCGCCGACCATCTTGCTGGCCTCCTCGGCCCGAAGGGTCGCGGTTCGCACCGTCACGGTGATCTGGTCGAGGGAAGCGGACGTCTGCTCAAGGGAAGCAGCCTGCTGTTCGGTGCGCTTGGCCAGATCGTCGGCTGCGCCACGCATCTGCTGGCTGTTGGACTCGATGGAAACAGTATTGTCCTTAACATTGCCGAGCACATTCTGGAGGTGTTCGACCGTCTGGTTGAAGTCGAGGCGCAGGGGCTCAAGATCAGCCCGGAAGGGAACATCGATCGTCGCCATCAGATTGCCGTCGGCAAGGCGATTGAGGCCACGACCAAGCTCCGTAACGGCTGCCTTGATCTGCTGGCTCTCCTCGTATCGGCCGCTTTCGTTGGCCTGACGCTCGGCGTCATTCTGAAGACGGCTGGCGGCCGTTTCGGCTTCCAGCGCCTGTTTTTCGACGGCAGCGCTGCGGAACATCTCGACGGATCGGGCCATCTCGCCAATTTCGTCACTGCGGTTTACCGACTTTACCGTCACGCCATAATCGCCGGACAGGATGCTTCTCATATTGTCGCGAACGGCAAAGATGCCGCGACGCAGGACATTGCCATGAAAATAGAGCATGGCCAGAAGCGAGGACATTGCAACCATGCCCGCAACGAGCTGCAAAAGGATCGAACCGGCCGAAAGCCGCGTTGCATCATTGACGCGTTCAGCGAGTGCAGAACCAGCCTCCTGCGCCAGCCCGCTCATGACGACATTCAGGCGATGCCCGCCCCCGTCGATGGCGTCGTCGAGCGCCGCATAGGCTTCGGCAGGGGCACCTTCCTCGACCAATTTCTTCAGATCGACCTGGACCGCCTTGGTCAGCGCCGTCAGATCGGGATCGAAGGTCGACATGATCTCGGGCTTTCCGAGTTCCGCGGCGAGAGACACCAAGGCAGCTTTGCCACCATTGATGATATTGAGAGAATCTTCGATTGTCTTCACGCGTTCAGGCTGGATAGCCCGCTCTTCCCGGTCGATGATCGTATCCATGGCCACAAGGATCATTTCCAGATTGGCAAGACGCAACTCGGTGGCATTCCTGATCGAGGCCTGCGCCATCGATTGCCTTTTCCAGGGCTGCTTTGACATGGGTATTCTGGTACCAGCCGATGGCCAGCATGGAGCCAAAACCGAGAAACGCAGCAACGCCAAGCGTCATCAATCGCTGATTGACGGTCAGCTTTCTTTCGAGTTTTAGCGTTGAATTCATCTGATATCGATCCGTTTGACAGGCCGCGCACCGATAAGCGGGCTGAATTGAAGATGGATGCGATATCCGGACCAAAAAACCGGCTGACGTCATGTCATTCAGAAGGATGATTCGCCTTCCAACGCACACACACGATTACAAAGACTGATTAAACTTTTGCTAAAATATTAACCCCATTGTCAGAACGTCGCTTCCATTGCCAAGATCGCTCGCCCGTGCATCGGCTTTCCAATCCGGGGAGATATGCTAGACTGCCGGCATGGAAAAAGAAGCCAGCCACTCGCCTGCATTGGTCTACCTCGCATTGTTCGGCGGTTTCTTCCTGCTGGTGTCGGCCTATGCATTTCGCGGCTGGATAGATCACGGCGCTGATATCTTCCTCGCCCTTGCGCAAAGTGGGATGGCCTGGTGTCTCTAGCACGAGCGCCTGAAGCAACTGCCACATTTTGACGCTCCAGCACCGCAGCATTTGCACGCTGCGGGACAACCGTCTATCTGAGGGCGATATTTGCCCTGGGGCCGGATACCATCATGAAAACAGTTCGCATCGTTCTCTGGGCCGTCGTGGTCGTTGTCGCAGCCGTACTTGGCTGGCTCTCCTATGAGATGACAGCGTCCAAGGACACGGCGACGTCAGGCCCGTTCGGCGTGCCGTTTACCCTTGTCGCCCAGGATGGCAAGCCGATCACACAGGCGGCATTCGCCGGCAAGCCGACAGCGTTGTTCTTCGGCTTCACCCATTGCCCGGAAGTCTGCCCGACGACCCTGTTCGAACTGAACGGCTGGCTGGAAAAGGTCGATCCTGACGGAACGAAGCTGCAGGCCTATTTCGTGACCGTCGATCCGGAGCGCGACACGCCCGAGATTCTCGGTCAATACGTCTCCAATGTTTCAAAGCGCATTACCGGCATTTCCGGGCCCACTGACAAGGTCATGGAGATGGTCAAGGGCTTCCGCGTCTACGCCAAGAAAATCCCGCTCGACGAAGCCAAGCCCGATGGCGATTACACGATGGACCACACCGCCTCCGTCTTCCTGCTGGATGCCAAGGGCGATTTCACCGGCACGATCGCCTATGGCGAAAACCCTGACGTCGCCGTCAAGAAACTGGAGAACCTGTCGAAGGGTTGAACATTTTTCGCCGTGAACGCAGCGATCCCATCGAGGGTGGCGTATAGCGAAAGTGCGCTTGGCGCTTTACCTGCGCCTGCTCATCGTGATAGCGCGACGCAAAGCCCTTTCAAAGGATGCAGACCTTGGCCGATATCCGCCTGTTCGTTACCACCACGGAAGTCCAGTCCGAAATCATTCTCGATTTGATGAGTGTCGCCTTCGAGGAAGACGGCTACGCGATCGCGACCATGGAAATGGACGAGAAGAAGGACATCTGGGAAGCGTCGCTCTATCTCGACCTGCACGAAGAGGACGCCATGCGCGTCCGTTTCGCCGAGGTGCTGGAGCCGCATTTTCCCGGAATGGCGATCGAACGGGAAGTGATTCCTGACGAGGACTGGATCGCCAAATCGCTCGAAGGTCTTTCGCCGGTTCACGCCGGGCGTTTCGTGGTTCACGGTTCTCACGACCGCGACAAGGTCCGTCCGGGCGATGTCAGCATCGAGATCGACGCAGGCCAGGCCTTCGGCACCGGCCATCACGGAACGACCGCCGGTTGCCTCGAAGTGATCGAGACAGTCATGCGCTCGCGCAAGGTCACCAATGTTCTCGATCTCGGCACCGGCAGCGGCGTGCTGGCCATTGCCGCCCGCAAGCTGAAGGCCGTGCCGGTTCTGGCAACCGATATCGACCCGATCGCCACGCGCGTTGCTGCAGAAAACGTCCGCCGCAACGGCATTTCGACCGGTGTCCGGATGATCACCGCACCGGGTTTCCATTCGCCGGCCTTTGCGACCCATGGGCCGTTCGACCTGATCATCGCCAATATCCTTGCCCGTCCATTGATCAGGATGGCACCGCAACTGGCGTCGCATCTCGCGCCCGGCGGCTCCGTCATTCTCTCCGGAATCCTCGCTTCGCAGCGCTGGAAGGTTCTCTCCGCCTATAACGGCGCCCATCTGCGCCATGTCCGCACCATCTGGCGCAATGGCTGGGTGACGATCCATCTCGACCGCGCCTGACACGCGGTCAATCTGCCGGTAAATCTCCAAGCCTGGAAAACGAAAAGGCCGCCTGTCGACTAGGACAGACGGCCTTTCGAAACAAAGGCGATGCCAGTGGCACCGCCCGCTGGTCGGCAAGCCGACCATGTCCGCGAGCTTGAGGAGGAGGAGCGCTCAAGCGGACCCTTCATGATCCTGGATTGGCCACCCGGAGGGAGGAGGAGAAAGGCGACCAACCATAATCGGACCATGCAGCTCTTGCCATCAGGCATTCGCATGAACAAAGACTGTCGTCCGTGTCCGTTGGGCGGCGCTTATAAACCTGCACTGAAAATAAGGTAGAGCCTTTCCAGCATGGGTGCCATGCGCAGGCGCATAAGTATGATAATTAACCGGCAACCGGCACGACACCGCGAATTGATGCCGCCGGAACGACAGGCTTCCCCCGGCCCCTGACTTTCCGCTAGACTGGCGGCGCACCCGGCCGGATTCGTTCAGATCCCATGCCCGGACACGACCGCAGCCTTCTTTCAGGAAAACCCGATGTTCCAGTCCTTCGACGTCACCTCCACCCCGCAATTCGGCAGGGAGCGCACGCACACCCTGCGCGCCGCGCTTGCAGACCTTGGTGTCGACGGGTTTCTGGTGCCGCGCGCCGACGAGTTCCAGGGGGAATACGTGCCGGCGAGCGCCGAGCGGCTGTCCTGGCTGACGGGCTTTACCGGCTCGGCCGGCATTGCCCTGATCACGCGCACCCAGGCCATCGTCTTCGTCGACGGCCGTTACGTGACGCAGCTCGCCGAACAGGTCGATGGCACGGTTTTCGAAGGCGGCGATCTGATCGGTGCACCGCCATCCGTCTGGCTGGAGAAAAATGCGCCGAAAGGCTTCCGCCTGGGCATTGATCCGTGGCTGCATACCGGCGCGGAGGTTCGCAAGCTGGAGAAGGCGCTTGCTGGAATTGGCGGCGCACTCGTCTTTCTCGAGCATAATCCGCTCGACCGGATCTGGACGGATCGGCCGGCAGCCCCACTTGGTCGCGTCAAGATCCAGCCGCTCGACCATTCCGGCATTCTGGCCAAGGATAAACTCGCCAAAATGTCCGCCGATCTTGCCGAGGCGGGTGCGGCCGCCGTGGTGCTGACGGACCCTTCCTCGATCGCCTGGACCTTCAACATCCGCGGCAGCGACGTGCCGCACACGCCGCATCCGCTGGCCCGCGCCATCATCCATGCGAACGGGCGCGCCGAACTGTTTCTCGACAAGCGCAAGACCGGCATCGAGGAAGAAGCCTACCTGACCCAGCTTTGCGACATCATGGCGCCCTCGACCTTCGAGGAGCGCATTGCCGCGATATCGCAAGGCGGAATAAAAGTGATGATCGATCCCGATCATGCACCCTTCGCCCTTTCGGACATCATCCGCACCCATGGCGGCGTCGTCGTTGAGGCAATCGATCCGGCCCGTCTGCCGCGTGCCCGCAAGAATGCGGCGGAAATCGAAGGATCGGAAAAAGCCCACCTTCAGGATGGTGCTGCCATGGTGGAGTTTCTCGCCTGGCTTGACACAACGACGCCCGGCACGATCACCGAGATCGCCGCGGTCAAACAGCTGGAAACCTGCCGCCGCAGCGTTGGCGAGCGCATGCAGAACCCGCTGAAGGACATTTCCTTCGACACGATCTCCGGCGCCGGCGCCCATGCCGCCATCATGCACTACCGCGTCACGACCGACAGCGATCAGGCAATTGCCGACGGCTCGATGTTCCTGATCGATTCCGGCGGACAATACATCAACGGCACCACTGACATCACCCGCACGGTCGCGATCGGCACCGTGCCGGAGGAACAACGGCGGTTCTTCACGCTGGTGCTCAAGGGCATGATCGCCATCAGCACGGCGCGCTTCCCGAAAGGCTCGCGCGGCGTCGATCTCGATCCCCTCGCCCGCATCGCCCTTTGGAAGGCCGGAGCGGATTTTGCCCATGGCACCGGCCATGGCGTCGGCTCCTATCTCTCGGTGCATGAAGGGCCGCAGCGCATTTCCCGCGCCGCCATGCAGGAACTGCTGCCCGGCATGATCCTGTCCAACGAGCCCGGCTACTACCGCCCCGGTGCCTTCGGCATCCGCATCGAAAATCTCATCCATGTCTTCGAAGCAACAAATATCGAGGGTGGCGACCTGCCGATGCTCGGTTTCACGACGCTGACCTTCTGCCCGATCGATCGCCGGCTGATCGTCACCACGCTTTTGACGGATGAGGAACTGGACTGGATGAACGCCTACCACGCCGAGACGCGGGAAAAGCTGTTGCCGCTGATCGAGGGCGATGCCGTCCGCAGTTGGTTGATCGCGGCAACCGAACCCTTGACGCGTTAAAGTCCGGCAAAATGCCGGATGGTCATGACCACCAGCCATCCGGCCAGGAGCATCCAGAGCGACGAAAAGCGCAGACCGACAAAGAAGGCGACGAGCATCGAGGCGGCCACGTCCCAACCGCCATAGACGAAGGCGGGCGCAACCAGCGTCGAAAGCACCGCTGCCGGCACGGCGTTCAACGCCGCCTCCATGCGCGGCGGGATGCGGTTCATCCGCATGATCATCACGTAACCGCCGATGCGCGTCAGGAACGTCGCAACGGCGGCCGCGAGAATGATCATGATCAGGTGCATGTGTTCCGTGCCGTCCATGATCAGACCTCGTTTTCGAGCGTGACGGGCTCAGGCGGCTGCTTGGGCAGCGGCAGGCAGGCGGCAAGGAGAATGCCGGCCATCGCACCGATGCTGACATGCCAGGGCGAGCCGACAAAATGCATGGCCCCAACCGAGGCCAGCGAGCTGACCGCGACGACCGGCAGCCAGTTGTCGCGCTTTCGGAAACCCAGAACGAGGCTCATGAAGTAGATCGGCAGGAGAACGTCGAGGCCGATCGCCCGGGGATCACCGATCATCTGGCCGAAGAATGCGCCAAGGAACGTCATGAATTGCCACGGGATATAGATGATCATCGCAAAACCGAGGTACCAGCCGAATGTCACCGGCTCGCCGCGTTCGGCCCGCTTTTCCGTCTCGGCATATTGCGGATCGACCAGCAGGAAAAAGGTGAAAACCTTCTGCACCATCGAGAAATGCCTGATATGGCGGGTGATCGACGCCGAATAGAGGATATGGCGGAAGTTCACCGCAAAGATCGACAGCACGATCAGCCAGGGCTGCACCTTGTTGCCGAACAGTTCGATGCCGACCATCTGGCTGGCGCCGGCATAGACCGTCACGCTCATGAATACTGCGTCGAAAACCGAAAAGCCGTTATCGACGGCAAGTGCACCGAACAGGGCGCCGAAGGGCGAAGCCGAGACCATGACCGGAAAACCGCCCCGAACACCCTGCCAGAAATCGTCTCTTGTCATGGAAAACTTTCCGCAGGGTCAGCAACGGCCAACCCAGGTTCCGGGATGCGCGAAATAGGAGACGGACAGATAGGGCGCGACGGAGGCGCGAACAATTCAATAAGATTGATGCAGCGATCCGAATTTCTGATCGAACGTCGGATCGCCGGGAAATCTGCCGTCAGGCCTTGGGCTTAACCTGAAACGTGTGCTCGATGCCGGGGAACGTGCGCGCCTTGACCTCGGTGGCATAGGCTTCGAAAGCAGCCGAAATCTGCGGGGCGAGTTCGGCGAAATGCTTGACGAAGCGCGGCTTGAAATCGCTGAACAGGCCCAGAATATCATCCGAGACGAGGATCTGGCCGTCGCAGGCCGGCGATGCGCCGATGCCGATGGTCGGCGCGCGCAGCGTCTCGGAAATTTCCCGTGCGAGCGGCTCGACCGTGCCTTCGATGACGATGGCAAAGGCGCCGGCATCATCGATCGCCTTGGCGTCGCGCCGGATCTTGGCGGCTTCCTTCTCGCTGCGGCCGAGCGAACGATAGCCGCCCAGCGTGTTGACCAGCTGCGGCATCAGGCCGACATGGCCGAGCACCGGAATGCCGCGCTGGGACAGGAAATCGACCGTCTCGGCCATTTCGGCCCCGCCCTCGAGCTTGACCGCGCTGCAGCCCGTTTCCTTCAGGATACGGGCAGCACTGCTGAAAGCCTGCTCCTTGGATTCCTGATAGGAGCCGAAGGGCAAGATCGACGACGACGCAGGCCTTTTCAGAGCCGCGCATCACCGCCTGCCCATGGGCGATCATCATGTCGAGGGTGACGCCGACGGTTGAATCAAGACCATAGAGCACCATGCCGAGGCGAATCGCCGACCAGCATGAGATCGCACATGCGGATCGAGCAGCCGGGCGATCGGCGTCGTATAGGCCGTCAGGCAGACGATCGGGCGCTCGCCCTTCAATGCTTCGATATTGCCGGGGCTCAGGCGCCGCTTTACTGCCTGTACACTCATGCTCACGCCACCTTCGCAAATTTTGCCGTTTTCGGGCTGAAAACCCGGTTATCGAGCAGCTTCGTGCTCCCGAAGCGAACAAAAAGCAACAGAAGAACCGGTTTTTCGCCAATTTCCGTCAAGACATGCAGCGTTTCCGGATCGCGCAGCGCAACCACTTCCGGGCGTGCCAGCGGTTCGGTGGCGATGAAATCCGCAGATCGCCTTTTCAAGCGCGGCAACGTCCGTCACCCCATTGGCAATCAGCCGTTCGGCCTCGTCCAGCGCCTTCGGCACGATCGATGCCGCGCGCCGCTCTTCAGTGGTCAGATAGACATTGCGCGACGAACAGGCGAGTCCGTCGGCCTCGCGCACCGTTGCCACGCCGATGACGTCCACCGGCTGCGCCAGATCCTCGACCATGCGGCGGATGATCTGCAACTGCTGGAAATCCTTTTCGCCGAAATAGGCGCGATCCGGCTGGACGATGTTGAACAGCTTGGTGACAACAGTGGCAACGCCGGCAAAATGGCCGGGACGGACCGAGCCCTCAAGCTCGGAACCCAGCGTCGGCACGTCGACCAACAGTTTCCATCGGCCGCGGATACATTTCGGAGACTGAAGGCGCAAAGAGGAAATCGACGCCCCCCTCTTCCAGCATGGACTGGTCGCGCGGCAGGTCGCGGGGATACTTGGTCAGGTCCTCATTGGCGCCGAACTGCAGCGGATTGACGAAGATGGTTGCGACCACGATATCGTTGTCCGCCCTTGCCCGCGCCACAAGCTGCATATGCCCGACATGCAGATAGCCCATGGTCGGGACGAGGCCGATGGTCTTGCCGGCGCGGCGATGGTCCGAAAGACGGGCGCGCAAATCGGCGATGGTGGTGATCGTTTCCATATCCGGACCCTCCAATCCGCACAGCCCGCCGCCGTCTCATCGCGGCGGTCGCAGGCCTTCAGGATGGCATCTGCGCAAACGCGAGCAAAAACCAGCGCGGTTTCCCTAACGTGTGCAGTGCAAAAAGACAATTCAAGAATCGCTTCGCACAAGCAATAGAAAGGGATCGCAAGGGAAACCGCCAGATGGCCGGTGCCGGCCCTGTCTACCCGGCCTGCACGGTCTGCTCGATGGCGCCGAAAATGCTGTGGCCGGTGCGATCGTTCATTTCGACGCGAACCGTTTCGCCGACGGCAAGCGGCGAGCCATCGGCATCCGCACTCCCAGCCAGAATACTGCCGGCACCCGGCGCCCGCCCCTTGGTGGCAGCGGCGATGGCAGCGTTGAAATCAACGGTGTGCGTCGCTTTCGTGGCTTTCCCGTTGCGGCTTATGATCAGCGGCAACGCGGCATGGCCGTTGCCCCAGCTATCGCCGAGTTCATCCGGCGTCACCGCGACGGGCGAAAACGTCGAGGCGATCGGCACGCCGTCCTGAAGCACGCTGTGGGCCAGCATCACGAGCACAGCGCCTTCAGCATCCGCCCCGGCTTCGCCGTCATCGACGATAACCGCGGCCTGGACGCTCGACGTCAGCGACGCATCCGGCGCGGCGGCGATCGCATCGCGCGGGCCATCGAAAAAACCAGGCCCGCCGGTCCATGAAAAGGCACGCGGCAGCGGCGAGGCCGCGTCATGTTCATGAAAGCGCAGGGTCGGCTGCGAACCGGTTTCCAGCCCGATGGCCACACGCTGGAGGCGCGGAGCCACATGCGCCCAATCATCCAGTGCCGCCTGCAGCGTGCGGGCGATATGGCCGACTTCGGAGCAACGGGTGAGATCCTTGGAGACGACGACGAGTTTTCCGTCGCGGGTCGAGTCTTTCAGAGTAGCCAGTTTCATCGCTTGCGTGTTCCTCGGGTCTGATTGTGTCCAGCGGCTCTTCGGCCACCTCTGCGCATAGTGACACTATTTCATGCCGGATGTCGCGACGAATTTATGACCGGCGAAGATGCGAAAAACACCGTTCCGCCGTAGCGTCAGGCGCAGGGATGACGTCCAGACCTTGAGTCAGTCAGCCGATCCAGAAGAAATCGGGCAGCGGCCAGCAAACGCCGGGGGACGCCCTCTCCCGGTGAACAAAGCCTACCCGCCGATCAAGGCCAGCCACTCGTCCTCGTCCATGGTCTGAACGCCGAGTTCGCGCGCCTTGTCGAGCTTGGAGCCGGCGCCCGGGCCGGCCACGACGATATCGGTCTTCTTCGACACCGAGCCGGCCACCTTGGCGCCAAGGCTCTCCGCCCGCGCCTTGGCCTCGTCGCGCGTCATCTTTTCGAGCGAACCGGTGAAGACCACCGTCTTGCCGGCGACAGGGCTGGCCGGCACGACCGGCGCTTCGGCGTCCTGCGGCGTCACCTCCGCCAGCAAGCCGTCCGATCAACCTCCAGATTGCGCGGTTCCTTGTAGAACTCGACGATGGCCCGGGCGACGACCTCGCCGATGCCCGTCAATGCTGTTGAGATCGCTCCAGGCCTCGCCCGAAACATCGCCTGCCGCCTGCATGGCATCGGAAAAGGCGGCATAGCTGCCATAGGCGCGGGCCAGCAGCTTGGCCGTGGTTTCGCCGACATGGCGAATGCCGAGCGCATAGATGAAGCGCTGGAGCGCGATCTCGCGCCGGCCATTGATCGCGTCATAGAGCTTGCTCGACGCTGACCTTGCCGAAGCCGTCGATGTTTTCGAGCTTGGTCAGCGCGACTCGCTCTGGCGCTCTTCCAGCGTGAAGATGTCGGGCGCAGTCTTGATCCAGAGCGTCGGATCCTCGCTTCGAAGAAGAAATCGACCTGCTTGGCGCCCAGCCCCTCAATGTCGAAGGCATTGCGCGAGACGAAGTGCTTCAGATGCTCGACGGCCTGCGCCCGGCAGACGAAACCGCCGGTGCAGCGGCGTGACCGCATCGAGCTTGCCGGTCTTCTCGTTGACGCTCGCGCACCGCATGGCTGCCGCAGACCGGGCAGGTTTTCGGAAATTCATAGCGCACCGCGTCCCGAGTCGCGCTTTTCCATGCACGACGTCGACGATCTGCGGGATGACATCCCCTGCCCGCTGGACGATCACGGTATCGCCGATGCGGATGTCACGGCCGCTCGCGGATCGGCTCGCCGCCATTGCCGATGCCCTCGATGTAGTCCTCATTGTGCAGCGTCGCATTGGTGACGACGACGCCGCCGACGGTGATCGGCGTCCAGCCGTGCAACCGGCGTCAGCGCGCCGGTGCGGCCGACCTGGATGTCGATCGTCTCGACAGTCGGTAAACGCCTGCTCGGCCGGAAACTTGTGGGCCGTCGCCCAGCGCGGCGAGCGCGAGCGGAAACCGAGACGCGCCTGCAGGTCGAGCCGGTCGACCTTGTAGACGACGCCGTCGATGTCATAGTCGAGATCGGCGACGCTCAAGGCCGATCTGGCGGTAATGCGCGATGATCGTCCTCGACCGAGGAAAAGCGCTGCATCAGCGGATTGACCGGGAAACCCCAGCCTTCGAACGTCTCGACCATGCCCAGCTGTGTGTCGGCCGGCATCTCCGACATCTCGCCCCAGGCATAGGCGAAGAATTGCAGCTTGCGGCTCGCCGTCACTGTCGGGTCGAGCTGGCGCAGCGAGCCGGCCGCCGTGTTGCGCGGATTGACATAGGTCTGCTTGCCCTCGCGCCTGCCATCTGCGCGTTCAGCGCCAGAAAGTCGCTCTTGCGCCATATAGACCTCACCGCGCACCTCGACCACATCAGGAACGCCGGCTGGCAAGCTCTGCGGGATCTCCTTGATGGTGCGGATATTGGCTGTCACGTTCTCGCCAGTCGTCGCCGTCGCCGCGCGTTGCCGCACGTCACCAGCCTGCCCTCCTCGTAGCGCAGCGACATCGACAGCCCGTCGATCTTCGGCTCGGCGGTAAAGGCAATCGATTCGTCCGGCAGAACGCCGAGGAAACGGTAGACGCGAATGCACGAAATCGCGCACGTCCTCGTCGGAAAACGTATTGTCGAGCGACAGCATCGGGCGGGAATGGACGATCTGCTGGAAGATCCCGGGCGGCGCCGCACCAACGCGTGCGCGACGGGCTGTCCGCGCGCACAAGGGCCGGAAACCGCGCCTCGATCGCCTCGTTTCGCCGCTTCAGCGCATCGATAGTCGGCATCGGAAATCTCCGGCGCGTCCTTGGCATGATAGAGCGCATCATGGCGCGCAAGCTCGGCGGCAAGAAGCGCAAGCTCCTCTGCGGCATCGGCTTCGCTCAGGGTTTCGACGGGCGGTTTTTCGATGGTCATGGCTGCAGTCTCCGGCAAGTCCGACCGTTTTAGAGAAAATCTCGCCGATGAAAAGTGCGCCAATGAAAAGACTTGGCCGCCATCAAGCCTCGATTAATTCCTCTCCGTTAGAATGCGCCGGAAACACGGTCGGGCAGCGCTATTCCCGCCCGACGACAAGGAGCGACTTTGATTTCGGCGATCTCATCCCTTGCACCCTCACCGCGCCAGATCACGGAGCGCGCGACGCCTGCAGCTGGCGACAACGCGTCGTCTTCCGGACAGATCGGCGAGGCCGCGACCGAGCGCCAGAAGCAGGCGGACGATGCGCTGTCGGCCCTGCGCAGCATGGTCGAAAACGGCCCCAAGGAGCGCAAGGCGCTGGCCGAGGAACGGCTGAAACGGCTGAAGGAAGAGCTGTCCGACATGATGCGCTTCGGCTTCGCCCCGGAGGTGATCGCGGGACGCTCTGCACAGCTCGCCAAGGAACTCGGCTCCGTCGCAAAACAGTTTTCCGCCGCCATGTCGGATGACAGGCGCATGTCCGCCTCGTCTGCCACAGCGGACACGACGGACACAGGCGCGACGCCCGCCTCCGCAGAACCGGCCGTGGCGGCGCAGGACGATCTTCCGCAAGCCTATCGTGACGCTCTGGACTATGGCCGCAAAGAGGATGAGGGGCTGACAGGGGATGAAAGCACGATCGGTGATTTCCGCACGGCCGCATCGCAGCTGAAAATGATGCTCGAATGGGCCGGGCGCGTCATGGAGGAGAATGGCAGCGTGCCGCTGTTCATCGACCAGGGCAAGAAGGCGCTTGAAGGCGTCGAGCAGATCTTCAACGGCGCCGGCGGCCTATCGAGCGGTCCTGATGCGTCGATGTCGCTCAGGCTCCTGCTCTAGCCATTTCCGGCCAAGCAGACGCGCTGCGGCCGCCCTCGCCTCTTCGGTCACGGAGGCGCCGGCCAGCATGCGGGCGATCTCTTCCGTGCGGGCCTTGTCATCCATGCGGGCGACGCGGGTGGAAATGCGTTTCGGACTTCTCGGACGTCGGCCCCTTGGAAATCAGGAGATGGGTGGCAGCGCGGGCCGCCACCTGCGGCGCATGGGTGACGGAAAGCACCTGAACCGTCGCCGACAGCCGCTTCAGCCGCTGGCCGATGGCATCGGCCACGGCGCCGCCGACACCGGTGTCGATTTCGTCGAAGACCAGCGTCGGTGCCGATCCGCGGTCGGCCAGCGCCACCTTGAGCGCCAGAAGGAAGCGCGACAGTTCGCCGCCGGAAGCGACCTTCATGATCGGGCCCGGCCGCGTGCCCGGATTGGTCTGCACATGGAATTCGACGATGTCGATGCCATCGGCGCTGGCGGCCTCGGGTCCGGTCGAAACCTGCGACCATGAAGCGGGCGCGTTCGAGCTTCAGCGCCGGCAGCTCGGCCATGACGGCCTCGGACAGCGCATCGGCGGTGTTGTGGCGCTTGGCCGACAGGCTTGAGGCCGCCGCATCAGAAGGCGGCCTTGGTCAGCCCCAGCTGCTGCTCGCAGCTGTTTCAGCCTGCTCTTCGCCCGCATCGAGATCGGCCAGATCGGAAATCATCCGCACCGCGAGCGCCGGAAGCTCGGTGACCGGAACCGAATATTTGCGGGCAGCGGCGCGCAGGGCAAACAGGCGCTCCTCGACCCGCTCCAGTTCCTTCGGGTCGTATTCCGTCTTGCGCAGGGCGGCTTCGACGGCCATCTGCGCATCGGAGAGATGATTGAGCGCCGTATCCAGCCGCTCGACGGTTTCTTCCAGCAGGCCCGGCGCCTCGTGGCTCTTGCGCTCCAGCCGACGCACCAGCGAGGCGATCAGCGGCACGGGCGACGCATTGCCATTGAGAAATTCGCACGCCTCGTTGATATCGACGGCGATTCGCTCGGCCTTCATCATGCGCGAACGGCGCTCGGCCAGATCGTCCTCCTCGCCATCCTGCGGCGACAGAATTTCCAGTTCCTCGACGGAAGAGCGAAGATAGTCGGCTTCGCGGGCGGCGGCCTCGACCTTGTCCCGGTGCTTCTTCAGCGTGCGCTCGGCCTCGCGCCAGGTCCGATAGAGACCGCCGACGGCCGCGGCCTCCTCGGTCAGTCCGCCAAAGGCATCGAGAAGCGTGCGGTGCGCATCGGTATCGACCAGCGCACGGTCATCATGCTGGCCATGGATCTCGACCAGAAGCTGGCCGGCCTGACGCATCAGCTGCACGCTGACAGGCTGGTCGTTGACATAGGCCCGGGTGCGGCCATCGGCCGACTGCACGCGGCGGAAGATCAGGTCGCCATCGTCATCGATGCCGTTTTCACGCACCAGCAGGCGGGCGGCATGGTCCATCGGCACATCGAAGACCGCCGTCACCTGCCCCTTGTCGTAGCCATGGCGCACCAGCGAGCCATCGCCCCGCCCACCAAGCGCCAGAGACAGGCTGTCGAGCAGGATGGACTTGCCGGCGCCGGTTTCGCCCGTCAGCACGGAGAGGCCGGCCTCGAAGGAAAGATCAAGCCGTTCGATCAGGACGATATCGCGGATCGAGAGCTGTGCCAGCATGCGTTTTTAATCTCTTGAGGTCAGGCGCCCAGACAGTTTCTTGCCGGCGCGTGAAATCCAGGAACCGTTGTTTTCACGCGGCTCCAGACCACCGGACTGCAGAAGCTTGTAGCTGTCGGCATACCACTGGCTGTCCGGATAGTTGTGCCCGAGCACGGCAGCAGCGGTCTGCGCCTCCTCGACGATGCCCATGCGCATAATAGGTCTCGACCAGGCGCGCGAGCGCTTCTTCGACCTGGTTGGTGTTCGGATAGGTCTCGACCACGATGCGGAAGCGCGTAGATGGCAGCAAGATATTCCTTGCGCTCCAGATAGTAGCGGCCGACCTGCATTTCCTTGCCGGCGAGCTGGTCGCGGGCAAAGCGGATCTTCGCCTGCGCGTCGTCGACATATTCCGAATTCGGGATAGTTGTCGACGACGTTCTGCATGGCCTCGATGGTCTTCACCGACGGCGCGCTGGTCCTGCGTCACGCCGGGGATCTGCTTCGAATAGGAAAGCCCGATCATATACTGCACATAGGCTGCGTCTTCGGACTGCGGATAAAGATTCAGGTAGCGGCTGCCGGCGGTGATCGCCTCGGCATATCTGGCCCTGACGGTACTTGACGAAGGTGCTCATCACGAGCGCCTTGCGCGCATACTCGGAGAACGGATGCTGCTGGTCGATGGCATCGAACTTGCGGCCTGCTTCCGTCGTCTTGCCGGCATTCAGGTTGGCGAGGCCCTGATTGTAGAGCACCTCGGGCGGATCGGTCTCTGCCGCCAGCTTGGTGATGTCGATGTCCGGATCATTCTGGCAGCCGGTCACAAGCACGCTGGCCAGTGCAGGCAGCGAGCGTGACCAAGCAGCAACACGCGCTGACTTTCTTCATATCGACGGAACCTGCAAAAACCATAAGACAATCCCAAATCGTGCGTCAGTAAAGCGACCGCCGCTTATCAGACCGCGTTTCTAGCCGCAAGATGCAACAAGACCGCAACGTCATGCGGATGGATTAACGCAATTTTGTGGCAGGCTGATCACGAAATGAAGCCGGTCCTCAAAAGAACCGGCTCTCCGCGCATAAAATACGGCTGCAACCAGCGCTCAGGCCGACCAGGGCGCAAATTCCGGCGCGTTGACGGCAATGAGTTCACGGGCACCGACGCGCTGGCGCGGCGTCGCCGTTTCGACGATCTCATAGGCGCTGCGATCGCTCAGCAAGCGCCTTCAGCGCATTGGCAGTTCATCTTGTGGCCGCCGCGATAGGAGCGATAGCAACCGATGAACGGGGCACCGGCCAGGGCCAGGTCGCCGACGGCATCCAGCGTCTTGTGACGAACGAACTCGTCCTTGGCGTAGCGCAGGCCTTCGACATTGATGACCGTGTCGTCATCGGAGATGACGACGGAATTTTCCAGCGACGAACCAAGCGCAAGACCGGCAGCCCAGAGACGCTCGACATCACGCATGAAACCGAAGGTGCGGGCGCGCGACAAGCTCGTTCTTGAAAGTGGATGGCGTCAGGTCGCCCTTCCAGGACTGGCGGCCGATCAGCGGGCTGTCGAAATCGATCTCGACTTCAAAGCGCGTGCCGTCATAGGGCACGAATTCCGCCCAGGACGCGCCCGATTCGATGCGAACCGGCTTGATGACGCGGATATAGCGACGCTTGACGCCGAGCGCCTTGATGCCGGCTCTGCTCGATGGCATCGATGAAGGCGTGCGGAGCTGCCGTCCATGATCGGCATTTCCGCGCCGTCGACCTCGACAGGAGATTGTCGAGCCCAGCGCGTAGAGCGCGGCCATGACATGCTCGATGGTCGCGATCGAACGTGCCGGCGAAAAGCCCAGAACGGTGCAGAGATCGGTGTTGCCGACCTGCGAAGACACGGCCTTGAATTCGCTGATGACGTCGTCATCGACCGATCGCGCTGGAAGATGATGCCACTGCCGGCTTCGGCCGGATGGAAGGTAATTGCCACTTCGGCAGCCGGAATGAACGCCCGATCCCGCGCAGGGTGACAGCATTTGCAATCGTCGTCTGAAACCCCAGCAGTCCAATTCCAAGTCCCATGCTCATTCACTTTCATCATCAGTTGGCATGTGCTGCCACGTATTCGTTGGACTATCGACGAGCATCAAAATCCATGCTCGGATCGCGGCCAGTCCGGTCGCGCCAGCTGTCAAACCTGAACGTCAGCGATGTTTCGAATCGCATGCGGTCCCGTCAGTCCCAGGTTGAAAGATAAATGCACCGTGCCGTCATTCCAAATCACTGTTTCTTTCGGATTGTTACGCTGCACAATAGCGGTCGCATCCCATTGAAGAACAACAAAGAAATGAAAAATGCCCGGGCTTTGATCCCGGGCATTTCGGCAAGGTGGAAGGCGGGTTGAATATCAGTTCGACTGACGGCGCAGGAACGCCGGAATCTCGAGCTGGTCGTCTTCCTGGGCGCGAGACTGGGGTCACGCGACCCTGATCGTCGAGCTGGCCACGACGCGGCGCATAGAGGCTGGCTTCCGGCGACAGCGGACGGCGCTGCTGGGATGCGGCGCTCGGCGCGAGCCGCAGTCATGTCTGCCGTGACGTTGTGGTCTTCCTCGTCACGACGACCCAGCGAATTGGTGATGCGCTTCAAAAGGCCCATCGGACCGCGCTCTTCCTGCGGCACGGCGGCAGGCTGGGCGCGATGATCGATCTCGGCCTTGACCAGCGGCGGGAAGTCTTCGACCTTCGGCATGCGAACCTGTTCAGCCTGCTGGCGAATGACCGGCGCGACCGGCTCCTGGCGGACGGCTGCAACAGGCTGAGGCGCCTGGTAGACCGGGCTTTCGACGGCGCGCTGGACCGGGGCAGCGGCCTGAACGACCGGCTGCTCTGCCGGGCTTGCACCACCGAACAGCTTGCTCTGCGGACGGAAATCGTCCTGGGCTGGCTGTGCCGGCGTCTGCTGGGCAGATGCCTGCTGGACCGGGGCTGCACCACCGCGCGGCATGGACAGGAACAGTTCGCGTTCCAGTTCCGCCTGGCGGATGGCTTCGGCAATCGCGTCAGCCTGCGAAACCGGCTGGCTTGCCGGCTGCTGTGCAACCGGGGCCGGCTGTACGGCGACCGGCGCCGGGGCCGGCTGCTGGACGGCAACGGTCTGCGGCTGGGCAGCAGGAATGGCGATGGACGGACGGATGATCGGCTTGGCTACCGGGCGAAAGCTGGCATTCCTGTCGGCCACCTGCCGCGGCTGTGCGGTCGATACCGGTGGCAACGACCGACACGCGGATGAGGCCTTCCAGTGCTTCGTCGAAGGTCGCACCGAGGATGATGTTGGCATCCGGATCGACTTCTTCGCGGATGCGGGTTGCAGCTTCGTCGACTTCAAACAGCGTCAGGTCGCGACCGCCGGTGATCGAGATCAGCAGGCCCTGCGCGCCCTTCATCGAGGTTTCGTCGAGCAGCGGGTTGGCGATCGCGGCTTCGGCAGCCGCCATTGCACGGCCTTCGCCGGAGGCTTCGCCGGTGCCCATCATGGCGCGGCCCATTTCGCGCATCACGGAGCGAACGTCGGCGAAGTCGAGGTTGATCAGGCCTTCCTTGACCATCAGGTCGGTGATGCAGGCAACGCCCGAATAGAGAACCTGGTCGGCCATGGCGAAGGCGTCGGCAAAGGTGGTCTTGTCATTGGCGATCCGGAACAGGTTCTGGTTCGGGATGACGATCAGGGTATCGACCGACTTCTGCAGTTCGGAAATGCCCATATCGGCAAGGCGCATGCGGCGCTGGCCTTCGAAGTGGAACGGCTTGGTGACGACGCCGACCGTCAGGATGCCCTTGTTGCGGGCTGCCTGGGCGACGACAGGAGCAGCACCGGTACCGGTACCACCGCCCATGCCGGCGGTCACGAAGCACATGTGCGTGCCGTTCAGGTGATCGATGATTTCGTCGATGCATTCTTCGGCAGCAGCGCGGCCGACTTCCGGCTGCGAGCCGGCGCCGAGACCTTCGGTGACGTGCAACGCCCATCTGGATGATGCGCTCTGCCTTGGTCATGGTCAGCGCCTGGGCATCGGTGTTGGCGACGACGAAGTCGACGCCCTGGAGACCGGCGGTGATCATGTTGTTGACAGCGTTGCCGCCGCCGCCGCCGACACCGAACACGGTGATGCGCGGCTTCAGCTCGGTGATGTCCGGCTTCTGCAAGTTGATGGTCATAGTACCCGTTCCTTCCTGGTTTCTGGCCGCATTGCCGAGCCGGCCAAATATCTAAAACTCTTCAGATTCCTGCGATTGCGAAAGTTTCCTGTTCTTTCACGATCGCAAGGGCTCAAAAACTTTCCTTCAGCCATTGGCCCATGCGGGCGATCCGGCTGTTGTTTCCTGCCAGCGACGAGAGCAGGCCACCCTGCGCCGCGTGCGTTTCCATATCCGCAACCTGCGGATAGATCATCAGGCCGACGGCCGTCGAAAAGGCCGGGCCCTTGGCTGCCGCCGGCAGTCCGGAGACGCCCATCGGCCGGCCGATGCGCACATTGCGGGCCAGGATGCGGCGGGCCACTTCCGGCAGGCCGGTCAGCTGGCTGGCACCGCCCGTCAGAACGATGCGCTTGCCGACGATCGGGCTGAAAGCCCGAACGCTGGATACGGTCGCGAATCAGTTCGAGGGTTTCCTCGATGCGGGCGCGCACGATCCGCGAGATCAAGCGCGCGCGGCACATGCGTCGGCTGATCGCGGTCGTCCTCGCCGATCGGCGGCACGGAGACGATGTTCGCGGTCGTCCGCGCTGTTCGGCAGGGCCGAGCCATGCACGACCTTGAGCCGTTCGGCATCCTCGATGCGGGTCGAAAGACCGCGGGCCAGATCGGTGGTGACGTGATGGCCGCCAAGCGAGACGGCATCGGCATGCACCAGCTTGCCCTCGGCAAAAACGGAAATCGTCGTGGTGCCGCCGCCCATGTCGATGGCCGCGCAGCCGAGTTCGACCTCGTCGTCGACGAGTGCCGCAAGGCCGCTGGCATAGGGCGTGGCAACCATGCCCTCGACCGAGAGATGCGCGCGGTTGATGCAGAGCTCGAGATTCTTGAGTGCGGCGCGTTCGGCGGTCAGCACATGCATGTCGACGCCGAGCGTATCGCCGAACATTGCCAGCGGATCGCGGATGCCGCGCTCGCCGTCCAGCGAAAAGCCGGTTGGCAGCGAATGCAGGACGACGCGATCCGGGCGCAGCGACTGCTGGCCGGCGGCGGACAAGAACCTTGCTTCAGATCGTCCGCGTCGACTTCCTGACCACCGAGATCGATCGGTGCTGTGTAGATATCGCTCTGCAGACGACCGGCGGAAATATTGACGATCAGGCTGTCGACGGTGAGGCCGGCCATGACGCTCGGCTGCATCGACCGCAAGCCGGACGACGCTTTCGCAGGCGTCGAGATCGGCGATCACGCCGTTCTTCATGCCGCGCGACTTCTGATGGCCGATGCCGATGATCTCGATCGAATGGGTGCGGCCCGGCAGGATCTGGCTTTCGCCACGCGGCGTCAGCCGGCCGATCATGCAGACCACCTTGGTCGAGCCGATATCGAGGACGGACACGACGTGCGAGCGCTTGGAAGACAAGCGGCTTCAGGCGCGGCAGGCCGAAATGTGAGGAACCGAAAAGGCTCATATCCGGCTCTCCCCGATTTTTTCCTGTTTCTTCAGTTCCTTGGTCCGCGCTTCACAGCAGCCTCGGCGCGACGCGCGGCCGCTTCCGGGGTCAGCTGGATGGTGGTGCGATCCTCAAGCCGCAGATCGACGGCGGCGATATCGCGCTCCAGCAGCTGCTGCTCCTCTTCCATGGTCGAGAGCACCTGCCATGGCGCGTGTCAAGGTCGTGCTCGGGCAGCTTGATGATGATGCCGTTGTCGAGCATCAGATCCCAGCGACGGCCGGCGACGCGGACATAAGGCCTTGACCCGATCGCGGATTTCCGGCCAGTCGTCGAAGCGTGCGTAGAATTTGGCGGCAGCCGTTTCGGCATCGCGACCGACGAACAGCGGCAGACTGGAAAACTTGTTGTCGCGCAGCGGCGCAATCACGCTGCCGCTTGCTTCGATCAGCGACAGATCGGAGCCATGCTGCCAGATGGCAAAGGCCTTGCGCTCCTTCAGATTGACCTCGATCGTGTCGGGATAGACCTTGCGGACCTCGACATCCTCGACCCAGGGCATTTCAGCGATCAGCTTGCGTGCCTCGCCGATATCGAGCGCAACAAGCGACGTTGTGCCATCCAGGCCAAGCTGCTGCAGGATGTCGATTTCAGAGGTCTGGTCGTTGCCGGAGACCTTGACATCCTCGATGGCGAAACCCGCAGCCGAGGTTGTCGTCTGGGCAAAATTCTGGGAGTGACCGCCAAGCGACATGCCGTAAAAGCCGGTGGCAGCGAGAAAGGCGACAGCCGAGACGGTGCCCGTGTGCGGCGCAAAATGGATGCGGCCGGTACCGAGGCTGATGAAGAAGACGAACGACACGGCGCAGCGGACGGGGCAGCACGAACTGACCGTCGAGATCGACATTCTCGCGCTCCGAGGATGCGCGCAGCCGCTTGGACCTTTTGCCCCTTAACGCAAACACGACGCGTCCTCCACCATCCACTTGAGAAATTCACCAAAGCTATGACCGGCATGAACGGCCATTTCGGGCACCAGGGAGGTCGGAGTCATTCCCGGCTGGGTGTTGACCTCCAGCCAGATGAGTTCTCCATCTTCCGAGAAACGGTCGTCATAGCGGAAGTCGGAGCGACTGACGCCGCGGCAGCCGATCGCCTGATGCGCCTTGACTGCGAGTGTTTGTATTTTTTGGTAAATATTTGGTGAAATATTCGCCGGAATGACGTGTTTTGAACCGCCTTTCACATATTTCGAATCATAATCGTAGAAGGTGTGCCCCTGCGGGATGATCTCCGTCACGCCCAGCGCCACATCGCCCATGACGCCGCAGGTCAGTTCGCGCCCGTGGACGTAGCGCTCGACCATGACGCGGTCGCCGTAGCGCCACTCGCTGGAGGTAATGATCTGCGGCGGATGCGACTGATCTTCCTTGACGATGACCACACCGAAGCTCGACCCCTCGCGACACCGGCTTGACCACATAAGGCGGCTTCATCGGATGCTCGGAGGTAAATTCGCGGCGATCCATGATCCGCGCTTCGGCAACCGGAATGCCGGCGGCCTTGGCAACATGCTTTGCCTGCTCCTTGTCCATGGCAAGCGCCGAAGCAAGCACGCCGGAATGGGTATAGGGAATTTCCAGATATTCGAGGATGCCCTGGATCGTGCCATCTTCGCCGAAGGGGCCATGCAGCGCATTGAAGGCGACATCGGGTCGCAGTTCGGCAAGCACGGATGCAACATTGCGATCGACGTCGATGCGCGTCACCCGAAAGCCTTCTGCCTCCAGCGCATCCGCACAGGCAGTCCCGGACGACAGGCTGACCGGCCGCTCCGAAGAAAATCCGCCCATCAGGACAGCCACATGCTTGCTGCTCATCATAACCCCCGACAATACGCCACTCTTACAAATTTCGCTTGCGTCTGGCTGGCCGCCCGGTCGTCCCGAGTCAGCACCACCATCCATGGTCTCCATAGAGCGGCATTATGGTTAATGAACCGTTTACTTTGGTTAACCACAGCAGCCACCGCGCAAATTTTTTTAGCGGTCGAATCATCAATCCCAGATAATTCATGTCTTAGAATCAGAGAGTTATCGTCCACGCAACAGCGAATGCGAAGAACAGCATCGACAAAATGCAAAGGTCCCGCGTGGCGGGAGCCACGCGGGACCTTCTTTCCGGGAAAGTGCCTGCCTTTGGCCGGCAGGCGTGGATATCATCAATCCTTTTCGCCGACCGCTTTCCAGGCGATGGCACCGATGACCGCACCGGCAATCGGTGCCAGCCAGAACAGCCAGAGTTGCTGCAGGGCCCAACCGCCGACGAAAAGCGCCTGTCCGGTCGAGCGGGCCGGGTTGACCGAGGTGTTGGTGACCGGGATCGAGATAAGATGGATCAACGTCAGGGCGAGACCGATGGCGATCGGCGCAAAGCCAGTGGGAACGCGACCATGCGTCGATCCGAGGATGATGAACAGGAAAAACGCCGTCAGCAGCACTTCGATCAGAAGCGCCGACATCAAGCCATAACCGCCCGGCGAATGCTCGCCATAACCATTGGCGGCAAAGCCACCGATCTGGAAATCGGCCTTGCCGCTCGCCACAACGTAGAGAGCCGCAGCCGCTACGATCGCACCGGCAACCTGGGCAAGAATGTAGGGAAGAAGAGACGAGGCGGGAAATTTGCCGGCTGCGAACAGTCCGACGGAAACCGCAGGATTGAAATGCCCGCCAGAGACCCCTCCCACCGCATAGGCCATTGTCAGCACCGTCAACCCGAAGGCAAACGACACGCCCATAAGGCCAATGCCGACCTCGGGAAACGCAGCGGCCAGCACAGCGCTACCGCACCCCCCGAAAACCAGCCAGAACGTACCCAGAAATTCTGCAGATAATTTATTGACCATTGTAGCCCCCATAGATGGAGTGCACGCCCCCGTGCACAACTCGCCCAGAATTCGCCACATTCCAATTCCGGTCAAGGGGTGCCGGTGTCACCCGCTCCTCGAGGTATTCGCCTATCCCGCCTCACTGAAAACCTCACACAGGCCTTCGCTTCCGTCGGAAAACAGGAGGCTGAAGCTCAAGCGGATTCAGAACAAACAAAAAAGCCGCGAAGTCACTGACTTCGCGGCTTTTTGGCTCACTGATTGAGGCTATCAGGCCGTCATTCGGCCCGAGAAATTCCTTGACCTCATAGCCCGGCATGAACGTGCCGATGCGCTTGATTTCCCATTCCAGCAGGATGCCGGAATTTTCCATGACACGCTGGCGCACGGTCTCGCCGAGATATTCCAGATCATAGCCGCTGGCCTGCCCGGTGTTGATCATGAAGTTGCAATGCATGCGGCGACATCTGCGCGCCGCCGATCATCAGGCCGCGGCAACCGGCCTCGTCGATCAGCTTCCAGGCCGAATGGCCGTCCGGGTTCTTGAAGGTCGAGCCGCCGGTCTTTTCCCGGATCGGCTGAACCGTTTCGCGATGCTGACGCACGGCGTCCATGTCGGCGCGGATCTTGGCCTTGTCCTCGGCATAACCTTCGAAAATGCCATGCGTGAAAATCAGATCCTTCGGCGCATCGGAGTGGCGGTAGCTGTAGCCCATCTCGGCATTGGACAGGACGTGGCGGTTGCCCTTGCGGTCGACCGCATGGACCTCGACCACGCGGTCCTTGGTCTCGCCGCCATTGGCACCGGCATTCATGCGCAAGGCGCCACCGATGGCGCCGGGAATGCCATAGTAGAAATGGAAGCCGCCGATGCCGTGATCGAGCGCCATGGCCGCGATGTTCTTGTCCGGGCAGATCGCGCCGGCCTTGATGCGGTTTTCGCCGACCAGCTCAAGATCGCCGAAGCCCTTGGCCGAAAGCCGGATCACCACGCCCGGAATGCCGCCGTCGCGCACCAGCAGGTTGGAGCCGACGCCGACGACCGTGACCGGCACGTCTGTCCGGCACGAGTTTCAGGAAGGTCACGAGATCATCGATGTCGTGCGGCTGGAACATCAGTTCGGCAAGTCCACCGGCGCGAAACCAGGTGACGCGGTCCATCGGCGCATCCGGGGTCAGGCGGCCGCGAATGTCTTTCACCCCCTCCCCGAGGGAGGCCAGAAGTTTTTCGCCGTTTACCTGCTTCATGCCTGATGTCCTGAAATGCCTGCGAGTTCCTGCGGAAGGGCGGCAGCCCAATTCGTGATACTGCCAGCCCCCAAGAGAACCACGAAATCGCCGGGCTGCGCAATGGTGGAGACGATAGGCGCCAGCGCATCCGGTCCGTCGACATGAAGCGTGCATCGCGATGGCCGCCAGCCTTGATGCGGGAGACCAGCTCCTGCGAATTGACGCCTTCGATCGGCTCTTCACCGGCCGAATAGACCGGGGCGAGCAGGATGGTGTCGGCATCGTTGAAGCAGGCGGCAGAAATCCTCGAACAGGCTCTCCAGGCGGCTGTAGCGGTGCGGCTGGTGCACGGCGATGATGCGCCCCTGGCAGGCCTCGCGCGCGGCACTGCAGCACAGCCTTGATCTCGACGGGATGGTGCCCGTAGTCGTCGTAGATCCGGACATTGTTCCACTCGCCGGTGAAAGTGAAGCGGCGCTTGACGCCGCCGAAGGAGGCAAGCCCCTTGGCGATGTCTTCCGGCGAGATGCCGAGACGCTGGGCAACCGCGATCGCGGCCGTAGCATTCGAAACATTGTGACGGCCGGGCATCGGCAGGCGCAGGTCCTTCAGCGCGATCACCTGGCCGGTGCGGCGGCGGCGGATCTCGACGTCGAAAACGGATGTCGCGCCATCCATAGCGGATATTGAAGAAGCGCACGTCGGCCTGCGGGTTTTCGCCGTAGGTGATGACCTTGCGGTCCTCGATCTTGGAAACCATGCGTCTGGACTTCGGGATGATCGAGGCACATGACGCCGAAACCGTAGAACGGCACGTTTTCGACGAACTGCCGGAAGGCCGCGCGCACGGCATCGAAATTGCCGTAGTGATCGAGATGTTCCGGATCGATATTGGTGACGACGGCGATATCGGCCGGCAGCTTCAGGAAGGTGCCGTCGGATTCGTCGGCCTCGACCACCATCCACTCGCCCTCGCCCATGCGGGCATTGGTGCCATAGGCATTGATGATGCCGCCATTGATGACGGTCGGATCCAGATCGCCGGCTTCGAGAAGCGTTGCGACCATCGACGTCGTGGTCGTCTTGCCATGGGTGCCGCCGATGGCGATGGCATTGCGGAAGCGCATCAGTTCGGCCAGCATTTCGGCGCGGCGCACGACAGGCAGGAGCTTTTCGCGCGCGGCGATCAGTTCCGGATTGTTCTTCTTGATGGCGGTGGAAACGACGACGACTTCGGCCTCGCCGAGATTGTCGGCGTCGTGGCCGACGAACACCTCGAATGCCCTTGTCGCGAAGGCGCTGCACATTGGCGCTGTCGGACTGGTCGGAGCCCTGAACCTTGTGGCCGAGATTGTGCAGCACTTCGGCAATGCCGCTCATGCCGATACCGCCGATACCGATGAAGTGGACGAGACCGATGCGTCTGCGGCATTTTCATGAGCGTTTTTCCTTGAATTCAGCAATTGTCGAGCCGCTGGCAATAGCGTCAACCATGGCGCCAAGCAAGCGCGTGGCATCGGGCTTGCCGGTCTGGCGTGCCGTCTGCCGCCATATCGGAGAGCTTGGCCGGGTTGTTCATCGCATGGGTGAGGATCGTTGCCAGTTTCTCGGCCGAGAGTTCGGCCTGGGCGATGACCTTGGCCCCACCATTGGCCGCGAGCGCTGCCGCATTGGCCGCCTGATCGTGATCGAGCGCGTAAGGATACGGCACCAGAATCGCCGGACGGCCGATCACGGCGATCTCGGACACGGTCGATGCGCCGGAACGGCAGATCACGAGATGGGCCTTTGCGATTCGCTCGGCCATGTCGTTGAAGAAGGGCGCGACTTCGGCGGCAAGTCCGAGCTGGCTTGCACAGCCGCGGACCATCGTCCATGTCTTCGGGCCGCGCCTGCTGGGTGACCTTCAGGCGCTTGCGCAAGCCATCATCGAGCAGACTGATCGCCGTCGGTACGGTCTGCGAAAAATACTGCGCGCCCTGGCTGCCACCGAACACGACAAGGCGAAAGGTCCTCGCCCTCGGCGGATGGCTGATAGGGCATCTTGGCCGCATCGAGCACGGCGGGACGGACCGGATTGCCGGTTGTCACGGTCTTTGGCCGCATAAGGCCCATCGGTCTCCGGCAGAAAGCCGCCGGCAATCGCCTTGACGCGTGCGGCCAGCAGCCTTGTTGGCACGGCCCATCACGGCATTCTGCTCGTGGATCATCGACGGCACGCCCATGCCGGTTGCCGCCATCAGCGGCGGCACGGTCGGATAGCCGCCGAAACCGACGACGACTTTCGGCTTCAGGCGCTGCGATGAGCCGACGGGCAGTACGCATGCCCGTCCACAGCTTCCACAGCGACCTCAAGACTTGCGATCGGGTTCTTCGAGCCGATGGTGGCGGACGACACGACATGGATTTCGTCGGCCGGAAACTTGCCGGCAAAACGCTCGGCGCGGCTGTCGGTCACGAGATGCACCGAATAGCCGCGGCGTTTTCAACTCATGGGCCAGCGCTTCGGCCGGAAACAGATGGCCGCCGGTACCACCGGCGGCGAGCAAAATCAATACCTTTGGTCATGTCCTTACTCCGCCGGGAACGCCCATGCCGGCCCGAAACAGGCTGCGCTCGAGCGCGCGCTTTTCCGGACGATGACGGGTGAGCGCCAGAATGAAGCCGGCCGTCACGCAGATCGCAACCATGGACGAACCGCCATAGGAGATCAGCGGCAGGGTCATGCCCTTGGCCGGCAGCAGCTGAAGATTGACGCCGACATTGATCATCGACTGGATACCGATCTGCAGGACAAGCCCGGCCACGGCAAAGCGGTGTGAAATCATTGCGCTCCCGGAAGGCATGGGTCAGGCCGCGCATGACGAGGAAGGCAAAGATCAGGACGATCAGCATGCAGAAGACGATGCCGAATTCTTCGGCCGCGACCGAAAAGATGAAGTCGGTATGGCTGTCGGGGATGATCCGCTTGACGATGCCCTCGCCCGGCCCCTGACCGAACCAGTCGCCGCGCACGATTGCCTCAAGCGCCGTATCGACCTGGAACGTATCGCCTTCGCCGGTCAGAAACCGGTCGATACGACCCGCCACGTGCGGCAGCACCGTATAGGCGACGACGAGACCACCGACCGCAGCACCGCCAAGGACGATGATCCACAGCCACGGCATGCCGGCCATGAAGAACATGCCGCCCCAGACCGCCGTCGTCAGGATCGTCTGGCCGAGATCGGGCTGCGCCACCAGCAGCGCACCGACAATGCCGAAGAGCAGGATGGCAAAGAGATTGCCCGGAATTTCGGGCTGGCGGGCATGTTCGGAAAACAGCCAGGCGCAAACCACGACAAAGGCCGGCTTCATGAATTCGGACGGCTGCACGGACAGGCCGGCAAGCGAGATCCAGCGCCGCGAACCCTTGACCTCCTGGCCGAAGAACAGCGCCAGAACCATCATCGCCAGCGACACGAGAAGCAGGATCATTGCCGCGCGGCGCACCTGCCTCGGCGTCAGGAAGGAAATGCCGATCATCACCGCCAGCGACGGCAGGAGAAACGCCGCATGGCGCTTGACGAAATGGAAACTGTCGAGATTGAGACGTTCGGCCACCGCCGGACTTGCTGCAAAGGACAGCATGAAGCCGATCCCCATCAGGAGCACGAAGGTCGCCAGGAAAAACCTGTCGATCGTCCAGAACCAGTCGGCCACGGGGCCACGCTCGGCACGGCTTACCATATTCATCGTCCCCTCTTGTGGCACGGAACACCGCACCGGAATATCTCACGGGGCGCGACTGGCCCCGCACTCTGCCCGAAAGGCCGCCAGGCCGGCCTAGACCAACATGGTGATGCCGTCGATCGCGGCGACGTGACCGACGAAGGCATCGCCCCTGACTTCAAAATTCTTGTACTGGTCGAAGCTTGCGCAAGCCGGTGACAGCATGACGGCCGCCGGGCCTGCATTGTCCCGCACCGCATCGGCCGCGGCATGCGCAACGGCCTGATCGAGCGTACCGGAAATTTCAAACGGAACCGCGTCGCCAAGCGTCGCAGCGAAAGCCGGTGCCGCCTCGCCGATCAGATAGGCCTTGGCAATCTTCGGGAAGAAGGGAGAAAGCGTCGTGATGCCGCCCTCCTTCGGCAAGCCCGCCGGCGATCCAGTAGATCCGCTCATAGCTCGACAGCGCCGGTGCGGCGGCATCCGCATTGGTGGCCTTGCTGTCATTGACGAAGACCGTATCGCCCCTGCGGCCAACCGGCTGCATGCGGTGTTTCAGGCCCGGAAAGGATGAAAGGCCTGCACGGATCTCGTCGGGCGTGACGCCCACGGCCAGGCAGGCGGCAATCGCTGCAGCGGCATTCTGCGCATTGTGGCTGCCGCGCAGGGTCTGGATACCGTCGAGATCCGCAAAAAGCTGAGCCTGACCGCCCTCCGCTCGCATGATTTTCGATCCGTCGGCATAAAAGCCCTCGCCCAGCGTTCTGTGGCGGGCGATGCGGATGACGGACGTGCCGGAAAGAGCAACACGATCGGCAATCGCTTCGCAATACCCATCGTCAACGCCGATGATCGCCGTGTTGCTCCCCGCAACGAGCCGCTCCTTGATGTCGGCATAATGCTGCATGCTGCCATGACGGTCGAGATGATCAGGCGTCAGGTTGAGCAGGATACCGGCGGACGGATCGAGCGATGGCGCAAGATCGATTTGATAGGATGAGCATTCGACCACATAGAAGCGATCACTGGCAGGCGGATCGAGGGTCATGACCGCCGTGCCGATATTGCCGCCGAGCTGCGTGTCGCGGCCGCTCGATTTCAGGATGTGGGCAATCAGCGCCGTCGTCGTCGATTTGCCATTGGTACCGGTGATGGCGATGAACGGGCAATCCGGCGCATGGGCTCGCCGTTCGCGAACGAAGAGCTCGACGTCGCCAATCATCTCGACACCCGCAGCGGCGGCGAGATCAACGGTCCAGTGCGGTTTCGGATGGGTGAGCGGCACGCCGGGCGACAGCACGAAAGCGGAAAACGCCTTCCAATCGACCTGCCGGAGATCCCCTGTGCCTATGCCTTCAGCGGCCGCCCTGGCGACGCTGTCGGGATTGTCGTCCCAGGCGGTCACGGTTGCGCCGCCGGCCACAAGCGCGCGGGCGGTCGCAAGACCTGAACCGCCGAGGCCGAAAAGCGCTACAGTCTTGCCGCTGAAGGTGGTGACGGGGATCATCGTCGGATTACCGCAGCTTCAGGGTGGAGAGGCCGACCATGGCGAGAATGACGGCGATGATCCAGAAGCGGATGACCACCTGGCTTTCGGTCCAGCCGAGTTTCTCGAAATGGTGATGGATCGGCGCCATCAGGAAGACGCGCTTGCCGGTGCGCTTGAACCAGAAGACCTGGATGATCACCGACAGGGTTTCCATGACGAACAGGCCGCCGATGATGACCATGACGATCTCGTGTTTGGTGGCAACCGCAACGGCGCCGATCAGTCCACCAAGTGCCAGCGATCCGGTGTCGCCCATGAAGATGGCGGCCGGCGGCGCATTGAACCAGAGGAAACCCAGCCCTGCCCCGATGACAGCGCCGAGAATGACCGCGAGTTCACCGGTACCCGGCACGAAATGGATCTGCAGGTAGTTTGCAAACACGGCATTGCCGGCGAGATAGGCGATCACGCCGAAGGAGGCGGCAGCGATCATCACAGGCACGATGGCCAGCCCGTCAAGGCCGTCGGTCAGGTTCACCGCATTGCCGGCGCCAACGATGACGAAGCCGCCGAACAGGATGAAGAAATAGCCGAGGTTGAGGGTGAAATCCTTGAGGAACGGAAAGGTCAGCGAGGAGCCGAAGGTCGAGCCGGTCACGCCGGCCGAAAGCGCGGTGCGCATCATGAAGAAGACGGCGATGGCGGCAATGATGAACTCGAAGCCCAGGCGCGCCTTGCCGGAAAATCCCTTGTCCGACTGCTTGGTGACCTTGAGATAATCGTCATAGAACCCGATCGCGCCGAAACCGAGCGTGACGAGCAGCGTCGAGACGACATAGACGCTGCGAAAGATCGGCCCAGAGCAGCGAACTGCCGACGATGCCGGCCAGAATCATCAGCCCGCCCATGGTCGGCGTTCCCGCCTTCTTGAAATGGGTCTGCGGCCCGTCGGCGCGGATGGGTTGGCCCCTTCCCTGGCGAACGCGCAGCGACGAGATCATCCGCGGTCCGAACAGGAACACGATCATGGCGGAGGTGAAAAGCGCAGCGCCTGTCCGGAAGGTGATGTATCGGAACAGATTGAAAAATTGAAAATGATCCGACAGTTCGACAAGCCAGAGAAGCATAAGGGACCTTTCCCCAAAGGTTTATTGCGCATTGCACGCATCAGAATCAGCTGATGCAAGGATAACCGCACGCATTCGAAAGTGTTAGGCCTGCAAGACGCCTGTTTAAAATTGCTTCTGCACGCCTATTTGGCCGGCCCCGTGTCGGAAAATGCCGGATATTTGTCAAGCAGAGCCGCGACGATCCTGCCGCAACCCGTGCCCTTGGACGACTTGATCATGACAACGTCGCCGGCCGAAACCGCATCCAGGGCAAAGCCGTTGAGTTCGGTCGACGGTCTCGCGATATTCGACCCTGCAATCCCCAGGCAAGGCATCGCGCAGATGTGCCATTTCCGGTCCGGCAAGCCAGACATCGGTAATGCCTGCCTCGACCAAGGGCGCGGCAAGCTTGGCGTGGACATCCGCCGCGAACTCGCCCATTTCCAGCATGTCGCCGAGAATGGCGATGCGTCGCCCGCCCTCACCGGGCGGCGTATCGCGCAACAGCGCAATGGCTGCCCGCATCGACGCCGGGTTGGCATTGTAGCTTTCGTCGATCAAGCGTCAGAGCACCGGAGCCGATCGGCAAGACGGTGGCGTTCGCCACGGCCCTTTTCAGGCTGCAGCGTTGCCAGCGAAGCCGCCACGCTGTCGATATCGGCCCCGACAAGCGACGCGGCCCCCAGCACGGCAAGCGCATTTTCGGCGATGTGCCGCCCCGGAGCCCCCATCGGTATTTCCAGCGTCCGGCTGTCGATCGACGCCCACAGAACAGCGCCCTCTGCACCATTGGCAAACTCGACCATGCGGAAATCGGCCTTGGCGCCGCTGCCGAAGCAGTGGATATGCGAAACACCGGCGGCAATCGCCGCCTTTTCCAGCTGCTTGAAGCTGTCATTGTCGCGATTGAGGATGCGCATGGCCACCCTCGACGAGACCTTCGAAAATCTCCGCCTTGGCAGCCGCAATCTCCGTCAGGTTCTTGAAATTGCCGAGATGGGCGGCGGCCACGCGTGGTGATGATCGCCACATGCGGGCGAACCATCTTCACCAGCGGCCGGATCTCGTCCGGATGGTTCATGCCGATCTCGAAAACGCCGTAGTCGGTATCCTCGGGCATGCGCGCCAGCGTCAGCGGCACGCCCCAGTGATTGTTGAAGGACGCGACAGAGGCATGCACCCTGACCGATCGGCTCGAGCACATGGCGCAGCATTTCCTTGGTCGTGGTCTTGCCGACCGAACCGGTGACGGCAATGATCTTGGCGGCACTGCGATCGCGCGCCGCACAGCCAAGCCGGATCCATCGCCTCCAGCACGTCGTCGACGACGATCATCGGCGCGATCAGCCTGCCCAGCGCCGGCAGCTTGGCCTCGCTGACGACCAGCAGCGCCGCGCCATTGGCAATCGCCACGCCGGCATAGTCATGACCATCGACGCGGTCGCCCTTGATGGCGAAGAAGGCATCGCCCTTGCCGAGCGAGCGGCTGTCGATCGAAATTCCGGTAATGCCCTCGCGGCAGGTTTCCGACAGGACGGCCGTTCATGGCCGCAAGCAGATCAGCGCGTTGTCCAGAGCCAGCTCAAATCAGGCACCTCCCAATGCGTTTCTGAGTTCGACATGATCCGAGAACGGCAATGTCACGGAGCCGACGGTCTGGCCCTCTTCGTGTCCCTTGCCGGCAACGATCAGCGTATCGCCCGATTGCAGCATGGCGACAGCGGCCTGGATGGCTGCAGCGCGGTCGCCGATCTCGATGGCACCGGGGGCCGCCGCCATGATCTCGGAGCGAATGGTCGGCCGGCACTTCGGAGCGCGGATTGTCGTCGGTGACGATGACGACATCGGCAAGGCGCGTGGCGATCTCGCCCATGATCGGGCGCTTGCCCTTGTCGCGATCACCGCCGCAGCCGAAGACGACGACAACGCGGCCGGTCGTGAAGGGACGCACCGAAGAGAGCACGTTTTCCAGCGCATCCGGCTTGTGGGCATAGTCGACATAGGCGAGCGCGCCGCCTTTCGTATGCCCGACCAGTTCCAGGCGGCCGGATGCACCCTGCAGTTTCTCCAGCGCCGCCATTGCGGCCTTGGCCGGAATGCCGGTCGACATGGCAAGGCCTGCGGCAACCAGCGCATTGGAAATCTGGAAGTCTCCGGCCAGCGGCATATGCACCTCGAAGATCTCGCCGCCGACATGCACTTCGGCGATCTGCTTGTGACGGAAATGTTCGACGCGTTTCAGTGCGAGGTAATCGCCCTTGCGGCCAACGGTGCGGACATCGTGACCGGCCCCTCTGCGCGGCCGCAATCGCCTGCGCGGACCAGGCGTCATCGGCAAAGATGACCGCCGGCGACCCCTTGGGAAGCACGTCGTCGAACAGCCGCATCTTGGCGGCCATGTAGTCCTCGACGGTCGGATGATAGTCCATGTGATCGCGGCCGAGATTGGTGAAACCGGCAGCCGCAAGGCGCACGCCGTCGAGCCGGCTCTGGTCGAGGCCATGGCTGGATGCCTCCATCGCCGCATGGGTGACGCCGTCGTCGGCGAGTTCGGCAAGAAGCCGGTGCAGCGACACGGGATCGGGCGTGGTCAGCGAGCCGTAGTCGTTGCGGCCCGGGGCAATGACGCCGGTCGTGCCGATCATTGCGGCCGCAAGGCCGGCTATGCGCCCAGATCTGCCGGACGAAGGACGCAACGGATGTCTTGCCTGCCGTACCGGTGACCGCAACCATGGTCTGCGGCTGACGCCCGTAGAAGCGGGCCGCGGCCAGCGCCAGAACACGGCGCGGGTTTGCGGCCTGCAGCACGGGCACGGCAGAGGATGGAGAAACGCCAGGCGCGGCAATCACGGCGCAGGCGCCGCGCGCTATCGCATCGCTGACGAAGCCTGCCCCGTCGGCCTTTGTGCCGGCCAGCGCCACGAACAGTGAGCCGGGGACAACCTGTCGGCTGTCGGCAGTGATGGCAGCAATCTCGACGTCACCCGCCTGCGGGGACAGTTGCGCTGCGATTTCCGGGAAATCATTCCCGATCAGGTCATTGAGCTTCATGACGGCACTTTTCAAATCTACATCGACACGCCGGACGGCGAATCGTCCCGATTGTCCTTCTATGGTCAATAAGACACAAGCAAGGCAGAGCCATCGGATCCAAACTTCGGCTTCACGCCCAGGAGCGGCGCGGCGCGCGCGATGATCTTCTGCACCATCGGCGCTGCCGTGAACCCGGAAATGCGGCCGCCGCTCTCGCCCGTCAGGGGCGCATCGATCACGGTCAGCACGATGTAGCGCGGATTGTCCATCGGGAAGCCGGCGATGAAGGAATTGAAGTTCAGATCATTGGCGTAGCGACCATTGATGACCTTGTCGGCCGTACCGGTCTTGCCACCGACATTGAAGCCGGCAACCTGTGCATTCCTGCCGGAACCGTCGATGCCGTTCCAGTTGAACAGGTAGCGCATGTCGGCGCTGGTGGTATCCTTGATCACCTTGTGACGGAAAGGCGCCGCCTGCTCTTCCGTGCGCGGCAGGAATGTCGGCTCCAGCAGGTAGCCGCCATTCATCAGCGCCGCACCGGCAACTGCCGTCTGCAGGGGGGTCGTCGAGACGCCATGGCCAAACGAGATGGTCACCGAGTTGATCTTTTTCCAGGTGCGCGGCTGCGACGGGGTTGCGACCTCAGGCAGTTCGGTCTGCATCTTGCTGAGCAGACCAAGGCGGGTCAGGAACTCCTTGTGCCCGTCGATGCCGACCAGATCGGCGACCTTGGCCGTGCCGATGTTCGACGAATACTGGAAGATTTCCGGCACCGTCAGGATGCGGTGTTTTCCGTGGAAATCCTTGATCGTGAAGCCACCCATCCGGATCGGATTGCGGGCGTCAAAACTGTCCTTCAGCGTCATCTTGCCGGAATCAAGGCCCATGGCGAGCGTGAAGCTCTTGAAGGTCGAGCCCATCTCGAACGTGCCGTTGCTCATCCGGCTGAACCAGCCTTCCTCGTATTTCTTGTCGATGGTCCCATCGGCAAGGGTCCTGGACGGCTGGTTCGGATCATAGTCAGGCGCCGACGCCATGGCGAGCACTTCGCCGGTAAAGGCATCAAGAACGACCGCGCCGGCGGCCATCCGCCTTGTAGTTGATCATCGCATTGACGACGACATCATGAACGATGTTCTGCACACGCAGATCGATGGAGAGCCTGACCGGCTCAAGCCTTGCATCGCTCGTCATGCCGGTCGCGGCGAGATCCGCAAGTCCCTGGCTGTCGATATAGCGTTCCATGCCGGCAATGCCGCGATTGTCGATGTTGACATGACCGAGAATATGCGACGCCGTCGACCCGCCCGGATAGAAGCGACGCTTCTCGGGACGGAACCCGATGCCGGGGATGCCAAGCGCCAGAATTTCGCTCTGCTGCTTCGGCGTCAACTGCCGGCGCAGCCACTGGAAACGCGACTTGGAGCGCAGCTTGTTGTAGATTTCCGAGTGATTGAGATTGGGCAACACGGTCGCGAGATGCTCGACCGCTTCGTCGGCATCGACGATCTTGTGCGGCTCGGCATAAAGCGACACGGTGCGGATGTCGGTCGCCAGGATTTCGCCATTGCGGTCGAGAATATCCGGTCGCGACGCCATCAGATTGTCGGCACGCCCGATGCTCGAAACGGCTTCTGGCTGCGTCAAGGCCATACTGCACCAGCCGGCCGCCGATGATGCAATAGGCGACCGTGAAGCCGGCGATGATGATGCCGACGCGGCTTCTCGCCTGATTGCTGCTTTTCTTGCGCGTCCCCTCGAAGGACACGCCGTTGACGTTATCGCCCGGGTGATTGTTGCCGCCGGCGGAAAAATGCGCGCGGCTCTTGATGATCATGATGCGGGAGAGAAAAGACATCAGCGCGCCACCGAACCTGTTGCCATGTCATCCGTCGCCGGAGCGGTCTTCTTCTTTCTTGTCAGCCCCTGCAACCTCTTCCGGAACAGGAACGTCGGCCTTCAACATCGGCAGCTCTTCCGGCTGCGCCAGTTGCGTCGACAGCGTCGGCACGAGTTGCAGATCCTTCGCATAGGCCTCGACAAGACGCTCCAGACGGTTCGGCTGCGTCAGCAGCGCCCAGTCGGCCCGCAGCAGGTCGATCGTATCTTCCTCGAGCGGATTTCAGCGTCGAGCTTGCGCACTTCCTCAAGCTTGTTTTCAGCCCGGTGCTTGATTGTGTAGGTGACCGTGGCGGCGGTCGTCATCACAACGATCAGAACGATGTCAAAGCTACGCAGCATATTCAGCCCCCCATCTTTCCAAGGCTCGCAAGGTTCGGCAAATCGAAGATCGACAGATCATCTGCCTCTGGCGGCACCCCGGTGCGCGCTCCGACACGCATCTTGGCGGACCGGGCGCGCGGATTGCGGTCCGCTTCTTCTTCGCTGGCCGTCACCATAGACTTACCAACTGGTGCGAAGGTTGCGGCCCGCTCGTGCGCGAGTGGCATGTGCCGTGAACCGGAGGCCTTGCCGGAGCGGTCCTGGAAGAATTTCTTGACGATCCGGTCTTCCAGCGAATGAAACGTGACGACCATCAGCCGGCCGCCCGGCTTCAGCGCCCGCTCGGCTGCAAACAGCGCCTTGGCCAGTTCACCGAGTTCGTCATTGACGAAGATGCGCAGCGCCTGGAAGACGCGGGTCGCCGGATGGATCTTGTCCTTCATCTTGCGCGGGGTGACGATCTCGATCAGGCCCGCAAGATCGCGGGTGGTGACGAACGGCTCTTCCAGCCGGCGCTTTTCGATGGCGCGGGCGATGCGCCCGGATTGCGGCTCCTCGCCGAGGAAGCCGAAAATCCGGATCAGATCGGAGACCTTCGCGCGATTGACGACATCGGCAGCCGAAACGCCATGCGACGACATGCGCATGTCGAGCGGCCCGTTGCGCTGGAAGGAAAAGCCGCGATCGGCCTCGTCGATCTGCATCGAGGACACGCCGATATCGAGCACGACGCCATCCAGCCCGCCTTCGGGAACATGGGTCGCCAGATCGGAAAATTGGGAATGGATCAGCGTCAAACGACCGCCGCGCGCATCGACCATGGCCTGACCGGCAGCAATGGCTGCAGGATCGCGATCGAGCGCGATGACCTCGGCGCCGGCATCCAGGATGCGCCGCGCTGTAACCGCCTGCACCAAATGTACCATCGAGAATGATCTTGCCCGGACCGGGCTCAAGGCTGGCAAGAACCTCCTGGAGAAGAACCGGAATGTGACGGACCGGTCCGCCATCGGCATCAGAAAATCCTCCGCCTTGATCCGTCACCATTCCGCTTCTCCATCCTAGGTCGGGCGCAGACCTCGCAATCTTTGCCCTTCGCGAGCCGCCGCCTGCATATCCGTGAATGCCTGCGGCGCCCATAACTGAAAGTGATCCGCCCGACCGACGAACGTCACGTCCGTGGTGATGCCGGTAAAGTCCCGGATGAAATCCGTGACCATCAACCGACCCTCCTGGTCGAGCTTCATGAAGACCCCGCCCCCGTGAACCAGGAGCGACATCTGATTGGCCTGCGGCGAGAACGGATCCTCGCCGGCAATCTGCCTTTCGAACCGATCCAGCAAATCCGGACCGCCGACGCTGATCGCCGGAAAGACGAAATCCTGAAAGCAATAAAGCTCCCGAATATCCAGCGACGACAAGACAGCACGAAACATCGCGGGGACAGAAACCCGCCCCTTTGCATCGATCCGGTTTGTCGCATGTGAAAGGAAGCGGTTCATGACGAAGTACAGCCGATTCCAACGAACAGGAAATATACACAGGCCCGTTCAAGCCATCAAAAATAGGCACAAGAACCCGCCGCCGGACAATGCGCCCGACACCAGAACCCGTTTGCGGGTAACCGGTTTTTAGCGATGAATGAGCCTTGAAAGACCCTTGTGCAGTGCATGGTTGGGATAGCATGGGACCATATGGGCGTCAATGGGAAATGCTTGTTTTCGGCATGCGGCATGATCAAATATTGATAGTCTGTTAAGTTTAACAAATGGTTACCGAAGGCCATCCAAAGCCTTGGAATCAAAGGAAAAAAGAACAGCACAAAAAACCGGATCAAAATATGTTTGATCTCTAAAATAAACAGCTATTCAACGGGATAAAGCCCCATGAAAATGGCTGTCCCCGACCGTCGAAAAAAGAGAAATTGCCAGTTGGCCTGTAAGCCGGGTTCTGTATGGCTCCGGCTTTGAAACCGGAACGTGGCAGCCATTCATCTGGGACGGCGCTTGCGCGCAGCCTCGCGCAACCCACCCGGATGACTGGCCCGGAAACCGGCCGGAACGCTTGCGCGATCCACGTCATCCCTATTCGGTTTTGCTCCCGGTGGGGTTTGCCATGCCGCCCATGTTGCCATGCGCGCGGTGGGCTCTTACCCCACCCTTTCACCCTGACCCGCCATGAAGCGCAGGCGGTTTTCTTTCTGTGGCACTTTCCCTGGGGTCGCCCCCGCCGGACGTTATCCGGCACCGTGTTTCCGTGGAGCCCGGACTTTCCTCACCCCGCAGCCTTTCGGCCATTGCGAAGCGCGGCTGCCCGGCCAACTGGCAAGCGGTGCATAAACGAGGGATGCCGCAATTGCCAGAGGCAATCCGCCTCAAAACGGGCCGGGACCCATTTCAACGATGGCAGATCGCGAAATCGGTCGCGTATCCCGCCGCATCGACCGCGCCGTCGAGAAGCAGCGACGCACCGAGGCGGCCGATTTCGTCGGAGCTTTTGGCGGCAGCGCCATTGCCGCCGGTCAGAACCGCAATCCGGCCTTCGCCGACATAGCCGATATAGGGATATCCGTGCCGCGTGAAGGTCGTAACGCAACGCGCAGCGTGCAGGGAAACCGCGTCCAATCCGGGAATGACACCGCGCAATACGGCCTGCAGATGCTGGGCTGCTGCCGGATTTTCCCCGCGGCGAAACCAGGCGCGGATATCCGCCTCGGTGTCGAGCACGATATCGCTCGGATCGCCGCCGATCTTCAGATAGAACTTGCCGTCAGGATAAGCCAGCGGCGGCAGGAGATAGTAGCTCTCCTCCTGCGCGGACGAGGAACCGATCAGCGACGGCATCGCCGCATAGGTCGCACGCTGCGCCTCGCCGATCTCGGCAAACAGCACCGTCCTTGCCTTGACCACCAGATCCAGCGGTCGCGGCAGGAGCGATCCGGCGATCGAAAATCCGCCTGCGGCGACAAGCACGCGCCCCGCTGTCAAAACCCGACCGTCAATGGTCGTGACGTCAACATGTCCGGTCTGCTCGCTGACAGAGGCGACTTCGCTGTTGATCACCCTTGCGCCGTTCCGCGCTGCAATCAGCGTCTGGGCCGCAACCAGCGCTCTTGGATTGATATGACCGGCTCCCCGGGCTTCGAAGACGCCGCCAAAGCCTGCAGGAAACGCAAACCAGGGAAACCGCGCCTTCATCTCAGCGTCGGACAGCAGCGGTGCATCAACGCCAAGCATATCGCGCGCCTGCATGACCTGCTCCAGGTAATCATAGGCATGTCCGGGCGCCGGTGCGGCGATCAGGCACCCGGCCTCCGTGTAGAAGGAAATGCCGCTGGCAGCTTCAATCTCCGAATAACGGTCGATCGAGCGGCGGGCAAGAAGCGCCCAATCGCCGTCCATGTCGATCGTCCGGGTGATGCGGCCATTGTCGTAGTGACTGGCGAAAACGCCGTCATGGGCCGCATGATCCGCCGGTTCATCCGGTCCGACAAGGGCGACGCGCGCACCGGCCAAGGCCAGGTATCGCGCTGCCGCAGCCCCCATCATGCCCTTGCCGACGACAACGAAATCAAAGCTTTCAGCCATCCAACCCATCCATCTCAATCACAGGGGACGAATAGCATGGAGACGATGTTTTGCCAGCCTCCCGGTGCCGGAAACGGGTGGATACCGCAATTCAAGCAAAGCCGGTATCCATCTAACCTCGGTCACCAAAGGTCAGTTGAGGATGCTCTGGACCTTGCCGCAATAGCGGCGCGACACCGGGTTCATGCGCTTTGCGCCATGACCGGCATTGTAGCGCAGGATGGTCCCGCAGGTTGCGCCACCGGACAGCTGATGGGCGACCGCAAGATATTTCATGCCGAACTTGATGTTGGTTTCCGGATCGAACAGACCCTTCTTCGAGCCGGAATAGCCCATCATGCGCGCCGTCGCCGGCTTGATCTGCATCAGCCCGACTTCGCCGGCACTGCCGCGGGCCTTGGGGTTGAAATTGCTCTCTACCTTGACGACGGCATGGGCAAGATCAACGGGCACGCCATATTCCTTGGCATAGGCGGCGATGTAGGAGGAATAGGGGGCAGCAGCGACGCGTTCCGGCTTGGCATAGCCCATGGTTCGCGTGACCTTCGGAATGGATGAGGTCTTGATGGTTCTGTCGATGCCCTCGGCAAACGACGTTTCGACCCCGGTGAAAAACATGCAGAAGCATGCCGCCGCCGCAGCAATTGACGATATTCTCATTTAGCTTGAAGTCTCCGCTTTCAGGTAAGCCCGGCCAGGGCGCACCCCGCCTTTGCCGTCCGCATCCCGATCTTTCACTGGCAGAAGAAGGCCCCTTGGGCGTCGTTTCTCCTGCGGTTCTGTACGGCGGCAAAAGACCCGCGCAACATGGTCATCCTGTGGCAGCGCAGCATTTTTTTGTTTCCGGAGGGAACCGACAGCAGTTCAGGACAACGTTTGAAGCGCGATCAGACGCTGAGAGAAGCCAGTGCGGAAAGCAGGCGGTGCAGCGTGTCTATGGTCGACATATCGGCAATTCCATCCACCCGGGCAGGCCGGAAATGCCGCTGGAAAGCGGCGACGTCGCCTTCCGTTTTCTCGCTGAATACACCACTGATTTCAGTGCCATAACCGTAGAGGGACAACATCGACTGAAGCGCCGCCACCGGTTGTCCTTCATCGCCGCGCTGGAAGAAGCGGCCGCCGCTGATCGCGGTCGGCTCGATCCAGTGTCCGACGCCCGCTTCGTGCAAACGTTTCCAGGGGAATTTTTCACCCGGATCGACCTTCCGAATGGGCGCAACATCGCTATGCGCGAGGACCCTTTCCGGCGCGATCGACCAGCGCTGGCCACAATCCCGACACAGTTCGACGACCGCCTTTATCTGCGCGTCCGGAAAATCGGGCAGTCCGCCGGGGTGCCCGGCATTGGCGATCTCGACACCGATGGAGGCGGAATTGATGTCGGTTTCCCCCTTCCAGATGCTGCGCCCCGCATGCCAGGCGCGACGGCTTTCAGGAACAAGCTGGTCGATGCGCCCGTCTTCATGGACGAAGTAATGGCAGGAGACCTGGCTTTCATCGCGGCAAAGCCAGTCGAGCGCGGCATCCGCGGTTTCCATACCCGTATAATGCAGGAGGATCATATCCGGCTTTCGCCCGCCTGCCCGCTCGCCGTGATTGGGCGATGGCACGCAACGTGCCGCACCGTAGTCGCAGTCGAACGGCATCATGCTGCGCGGCGTTCTTTCTCGATCGCCTCATAGGCGGCGTTGAGCGCTGCCATGCGATCATTGGCGATGGCGTGGAATTCCTTGGGCACGCCGCGGGCAACCAGCCGATCCGGATGATGTTCGGAGACCAGAACCCGATACTGCTTGCGGATCGTCGAAAAATCATCCTTCGGCGAGACACCGAGGATCTTGTAGGGATCCGCACCGCTGGCATGCACATGGCGAGCCATGATCTGCTGGAAATGCACCTCGTCCATGCGAAAGATTTCCGCGACGCGCATCAGATAGGCCAGTTCCTTTTCGTGGATTGCGCCGTCGGCCTTGGCGATGTGGAACAGGCCGTCGATGATGTCCTCGAGGATCGGGCAGTCGCGCTCGCAGGACACGCAAAGCGCCGCCATCTTCTCGGCATAGGCTTCGTAACCGGCAACGTCCTGACGGGCGAGATTATAGAGACGCGCGACGTTGTGCGCCTGGTCGTCGGGAAACTTGAAGATATCGCGGAAAGCCGCCACTTCGGCCTCGCTCACGATCCCGTCGGCCTTCGCCATCTTGGCCGACAGCGCAATCATCGCCACCGAAAAGGCAACCTTGCGCCGTGTCTCGGGATCTCCCTCGAACAGTGTGCGCACGGCTTCCACCACCCCCGCGAGGGCGTTGCCGGTTGCATGGATGATTCCGAGGATACTCTCCCAGAAAGACATAGATACGTTCTTTCGTGTTTTGCTTCGCTGCAGCATGACCAGATGCGGCCGAATATGCAAGCAGCGCAAGCGCAGCGAAGCCCTCGCACAGCCTCTCATGACGAAATTGTGATGGCCCTCACCATGCTGGAGCACAATACGGCGATGCTGTCGGGCAAGGGAAACAATACCGCTCTGCGCTTAGCCCCGACATTGGTGGACCGCGCCGCCACCATGGCAAGGATTGTCGCCACAAGACGCTAATTCCCTGGCCGGACGAAAGTTCCGACAACAGGCGAGAGGCGACCGCGCGGTCTGCAAGGCCTGCGTTTCATGCAACTCGTCGGCCTTCCGAATCAGCCGGGGGCGCGCTGAGGGATGTCCTTGCCGCAGGTGTATTCATTCTTCGGCGTGATTTCTCGATCACCCTTTTGAATTTGACTTGCCTGCGACCGGACGGCAGAGCTTGCGCTCCTCGCAGACGAACGGACACCGCATGACGCCTCGCAGCCACCCCCAGGCCATGGGCATGATTCTCGGCCTCATCGGCGTGACGATCTTCGGGGCAACCCTGCCGATGACGCATATTGCTCTCGGCGGTTTCTCGCCATTCTTCATTACATTCGGCCGCGCAGTCCTTGCCTCCACCGCAGCCGCAATCCTGCTGCTCGCCTTGCGCAGGCGCTGGCCCAAGGGTCAGGGTCTGATGCTGATCGGCGCCGGCATCTGCGTCGTCTACGGGTTTCCGATCTTCTCCTCCATCGCCATGCAGACGATACCGGCCAGCCACGGCGGCGTCGTACTGGGTCTGCTGCCGCTGCTGACCTCCATCTTCGCTGCCCTTGTCGATGGCGAGCGGCCGGGCCCGGCCTTCTGGGCCTATGGCGTCGCCGGTGCCGCGCTGGTTGTCTACTTCGCGATCCGGGGCAACGGCTTCCATCTGGAAATGGGCGATGTCTGGCTTTTTGTCGCCGCCCTGTCCGCATCGCTGGGCTATGTGCTGCTGGCCAAAATTTCCCGCGACGTCTCCGGTTGGGAAGCGATTTCCTGGGCTCTCATCGTGACGGCCCCCTTGTCGCTGATCGCCACCGCGCTTGTGGCCGAAAGCGGTATTCACGCACCGAACGCTGCCGAACTGGGCGCCTTTGCCTATCTCGGGCTGATGTCCATGTTCGGCGGCTTCATGTTCTGGAATGCGGGCCTCGCGCTTGGCGGCATCGGCAGGGTAGCCCAGGTCCAGCTGCTGCAGACCTTCGTGACGCTCGCCGTTTCCGCCACGCTGCTCGGAGAGGTCATCGACGCTACCACGATCGCCTTCGCGGCAGCCGTTGCCCTGATCGTCTGGCTCGGGCGCAAGGCACGGATCGCCTGACACGGTTCTTTTGATCCTGTGTCGGTCTGTCATTTAACTTCCATGGGACTTGCGCTAGAGAGGCCTCGCTCTATTCTGGCGACAACCCCTGAGGAGGAACCATGGCCAAACAGAAAGTCGCAATGCTGACCGCCGGTGGGCTCGCACCCTGCCTCTCTTCCGCGGTCGGCGGGCTGATCGAACGCTACACCGACATCGCGCCGGACGTCGAGCTGGTCGCCTATCGATCCGGCTATCAGGGCCTGCTGCTCGGCCGACCGGATCGACGATCACGCAGGACATGCGCGAGAAGGCCCACTGCTGCATCGCCATGGCGGCTCGCCGATCGGCAACAGCCGCGTCAAGCTCACCAATGCCGCCGATTGCGTCAAGCGCGGCCTGGTCAAGGAAGGCGAGAATCCGCTGCGTGTCGCAGCCGAGCGGCTCGCCACCGATGGCATCACCATCCTGCACACGATCGGCGGCGACGACACCAACACGACAGCAGCCGATCTTGCCGCCTATCTCGGCGCCAATGGCTATGACCTGACTGTGGTCGGCCTGCCCAAGACCGTCGACAACGACGTCGTGCCGATCCGCCAGTCGCTGGGCGCCTGGACGGCTGCCGAAGTCGGCGCGAATTTCTTCGACATGTCTCCAACGAACAGAGTGCCGCTCCGCGCACGCTCGTCGTCCATGAAGTCATGGGCCGCCATTGCGGCTGGCTGACGGCGGCGACCGCCCGCGCCTATATCCAGAAGACCCGAAGCACAACGAATATGTCGACGGCTTCATGATGAACACGCGAGCTGAAGAATATCGACGGGCTCTATCTGCCCGAAATCGACTTCGACCTCGCAGGAGGAAGCCGAGCGCCTGCGCAGAGATCATGGACAAGACCGGTTTCGTCACCCTGTTCGTCTCGCGAAGGCGCCTGCCTCGATGCCATCGTCGCCGAACGCGAGGCGGCCGGCGAACAGCGTCAAGCGCGATGCCTTCGGCCACGTCAAGATCGACACGATCAATGTCGGCAACTGGTTTACCAAGCAGTTTGCCGCCCTGATCGGCGCCGAACGCTCGATGGTGCAGAAATCCGGCTACTATGCCCGTTCCGCACCCGCCAATGCCGACGACCTGCGCCTGATCCAGGGCATGGTCGATCTGGCCGTCGAAAGCGCGCTGAACAAGGTCTCCGGCGTCACCGGCCATGACGAGGCCAAGGGCGGCAAGCTGCGCACGATCGAATTCCCGCGCATCAGCGGCGGCAAGCACTTCGATACGTCGGTCAAATGGTTTGGCGAAATGATGGACGTCATCGGCCAGAAGTGGTCCGCGGCAGACTGATCGACGAGCGTTTTTCCATCAAAACGGCCTCTTGACGGCTCCGTGTACCCATGGCTTGCTCGCTCGGCAACCTTGGGTACACGGAGCCTCTTTTATGTCGATCGAACACTGGCTGGCATTCGTCGCCGCATCAGCCATCATGCTGGCCATTCCGGGACCGACCATTCTTCTGGTGATATCCTACGCGCTCGGTCATGGCCGGCGCAGCACGGCGGCAACGGTCGCCGGGGTTGCACTGGGCGACTTTACCGCCATGACGGCATCGATGCTCGGCCTTGGCGCCCTGCTTGCGACGTCGGCGGCGATCTTCACCGTGCTCAAATGGGCTGGCGCCGCCTACCTCGTCTGGCTCGGCATCAAACTCTGGCGCGCGCCGGTGGCCGACACGAGTGCGCCTGACGCAGGCGAGGCACCGGTGGAACGGCCGATACGCATCTTTTTTCATACCTATGTCGTGACCGCGCTGAACCCGAAAAGCATCGTCTTCTTCGTCGCCTTCCTGCCGCAGTTCCTCGATCTGACACGGCCCCTGTTCTCCCAGATGCTGATTTTCGAAACGACGTTTCTGGTCCTGGCAACGCTGAATGCCACAGCCTATGCGCTGATGGCGTCCGCCGCCCGAAGCACGATCCGAAAGCCGAAAATCCAGACGATCGTCAACCGCACCGGCGGTTCGCTGCTGATAGGCGCCGGACTGCTGACGGCAGGAATGCGGCGCGCCGGCGCGTGAAAGGCGCTCAAAGCTTGCGATCCGGCGGCCGATAGGTTAATGCAGTTCCACGTACGGCAGCTTCGCGCTGTCGATTTGCGGGGGCTTCGGGGCCTGAGAACACGAAAGCGACAGCATGGCTAAAATCGGTTTTTCCAACTCGAAACATAGGTTTACGGCCTGTGTTTTGGTCGCTGCCGCGCTCGGCACGGGTTGCTCCAGCGTCGAACGCACTCCGCTGGAACAATTGATGGCCGCACAGAGCGTCACGCCCCTGCCCAAGCCTGGAACCGAACTCACAGCTTACGCTCTCCCGACCCCGGATGGCACACCGACGGCCACCGTTGCGGCTCTTGCTGCCGAAACGGCGATGATGCAGCCTGCTGAAAGCGCCGGCAATGGTGTAGCAACCACACAGCTTCAGACGGGCAATGCCGGCATCGCGGCAACGACTGCATCTTCCGCTCTACCGGTCACCGCCAATGCAATGGTCGACACCAAGACCGCACGCATGCCGCAGGTGTCGCCGACCATGGCAGCGATGGATTCGGACTTCGACACGGGCGAACCGGTTGGTCTTGAAACGCTGGTCGCCTCGCGCATGATCGTGCCGATGCCAAAGCCCGAAACCGGCGCCGTCGCCTATGCCAGCGCCGTTGCAACACCCGCGGCCTTCGGCGTCACGGAAAAGCTCACAAGCTCACGCCCGGAACTCGACCGTCTCATCAGCTTTTATGCCAAGCTCAACGGCATTCCAGAGGCGCTCGTCCACCGCGTCGTCAAGCGTGAAAGCACCTACAATCCAAAGGCTTACAGCAAGGGCAATTACGGCCTGATGCAGATCCGCTACAACACGGCCAAGGGTCTTGGTTATGAAGGGCCTGCGGAAGGTCTGTTCGATGCGGAAACCAACCTCAAATACGCGACGAAATATCTGCGCGGCGCCTGGATGGTTGCCGACAATCAGAACGACAATGCGGTCAAGCTCTATGCCAGCGGCTACTATTATCATGCCAAGCGCAAGGGTCTGCTGGAAGAACTGGGCATGCGCTGAGCAGTCGCCTCAGGACCAGAGACGGAAGAATTGAGAGGCGGTCATCGAACCGCCTCTATTATTTTGGCCTCCAGTTGCCGCACATCATAGCCGAGGCGCGACGGAGTGAGGCCCATGCGCAGGACAATCAGATCGAGCGACGGCACGATCATGGCCATCTGCCCGTCATGTCCCTGCATCGAGAAAGCGTCGCCCGGCAAGGCCACCTCGCCTGCCGCAGCCTCGGCAGCCCTGCCCGCCTCCGTCCACACCTGCCCTGAACCGTAGCGCCCGCCGGATGCAGCCGTCGGTTTTGCCATGAAGGACACGAAACCATCCGGCAGCAGCTGCACACCGTTCCAGCGTCCGCCCTGCAGCAGGAACAGGCTGAATCGCGCCCAGTCACGCGCCGTCGCATACATGTAGGACGAGCCGACAAAGGTTCCATGGGCATCCGTTTCCAGAACAGCGCTGCTCATGCCGAGCGGTCGGAAGAGTGCGGCACGCGGAAATGTCAGCGCAGTGCGCTGGCTTGAAAACGTATCCATCCACAGCCGCGACAAAAGCGTCGATGTGCCGCTGGAATAGGCGAACCGTTCGCCCGGTTTTGCGACCAGCGGCTTGTCGGCGGCATAACCGGCCATATCGCTTTCCAGATACAGCATGCGCGTCACGTCGGCGACGTTGCCGTAGTTCTCGTTGAACTCCAGCCCGCTTTGCATGCCGAGCAGATCCGCAAGCGTAATCCTGCTGCGCGGGTCGTCGCGCCATTCCGCAACGAGATCGGTGGCATCAAGGGCCATGCGGCCATCCTTGATCCGCAGCCCGACAAGCGCGGCGGTCACCGACTTGGTCATCGACCAGCCGAGAAGCGGCGATGCCTGTGAAAAGCCCTCGCCATAGGTTTCCGCGATGATGCGTCCGCGCCGGACAACCACCGTGGCACGCATGCCGGGACCGGTCAGCGCGGGATCCTCGATCAGGGCCTGAACAGCAGCATTCCGCACGATCTCGCCGCCTTCCGGCCAGAACATCGCGCCGGCCGGTGGCACCCGTCGGCGCTCCCGCTGGATCCCCGGAAACGCGGCGAACCTGTCATCGCTGAGTGTCGTGCAACCAAGGCCCTCGCGGTAGACGGCGTGACCGGGTGCTGCGAAACCGAACATCCGGGCAGTGACCGTCTTGCGGACATCGTCGACGCTGATGCGCACGAACCGCAACAGCGGATGTCCCGGTGCCTGCACGTCCTGCGCCAGGACTGCATCGGCATCCCGCCCGGCGATGAAGACATTGGAGCAGACGATCTTTGCCGCATAGCCGTCACCGACGCGCAAAAGATCAGGGGGCGCGACCGCAAGCCAAGCGACGATCGCGGCCATGCCGGCGGCCACCAGGCCGAGCAGCCAGATCAGAACCTTACGCATCCAGTAACTCCTGCTTCGCGATGTGAGAGAAACAGGATTCCACCGCTTTTGGAAGGGCTTGTGACGACAAGAATTGTTCAGAGCGTTGTTCCGACGCTCCCTCGGCCTCTCATCGGCACACGCTTCAGGCCGACAACGCTCCGGCCTGTACCCTCTCCCGGGCCAGAATGCCCATCACATCCCGTGCCGAGACGGGACGCGAAATCAGGAAACCCTGCGCCTCGGACGCACCGAGCGCCCGAACGAATTCCAGCTGCCCCTCGGTCTCGATGCCTTCGATCGTCGTGGCGACCTTGAAGGTCGTTCCGAGTTGCAGAATGATATCGACCAGATCCGCGTCCCGCTTGTTGCCCAGCATGGCCTGCGTAAACGATCGGTCGATCTTCAGTTGATCGAGCGGGAAACGGCGCAGATTGTTGATCGAGGAAAACCCCATGCCGAAATCGTCAAGAGCAATCCGGATGCCATGGGCGCGCAATTCGGCGAGGCTCGCGCAGATGATCTGCGGATCGATGGAAAAGATCGATTCCGTCACCTCGATCGTCAACCGTCCGGGCGCAAGGCCAGTCTCTTCCAGACAGGATTTGATAAAGCCGACAAAGGCCCTGTCCTTGAACTGATCGCCGGCAACATTGACGGCAACGCCGGTGGGAGCGGGCCAGCGGGCAGCCTCCCGGCAGGCGGTTTTGACGACCCAGTTGCCGATCGGCAGGATAAGGCCGGTCTTTTCGGCCGCCGCGATGAACAGATCTGGCTGGATGGTGCCCTTGACCGGATGGTTCCATCGGATCAACGCTTCGAAGGAGCGGATCGCCCGGCTCTCGATGCCGACGATCGGCTGGTATTCGAGATAGAACTGCCCCTCTGCGAGAGCGCGGCCAAGATCATGCTCGATCTCGCTCTTCATGGTGGCTTCGCTGGCCATTTCCGGCTCGTAGAACCGATGGCTGTTTCCGGCCACGTCCTTGGCCTTGTAAAGCGCGAGATCCGCACGCTTCAGCACGGACGACATGGAGGCATCCGCCGGCTCGACAAACGAAATGCCGATGCTGCCGCCGGTCCAGAACCGCCCGGCCGAAAGCTCGAAGGGCATGGCAAACAGGGACAGGACCGTCTGGCATATGTCCTCGACCTTGCCGTCGGAAGGCGAGCCGGCAACCAGAATGACGAACTCGTCACCGCCCAGCCGGTAGATTCGGGCTGTCGATGACAGCGCCTGGATCAGACGCTGGCCAATCGCCACAAGCAATTGATCGCCGCAATCATGGCCCATCGTATCGTTGACAAATTTGAAGCGGTCGAGATCCAGCAGCAGCAACGCGCCGCGGTCACCGGACGTGTTTTCCCCGGACAGCAGGTTGCGTATGTCCCGTTCCAGCGCGAATCGGTTGGACAACCCCGTCAGCCGGTCGTGATGCACAGCCAGGATCAGTTGCGCCTCGGTGCGCTGGCGCAGTTCGAGCTCGGAAACGAGGCGGCTGCGTGAGCGGCCCCATTGAAAGAACAACAGGCAACAGACCACCGGCATCAGCACGACGGCGGCAGAACCCGCGTCCAGCAGGCCGTCATCCAAGAGGATGTTTTTATTGTCTAAAATCCTGTCGATCGACAGACAAATTATCGAAAAAATAGAACCGAATGCCATGCCGGCGACAGCATACCGCTGCTCCGATTTCGGCAGAAACGCATTTAACATCATGTTAGCCGCTCCTGGAAGGAAAGCTATGCATAACACGGACAAACTTAATCAATTCTTATGGGTAAAAAATCATAGGAATCGCCCGTCATCAAAGTGTTGCGGTCGCGTCCTAGAAGCGTGCCAGTTTGCAACGGACGACAGGCTGACATGACCGATCTTGCACCCAATGCCACCTATGGCAAAAAGAATGCCAAGCTGAAAACCGCGCTGATCCAGCACAAGCCACTGACCGCCGAGGGTCTGTCGGAACGGTTGTTCGGCCTTCTCTTTTCCGGCCTCGTCTATCCGCAGATCTGGGAAGATCCCGATGTCGACATGGCAGCGATGCAGATCAAGCCCGAACATCACATCGTCACGATTGCATCCGGCGGCTGCAACATGCTCGCCTATCTCTCGGCCCGGCCCGAGCGTATCGACGTCGTGGACCTGAACCGGCATCACGTCGCGCTGAACCGCTTGAAACTTGCGGCATTCCGGTATCTGCCCAGCCATGCCGATATCGTCCGGTTCCTCGCCCGCCCCGACACCGCGACAAATATCGAAGCCTACGACCTGTTCATCGCGCCGAAGCTCGACGCCGTGACACGATCCTACTGGAACGCGCGGACCATCACCGGCAGCCGTCGCATTTCTGCCTTCGGCAAGAATATCTACCGCACCGGCCTGCTCGGCCGCTTCATCACGGCCGGCCACCTTCTTGCACGCCTGCACGGAGTCGATCCGGCGGAATTCGCCAATGCGCGCTCGATGCGCGAACAGCGGCAGTTTTTCGACGAGCGCCTCGCGCCGCTGTTCGACCGCCCGTTCATCCGCTGGATCACCAGCCGCAAGAGTTCGCTGTTCGGCCTCGGCATCCCGCCGCAACAGTTCGACGAACTGGCAAGCCTGAGCGCTGAAAAATCGCTCGCCGGCGTTTTGCGCCAGCGCCTGGAAAAGCTCACCTGCCATTTCCCCTTGCGCGAAAACTATTTTGCCTGGCAGGCCTTTGCCCGGCGCTACCCGCTGCCGCATGAGGGCGACCTGCCGGTCTATCTGCAGGCCGGCCGCCATGAAGCGATCCGCTCCAACGCCGAGCGCGTGCATGTGCATCATGAAAGCTTTACCGAGCTTCTGGCCCGCAAGACGGCAGGTTCGGTGGATCGCTACGTGCTGCTCGATGCCCAGGACTGGATGAACGACCGCCAGCTCAACGACCTCTGGAACGAGATCACACGGACGGCTGCCGAAGGTGCCGTGGTCATCTTCCGCACCGCGGCCGAAGCCAGCATCCTCGAAGGTCGTGTTGCCCCGATCCTGCTCGACCAATGGACCTATGAGGCCGATCGGTCCCTCGAACTTGGCCAGAAGGATCGTTCGGCGATCTATGGCGGCTTCCACATCTACAGGAAGACGGCATGATCGCTGCAAGCTCCGCCAGCGACACCAGCCATGCCAGCCGCATGGACCGGATGTACCGCTACCAGCGGCACGTCTACGACCTGACGCGCAAATATTATCTTTTCGGCCGTGACACGATGATCCGGGGTCTCGACGTGCCGGACGGAGGCAGCGTGCTCGAAGTGGGCTGCGGCACAGGCCGAAACCTTGCGCTCATCCGAAAACACTATCCGGATGCGCGGCTGTTCGGCTTCGACATCTCGGCGGAAATGCTGATCTCGGCGGAAGCCAAGCTTTCCGCCGAGGGCCGCAACCGGGCCACACTGCGCGTTGCCGATGCGACGGATTTCACCCCGGACCTTTTTGGAGAGACAGGCTTCGACCGCATCGTCATCTCCTATGCCCTGTCGATGATACCTGACTGGGAAAAGGCGATCGATTCGGCAATCGCAGCCCTCAACCCCGGCGGCTCGCTGCACATCGCCGATTTCGGCCAGCAGGAGGGCCTGCCACGCGGTTTTCATCGCGCCCTGCAGAGCTGGCTGCGGCGTTTTCACGTCAGTCCGCGCGCTAGTCTTTTTGAGGTCATTCGCACGAAAGCGCAGGAAAATGGCGCTGTTTGCGAGGTTTCGTCCATCGGTCGCGGCTATGCCTGGACGGCGATTTACCGGCGAATATCGCGCAATTAGCAAATGTTGCTTGAAACTAACGCATTTTTTACGATGATATGGTGAAAAGGAGGTTCACGCCTCCCGGAGGGGTCAGCACTTTTACGGACATCATTGTGTGAGGCACGACGTTAGATCGGTTCGAAACGGACATTCCATGCGCCGGCTTTTCCTGGCTCTCGTGCCACTATTGACGCTTATATCCGCCTGCACCTCGACCGATTACGACCTCGTCAACACGTCGTCCATCCCGCCACGCTTCCATGACAAGGATCCGCAGGATTTCGGTGCGCGCACGCCGCATCACCATCATGTGCACGGCATTGACGTGTCCAAATGGAACGGTGACATCGACTGGTCAACGGTGCGCAGTTCCGGCGTGTCCTTTGCCTTCATCAAGGCGACGGAAGGCAAGGACTTGGTCGACAAGCGCTTCCAGGACTACTGGCAGGGTGCCCGTGCCGCAGGCCTGCCGCATGCGCCCTATCATTTCTACTATTTCTGCTCGACCGCCGACGAACAGGCCGACTGGTTCATCGCCAATGTGCCGAAGAGCGCGGTGATGCTGCCTCCGGTTCTCGACGTCGAATGGAACGGCGAATCGAAGACCTGTACCTATCGCCCCTCGCCGCTGACCGTGCAGTCGGAAATGAAGGTTTTCATGGACCGGCTGGAGAAACATTACGGCAAGCGGCCGATCATCTATACCTCCGTCGATTTCCACCGCGACAATCTCGTCGGCCAGTTCAACGACTACCATTTCTGGGTGCGTGCGGTCGCCCAGCACCCGCTCGAAATCTATCCCGATCGCCGCTGGGCCTTCTGGCAATATACCAGCACGGGCGATCATCCCGGGCATCAAGGGCGATACGGACATCAACGTCTTTGCCGGATCGGCCAAGAACTGGAAAAAATGGGTTGCGGCGGTCTCGAAATAAGCACGTCCAGGCAAGCATTCTGGCGTGTGCTTCTTCATTCCGCCCCATTGCTCTGGGACAGCAGTTTTCAGAATTTCCGATCGCCCTTGGATGACGCCGCCTGTTAGCGAAGGTGGTGGCCATCGGCATGACAATAAGGATTTGCGATGACACGCAGCACACGGCACTCCCTGATCCTATCAGGTCTTTTCGCGCTTCTGGCGTCCACGGCCCTTGCACAGGAAACGACAACAGCGGCGACAGCACCGGCCGTAACCTGCGGCGGCGATCTCGGCGCATTCCTGGACGGCGTGAAGGCCGAAGCGCTTGCCAAGGGCGTTCCAGCGGAAGCCATCGACCGCGCGCTCGCCGGCGCTGCGATCGACCAGAAGGTGCTGAGCCGCGACCGCGCCCAGGGCGTGTTCAACCAGACCTTTCCTCGAATTTTCCAAGCGCACCGTCAGCCAGGCGCGCCTCGATATCGGGCGCGAAGAAGATGCAGGAATATGCTGCTGTCTTCGCCCGGGCGCAGCAGAATTCGGCGTCCCTGCGGCTGTCATTACCGCCTTCTGGGCGATGGAAACCGATTTCGGCGCCGTGCAGGGCGATTTCAACACGCGCAACGCGCTGGTGACCCTGGCGCATGACTGCCGTCGTCCGGAACTTTTCCGCCCGCAGCTGATGGCCGCTGATCGAAATGGTCCAGCACGGCGATCTCGATCCGGCCACCAACGACCGGCGCCTGGGCTGGTGAAATCGGCCAGGTGCAGATGCTGCCGGAGGACATCATCGCCTTCGGCATCGATGGCGATGGCGACGGCCATGTCAAGCTCAAGGAAAGCTCGCCGGATGCCATCCTGACGGCCGCAAAATTCATCCAGAGCCTTGGCTTCAAGCGCGGGCGAGCCCTGGATCCAGGAAGTCACGCTTCCGGAAAACCTGCCTTGCGAAAAGACCGGCCTGGCGGCCGGCATGACCGCCGGCGACTGGTTTGCTCTGGGCGTGACCCCGCGTGACGGCAACACCGCCTTCCCGCAGCTTGCGGCATCGGTTGTCATCCCGCAGGGCCGCAAGGGCCCGGCCTTCATGACCTACCCGAATTTCGACATCTATCTCGAATGGAACCAGTCGTTCATCTACACGACCTCGGCCGCCTATTTCGCCACCCGTCTCGCCGGCGCCCCGCCCTATGACAGGGGCAATCCGGAGCAGGGCCTCAACGACGACGAGATGAAGGCGCTGCAGACCAAGCTGCAGGGTCTTGGTCACGATGTCGGAAAGATCGACGGCATTCTCGGCTCTGGCACCCGCGTCGCCATCCAGAAGGAACAGCAGCGCCTCGGCATGCCGGCGGACGGATGGGCGACACCCGCCGTTCTCAACGCTCTCTAGGCTTTGGATTTGGCGGCCTCTGCCTGCGCCTTCACCCGCCGCCGATGGTGGCGGGCGAGGCGGAACGCGCGATAGCGCAACCGCAGTGACCAGCGCGCACCGGCAAGGGCTGCACCCTGCTTTGATACTTCCTGCAATTCCCTTGCATAGGCGATCGCGAAAGCCTGCCGGTAGCTGTAGAGATGCTCCGAGGCGATGTTCTCCAACCGGTGCATCAGGCTCACCCAGAGCGGCGAGACCAGAAGCGAAACCGCGGTCACAGCGATTGCCACGCGGTAGATATCGAGATCGAGCGCGCCTGCGCTCAAGCCCGCAGCGGCCAGCACGAACGAGAACTCGCCGATCTGCGCCATGGACAGGCCGGCAACCAGCGCGATCTGCGGCCGATGACCCGGTCTTTCGCAAGCAGGAAGATATTGAGCACCGTCTTGGCCGCAATCACGATGATCGCCGCGACCAGGACAGACCAGAAATTGTCGCCGACGAAATCAAGATCGATCAGCAGGCCGATCGACAGGAAGAAGACGACCAGAAGAACGCTCTGGATCGGCTCGATGACCGGGATGACCCGCGACTGCGCAGCGTCGAATTGCCAAGCACGATGCCCGACAGGAAGGCGCCATAGGCCGGTGACATGCCGGCAAGGCCGGAGATCGCAGCCGCGGAGAAACACAGGCCAGCGACCCCGAGGGCCAGGATTTCGACCTTGTCCTCGACATCCTCGCGAACGGAATCGCAGCTTGCCATGCCGGCCGAACCACCAGAGCAGGCCGGCAAGAATGCCGATGGCAATGACGCATCTTGATCACGATCGTGCCCATAATGCGAGCTCGTCGCCGCCAAGGCTCGAAACGAGGATCAGCATCGGCACGACGGCGATATCCTGGGCGATCAGCACGCCCACGGCGATCCGGCCCGTCTCGCTGCGCAGCTCGCCCATATCGTCGAGCATCTTCATGGCGACCACGGTCGACGACATGGCGATGACGAAGCCGAGGATGATGCCCCTCGGCCATGGTGGCGCCGATGATCAAGGCAATCAGCGCCGCCGCCAGAAGGACGGCAAGCACCTGGCCGCCGGCAACCAGCAGTGCCTGGCGAAGGCTGAGCACGAAGGCCTTGATGGACAGCTCCATGCCGATGAAGAAAAGCAGCAACGACGACGCCCATTTCGGCCAGCAGCGTGACATTTCCGATGTTGGAAATCAGCCCGAAGCCCGGTAGGCCCCAGCGCCACCCCGGCCAGGATGAAACCGACCAGCGGCGGCTGACGCAGACGCAGAAAGCCAAGCCCGAGAATGGCCGCGACAGCGATAACCACCGCAATCGATACGAGCCCCTGCCCGTGATGGGCAGCGTCCGCGGCGGTGTTGGCAATCGACGGCTCCAGCAGATTTTTCCTTCGGATGAACGCAAGACGTGTCAAGAATCGGGTGGATCGAGCGGCCCAATCATCCTACCCGTTTCCCATGATCCAAATGCAGCGGGATAGGTCAAGGCATATGCAGGGAAAAACCGATGGCAGCCAGAACCGCATGACAATCGCGACCTGGGGATTGCTGGCCCTTCTGGGTCTGATCTGGGGCGGATCGTTCTTCTTCGCGCGGGTCGCCATTCCCCATGTGCCGCCGTTCACGCTGGTGTTCCTGCGCGTCGCGCTGGCGGCGCTGGCCCTGCACCTCTATGTCTTCGGGCGCTACGGGATCTACCGCGAACTGCGCAGCCGCTGGCCACAGTTCCTGCTCCTCGGGCTCCTCAACAATGCCATTCCGCATACCTTCATCTTTCTCGGCCAGACGCAGATCGGCGCGGGACTTGCGGCGATCCTGAATGCAACGACGCCGGTCTGGACCGTCTTGATCGCCAACAGGCTGACGCAGGATGAAAAGTTGAGCATGACGAAGATTGCCGGCTGCCTGCTTGGTCTCGCAGGCACCGTCGTGCTGATCGGCCCAAGCGCCCTGCCCGGCCTGTTCGACCAGGACACGGCGGCCATTCCGCTCTGGGCCCTCGCCTTTCCGGTGATTGCCGCCATCTCCTACGGTTTTGCCGGAACCTTCGGCAAGCGCTTCAAGGGGCTGGCAGCACCGGTGACCGCGGCAGGCCAGTTGTCGGCATCGACACTGATCATGCTGCCGGTTTCGCTCTTCGCCGATACCCCGTGGCTGCTGCCAATGCCACCCGTATCAGCCATTCTTGCGGTCCTCGCGCTGGCGCTGGTTTCCACCGCCTATGGCTATATCCTCTACTTCCGGATCATGACGCTGGCAGGCGCGACCAACACCTCGCTCGTGACCCTGCTGGTTCCGCCAAGCGCCATCCTTCTGGGCTTTCTGTTTCTCGGCGAAACGCTGGAATCTACAGATATCGCCGGCATGCTGCTGATTGCCGCTGGCCTGCTCGTTCTGGACGGGCGAATTCTGGCCCGTCGGCAAGGCAATGCCGGCCCGTAGGAATCGGCTGACAGGAAAACGACCGACAATCCTGTGTCTTTCCGGTCACATCACGCCTCATTTCACTGCGTCACATTAACCAGTCTTAATCGATTGTGAAAAAATTGTGGCAAGCCGAAAATGATTATCTTTCATCCGGTTAGGCCTGTGCATAACCCGTTCTGCACAGGATCATGCTGCGGTGCAGCACAATTTTTCCTTTCGTGCGTGGCATTTTGGTCCTATCTTTTAACGGTTAGCGGCAAGGAGGGTCAGTTATGGGACTTACACATTCGTTGAATGTCCTCATGATCAGTGCAGCGTTCGTGTTTGTGGCGACAATGCTTTTCATCTAGTCTCACGGGACAAGCAGTGCAGACGGTAAAACCGAACTTTAATACCGCACAGCATTTGTAGCATCACCAAAAGGGTAAACGCTCTAGCAGGCGATCAGGCCTATAGGCCGCCAGGATAACGACAAGCCCGCGGCATCGTCAGACGCCGCGGGCTTTTCTTATCAGTCCAGCGCTGTTTCAGGCAGCAGCACCGGATACCTGTTTTTGCCTCGCTGGGGCCGTGCGCTCGAAACCGACGAGATTGCAGACGGCTTCAACCAGCGGCGAACGGTTCATCGTATAGAGATGAAAGTCGCGATGACCGCGGCGCGCAAGATCGACAATCTGTTCGGCGGCGATATGGGTCGCCTCCTTGATGCGTTCCTCCGGCATCTCGTCCAGGTGAACGAGCCGGGCGATGATGGCATCCGGGACGCGCGCGCCGCAGAGACCTGCAAATTTGCGCACCTGCGCGAGATTGTTGATCGGCAGGATACCGGGCACCACAGGAATGCTGATGCCGGCACGACGAACCCGCTCGATATATCGATCGAAATCATCATTGTCGAAAAAGAACTGTGTCAGCGCCCGCGTCGCGCCATTGTCCACCTTGCGTTTCAACGTATCGATATCGGCATCGACGTCAGCGCTCTCCGGATGTTTCTCGGGATAGGCCGAAACGGAAATCTCGAAATCGCCCGCCGCCCGGATGCCGGCGACCAGCGCTGCGGCATTCTCGTAGCCTCCCGGAAATGGCGTATAGGCCGAACCGATGCCGCCCTGCGGATCGCCACGCAGGGCGACGAAATGGCGGACGCCGATCGCGGCAAACTCGGAAACGACGGCATCGACCTCCGCACGCGTGGCACCGACACAGGTCAGGTGCGCCGCCGTATTGCTCAGGCCCGTTTCCTGGATCATCCGGCGAACCGTCGTCAGCGAACGCGCCTTGGTGGAGCCGCCGGCGCCATAGGTGACCGTGACGAAAGAGGGCGAGAAGACCGAGAGATCGGCCACCGTCTGGAAGAGTTGCGTCTCCATCTCGTCGGACTTCGGCGGAAAATATTCGTAGGAGAGACGCAGATTGCCGCGTTCGGCGGGGTAAAGAGTGTGGATCGCCATGTCATGTCCTCCCGGCTTGGGCAAAGATACGTGTTTTCTCGGGTCCATCGACCAAGGAAGCCTGCCGCAGGTCGCGGGCGAGCCAGAGTGTCACCGTCAACTGTCCGGTTCCCTCCGTATCGGGCGCGAGATCGACGACCTCCTCCACGGCGAGACCGGCCTTTTCGAGCCATTCCTTCATCATCTGTCGCGAAAAGCCCAGCCTGACATGGGCATGATCGTCACGCAGATATTCGAGCTTGTGCGGCGCCAGATCGATGATGACCAGGCGGCCGCCCGGCGACAGCATGCGCGCCGCTTCGGCGATCGCCACTTCGGGCTGCTCCAGGAAGTGCAGAACCTGATGGATGGTCACGAGATCGAAGGTCTGGCCGTCGAGTGGCAGGTTGAAGATGTCGCCGTGGCGGATCGACGCCTTGGTGATGCCGGACCGGTCGAGATTGGCGCGGGCGACGGCCAGCATGTCGCGGCTGGCATCGACGCCGACGCCGCGCCGGTAGATCGGTTCGAACAATTGCAGAATCCGGCCCGTTCCCGTGCCAAGATCCAGCAGACCATCGACAGCCTCGTCGCCGACCAGCACTTTCAGCGCCGCCTCGACATCCGCCTCGCTGACATGCAGTTGACGCAGCGCATCCCATTCGGCGGCATTGCGGCTGAAATAGGCCTGCGCCTTTTCCGAGCGCGCCTGCTTCAGGGCCGCAAGCCGCTCGCCATCCCGTTGAAGAACGGCATCATCAGCGGCAGTGGAAGACAGAAGCGCGCGAACCAGCGCCACGCCCTCACCCTCCCCGCGCAGCCGAAAATAGGCCCAGGCTCCTTCCTGATAGCGATCGATCAGCGAGACCTCGCCAAGGAGCTTGAGATGGCGCGAAATACGGGGTTGGGACTGCCCGAGAATTTCGGTAAGATCGGTGACGGTGAGGTCGCCGGCGGCAAGCAGGGCCAGAAGACGCATACGCGTCGGCTCACCCGCAGCCTTCAGCACATCCACCAACTCTTCCAGACCAAGGCCGCGCGCATCTGCCATTTAAAACCTCATCAACATATAAACATATCTTTATGTAATTTGAGCGCGCCATGCAAGCGTCAAATCGCGACAGGTTCGGCTATAGGGTATCCGGCACAAAAAAAGCGGCCCGGAGGCCGCTTTTCGAAGGTCGAGACGCAGACCGATCAGCGCGTCAGGCGCTTGTAGGTCACGCGGCTCGGATTGACCGCATTCGGCGCCGAGACGACGGATCTTGTCCTTTTCGTAATCCTCGAAGTTGCCCTCGAACCATTCGACATGGCTGTCGCCTTCAAAGGCCAGGATATGGGTCGCCAGCCGGTCGAGGAACATGCGATCGTGGCTGATGATGACGGCGCAGCCGGCAAAGTTTTCCAGCGCGATCTTCCAGAGCGCGCCAGCGTTTCGGTGTCGAGGTCGTTGGTCGGTTCGTCGAGCAGCAGCACATTGCCGCCGGCCTTCAGCATCTTGGCCAGGTGCACGCGGTTGCGCTGGCCGCCGGAAAGCGTGCCGACCTTCTGCTGCTGGTCGCCGCCCTTGAAGTTGAAGGCGCCGCAATAGGCGCGGCGAGTTCATCTCGAACTTGCCGAGCTTGATGATGTCGTCGCCGCCGGAAATTTCTTCCCAGACGGTCTTGTTGCCATCCAGCGCATCGCGGCTCTGGTCGACATAGCCGAGATGCACGGTATCGCCGATGCGGATGGTGCCGCTGTCGGGCTTTTCCTGGCCGGTGATCATCCGGAACAGCGTCGTCTTGCCGGCGCCGTTCGGGCCGATCACGCCGACGATGCCGCCCGGCGGCAGCTTGAACGACAGGTCGTCGATCAGCAGCGCGATCGCCATAGCCCTTGGTGATGCTTGTCCGCCTCGATGACCACCTGGCCGAGGCGCTCGCCGACCGGAATGATGATCTGGGCATCGCCCGGACGCATGCTCGTCGGCCGCTTCCACCAGTTCGTCATAGGCCTTGATACGCGCCTTCGACTTCGCCTGGCGGGCCTTGGGGCTGGAAGCGATCCATTCCTGTTCGCGCGCGATCGCCTTCTGGCGCGACGCGTCTTCGCGGCCTTCCTGCTGCATGCGCTTGGCCTTGGCCTGCAGATAGGCGGAGTAGTTGCCTTCATAGGGAATGCCGCGACCGCGGTCGAGTTCGAGAATCCAGCCGGTGACATTGTCGAGGAAGTAGCGATCGTGGGTGATCATCATCACGGCGCCGGGATATTCGCGCAGATGCTTTTCCAGCCAGGCGATGGTTTCGGCGTCCAGATGGTTGGTCGGTTCGTCGAGCAGCAGCAGGTCGGGCTTGCGACAGCAGCAGCTTGCAGAGCGCGACACGGCGACGTCTCACCGCCCGACAGCGTGGTCGACGTCGGCATCGCCCGGCGGGCAGCGCAGCGCATCCATGGCCATTTCGACCTGGCTTTCGAGGTCCCAGAGGTTCTGGCTGTCGATGATGTCCTGGAGCTTGGCGCCTTCGTCGGCGGTCTCGTCGGAATAGTTCATCATCAGTTCGTTGTAGCGCTCGAGGATCGCCGTCTTGTCGGCAACGCCTTCCATGACGTTTTCCAGCGCCGTCTTGGTCGGGTCGAGCTGCGGCTCCTGCGCGCAGGTAGCCGACGGTCGCGCCTTCGGCGAGCCAGGCCTCGCCGGTATATTCCTTGTCGAGGCCGGCCATGATGCGCAGCACGGTCGATTTACCGGCACCGTTCGGGCCGAGAATACCGATCTTGGCATCCGGGTAGAACGACAGGTTGACGTTCTCGAGAACCTTCTTGGCGCCGTAGGACTTGCTGAGCCCCGACATGTGATAGATGAATTGACGTGCCATAGAGAGACTGCTCCGACGGAATGGGATTTTGCCCGCTATGTAGGCGAATTATCCCGCCGGAGCAATGTGGAAACCGGCATTTCCGCGATCATTCACTGAAAGCCGGCGGCATCGACAACGCCTTTGGCGCATTTGAAATCCGTGGCGGCCGCCGCCTGGATGAGTGTCGCAAGATCGCTTCCACCCGCAACCTTGCCCGACAGGCCGATCGTGAGCCCGGTGACAACGCTGCGGCTGCCATCCTTCTGGCAACGCATGCGCACCCTGTCTCCGGCCCCCTTGCCGAAGCCCTCGTCGAAAGCCTGCTTGATCTCCATCTCGGTAACTTGTCCACCCAACCGTGCGGAAAACAGCGCCCCTACCGGAGAGGCATTCAGCCGATCGAGAAAGGCAAGCTGCAGGGAAAAATAGTCCTGCGCCGTGCCGGAATGGCAGGTGCCGCTGCGCAGCCATTGGTGTCGGTCGAGTCCGGACTGGGTCCCCGGCATGGCGACCAGCAGACGGTCTGCCGTTTCCCGCGCGACGGCAAGCTGCGGCAGGTCGAGCCAGTTGCCCTTTTGCGAGCGCGCCTTCATGTCGGCGGCAACGCCGCAATAGCTCTTCTTCAAAGGCCAGAGCCCATGCAGCGAAAAATGCGTGGCGTCGAAACGCTCTGCCGTCTGGCTGGTACATTCCTTGCGACCGGGCCGCGTTTCGCAAAATCCCGGCTGCCAGCTGACGGCGAGGATATATTCGGTCTTTCCCTTGTGCGGATCGGCTTCTGCGTTCTCTGCCGCCTTCGCAACCATCACGCCAAATCCGCAAAGAATCATCGCCAGACCAAAAATCAGGCGTTGCACGCGTCCTGCATTTGCATTCATTGCCCTTCTCCATATGAGAACAAAACAAGAATATTAACCAACATAAACGGGAAAAATGCAACCCTGAATCGAAACCGGATGAAACTTTTCTGACCCCATGCAAAAGCATCATCAGCAGCCGATTGCCTTTGGCCGGCAAATCAAGTTCATAACGACTGGCGATAGGATGGAGGGGGCGATGTTCGAAGACACAAGGCCGGTAACGAGCCCGACCGGGGCAACGCTTGCCTTGCGGCAGTTCCCGGCAGCGGCGCCGGCAAAAGGCATCCTGCTCCTCAGTCACGGGCTGGGGGAGCACGCGGGACGCTACGGCCGCTTTGCCAATTTCATGGCCGGGCGCGGCTTTCATGTCTACGCCCATGATCACCGCGGTCATGGGTTGACGAAAGCCCCGGATGCGCCGCTCGGACGCTTTGCAGCGCGGGATGGCGTTGCAAAAGTGCTTGACGATCTCGGCACGATCCGCGCCCTCGCAGTTGCCGAACATCCGGACCTGCCAGTCATCCTGTTCGGCCATTCGATGGGCGGGCTGATTGCGCTGAATGCTGCGGAAGCCATGCCGGCGCTGTTTGATGGCCTTGCCGTCTGGAACTCGAATTTCAACCCCGGCATCGCCGGTCGCGGCGGCCAGGTGATCCTTGCCATCGAAAAGATGCTGAAGGGTTCCGACGTACCGAGCGGGCTTCTGTCGCAACTGACCTTTGCAGCATGGGGAAAATCGATCCCCGACAAGAAGACCGATTTTGACTGGCTGTCGCATGACGAAGACGAGGTGGCGAAATATATCGCCGATCCGCTCTGCGGCTTTGATTCGAGTGTCTCGCTGTGGATCGATCTTTTCGACATGGCCTACCGGGGCGCGAACCCTTTGGAACTGGCAAAGCTTTCGCCGTCACTGCCCATCAATCTGGTTGGCGGCGGAGAGGACCCGGCGACGAACTGCGCGCGCGAAACCCGCTGGCTGGCGAATTGCATGAGCACCGCCGGGCTCCTCGATGTCACCACCACCATCTATACCGGAATGCGCCACGAAACATTGAACGAGGTGGGTCGCCATACGGCAATGGTGGATTTTGCAGCATGGTGCGACCGCGTGGTCACGCAGCACCGGACGCAAGCGGCTTCAGATCCCTCATGACCGCGACCCCATCGAGCAGCACCTCGACCACCACGAGCAACGACGTTTCCTTCGGGCTCGGGCTAATGGTCGTCGCGGTTCTGATCTCCCCGGGGATCGACATTTTCGCCAAGCTGGCCATTGCCACCGTACCATCCGCCGAAATCACCGCCGTGCGTTTTCTGCTGCAGGTCCTGTGCATCCTGCCGATTGTCGCGGTGCGCGGCACGCTGTTTGATATCACCTGGAAAAAGACCGGCCTGCATGCGCTGCGCGGTGGTCTCCTGGTTGTCACCATGCTGTCCTTCATCACCACTCTCAAAAAGATGGAGGTCGCGGACGCCATCGCCATCTTCTTCGTCGAGCCGATCATCCTCACCATACTCGGCAGCATCTTCCTCAAGGAAACGATCGGCTGGCGCCGCTATACGGCCTGCGCCGTGGGTTTCTTGGGGGCTATGCTGGTGATCCAGCCAAGCATGCAGGAGGTTGGCCTCATTGCGCTGCTTCCGATCGTTTCCGCCTTCAGCCTCGCTGTATTCCTGCTTCTCACACGCATGGTCGCAAGACATGAGGATCCCTGGTCGATGCAGTTGCATGCCGGCCTGTGGGGCGCCCTGTTCTGCGGCGTGCTGCTGTGGCTTGGGAAAGGCACCGGCTCGGCCATATTCGATCCTGTCGTTCCGGATATGACCGCATCGCTCTATCTGCTCGGTGTCGGGGTAACGGCAACCATTGCCGGTGTGCTGGGCGTCTATGCCTACCGCGCCGCGCCGGCCTCGACACTGGCGCCATTGCAATATCTCGAAATCGTTTCGGCGACGATTTTCGGTTGGTGGGTCTTTGGCGACCTGCCCGACGCCCTGAAATGGCTCGGCATCGGCATCATCATTTCCTCCGGGCTCTACATCATCTGGCGGGAGCGGCAGATCAGCAGGAATACCGGTGTCGCACCGGTGGCCCCGACGATCTGAGCGGAGGTCAGGACGCCGCAGGTAAAAGACGGACTTGAAGACGACAAAAGACCAGACTGAATGCTTTGGGAGGAGCGGACATGAAGACGGGCGGAGAACTGATTGTCGAGGCGCTGAAGGCCAACGGGGTGAAACGCATCGCCTGCGTGCCGGGCGAAAGCTATCTGGCGGTACTCGATGCGCTCTACGATACGGATATCGACGTGATCGTCTGCCGCCAGGAAGGCGGCGCCGCGATGATGGCCGATGCCTGGGGAAGGCTGACCGGCGAACCCGGCATCTGCATGGTGACCCGCGGCCCCGGCGCCATGAATGCCTCGGCCGGCCTGCATATCTCGCGGCAGGATTCGGTCCCGATGATCCTGTTCATCGGCCAGGTCCAGCGCGATGCCCGCGAACGCGAGGCGTTCCAGGAAATCGAATATCGCCGCGCCTTCACCGAAATCGCCAAATGGGTCGGCGAGATCGACGATCCCGCCCGCATTCCGGAATTCGTCACCCGCGCCTTTGCCATTGCAACCTCGGGCCGACCGGGTCCGGTGGTGCTGACCCTGCCGGAGGACATGCTGCGCCAGAGTACGGAGGCACCGGCGGCAAAAGCCTATAGGCCGGTCGAGAGCCATCCCGGCCGGAGCCAGATTGCAGCGCTCGAGGCAATCTTGGCCAAGGCCGAGCGGCCGATCGCGATCCTCGGCGGGACACGCTGGACGCAAGACAGTGTCGCTGCGTTCCAGGCCTTTGCCGAGCGCTGGCATCTGCCGGTCGGCTGCTCCTTCCGCCGCCAGATGCTGTTTGACCATCTGCATCCAAATTACGCCGGCGATGTCGGCATCGGCATCAATCCGGCTTTGGCGCGGGAAATCCGCGACGCAGACCTCGTCCTCCTGATCGGCGGGCGGTTTTCCGAAATGCCCTCCTCCGGCTATACGCTGATCGAGGTTCCCTATCCGCGCCAGACGCTGGTGCATGTCTATCCGGATCCCGGTGAACTCGGGCGCGTCTATCGCCCGGATCTTGCCATTGCCGCAAGCCCGCAGGATTTCGTGGCGGCGCTGGGTGATCTCGCTCCGGTGACACCGCCGGCGTGGCAGGCCCGCACCGCAGCCATGCATGACGCCTACTTGACCTGGTCGACACCGCCGGCAAGCGGACCGGGCGATGTCCAGATGGGGCCGATCATGACGTGGATCGAGGCCAATACGGCCGCCGACACGATCTTCAGCAATGGCGCCGGCAATTATGCGACCTGGCTGCACCGCTTCCACCGGTTCCGGCGGTTCGCGACGCAGGCGGCACCGACCTCAGGCTCGATGGGCTACGGCCTGCCGGCAGCAGTCGCCGCCAAGCGGCTGTTTCCGGACCGCGAGGTGATCTGCTTTGCCGGCGACGGCTGCTTCCTGATGCACGGGCAGGAGTTCGCAACCGCCGTGCGCTACAGCCTTCCGATCATCGTGCTGGTCATCAACAACGGCATTTACGGCACGATCCGCATGCACCAGGAGCGGGAATATCCCGGCCGTGTCAGCGCCACGGACCTGACGAACCCGGATTTTGCCGATCTTGCCCGGGCCTATGGCGGGCATGGCGAAACGGTAGAGCGTACCGATCAGTTCGCCCCTGCCTTCGAGCGCGCAAGATCAAGCGGCAAGCCCTCGATCATCGAAATCCGCCTCGACCCGGAAGCCATCACGCCGACGCGCACCCTGACGCAGATCCGCAACGGCTGAGTTCCCATCTAGCTGCGGATATGCTGGCTCTGCTGATAGATGGCCGTCGAACGCGCGCCGGAGCGGCAGAAGCCGAGCATCGGCTTGGGGAATTCGTCGAGCGCATCGACCATCTGCTTGACGGCGTCGCCGGTCACGCCCATCGGTCCGACGGGAATGTGGCGGATATCGAGCCCAAGCTCGGCAGCGCGCGCCGCAACGTCTGCAAACATCGGCTGGTCGGGCAATTCATGGTCCGGGCGGTGGCAGACGAGCGACTTGAAGCCCATCGCCTTGATCTCGTCGAGTTCCTCGACTTCGATCTGTCCGGTGACCGAATATTCATCATTGATCTGGCGAATGTCCATTGCGAAGCCTTCCCGAAACAACCTTAGAAACAAGGCCCTTGGTTTAGGCCGCAGCGCCACCGGGCGTCAACCGGCAAGCGACAATTAGCCGACCTGGAAGGCCAGCGCGTAGTCCACGGCCTCGCCGGGTCGAAGCAGCGGCAACTCCCCAGCCGCCGTAAGCTCGGCCCGTCTGGCGATGCGGTGCGACACCGGCTCGATGCTGATAACGTCTGCCGTGCCCCGCTGGCATCGCCACATCTGGAGAAAAGGCAGCGTATCGACACGAAAGCGGACCTGCAGCGAACGACCGTCGAGCGCTGCAAACGGCCCCAGCCGCACCTGCGCCCAGCCATCGATCGCGGTCTCAACCGCTGACAGGCAGAAATGGGCGCTCTCCCCCTCCCCGAAATGCCAATCTCGGCGACCCTCCGGCAGCATGGCGCCGGAAATCATCGTCTCGGGGCCACAGAGCCACCCGCCAATATTCATGTGATACATCAGCATCGGTGCAAAAGCGGTCTGCCCGGTATTCGTCACGCGATCGAACAGCGTCACCTGCGTGGCATCGCCGCTGATCGCCCAGCGCCGTTCGAAAAGCGCCTTGCCGCCATCGGCGAGTTCGACATGGGTTTCGGCAAAACAACCGGGTACATCATCCGTATCGGCCATTTCGGTGCGTCCGACCGGCGTGCCGCAGAGCGAGCCATGCAGCGGAAACATGCGGCCGTCCGGATCGCCTTCGATGGGCTCGGGATGGCGAATGTGATCCGGGCCGCAGGTGAAGAAGAATCCTTGCAGCGCATGGTCGATGCGCGGATCTCCGTCGGAGGGAATGGCAATCCCCGGGGAAATATCCGTTCCATCAACGGCAAAAGCACCGATATCGAGAGCCAGACTGGCGATCAAGCAGAATCTGGAATGCATCCTCATCCGCACCGGAAATCCTGATCGACATGCTGCCTCCTCATGCGTTCGCTTGTCTCGCCACGGTGTCGCCGGAAACAACTGTAGCGCGCAAATTCATTTGGCAGTAGGCGCAAGATCAAATGGCAACAGTTTATGAACGGCTTTCGGCATTGCCGCAGAGGCAAGACGCACACCCAAGCTGTGTGTCGGCCACCGGCTGATGAAGACTGACGCGAGAATGTCCGGAGATCCGGATGTCGCCGCCACCACGCCATCCACAAAAAACGGCAGGTCACCAAGGTAACCTGCCGATCCATCATCCCGGGTAGGCGCGAGCCGATCAGAATTCGATTTCAAGTCCGTTTTCGCAGAAATCGAACTTGGCTGGCTCCGATTCGCTGCCGTCAGCATAGGCGGCCTTGACCCACTGCGAGCAGCTCTCGCTATTCGTGCTCTGGTCCCATACGAGGTTCATGGTCGAACCCGGCTTGATGCCTTTGCCGATATCAAAATAGCCCCAGTCACTCTTGTTTTCCGACACCAGAACTTCGGTAATTGCCGACTTCGTGCTGTTCGTGGCGGTGAAAGAGAACTCTGCTGCATGGGCAACACCGGCAACCAGCCCGCTCCCCGCGACGCTCAGAGCGATGGCAACAAAACCCAAGCGAACCCTATTGAAATTCATGGTCTGTCCTTAAACGAGTGTGCGTTCATATGCGGTCTCATCTTGCATTTTCCGTAAGGTAAGTCGACGCGGACGATGCCTTTGATGCGCACCCGGCGCGGGATTCGATGGTTCATTTTTGGGCGTGTGGGTGGCTGAGGCATCTGCTCCGCAATTCCGCATGGTTCGGACTTGCAAACCGGAGGCCATCGGGCGGAACCGTTGTCATGAACCGCACCCTGCCCGTCGAGGATTACCGGCCCGGAGCCTGAAGGGTAAAGCTGCCGAATTAAATGACTTTTAGCGATTTGTTCATCATGAATTCAGATGTTCCATATTACCGTCCCATTTGCTCTGTACGCCCCGAAACTTATCGCTAAAGAAACAGGTTCGCCGTGACACTCGCTTTCAAGACCCGCCTTGCCCTTTTCGCCGCATTGAGCACATCGACGCTTTTCGCGTACCAGGCAAAGGCGCAGGATAGTTTTGGGCGCCTGCCCGCAGATGCCGTGCTGGTGACGCCGCAGGGCGAAATTCTCGATTATGTGCCGGAAGCAGGCGAAGTGCAGACCATGCGCGACCGCAGAGGCCGCACGGTGCTGGTCGACAGCTGGGGCAATATCGTAGCCATCGTGATGCGCAACGGGCGCTCTGGCGATGGTGCGACCCGCCGCCAGGCCAATGCCGATGTCTATTCCAACCGGGGTTTCGACAATGAAGCCTATGAACCGAACCGTGACAACGGTTTTGGAGAACCCGGCGACGTGACCGGCTCGATCCCGGACTTCCGTGAAGTGACCCCGCAGGACGTCGAGCGCCAGGAACTGCCGTCCAATCTGCCGGCGCCGGCCGATGAGAATGACCTGGCGGCACTTCCGCCTCTGGAAGAAAGCACGCCGCAGCGCAAGACGACGATGCCGGCGGCGATTGCAATCACCAAGAAATCCAGCGCCGAAATCACCGCCCTGCAGGTCTTCCTCGACCGCGAAGGTTTCTCGCCTGGCGTCATCGACGGCAAGATGGGCTCGAACGTCACCAAGGCGATCGAAACCTGGCAGCAGTCCACGGGCGAAACGCTCGATCCGAACAACACCGAGGATATTCTCGAGCGGCTGCGGCTGAACGGCGGGCTGCCGATCACCAGCTATACGATCTCGGCCGCCGACGCAGCCGGCCCCTATGTTGCCTCGATCCCGGAAGATTACGCCCACAAGGCGGCCCTGCCCCATCTGTCCTATACCTCGACCGCAGAAATGCTGGCCGAGAAATTCCACATGGACGAGAACTACCTGCGCGAACTGAACCCGGGCGTCGATTTCACCGTGCCGGGCTCGACCATCAAGGTCATCAATCCGGGCGAAGCCAAAACCGGCAAGGTTGCGCGCATCGTTGCCGACAAGTTCCGCAAGCAGGTCCTTGCCTATGATGCTTCGGGAACGCTGATTGCCGCCTATCCCGCGAGCATCGGCTCGTCCGATACACCGTCTCCATCAGGCACTGTGAAGGTTGATCGCATCGCTTTTGATCCGGGCTATACCTACAATCCGAAGATCAACTTCAAGCAGGGTGAAAACGACAAGGTCCTGACACTGCAGCCAGGACCGAACGGCCCTGTCGGGACGATGTGGATCGCCCTGTCGAAGCCGACCTATGGCATCCACGGCACGCCGGAGCCATCCAAGATCGGCAAGACCCAGAGCCATGGCTGCGTGCGCCTGACCAACTGGGATGCGCGCGAACTCGGCAAGATGGTCAGCGTTGGAACGACCGTCGAATTCCTCGACTAGACCGCGCTTTAGCGCCTTCGACACTGTCATGACCACGGCATTCGCCAGACGATTGCCGTGGTCATGACGTCATCAGCTATTGTCATTAAATTTCTTTGCGGCGATGGTCTATCAGTGCCTTGCACTCAAGATCGTTAGCACAAGGAATGCCTTGCATGGCCGCGGAACGCACCCTTCCCAATCTCTGGCACGCAACCGCGCCTTCCGCTCCCGAGACCGGGCCGCTTGGCGGCGATGTCACGGTGGATGTGGCGGTGATCGGCGGCGGTTTTACCGGCCTGTCGGCAGCCCTGCATCTGGCGGAAAAGGGTGTGTCCGTCGCGGTCGCGGAAGCGCGGATCATCGGCTTCGGCGGCTCCGGCCGCAATGTCGGCCTGGTCAATGCCGGCATGTGGACGAAGCCGGACGATCTGGTCGCAACGCTTGGCAAGGAGGCCGGCGACAGGCTCCTGGACGAACTGGGCAACGGCCCATCGCTGGTTTTCGATCTCATCGGCAAACATGGCATCGCATGCGAAGCCGTGCGCAACGGCACGCTGCACATGGCCATCGGCGAAGCCGGCCTGAAAGACATCAAGGACCGGGAAGCCCAGTGGAAGAAAAGGGGAGCTCCGGTCGAGATCCTGGCCGCAGCGCAGGCGCGCACGACCTCAGGCGCCGACGGCTTCTCCGGCGCCCTGCTCGACCGCCGTGCCGGCACGGTCCAGCCCCTCGCCTATGCCCGCGGCCTCGCCCGTGCCGCGATTGCAGCAGGTGCGAAAGTCTACACCGAAACGCCCCTCCTCTCGGCGGAGCGCAAGGGAGATCTCTGGACGCTGACGCTCGCCGGCGGCACGATCACCGCCCGCAGCGTCATTCTCGCGACCAACGCCTATGGCGGCCTCGTCGCGCAGACGCCATGGAAGGCCCATACGCAGGAACTGACGATCCTGCCCTATTTCCAGTTTGCCACCAATCCGTTGTCCGACAATATCGCGAGAACGATCCTTCCGGAACGGCAGGGTTGCTGGGATACGGGACTGGTAATGACGTCCTTTAGAATGGACGAGCAGAACAGGCTGATCTTCGGCAGCATTGGGCGGCTCGATGCCCTGGCGGAGGGTACCCACCGGGCGTTCGCCGAGCGTTCACTGAAACAGCTTTTCCCTTATCTGGGGGATTTCCGTTTCGAATACTGGTGGGACGGCCAGATCGGCATGACGACGAACAATCTGCCAAGGATGCACCAGCTGGCGCCGAACGTCGTCTCGGTCAGCGGCTATAACGGCCGCGGTATTGCACCCGGGACCGTGTTCGGTCGGGCGCTGGCCAATCATGTCATGGGGGAAACAGCAGCTTTGCCGCTTGGCGAATCCGCGCTGACGCCGGATCCCTGGCGCAGTGTCAAATCCGCCTTCTATCATGTCGGTGCCCAGGCGAAACATTTCATCGACCGGCGCCTCTGACGAAGAGCCGCGCATCATTCGGATGCGCGGCCATTCTATTCGATGTTACGCGGCGCGACGCATCGAGCCTGTCATGCGCAGGGGCACGAGCCGGCGAACCTCCTCGGCAAAGATCCGGGCGTTGTCGCGGGCCTTGTCCAGATTGCTGACGCGGCTGGCATCCATCGTCTGCAGCGTGCCGCCACAGTCGAAGATGTCGCGGAAGGCGGCGCGCTCGATGATCGGCGTGTCGAGCACCGTGACGCGGCGCTCGGCGAGCAGTTCCTTGACAACCTGCAAAGCGCGGGTGGTCACCAGCGAATTGACGCGGGTGAGAACCACGGAATGCGGAATGCGGATGCCGGCATTCTTTTCCAGCTGCCCCAAAAGTTCGAGAACCTGCGCTCCGCCCTTGGCATCCATGGCACAGCCCTGGATCGGGATGAGCACGTGATCGGACAGACCGATCGCCGTTGCCATCAGCGTGTTGCGGGCGCCGGCGAGATCGACGATGAAATAATCGGTGTTGTGACGATTTTCGCGGATATGCTCCTGGATGGATGCCATGCTGACGAAGGAAATCACCTGGATATTGTGGACCGAACCGGAAATATCCTTCCAGTGGGAAATCCAGTGCTGCGGGTCTGCATCGAGGATCGTGACGCGCAAACCCTTCCGCGCGAGTTCCGTTGCAAGAATGAGTGCGGCTGTCGTCTTGCCCGCGCCGCCCTTGGTGTTTGCGAATGTAATGACTGGCATTTTCGTCCCTGTCTGTAACTGTCCCCGAGCCCCGACATGGCTCCCGTAAAGCGCAAAGCCCCATCGCGCTCCGGTTAACCAAAACTTACAGAACATGGTTAATGAAAACTGAACACCAGCCTAGCGAGACTTAGCGATATCAGACGTTTCGAGGTAGAAATTCAGGCTGTTAAAGGCTCGATCGTCAGTTATCCCTGACGTAAATGACCGAAAACTCATCGGCGTAGGACTGCCGCCAACCCGGCAGTTCCTTGAAGAAGGGAATGCGATTGTCATTCGCCGTCAGCAGTGCCCAGCGGATATCGTATTTCGCCAGCTGCGCCTCGAGTATCGGCTTGCCGGCCGACGTCCCCATATCGATGGCCGCCTGCGTAAAGCCTCCAAGGAAAAGCTGATCGGTGCGACCGTCGATATAGGTCTTGACCCCGTGGAAAATGAGAGAACCGCCGAAATCATAGGCGTTGAAAACATTGCCGGTCAGCCCCTGCTGGCGGGCAAAGGCGAGAGCCCCTGTGACCGCGTTTTTTGCTGCCGGCGCCACGGTCGAATAGCTGATGAACACGGCGGCAATGGCCAACCAGCCTGCAACGAGCGCCCCGCCGATCGGGCCGGCATAGGCAGATAGCGCCTGCTCGACACGTTCGCGTGGTTCTGCCAGCCATCGCTGCCTTCCAAGGGCAGGAAATTGCGCGGCAACATCGACCGAGAGGACAACGGGGACGAGAAGCAGCCAGAGATACTGGAAACGGCTGTAGGACAGGAACAGGTGAAGGGTGAAAACGAAGAAGGCGGCATAGGTCCAGCGCACGCGCAGGCCGGAGATGAGGATGGCGGCAACGACGATCAACAGCGTCGCTTCCTCCAGATGATCGGTCCGTGCATTGAACGGCATCCACTCGCCGATGAAGGAAACGGCCTCATTGCCGGAAGCAACCGTAAAGGTCGCAAGGATCGCCTTGAAACCATAGGGATTGATCATCGTGACGAGAACGCAGAGCAGGCCGAAAAGCACCCATGTGGCAATCAGCTTCGGCTGCCTGAACCAGACACGCGACAGGCAATCGAGCCCGGCGAAAGCCGCGATGACAAAGCCGAAGGTAAAGGTGGCGTGAAGGTTGGCCCAGAGCAGGATCAGGCCGAGCGCCCAGAAAGGCGGGGACCGCTCTTCCCGTGCCGCCTGGAACAGCAGGGCTGTCCACAGCACGATGATCGGAAAACTGAAAATCAGTGGCCGGGCATTGTAGACCGGGCCAACGGCGATGGTGATCGCCAGGGTCACGGCAATAGCGATGGTCGGCTTCAGCGAAGCGCTGAGGCTCCAGGCAAGCAGGAACATGGTCGCCGCGACCGCGGTAATCGTGATGAAGGCAACGCCGCTCCAGCCCAAGCCGGAATATGCGGCCCCTAGAATGACCTGCGCCAGCCATTCCTTGGCGATCCACGGCTGTCCGGCAAAAGTGTGGGAATAGGTATCGACCGTCGGTACAGCCCGCGCCGTCAGGAGATCGAGCCCCACCTTGACCTGCCACCAGTTGTCGGGATCCTGAAGCAAAGCCCTCGCATAGAGGCAAAGAAACAGAGTGACGATGAATGCGGTGGCCAGGCACAGAACCAGCCGGATTCGCTGCGCTTCGATTTCCCGTGGACGCAGCCCCCCGGATGATTGCGCTCGCGCGTCGTCTGGTTTTGCAGTCAGCTTGGTTGCGGACATGGAAGACTTTCAGTTCCGGTTTTCAGTTGCGTCAATTCTCCCGTCCGGGCGAAAGACGACGTGGGCCGACGCCAGATAGAAAAGAACCGAATAGACGATGATACCCGCGAGATGCACAAAGGGGTTGCCCTCCATCCCGAAGGACAGCGCGGCCAGCAGGATGAGCAGGTTGGCGCCATAGGCAAGGCCGAAGCTCAAAGCATAGCGAAGCACAACGCCTGCACTGATGCGGCTCGTGCCTGAAAACGTCCAGCGGCTGTTGAGGACAAAACCCAGAACAAGCCCTGCGGCATAGCCTGTGATGTTGGACAGGATATCGCCATAGCCAAACGCAAGACAGGCAAGGATGACGGTGTATCCGAGTGCGGTGTTCGCCACGCCGACAGCCGCAAAGCGCAGCATGCGGCCGATATCAAACAGTCGGCTTGAGGGCGTGTACAAAATACTGCGCTCCCATCGGAATGCGGGCGAGATATCGCTCCATCGGCCTCAGCCTGGCAAGAAAATGCGGAAAGAAGATCCGGTAGACCGTCTTCGTCCGGGAAAGCCCGGCGGCCGCCATGCGCCGTTTCATCTCCAGGGAATTGATGAGCACGGCATTCTCATCGAACGAGCAGTTGCGCACGGCGTGCAGCGTCAGCGGGTTCCAGGGATTGTGCTCGAAAAGAAAGAAGCTGCCACCCGGCTTCAGCACGCGGCCGATTTCGCGCAGGAGATCGATGTGCATTTCCTCGGGGATATGATGGAAGACGCAGGCCGTGAAAATCAGGTCGAACTGGTCATCGCCAAAGGGGATCGACTGGCCATCGAAAGCCTGAAAGGATGCCTGACCGGGAAACCGCGTCTTTGCAATGTCCAACGATTGCGCCGACGGATCGAGAAGAACGATTTCGCTCTGCGGAAATGCCGCACGCATCGGCCCAAGCGAATTTCCCACGCCTGCACCGAAATCCAGAATGCGGGCCGGTTTTTCGCCCCGGCGCGCCAGTTCGGCGGCGACGTCGGCGATCTTGTAGCGGGCGAAGAAGTCGGGCGTCTCGCCGCTCAGACGGATACTCGCCGCATGCGCCTGTTCATATTCGCCGGCGAACTTGTCGAATTCGGCCTCAAGCACGGCTTTGCTCCTTCAGCATATCCTGAAGACGATGAACGGGAGAATTGGTCGCCTCTGCACCGCGATCGGAAGCAACGATCTCGTTGACGAGATAAAGCGGCCGGCGTTTGGTTTCCATGTACATCCGGCCGAGATATTCGCCGAAAATTCCTAGCATCAGCAGCTGCACGCTGCCCAGCACCAGCACGATGGCTGCAATACTCGTCCAGCCCGGCAGGACATTGCCGCTCAGCCAGGAGATGATTGTGTAACCGAGTGTCAGCAGGCCGATGAAGCCGAACAAGAGGCCCAGATGCGAGGCGAGCCGCAGCGGCACGATGGAAAAGCTGGTCATCGCATCGATCGCAAGCAGCACCATCTTGCGCAGCGGATAATGCGTGGTTCCGGCAAAGCGTGCGTGGCGCTGGTAGTAGAAGGGCGTCTGTTTCAGCCCGATCCAGTTGACCATGCCGCGAATGAACCGGTAGTGCTCCGGCATGGCATTGAGATGCTCGAGCGTTCGCCGGTTCATCAGGCGGAAGTCGCCGGTATCGGCGGCAAGATCGATGTCCACCATCTTGCGCATCAGTCGGTAGAAAAGTGCGGACGTCGCTTTCTTGAACCAGCTTTCGCCTTCCCGTTTCAGCCGCTGGCCGTAGACGACGTCGAAGCCCTCATCCATCCGCGCCATCATCGGACCCAGCAATTCGGGCGGATCCTGAAGATCGGCATCGAGGACCAGAATGCGTTCGCCGCGGCAGAATTCCAGCCCTGCGGTCAGGGCGATCTGGTGCCCGAAATTGCGGGATAGATCGATGACGACGATGCGCCGGTCCGTCTGCGCAAGGCTGAATGCGGCCTCCCGCGTACCGTCGGTAGCGCCGTCGATGACAAGGACGATTTCGAAGGAACTGTCGACCTGCGCCTCGCAGGCGGCCGTGACACGGCGATGCAGCTCGCCCATGCCCTCCCGCTCATTGTAGCAAGGAATGACAACCGAGAGCGCCAGCGCCGGTTCTACCGCAATATTCCGCTTTTTCGACACCAGTCACACTCCCCTTTTTCAAAGGTGTGTATCCGATATTGATTAAAAACCGGTGTCTCGGGTTCGTCAGGGATCGACGTGTCGCTGGTCGCTGGACGGCGGTGACGCGACACGCGGCTTGGGGATTTGTTCGGTGGACCGGCCGCCTGTTTGCACCTTTTCCGGCAGCACGTTTGAAGAGATGCGGGCGAAAGGTCCGCAGGTTTGCAAGTGCGACGGAGAAACCAGGAAACGTTGCACGTCGTGCGCCAACAGCTGCATGTTCCGCTGCGCCTTGACCAGATTGCTCACCTTTGTCGCATCGAATGCGTACAGCGTGCCGCCATGCTCGAACATGTCGCGATAGGCGCTGCGCTCAATGATGGGCGTGTCGAGGACCGCGATATCGCGACTTGCCAGGAGCGCCTTGACGCTGCGCAGAGCACGCGTCGTCACGAAGGCGTTGACGCGGGTCAGGACGACGGCGTGATTGATACGGCTGCGCGCATTGCATTCCACCTGCCTGATGAGGTCGAGAACATGGGCGGCACCCTGCGCATCCATGGCGCATCCCTGGGTGGGGATGAGCACGAGATCCGAAAGGCCGGCCGAAAGCGCAATCAGCGCCTCGCGCGCGCCGGATAGGTCGATGATGATATGGGTTCCCTGCCCCTGATGGGTCCGCATATGACTGCCGAGATTGGCAAATGTTATGCCACTGGCCACGGAAATTCCGTCAACCGTTTCGCGCAATCGCCACTTGGATGCAAACGCGAGCGGGTCGCAGTCGAAAATGACGACCTTCTCCCCCCTTTGCGCGAACTCCATGGCCAACAACACCGCAACGGTTGTCTTCCCCGCCCCACCCTTGGCATTCGCAATCGCAATTACAGTCATATCATTCCTGCCGGCATGGCGAGGCTGCCATTGCCTTCTTCCAACTCCATTCGCGGAACGGCGTTCTGTGCCATCAGCCTTGCAAAACAGCGTTAACGAAGCGGAAAAAATTCCCCGGATTCGAGCGCCACATGACATTTCAGTGACAAGTTTACGACAAAACAACACCGGAGAAAGTAGCATTTTTCATGATGGGTTTTTATTAGCCGGAAAACAAAAAAAGCCGGCCATAACAGCCGGCTTCATCGCATAAAGCTATAGCAATCGTCAGCGCGACGCGGCGTGCCGGGTCAGATGCAGTCCTTGAACAGGCTCTTGGCTGCATCGAGGGTCAGTTCGACCGGATTGCCGCCCGCCGTCGGATCGACGATCGCCATGGCGGCCATTTCATCGATGCGGTCGGTGCCGACGCCGAGCGCCGACAGTTTGTCCGGAACGCCGAGTTCTTCACGCAGCTTCAGAACATAATCGTAGAAGCCGTCGAAACCGCCGGAAATGCCGAGATAGGCGGCGGCCATGCCGATCTTGCCCTCGATGGCCGGACGGTTGAAACGCAGCACCGGCGGCATGACGACGGCATTGGTCATGCCGTGATGGGTGTTGTAGATCGCGCCGACCGGATGCGACAGCGAGTGGATGGCGCCAAGCCCCTTCTGGAAGGCGACGGCGCCCATGGCAGCCGCCGACATCATGTGGGCGCGCGCCTCGATATCGGTGCCGTCCTTGTAGGCGCGCGGCAGATATTCCTTGACCAGCCGCAGGCCTTCGAGCGCGATGCCCTGGCGGACATCGGATGATAGAACGGCGAGGAATAGGCTTCCAGGCAATGGGCAAACGCATCCATGCCGGTGCCGGCGGTGATCATCTTCGGCATGCCGACGGTCAGTTCCGGATCGCAGATGGTGACGCCGGCAGGAACTTCGGATGGAAGATCATCTTCTTCGTATGGGTCTCGGAATTGGTGATGACCGAGGCGCGACCGACTTCCGAACCGGTGCCGGCCGTCGTCGGCACCGCGACGATCGGCGCGATGCCCTCGATGCTGGCGCGGGTCCACCAGTCGCCGACATCCTCGAAATCCCAGACCGGGCGGCGTCTGGCCGGCCATGAAGGCAACGCATTTGCCGAGATCAAGGCCCGAGCCGCCGCCAAAGGCGACGACGCCGTCATGACCGCCATCCTTGAAGGCCTTGACGCCGGCATCAAGATTGACTTCTCGTTCGGATTGCGGATCGACATCGGCGAACATCGCCCGGCCAAGGCCGGCGGCGTCGAGAATATCGAGCGCATTCTGGGTGATCGGCATCGGCGCCAGGCCACGGTCGGTGATCAGCAGCGGCTTCTTCATGCCGAGCGCCTTGCAGTGATCGGCGAGTTCCTTGATGCGCCCGGCCCCGAACTTGATCGGCGGTCGGGTAGCTCCAGTTGGCAGTGATGGTCATGTGTCAGGCTTTCTTCAGATGGTAGGATTTCGGGCGGGTCAGGTTCTGGAAGCCGATGACCGACAGCGAGCCGCCGCGACCGGTTTCCTTGACAGCCGGTCCAGCACAAGCGCCGGATCGAGATAGTCGGCGCGGTTCATGAAGACGGTGCCGGTCTCGATATCGCGGCCGATGCGGGCAGCGCGCTCGGGATCCTGCGTCCAGAGCGAGGCCGTCAGGCCGTACTGGCTGTCGTTCATCAGCGCCAGCGCTTCGGCGTCGTTCTTCACCTTCATGATGCCGACGACCGGACCGAAGCTTTCTTCGCGCATCACCGTCATCGAGTGATCGACATCGACCAGGACCTGCGGCGCGAGATAGGCGCCGCCGTCATCGGCCGGGAACAGTTTTGGATCGACCAGCGCCTTCGCACCCTTGGCAATGGCCTCGGCGGTCTGCGCCCGCACCACGGCGGCAAAGCGCTTGTTGCGCCATCGGCCCGAGCGTGGTTTCCTGCTCGAGCGGATTGCCGAGCTTGTAGGCGGAGGCAAAGGCAACGGCCTTTTCGACGAAGTCGTCATAGAGATTTTCATTGCACATAGATGCGCTCGATGCCGCAGCAGCACTGGCCGGAATTGAACATGCGCGCCATCCATCAGCGTATCGACGGCCGCATCAAGATCGGCGTCTTCCATGACATAGCCCGGATCCTTGCCGCCGAGTTCGAGGCCAAGCCCGGTGAAGGTGCCGGCCGCCGCCCGCTCGATCGACCGGCCGCCTTCGACCGAACCGGTGAAGTTGACGAAGTCGAAGCTGCCTGGCGGCAATCAGCGCAGAGGTGGTCGCATGATCGAGGAAGATGTTCTGGAAGACATCTTCCGGAACGCCGGCCTCGACGAAGGCGCGCACCATGCGCTCGCCGACCAGAATGCGTCTGGCTGGCATGCTTGATGATGACGGTGTTGCCGGCCATCAGCGCCGGCGCAACCGTGTTGATCGCCGTCATGTAGGGATAGTTCCACGGCGCGATGACGAAGACGACGCCATGCGGCTACGCGCTCGATGCGGCGCTCGAAGCTTGCGCTATCCTCGACAACGATCGGCGCCAGCGCATCGGCGGCAATGGACGCGACATAGTTGGAGCGCTCGTTGAAGCCGCGGAACTCGCCGCCATAGCGGATCGGGCGGCCCATCTGCCAGGCCAGTTCCGGAACGACCTCGTCGACCATCTCGTTGAGCCGGGCGACACCGTTCAGCACCAGCTTGACGCGGTCTTCGAGCGGGCGCTTCGCCCAGTCCTTCTGCGCAGCACGGGCGCGGGCAACAGCAGCCGACGCTGCCGCCGCCTCCATCGCCGGACGTTCGGCGTAAACCGACCCGTCGATCGGGGAAATGCATTGGATCATGGTCATTCGTATTGCTCCAAAAGCCTAGCAGGCAAGGGTCTTGACGTGACCGGCGGCGCCATAGGCGAGGATCGCACGGTCACGGGTGATGATAGTCAGGTCATGTTCGCGTGCGGTCGCGATGATGATGCGGTCGGTCGGGTCGTTATGGATCGAACCGGGTAGGAAAGATGAGCCAATCAGGATCGGTACGGAGGCATCGACAACCTCGGCACCGACAGTTTGGACGACATCCTCGAACCACGCTGATGCCGTCCTTGTGGTTGGCAATCGACCTTTACTGATCAGCATTCCCACTTCCCAGGCCGATATCGATGAAATGTGCAGACGGCATATGCCGACCAGACTTCGACTTAAAACGACATTTACGTCTTGGCTGAGCGGCGTCAGATTCCGTGATCCAGATGATTGCGCATGTATCCAACAAAAAACGCTCAATCATCCTCGTAAACTTTGCCCCAATCGGGATCCAGCAGGCGCAGTCAGATCGAGATCGTCCGGTATTGTCATTGTTCCTTCCATACATCCATAGGCCGGATGCAACGGTAGCAAGCCATCCGGACCCTCGAACCAACGTTTCCCGTCCTTGTATATGATGTCGTCTTTGGTAAACATTTTTGTTGTCGGATCGGCCATGCCAAAATCGCGCGGCGACAAATACGGCTCCTGTTTCGGTTCCGAAAAACCAGCAACTGCACCTCGACGACGCAACGCAACTTCTTCGAGACTCAGTCCAAGGTAAGACGCAATTTGATCCTGTTCGTCCGCGCTCATCTTCCGTTCGCCTTGCAGCATGCGAGATACCGCACTGGGATCGACACCCAGAAACCGCGCAAGGCTACGCACTGAAAGATTGCGGCGTTCGAGTTGACGGTGGAACCAGTCGGTATCGATATTTCTGCATTCGAAACCTCCCTGAATAACAGGTATGTTTTGCACGGCCATGCAACCAATGTCAAACAAATCACAACATGTTGCGATTATCTCATGCCCGCTCGAAAGCCGCGCGCCACCTCCCAGTCGGTGATCTTGCGATCATACTCTTCCTGCTCCCATTCGGCAGCCCGGGTATAGTGCTCGATCACGTCCTCGCCGAAGGCATCCAGCAGCATCTTCGATCCGTTCAGGGCAGCGGCCGCATCCCGCAAGGTGCGCGGGATTTCGCGGATGTTCTTGCCGCCATAGGCGTCGCCGACGAAGGGCGCTTCCAGTTCCATCTTGCTTCTCGATCCCGTCGATGCCGGCGGCGATCAGCGCAGCCATGGCGAGATAGGGATTGAGATCGGAGCCACCGACGCGGCATTCGATGCGGATGCCCTTGGTGCCTTCGCCGCAGAGCCGGTAGCCGGCGGTGCGGTTGTCCTTCGACCAGATCGCCTTGGTCGGCGCGAAGGTGCCGGCAACGAAGCGCTTGTAGGAGTTGATGTAGGGCGCCAGGAAATAGGTGATTTCGCCGGCATGGGCCAGAAGACCGGCCACATAGTGCTGCATCAGCTCGGACATGCCGTATTCGCCATCCTTGTCGAAGAACAGCGGCGTCTTGCCGTCGAGCGCTCCACAGCGACTGGTGGATATGCGACGAGGAACCGGCTGCGTTGTAGTTCCACTTGGCAAGGAAGGTGATGGCCTTGCCCTTGCGTCCAGGCGATTTCCTTGCAGCCGTTCTTGATGATCGACATGGCGGTCGGCCATGGTCAGCGCATCGGCATAGCGGACATTGATTTCTTCCTGGCCGGCAGAGGCCTCGCCCTTGGAATTTTCGACCGGAATGCCGGCGCCCTGCAGGCCGTTGCGGATCGCCCGCATCACGTCTTCTTCCTTGGTGGTCTGGAAGATGTGGTAGTCTTCATTGTAGCCGCGACGCCAGCTGCAGGTCGCGATAGCCGCTTGGCCGGGCATCGTCATAGGTCTGGTCGAACAGGAAGAATTCGAGCTCGGTCGCCATGAAGGCCTTCATGCCCATGGCTTCCAGCCGCGCGACCTGCTTCTTCAGGATGGCGCGCGGCGAATGCGGCACTTCCTCGTGGGTGTGGTGGTCGAGCACGTCGCAGAGAACCAGCGCCGTGCCTTCGAGCCAGGGAATGCGGCGCAGCGTCGAAAGGTCCGGCTTCATCGTGTAGTCGCCGTAGCCCTTTTCCCAGCTGGTCGACTTGTAGCCGGAGACGGTTTCCATCTCCATGTCGGTCGCCAGCAGATAGTTGCAGCTATGGGTCTCTTCCTAGGCGCTGTCGACGAAGAACTGCGCGTGAAAGCGCTTGCCCATCAGGCGGCCCTGCATGTCGACCTGGCAGGCCAGAACCGTATCGATGCGGCCTTCGGCGACATCCTTCTTCAACTCTTCAAATGTGTAGCTCGTGCTCATGGTGCTTTCATCCGAGTGGTGTGCAGGCGCGACCGGCGCCGTCTGGCCATGTTCATCTGGAGGCGGAAGCCGGCGGCGGATCGCCGCCGGTCCGTGATTAAACAGTGGCAATCAGATTTCGCCGACAGCCTTTTCGGCCGCGGCAATCTCGGCCTGGCGCTGGCAACTTCTCGCCGATCGGCGGACCCTTGAAGCGCTTGTTTTCGAAGACGAACCAGACGATCACCGGTCAGGACCAGGAAGCCCAGCGTGATGTAGAGAGCCCAGTCGTTCGGCGGCTGAACGCCGATGTAGAAGATCAGCGACCATGCGAGATCAGGGCCAGCACCGCAACGAGCTTGAAGCGGGCCAGCACCGAGATTCCACGGGCCCATCTGTCGGCCATTTCGGCGTGCCGATGCGCCAGAAAGCCAAGCGCGATCGGAAGCGCGAAGGACAGGAACAGGAAGATGACGGTGCAGGAGACCACGATCGAATAGGCCGGCGTGCCGCCAATGGTGATTGCCGAGGTGCACCAGACGAACAGGACCGACAGGATCGAACCTGTCCAGATCGCGGCAACCGGCGTACGGAATTTCGGGCTGACCTTGGCCAGAAGCGCTGGATCCCGGCAGGCCCTCGTCACGCGAGAACGCAAAGATCATGCGCGAAACCGATGTCACCGTCGCCAGCCCGCAGAGGAACTGGGAAATGAAGATGGCAACGTAGAGCACCATCTTGATCGTGCTGGTTGACCTGGGTGTCCATGGCCCAGAAGAACACGTTCCAGCCCTGCTTGGCCGCATCGTCCATGTTCGGGATCATCAGCACGAAGGAGCACAGCATGATGTAGCCGAAGATCGACGCCCAGAGCACGGAGGAAACCATGCCGCGCGGCACGGAAATCGGCGCCTTGACCGTTTCTTCCGATGTATGGGCCGAAGCGTCATAACCGGTGATCGTGTAGATCGGCAGGAGAAGACCCAAGGCAAACACCCAAGCCGCTGGAGACAGCAGGCCAGACATTGCCACCAGCCTCACCCGGATAGTTGGTCGAAGGTGAAAAGACGGCTGATTTCGTAGGCTGGCGCGCTAACCAGGCAAACGATCGTCAGACCGATGGCGGCGGCCAGAGATCAGGTAGCCGGAGATAGTCGGTCAGCTTGGCGGTCAGGCCGATCCCGAAATGGTTGATCAGCGCCTGACGGCCGTGATCACCGCAACGAAGATCACGCGGTGCAGCAAGCGTGTCTTCCATGCCGAAATAGGCGCCGAAGGCACCGAAGAAGAAGTAGAAGGTGCCGACATTGATGGCACCGAGAACCGTGACGAGACCCAGCAGGTTGAGCCAGGCCGACAGCCAGCCGGTAAACCGGTTGCCGAGGATCGAACCCCAGTGATAGAGGCCGCCGGCCGTCGGATAGGCGGACGAAATCTGCGCAAGGCCGAGCGCGAAGAAGCCCGACATCAGGCAGCCGAGCGGCCAGCCGATGCCGATAGCGGCACCGCCGGCGCCGGATGTGGCCTGGCCGAGCGAGTTGATGCCCCCTGACAGGATGCAGATGATTGAAAATGAAATCGCGAAGTTCGAGAACGAACTCATCCGTCGTTCGAGTTCCTGGGCATAGCCCATGGAATGCAGGACTTGCATATCCTGCTTCTTGTCCAGATCGGTATAGTCGGACATGTTTTTCCCCTGTAATCAACCGGCTTCCAGCGTTATTGCCGGACGCCGACAATCCTCATTGGACGACCATGGGCCAGTTCTCCGCGGACAGGCCGCTCCCCAGGTCTTTTTATTGCGGCAGTGACGCCAGGCCCTCGCCCAGCAGCCCTGCCAGAAAATCGGCCATGACCTTTTGACCGGCTTCATCCGAAACGAGATCATTGCGGATCTCGATCATTACGTTGAGCAGGCCGTTCTTCAAGCCATGCTCGATCAGTGTATGCGTTACGCCATCCGCGGGCCCATAGGGCTCGTTGCGGCGGGTATCGAAGGCAGCGCCATTGGCTGCGGCCAGCATCGCATCGGCCAGCCTGCGTCCCTGTCGTGCAGAATACCGACCTCGACCGCACGCTGCTTGCCGTGATAGACCGGCGTAAAGCTGTGCATGGTGACCAGCACCGTCCGTCGCCCGGCCCGCCGCCCGGGTCGCAATCACATCGGCGAGACCATCCTTGAAAGGGTAGTAGATCGCCTGTGTGCGCACCAGACGATCGTCACTCGACAATCCCGACATTGCCGGGAATGTCGAAGATTTCGCTCGACCGCAGGCATGGCAGCCTCGGCCTTCCGGCGGCCGGTTGCAGTCATAGACCAGACGCGAAAATCGCTGGTAGAACAAGGTCGCATCAAGCTGCTGTGACAGCATCCGGGATACCGCAAGCGCACCGGGATCCCAGGCAATGTGGCTTTCAAGAGCCTGCGGCCCCAGACCCAGCGTGCCCATGTTTTGCGGGAGCAGTCGGGAGGCGTGTTCGCACACGAAGAGGAACGGGCTTTCGCCGTCCGGGTTGTCGATGGCAACCGGGCTGCCGTCTGCGTCTGTCAAAAGCCCCGTCAAACCCGCACCACTGCCTTTAAGGTTTCATTAGTGAAAAGAATTCTTCACTGCCCGTCCTCTGTCAATCGAAATCTGAAACGATCTCTTCAAAAAACTGATTGACTCGAATTGTGACAGCGATGTTTAATCTGTCACAAAGCTGGCGTAGATCGGCTTCAGGGGAAAAAATTTGACCAATGTCGCCACCTCCATGACGGTGTCGGATGTGATCAGTGCACGCTTCACCTCGCTGACCCGCGCGGAAAAGCAGCTGGCTGAGACGCTTCTCGACAACTATCCGGTGTCCGGGCTCGGCAGCATCACGACTGTCGCCGAGAATGCCCGCGTGTCGACGCCGACGGTTGCGCGCATGGTCCAGAAACTGGGGTTTCACGGTTTTCCCGATTTTCAGGCGCGCCTGCACCAGGAACTGGAAGCGACGATCTCCAATCCGATCAGCAAACATGACCGCTGGGCGGCCAATGCGCCCGGAACGCATATCCTCAACCGCTTCGCCGACGCCATCATGAACAATATGCGGACCACGCTGGCGCAGATCGAGACGCAGGAATTCGACGGCGCAGCGGAACTGATCGCCGACCGCAAGCGCAGCATCTATCTCGTTGGCGGTCGCATCACCGGCGCACTGGCCGACTATTTCTTCACCCATCTGCAGGTCATCCGTTCCGGCGTCACCCAGATCGCCGCCAATTCGAGTTCCTGGCCGCATTATGTGCTGAACATGAAAAAGGGCGACGTGCTGATCATCTTCGACATCCGTCGCTACGAACAGGAGATGGAAACACTCGCCGAGGATCGCCAGGGATCGCGGCGTCGAGATCATTCTGTTCACGGATCAGTGGAGTTCGCCGGTCGCCAAGTCCGCGCGCCGCATCTTCCGGATCCAGATCGAAGCACCATCGGCCTGGGACAGTTCGGTCGTGACCCTGTTCGTCGTCGAAGCCCTGATCGAAGCAGTCCAAAGCTCGATCTGGGACGAGACCCGCGAGCGCATGAAGACGCTGGAAGCCCTGTTCGATTCAACACGCCTTTTTCGAAAGCCGCTTTAGGAGGATTGCGGCAAGCCGTGGCCGGATACCCGACAGTCATTGGAAAACAAGGAGGTTTGCAGGCCAGCGGATCGCGATTTAGAGAATAAAATGAATATGTTCCAGCAGCGACAGACCTGTCGCAGCGAGACCGCAGCCTGTCACATAAGCTTCATCGGACCCCAGTATCAGCTTCGTCGACGCTGACAGAAATAACCAAAGAGGAGAACAACCCAAGGTGAAGACCAATGCTTACACATATGCGCCGCCTGCTTTCGCTTTCCACCGCCATGATCGTCGCTTCGACGGCCATCGCTTCCGCCGAGCCGAGCGCCGAGCTGATCGCCGCTGCCAAGGCTGAAGGCACGCTGACGACGATCGCGCTTCCGCACGACTGGTGCGGCTATGGCGGCGTCATCGAAGGCTTCAAGGCCAAGTATCCGGACCTCACCGTCAACGAACTGAACCCGGATGCCGGCTCGGCCGACGAAATCGAAGCCATCAAGGCCAACAAGGACAACAAGGGCCCGCAGGCTCCTGACGTCATCGACGTCGGCCTCTCCTTCGGCCCGCAGACGAAGGCCGAAGGCCTGATCCAGCCTTACAAGGTTTCCACCTGGGACGAAATCCCGGACACCATCAAGGATGCCGACGGCTACTGGTACGGCGACTATTACGGCGTCATGTCCTTCTGGTGAACAAGGACCTCGTCAGGAACACGCCCGAAGGACTGGGCCGACCTGCTGAAGCCGGAATATGCCAACAGGTTGCTCTCGCCGGTGATCCGCGCACCTCCAACCAGGCGATCCTCGGCGTTCTCGCCGCCGGCTCTCGCTGCCGGCGGCGACTGCCGGCAAGGATGCTGGCGAAGCTGGCCTCGAAGTTCTTCGGCGAACTCAACAAGGCGGCAACTTCGTTCCGGTCATCGGCAAGTCCGGCACGCTCGCACAGGGCGCAACCCCGATCATCGTCATGTGGGACTACAACGCGCTGTCCGCCAGCGACACGCTGGCCGGCAACCCGCCGGTCGAAGTCGTCGTTCCGGCAACGGGCGTTCTCGCCGGCGTCTATGTCCAGGCGATCTCCGCCTACGCACCGCATCCGAACGCTGCCAAGCTCTGGATGGAATACCTCTATTCCGACGAAGGCCAGCTCGGCTGGCTGAAGGGCTATTGCCACCCGATCCGCTTCAACGCGATGTCCAAGGCCGGCAAGATCCCGCAGGACCTGCTCGACAAGCTGCCGCCGGCTGCATCCTATGAAAAGGCCGTACTTCCCGACACTGGAAGAAGTCGATGCCAACAAGGCTGCCGTCACCGGCGGCTGGGACACGGTCGTCGGCGCCAACGTCCAGTAATCGTCTATACCGATGAACGCCGTCCCGGCCCTTGCGGCCGGGGCGGGTTTCGCTTGAACAGGCCACGCCGTATCCCGGCCGGAGAGACCTCAGGATGCAATCCGACAGAACAAGTATCCCGGCGGCGACCGTGCCAGTGCCGTCAAGCCGAAGACTGCCCGCTCGCACTGGCTGGGCGTCGCTGCCCTTCGCCGCTTTTGTCACTGCTGTTCCTGATCCTGCCGACGATGAAGATCGTCATCGGCGCCTTTCAGACACCCGGATGGAACGCTTCACGCTCGACAATATTCGCGGCCTCTTCACACCCGTCGATCATGGCCGCCTACTGGATCTCCATCAAGATCAGCCTGGCCTCGGCCATTCTCGGCTGCCTCATCGGCTTCTGGCGTCGCCGGCGGCCGTCGTCCTGGGCGGCCTGCCGCAGTGGATCCGCGGACCGCTCCTGACCTTCTCCGGCGTCGCCTCCAATTTCGCCGGCGTGCCGCTGGCCTTCGCCTTCCTCGCGACGCTTGGCCGCGTCGGCCTCGTCACGGTCATCCTGCAAGACACAGCTTCGGCATCAATCTGCGTATGCTGCGGGCTTCAACCTCCTGTCCTTCTGGGGCCTGACGCTCACCTACCTGTTTTTCCAGATCCCGCTGATGGTGCTGATCATCACGCCGGCGCTCGACGGGCTGAAGCGCGAATGGCGCGAGGCCGCCGAAATCCTCGGCGCCACCAGCTGCGCAGTACTGGCGCATGGTCGCGCTTTCCGATCCTGTTGCCCTCGCTTGCTCGGCACGCTTGCGCTGCTGTTCGCCAATGCCTTCGGCGCGGTCGCCACCGCCTATCGCGCTGACCGGCTCTTCGCTCAACATCGTGCCGATCCTGCTCTTTGCGCAGATCCGCGGCGACGTGCTGCAGCAATCCCAATCTCGGCTATGCGCTGGCCTTCGGCATGATCGTCATCACCGGCATCGCCAACTACATCTATATCTGGCTGCGCGCCCGCAGCCGAACGGTGGCTGAAATGAAGCGCAAGCTCTGGGCCTGGGTCGCGCTGATCTTCGGCGCTGCTCTATTTCTTCCTGCCGCTGATCGGCATGACCGAATTTCTCGCTGAAGATGCGGCGCGGCGAATATTCCTTCGACGCCTATCGCGCGGTGTTCTGGCCGATCCGCAGTTCCAGGAAACCTTCGGCTATTCGGTCATGATGGCGCTGCTCACCATCGTCTTCGGCATCCTGCTCGATCGTGCCGACCGCCTATTGGGTGCGCCTGCAAGCTGCCGCAGACTGCGGCCCCTCGTCGAGTTCATCACGCTGCTGCCGCTGGTCATCCCGGCCATCGTCATCGTCTTCGGCTATCATCCGCCTCTACAACACGTCGTCGCTGGCTGCCGCTGACCGGCTCGACGACCGGCACCAACCTGCTGCTGATGTTCGGCTATGCGACGCTGGCGCTGCCCTACATGTACCGCGCGGTCGATACCGGCATTGCGCACCATCGACGTGACGACGCTGACCGAGGCGGCCGCAAAGCCTTGGCGCCGGCTGGATCACCATCCTGTTCGCGCATGCATCCTGCCCAATGTGCTGGTCGCGGTCCTCTCCGGCGCCTTCCTGACCTTTGCCATCGTCATCGGCGAATTCACCATGGCCGCCCTGCTCAACCGCCCGGCCTTCGGACCCTACATGCAGCTGCTCGGCGCCAACCGCGCCTATGAGCCGGCGGCACTCGCCGTCATCGCCTTCGCCATCACCTGGGCCTGCATGGGCCTGATCCAGCTCGTTTCCCGCTTCTCCAGAACATACGCGACGCACAAGCGCTGAGGATGTCGCATGTCTTTCTCGACACTCAGAAATCTGGAAAAGGTCTTCGGCACGAACCAGGTCGTGCAAGGACTTCAACCTGGCGATCGAAAAGGGCGAATTCGTCTCCTTCCTCGGCCCGTCCGGCTGCGGCAAGACCACGATGCTGCGCATGGTCGCCGGCTTCGAGACGCCCGACCGTCGGGCACGATCCTCATCGACGGCAAGGACGTCGACCGACCTGAACGCCGAACCAGCGCAATATCGGCATGGTGTTCCAGGCCTATGCGCTGTTTCCCAACATGACGGTCGCCCAGAACGTCGCCTTCGGCCTGAAGGTCGCCGGCATGACCGAGGCCGAGATCGACAGCGCGCGTCACCGAGATGCTGACGCTGATCGGCCTCGACCATCTCGGCCGACCGCTATCCCGTACCAGCTGTCCGGCGGCCAGCAGCAGCGCGTGGCGCTGGCCCGCGCGCTCGCACCCAAGCCGCAGGTGCTGCTGCTCGACGAACCGCTGTCGGCGCTCGACGCCAAGATCCGCGTGTCGCTGCGCGAGGAAATCCGCGCGATCCAGCAGCAGCTCGGCATCACCACCATCTTCGTGACCCACGACCAGGAAGAGGCGCTGTCGATCTCCGACCGCATCGTCGTGATGAATGACGGCCGTGCCGACCAGATCGGCACGCCGTTCGAGATCTACAACCGCCCCGCCACGCGCTTCGTCGCCTCCTTCGTCGGCACGCTGAACCTGATCGAGGCGAAGGTCGTCGATCCCGCCTCCAACCGCATCGCCATCGGCGACCAGGGTATTACACTGAAAGAGCCCCTCGGCTCAGCCAAGGTCGGCGATACGATCTCGCTGGCGCTGCGCCCCGAAGCCGGCTCGATCGCTGAAGGCGCAGCCGGCGACACGGCACTGGTCGGCGAAGTCATCACCAGCAACTTCCTCGGCTCCGTCATCCGCACGCGGATGAAAGTCGGCCCCGCCGTCATCTCCTTCGACATGTTCAACAGCCCGGGCCTGACGCCGCCATCGGTCGGCGAGACGGTCACCCTGCGCTTCACGGCCAGCGACCTCTTGATCGTTCGCGACTGACGGTTGAAAAAAAATGCCCTTCTGGAACAACGCGGCGGAACAGAACTGTCGCGTTTTTCTGTTGCTGCGTCGTCAATGACCTTTGACGGGGCGCTTTCCTTGCCTATAGTCGTCCCTGCACGTTCTCAGGGCGGGGTGAAACTCCCCACCGGCGGTAGCGGAGAGAAATCCCCGAAGCCCGCGAGCGCTCTTCACCTCAGCGTGGAGAGGTCAGCAGATCCGGTCGAATTCCGGAGCCGACGGTTAAAGTCCGGATGAAAGAGAGCAAGCAGTTTACCTGTCCCCTTGCCGGGGATGGTGCGCCTGCGTGTTCGCCCAAGGGGATCATTGAAAAATGGCAACCTTGAAAGGCCAGACTGACATGACAATCGCCTCCCACCCGACCCAGAAAATCGCCATCATCCGCGCGCGCTGGCACGCCGATATTGTCGATCAATGTGTCAATTCCTTCGTCTCCCATTGGGAGAAACTCGGTGGAAAGACCTCGGACATCGAGATTTTCGATGTACCCGGCGCACTCGAAATCCCGCTTCACGCCCAGACGCTGGCCAGAACCGGCCGCTTCTCGGCCATCATCGGCTCCGCCTTTGTCGTCGATGGCGGCATCTATCGCCATGATTTCGTCGCCGGCACCGTGCTCGACGCCATGATGCGCGTCCAGCTCGACACCGGCGTACCGGTGCTCTCGACGGTGCTCACCCCGCATCACTTCCAGGAAACCGAAGTCCACATCCGCTTCTTCCGCGAGCACTTCGTGCTGAAGGGTATCGAGGCCGCCAATGCCTGCTCGCAGATCCTGCAGGCACGCGCCCAACTGGCACTCGTCAAAGCTTGACGCGAACCAGGCCGCGCTGGACCAGCGCGGCCTTTTGCTCATAAGCTTTATTCAAGAGACACATACCCGATACCCTTCTTGCCGATTTCATCGACAGATTCCTCATACCCCGCATCCGCATAGCGAATGACGCCGAGTGCCGTGTCGTTGGTCAGCGCGTGGCTGAGCCGTTCCGCGCCGCCTGCGGTGCCATCGGCGATCAACGGTGACGCCGCAGCTGGTCATGTAGCCGGCATAGCCGCCGCCGCCGGAATGGACGACGACGAGGTCGGCCATGGACGAGCAGAGCAGCATGGCGTCGAGCAGCGGCCAGTCGGCAATTGCATCCGATCCGTCCTTCATGCGCTCGGTCATGATATTGGGATGGGCCATGGCACCGGCATCGAGATGGTCGCGGGAGAAGGCGATCGGCCCCTTCAGTTCACCGGATGCCACCAGTTCATTCACGGCAACGGCAAGCTGCGTTCGCTCGCCATGGCCAAGCCAGGCGATGCGCGCCGGCAGGCCCTCGAAGGGCACATGGGCACGCGCCAGCCTTATCCAGTTGGTGACGATCCTGTTGTCGGGAAACATCTCCAGCAGCAGGTCGTCGATGCGGGCGATGTCGCTTTCCTCGCCCGAAAGCGCCATCCAGCGGAATGGCCCGATGGCGCGGGCAAACAGCGGCCTGAGATAGGCTTCGGTGAAGATCGGGATGTCGAAGGCATTGGCAACGCCGCCCTCGCGGGCCTGTGTGCGGATCAGGTTGCCATTGTCGAAGACTTCCGCATCCCTTGGCCTGGAATTCCAGCATGGCCCTGACATGGTCGACGATCGAGGCGCGGCTGGCCGCCATCAACTGCCCCTGGCCCGTCGACGCGCAGTCGCCGCACTTCCTCGATGCTCATGCCCTTCGGCACATAGCCGTAGACGAGGTCATGCGCCGAGGTCTGGTCGGTGACGATGTCAGGCACGATGCCGCGTTTGGCAATTTCCGGATAAAGCGCGGCCGCATTGCCGACGAGACCGATGGAGGTCGCCCGCTTTTCCCTCACCGCCTCATCGATCATCGCCAGCGCCGTATCGAGGTCCGGTGCCACATGTTCGAGATAGCCGATGGCCTTGCGCTTTTCCGCACGCTCCGCATCGATGTCGATACACAGGATCGCAGCCCCCGCCATGCGGCCGGCCAGCGGCTGCGCGCCGCCCATGCCGCCGAGCCCGGCCGTCAGGATGAAACGCCCGGCGAGATCGCCGCCGAAGCGGTTTTCGGCAATGCGCATGAAGATTTCATAGGTGCCCTGAATGACACCCTGGCTGCCGATATATTGCCAGGCGCCGGCCGTCAGCCCGCCCCAGCAGATCAGCCCCTTGCGCTCCAGCTCGTAGAACACCTCGGCCTTGGCCCATTGGCCGACAATGTTGCAATTGGCCATGATGACGAGCGGCGCCCTGGCATGGGTCCTGAGCAGCGCGACGGGCTTGCCGGACTGGATGACCAGCGTCTGGTCCTCATCCATGTCGAGCAGGGTTTTCACGATCGCCCTGTGCGACGCCCAGTTGCGCGCAGCCTTGCCGAGTGCCGCATAGACAATCAGGTTTTCCGGATCCTCGCCGACCGACAGCACATTTTCGAGAAGCCGCAGCAAGGCTTCCTGCCGCCAGCCCTTGGCGCGCAGCTCCGGGCCGCCGGGGATCGGAAATTTCGGGTGGCGGGGGTTTGGCTTGGGCATGGTCGTGTCCTCTTTGGAGACTGTGTGCGGAGGCTTCACCGGCAATCTCAAACGCCCGCCAGCGCATATTTCGCCAGTTCGATCCCCATCGCCTTCTCCACCGACGGATAGACGCTCGGATCAAGCACGCTGGAGGCCAGCGGAATGACCGTCTTCGGCACATGCAGCACGAAGATCCTCATGCCGACCTGCAATTGCCCGACGCTGAGCGGCTCGCCCTCCGGCGACAGTGTGGTGATGACGTCAGGGAAGGTGGCAAGCCGCGTTCCACCGGCATCCTCGACCGCCATGTATTCGTTCATGACGTGAAGTACCGTTGAGTCATCGCCCTTCCCGAGGGTAACGGTGCCGATATCGAAGGCTTCCTTCGTGTAGACGACGGACTTGTCGGTAATGACGCCTTCGGCCAGGATCGTGCCCTTGGTGGTTTTGGCGATCGTGTCGATGATGGCACTGCCGCCCCTGCCTTCCGCCGCGATGATCGCCTCCCCCAGAGTCAGCGCCAGCGATATGCCGCCGAGCGCCGCATTGTTTCGCACGTAGGAGGCACGCAACGGATTGCGGCAGGACGCGATGAAACCGCCGGACATGTCGGAGGCGGTGCGCAGGATCGGCGAAACCTTGGCGGTCGCCCCTCGCACGACGAGTTCGATATAGCGGTTGTCGTCACGATTGCCGCCGACTGCCGTCTGGATCATCTGCTCGGGCGATCCGGCCATGCCGATCGATCCCATGTCGCCGGTCGGGTGCGCCCGCATGTCGCCGACGGCATCGAGAACCTTGGTGCCGAGAATGGCCGATGGCAGCCAGCCGTTGAGCGTCGAAGACTTGCCGTTCTGTCCGACCATCAGGGCCGTCAATTTTTCGCCGAGCGCGTCCTGCAGAAGCTCCACAGCCTTGACGTAGTCGACCCCGCGCATCTCCCAGGGCGTGGTCGAGGCCGGGGCACCGATGGCGGCGGCCGTCGCCACCCAGTCGTCATCGCGGAGTTCGTCGATCGAAACCAGTTCCGGTTGGCCGATCGAGACGGCGGCATAGCCCAGCATGCGGCCATGGTCGGCCCAGCCACCACCGCCGGCGGCATAGACGGAGCCGCCCCTGACCGCGGCTTCAACGTCTTTTTCCTTTAAAATCCGGCCCATTACACGGTCTCCTGAATCGGTTTCTGAAGTTCGGCATCCGCTTGAATCACCGCATGAAGAAGGACGGCCGCGCCGAGAGCGATGTCGTCGTTTTCTGCCCATTCGTCCGGCGTGTGGGACCGGCCTTCGCGGCAGGCGATAAAGATCATGGCGGCGCGCGAAATCCGCGCCATCCAGGCCGTGTCGTGCCCGGCGCCGGAGGCCATGCGCCGCCGGCTGGCGCCCGTCGCATCACAGGCCTGGTCCAGCAGGCGCAGCACCAGCGGGTCGCCGGGCGTCGGGTGATTGTCGGAAACGATCTTGGGCGTTGCGATGTCGATGCCGCAGGCCTGCGCCATCCATTCTGTGAGATCAGTCAGTTCTTCGATGAAGCGGTCCATATCGGGGCGCAGTTCCGCCCGCGCGTCGATCAAAAGCCGCGCCCGCGACGGCACGACATTCGCGGCGTTCGGCTCGATCGAAAACTCGCCGACCGTCGCGGTAAAATGCCCCGCGCCCTTGGCAAGCTCGATCGCCAGTTTCTCGATCGCCACCACGAGCCTCGAAGCCGCAACCAGCGCATCCGCGGCGGCTGCCCATCGGCGTCGTTCCGGCATGATCGGCCTGGCCCTCGACAAGGATTTCGATACGCGTGATGCCGGCAATCGCGGACACCAGGCCGATATCAATTCGTTCCTTTTCGAGCACCGGCCCCTGCTCGATATGCAGTTCGAGAAAGGCGCGGATGTCCGATCGCTTCTGGCTTGCCAGCCGCGAAGGGTCACCGCCCACCTCGACAATCCCCTGGCGCAAGGTGAGATCCCCTTGCGCCCGGCTCAGCCAGCCATCCGGCAGGACGCCGACCATGCCGCGGCTGCCGATGCAGGAGACGCCGAAGATCGAGACTTCCTCGGCCAGAAAATCGACGATTTCCAGATCGTGATCCAGCCGGATATCCGCGTCATCTAGGGCGCGTGCCACTTCGAGCGCGCTTGCAACCCCGGCAATGCCGTCGAAACGTCCCCCCTCCGGCACGGTGTCGGAATGCGACCCGAGCATGATCGTGCCGAGCGCGGACCGGCGCCCCTTGCGCCGGCCGATCAGGTTGCCGGCTGCATCGATGCGGGTTTCGAGCCCGGCCGCCTTGAACTGCTGTTCGAGAAATTCACGGCCCTCAAGGAAAAGCGGCGTGAAGGCGCGGCGCGTATAGGGCCGGTCGGGCTCGGTGATCCGCGCCAATCCCTTGATCGTGTCGGCGATGCGCTTGGCATCCAGCGGAAGGTTGGTTTCGCGCACCATCATGCCACGCCCCCCATCACCGGCAGGGTCGCCAAGGGCCGAACGAAGGCGCCGGTTCCGGGCTGTGACAGAACCTCCTTGCCGTCGAAGGCCAGCCGTCCGCGCAGATAGGTGGCCGAGACGCGCCATGGCAGGCGAATACCGTTATAGGGCGACCAGCCAACGACGTTGTGGCCGCTGACACTCGCATCATAGGTGTAGGGCTCCGGCGTCAGCACCGTGATGTCGGCATCCTTGCCGGGCTCCAACGCGCCCTTCACATGCTCCAGCCGGAAATGCCGCGCCGGGTTGAGGCTCATCAGTTCGGCCGCGCGGGTGAGCGGGATGCCGCGCTCCAGCGCGCCCTTGATAAACAGCGGCACCATCACCTCCAGCCCCGGCACGCCGGAAGCATTGGCCAGCATGTCAGGGTTGGTCTTGCGGTTTTCCGACCAGGAGACATGGTCGGTCGACACCAGCGTCACATTACCCTCGGCCACATGCCGCCAGAGCTTTTCCACTTCGGCCCTTGAGCGGATCGGCGGATTGATCTTGGCCTTGCCGCCAAGCCGCGCGACGTCGTTTTCCTCGTCCAGAACCAGATAATGGATGCAGCATTCGATCGTCGCCCGGTGCCCCTGCGCCCGGTAGGCTCTGGCAATCTCGTAGCCGCGGCCGAGCGAGCAGTGCACCACATGCGCCGGGCAGCCGGTGGCAGCACCAGTCTCATAGATCTGGTTCGTCGCCAGAAGCTCGGTCAGCGCCGGCCGCGACAGGCCGTGCGCCCGGTAGTCTGTGATACCGGCAGCCCTCACCTTGTCGATCGCTGCGCGCACCGCCTCGTCATCCTCGTTGTGCACGCCGGCCGTCAGCCCCGTTGGTGCAATGGCTGCAAAGCACGCTTCAAGCAGGCCTGCCGGAATGCGTGGAAAACGCTTCGGGTCCGTGCCGAAGGTGGAAAACTTGAACGCGGCGACCCCTGCTTCCACCATCTCCGCAATGCGGGACGGCCCCTCCTCCGGATCGATCGTGCCGTAGAGGGCGAAATCGACCCGCGCCTGCGGCCCCGCATGGGCGATCTTGCGCGCCACGGCGGCGGCCGAACAGACCAGATTGCCCTCGTCATAGGGCATGTCGACAATTGTCGTGACGCCGCCGGCCGCCGCCGATCGGGTCGACCAGATGAAATCCTCCTGATCCTTCTGGCTGAGCGAATGCACCTGTGCGTCGATGGCGCCCGGCAGGATCAACGCCCTGCCGAGATCATGGCGCTCGCGCGCCTCCGGCATGGCGCCCTGCCCGACATGGACCACCTTGCCGTCGCGCACCGCCACATGACCGGCCTCGACGACGCGGTCGGGAAGAACGACGGTGCCTTTCAGGACCAGATCGAAATCGGACATGGCAGTTCCTTCGTTTGACAAAGCTGTGAACGATCAGACGGAGAGGGCAAAAAAATCATCGAATTCGGGCATGGGCGCCGCCGCGACAAAGGCTTTCAGCAATGCATCCGAGGCAAAGGCCCGATGCAGGGCCTCGATCTCGTTGGAGAGCGGCCGGTCCTTCAGATAGATCGGACTGATGGCCCGCACGCTGTCATAGGCAATCCGGGTTACGCCGTCCGGCACATCGCCGAGAAGATCGATCGCCTGCGCCGAAAGCAGCGCCTCGATCGCCGCCATCTGGCGCAGATCGCGGACCTGTGTTTCCATGCGCTCGACGATCAGCGGCAGGAAGGTCGCTTCCTCCTCGAGCCCGCCGGCAACGACGATCGACTGCGCCGACAGCGGCACGGCCATGGACTGCACGCGCATGTAGAGCTCGACCACCAGTTTCATCAGAGGCCCAAGACCGCTTGCGACCTCGCCGGGGGCGACGAGATTGACCGGCAGATTTCGGCGCACGCCGTTGGAAAGCAGGATGCAGCGGTTGAGCACATTGCGCGCCACATGCGAAAAGCCGATCTGCGCCGTCTCGATATAAAGCGTCGTCGTCAGCGGCAGCGAGGCGCCGGAGGCATGAACCTGACCGCCAAGCACCACCGGATTGTCGTCCGAGAGATAGGTGGCATCGACCAGACGCTCGGCTGCGACCAGCAGCGTATCGACTGCGGCGCCAAAAACCTGCGCCGTCATGCGCAGGCTCAAGGGATCGTGGATCGCGGTGGGCAGCGGCCAGTCGACGACGCCGGACTGTCCGTAAAGCCAGGAGCCCACCAGCGCGTCGCCGCGTGTGCCGAGCGTCGCGGCCACCCGCCAGGGATCGGCGGAGGACCCGAGCGCCAGCGATGACATCAGCCCGGTGACCATGAGCACGCGCACGGCGGATGCTGCTTCGCGCAAGACGTTGGATGCCGCCGCATAGGCGATGGCGTTGACGCTGAGCGCTGCCAGCGCATCGCGCGGCAGCATGACGAAAGGCTGGAGCCCGGCGCGTGACAGAGCCTCCGCCGCCGGCATCAGTTGACCGCCAAAAAAGGCCTCGCCGTCCCCGGTCAGCACGGAGGCCACCTGCCCCATCAGGCCGATATCGGCACAGCCGATCGAACCATGCCGGTGCACCGCCGGCACGACGCCGTTTTCGAGCAGGGCCAGAAAGGCCCGAACCAGATCGACGCTGCAGCCCGTATGGCCACCAAGTGCGGTGTTGATGCGGATCGCGATCGCCTTGCGCACGATCGGCATGCAGAAGAATTCGCCAGTGCCGAAATGATGGGCCTTGACCAGGGCGCTGTTGAACTCTGCAAGGTCACCTGCGGTCCACAGCCGGTCCTTCATGGAGCCGACGCCGGTATTGGCGCCATAGACCGGCAGACCCATCGCAATCCGGTCGGCAATCACCCTGTAGGCTGCCTCGACCTTTTCAAAAGCGCTGTCTGCGACCACCGGCACGACGGACGTGTCGCCGATCTTTTGCAGCGTCGCAAAATCGAGCGGCCGTCCCGTCAGAACCGTGGTTTTCGCAGAAGTCAGCATGCCATTATTACCCCGTTATCGGCATGCTATTCGCTTTCCGGTCAAATGTGCTATATCCCAAAGACAGAACACGGAATGTCCTATTCCGAACACTGTTTTCCCGACAGCCTGCATCACACACCGATGGCGAAGACCGATGGACATAGCGACCCTGACGATCGTGCATGCCGTGCTCGAAGAGCGCGGCATTCGCAGGGCGGCAAGGCGCACCGGCCGGCCGGTCACAAGCGTCAGTGCCGCCCTGAAGCGTTTGGAAGCGGCGATCTCCGTGCCGCTGGTGCGCAGCGAAGGTGGCAATCTCGTTCCCACACTCGAAGCCCGCCGCCGGTTCGCGGACCTTGCCGCCGCAAGCGCAGCAGCGCACGCGCTTGCGGCCCTCGCCGGGACAGATGTTCGAACATCCACGATCCCTTCGATCGGCCTTGCGACCTTGCAGCGCTTTGTCGCCTGCGCCCGCAATGGCAGCATACGTGGAACCGCAAGACAGCTCGGCCTCGGCCAGCCGCAGCTGACCCGCCAGTTGGCCGACCTGGAACGCGTCCTCGGTTTTCCCCTGCTGCTGCGCTCAGCCTCGGGCATCACTTGCACGCTTGAGGGCGTCGCCGCCATTCCGATCGCCGAAGAACTCATCGATATCTGGACCCGTCTCTCTCTGGCATCCGGAGACCGTTTCCGCCGGACCGCGGCGACATGGCGGCTGGGGTCCGTCATGCCGCTCGGCCCCGAAAGCGAAATCGCCCGCATGCTGGCAAGCCTCACGGCGCAGTGGCACCGCACGCGGCCGCGCCAGCCGCTGTTCGTCTCCAGCACCACCGCCGATGAATTGATCGCCGGTTTGAAAAGCCGGCGCTTCGATGCCGTGCTGCTGGACCTTGCCGATTTCCCCGGCGATTTCGAGGGGCTGCTGGTCTCGCAGACGGCGCTTGCCCTGGCCGGCTCGCATGCGGTCTTTGCCGAATGCAGCGGCGATATCCGCCGCATGCTGCGGACGAAACCCATGGCGGTGCCCAGCCAGAAAAGCGGTCTGCGCCAGCAGACGACACGCTTTCTGGAACAGACGCTCAGCGAGAGCGAACGCAACCGGGTGACGCTTGTCGAGGTCGATTCGATCCCCGTCATCATCAATATGGTGATGAATCACGGCTATCTCTCTGTCCTGCCGGAAAGCTCGATCGCCCGTATCCAGAACCCGCCGGCCATGGTCACGCTTGACGCCGACTATGTACAATCACTCTCGCTTGTCTGGCAGAAGAACGCCCTCTCGCGCCAGGTCGGCGAGGCGATGCTGGAGATGATCCGCGCGCAAGGCACCTGATGCCCGAGCCGGAGAACCTGAATCCTTTCCTGCGGGACGGCGCATAAGCGTTTGATTCGACTCATAGAAGCGCAACAGTTGAATCGACACATCAGGCGCTTGAATCAGATCTTCAGCTTCAGCCGCCGGCGCGTCTCGCTCGGGCTTTCGCGGTAATGCGCCCGGTAGCTGCGCGAAAAGGCGGAGGACGAGTTGAAGCCGGTGATGGCGGCGATCTCGGCAAAATCCGCCCGCGTCTCGATGACCTTGCGCCGCGCCGCATTCAGCCTGAGCGCCAGATAATGCTGGTGCGGCGCAACCCCCATCGTCTCCTGAAACAGATCCTGCAGATGGCGGGCGCTGACACCGGCACGGCGGGCAAGGCGGGCCAGCGTCAAGCGGCGCTTCGACAGTCTCCTCCATCAGCTTCACCGCGGCACCCACACGGGCATCGAGGATCCGCATATTGCCGATGACCGGCACCTGCAGCAGATCGCCGCGGGTGCGTTCCTGCTCGTAGATGAACAGGCGGCGAGACTTCGAGCGCCAGCGAATAGCCTGTGCTGGCGGCGGATAATCTCCAGCATCAGGTCCAGCGTCGGCAAGCGAGCCGCCCGGTGGTGATGCGCTTGCCGTCGATGACGAAGCGCTCGCGCACCATGGTGATCTGCGGATAGGCGGCGGCGAAATCCTCGAAATCCTCCCAATGGTTCGTTGCGGAAAAATTGTCGAGCAGGCTGGTCTCGGCCAGCAGCCAGGTGCCTGCCTCGATCCCGGCCATCAAGCGTCCGGTGCCGCGCCGTCTGCGAAAGCTGCATGCTTCAGATGCGGCGCTCGCATGGACCCGCCAGTTGTAGCTCGACAGGACGAAGAGCGGTCGGTCTCCTTTTGCGGCCGGAAGGCGCCACTGACGGGGATCGGAATGCCGCTCTTGGTTTCGATCGGCTGGCCGTCCGGGCTGAAAAATCCGCCAGCGTATAGAGCGTGCGTCCGGAGATGCGGTTTGCGGCCCGCAGCGGCTCGATCACCGAGGCGACCAGGATGCAGGTTCGTCTCCGGCAAAACCAGCAGATCGAGATGCTGGGTGTCTTCGCGCGGCGCAAGCAAGTCGAACTCTCCATCGTCAATGCCGATAATGTATAGCGGAAATCCGAAAATGCAAAGCAGCTGAACGGATCTTGGATCGTAATGCAACCCAAGAACAAGGGGAGACATCCATGCCGCTCAGCATGAACCGCGACGTCTTCATCACCTGTGCCGTGACCGGCTCCGGCGACACCGCCGGCAAGTCGCCGCATGTGCCGCGCTCGCCCAAGGAGATCGCCGCCTCGGCCATCGATGCCGCCAAGGCCGGTGCCGCCATCGTCCATTGCCATGTGCGCGATCCCGAGACCGGCGCGCCGAGCCGCCGCAACGATCTCTACAAGGAAGTCACCGACCTCATCCGCTCCGCCGATGTCGATGTCGTGCTCAACCTGACGGCCGGCATGGGCGGCGACCTGATCTTCGGCAATGTCGAACAGCCCCTGCCGCTGAATCGAAACGGCACCGACATGGCCGGCGCCACCGAGCGCGTCTCGCCATGTCGCCGAATGCCTGCCGGAAATCTGCACGCTCGATTGCGGCACGATGAACTTCTCGCTCGGCGACTATGTCATGACCAACACGCCGTCGATGCTGCGCGCCATGGCCAAGATGATGACCGATCTCGGCGTGCGCCCGGAAATCGAAGCCTTCGACACCGGCCATCTCTGGTTTGCCAAGCAGCTCGTCGAGGAAGGCCTGATCGAGGATCCGGTCCTCATCCAGCTCTGCATGGGCATCCCGTGGGGCGCACCTGACGATCTCAACACCTTCATGGCGATGGTCAACAACGTGCCGGCCAGCTGGACCTTCTCCGCCTTCTCGATCGGCCGCAACGCGCTCGCCTATCCGGCAGCGGCCGTGCTCGCCGGCGGCAATGTCCGCGTCGGGCTGGAAGACAATCTCTATGTCGGCAAGGGCCAGCTCGCCACCAATGCGCAGCTCGTCGAAAAAGCCGTCGGCGTCATCGAGGGCATGGGCGCCCGGATCATCGGCCCGGCCGAGGTGCGCGAGAAACTGAAGCTGACGAAGCGATAAGAGATTTCGAGGAGAGTACCCCTCCCACCAACCCCTCCGCCACAAGGGGGAGGGACTTACTCGCGGCGCGCCACACGGAGAGAGATCGGCATCAGCAATCGCTGAACCGGTTGATCGACTGGGCAGATGCCGCGAGTCTAACCCCTCCCCCTTGTGGGGAGGGGTTGGGGAGGGGTATTCGCCACGATGACAGACGGAATGGAGATGACACATGACCAAAATCAACAAGGCAGCCTGTATCGGCGGCGGCGTTATCGGCGGGGCCTGGATCGGCCCGCTTTCTGCTCGCCGGCATCGACGTCAACATGTTCGATCCGCATCCGGAAGCGGAGCGCATCGTCGGCGAAGTGCTGGCCAATGCCGAGCGCGCCTATGCCATGCTGACCATGGCGCCGCTGCCGCCGAAGGGCAAGCTCACCTTCGTGCAAGAGCGTTGAAGAGGCCGTGCAAGGCGCTGACTGGATTCAGGAAAGCGTGCCCGAGCGCGTCGATCTGAAGCGCGGCGTCCTCACCCAGATCGATGCGGCCGCCGACCCGAAGGCGCTGATCGGCTCGTCCACGTCGGGCCTCATGCCGACCGACCTGCAGCGCGACATGAAGCATCCCGAGCGCATGTTCGTCGCCCATCCCTACAATCCGGTCTATCTGCTGCCGCTCGCCGAACTCGTCGGCGGCGAAAAGACGGCCAAGTCCACGCTGGAAGAGGCCAAGGCCAAGCTTGCGCCCATCGGCATGAAGGGCGTGATCATCAACAAGGAGATCGAGGCCTTCGTCGGCGACCGCCTGCTGGAAGCCGTCTGGCGCGAAGGCCTCTGGCTGATCAAGGACGATATCTGCGACACCGAGACGCTCGACGACGTGATCCGCTATTCCTTCGGCATGCGCTGGGCGCAGATGGGCATGTTCGAGACCTACCGCATCGCCGGTGGCGAAGCCGGCATGCGCCACTTCCTCGCCCAGTTCGGCCCCTGCCTCTCCTGGCCCTGGACCAAGCTGATGGACGTGGTCGATCTCGACGACGAACTGGTCGACAAGATCGCCAGCCAGTCCGACGCGCAGTCCGGTGCCCGCGGCATCCGCGATCTGGAGCGCATCCGCGACGAAAACCTCGTCGGCATCATGCAGGCGCTGAAGGGCGGCGACGGCGGCAAGGGCTGGGGCGCCGGCAAGCTGCTCGCGGATTTCGAGCAGAGCCTCTGGGCAAACGCCGAAAAGCCAAAGACCGACCTCGGCAACGCGCAAGCCGATCCGCATCGTCGACACCAAGGTCAATGCCGCCTGGGTCGACTACAACGGCCACATGACCGAACACCGCTACCTGCAGGTCTTCGGCGATACGTCCGACGGCCTCTTGCGCCTGATCGGCGTCGATCTCGACTATGTCAAGAAGCGGCCACAGCTACTACACGGTCGAAACCCATATCCGTCATCTCGGCGAAGCCAAGCTCGGCGACGCGCTCTATTCGACCTGCCAGATCCTGTCCCACGACGAAAAGCGCCTGCACATCTTCTCGACGCATCTACAACGCGCGCGACCAACGAAGCGGTTGCGACCGCCGAGCAGATGCTGCTGCATGTGGACAGTAAGGCGAGCAAGGCCGTGGCCGCGCTGCCGGAGGTGCTTGCCAAGGTCGAGGCGATTGCCGGGGCGCATGCCGGGTTGCCGAAGCCCGAGGGTGTCGGGCGCAGTGTGGGGCAGAAGCGGGTGTAAGCAGGATGTTTGAATTTGCCGCGCATGCCCCCCTCTGTCGCTGCGCGACATCTCCCCCTCAAGGGGGGAGATCATGTCATTTCCCACGCAGAATTCAGAGTAAGGGACGCACAGATCGCGCGGCCAATCTCCCCCCTTGAGGGGGAGATGTCCCGAAGGGACAGAGGGGGGTGAGCGCCCAAACCGGCTCACCCACGAAAACACAGGAGGACCATAAGATGGATTTCGCACTGACCGAAGAACAGCAGATGATCGTCGACACCGTGCGCGGCTTCGTCGAGACCGAAATCTATCCGCATGAAAACGAGGTCGAACGCACCGGCATCGTGCCGAAGGAACTCGGCCAGGAGATCGCGCAGAAAGTGCAAGGATCTCGGCTTCTTCGCCTGCAACATGCCGGAAGAAGTCGGCGGCGCCGGCCTCGATCACCAGACCTTCACGCTGGTCGAGCGCGAACTTGGCCGCGGCTCGATGGGCCTTACCGTCTTCTTCGGCCGTCCCTCCGGCATCCTGATGGCCTGCAATGACGAGCAGCGCGAGAAATACCTGATCCCCGCCGTCAAGGGCGAGAAGTTCGATGCGCTGGCCATGACCGAGCCGGATGCCGGCTCCGACGTGCGCGGCATGAAGTGTTTTGCCAAGCCCGATGGCGACGACTGGATCGTCAACGGCACCAAGCATTTCATCAGCCATGCCAATATCGCCGATTTCGTCATCGTCTTCATCGCCACCGGCGAAGAGGAAACACCGCGCGGCCCGAAGAAGAAGATCACCTGCTTCCTCGTCGATCGCGGCACGCCGGGCTTCGAAATCCGCAACGGCTACGATTCGGTCTCCCATCGCGGCTACAAGAACTGCATCCTCTCTTTCGACGATTGCCGCCTGCCCTCGTCCGCAGATCCTCGGCGAAGTGCACAAGGGTTTCGACATCGCCAATGACTGGCTCTACGCCACCCGCATCACGGTGGCGGCCACCTGCGTCGGCCGCGCCCGCCGGGTGTTCGACTATGCCCTGCCCTATGCCGCCGAGCGCAAGCAGTTCGGCAAGCCGATCGGCGCCAACCAGGGCGTGTCGTTCAAGCTCGCCGACATGATCACCGAGATCGATGCCGCCGACTGTCTGACGCTGGCGGCCGCCTGGCGTCTCGACCAGAAGCTGCCGGCCAACCGCGAGATCGCCTCGGCCAAGCTCTATGCCTCGGAAATGCTCGCCCGCGTCACCGACGAGGCGATCCAGATCTATGGCGGCATGGGCCTGATGGACGACCTGCCGCTCGCCCGCTTCTGGCGCGATGCCCGCGTCGAGCGCATCTGGGACGGCACCTCGGAAATCCAGCGCCACATCATCAGCCGCGATCTGCTTCGGCCGCTGGGGGCGTGAGGATGGTTTCGAGCAAGAGTGCCCCCCTCTGCCCTGTCGGGCATCTCCCCCTCCAGGGGGGAGATCGGCCGGACGCGCCGACACGGGCAAATCCAACCGCCTGCCGTGACGCCAGAGTTGGGCATGGCCGAAAAACAGCCCCAGACTTAGCGTCCTTTCGAGTGCACCGCGGGACGGCAAAAGTCTCCTCACGGCGATCTCCCCGCTTGAGGGGGAGATGTCCGACAGGACAGAGGGGGGTATGCTTGCTCCAAAGCCTGCGAGGGACAAACCCATGACCCGCGACCTCTCCCGCCTGATCCGCCCGCAATCCATCGCCGTCTTCGGCGGCAAGGAAGCGCGCCGGGTGATCGAGCAATGCGACAAGATGGGCTTTACCGGCGAAATCTGGCCGGTCCATCCGAAGCAGGACGAGATCCTCGGGCGCAAATGCTACCGCTCGGTGGCCGACCTGCCCGGCGCGCCGGACGCTTCCTTCGTCGGCGTCAACCGCACGCTGACCATCGAGATCATCCGCGAGCTGTCCGCGCGCGGTGCCGGCGGCGCGATCTGCTATGCCTCCGGCTTTCGCGAGGCCGTCAGCGAACTGGCCGATGGCAGCGACCTGCAGGAGGCGCTGGTTGAAGGCCGCCGGCGACATGCGCGATCGTCGGACCGAATTGCTACGGCTTCATCAACGTGCTGGATGGCGCCCTGCTCTGGCCGGACCAGCACGGCATGCAGCGCGTCGAACGCGGCGTCGCCGTCCTGACCCAGTCCTCCAACATCGCCTGCAACGTCTCGATGCAGATGCGCGGCCTGCCGCTCGCCTATATCATGACCGCCGGCAACCAGGCCCAGACCGGCCTCTCCGAACTGGCCATCGCGGCGCTCGAAGACCCGCGCGTCACCGCCGTCGGCCTGCATATCGAAGGCTTCGACAGCGTCGAAGCGCTGGAGCGGCTGGCGCTGCGCGCCCGCGAGCTGAAAAAGCCGGTGGTCGACGCTGAAGGTCGGCAAGTCCGAAGCCGCCCAGCTGGCGACCGTCTCGCATACGGCCTCGCTTGCCGGCAATGACACGGTCTCCTCGGCGCTTCTCGAACGCCTCGGCATCGGCCGGGTCGACACGCTGCCGGAACTGCTGGAAACGCTGAAGCTGCTGCATGTGCATCCGGCCGCTTGCGACCTACGACATCTCCTCGATGAGCTGCTCGGGCGGCGAGGCCTCGCTGATGGCCGATGCCGGCGTCAGGCGCAAGACAGTGTTCCGCGCCCTCAAGGACGAGCAACGCCAGCCGTTGCGCGAAAGTCTCGGCGAAATGGTGACCATCGCCAATCCGCTCGACTACCACACCTTCGTCTGGGGCAATCGCGACAAACAGACGACGGCCTTTACCGCCATGATGAAGGGCGATTATGCACTGAACCTCATCATTCTCGACTTCCCCCGGCAGGACCGCTGCGACGCGACCGACTGGGTCACGACCTGCGATGCCGTGATCGCCGCCTCGCGTGCCACGGGTGCGGTGGCCGGCATCGTCGCAAGCCTTGGCGAAAACATGCCGGAAGCAACCGCGCTTTCGCTGATGGCGGATGGAATAGTCCCCTTCTATGGCATCGACGAAGCGCTTGCCGCGGCGGAGATCTCGGCCACCATCGGAAAAGCCTGGGCAAAGCCAGCCCCCGCACCGCTGCTGAAGACGCCAGCTGAAGACGGCGAGATCGTCACGCTGTCCGAGCATGAAGCCAAACAGATGCTTGCCGGCTTCGGTCTCTCGGTGCCGGAAGGCCGCACCGCATCGACGGTGGAAGACGCAGCCGATGCGGCCGAAGCGCTGGGTTTCCCGGTCGTGCTCAAGGGCCTCGGCGTCGCCCACAAGACAGAGGCCGGTGCCGTGAAGCTCAATCTTGCCGAGCCGGCAGGCGGTTATCGCGGCGGCAGAAGCCATGGCCACGGTCGCGTCCGGTTATCTCGTTGAAAAAATGATTGGAAAGCCGGTCGCGGAAATCATCGTCGGGGCGCTGCGCGATCCGGTTGCCGGTCCGGTGCTCACGATCGGCGCCGGCGGAATTCTGGTCGAATTGCTTGACGATTCCGCCATTCTGACGCTTCCGACATCGGAAAATGCCATCCGGGAAGCGATTTCCGGGTTGAAGATCAACAAGCTGCTTGAAGGCTATCGCGGCGGCCCGAAAGGCGATGTCGAGGCGCTCGTGGCCGCTGTCGCTGCTGTCGCATCCTATGTCGCAGCGGACGCCGCAAAGCTGACCGAACTCGATATCAATCCTATCATGGTGTTGCCGCAGGGGTCTGGAACCTTGGCCGTCGATGCCCTGATCCGTCGGAGGAAATGAAGCCTATGACCGGACCTATCCGCACCCGCCGCGAGGGCGGCATTCTCGAGGTCACCATCGACCGGCCGAAGGCCAACGCCATCGACCTCGTGACATCTAGCGCATCATGGGCGAGATCTTCGCAGGCTTTCGCGACGACCCGACAGCTGCGTGTTGCGATCATTACCGGCGCCGGTGAAAAATTCTTCTGCCCGGGCTGGGACCTGAAGGCCGCAGCCGGAGGCGACGCCGTCGATGGCGATTATGGCGTCGGCGGCTTTGGCGGCCTGCAGGAATTGCGCGATCTCAACAAGCCCGTGATCGCCGCGATCAACGGCATCTGCTGCGGCGGCGGACTGGAAATCGCACTCTCCGCCGACATGATCCTGGCTGCCGAGCACGCCACCTTCGCGCTGCCGGAAATCCGCTCGGGCACGGTTGCCGATGCCGCCTCGATCAAGCTGCCCAAGCGCATCCCCTATCACATCGCCATGGACATGCTGTTCACCGGCCGCTGGCTGGATGCGACGGAGGCTCATCGCTGGGGTTTCGTCAACGAGATTATTGCCGCCGACAAGCTGATGGAGCGTGCCTGGGAGCTTGCCCGCCTGCTCGAAAGCGGCCCGCCACTCGTCTATGCGGCGATCAAGGAAGTGGTCCGCGCGGCCGAAGGCGAAGACTTCCAGACGACGATGAACAGGATCACCAAACGGCAGTTCAAGACCGTGGATATCCTGTATTCGAGCGAGGACCAGCTGGAAGGCGCCCGCGCCTTTGCCGAAAAACGCGATCCGGTCTGGAAAGGAAAATAGCAGCAAGGACAATCATGCGGCCGGGGAAAGCCGCGATTTTGCATAAGCTGGATTTATGAAACCGCTCGAATTTTTATATCAATACAAGACTGGCATTCGACACTAGCATACGGAAAAGCCTCGATTTTCTCCCTAACGGAAGATCGCGGAACAAACGGGAAGCACAAGCTTCCGCCTTTTGCACAAGTGATTGGAATACGAACGGCAAGGCAGGCAATCTCGGCCCGGGCCGGACATGAACGGACAATAATCAACGAACGGCAGACGCCGTCGAAAGAAGGGAACAGGGGAATGAGCGATTACACGAACTACCTCGCCAGGCAGGTCATGCTCGGCAAGATGAACCGCCGCGAATTCATGGGCCGCGCCATGGCGGCCGGCATAGCAATTTCGACCGCGGGCACTTTGTTTGCATCCAGCGCACAGGCGCAGGAACCAAAGCGCGGCGGCCATCTGAAGCTCGGCCTGGAAGGCGGCTCCGCCACCGACAGCAACGATCCGGCCAAGTTCCTCTCGCAGGTCATGTTCTGCATCGGCCGCTGCTGGGGCGACATGCTGGTCGAATCCGAGCCGCTGACAGGCGCTCCGGTTCCCGCACTCGCCGAATCCTGGGCACCGTCGGCCGACGCTGCCACCTGGACCTTCAAGATCCGCAAGGGCGTCAAGTTCCACGACGGCAAGGACCTGACGATCGATGACGTCGTCAAGACCCTGCAGCGCCACACCGACGAGAAGTCGGAATCCGGCGCGCTTGGCGTCATGAAGTCGATCAAGGAAATCAAGGCCGACGGCGACGATCTCGTTCTCGTCCTGACCGAAGGCAATGCCGACCTGCCGCTGCTTCTGACCGACTACCACCTCGTCATCCAGCCGGGCGGCGGTTATGACGATCCGGGCGCCGGCGATCGGCACCGGGCCTTACAAGCTCTCCAGCTTCGAGCCCGGCGTACGCGCGACGCTTCGAGAAGAACGCTGACGACTGGCGCACGGATCGCGGTTTCGTCGACTCGATCGAAATCATCGACATGAACGACGCGACCGCACGCATCGCGGCCCTGTCCTCCGGCCAGGTGCATTACATCAACCGCGTCGACCCGAAGACCGTCAACCTTCTGAAGCGCGCGCCGACCGTCGAAATCCTCTCGACCTCCGGCCGCGGCCACTACGTCTTCATCATGCATTGCAACACCGCACCCTTCGACAATGTCGATCTGCGTCTTGCGCTGAAATATGCGATGGACCGCGAGAATATGGTGAAGACCGTTCTCGGCGGCTATGGCAAGGTCGGCAACGACTTCCCGATCAACGAGACCTATGCGCTCTTCCCGGAAGGCATCGAGCAGCGCGCCTACGATCCGGACAAGGCGGCCTTCCACTACAAGAAATCCGGCCATAGCGGCCCGGTCCTGCTGCGCACTTCCGACGTCGCCTTCCCCGGCGCCGTCGATGCCGCAGTCCTCTATCAGGACAGCGCCAAGAAGGCCGGCATCGAGATCGAAGTGAAGCGCGAACCCGGCGACGGCTACTGGTCGAACGTCTGGAACGTCCAGCCCTTCTCGACCTCCTACTGGGGCGGACGCCCGACCCAGGACCAGATGTATTCGACGGCCTATCTGTCGAGTGCCGACTGGAACGACACGCGCTTCCTGCGCCCCGACTTCGACAAGATCCTGCTCGAGGCCCGCTCCGAACTGGACGAGGCCAAGCGCAAGGACATGTACCGCACCATGGCCATGACGGTCCGCGACGAAGGCGGCCTGATCCTGCCGATGTTCAATGATTTCGTGAACGCCTCCACCAAGCAGGTGAAGGGCTATGTGCACGATATCGGCAATGACATGTCGAACGGCTACGTCGCAACGCGCGTCTGGCTCGACGCCTGATGACGGCGCTGGGACCTGATACCGGTCCGGCGCAGACAACGGCAACGATTGCGGGGGGCGAAAGCCTCCCGCAGGCACATGCCGTTTCCGGAACAGCACTGCCGCCTGCCTCGACCGGTGTCGTCACCGGCACCGCATGGCGCCGCTTCAGCCTGCGCCGCCCGCTTGCGGCCCTGATCTTCCAGCGCCTGGGCCTCAGCGTCGGCCTGCTCTTTGCCGTCTCGCTGATGATCTTCGGCGGTGTCGAGGCCCTGCCCGGCGATTTCGCCACCACCTATCTCGGCCAGTCGGCGACGCCACAGGCGGTCGAAAACATCCGCAAGGATCTCGGCCTCGACCGGCCCATGACCGAGCGCTATTTCAGCTGGCTCGGGGGTGCGGTGCAGGGCGATTTCGGCACCTCCTGGGCAAGCCGCAATTCGGTCAGCGAACAGATCGGCAAGCGTCTCGGCAACTCGCTGTTCCTCGCCTTCTTCGCGGCCATCATCTCGGTTCCGCTCGCCGTGGCGCTCGGCATGCTCGCCGTCCAGTATCGAAACCGGCTGCCGGACAAGATCATCAACGTCGTCTCGCTGGCGGCGATCTCGCTGCCGGAGTTCTTCGTCGGTTATCTCCTGATCATGTTCTTCGCGGTCCAGCTTGGCGTCGCGACCTTCCCTTCGACCGTTTATGACAGCATGGGCTTCGGTGAACGTCTGTCCGCCATCGCGCTTCCGGTGGCCACGCTGGTTCTCGTCGTGCTTGCCCATATGATGCGCATGACGCGTGCCGCCATCCTCAACGTCATGTCATCGGCCTATGTCGAGACGGCGGAACTGAAGGGCCTGAGCGCCTTCCGGATCATCGCCAAACATGCCGCGCCAAACGCCGTGGCGCCCGTCATCAACGTCATTGCGCTGAACCTCGCCTATCTCGTCGTCGGTGTCGTCGTGGTCGAGGTCGTCTTCGTCTATCCGGGCATGGGCCAGTACATGGTCGATGCGGTGACGGTGCGCGACATGCCGGTGGTTCAGGCCTGCGGGCTGATCTTTGCGGCCTTCTACATTTTCCTCAACATGGCGGCTGACCTTCTCGCCATTATCGCCAATCCCCGTTTGAGGCATCCGCGATGAGAGTGAGCACCATTCCAATCAGCGCCTGGATCGGCTTTGCCGGCATTGCGCTTGCCCTGTTCTGCGCCATTTTCGCGCCGTTGATCGCCCCGTTCGGCGAGCGCGAGGTCGTCGGCGACATCTGGCTGCCGATGGGCGGCGATCTTCCTGCTCGGCACCGACAATCTCGGTCGCGACCTGCTCTCGCGCCTGATCTTTGGCGCCCGCACCACGATTTTCGTGGCGCTGGCGGCAACCTTCCTGTCGTTCTCGCTCGGCATGCTGCTGTCGTTCACGGCAGCCGTCACCGGCGGCTTTCTCGATCAGCTGTTCTCGCGCTTCAACGACCTGATGATGGCGATCCCGACGCTGATCTTCGCGCTCGTCGTGCTTGCCGTCCTGCCGCAACAATTGTGGATCCTGATCCTCGTCATGGCCATCCTCGATAGTACCCGCGTCTTCCGCATCGGCCGCGCCGTGGCGCTCGACGTTGCCGTCATGGAATTCGTCGAGGCGGCAAGGCTGCGTGGCGAAGGCACGGGCTGGATCATCTTCCGCGAGATCCTGCCCAATACGCTGTCGCCGCTGCTTGCCGAATTCGGCCTGCGTTTTGCCTTCTCGATCCTGTTTCTCTCCACCCTCTCCTTCCTCGGCCTCGGCATCCAGCCGCCGGCCGCCGATTGGGGCGGCATGGTCAAGGACAACAAGGACGGCATCATCTTCGGCATTTCCGCAGCCCTCATTCCCGGCGGGGCGATTGCAACGCTGGCCATCTGCGTCAACCTCGTCGTCGACTGGTTGATGAAACGCACCTCCAGCCTGAAGGGAGGCCGCGGCGATGCCTGAGCCCGAGAAAAACAACCTCCTCTCCGTTCGCAACCTGAAGATCGAGGCGACCAGCTATCCGCCCGGCGAACCGCCGAAAACCGTGACGCTGGTCGAAGACGTCTCCTTCGATCTCGAAAAGGGCAAGGTGCTCGGACTGATCGGCGAATCCGGTGCCGGCAAGTCGACGATCGGTCTGTCGGCACTCGCCTATGGTCGCGGCGGCGCATCGATCACCGGCGGTCAGGTACTGCTCAACGGCGCAGGACATTCTGACGCTCGGCCGAAGCGGTATCCGCACGATCCGCGGTGCGAAGGTCTGCTATGTCGCGCAATCGGCAGCCGCCGCCTTCAACCCCGCCCACCGGCTCGGCGAACAGGTCATCGAGGCGTCGCTGCGCCACGGCATCATGTCACGCGAGGATGCCAGGAAGCGCGCACTCTATCTCTTCACCGTGCTTGGCCTGCCAAACCCGGAAACCTTCGGCGAGCGCTATCCGCATCAGGTCTCCGGCGGCCAGTTGCAGCGGGCGATGACCGCAATGGCGCTTTGCCCCAACCCTGAATTGATCGTCTTCGACGAGCCGACGACGGCGCTCGACGTCACGACGCAGATCGACGTGCTTGCTGCGATCAAGCATGCGATCGAGGAAACCAACACCGCAGCGCTCTACATCACCCACGACCTTGCCGTCGTCGCCCAGATCTCGGACGACATCATGGTCCTGCGCCACGGCAAGACCATCGAATACGGCACGACGCAACAGATCATCGAAGCGCCGAACGAGGAATACACCCGCGCGCTCGTCAATGTCCGCCAGACCAAGCGCAACGAAGCAGTCGACCAGAGCGACACGCTGCTCAAGGTCGACAATGTCAGCGCCGGTTACGGCAACGGGTTCAAGGTGCTGGACAACGTCTCCCTGCACCTGCCCAAGGGCCAGACGCTGGCGATCGTCGGCGAAAGCGGCTCCGGAAAATCGACGCTTGCCCGCGTCATCACCGGGCTCCTGCCTCCGACCGAAGGCACGATCAGCTTTGAAGGCAAGGAACTGCCAAAGGCGCTGAAGTCCCGCAGCAAGGACGAACTCCGCCGGGTGCAGATGATCTACCAGATGGCCGATACCGCGATGAACCCGCGCCAGACGGTGCGCGACATCATCGGCCGACCGATCTCCTTCTACTTCGGCCTGCACGGCGCGCGGAAGACCGAGCGCGTCAAGGATCTGCTCGACCAGATCGAGATGGGTTCGCGCTTCCTCGATCGCTATCCGGCCGAACTGTCCGGCGGCCAGAAACAGCGCGTTGCGATCGCGCGCGCGCTCGCAGCCAGGCCGGAACTCATCCTCTGCGACGAGCCGACCTCGGCGCTCGATCCGCTGGTGGCCGAAGGCATCCTGAATCTGCTTCTCAAGCTGCAGGAGGAAACCGCTGTTTCCTATATGTTTATCACCCATGACATCGCCATCGTGCGCGCCATTGCCGATAGCGTCGCGGTCATGCACCGCGGCCGGCTCGTGCGCTTCGGACCGAAATCCAAGGTGCTGTCGCCGCCCTTCGACGACTATACGGATCTGCTCTTGAAGTCGGTTCCGGAAATGGAAATCGGCTGGCTGGAGAAGGTTCTGAAGACGCGGAAGATGGAAAGTGCCGGGAATTGACGCTTGGGTCATCCGGGCATCATTTCGCCGTGCAGGCGACGTCACCAAGACGGGGTGCTGCACCCCCTTCCATGGTGACGGAGGGATCGGCGCGGGCTGCGCAGTCGCCCTTCTCGCCGCTGCCGGAGCGGAATTGCACGACGGGCTGGCCTTCGATGAAGATACTCGGCACGATCGTGTAGAGTTCCGGCGGGCAATTGACCACGTCCGACAGCCGCAGGGCGGGCAAGCCGCCGATCATCACGCTGCTGGCACCCGACAGCGCGCAGCCCGGCAGGGGCGCAGCCGTTTCGGCAAAGGCAGCGCCCGGATGAACCAGCGATATCAGACTTATGGCGAGACAGAACCTTGCCATCCTCACATATCCTCCCCAGCCGGAAGCGGTCGTTGATCATACGCTCACGGCAACACAGCATGCAGAAAAGACAGGGTCATGACCACAGGCAATTTCACCGTCATCGAAAACCAATGGATCGTTCTTGAGGACGGCACGCGGCTGGCCGCGCGCATCTGGATGCCGGAAGGCGCTGAAACCAGCCCGGTACCCGCGGTCTTCGAATTCCTGCCTTATCGCAAGCGCGACGGAACCAGCCCGCGGGATGAATCCACCTATCCGGTCTTTGCCGCGGCCGGCATTGCCGGGGTGCGCGTCGATATCAGAGGTTCCGGCGAATCCGACGGCGTCATCGACGGCGAGTATACGCCGCTGGAACTGGCGAACGCCTGCGAACTGATCGCCTGGATCGCCGCCCAGCCCTGGTCGAATGGCTCGGTCGGCATGATGGGCATTTCCTGGGGCGGGTTCAACTGCCTGCAGGTCGCCGCTCTGCAACCGCCGGCGCTGAAGGCCGTCATCTCGATCGCATCGACGGTCGATCGCTACAATGACGACATCCACTACAAGAACGGCACGCATCTCTCGGCACAACTTTCCTGGGCAGCAACCATGCTGGCCTACCAGTCGCGTTCGCCCGATCCGGCACTGGTCGGCGACCGCTGGCGCGACATGTGGCTGGAGCGGCTGGAAAACGAACCCTTCTTCCTGGAGGAGTGGCTTCAGCACCAGCGCCGCGACGAATTCTGGAAACACGGTTCGATCTGCGAGGATTTCGAAGGTTTCCCAATTCCTGCCATGGTCATTGCCGGCTGGGCGGACGGATATCGCAACACGCCGATGCTGGCGGTCGAGGGGCTCGGCGACAAGGCGAAAGCCATGATCGGCCCCTGGGTGCACAAATATCCGCATTTCGCCTGGCCAAAACCCCGCGCCGATTTCCACGGCGAGGCAATCGCCTGGTGGAACCGCTGGCTGAAGGGAGAGGATACCGGCGTCGAGACCCTGCCGCAGATGCGCGCCTATATCCTCGACGGACCAAAACCGGCGCTTCGCCGCGACACCGATCCGGGCTTCTGGATCGCCAAGGACAGCTGGACGGCGCCGCAGATGCAGCCGTTGCATGTCAGCCCGTCCGGATCGCTCGAGTTCGGCAAAGGTCAAGCCAATGCGGTGCGCGACGTTTACGTGAAATCACCGCTCGACACAGGCACGGCCTCCGGCGAGTGGTTCACCCTGAAGCCCGATGCGGAAATGGCCGGCGACCAGCGCATCGACGATGCCGGTTCGCTGACCTTCCAGACAGCCCCTTTGACGGAAGTCTTCGACAGCCTCGGCCAGCCCGTGCTGACGCTGGACGTCGCCTGCGATGCCGACTGGGCAAACCTTGCAGTCCGCCTGATCGACGTGCATCCCGACGGCGCGGCGACCCGCGTCACCTTCGGCGTGCTCAACCTTGCCCACCGCGACGGCAATGCAGAACCCAAAGCCATGGTGAAGGGCGAGAAGACGACCGTGCGGCTGGTGCTCGACGCCTGCGGCTATCGCTTCGGTATTGGCCACCGCATCCGTCTGTCGCTATCGACCGCCTATTGGCCGACCATCCTGCCGGCACCGACCGATCCGGGCCTCACCATCGATACGGGCAGCCTCGCGCTCGACCTGCCCATGCTGGGCGAACACGATCCCATCGTCATGCCCGAGCCTGAAAATCCCGATCCGCTGCCGACCTATATCGAGCATGCGCCATCGGAAACCCGACGCTCGGTGGAGCGCGACCTGATCAACGGCAAGACAAATTACCGGATCTATGAGGATACCGGCCTGTTCGAGCATCCGGACACCGGGCTTTCGACACGCCAGTTGCGCGACGAGGTCTGGTCGATCGCGGAAGGCGATCCGCTGTCGATGAGCGGCGTTTCAACATGGACCTGCGACATGGCCCGCCCCGGCTGGTTCGTGCGCACCATCTGCGTCGCGTCGATTGCCTGCACGCAGACCGAATGGGTGATCTCGGCGCAGGTCAAGGCGTTCGAAGGGGAGACCCAGATCTTCGAAAAGGTCTTCGGCAAGGCGATTGCGCGCGACTTCATGTAGAGGCCGCAATTCGATGCCGCGCGGACTTCGAGCGCTCAGGCTTGCGTCAGTTGCTCAAGCACCTGCAGGGCCTGCTCGGCATCGGCTTCGGGAACGAAGACATGATCGTGATAATAGGCGGCAACGACATTGGCGCTGATCTCCGCTTGCGTCAGAGCGGCGGAGATCGCCGCCGTGAGCCCGACAGCCTCCAGTGCCGAATGCACATTCAGCGTGATCATCCGCATCACGGGACCGCAGGAAAGCCCGGCCGCCTCGGCCGCCTGCTTTTCAAGAATAAGGGTCAACCCCTCCTCCTCGCGAAAGGAGCCCTGCGCCGACAGGATCAGCGACGCCGAAGCGGTATCGAGGGCGACGGTGGAATAGACGAACCGTGCGGCATGAAGGCTGGGGCGCATCTCGCGCAGCAGCGTGTGAAGATCGGTAATCCCTGAAATCGTCATCGCCATGGCCTCCTGTCCGTGTTTCGAATTGATCGGGCTCGGCGACTTGCGCAAGATTTTTCCTATTCCCCGAAGCCCTGAGGCTACCCGACAAGGGACCTCACAGCCAGGCAGAGATGCTCGAAGCCGTAGCGTGCGCCCTCGCTCATATGACGGGCACGCAACCAGGCATGGATCATTTGTGGCTCCTCGCGAAAATTGACATTCACACCCGCCATGATCAACCGCGCCGCATAGAGCCGCGCATCGTCGCGCAGCGGATCGAAATGCGCCGCCGTGATATAGGCGGGCGGCAGGCCCGAAAGGTCGCCGGCTTTCAGCGGATGCGCAAACCCATCGTCTTCCGGCGCCTGTAAGATCGCGCGGTAATAGGAAACATCGGCCGTCGAAAGACCCGGCGCATGGGCCATTTCACGATAGGAGCCAGAGACAAGATCGCCGCCAAGCCCCGGATAGATCAGCACCTGCCCGACAATGCCGGACAGGCCCTCGTCCCGGGCCTTCAGGACGATGCCCGCAGTCAGATTGCCGCCCGCGCTGTCGCCGGCGACCACCAGCGGGCGACCATCGGCGAGCAGCCACGCCAGAACCGCGAAACAATCGTCGAAAGCAGCAGGCCAGACATGTTCGGGGCAAAGCCGGTAATCGATGGACACCAGTTCGGCCCCGGTCGCATGGGCAAGCTCGGCGCAGATCGCATCATGACTGTCGAGCGAGCCGACGACGAAGCCGCCGCCGTGAATATAGAAGATCCGGGTCTGCGTGAGGATGCTGGCGGGCCGGTAGCGACGCACCGGAATACGGCCCTCGACCCGTTCATCCTGCCGCGTCAACCCTTCCGGCGAAGGCGCATCGAATTCGGCACAGAGCGCGTCGTACCATTGCCGTTGCTGGGCAATCGGCGCATCGACAGCGTCGGCCGGATAAAAATCCTCGCAGCGTTTGTGGAAGGCGAGAATGCCGGGTTCGGTGGGCATGGGAGATGGTTTATGGTGCGTCATGGTCGCCTGCTCGTGATGTTTCCTCTCTTCTAGCAGGATCGCGAACCGAACATTGTCTGGAAATCGACAGAAATGTCGACGCTCGCTCAATCCTGCCGGAAGTGCGCGGCTGACGCTCCGGTTCATCTTGCCATGCCCCCCTTCCCGCATGTTAACTGCGAGCATGGCCTTCACCCTCCGTCAGCTCCAGTATTTCATCGCCGTTGCCGAACAGGGGTCGGTGACGCGCGCCGCGCAGAACCTGTCGATTTCGCAGTCCTCGATCACCGAAGCGGTGAAGGAACTGGAAAGCGATCTCGGCGTCGAACTGTTCGAGCGCCATCCGCGCGGCCTGCACATCACCCATAATGGCCACCAGTTCCTGCGCCATGCGACGAAGATCCTCGCCGACGTCTCGGATGCACGCCGCTCGTTTTCGCAGGAGCGCGAGACCAGACAAGCGGCACGCTCAATCTCGGCGTCACCTCGCTGGTCGCAGGCTACGTGCTCTCCGACCTGCTCGCCCGCTATCGCCGCGCCTACCCGGGCGTCGAGGTCAGCGCGATCGAGGACAATGGCTCCTATCTCGAACATCTTCTGGTCGGCGGCGAGCTTGATGTCGCGGTCATGGTCATCTCCAACCTGCGCGACCGCATGGCGCTGCAGGCGGAAATCATCGAGACCTCGCCCTACCGCCTCTGGCTGCCGCTCGGCCATCCGCTGGTCTCCGCCGATATCATCTCGGTCGCCGATATCGCCAGGGAGCCGCTGATCATGCTGACGGTCGATGAAATCGAGGAGAACACCGGCAAGCTGCTGACGGCACTCGGCGCCCGGCCGCATGTCGCCTTCCGCACCCGCTCGGTCGAAGCGGTGCGCAGCCTCGTCGCGACAGGCGCCGGCATCGCGCTTCTGCCCGATCTCGTCTATCGCCCCTGGTCGCTGGAAGGCGACCGCATCGAAAGCCGGGATGTTTCCGGCTCCCTGCCCGTCGTGCAGGTCGGCATGGTCTGGCGCAAGGGCTCCGGCCTGCCGCAGTCGGCCCGCGACTTCATCGGCGTTGCCGAGGCGCTGCGAAGCGGACGGACGCGATAGAACGTCTCGATATCGGAAAAACCGATACCGACATTCTGATTAATGAATTTGCGAAAGCGGCGAAATTGCGGCACCTTTACGATCCGGGAACAAAACCGTAAAAATGCGGACGCTCAAACCGGGAGACTTCACGCATGAAGCAAATTCTGAAATCCTGCACGGCGCTCACCCTGGCCGCTGAGCCTTTGCGACCCACGCCGTCGCCGCAGAAGCCGCTGAAGGAACTGGGCAAGGGCGAAGGCGAACTCTCGATCGTCGCCTGGGCCGGCTATATCGAGCGCGGCGAGACCGACAAGAATTACGACTGGGTCACCGGCTTCGAAAAGGAAACCGGCTGCAAGGTCACGCGTCAAGACGGCAGCGACCTCGGACGAAATGGTCGCGCTGATGAACGAAGGCGGCTTCGACCTCGTGACCGCCTCGGGCGACGCCTCGCTGCGCCTGGTCGCCGGCAAGCGCGTCCAGCCGATCAACACCGATCTGATCCCGAGCTGGTCAAGACGGTCGACGAGCGCCTGCAGAACGCCCCCTGGCACACCGTCAACGGCGTGCATTACGGCACGCCCTACGTCTGGGGCCCGAACGTGCTGATGTACAATACCGAAGCCTTCAAGGACGAAGCGCCGAAGAGCTGGAACGTCGTGTTCGAAGAAATGACCCTGCCGGACGGCAAGTCCAACAAGGGCCGCGTCCAGGCCTATGACGGCCCGATCCACGTCGCCGACGCCGCCAACTACCTGATGTCCCACAAGCCGGAACTCGGCATCAAGGACCCCTACGAGCTGAACGAAGACCAGTACAAGGCAGCGCTTGACCTGCTGCGCGGCCAGCGCACGCTCGTCAGCCGCTACTGGCACGATGCCATGATCCAGATCGACGACTTCAAGAACGAAGGCGTCGTCGCTTCCGGTTCCTGGCCGTTCCAGGTCAACCTGCTGAAGGCCGACAAGCAGCCGATCGCCTCGGTCTTCCCGGAAGAAGGCGTGACCGGCTGGGCCGACACGACCATGCTGCATGCTGACAGCGAACATCCGAACTGCGCCTATATGTGGATGGAGCATTCGCTGTCGCCGAAGGTTCAGGGCGACGTGTCCGCCTGGTTCGGCACCGGTTCCGTCCGTTCCGGCTGCCTGCAAGGGCAATGAACTGCTGACCGACGACGGCTGCGCCGACCAACGGCTTCGACGACTTCGACAAGATCAAGTTCTGGAAGACGCCGGTCTCCAAGTGCGAAAGCCAGGGCGAATGCGTGCCCTACCACCGCTGGGTCTCCGACTATATCGGCGTGATCGGCGGCCGTTGATTCTGATCAGCCTCCCCCTTGTGGGGAAGGTCGCCCGACAGCGTCGGGAGGGGCTTAGCTTCCTCATCGCAGAGTTACCGAGCCAGCCTTCCGCCAACCCTCTCCCACAAGGGGGAGGGATTTCCGACAGCCGACACTGACTTGACACTCTTCACCGCATGAGGACTAATCGCCCACCTTCCGGAGTCCCCATGACCGCCGCCGTCTCTTTTCGAAAACGTGTCGCGCCATTTCGGCGCGGTCAAAGCCGTCGATGCGGTCGATCTTGACCGTCGCAGCCGGGCGAGTTCTTCGCCATGCTCGGCCCCTCGGGCTCCGGCAAGACCACCTGCCTGCGGCTGATCGCCGGCTTCGAGCAGCCGACCGGCGGACATATCGAGATCTTCGGCGAGACAGCCGATGGCGTGCCGCCCTATCGCCGCAACGTCAACACCGTGTTTCAGGACTATGCCCTGTTTCCGCATCTGACGATCCTCGACAATGTCGCCTATGGCCTGATGGTCAAGGGCGTCGACAAGGCAGAGCGCCGCCGCAAGGCCGCGGAAGATGCGCTCGACCTGGTCAAGCTGCCGGGCTACGGCAGCCGCCGCCCGGGCCAGCTGTCCGGCGGCCAGCGCCAGCGCGTGGCGCTTGCCCGCGCGCTCGTCAACAAGCCGAAGGTGCTGCTGCTCGACGAGCCGCTCGGCGCGCTCGACCTCAAGCTGCGCGAGCAGATGCAGGAAGAACTGAAAACCCTGCAGAAAGCGCTCGGCATCACCTTCGTCTTCGTCACCCACGACCAGGGCGAGGCCCTGTCGATGGCCGACCGCGTCGCCGTCTTCAACGATGGCAAGATCGTCAGCAGGCTCGGCACGCCGGAAGATATCTACAAGCGTCCGCAGACCCGCTTCGTCGCCGATTTCGTCGGCTCCTCCAATGTGATCTGCGCCGCGACGCCATGCGCGCGCCTTGGTGGCGACCGGCCGCTGGGCAAGCCTGCGCCCCGAAGCCATCCGCCATCGGCACGGCGGCGCGGACCGGCTGAGCCTGTCCGGCACCGTCGCTGCCCGCAGTTTCCTCGGCGCCGCCAACCGGCGTCAGCGTCGATTGCGACGGCGAGAAGATCATCGTTGCAAGCTCCGGCCGTCGCTGCCCGTGCCCGAAATCGGCGCAACCGTGACGCTGTCGCTTCGAGCGCCGGCCGACGTGCACTGCGATGGAGGCGGCATGACGCTGATCGGCCACGACATCCATCCTTCCGAAAACGGCCGGGCCTGCTTGGCCGGCTGTCCGATCTTTCTCTGGCAGCAACCCGCACGTTGCTGCTGGCCACTCTGCTTGGCCCGCCGCTGCTCTGGCTCGGCATCATCTATGTCGGCTCGCTGCTCGCGCTTCTGCTGCAGAGCTTCTTTTCGATCGATGATTTCTCCGGCCTGATCAACTACGAATTCACGCTTCGCGACCTACCGCCAGCTTCTGTCGGCCGCCAATTTCGACATCATCGTCCGCACCGTGACGATGGCGGCGGTGGTGACCATCGCCTCGGCGGTCATCGCCTTCCCCATCGCCTATTATGCGGCGCGCTATGCCAAGGGAAAATGGAAGGCAATCTTCTATCTCGGCGTCATGCTGCCGCTCTGGTCGAGCTATCTCGTCAAGATCTATGCCTGGAAGCTGATCCTCGCCAAGGAAGGCATCCTCACCTGGGCCTTCGCCAAGCTGCATCTGCTCCTGGCTGCTCGATGCCGTGCTGGCGCTGCCGGTCATCGGTGGCAATTCGCTGTCGGTCAGCTATACTCGGCACCTTCCTCGTCTTCGTCTATGTCTGGCTGCCCTACATGATCCTGCCGACACAGGCAGCGCTCGAGCGCGTGCCCGGCAACCTGATCGAGGCCTCGGGCGATCTTGGCGCCACGCCGGCGCAGACCTTCCGCACACGTGCTGTTGCCGCTGGCCCTGCCCGGCATCGTCGCCGGCTCGATCTTCACCTTCTCGCTGACGCTCGGCGACTACATCATCCCGCAGATCATCGGCTCGTCGCGCCTGTTCATCGGCCAGGCCGTCTATGCCCAGCAGGGCACGGCCGGCAACATTCCGCTCGCCGCCGCCTTCACGGTCGTGCCGATCGTCATCATGGGCGTCTATCTCTGGGTCGCCAAACGATGGGAGCCTTCGATGCGCTCTGACCGCTCCACATCCGCGCCGCTCGGCCTGAAGATCGCCGCCAGCGGCCGGCCTGCTCTTCCTGCATCTGCCGATCCTGCTGATCTTCGTCTATGCCTTCACGACGGAGGAAAAGAGCTACCAGTGGCCGCCGCCGGGCCTCACCCTGAAGTGGTTTGCCGTCACCTGGAACCGGCCGGATGTCTGGGAAGCGCTGACCTTGTCGGTCAAGGTCGCCAGCATCGCGACCGCGATTGCGCTGGTGCTCGGCACGCTCTGCGCGGCCGCCGTCAGCCAGACGCGGTTCTTCGGCCGCGAGAGCGATTTCGCTGCTGGTCATCCTGCCGATCGCACTTCCCGGCATCATCACCGGCATTGCGCTGCGCTCGGCCTTTTCGCTGGCCGATATCCCGTTTTCCTTCTGGACCATCGTGCTCGGCCACGCGACCTTCTGCATCGTCGTCGTCTACAACAATGCGGTCGCCCGTTTCCGCCGCACCTCCGGTTCGCTGATCGAGGCCTCGATGGATCTCGGCGCCGACGGTTTCCAGACCTTCCGCTACATCATCCTGCCGAACATCGGCACGGCCCTTCTGGCCGGCGGCATGCTCGCCTTCGCCCTGTCCTTCGACGAGGTGATCGTCACCACCTTTACCGGCGGCCAGCAATCGACATTGCCGATCTGGATGCTGGAAGAACTGATCCGCCCGCGCCAGCGCCCGGTGACCAATGTGGTCGCCATGGTCGTGGTGCTCGTCACCTTCCTGCCCATCCTGGCAGCCTATTACCTCACCCGCGATGGCGACCAGATCGCCGGCGGCGGCAAATAACCAACCAAAGAGGGAGAACACCATGGACACCCAGATGCTGATCGGCTCGCGCTTCGAAGCGGGCACGGAAACCGAGGAACTGATCCTCAACCCGAAGACCGGCGAGCACGATCCTCGACCTGCCGAAGCCTCGCATGCCCAGATCGATGCCGCCGTGGACGCAGCCGAAAAGGCCTTCGGCAGCCTGGTCGATGACCACGCCCGGCCAGCGCTCCGGCTATCTTCTGCAGATCGCCGATGCGATCGAGAAGGATGCGGACGGCTTTTGCAGCGCTGGAGGCGCTGAATTGCGGCAAGCCGATCAATGCCGTGCTCAATGACGAAATCCCGGCGATCGTCGATTGCTGGCGCTTCTTCGCCGGCGCGATCCGCACGCATGCATGCGACCGGTCGCCGGCGAATATCTGCCCGGCCACACCTCGATGATCCGCCGCGATCCGGTCGGCATCGTCGGTTCGATCGCACCTTGGAACTATCCGCTGATGATGATGGCCTGGAAGCTGGCGCCGGCGATTGCCGGCGGCAACACCGTTGTCTTCAAGCCATCGGAACAGACGCCGCTGACCGCGCTGAAAATGGCCAAGGCTGCTGGCCGATATCCTGCCGGAGGGCGTGGTCAACGTCGTGCTCGGCCGCGGCGAGAGCGTCGGCAACGCGCTGATCAACCACCCGAAGATCGCCATGGTTTCGATCACCGGCGATATCGCCACCGGCAAGAAGGTGCTGCAGGCGGCCGCCAAGACCGTCAAGCGCACCCATCTCGAACTCGGCGGCAAGGCTCCCGTCATCGTCTATGACGATGCCGATATCGACGCCGTCGTCGCCGGCATCCGCACCTTCGGCTATTACAATGCCGGCCAGGACTGCACCGCTGCCTGCCGCATCTATGCGCAGGACAGGATCTACGACAAACTGGTCGCCGACCTCACCTCGGCCGTTTCCACCATCAAGTACAATCTAGGCTGATGATACGCAAAACGAGATCGGCCCGCTGATCTCCAAGCGCCAGCGCGACCGGGTCGCAAGCTTTGTCGAGCGCGCCACCGAACAGAAGCATATCGAGATCACCACCGGCGGAGCGCTAGGCAGCAAGGATGGTTTCTTCTTCCAGCCGACGGTTGTTGCCGGCGCCACGCAGGAAGACGAAATCGTTCGCCGCGAAGTGTTCGGCCCGGTGGTTTCCGTGACGCGTTTCACCGAAAACGACCAGGCCGTCACCTGGGCAAACGACAGCGATTACGGCCTTGCCTCCTCCGTCTGGACCAAGGATATCGGCAAGGCGATGAAGGCCGCATCGCGCCTCCAGTACGGCTGCACCTGGATCAACACGCATTTCATGCTGACCAACGAAATGCCCCATGGCGGCGTCAAGCAGTCCGGCTATGGCAAGGACATGTCGGTCTATGCGCTGGAGGACTACACAGCCGTGCGCCATGTGATGATCAACCACGGGTGATCACCCATCATCGGCGCCCTTGGTGGCGCCGATGATCCCATCTCCATGCTTGAGAAAGCCCTCACGGAACAAATAGCGCGGCGCGGCGTTTACCGGCAGCTATTGCTTTCGAGGATTTTCAAATGCTGAAATGGGCTATCATTTTTCTGTTGATCTCTTTGGTCACGGGTTATCTGGGTTTTTCGGGCGTGTCCGCCGCGACGGCCACCGTCTCGAAGATCCTGTTCTTCATCGCGATCGTGGTTTTCCTGATCTTCGTCGTGCTCGCCTTCACGGCCGGCAGCCTCGTTCTATAGGACAGCAGACTGCTTCTGTGAAAAGCCCGTCGCTTCGACTTCGCGACGGGCTTTTTCTTTGCCCTGTTTTTTTCGCAGCCGATGTCAAAAAAATGGCCGGGGACATGCCCCGGCCGCTGTGAATGTCGCGTTCGATCTGCTTACGCAGCCTTCTTCATGGCCGACGCATTGATCGCGCTTGCTGCAAGCTTGCTCAGATCTTCGTCGGTCTTGGCTTCCTGCTGCAGCGTTTCGTCGAGAAGTGCAACCGCATCCTTCAGACCAAGCAGACCGGCCCAGGTCTTCAGAGTGCCGTAGCGGGCCATCTCGTAGTGTTCGACAGCCTGTGCCGTTGCGAGCAGGCCGGCGTCGAGCGCAACCGAACCCTTGAATTCATCGAGAATTTCTTCACCTTCCTCGATGATCCCGTCGATTGCCGGGCAGGTCTTGCCGACGGCACGCTTGCCGAAGATTTCGAAGACCTGGCGCAGACGCTCCAGCTGTCCTTCGGTTTCTTCCTGGTGCTTCTCGAAGGCAGCCTTCAGCTTCGGATTCTGGGCGCCCTTGGCCATCTTCGGCAAGGCTTTCAGAATTTTGCGCTCGGCATAGTAGACGTCCTTGAGCATGTCATAGAACAGATCGTCCAGAACTTTCTCGGCCATGGGTCTTATCCTCTCCTTGATAAGTGTGGGGGCTGTTACGGCCAATGAACGGTCCGCAGCAGGCTTTGTTCCCCCTGATCCTCAGAGAAAGCCAAGATCGCGCGCCAGCGCTTTGAACTTCGGGCCAATGCACGCTATATGATACGTCGGAGGACTGAATGATCTGGATCATCCCTGCAATTGCCGGCCTGCTTGTCGTTTACCTCGCCGCGCGCTTCTCCCGCTTCCGGCGTTTTGCCGAACCGATCGTCTCCCTGGCCGTTGCCGCCGCGCTCCTGTCGGCCTTCGTGATCTGGTGGACCGATGGTTCTCGACGTGCACCGGTCCCGGAACCGGAAAATGCGGTCACCATAGCGACCATCGCTCCGGAGGATATCGCCGTTACGGATCTTGTTGTCGCGCAGGGTACGCCGGCAACCAGCTACAACCTGTCTGCCACGATCCGGAACAACAGCAATCTCGGGCTGGATTATTTCACCCTCGTCGTCACCATGCAGGATTGCCCCGGCGACGTCTGCACGCTGATCGGTCAGGACGAGACCCTGGTGTTTGCGCGCCTCGGTCCCGGACAATCCGAAACGGTCCGCAAGACGCTGACCTTTCGCCTATCACAGCTCTCGCCGCCGACGGCTGTTCGCTGGGACCACCGGATCGAGAAAATCCGCACCACCCGTTGAGACGCCGTCTCGGAAATATTTGATGCGAACTGTCGGTTTCGGCGCTATTTCTTTGTCCAATGTCAGACACCCGACACACAGAAGGAATGGTTGTCACCATGACTGAAGCAACAGCAACCACCGGAAACCGCGAACTCGTGCTCACCCGCCTTCTCGACGCACCGCGCGACAAGCTGTTCAAGTGCTGGACGGACGCCACGCTTTTGAAGCAGTGGTTCGTTCCCGCACCATGGACCATCGCCAGCGCCGAAGTCGATGTTCGCACCGGCGGTTCGAACGTCATCGTCATGGCCGACCCTGATGGCAACGAATTTCCCAATCGCGGCGTCTATCTCGAAGTCATCGAAAACGAAAAAATCGTCTTCACCGACGCCTATACCCATGACTGGCAGCCGTCGGAGAACCCCTTCTTCACCGGTATCATCACCTTTGCCGATGAAGACGGCAAGACGCGCTACACCGCAACGGCCCGCCACTGGACCGTCGAAAACTGCGAAAACCACGAGAAGATGGGCTTCCACGAAGGCTGGGGTCAATGCGCAACCCAGCTGGAAGCGCTGGCAAAGACGCTCTGAGGCGCAAAGTAAACGACGAGACCAGCCGGGTCAGGTCAAGCCCGGCTCAAGCCAAGCCGAGCCCGGGTCAGGGCCGGCTGATCTCGTCCAGATACCAGTTGATGTAACGCAGTTCGTTCTGTTCCATCGGCGCGATCGGGCCCGGCACGAAATAATGCGAGCGCACACCCCGCGACGTGTGCTCGATGATCGACTTGTCCTCATCGGTCGTCACCGTCCAGAGCCATTTCAGCTTTTCGAGGTCGTAGTCGACACCCTCCTGCGCCTCGCCATTGACCAGCCAGATCAGTTCCATCTCGCAGGCTTCCGGCCCTTTCGGAATGAAGCGGTAGATCATGCCGTGATCGGGATAGCAGACGAGAAGCGACGTTCCGCACGACGCTGACATTTACCATCCCGCCTTTGTCGCCGCTGAAGGCAATCTGCTGGGACTACCGCATTGAGAAAATTCGGGTGGCGCGCGGAGCCCCACAAAGGCTTGACCATGATACGGCAAAACTCGATACCGACTGGCCCGCAGCACAGATGAGTGCTTCAAGCGGATCGCTCAGACTTGAGGAACAAAACGCCCGTCATCATCAGCCAGAGCGAGAAGACCAGATATCCGGCAATCGTCCCAAGACTGAACAGGTCGCCAGGAACACCAAGTCCTGTCGCCAGCCCTTCCCCCAGACCAAATCCGATGCCCAGGATTGCCGCTAGTCCCAGCGTCGCCGCTATTCGGTTGCTCACCTCGCCCGATCGGATCTGGTCGAGCACGACATGCAGAACCCAGAGACAGGTCAGCATCTGACCGATATGTTCACCAATCGCGACACCACCCCACAGGTTCAGCATCTCGTAGACGACGTCAATCGCGTCGCGGGTCGCCTCGCTCACACCGGGGTTAACCTGCATGCGCGACAAGGCCGGCACAGCGAAAACCCAGCGGCTGAGGCCGACCGCCTGCGTGATGCCGGCAAGACTTCCGGACACCGCACCACCGATCGACGTTATCGGGCTTGCCCGCCAGTCCGGCCGTGCAAAAGCCATGGCGATCGCCAGCGGCACCAGCGCAATAGCGCACAGCATGAAGGCGTACCAGATCCAGATCAATCCGGCACCGCCATCATGGAATGCGCGCAGCACCTTCCCCCGCCGGTTGCCGCAAAATATCGGGATAGTTGAAACGCGCTGCAAGCAGCGCATAGGGGATGTTGAAGACAATGGCGAGCGTGATAGCGCTGACCCCGGTCATACGTCGGGCGGTAAACATGGTGAAATCCTTTGTCACTTGTTGGTGACAAAGGAGATAGCAAAGTCACCGGCAAGTGACAAGTCGCTAATTCACCGGCGGGTGACATTTTTATCTTTCTGTGATCACTTATCGGTGACAAAGCTTTGCACCCTGCAGGAAAATGTGCCAGACAGTGCCATGGACCCAGACAGTGCCATGGACAATGCAAGGATGACGATGAGCAAAGCATCACCCCTCCCCAAGACTCGCAACCGGGAAGAGACGGCGCGAACCATCCTGGAAGCGGCGCGCGCGGTTTTGTCGGACGACGGTTTCGCCGGATTTGGCATCAACGCGATCGCGCGCCGTGCCGGCTGCGACAAGCAGCTTGTCTACCGCTATTTCGGCGGATTGGAGGGTTTGATCGACGCGATCGGCGCGGATCTTGCCGACTGGGTCGATCGCAATCTCGCACCGCAGGCCGCCCTTCCGCCCGCCAAGACCTATGCCGAACTGGTCGAGCGTCTTTCCTTCGGCTTTATCGATGCCCTGCGCGCCGATGCGCTGATGTGCAAAATTCTGGTCTGGGAGCTGTCGAACTCGTCCGCCGAAATCCGCCGGCTGAACGATGCCCGCTCGCGCGCACTGGCTGCCTGGATGCAGCGGACACGGGGTGACCTTGCCCCACCGCCGGGTGTCGATGCGGCTGCTGCCAATGCCGTGATCCTTGCAGCCATCCAGCACCTGGTCTTGGCATCGGTTTCATCGGGACAATTTGCCGGGATCGACCTTTCGAACGAAGAGGGCTGGACACGCATCCGGGCGCTGGTACGACGGGTGATTGAGAGTTGTTACACCTGAGCACTCCGATCCTAGGTGTGTGAACTGTTCATTCCTCAGCCGACCCGGCTGATCTCGTCGAGATACCAGTTGATGTAGCGCAGTTCGTTCTGCTCCATCGGCGCGATCGGGCCGGGCACGAAATAATGCGAGCGCACGCCGCGCGACGTGTGCTCGATGATCGACTTGTCCTCGTCGGTCGTCACCGTCCAGAGCCATTTCAGCTTTTCGAGGTCGTAGTCGACACCCTCCTGCGCCTCGCCATTGACCAGCCAGATCAGTTCCATCTCGCAGGCTTCCGGCCCTCTTCGGAATGAAGCGGTAGATCATGCCGTGGTCGGGATAGCAGACGAGGAAGGACGTGCCGCCAAGGTGCACGGAGGTGACGCCGCCGTCGAATTCGGTGAAGCGGCCCATCAGAGGCGCCAGCGGCGAGCCATCCTGGCTGCCGGTCTTCACGCCATCATAGAGCGCATAGCGGAAGGCATGGATGGTTTCCTTGCCGTTTTCCGACGTCTGCCAGTGATCGCCGGAGCCGACCTGGATGCCGAGCGCGCAGGTGCGCTCCTCCATCGCGGCATTCAGCGCCTCGATCATGTGCAGCGGCTGTTCCAGCGCATGGGTCTGCGAATATTCCGGATGCGCCGGGCCGCAGTGATAACACTCGACATAGTTCTCGACCGCGAGCTTCCAGTTGGCATCGACCGGATAGCTCTGACGATAGGCAACCTTCGCCTGCGCCCAGCCATACTGGCCGCAGGTGGCATGCAGCAGGTTTTCGACCTCTGAGAAATCAAGCGGGGTTTCCGCGAAGGAAATGAAGACCAGCCCTTCGACGACGCGGACATGCAGCTTCTTCAGCCCATGGTCTTCGCGCTTGAACTCCTTCGGCATCAACCGGGCGGCCTTGAGCGCCCCGTCATTGCCATAGGTCCAGGCATGATAGGGACAGACGAACACGCGGGCATTGCCCTTGTCCTTGGTGCACACCTCCGCGCCACGATGGCGACAGACGTTCAGGATCGCATGGATGGTTCCATCCGCATGCCGCGTCAGGATCACCTGTTCCGAGGCCATGCGGAAGACTTCGAAATCGTTCGGCTTGGGGATGACGCTCTCATGCGCGATGCAATGCCAGTGGCGGCGGAAGACACGCTCCAGATCGCGCTCGTAGATATCCTCGTCGCGATAGAACGGCCGGGCAAGCCCATGGCCGGGCGTGTGGGCGGCAACCAGTTGGTCGATGCGATCCATCGACTGTTCGGTCGTCTTGGTTTCGGGCGCGAGCATGACCTTCATCTCCTTGAAAACATCCGGAAAAATCGCGTTCCGGCGCGCGCACTCATATTTGACGGAAAAGCTTAACCCCGCACCCGCTCCGACTTCGGATCATACATCGGCGCAAGCGACGCCTCCGCCTTCACCCGCGTGCCGGCAATCTCGATCTCGTAGGCCGAGCCCAGCACATCCGCCTCGCTCTCGCCCGCGCACGGCACGTAGCCAAGCCCGATCGCGCCGCCGAGATGATGGCCGTAATTGCCCGATGTAATGGTGCCGACGATCTTGCCGTCGCGCACCACCGCCTCGTTGTGGAAAAGCAGCGGCTCGGGATCGGTGAGCCGGAACTGCACGAGCCGGCGCGCGAGACCGCTTTCCTGCTTGCGCAGCACCGCGTCGCGGCCGATGAATTCGCCCTTGCCCGTTTTCACCGCAAAGCCAAGCCCCGCTTCCAGCACATGGTCTTCGTCGGTGATGTCATGGCCGAAATGGCGGAAGGCCTTTTCGATGCGGCATGAATCCAGCGTATGGATGCCACAGAGCTTCAACCCGACATCCGCTCCCGCTTGTTCCAGCGTCTCGAACACATGCGCCGTCTGGTCGGAGGACACGTAAAGCTCCCAGCCGAGTTCGCCGACATAGGTGACGCGGTGAGCGCGGGCGAGACCCATGCCGATCTCGATCTCGCGCGCCGTTCCGAACGGATGGGCCGCATTGGAGAAATCGTTGGGACTGACCTTTTGCATCAGGTCCCGCGCCTTCGGCCCCATGACGCACAGCACCGATTCCGCTGCGGTCATATCGGTGATGACGACGAATTCGTCGGCCAGATGCTTGCGCAGCCAGGCAAGGTCGCGCTGCAGCGTGGCACCGGGGACGACGAGCAGGAAGGCCGTGTCCGAAAGCCGGGTGACCGTCAGGTCGCTTTCGATGCCGCCGCGGGCATTGAGCATCTGCGTGTAGACGATGCGACCCGCAGCGACATCCAGCTGGTTGGCGCAGAGCTTTTGCAGGAAGGCAAGCGCATCGCGGCCCTCGACCCGGATCTTGCCGAACGAGGTCATGTCGATCAGACCGACGCCGGTGCGGATCGCCAGATGTTCGTCGCGCTGGTTGTCGAACCAGTTCTGCCGTTTCCAGCTGTATTTGTATTCGCGCTCCTGGCCCTCTTTCGCAAACCAGTTGGCCCGTTCCCAGCCCGCCACTTCGCCGAACACCGCACCGCGCGCCTTCAGATGCTCGTGCAAGGGCGTGCGCCGCACGCCGCGCGCCGTCGCCATCTGGCGATAGGGGAAATGGTCGGCATAGAGCAGGCCGAGCGTTTCGGTGACGCGCTCCTTCAGATAGGTCCGGTTCTTCTGGAACGGCTGCGCCCGGCGGATATCGACTTCCCAGAGATCGAACGGCGGCTCGCCATCGTTCATCCACTGCGCCAGCGCCATGCCGGCCCCGCCGGAGGAAACGATGCCGATCGAGTTGTAACCGGCAGCGACCCAGTAACCTTTCAGCTCCGGTGCCTCGCCGAGATAGTAGCGGTCGTCGGGTGTAAAGCTCTCGGGGCCATTGAAGAAGGTGTGGATGCCTGCCGTTTCCAGCATCGGCATGCGGCCGACGGCCTTTTCGAGGATCGGCGCGAAATGGTCGAAATCCTCCGGCAACTGGTCGAAGCAGAAATCCTCGCTGATCCCGTCCATGCCCCAGGGCTTGGCCTTGAGCTCGAAGGCACCGACCAGCATCTTGCCGGCATCTTCCTTGTAGTAGGTGCACTCATCCGGCACCCGCAGAACCGGCAGGCGCTGCAAACCCGCGACCGGCTCGGTGACGATGTAGAAATGCTCGCAGGCATGCAGCGGCACGGTGACGCCCGACATCAGGCCAAGCTCCCTGCCCCACATGCCGGCCGCGTTGACGACATTCTCGGTCTCGATCGTAAACGTCTCGCCATTCTGCTCGCAGGTGACACCGGACACGCGGCCGTCCTTCCTGTGGACCGCCGTGACCTTGACGCCTTCGAGGATCGTCGCACCGTTCTGCCGCGCGCCCTTCGCCAGAGCCATGGCGATATTGGCCGGATCACACTGGCCGTCGAGCGGCAGGTGCACGGCGCCGACGACATCCGAAACGTTCAGATGCGGATACATCGCCTTGACTTCGTCGGGCGAAATTTCCCGCACATCGACATTGAAGGCGCGCGCCAGCGAAGCCTGCCGGTAGATTTCTTCCCTGCGCTCCTCGGTGAGCGCCACCGTGATCGAGCCGCATTGGCGCATGCCCGTGCCGATGCCGGTTTCGGCCTCGAGCTTGGTGTAGAGATCGGCCGAATATTTGGCGAGCCGGGTCATGTTCTGGCTGGCGCGCAGCTGGCCGATCAGGCCGGCCGCATGCCATGTCGTGCCTGACGTCAGCTGCTTGCGCTCCAGCAGAACGACATCGGTCCAGCCGAGTTTCGCCAGATGATAGGCGACCGAACAGCCGGACACGCCGCCGCCGATGATGACCGCTCTTGCTTTTGTTGGGATGGCCTTGCTCATTGCTCTACCTCGGGCATTGTCAATACGATCTTGCCGGGATGACGCTTGGTGAGGAACTCAGCCTGCGCCTCGGCGATCTCGCGAAGGGGATAGGTCATTGAAACAAGCGGACGGGCACGCCCGGCATTGATGTGGTCGACCAGACCGGCAAACATGTCTCTCGGCTGATAGGTGCAGCCATGCAGCGTGATGTCGTTCAGATAGAGAATGCGAAGGTCGGCCTCGACGATCGGACCGGCAATGGCACCCGCCACGGCATAGTCGCCGCCGGACCGGAGCGCCGCGATCCGCGCGGGCCATTGCGGCCCGCCGACGACATCGATGACCTTGTCGAAGCGCCGGGCTTGCGGTGTCGCGTCGCGATCGATCGTTTCGCACGCGCCGAAGGCAAGCACCGCTTCGGCCTTGTCGGCGCCGCACTGGCCCGTCACGCAGGCGCCGCGCAGCGTTGCGAGCTGGACGGCTGCGAGCCCCACGCCGCCCGATGCGCCTGTGACGAGAACCGCATCGCCATCCTGCACACCGGCCCGCGCCAAGAGGTTCTCCGCCGTGCCATAGGCACAGGGCATCGCGGCGATCTCGACATCGGACAACGGAGAAACCGACACATCATGAAGATGGCGAACGGGAACCGCGCAGAACTGCGCAAAGGCGCCATCGCGATCGGAGCCGAGTGCCTGGTAGGCGGTCGGCGCGTCCTCGGTTGGCTCCGGCATGTTGGTCGGGCAGATCACCCGCTGGCCGATCGTCCAGCCGTCCGTCTGAGAACCGAGAGCGACGATCCGGCCGCAAAACTCGGCCCCCTGGATTCGCGGAAACTGCATGGAGCCGGACCAGCTGCCGTCTTCAAAGGCCTGGCCCTCGCCGGTCGCGCCCTTCGATTCCGGCGAATACCAGCCGACCCTGGTGGCGATATCCGTATTGTTGACGCCAGCCGCCGAAATCCGGATCAGCGCCTCGTCGTCGGCAAGCACCGGAAGGGGCAGATCGTCGCGCCAATGCAGCGCCTCCGGCCCGCCATGGCGCAGAAGCTGCACACCGCACATGGTTGCCGGCAGGCTCATGCCCGCAGTCTTTCATTTTTCGGATCAAACAACGGCTCGTCAGCCTGAACGATTGCCTTGAAGCGGTCGCCATAGATTTCGACCTCGACTTCGGTGCCGGGCGCAGCCAGATCGGCACGCAGCATCCCGAGCGCCACGGACTTGCCGATCCGGTAGCCCCAGTTGCCGGATGTCGTTTCGCCAACGACCTTTCCGTCATGCCAGAGCGTCGACATGTAAGGCGCATCGCACTCGCCGGCATCCACCACCAGCGTCACGAACCGTTTGGTGACGCCCTGCTGCTTCTCGCGCTCCAGCGCCGCCTTGCCCTTGAAGTCGGGCTTGGCCCAATCGACGAAGCGTTCGAGACCGCCCTGCAGAATGGTGTAATCGGTCGACAGATCGCCCTTCCAGGCGCGGTATCCCTTTTCGATCCGCAGACTGTCCAGCGCCTCCATGCCGAACGGCTTCAGGCCATGCGTCTGGCCGGCCGCCCAGACGGCGTCAAACACGGTGGCGGTGTCTTCGATCTTCGTGTGGATTTCCCAGCCGAGTTCACCGGCAAAGGACACCCGCACCAACTGGCACCAGCGCCCGGCGATCTGGCAGCTCTGATGCGTCAGCCAGCCCTTGGCAAGATCGGCATCGGAGACTTCGGCCAGAATATCGCGGGACTTCGGACCGGAGAGAATCTGGCAGGTGAAGCTGTCCGTCACATCATCCAGCGTAAACGCTGCATCCCCGGGCAGATGCTTTTTCAGCCATTCGAAATCGTGCCACTGCGCCGTCGCCGCCGTGATCAGGAAGAAGAAATCCTCCTCCAGCGCCATCACCGACATTTCCGTGACGATCCGGCCCTTGTCGTCGGAGAAATAGGCAAGACCGATCCGCCCCGGCTTCGGCACGTTGCCGGTGATCAGGCCCAGCAGCCAGTCGCGCGCGCCCTCACCCTTGAGGCGGAAACGCGAGAAGCCAGGCAGATCGAGGATGCCGGCGGCATCGCGCACCGCAAGGCATTCTTCCTCGATGCGCTTCTGCCACGGGCCCGCCGCGGTTCCAGGTCTGGGTCGCTTCCTCGGACGTGTCGTCGCCCGGCTTGCGCATACCAGTTGGCGCGCTCCCAGCCGTTATAGGGCTCGAACTGCGCGCCGAGCGCCGCGATCCGGTCATGGATCGGCGACAGCTTCTTGTTGCGGCCGGCAGGCCAGGCGTGCTTCGGGAAAGTGCATGGCATATTCGTGGCCATAGATTTCCATGCCCTTGGCGATGCAATAGTCCTGATCGGTGAAGCTCGGTGAAGCGGCGCGGATCGCAGGACCACATGTCCCATTCGGTCTGCGCCCTCGGTCACCCATTCCGCCAGCACCTTGCCCGCACCGCCCGCCTGGCAGATGCCGAAGGTGAAGACGCAGGCCTCGAACGCATTGGGAACGCCCGGCATCGGCCCGATCAGCGGGTTGCCATCCGGCGCATAGGGGATCGGACCGTTGATCATCCTGCGACAGGCCGGCGGTGCCGAGGATCGGCACACGCTCGATCGGCGTCGTTCGAGATACCATTCCAGCCGCTCCAGATCGTCCGGGAACAGCTGGAAGGAGAAATCCTCCGGCATCGGATCGTCAGGCGTGATCCAGTGCGCCTTGCAGTTCTTTTCATAGGGACCGAGATTCATGCCGGTCTTTTCCTGCCGCAGATAATAGGACGAATCCACATCGCGCAGCAGCGGCAGCTTGTGCCCGACTTCCTTCGACCAGGCCTCGAGCTCCGGAATTTCCTCGAACAGCATGTACTGATGGCTCATCACCATCATCGGCACGTCGCGGCCAAACCATTTGCCGACCTCGCGGGCATAATAGCCGGCGGCATTGACGACATATTCGCAGCGGATTTCTCCCTTCGGCGTCGAGATCACCCATTCGTCGTTCTCCCGGCGCGCGCCGGTCGCGGGACAGAAGCGGAAGATCTTCGCGCCCATGTCGCGGGCACCCTTGGCCAGGGCCTGCGTCAGCTGCGCCGGATCGATGTCGCCGTCATAGGGATCATAGAGCGCGCCGGTCAGATCGTGGGTTTCGAGGAACGGATATTTCGACTTGATCTCGTCGGGCGACAGGATGTCGAGGTCCATGCCCTGATAGCGGCCCATGCCGACGACGCGCTTGAACTCCTGCAGCCGCTCCTTCGAATGGCCGAGCCGCACCGACCCGGTGACATGGTAGTTCATCGGATAATCGACGAGATCGCCAAGCTCGCGATAGAGCGACGCCGAATAGCGCTGCATGTTCATGATCGACCAGGACGACGAAAAGGTCGGCACGTTGCCGGCCGCATGCCAGGTCGAACCGGCCGTCAGCTCGTTCTTTTCGAGCAGCACGCAATCCGTCCATCCGGCCTTGGCCAGATGGTAGAGCGCAGATGCCCCAACCGCCCCGCCTCCGATGATCACCACACGCGCATGAGACGGCAAATTCGACATGTCTGTTCCCTTGTTTTGAGGGAAGTTTTGACGCTGAAGCGGGTCAGCATCAAGCCGGCGGAATTCGCTTTATTGATCGAAGAATTCGATTAGATTGAAAAACAACAAGACCCCTCCCCAACCCTCCCCACAAGGGGGAGGGAGCCAACCGAACGCGCCTTGTCTTTTGTGCTCAGCTGACAAAGGGCGTGCGGCATTCTGGGTAAACCCCCTCCCCCTTGTGGGGAGGGTTGGGGAGGGGTCTTTCGCCAAAGAAACTGGACCGCCCCATGCAGATCGACCTCATCGAAACCTTCCTCGACCTGATGGAAACCCGCAGTTTCAATCGCACGGCCGAGCGGCTGAACATCACGCAATCGACCGTCTCCCACCGCGTCAAGGCGCTGGAAGCGCAATTCAACCGCAAACTGTTTACCCGCAACAAGGGCGGTACCGCGCCGACGGCATCCGGCCTGCGCTTTCTCGATCACGCAAAGGCGCTCCAGCACCAGTGGCATGAGGCGACGCGGGCCGTTGAAAATGCAGGCACCTATGAACGCTCCATGCGGCTTGGCATACAGCATGATCTGGCCGAGACCTTGGCCGGCCCCTGGCTGTCGGCGATCCGCGCGGAACTGCCGGGCACGTCGATCTATATGGAAGCCGACTATTCCAGTCAGATGAACCGCGATCTCGCCGCAGGCCAGCTCGATCTCGCCATTCTCTATACGCCCCATTACCTGCCGGACCTGCACTATGAGCGGATCGGCGAGCTGACCTATACGCTGGTCAGCACCAATGCGCGCACGGTGGCCGAGGTCCGGCCGGAAACCTATATCCAGGCCGTCTATTCCCCTGCTTTCGACCGGGCCCATCGCCTCGCCTTGCCGCAGCTTTCGGCCGCCCCGCTGGCGTCCGGCCAGAACATCGCCATCACGCAATTGCTGAAAACGCTGGGCGGCACGGCCTATGTCACCGCCACAACCGCAAACCATCTTGTCGCCGAGGGCGGTATCCTGCGCATCGACGATGCAACACCCATTACCCAGGCTGTCTATGCGGCGTCGAGCGTACGCACGCGTCACGCCCACCAGCACCGCAGGATCATTGCCGTCATGGCCGGGCTGCTGTCCGGCTAGCTAGAGCCAGCCGCCGGAAAAGCCCGCGCGCCGCAAGCCACGGCGAATCAACGGGCTGTCACGCATCAGGTCCCAGATCAGGCCGCTGCGGTGATTTTCGATCATCATCACAAGCAGCCCCTGATCAAGACCGACGCAGCGGCCACTCACCCAGCCTTCCGGCCCCTTGCCCGGAATGCTGGGGTTGAAGCTTCCGGGAAAGCGACCTTCGATCAGGAGATCGGGATAGGCCGCCAGAATTTCCCGGCAGCCGGAAATGGCCGCCCGGGGCTCGAACGGCAGGCAGGCCAGCGGCGCCCAGGGCGCGATCGTCCCGTCATCCGGGCCAAACGGCGCACCGCGCGCCAGATAACCGGCAAACTTCTGCTTTCGGCCATCGACCAGCACGCGCGGACGCTCCGGGCCGTCACAGGCGGAAAATCCCCACACATTCCGTCCATATCCGACGAACGCCCCTGGATTTTTATCGGCATGGTCGCGCTGCACGGCAATCGCAAGACAGGTATTCTTGAAATAATCGCTGTTCTTTTCCGAAACCGCCTTGTCCTGGATATCGCGAAAATCAATCCAGGCATGGGAAAACAAATGAATGAACAGCGGCCCGGCATAGAGATAGGGCTTATCCTTGAACGTCGTCCAGTCGAACTTTGCGGCAAATGCGTCGTAGCTGCGCTCCGGGATCGGATGCGCCGGAGAGGCGAGCGCCAGCACGTAGAGAATGATCGCTTCGCTATAGCCTTCCCAGCGATAGGGCAGAAAGCTGCTGCGCGGCTTCCAGCCCAGAGACAGCGTGTCGGCGCGATCGAGCGCCCACTCCCAGTTGGCACGGGCATAGAGCATGGCCGCCAGGGACTGAATTTCGCCTTCCACCGCCGTGTCCTGCGAGAAATAGGCTGCGGCCGTAATCACGCCGGCGAGCAACAGGGCGCTGTCGATCAGCGACAGTTCGCTGCGCCAGGTTCGCCGTCCGCTCTTCATGTCGAGGAAATGATAATAAAGGCCCCTGTAGCCTGTCGCGTCCTTGTCCCTGCTCTGCGGGCTTTCCGCCAGGAAACGCAGGGTCGTCAGCGTTCTCGACGCCGCGTCCTCGCGCGTGATCCAGCCGCGCTCGACACCCACAGGATAGGCGGACAAGCCAAAGCCCGTCGCCGCAATGCTGGATGGTGCGCCGGGCATGGAGGTATCGGCCACAAGGCCCGTGCCGGGATCGGTATAGTCGAGAAAATAGCGGAATGCGGACTGCTGAAGCCGATCGATAAGCGCAACATCGGTTTCGTATTTCTGAAGCATAAAGGACCTTACTCGATACCGCGGACAATGTGCGCACCCTTTGTCCCTTGGCTTTCACCGTTTGTTGAACGGCGGCGACCACGAAACAATCGCGGGGCAAAATTCCTGTGTTACAGTTTTGGCTCGATACGAGGGAATACGGAGATTGGATGAACGGATGCTCCCAACTCTTGTCCTGCTTTTCAGCCTGACAGCCGGGCCGCCCGTCACACCCGTCAATACCGGCTCAGCCGCAACGACGGAGGTCGATGTCGAACTGGTGCTTGCTGTCGATATGTCGGGCTCAATGGATATCGAGGAGGCGCGCATTCAGCGCGCCGGCTACATCGAGGCGATCCGGCACCCCGATTTCGCCAATGCAGTGTCGGCCGGACTGATCGGCCGCATCGCCATCAGCTATTTCGAATGGGCTGGCAGCGTCAACGAGACCTCGCTTGTCGATTGGCAGGTGATCGAGACCGCTGCGGATGCCGCAGCCTTTGCCGAAAAGCTGGAAGCACGCCCGGTCTCCACGCGTCGCGGAACCTCGATCTCCAACGCCATTTCCTATGGCGCGGCCCTGATCGAGGCCAATGCTTTCGCCGGCCTGCGCCGCGTCATCGATGTGTCCGGCGATGGGCCGAACAATATGGGACCGCCGGTGACCCCTGCCCGCGATAGGGCCGTTGCGAACGGTCTCGTCGTCAATGGGCTGGCAATCCTTATCCGGCCCTCCGGCGCGCGGGGATCGCTGGACCGCTATTATGCGGATTGCGTCATCGGCGGCCCCGGATCCTTCGTTCTGCCCGTGCATCAGCCCGCGGATTTTGCGACCGCGATCCGCCAGAAACTGGTGATGGAAATCAGCAATCTTGAAACCGCTCCGCGCCTTGTCCCGATCCAGATCGCACCTCCGACCGATTGCATGATCGGCGAGAAGCTGCGGCCGATGTTCCTGGATCGGAATTAGAGCATCGCGCGGCTATGCCGGTAGGCCGACGTTTCAGAATGACTGACAACACCCGAACAATGCCGGCGCCCCGGGTGCCGCCCGGTCGCCACATCTCCAGGACGGCCCGCTCCCTGCTCGCTGCTCCCTGCTCCATGCCCCTTGGCAAAGATCCATTCCAAGCTATTCCATTTCATCGGGAAATATGCTTTTATTGAATGAACGTTCAGCAAATAATGGGGATCGCCATGAACGAAATGCTCCGCGATATCAGCGTTCCGAACGACTGGGACCGCCGGGGACTGCCGGGATGGTGCTACCATAGCGACGCCCTGCTGGAGCTTGAAAAGCAGCATGTTTTCCGCGAGCACTGGCAGATCGCCTGCCACATCTCCGACGTGCCTGATGCCGGCGACTACATCACCATGGACGTGGTCGGCGAGCGGGCGCTGATCCTGCGCGACCAGGACGGCACGATCCGCGGCTTCCACAACATCTGCCGGCATCGCGGCTCGCGCGTCGTGACCGACGAAAAAGGCACCTGCCGCAACGCGCTGGTCTGTCCCTTCCATGGCTGGGTCTACAATCTCGACGGAACCCTTCGCGGCGCTGCCCGCCCGCGCAGTTTCCCGCCGCTCGACAAGCAGGAATTCGGCTTGCAGCCGCTCGAACTCGAGGTCTGGCTCGGCTTTGTCTTCATCCGCTTTTCACCCGGCCCGCAGCCCTCCGTCGCCGACCTGATGCAGCCCTTCCACGGAGAGCTTTCGCATTATCGCAGCGAGGAGATGGTGCCGACAGCCGGTCTCTGGACGCAGGTCTCCCCGGTCAACTGGAAGTCCGTGCGCGATGTCGACAATGAAGGGTACCACGTCGCCATGGCGCATCCGGCGCTGCAGGATCTCTATGGCTCGACCTATTACGACGAACCCTTCGTCAACGGCCTCTGCCGCTCCTTCGCGACGTATAATCCGCATGCCGGCCGTCGCTGGAGCGTGCGCAACTATGTCAAGATCGCGCCCGAGGCGACGCACCTGCCCGACCACCTGCGCAAGGCATGGATCTATTACGGCATCTTCGCCAATGCGGTGATCGCCGTGACGCCCGAGATCGTCCAGTTCTACCAGGAATTCCCTCTTTCGACCGGCCAGACGATGCTGCGCGGCGGCATCTACCGCTACCGCGAGGAAAGCCGTAAGCAGCGCGCCGCCCGCTATCTCGCCTTCCGCATCGACCGCGACACCCAGGCCGAGGACGTGCAACTGACGATCTGGTCGAACGAATCCATGACCTCGAAAGCCTTCAACGGCTTCTATCTCTCGGATCTCGAATATGGCGTGCGCACCCACCACGACCACCTGCGGGCGGTATTGCCGGTGATGACGCTGGACCAGGCGCCGGACGAGCGGGAGATGGCGCAGGTGAATGGCGGAATGAGCGAATAGCGAATAGCGAATAGCGAATAGCGAATGCTAGCGAATAGCGAATAGCGAATAGCCTTCTAGATCAATATAGCTTGTCTACCCCTATTCGCTAATTCCTATTCGCTATTCGCTCTCTCATCCCTTCCACAGCCCTTCCCGCACCAGTTCGTCCTGCGTCCGCTCGATGCTGACGCGCAGGATCGAGACCATGTCGTCGATCTGAGGACGGGTGATGATCAGCGGCGGCGACATCACGCACATGTTGATCAGCGGCCGAACGAGCAGCCCGCAGTTCCTGGCAATGGCCGTCGATGCGCTTGCCGACGTCGAGATCAAGCGTCAGCGGATTGTTGCTGACCCGGTCGGCCACGCATTCGATGCAGGCCATCAGGCCAAGCCCGCGGACCTCGCCGACCAGCGGCAGATCTTCCAGCGTCTTCAGGCTGTCTTGGAAATATCCGGACATGGCGCGTGTGTGGTCGAGCAGGCCATCCTCGAGAATATCAAGGTTCTTCAGCGCAACAGCGCAGCCGATCGGGTGGCTGGAATAGGTCAGACCGTGCGCGAACATCGCATCAGAATGGTTGGAGCGGCGCAATTCTTCAAACAGCCGCGACGAAATCATCACGCCGCCGAGCGGGAAATAGCCGGACGTTACGCCCTTGGCGAACGTGATCATGTCAGGCTCGACGCCAAAGACGTGCTTCGATGCAAAGACATGCCCGAGCCGACCGAAGGCGGTGACCACCTCGTCGGCGATGAACAGGATGTCGTTCTCGCTGCACAGCGCCCGCATGCGCGGCAGATAACCTTCCGGCGGGACGATGACGCCGCCCGACGCCATGACCGGCTCGGCGATGAAGGCACCGATCCGCTCCGCCCCGGTCTTTTCGATCACCGCCCGGAATTCCTCGACGAGGAAATCGCAGAATGCAGCCTCGCTCATGCCTTCGGGACGCCGGAACGGGTTGGGGCAGCTCAGCTTGATCACCTGATCGCTGGCGCTGTCCATCCAGTCATGATCGCGCGGACGACCATTCAGCGAGGCCGACAGATAGGTCGAGCCATGATAGCCGCCCTGCCGCGACACGATCATCTTCTTGTCCGGCCGGCCCTTCACATTGTTGGCAAACTGCATGAAGCGCAGCGCGGTCTCGACCGCGGACGATCCGCCGGTCGTGTAGAAGACATGGCCGAGATCATCAGGTGCGTGGCCAGCAAGCCGCCCGGACAGCGCAACCGACGGCTCGTTCATCGTATACCAGGGCGAATTGTAGGAAAGCGCCATCGCCTGCTCGTAGAGCACGTCGGCCAGTTCCTTGTCGGCGATGCCCGGCATTGACGCACCACATGCCGGCAGGCCCATCGATCAACCGGCGCCCCTCGCTGTCGGTGACATAGATGCCGTCGCCGCTCAGAATGCCGCTGCGCGCCTCCGCGCCGATTTCCCCGGCCGTCGGCCAGGGCTGGACCAGATGTTTCTGCGCCGCGGCAGCCATATGTCCAGCCGCCTCCGCAAGGTTGATTGCTTCGTCGCGTTTCGCAGCCATCACTCGTGTCCTCCAACTCGCAAAAGCAAGCAAACAAACAATTGATCTTGATCATAAATTAAAATCATATTGAATGTTCGTTCAATCAATACTGGCAGAAATATCCCTTGCGTTCAATGCCGTTTTGCGGGCATTCTGCAACCGGGAACAAAAATGGGCAAAGCCCGCGACGGGACTGAAGGGGCGGAAAGCATGACGCGATCCCTGCATTTTGAATGTTGCAGAACCTTAGCAACACAAGGCCGCCATTGATGGCCGCCGTCTCGGACACGGCTGAGCCGACCTTGAAGCCTGCACCCGGCACGCAACGTCGCTGGCGCGACAGTGACGAGGCGAGCGGCCTGGCGCTGATTTCGCCAACCCTGCTCTATGCACTGGCCTTGCTGTTTCTGCCCGTCCTCATCGTCATCGCCTACAGTTTCTGGACGCAGGACTATCTGACGATCGACCGCACATTTACCCTCGAAAACTACCGCGTCGCGCTCACCGAGCCGATCTATCGCGACCTGCTCGCGCGCTCGCTGACAATCGCGCTCGTCGTCAGCATCGTCACGGTCGTCTTTTCCTATCCGGTCGCCTGGTTCATTTCCTTCCATGGCGGCGTTCACAAGAACCTCTGGCTGTTCCTGATCACCGTGCCCTGCTGGACGAGTTATCTCCTGCGGGTGATGTCCTGGAAGGTGATCCTCGGCTATCAGGGCGTGCTCAACACCGGGCTGATGTCGAGCGGCATCATCGAGACGCCCGTCACCTCGCTCCTCTACAATTCCAATGCGGTGGTGATCACGCTCGTCCACAGCTGGGCCGCCTTCGCCATCCTGCCGATCTTCGTCTCGCTGGAAAAGATCGACCGCTCGCTGATCGAAGCGGCGCATGATCTGGGCGACAACAAGGTCATGAGCTTCCTGCGCGTCACCCTGCCGCTGTCCCTGCCCGGCGTGATTTCCGCCTTCCTGATCGTCATGATCCCGACCGTCGGCGACTATGTCACGCCGAAGCTGGTCGGCGGCAAGGACGGCGTGATGATCGCAACCGCGATCCAGGCGCAGTTCGGCAAGGCTGCCAACTGGCCGCTCGGTGCCGCCCTGTCGGTCACCACCATGATCATCGTCTCGGCCATGGCCGGCGTCGTCGTGCTGGCGCTCAAGCTGTTTGTGAGGTGGATCCGATGAGCGCAACCGGCGGACGTCACGGCATTCGCAAGTCGCGCTGGCTGCCCGTCTACGTGACGGTCTATCTCGGCTTTCTCTATCTGCCGATCCTGCTCCTGCCGCTGTTCTCGTTCAACAATGCGGCCTCCACCACCTTCCCGCTCTCGGGCTTCACGACCAAATGGTACGCGGCGCTCTGGGGCAATTCGGCCATGCTGGATGCCGCGCGCAACAGCCTGGTTGTCGGCCTCTGCGTCGCGGTGCTGTCGACCGGCCTTGCCATCTGCGCGGCGCGCGCCATCACCCGCTACAGGTTTCGTGGACAACGGGCAGCGACCGGTCTCATCATGGCGCCGCTCTTCCTGCCGGAAATCATCGTCGCCGTGTCGCTCCTGATGATCATCCTGCAGATCGGCATCGAGCTTTCTCTGGCAACCGTCATTCTCGGCCAGACGGTCTTCTGCCTGCCCTATGCCATGTCGGTGCTGATTTCCGGTTTCGAGGGTTTCGACCGCAGCCTGGAGGAAGCCTCTCTCGATCTCGGCGAGACCGCCTTCGGCACATTCCGCCGCGTGACCCTGCCGGTGGTCGCGCCGGCGATCGTCTCCAGCCTGCTCGTCTCCTTCACCATTTCGCTGGACGAGTTCATCCTGGCCTTCTTCCTGTCCGGCACCGAGCCGACGCTGCCGGTCTACATCTGGGGCCAATTGCGCTTTGCCGCCAAGCTCCCGAGCGTCCTTGCGCTCGGCAGCATCATGCTCGCCCTTTCCATTCTTCTCATCACCATTGCCGAAGTGCTGCGCCACCGCGCCGAGCGCCGCATTCAGGGGAGCAACGCCCATGTCTGAACCATTGATGGCTGAAACCCCATCGGCCGAAACGCCGATGATCGAGATCAAGGCCGTCAGCCGCTTCTACGGCATCTACAAGGCGCTTGACGATGTGTCGCTCGATATCGGCGCCGGCGAATTTTTCTCGCTGCTCGGCCCCTCCGGCTGCGGCAAGACCACGCTGCTGCGCTCGATCGCCGGCTTCGACACGCCGACATCAGGCGATATCCGCATTGACGGGCAATCGGCGATCGGCCTGCCGCCGAACAAGCGCCCGACCAATATGGTCTTCCAGAACTACGCGATCTTCCCGCATCTGAATGTCGAGGAAAATGTCGCCTACGGCCTGAAGCGGCTGAAACTCGATGCAGCGGAAGAACGCCGCCGCGTCGGCGATGCGCTCGATCAGGTTCGGCTTTCGACGCTCGGCAAACGCGGCGCAAACGAGCTTTCCGGCGGCCAGCGCCAGCGCGTTGCGCTCGCCCGCGCACTCGTCATGCGGCCAAAGGTGCTGTTGCTCGACGAGCCGCTCTCGGCGCTCGACAAGAAGCTGCGCGAGGAAATGCAGGTGGAACTGCGCTCGCTGCAAAAGGCGGTCGGCATCACCTTCGTGCTGGTCACGCATGATCAGTACGAGGCGCTCGCCATGTCCGACCGCATCGCCGTGATGTTCGGCGGCCGGATCGCGCAGGTCGCGACGCCCAAGGAAATCTACCAGCGGCCGTTGACGCGCCAGGTCGCGGATTTTCTCGGCGGCATGAACTTCATGAAAGCCCGCATCACCGGCGAGACGGCAAGCGACATCGCGGTCGAGACCGGCCGGTTCGGCAGCGTGACGCTCGCCAAGCCGCCTGGTTTTACCTGTGTCGAGGGACTTGCGACGATCGGCATCCGCCCGGAACGCCTGCGCGTGCTGTGGGATGACGCGACGGCGCAGCATATGATCGAGGGACAGGTCGTCGACCGGCATTATTTCGGCGAAATCACCCATCTGATCGTCGACGTGCCGGGCCTCGAGGCACCGCTGTCGGTCTCCGAAACCAACAATTTCGGCGCAGACGATATTCCGGTCGGCGCGCCCATCCGTCTCGCCTACGATCCGGATGCGCTGGTCGCCCTGGCAGACTAATGGTTCGCCGCAATCAGGCGCCTTTCGCGTCTACTCCGGCAGAACGATGCGAATGGGACGTGTTCCGACCGGCGCGCCGGTGGCACGATCGATGGTGACAGGGTCGATCTCCGTCCCGGCCTCCGCATCGAAAAAGCGGGTGACCTTGCCCCCGCCGCGATGTTTGCGACCCCATGCGCCAATCGCAAACAGAACCGGCAGAAAGTCGCGGCCGGCTTCCGTGAGCACGTATTCGTCCCGTGGCGGACGATCGGAATAGCGCCGCTTTTCCAGCAATCCCTCCTCTGTCAGACCGGACAGGCGCCCCGTCAGCATCGTCGGTGCGATGCCGAGGCTTTTGCGAAAATCATCGAAGCGGGTCAGCCCCGCATGGGCGTCGCGCAGGATCAGCATGCTCCAGGCATCCCCAACGAGGGCGAGGCTCCGGGCGATCAGACAGGGTTGATCCGAAAGATTCTTCATGTTGATATCTTTTTGATAGTGACTTAATACTAATTTGATAGTAACTGATTGCTCATCGAAGTTCCACGACAAAATGAAGGCGAATGAAATGCACAAGACAGACGGCGCAATTGCCCTGGTGACAGGCGCGTCCTCCGGCATCGGGCTGTTGACGGCTCAGGCATTGCGGCGCGCGGGCTACCGGGTGTTCGGCACCAGCCGCAAGCCGATGCCGGACACCGCAGACGGGATCGCGATGCTGGTCTGCGATGTTACCGATGATGCATCCGTGCAGAACCTGGTCGCGGAGGTTCTCAGCCGCACGGGGCGGATCGATCTTCTTGTCAACAATGCCGGTCTCGGGCTCACGGGAGGCGCGGAAGAATCCTCCGTCGCACAGGTACAAGCCCTGTTCGACGTCAATCTGTTCGGCGTCATCCGCATGACCAATGCAGTCCTGCCGTCGATGCGACGGCACGGCAAAGGGCGCATCATCAACATCGGTTCGGTCCTGGGCATCATACCAGCCCCCTATTCGGCCTATTATGCAGCGACCAAGCATGCGATCGAGGGCTATTCGGAATCCCTGGACCACGAGGTCCGCGCCTTCAATATTCGCGTCTCCGTCATCGAACCGGCATTCGTCCGGACCGTCTTCGACCAGAATGGCATCAAGCCGGATTCCCTGTTGGCGGAATATGATCGCGCACGCGCCGACGTGGACGCTCTCCTCCGCGACGTGATGCCGAAAGCCGACCTGCCGGCTGTTGTGGCCGATGTGGTCGTCAAGGCGGCAACCGATGCCCGTCCGCGACGGCGTTATACCGCAGGCAAGGCGGCCGCACAGATCAGCCTGCTGCGCCGGTTTGCCCCCGTGGCGATCTTCGACAGGAGCCTGCGCAAGCAGTTCCGCCTGCCGGCCTGACGGCACCGCTAAAACTGGCCGGCCTGACGGCAAGACAGCCGCTGCGGCTCATCCATAAAACCGAAAGTCAGTCTGATGAAGTCATTCACGATCGATCGCTACAAGAAGAGCGGCGCCCTGCGGCTCGGCGAAAGTCCTTTGCCCGTTTTGAGGGACAACGACGTCATGGTCGAGATCCATGCCGCCGGAGTGAACCCGCTGGACAGCAAGATCAGGGATGGCGAGTTCAAGCTTATCCTCCCCTACCGCCTACCGCTGATACTGGGCAACGACGTGGCGGGCATTGTGGTTCGCGTCGGGCCGAATGTCCGGCATTTCAAACCGGGTGACGAAGTCTATGCACGCCCGTCACAGGATCGCATCGGCACATTTGCGGAGTTTATCGCCATCGATGCGGCTGATGTTGCCCTGAAGCCCGCCAATCTGTCCATGGAAGAGGCCGCCTCCATTCCGCTTGCCGCACTGACGGCATGGCAGGCGCTGGTCGAGCGGGCAGACGTCCGGAAAGGACAGAAGGTCCTCATCCATGCGGGCTCGGGCGGCGTCGGCACCATCGCGATCCAGCTTGCCAAACATCTCGGCGCCCATGTGGCCACGACCACGAGCACAACGAATGTCGCCCTCGTCGAAGGCCTCGGCGCGGACGTTGTTGTCGACTACCGTAAGGAAGATTTCGAAACCGTGCTGCAGGGTTATGACGTCGTGCTCAACAGCCTCGGCAAGGATACGCTGGAGAAATCGCTGGCGGTCCTGCGGCCGGGCGGCAAGCTGATCTCGATTTCCGGTCCGCCCGATCCGGATTTCGCGGTTAAGAGTGGCTTTGCCTGGCCGCTGCGACTGGTCATGCGCCTGCTCAGCGCCGGCATCCGCAGAAAGGCAAAGCGCCGCGGGATCAGCTATTCGTTCCTCTTCATGACGGCGAATGGCGGACAGCTCGGAAAAATCAGTTCTCTCATCGAGGCCGGTACTCTGCGGCCGGTTGTGGACCGGGTCTTCCCGTTCGCGGAAACCAACGCGGCATTGCAATATTCCGAAACGGGCCGTGCGAAGGGAAAGGTCGTCATTGCGATAAAGTGATACTGGGAGCAGACGGGGTGCAGCCGCACCCGGCACCTGCTCCGTCGATCACGGATACCGACCGTTCTGCTCAATAGCCCGCCTTGATCTTCTCGAATTCGGCGATCATCTTCTGGCGCATTTCGGTCGGCATCGGCGCCTGGAACAGCGTGTTGCTGACAAAGGCATCGACATCGCCATAGCCTTTTTCGGTCAACAGCTTGGCATCGACGGCAGCCATGCCCTTGCCATTGGCATGTCCGTAGCCCCAGGAATCCACCAGATAGGTCGAAATCGCCGGGTCGGTGATCGCATTGAGGAAATCATAGCTCTGTGCCTCGCTGCCCTCGCCGCCCTTCAGCCGGACATAGCCGCAGACCCAGGTGGAAAGCCCTTCCTTCGTATCCTTCTTGATCGCAGCCGGAACACCGTCCTTCTGCAGCGTCGTCACCGTCTCGTTCCAGGCCCAGGCGAGATCGACCTCGCCGCCGGCCATGGCCTGGCTGACCTCGGTATTGTCGGTCCAGTAGAGCCGGACATTCTTGTGCACCTCGCGCAGGAAGGCCGAAGCTTCCGCGAACTGCGCATCCGTCATCGTCGTCCAGTCCTTCAGCCCGATCGCAAGGCTCGCCAGCGCATAGGCGTCATCGACATTGTCGCCGATCGAGACGCGATCCTTGAATTTCGGATCGGCGAAGGCCTTGAGCGAGGTGATATCCTCGGGCTTCACCGTATCGGTGCGATAGGTCAGAACCGTATTGCCCCATTCGAACGGCAGGAACCAGGCCTTGCCCTCGGCGGTCATCAGATCCTTCATGCCGGCGATACCGGGCAGGATGTCGTTCCATGCCGGCAGCTTGCTCGTGTCGAGCGGCTCGAGAAGCCCGGCCTCGCGCCATTTCGGAATGCTCTGCGAGCAGGGATGCGCAAGATCGGACTTGAAGCCCGAGCGCAGTTTCTGGAAGGCCTCCTCCTCGTCGCCGAAGAAGCTGAATTCCGGCTCTGTTCCGTATTTGGTGGTATAGGCCGGATGAAAGGCCGGATCCTCGTAACCGGCCCAATCGAAAACAGTGATGCTATCGGCGGCATGGACCGGAAGGGCAACGGTCGAGCAAAGCCCGGCCACGGCCAGAAATCCGCCGCAGGCGTTTCATTCGTTTCAGACTTACCATGCCCGTCTCCCTTTCCGGTTTATCCGGCTTTCTGTTCCCTATGTCGGCCCGTCATGGGTCATGTGCCGCGGAAAGACCGCGACCAGATATTCGATCGCCGCCGCCATGCGCCTTTTCCCGCGTAAAACCGTCGCCCATCATCAGCCGCCACCACAAGCCCTCCATCAGGGCAGAGAGCCCAAGCGCCGTGACTTCGGCATCATAGGCATAGTTGCCCTCCGCCTTCAGCTCGGCACAGAGCGCGACAAACAGCTCCTGATAGTTGACATCCCTTGCGCCGCAGAGCGCCTGATAGGTCGGCCGCGACTTCGCCTCGCCCCAGAAGGCGCACCAGGCCGCAAGCTTGCGCTTGGTGCAGATCTTGCGGTCGAAATCGGCGGCGACCAGAGCCCAGAGCCGTGAGGCCGCAGTCGGCTCCGGCCTTGTCGAAGCGCCGCCTGCCAGTGGGCGGCATATTCGTCCGCCATGCATTGCAGCGTGGCGATCAGCAGCTTTTCCTTGCTCTCGAAATGGAAATTGACGATGCCGCGCGACAGGCCGGCACCATCGGCGACATTGGCCAGCGTCGTTTCGGAATAGCCGCGCTTGGCAAGCGAATCGATCGTCGCCTCGATCAGCTGCTGGCGCCGCGTTTCCTTGGACGCCTTGCGCCCCTTCCTGTCCGCCTCGCCCGCATCCGCCACCACGGAAACAGCCTTCATTCGCTCTGCCATCCTTCTTGCCCGGTTCAGGCTGAGAACCGACGCTCAAATCGCGTCCCGGCCCGGCTTTTCGCCGCGCAGATGAGTGGGACAATGCTCGCCGGTGTCAAGAACCTTTTGCATGGCCGCCCAGGTCGCGAATGTTCTTCGTCCACAAAGGCTCGCCAACAGAGGCAACGGCCTTTTCATAGAGTTCGGCCCTGCAGGGCGGTTCAAGTTCGCGGCGCGGCCTCCTCGCGGTACCATTGCATTGCGGCTTTCGGTCCGGACATTGGTGAAGCCCGCTGCTGCCATGGCCTTCGGGTAGCGCCCGGCTGAGGCCATTCCGAAGGACAGGCCCTCGGCCTCGAGATAGTCCTTCATATCCTCGGACGGCTCGCCGTCATGGCCGATCAGCCAGTCCGAGGCCGCAAACATGCCGCCGGGCGCCAGCACGCGGAAGATCTCGGCGAAAGATCGCGTCCTTGTCGGCGACATGCACCATGGCGTCCTTGGAGAAGACCACGTCGAAACTGGCATCGGCGAAACGGCAGATGGCCGGGCGGCGCCTGGACGAAATGGACGCGATCGGCAAGCCTCCGGCAATTCCGCGCGCGACGCCTTGCCCTGTCGATCACCGGCTTTTCGACATCAAACCCGGTGATGACGAGCGGGCTCAATGCGCTGGCAATATGCAGCGTGATGCCGCCGGAACCGCAGCCGATGTCGAGCACGTCGCTTGCCCGCAGAGCGCTACGCCGTCCAGCACCCGATCGACCTCGGCCGGACCGCCGGGCGACAGATACCCATCGCCCCAGAGCAGTTCGAGGAAGCGCATATGCACCTCGTCATATTCCGGTTCGTGGTAAGCGGCTTCGGTCATCAGTGCGCTCTGCCTGTGCCCCATCGGATCGGTCTGCTTGGTAAGAAATCCTATCGCATAATCAGATAATTGCAAGATTCTTGCTGAATGATTCATTCAATATATCTGGACAACATTCTGCTTTTCATGCCAGATTTCTGAAATCGGCGGAGAGCATGGCATGAAAAAATACGATGTCGTGATCATCGGAGGCGGCCATAACGGCCTGGTCACCGCCTGCTATCTGCAGCGCGCCGGGCTCGATGTGATCGTGCTCGAAAAGAATGACTGGGTCGGCGGCGCCGCCACCAGCCGCGAGCTGACGCCGGGCGTCGCTCTATTCCAACTGCTCCTATGTCTGCTCGCTGTTTCGCCCGGAGATCATGCGCGATCTCGAACTGCCGAAACACGGACTTGCAGGTCATCGCCTATGAGGGCGGCGCAGTCTTCACCCGCGATGGCGACTATCTCGCCTCCTACCGCGATCATGACAGCCACCGCCGCGAATTCGCCCGCTATTCCACGCGCGACGCCGAGGCCTATGAACGCTATGCCCGCGACGTGACGCGCCAGTGCCGCTTCATCCAGCCGCTGCTGATGCGCACCGCGCCCGACCCGTTCTCGTTCAAGCCGCGCGACATTGTCGGAACTGCTGTATCTCGGCAAGAAGATTCGGCGAGTTCTCGGCCCGACGACATGGCGCAGACACTGCGCTTCTGGACCATGTCGATCTCGGACTTCCTCGACGAATATTTCGAAACCGATGTCATCAAGGCCTATCTGGCGCTGTCCGGCATCATCGGCACGGCGCTCGGGCCGATGTCGCCCGGAACGGCCTATGTGCTGCTGCATCACTATATGGGCGAGGTCGACGGCTCGGTCGGCGCCTGGGGCTATGCGCGCGGCGGCATGGGTGCCGTCACGCCAGGCGCTTGCCTCCTCCTTCCAGGCATCCGGCGGCACGATCCGCACCGGCGCCGATGTCGCCAAGGTGATGATCCGCAGCGGCCGGGCGACCGGCGTCGCTGCTTGCCGATGGCGAGGAGGTGCGTGGCGAGCTCGTCGTCTCCAATGCCGACGTCAAGCGCACCTTCCTCAAGCTGGTCGATGAGAAGGACCTGCCGGAAAGCTTCGTCCACCGGGTCAAGCATTTCAAGATGCGCGGCTCGTCCGGCAAGCTCAATATCGCGCTCGACAGCCTGCCGGAATTTCCGGCCCTTCCGAAAGGCTCCTCCTGCATCACGCGGCGATCTGCACTTCACCGATTCGATGGAGCGCATGGAGCGCGCCTATGACGACTGGAAGGCCGGACACTGGTCCGCCGATCCCTTCGTCGACATGATGATCCCGACGACGCTCGATCCGACCATGGCGCCGCCGGGCAAGCATTTCATGAGCTGCTTCGTGCAATATTGCCCGCCGAAGGTCGAGGGTCGAGGACTGGACCGACGCCGACCGCGACGCCTTCGCCGATACCGTCGTCAGCCAGATCGCCGATTATTCGCCCGGCTTCCGTGATCGCATCCTGCATATGGAAGTGCGCACGCCGCGCGAGACTCGAAGCCGAGGTCGGCCTGACCGAAGGCAATATCTTCCAGGGCGAACTGACCTTCGACCAGTTGCTCTTCAACCGGCCGGTGCCGGGCTATGCGCAATATCGCAGCCCCGTTCACGGCCTCTATCATCTGCGGCTCCTCCACCCATCCGGGCGGCGGCGTCATGGGTGCGCCGGGCCACAACGCCGCCGCTGAAATCCTGCGCGACCTGAAGCGCCCGCAAGCATATGAGCCCGGCCCATGACGTCCTTTCGACCGACACATACGACGCCATGTCATCGGCGGCGGCCACAACGGCCTGACGGCGGCCACGCTGCTGGCCAAGGCCGGCCGCAAGGTCCTCGTGCTCGAAGCCGCCGACACCGTTGGTGGCGCGTGCGCGGCCACGAATTTCACCCCGGCTTCCGCTCGGCGGCCTCGCCCATATCGTCAACCGGCTCGATCCGGAGGTGATCAGGCTCCTGAAGCTCGACAGGCGCGTCGCATCGGGAGAGCCCGCACCGACGGTCGTCCTGTCCGAACTCGGCAATCCCGGCCATCCTGCGCGGCGCCTATGGCGAGAGCACTGGAAGGCGTCAGCCGCGACTGAGGCCACAGGCCTTTGCCGCCATGCGCGACGAAGCTGATGTTCCAGGCCGGCATTCTCAAGCGCTTCCTCAAGCGCCGCCCGCCGGCAATCGGCAGGATCGGGCTCAACGACCTGACGACGCTTGGCCGGTGCCGGGCTTCAGCCTGATCCGCAAGGGCCGCGAGGAAGGCACGCGATTTCGCTCCGCATGCTGCTGATGAATGTCGCCGATGTCGCCGACGAATATCTGACTGACGACCGGCTGAAGGGTCTGGTCGCCTTCGATGCGACGCTCGGCATCCATCTCGGACCGCGTTCGCCGACCTCGCTGCTCGGCCTCTATTACCGCCTGACCGGCGAGATGCACGGCGCAGATCGGAAGCCAGATGATCTGCCGAGAGGCGGCATGGGATCTGGCGCAGGCCTTTGAAAGCGGCGCACGCGCACGCCGGCGTCACGATCCGCACCGGCGCCGCCGTCGCACGGATCCTGGCCGACCGCGGCACCGCGACCGGCGTCGTGCTGGCCACCGGCGAAACGCTTCAGCACCCAGTCATCGTGTCCGCCATCCATCCGCAGGCGACCTTCCTGAAGCTCATCGATGCAGCCGGAACATCGACACCGGCTTCGTGCGCATCGATCGGCAATATCCGCACCAAGGGCGATGTCGCCAAACTGCATCTGGCGCTCGACCGAGCTGCCCGATTTCACCGGCGTATCCAGCGCAGACCTGTCACGGACGCCTCGTGATCGCGCGCTCGATCGACCATGTCGAAACGCGCATTCAACCCGGCCAAATACGGCGAATTTTCCCGCGATCCGGTGATGGAGATCACGCTGCCGAGCCTCACCGATCCGTCACTGGCGCCCTCAGGCGGATGCCACGCTGTCGGCGGTCGTCCAGTATGCGCCCTATGACCTGAAAGGCGGCTGGGAGGCCGGCAAGCCGGAATTCCAGCGCATCATTCTGGAACGTCTGGAGCGCTACGCGCCCGGCATCGGCAGCAGCGTCGTCGCCGCGAGCCTGATGACGCCGGTCGATATCGAAGCGCGCTATCCACATGCCCGGCGGCCATTGGCATCATGGCGAATTGCAGGTCGACCAGTTGCTCGTCAACCGGCCGACATCTGGCCGTCTCCGGCTATGCGACGCCGCTTGAAGGGCCTCTATCTCGCCAGCGCCGGCACGCCATCCCGGCGGCGGCATTTCCGGCCTTCCCGGCCTGCTGCGCCGCGCGCCACATTCTTTCGGGAGCAAGCGCATGACACCGCGACGCCACCCTCCGCCGATGCCCGGCCAGGCCCATATCGCAACGCCACGGCTGCGAAACGCCCTTCCATGCCCGACTGACGGCGCTGCGACGAAACAACGACTGGTACAGCTGGGCCGGCTACAAGGCCGCCGCATTCCGTCTGTCGACGAGGAACTCGAATATTTCGCCATCCGCTCGACGGCCGCCCTGTTCGATATTTCGCCGATGGTCAAATACCGCATCGCGGGCCGGACGCCGAAGCGCTATCTCAACCGCCTGACCCTGCGCGATGTCGCAAAGCTCAGGCGCCAACCGCGTGCAATACACCGCCTGGTGCGACGATCACGGCCATGTGCTCGATGACGGCACGCTGTTCCGGCTCGGCGAGCATCTGTTCCGGCTCTGCTGCCAGGAGCGCCACCTGCCCTGGCTGCTCGACAGCGCCATCGGCTTCGATGTCGAGATCGAGGAGGAAACCACCGAAATCGCCGGGCTTGCCCTGCAGGGACCGACCTCCTTCGCCGTGCTGACGCAATGCCGGCTTTGACGGCATCGAGCAGTTGAAGCCCTTCCAGATCGCCGAATTCAGCCACGACGGCGACCACGGTCACCATCTCGCGCACCGGCTTTACCGGCGATCTCGGCTACGAACTCTTCGTGCCCGCAGCGCAGGCGCTCAGCCTGTGGGACCGGCTCTGGGCGGCCGGCCGCGAGCATGGCATCCGCGCCATCGGCTATGCAGCGCTCAACCGCGCCCGCATCGAAGCCGGCTTCATCGTCGCCAATGCCGACTTCGTGACGGCGGAGACGGCCCTGCGCGCCGACCGTGCCCGCCTGCCCGACGAGATCGGGCTCGACTGGCTGGTCGATGTCGAAAAGCCGATCTTCAATGGACGTCATGCGATACTTGAAGCACGGCGGAATCAAACTCTGAAGCACATGCTCGTCGGCCTTGAAATCGAAGGGCAATATCCCGCGCCGAAGGCGCCATCGTCTATCACCGCAAGAAGCACGAGGCCGGCCTCGTCAGCGCCGCCATCTGGTCGCCGCTTGCCAAGCGCAACATCGCCATCGCGAGCCTGGACGCGCCCCTATGGCTCCCGGATCACCGACGATCTCTGGGTGGAAATCTATGCCTGCGCGAACTGCAATACCAGAAGATGATGAAGCGCGCCCGCATCGTGCCCCGCCCCTTCATCAAGCTCGACCGCCGGACGGCCACGCCGCCCGGCCTGTTCTGACGCGCCATCATGGACGACGAAACGCGCCAGAACTGGGACCTGATCAAAACGCCGCCGGGCATCCCATGGTCCGGCCGCACCCGCTATGCCGCCGCCATGTATTTCTACCACCACGGCGAGATGAGCGCCGAGGTGCTGGAAGTCTACCGCATCTGCGCGAGGCTCGACGCGGAGGATCCCCTGGATGTGCTGCGTCGCTGGCAGATCGGGGCGGACTGGGTGGAGCGGATGGGCAGCCGATAGTTTGACTTATCGACGCAACACAAGCGATCGCTCTTCTGGAAAACTCTCGCCCTGGAAGCCAATTGTTAGAAGTCTAGCATTTTGATCAACCGGAAATTGAATTGTTTCCAACAAGCATAGCGGTATGAACCAAACCGCTCTCCGTCGATCCGTCTCCATCAAACGAAGCCGTTCGCTGCTCAGCTTCGGACCGTATCTTGTCGTGGAGGCAACGCCCTGGCTGTTGATCGCGACGATCGTGCGCCTTCGTAGTCACGCACCAGCGACATTCCTGATCGGCACGCAACTCGCGCAGCTTCTGGTTTTCATGGCGTTCCTGCTGATGAGCCAACGGATCATCAGCCTCTTGGGCGGTGGGACAAGCCTGCCAAGGCTTCCGTTCCGGCAGCAGCTTCTGCTGGGGGGCGCCATTCTCTGGCGCGTTCTCATCATGTCGATCGTGGTGCTTGTTGCCGCCAAGTATTTTGGCTCGTCCAGGATACCATTTTTCTACATGCTCGGAATCGACGGTATTGTCTTTCCCTGGTATGGCCAGTCGATACCGCTCCTGAGCGCCTTCATGGCGACATTCGCGTTCCTGATGGTGACGGAAAAAGGGCTCGAGCGTAAACCGACCTTCCGCAACGTCTTCACCCAGTTTCGACTGCGCTGGACCTATCTTCTTCCGGCGATGCTGATCGTTGGATTGTTTCTGAGCGGTGCGGATGCCCTTCAAGCATTCACGACAGCCGCGCTAGAGCCGCTCTACGTCGCGAGTGCCGGACCGTTCCAGCGTTATTTCTACACTGGCTATTTTCTTGGCTACTCATACCTGAGGCTCTGGATCGTGGTCGTAATACTGACCTACGCCCTGCGCGCATCGTATCGCCACCAGCAGACAGATGCCGGCGCGGTCTGACGAGGAAGATCCGCTGGACGTCTCGCGACGCGGGCAGATCGGGGCGGACTGGGTGGAGCGGATGACCGGTTCATGACCTGATCGAAGGTGTAGAGGGCACCGACGCTATTGAGCCTTTCGCAAACTCCGTGAATCGGGCAGGCTCGACATTCAAGATGGGACAAACGGGCAGCACGAATGAGCGCGATCAAAGTGGTCGACTACGACCCTGCATGGCCCCTGCTCTTCGAGCAGCATCGACAGCAACTAACTGCTCTTCTCGGAAGCCGGGTCGCTGATATCCTTCATATCGGCAGCACGTCTGTTCCGGGTCTATCCGCCAAGCCCAAAATCGACATCGACGCCGTCCTGCAAGACGACGTGCTGATCGCCGAGGCTGTCGAGCTTGTGAAGACCCTGGCCGAGTTTACCTTCCATGGCGATCCCTATGGAGACGGAATGTGGACATTCACATCAGGCCATGGCTCCTACGGGGTACGTCTCTACCTTTGCGGCCCGGACAATGCCCATCATCAGAAGCGAATGCTTTTTCGCGACTGGCTGCGTGACCATCCGGAGGCAGCCGCGGACTATGCGACGCTCAAACGGAAGCTGGCCGCTGAGGCAAATGGCGACTGGACATTTTATACCGGCGGGAAATCCGATTTTGTCGCGGGGATCGTGATGCTGGCGATGGATGCGGAAAACATAAGGGCCTGATGGAACCTCCACCGCGTTTGATGGCCGGCGCGAATAGCCAATTCCGGCGGCGATTTCCCCCTGGCCGGAAGGGCTATCTCATAGAGGAAAGACCCCCTCTGGCCTGTCGGCCATCTCCCCCACAAGGGGGGAGAGACCCAGCCGCAATGCCTCGTTTCCAACCATCGATAGAGCGGCAGGTTAAGCCCCTCCCCCTTGTGGGGAGGGGTTGGGGAGGGGTTTCGCCCAAGGCGCCCAAAATGCCTTTTGGAAGGCGATCATCTTGCCACTGGCGCAAACCCCGCCATAACCCCGCTATAGGCCTTCCCCAACGGCGCCGCATAGGACCCGCGTTTGCTCGTCGTCAGCCGTTGCGCAATCAATGCCTCCGCCTGCTTGACCGCCGCCGAGACGCCGTCGATGACCGGCACGCCATATTCCGCCTGCAGCGCAAAGGCGAGATCGGCCATGCCGGCGCAGCCGAGCACGATGGCTTCGGCGCCGTCTTCCTGCAAAGCCAGTTCGATCTGCCGCCGCAGCTTGCCCAAGGCGCCGGATGCCTCGTCCTCGAGTTCAAGAACCGGAATATCGGCCGCCCTGACCTTTGCCCTGCCGCCGAAGCCGTAATGCCGCGACAGGTTTTCCAGAAGCACGCGGGAGCGCTCCAGCGTGGTCACGACCGTGAAGCGCTGGGCCAGAAAGCCGGCCGTGACCAGCGCGGACTCGCACAAGCCCAGAACCGGGATGCCGGCCAGCGCACGGGCCGCGTCGAGCCCGGTATCGTCGAAACAGGCGATCACCGCCGCCTGCGCGCCGGCCTGTTCCCCTGCGCGGATTTCAGCCAGCAGACCCGGCACGGCAAGCGCACCGTCATAATGTCCCTCGATCGAGGCCGGCCCCATCTGCGACGTTGCCGCGATGATCTGCGTTCCCACTCCGGCGACAGTGCGTGCGGCTTCCGCCGCCTTTTCCGTCATGGATCGGGTCGTATTGGGATTGACGATAAGAATGCGCATTGGGGTCAGAGTACCTTGGCCTGTCTGCGGCGCATGATCCAGATAAAGGCCAGCGCAAGCAGAATGATCGAGAAGGAAAACAGCGTCGTCACCGTGCCGAGCGCATAGAGCACCGGCGTCGTGACATTGGTGGTCATGCCGTAGATTTCGAGCGGCAGCGTATTGTAGGTGCCCGACGTCATCAGCGTGCGGGCAAATTCATCGTATGAAAGCGTGAAGCCGAACAGGCCGACGCCAATCAAGGCTGGGCGCAATCATCGGCAAAAGCACGTGGCGGAAGGTCTGCCACGAGGTCGCCCCCAGATCACGCGCCGCCTCTTCGTAAGCCGGCGAAAACCGGTTGAAGACCGCGAACATGATCAGCACGCCGAATGGCAGCGTCCAGGTCAGATGCGCACCGAAGGCCGAGGAATACCAGGCGGGCCGCAGACCGAACTGCTGGAAGACGACGCCGATGCCGAGCGAGATGATGATCGACGGCACCACAAGGCTGGCGACCGTCAGATAGAAGAGCGTCGTCGACCCGCGGAACTTGTGGCGAAACGCAAGGCCGGCGAGCAGCGACACGACGACGTTGACGATCATCACCATCACGCCGAGCGAGAAGGACCGCTTGAAGGACGCGCCGAAATCGCCGACCGCCTGCTGTTCGAACAGGTTGAAGAACCAGTGCAGCGAAACGCCGTTGAGCGGAAAGGTCAGGCCACCATCCGGCCCCTGGAACGACAGGATGAGCACGGCCGAGAGCGGGCCGTAGAGGAACAGCACGAACAGGATGAAGAAGACGGAGAGAACGTAGAATTCGACGGTGCGCTTTTCGTGGTTCATCTCAAAGCTCCTTGCGGATATCGACGACGCGCAGGATGGCAGCGACCATCAGAAGCACGATGATCAGCAGCACCACGGCATTGGCGGCGGCGGCCGGATATTGCAACAGCGACATCTGGTTCTTCATCATCAGCGCAACCGATGCGCTCTGGCCGCCGGACATGACCTGCACGGTGGAGAAATCCGCCATGACCAGCGTGACGACGAAGATCGAACCGATCGCCATGCCGGGCTTGGCCAGCGGAATGATGACGTTCCAGAGGATCTGCCAGCTGCTGGCGCCGGCATCGCGCGCCGCCTCGATCAGCGATTTGTCGATGCGCATCAGCGTGTTGAAGATCGGCGTCACCATGAACAGCGTGTTCAGATGCACCATGGCCAGCACCACCGCAAAATCGGAATAAAGCAGCCACTCGATCGGTGCCGGAATGATGCCCATTTCCACGAGCGTCGAGTTGACGAGCCCGTTTCGCCCGAGAACCGGGATCCAGGAGATCATCCGGATGATGTTGGAGGTCAGGAACGGCACGGTGCAGACGAGAAAAAGCACCATCTGCATGGTCGTCGTGCGGATGTGGAAGGCAAGGAAATAGGCGACCCAGAAGCCGATCACGAGCGTCAGTCCCCAGACCATGGCCGTATATTTCAGCGTGTTCAGATAGGTCTTCCAGGTAACCCACGATCCAAGCGTCTCGGCATAGTTCAGCGTCATGAAATCGGGATAGAGCCCGGCGAAGTCATAATCCCAGAAGCTGACGATCGCGATCGTCAGGATCGGCAGCAGGAAGAAGAAGCCGAGGATGAGAGCCAGTGGCGCCGCCTGCAGCCAGGCGATCGCCACCTCCGGCATGCGGAAACCGCCGGTGCGGGCCGGCGCCGGCTCGGTCGTTTCTGGCGTGATGACTGTCGACACTGATGAGCCTCCGGACTGAAATTCTTCCGCAACAGGCCTTCGGTTCAAAATCAATGACGTCCACCTTGAAAGGCGCGGCGTTCTTGATCGATCCCTCCCCCTTGTGGGGAGGGTGGCCCGAAGGGTCGGGAGGGGTTTTCTGGACTGAAAAGAACCCCTCCCCAACCCTCCCCACAAGGGGGAGGGAGTTCCCTTTGCTTACGCCGCGATGAACTCGTTCCAGCGGCGGACCATGTAGCGGTCCTCGTCCATCACCGAGTTCCAGCAGGCGACCTTGCCCATGCGCTCCGTAAACGAACCGCCGTCGCGCACGGCACCGGCCTTCTCCATGACCTTGCCTTCGGGGGACATGATGTCGCCCGTCGCAGCCTTGCCTTCGATCCAGTAGCCCCATTCGTCGGCGGTCATGAACTCCTTGGCGGTGTCCATGGCGGCGGAGTAGTAGCCCTGACGGTTGAGATAGCCGCCGACCCAGCCCGACGTGTACCAGTTGATGTATTCATAGGCCGCATCGAGCTGCGCGCCGGTAAGATGGGCTGCGAGACCCAGACCGCCGCCCCACGAGCGATAACCTTCCTTGAGCGGCTGGTATTTGCAGGCGATACCCTTGGAGCGAACGGCGGCAACGGCCGGCGACCACATCGACTGGATGACGACTTCGCCCGAGGCCATCAGGTTGACCGACTCGTCGAACGACTTCCAGAAGGCGCGGAACTGGCCGTCCTGCTTGGCCTTGATCAGGAAATCGATCGTCGTGTCGATTTCCGCCGTGGTCATGTTGCCCTTGTCGGCATATTTGATGATGCCCATGGCTTCGCAGATCATCGCGGCATCCATGATGCCGATCGAAGGGATGTTGAGGATCGAGGTCTTGCCCTTGAAGGCCGGGTCCATGATGTCGGCCCAGGAGGTGATGTCGCGACCGACGAGGTCGGGGCGGATACCCAGCGTGTCGGCGTTGTAGATGGTCGGGACCATCGTGAAGAACTGGGTTTCTTCCTTGGCGAAGGTCTTGTCGCCGGCCTTTTCGACATAACCAACCGTGTGCGGCGCGGTGCCCTGGGCAATGACGCTGTCCGGCGTCAGCTTGCCGGTTTTGAACAGCGGCACGATCTTGTCGTAATATTTCAGCTTCTTGATATCCATCGGCTGGATGACGCCGGCCGGAAACACCTTCTTGAGGATCCAGTATTCGATATCGGCGATATCGTAGGAGTCCGGCTGGGTGACGGCGCGCTGGGCAGCCGCATCCGAATCCGTCGCCGTCATTTCGAGCGTGATGCCGAGGTCGGCCTTGCACTTCTCGGCGATCGCATTGATGTTCGAAACGCCGGTGCCGAACTGGCGCAGCGTGATCGGGTTTTGCGCCCAGATCGTCGGAAAGCCGGTGATCAGGCCGGAGCCGAGCACGGCGCCGGTTGCGGCCGCACCGGTCTTGAGCAGCGAGCGGCGGGAAAGCCCGGCCGTGGTCTTGGTTGCCTTGGTTTCTTCAGTCATGTCCGTTCCCTTTTTTATGTGTTGATCAGGCGGTAACGCGACCGAGCAGGATGACATCCTCCTCGGCCCAACTCAGAGACACCGCGTCGCCGACGGCGACGGGTTTGGCGTAGAAACTGCTGTCGCCGACGATCACGGTGAAATCGTCGCTGCCGGCGCCGATGACGGTGATCTTCACCGAAGCGCCGCGATATTCGATGTTGGAGACGATGCCGTTGAAGCCGAGCCCCGGAGCGGAAGCCGGCTCGATGCGGACGCGGTCCGTGCGGATGCCGATATCGACAGGCGCGCCGGCCTCCTGCGGATCCCCGTGAACGGCAAATTTCACACCTTCCGGCACTTCCATGACGACCTTGCCGTCCTCGCTGGAGACAGCGCGACCGGTGAGCACGTTGTGGTCGCCCATGAAGCGCGCCACGAAGGCGGTTGCCGGACGCTCGAAGACCTCGCGCGGCGGGGCTGCCTGCTCGATCCGGCCGTCATTCATGACGACGACGAGATCGGCGAGCGCCATCGCCTCCTCCTGGCTGTGGGTGACATGCACGAAGGTGATGCCGAGCGACTTCTGCAGCTTCTTGAGTTCTGCCCGCATGCGGATCTTGAGAAATGGATCGAGCGCCGAGAGCGGCTCGTCGAGCAAGAGCGCCTCCGGATCGGTGATCAGGGCGCGCGCCAGCGCCACGCGTTGCTGCTGGCCGCCGGAAAGCTGGGCCGGACGGCGCGTCGCATAGCCCTCCATCTGCATCAGCTTGAGCATGTCGAGCGCCTTGGCCCGTCGCTCTTCCTTCTCGACACCCTTCATCTTCAGGCTGAAGGCGACATTGTCGATCAGGTCCAGATGCGGAAACAACGCATAGGACTGGAACATCATCGCCGTGCCGCGCTTGGCGGGGGGAAAATCCGTGACCACCGTATTGCCCAGCCGCACATCGCCGCTCGATATGCTTTCGTGCCCGGCAATCATCCGGAGCGTCGAGGATTTCCCGCAGCCCGACGGCCCCAGCAGGCAGCAATAGCTGCCGGCCGGTATCTTCAGATTGATGGCATGGACGGCGGTGGTATTGCCGTAGACCTTCGATACGGAAACGATGTCGATTTCGGACGCTTTGGACATAAAGGCGTGTTCCCCACTTATCGGGTACAGACCAAGCATCAACCGTGCCAATCTCTAAAAACCAAATCAAACGACTGAAATATATCGCGTTTCTATCCGACCCTGAGACGTCGGCAATCCCCCGCCTTCTGCGTCGTGCCCATAAATTGGGCTTTTTGTTCTCAATGAGAGCAGGAATTGTATACGATTTACGCGATGGATAGCGCACAAAATTCCGGTTAACTTGGGCGTGCATCTGCGCTAAGACAGGCAGGAAAAAGTGGAATAGGTGCAATGACGACTGCCGGAAAGGCCATTATCCCGGAAGACGGCGCCGACACCAGCGCGGACCGGATCCGCGCTGCGATCCGCGATGCCATCGTCGAGCGCCGGCTGGTGCCGGGAACCAAGCTGACCGAAACCGATGTCGGCGATCTCTTCAACGTCAGCCGAACCCTGGTGCGCGGCGCATTGCAGGCGCTGGCCTATGAAGGGCTTGTCAATGTCGAGAAAAACCGCGGCGCCTTCGTCGCCCATCCCTCGCCCGAGGAAGCGCGCCAGATTTTCGCGACCCGCCGCCTGATCGAACCCGGCATCCTTGCCGAAGCGATCAAGCACATGACACAGAAGGATTTCTCGGACCTGCGCGAACTGCTCGCGCAGGAAGAGCGTCTGACGGCCGAACGCGGCCAATCGGCGCGCCGGGCGGAAATCAAGGCATCGGGCGATTTTCATCTGGCCCTGTCCGCCATGGCGAAAAACGCCATCATGCTGCGCTTCATGGACGAACTGGTCGCCCGCTCATCGCTGGTCATTGCGCTTTACGGGCAGTCGAGCGTCTCCAGCTGCGGACACAACGACCATCGCGACATCGTCGATGCACTGGAGGCCGGCGATCTCGCCTCTGCCTGCCACCTGATGCTGCACCATATCGATCACATAGAAGCCGACCTTGACCTGCGCACCAAGAAGGGTGCCGGCCTCAAGGAAGCGCTCAATCTCTGAGCCGCAATCCGCGTCTGTATGGCGTCAGTCGGGATCCCTCGGCGGCTCGGGCGGTGTCCGCAGCATCTGAATACCGGCATAGAGCGCGCAGAGAAACAGGCCTGCCCCCAGCAGAAAGCGGATCGGTGCATCCTGTATGGTCATCGGAGCATCCGGGTTGTAGCCCAGCGACGTCAGCCCGCCCATATCGTTGGTGAGCACCCCCGTCACCAGATACAATCCGCCGACGACAATCAGGAACCACGCAAACAGCTTGTTCTGCTTCATGATGTCCGCCACCTCTCTTGTCCTCAGCGCCGCCCCTCGGCGACACGGCGCAATGAACCCAGAATACAATATTTCCCTTATTTAACAGATACAAAACGTAAAAACCCGGTGGAACCTAAGCCCCATCCCCGCGTTTCTCGCTCGCCTCATCGCAGGACATGATCGCAATGCAAGGACGAGAATTTCGTGAGCTACAAGAGTTTCCCAAACCCTATCCGCGTCATCATCCTCAGAAGCCAGGAATTCATCATAGCAAGCGCCTGGGACGCCGTCGAGTTCCTGCAGAACTGGCCGGCGGCAAGAGACGGGGCCTACCGCCGCGCCTTGCAACATAGCCTCGACGCCCTCGACGGCATCACCAGCCCGAAAAAGGCGCATGCCGCCTTTACCGATGCCGCGCGCAAGGCGGGCATTCTCGCCTGAGCCTTGTCTCAGCCGCCGCAAGCGCGCAAACAGGGTGATCCGCTTGCGGCCGCAATGGCTGACCAATCACCGACACGCTGTTTTTCTCGACGCCCGCCAGTCACTCCGGCGGGCGTTTTCGCGTGCAAATTTCCGGCTCGAAAATCGACTTCATGGGGTTGCCGTTCTGGAAAACGCGAATATACTCAGGAATAATTATTTCCACAGAGTGAAATATCAAGGGAACAAATCATGGCACTCAGCTGGCGTTTTTCGGCCCTCGCAGACCGACACCGGGCCCTCGGCTCCAACCTCGAAGACTGGAGCGGCATGGGAACCGCCTGGACCTACGACAAGGACATCTACGAAGAACACATCGCCGTGCGCACCAAGGCCGGCATCATGGATGTGTCGGGTCTGAAGAAGGTCCATCTCGTCGGCCCGCATGCCATCGCCGTGCTGGAATATATCACAACGCGCGACATGACCAAGGTCTATCCGGGCAAGTCTGTCTATGCCTGCATGCTCAACGATCGCGGCCATTTCACCGATGACTGCATCGTCTACCGCACCGGCCCGAATTCCTGGATGCTGGTGCATGGCTCGGGCTCGGGCTTACGAGGAAATCGTCAAGCAGGCAGCAGGGCCGCAATTGCGCCGTGCTGTTCGACGACGACCTGCACGACCTGTCGCTGCAGGGCCCGCTTGCCGTCGACTATCTCGAAAAATACGTGCCCGGCATCCGCGATCTGAAATACTTCCACCACATGCAGACGACCCTGTTCGGCGCACCGGTGATGATCTCGCGCACCGGCTACACCGGCGAGCGCGGCTACGAGATCTTCGTGCGCGGCCAGGATGCCGGCATGGTCTGGGACCGCATCGTCGATGAGGGCAAGGAGATGGGCATCATCCCCGTCTGCTTCACGCGTTCTCGACATGCTGCGGGTCGAAAGCTACCTCTTGTTCTACCCCTACGACAATTCGCAGATGTATCCGTTTGCCAACGAGCAGCCCGGCGACAGCCTGTGGGAACTCGGCCTCGACTTCACCGTCAGCCCCGGCAAGACAGGCTTTCGCGGCGCCGAAGAACATGCGCGCCTCAAGGGCAAGGAACGCTTCAAGATCTTCGGCCTGCTGGTCGAGGCCGATGGTCCGACGGATCTGGGCGACGAAGTCTGGGCCGATGACAAGAAGGTGGGTGTGATCACCTGCCCGTGCTATTCCAAGCTCACCAACCGTTCGATGGCGATCATGCGCGTCGACGTTCCCTATGCCGTGCAGGGCACCAAGCTCGAAGTGAAGGGCAAGACCGTCAACGCGCCGGCCATCGCCCATACCATCACCTTCGACGATCCGAAGAAGACGAAACGGACGGCGGTGGGCTGAGGATATCAGCATGCTCGTTCAAAGGGATCAAAAGCAGGCCGGAATATAAGGGGCATCGACATCGATCCCCACGCCAAACGCCATCTCTTCGTCCTTGAGGGCGAAGGGGCAACGGCGCTGATCGATCAGGTCGAGGCCAAGAGGCACGGATTTCCTGGCACAGATCCGAAGTCCTCTATCTGGCGGCGCGGTGCGGCGCCCAAGGCCTACGACATGTCGCTTGCAGCGCTGTCAGCCGGATGTCTTCTGGCAGGCGCCGACGCTGCAGCCACATGCTGTTTCGCCTGCGCGCCTGTCTTGAGCAGGCCCGGATGGGAACGCGGCTCTACATTTCCGGCACCGAAGGCTTCATCGGCCAGATCATGCAGGTCGCGCTTGATTTCGGCATGGATTTCAACTCGATCCCCACCGAGCATCGCGGCTCGAAGTGCGCGGCGCGTGCAATGCGTGCACTGCAAGGGCATCACCGATAATGTGACGACCAGCCCCTTTACCTGCAGCCATTGCGGCCTGTCCGCTGCTCGGTGCGCGATCATTATTCGCGGCGTCTCGGCGCCTTCCAGGGCGTCAACATCGATGCCGAAGAACCGGGCACCGCCCCTCAGCCGGAGGAGATGTTCCCATGAGCCATCAACACTGATATGCCGGTCCGCGTCGCCACGGTCACCCAGGTGACCGATCTCGTCAAACGCTTCCGCTTCGAGCGGCTGGACGGCGCATCCCATGCCGATCTTTTCCGGCGGCGCCCATGTCGTCGTTTCGATGAACGACCACGGGCTTTTGCGCCGCAATCCCTATTCGCTGATGTCCAGCCGCCGATGACGGCAGCGCCTATGAAATCAGCGTGCTGCGGGTGCCCAATTCCCGCGGCGGCTCGCGTCTTCCTGCATGATCATGTCAAGCAGGGCGATCAGCTGATGGTCAGCCAGCCGGTCAATCTGTTTGCGGCCGACCATCGCGGCAAGAAACACATCCTGATTGCCGGCGGCATCGGCATCACGCCGTTTCTGGCCATGATGGCACAGTTCAGCCGCGACAAGCATCGCGTTTGAACTGCACTACGCCATGCGGTCGCGCACCCACGGCGCCTATTGGCAGCAACTGCTCGAGCGCTACGGCCCGCGCCGGGTCAAAATCTATTTCGACGAGGAGAAGACCTTCATTCCGGTCGCCGAGATCGTCGACAATCAGCCGCTCGGCACCCATCTCTATGTCTGCGGTCCGGCCGGCATGATCGACGGCGTGCTGATGACGGCGCTGAAAGCCGGCTGGCCCAAGGAAAACCTGCATTCGGAACGCTTCCTCGCCCCGCCGCCGGGCCTGCCATTCGAGGTCTTGCTCGAAAAATCGGGCATCCAGATCACGGTCGGCGAGCACCAGAGCATTCTGGAAGCCGTCGAGGCGCCGGCATCGATGCGCCCTACATGTGCCGCGGCGGCGCCTGCGGCCAGTGCGAAACCGCGGTCCTCTCCTGCGATGGCACGCTGGAACACAACGACATCTACCTGTCGGACGAGGAAAAGGCCTCCGGCAAGAAGATCATGATCTGCGTTTCGCGGTTCAAGGGCCAGCAACTCGTTCTTCAACTCTAGCAGTCTTGTACAAGACAGACGGAGGGATCGGACAGATGGCCATCACGTTCAGGCAGCGAAACGTTTCGCGACGACTTCACCTATCGCAACAGCCTCTACAATATCCGACGGTTTCCCGTTCCCCTTCGACCGAAGACGAATACATGTATTCGGTCAACATGGAGCCGCATGTTCTGGGCAGACAAGACAGCGTCTTTGAAAACCTGATTGACGTCGACGAGCATTACGTCGCGGAGATGGCGGACCGGGCGCTGGTTCTGAAGGAAGATCCGCTGCGCTACCAGGCCCTGCCGCACATGATGGCGGCGCAATGGGATATGCTGGAACTGCTGATGGAACATCAGGCGCAGGACTATCCCGAGCATTTCACGCTGACCAAGAACGGCGACCGCTGGCGCTGGATCAACCGGCCGATGGGCATCGACGACAGCTTCACCTTCGGTGATCCCGCGACCCTGCCCTACGCGCCGATGGAATACATCACCCGCCAGGCCCAGGGCGATTTCTGCATCGTCGATCAGCGCGACAACAATCTCTGGATGGATGCCGGCATGGTCACCACCCAGGCCGACTGGTCGCTCGATTTCGACATCGGCATGAATTTCATGGAATGGCATGGACCTGTGCCGCTGGCCCACCAGATCGGCGTCTTCGACCGGGCGCTGAAATTCCTGCTCAATCTGCAACAGGGCAAACCGACCCGCCGGCTTCAACTGGACGATGACGGTCAATCCGCGGCTCGATACCTCCCCGGAAAACTACCACAAATGGGGTCCGGACCGCATGACGGTGACGCCGGAGAATGTCGGCGAAAAGATGCATCTGCGGGTCGAACTGCAGAGCCTCTGGCGCCTGCCGCGCTCCAATGCCATCCTCTTCGTCATCCGCTGCTATCTGATCAGCCTGGACGAACTGGTGACCGTGCCGAAATGGGCCCGGCGCCTGCCGCGTGTGCTGAAATCGCTCCCGCCGAGATCGATCGACTACAAGGGCCTGACCCGCAACCGTCCGATCATGATCGACTGGCTGGCAAAATACGACGACGGCGCGCCGACGAGCGCGGGGATCTTTCCGGATTGAGGGATTAAGGCCCCTCCCCACCTCTCCCCACAAGGGGGAGGGAGTTTACCGAGTGTGCCGACCGCCTATCGTTGCGGGACTGTGACAGCGAGGCGTGCACAGTCCACCCCCTCCCCCTTGTGGGGAGGGTTGGGGAGGGGTTTTCTACAAAGCTTACAACGACATAAAAAGGGGACGAACCAATATGACCAGAGTAGCCGTGATCGGCGCGGGGCCTTCGGGACTTGCACAATTGAGAGCTTTCCAGTCGGCAGCCCAGAAGGGTGCAGACATCCCGGAAATCGTGTGCTTCGAAAAGCAGGCCGACTGGGGTGGCCTGTGGAACTATACCTGGCGCACCGGCCTCGATGAATATGGCGAGCCGGTCCATGGCAGCATGTACCGCTATCTCTGGTCGAACGGCCCCAAGGAATGCCTGGAGTTTGCCGACTACTCCTTCGAGGAACATTTCGGCAAGCCGATCGGCTCCTATCCGCCGCGCGCCGTGCTCTGGGATTACATCAAGGGCCGCGTCGAAAAGGCCAATGTGCGCGACTGGGTCCGCTTCTCGACCCCGGTGCGCATGGTCCGCTTCGACGAGGAATCGAAGACATTCACCGTGACCGCGCACGACCGCGTCAACGACGTCATGTATGACGAGATCTTCGACTATGTCGTCGTCGCCTCCGGCCATTTCTCGACGCCGCAACGTTCCCTATTTCGAAGGCGTCGAAGACCTTTGGCGGCCGCGTCCTGCACGCCCATGATTTCCGCGATGCGCTGGAGTTCAAGGACAAGGACGTGCTGATCGTCGGCCGCAGCTATTCGGCCGAGGACATCGGCTCGCAATGCTGGAAATATGGCGCGAAGTCGGTAACCACCAGCTACCGCTCCAAGCCGATGGGCTTCAAATGGCCGGAGCGCTTCGAGGAGCGGCCGCTCCTGCAGAAACTCGTCAACAAGACGGCCCATTTCGCCGACGGCTCGACCAAGGAGGTCGATGCGCTGATCCTCTGCACCGGCTACCTCCACCACTTCCCGTTCCTGCCCGACGACCTGCGCCTGAAGACCGCCAACCGCCTCTGGTCCGACAACCTCTACAAGGGCGTGGTCTACGAGGACAATCCGCAGCTGATGTATATCGGCATGCAGGACCAGTTCTACACGTTCAACATGTTCGACGCCCAGGCCTGGTACGCCCGCGACGTCATCATGGGCCGCATCACCCTGCCGTCGAAGGCGGAAATGAAAGCCCATTTCGACACCTGGCGCGCCCGCGAGGAAACGCTTGAGGATGCCGAGCAGATGATCTGGTTCCAGGGCGACTACGTCATCGAACTTCTGGCGGACACCGACTATCCGAAGTTCGACATCGAGGGCACCAACAAGACCTTCATGGAATGGGAACATCACAAGGCCGAAAACATCATGGGCTTCCGCGACAATGCCTACCGCTCGCTGATGACCGGCAACATGGCGCCCGAAGCACCACACGCCCTGGCTGGAGGCGATGGATGACACGCTTGAGGTCTATCTGAAGAACTGACACCGGCCCTGCGGATCGCAAACAGCGGTGACTTCAAACAATCCGACTTTTCGACAACGCGGCGATTTTCGCCGCGTTGTTTGCGTTTATGAGAGCGTGAACAGCCCATCGCCCATCGATTAAATTATGTTCATTTTGGTTATTTTTTAGAATACAGTGCGAAAAATATAGTCATAAATTACTTTAATTTCAACAAGATAAAGCCTTGAAACTATTACTGATGAATATAAACTCTCATCCAGCCTCCCGCATTACGCATTTTCTGGACTGCACGGAATAACAACCGGGATGGACGAAAACGATACTTAAAGCCATGCCATAACCTGGGTTCCGGGATGGCACGTTGCGTCCATTTCTCCGACTTCTTCCCTGCTGCGAGACATGTCGCAGCGGCAGACAACGGCTCAAGAAAGGGGACGATATGGAACAGCAAATCGCGGAGCTTGCCGCCAAGGTGGCAACGCTCGAAGCCAGTTCAGGCTGGATGAAGAAAATCGACATGGAAATATTCTACTGGTGGTGCATCGCGCTGATGTTTGCCATTCACGCCGGCTTTCTCGCCTATGAAATGGGCGCCTCCCGCGCCAAGAACGTGCTCGCCTCGGGCATCAAGAACATTCTGGCCGTCGCGTTCATCATTCCCGTCTTCTATTTCGTCGGCTGGTGGATTTATCTCGCGTTTCCCGCCGGCATTACGCCGAACCTTGAGACCGGCGCTGCCGGCCTGCCCTGGTCGGCATCCATGGGCCCCAATCTGACCGACAGTGCATCGGGCATCTTCTGGGGCGCCTTTGCGCTGTTTCGCGGCAACGACAGCATCCATCCTGTCCGGCGCCGTCATCGAGCGTATCCGCCTGTCGGCCTTCATCATCCTTGCTATCGTGCTGGGCTGCTTCGCCTGGATTCTGGCCGCCTCCTGGTCGTGGCATGGCGGTGGCTGGCTTTTGACGCAATTCGGCTGGCACGATTTCGGCGCTGCCGGCTGCGTGCATATGGTGGCAGGCTTCTTCGCGCTCGGCGTCCTCATCAATCTGGGACCGCGCCTCGGCAAATTCGGCCCTGGCGGCAAGATCAATGATCTCAGCCCGCCATAACCTGCCCTTTGCCATCTTCGGCCTGATGCTGATCATCGTCGGCTTCTTCGGCTTCCTCGGCGGCTGCATGATCTATATCGGCGATGGCCAGTGGACGAGCATCTTCGGCAATCCGACCACCCTGTCGGCCGTATCCTTCAATGTCCTCATGGGCTTTGCAGGCGGCATCATCGGCGCCTGGCTGATGACCCGCGATCCGTTCTGGATGATGTCCGGCGCTCTTGCCGGCATCTTCGCGGCGCCCCCGGCCTCGACGTCTACTATCCGCCGCTCGCCTTCCTGCTTGGCGTCGGTGGCGGCCTGATCACGCCGCTGGCCGACCGCTTCCTGCAGAAAATGGGCATTGACGACGCCGTCGGCGCCGTCTCGGTTCATGGCATTGGCGGCATGTGGGGTGTTCTGGCCTTCGGCATCTTTGCCTCCGGCTATCCGCAGACCGTCGCCGGTGCGCCGGATACCAATTTCCTCGCACAGCTGATCGGTGCCGTCACCATGGCGCTCATCGGCTTCGTCCCGGGTTTCCTCGTTTCGATGCTGCTCAAGTCCATCGGCAAACTGCGCATTCCCGAGAAGATCGAGATCATGGGCATGGACAAGGCCAAGGTTCCGGTGCGCGCCTATCCGGAAGGCCATTTCGGCACGCCGCCGCGGGGCATGACGGAAGTGCCTTTCCCCGGCGAGTAAGACGAGCGGGTGCCGCACAGTCATCTGCGGCACCCTTCAAATCATCCCTCATCGCCCCGATGCGCTGACCGCTTGGGGCAAGACCTGAAAGGATTGACATGGGTTCTCCAATCGCATCCTGGGAAGGGGCAGAAGCCTATTTTACCGGCTTTGGCAGCTTCTCCACCACCTTCTTCCTGATCGCCGCGATCGCCTTCACCATCGGCGCCATCGCCTACGGCTCGAAACACGAAACAGAAGCCTACGAGCGCAGCCAGCAGGAATAGAATAACGAAAACGGCCGAGATGGTGACATCCCGGCCGTTGGTCTGTGATCGCATGCAATTCTCGTAGAGTCCGTGTCACGACCGCGGTTTCAGTTTCTGCGGATCGTAATGGGCAAACGGCACGATCGTTGCCGGATAGCGCTTCTGCTGGCCGTCGAGCTTGCCGATCTCCACTTGCGTACCGATCTGCGAATGCAGCGCGTCCATACGGGCAAGCGCGATGGTCTTCTTGAGCAGTGGCGAGCGCGTCGAACTGGTGACGACGCCGACCTGGGCGCGGCCGATATGCACCGTGTCGCCATGGCCGACCGCATCATTGCTGTCGATATCGAGGCCAACGAGCCTGTAGCGCGGGTTTTCCTTGCGCGTGATCAGCGCCTCGCGGCCGATGAAGTCCTCGGTCTTGGATTTCAGCGGCACCGTGAAGCCGATGCCGGCCTCGAAGGGGTCGGTCTGGTCGGTGAATTCGTAATGGGCAAAGATCAGCCCCGCCTCGATGCGCACCATGTCGAGCGCCTCCAGCCCCATCGGCTTCAGTCCATGCTTCTGCCCGGCCTCCCAGACGGCGTCGAACACCGCCAGACCGTCTTTCGGATGACAGAAGATTTCGTAGCCGAGTTCGCCGGTATAGCCGGTCCTGTGAGACGACGACCGGCGCGCCTTCGAAATGGCCGATGCGGCCAACGGCAAAGCGGAACCAGTCGAGTTCGCCGATCGACGGCTGCGCCGGCGAGGTCCAGATGATCTCCTTGATGATCTCGCGGCTCGCCGGGCCCTGGACAGCCAGATTGTGCATCTGGTCGGTCGACGAGCGCACCCAGGCCTTGAAGCCCATCTTCTCGGCCTGCTGGCGCAGCCAGATGCCGGAGAAATCGTCGCCGCCGATCCAGCGGAAATTGTTCTGCGCCAGCCGGAACACCGTGCCGTCGTCGATCATGCCGCCGTTCTCATAGCACATGGCCGTATAGACCACCTGCCCCGGCGACAGCTTGCGGATGTCGCGCGTCAGGCAATATTGCAGCAGCGCCTCCGCATCCGGTCCCGTCACCTCGAACTTGCGCAAGGGCGACAGGTCCATGACGACGGCCTTCTCGCGGCAGGCCCAGTATTCCTCGATCGGCCCGTCATTGTTGAAACGATTGGGCAGCCAGTAGCCGCGATATTCCGCGTGATTGCGGGTCATCGCGGAGAGGCGCGGATGGAAGGCGGTTTCCTGGGTCAGTTGCGGTTCTGCGTCGGGGGTCATGCGTGTGGCCACTGCTCGGGTGAATTTTTCCGCGGCGGAATAGGTGCGGACATGGATGTCGGTCGGATCCCAGCCATTGGCGGCATCGATATCGTCGGGACAGGAGGACGAGACGCAGACGAGATCGGTCATCGCCCGCATCAGCACATAGTCGCCCGGCCGCGACCAGGGCTCGTCGAGATAGAGCTGGTTGTGGTGGTCGATATTGGTGTTGTAGAAATAGTTGATCGCCTCCCAGCCCTTGCGTGGCGCAATGCCGTAGGGGGCCAGGGCATGGTTGAAATTGTCGGTGCAATTGACATGGCCGGGATAGCCCATGTCGTCGTAATAGCGGGAATTGCAGGCCGTGGCGAAGGCATCGTGGCGGCCGACCGTATCCTGCACGATCTCCACCAGAGGCTCGAAGTCGCGGTCGAAGGCCTTGGACGGCAGCCCCGGCGTCGGATAGCTGCGGCCCAGAAGCGTGCGGGTCACCGTCGAATCCAGCGCAAGATCCAGCCCCTTGTCGACCTTGCGCGCTGCAAAGGCCTGGAAATCCGTGCATTGCCGCCCGGCGACATCGATGATCTGGATGAACTCGCCGGCCCGCACGAAATAGGCGAATGCCCTGGCCGCCGGTATGCGCAGGTCCTGCACCGGGTCGGCCATCGGCTCCGGCAGGCGCTCCTCATAGCTGCGCAGCACCCGCGCCCGCGTCACGCGAAGCTCGATCGCGGTCGCCGTGTCCTGTCTTTCCGCGTCCATGGCGGCACCGGGGGCAGCGACGATCAGCAGCCCGTCAAGCGCAATCGTCAGGGTCTCGACCGTCCCGGCCGGCGTCTGCTCGCCAAAGAAGACGAGCGCGCTTGCCTCGGCCAGATCGACACCCCGGCGCTTCAAGGCACCGAGCGTCCGGCGCGCACTGTCATTGTCGAGCGACAGGATATCCTTCAAGCCCTCGGCTGGCCCTGAAAACGCAGCCCCGAGACCGGCCGCATTGAACCGGCCCCTGTCATCGACAAAGGCGGTTTCGCAACGCTGCCCGCCTTCGACATCGACAAAGCAAACCCGGTCGCCGGCCGCAACCTTGATTACCGTCGTGCCACGTCCGCGCACCCGGTAGCGCTCGACGCCCGATCCAAGCGCCGGAAGGCCCGGCCGCAATATCGTGCTGCCTCGGGGAGAGGGCACTGCTGAAAATACGACTGTTTCGGTCATGACAAGCCTCAACTATTGTTCGTTCGCTGGCAGCAGTCAGAAATCTCCGGCTGTGACATCTCGATTTAGGCAAGCATCACGACAGCGCCATCGCCTTTTTGCGCTGCGCCGCCCAGGCGCCGATCATGCGATCGGTGATGATGCCAATGAAGGCAATGCCCAGACCGGCGATCAGCCCCCTGCCCGTATCAGCACCCGGCAGCGCCTTGTAGATTTCCTGCCCGAGATCACGCGAGCCGATGAAGGCCGTGATCGCGACCATTGCCAAGGCCATCATGATGGTCTGGTTGATGCCCAGCAAGATCTCTGGAAAGGCGACCGGAAGCTCGACCTTCCAGAGCTTCTGTCGGGGTGTGGTGCCGCAGGCGGTTGCCGCTTCGAGCACCGTTTCCGGAATGCGCTTCATGCCCAGATAGGTATAGCGGATTGCCGGAACGGACGCATAAAACAGCATGGCGATGACGTTGGAGACGTCGCTCGTCTGGAACAGCATGACGACCGGTATCAGATAGATGAAGCTCGGAAAGGTCTGCAACGTATCGCAGATCGTCATGATGACCCGTGCCGCCCTCTCGTGACGCGAGGCATAGATGCCGATCGGAACGCCGATCAGGATGCACAGGATCGTGCAGCTTGTGACCAGATAGATGGTCAGCATCAGGGGTGTCCAGAAGCCGGCAAGCAACAGGAACCCGAACAGGACCACCGGCAGGAGTGCCAAGCGTATGCCGCCCAGAAACCAGCCAAGAAGGGCGAGCGTGCCGATGACCGCAGGCCAGGGAAGCCACAGATAGGTATCGCGGATCGGCAGCAGCAGCCAGATGGTGATCGCCGTCGCGCACCGGCTTGATATAGGCGTAGAGGTTCTTCGAAATCCAGCGGACCGCATCGTTGATCGGTCCGCCATAGGACACTGTCCATTCTTTCGGCAGGATTGCGACGGCCGGAAAAAACATCGCAAGACAGACAGCGGCGATCGCAACTGGCACCGAAAAGGACGAGATGCCTGTGACGCTCGGCGAAGGAAAGCCCGGGCGGGAAGTGCACGGGCTTGCGGTCTATGGCCGCCCGCGTCATGCGATCAAGAACGAGCGCGATGAGGGAAATCGCCACGCCTTGTTCGACGGCCTTGCCGATCTGGAGCTGCTGCAGGGAAAACAGCAACATCTGACCAAGTCCAGACGCGCCGACGAGCGAGGCGATGACGACCATGGCCAGCGTTTGCATGACCACTTGGTTCAGTCCGAGCAGGAAGGTCTTCTGGCTTGCGGGCAGCATTACCTTCCAGAAGAGCTGGTTAGGGGTACAGCCGGACATGCGGCCGGCATCGATGATATCACCGGGCACGGTTCTGCAGCCCCAGGATCGTGCAGCGCGCCATCGGCGGCACAGCAAACACCATGGTCGCCAGCATGGCCGGCACCTGTCCGAACCCGAACAGGATGACGACAGGACCGAGATAGGCCATGTGCGGCGTTGCCTGCATGACATCGAAGACCGCGTTCAGGACCTTTTCAGCGCGAAGGTTGCGGGTGGCCAGAACGCCCAGATAGAGACCGATCGATGCTGCAACGGGCACTGTTACCAGGACGATCGACAGGGTCTGCATGGCGGGCGGCCAAAGGCCGAAGACCACCAGATACAGCGCACACAGGCCGCTGAACAGCGCCAGAGCGACCGCCCACCTATCCAGTGGCCGAGCAGCCCGGTACCCGCAACGACGGCCAGCCACGGCAGAGGTGGAACATTCCAGGCTGGAAGACCGCGAAACAACAGGGCTTCGACCAGAGCCAAAGGCTGGGCCAGCAGAAACGACACGGCGCGGGTCAATGGCTTGGCCGCCTCGCTGAACGCGACAAACCCATCAGTCACCCATTGGCGAACCGGCAAAACCCATTCGTGGGCCATTTGTCGAGGGCCGGCAACGGACCTGGCAAGCAGAATCTGAGCAAGAACGAACGCTACCATGAAGGCAAGGTTACGGCCGATAGGCTGAACCGTTCGCCCTGATTTCCGGTACAAGGGCGGTGGCTTTTTCCAGGGTCGCATCTCATCATGGCCGATAGTCCGGATAGAGGGCGTCGATCATCCGCTGGCGCGTGATCTGCCCGATCGGCTGTCCATCCGCATCCCAAACCGGAACCGGACGTTCTGCCGACAGCACTTGCGCGGCGACGGCAGAAATCGTGTCGGACGCCGAAACGGCGTGCCCGGTGGCATCCATGCGGCTGCGGTCGGTGATCGTGCCGACGGTCAGGATCTTGTCACGCGGCGCGTTCTGGGTGAAGGCGCGGACGTAATCGTCGGCGGGGTTGAAGACCATCTCTTCGGGCGTTGCCAGTTGCACCAGCCGCCCGTCCTTCATGATGCCGATACGGTCTGCCAGACGGATCGCCTCGTCGAAATCATGGGTGATGAAGACGATGGTCTTCTTGAGCATGCGCTGCAGCCGCAGAAACTCGTCCTGCATTTCGCGGCGGATCAACGGATCGAGTGCCGAAAACGGCTCGTCGAGAAACCAGATATCCGGGCCAACGGCGAGCGAACGGGCGATACCGACCCGCTGTTGCTGGCCGCCCGAAAGTTCGCGCGGGAAATAGGCCTCGCGACCTTCCAGCCCGACCAACCGCAACATTTCCAGCGCACGCGCTTCGCGTTCCTGTCTTGAACTGCCGCGAATCTCCAGCGGAAAGGCAACGTTCTCCAGAACGTTCCGTGTGGCAGCAGACCGAAATGCTGGAACACCATGCCCATCTTGTGACGGCGCAGATCGATCAGTTCCTGTGCATCGGCCTGCATCAGATCCTTGCCGTCCAGATCAGGATCTGGCCGGCGGTGGGATCGTTGAGACGGGTGATTGCCCGTACGAGCGTGGATTTCCCAGAACCGGACAGGCCCATGATGACCAGAATTTCACCGGCCTCGACATCGAAAGAGACATCGCGCACCGCGCCGACATAGGCCGACGTCTTGAAATCCTGATCGGTGGGATTGCCATTGTGCCGCGCCAGAAAAGCCGCTGGATCAGCGCCGAACACTTTCCAGACATTGCGACACGAAATCTTTGCCGGTTCCGTCATTACACCCCCTGTTGGGCGCGCCTGGTCGTTCAGCACATCGCAGTGCCGGCCGGCGCTCTCGAAATGAATGGGACATGCCGGGCGGCTGAACCGTCCGGCTGCAGATCTGATGCGAACCTTCTGATCCGGTGACGGTCCAGAAAGTTGCACGCTCAGAAACCTGTCTTGCGGGTTATTGGACCCACGTTTTCCAGGTTGCTTCGTTGTCTGCGATCCATTTCTTGGCGGCGTCTTCCGGCGTCATGCCATCGACATCGACCATGGCGGCAGCGGCGGCGATCTGCGGATTGGTGAAGTTGACCTTCTGCAGCATGGCTGCGGATTTCGGCCACTTTTCTCCAGGAGCTGCTTGGAACCCACCTTCTTCAGGTAACCCTTGGCCGGGGCGCCGCAATCATACAGAGCCTCGGGATTGGAGCCCCATGTCTTGTCGGTCATGCAGGCGGGGTCATAGGCCGGGAAATCGACAAACTGGCCTTCGAACTTTGCTTCGATGAAGTTTGGGGTCCAGTTGAAGATTACCACCGGTTCCTTGCGGTCATAGGCCGCCTGCAGTTCGGCCCACAGGGTTGCGGCCTGACCAACGGCAACTTCCTGAAAGTTCATTTTCAGGGCCTCAATCCGTTCTGAGTAGTGCTTGCCCCAATCGGCCGGCGGGCCGACGAAACGGCCTTTGCCACCGGTTTCCGCTGTCGCCAGCTTCGCCGCGCAAGCATCCAGCGCTTTCCAGTCCGGCAGGCCGGGGCACATTTCGTTCATGTAGCTCGGATACCACCAGTCTTCGCGGGTGACCGCATCATGCGCGCCGAGGTCCACCGCACCGGCAGCTACAGCCTTGTCGAAGGATTCCGCCATCGAGCCTTCCCAGACCTCGACCTGAAAATCCATGTCGCCCGATGCAATCGCGGTGAACTGCAATTGCGTGTCGGAGGACTTGTATTCGACATTGACGCCCTGGGCCTGCAGAAGCTGGCCGACAACGTTCGACAGTACGACCTGGCTCGTCCAGTTGTTCGTGACAATCTTGATCGGATCGGACGATTCCTCGGCCATCGCGACGGTGGAAAGGCCGGCCAGCGAGCCCAGAACTCACGGTTCCTGCCATCAGAATATGTGTGAAACGGTTCATGCGTATTCCCCTTGTTTTGTTAGCGACCTCGTCTCGCAATGCCCACTCCACGGCCGCCTTTGTTATTGGAGTGACCTCATGGATAAACATAACGGGCCGCTGTTAAGCTGTTGGGAGAGAATCGTGAAATCGATTGCCTGACTTGTTAAAAATTGTTAAAAAGCGGACATGAAAATATTGCCGGGCCACATCTGCATCGTCGAAGACGACCCCGTGACGCGGACAAAGCTGGCCGCTTATTTTTCAGCGGAAGGATACCGTGTCAGCGAAGCCGAAGATGGCGTCGAGATGCGGGAAATCCTTGCCTCGCACACGATCGACCTTCTGATGCTGGACATCAATCTTCCCGGCGAGGACGGACTGGCGCTGACCCGCGAGCAGCGGGAACGATCGGAGATCGGCATCATTCTGGTGACTGGGCGAACCGATACGGTCGATCGGATCGTTGGACTGGAAATGGGCGCCGACGATTATGTCACCAAACCCTTCGACCAGCGGGAACTGCTTGCCCGGACGAAGAATCTGCTGCGGCGGGTGCGAAGAAGCCGCGGCGACGCGGAAACGCGCACGGTTCGCAAATTCCTCGACTGGACGCTGGATCTTGGCAACCGCACGCTCCAGAACCGGGATGGCCATTTCGTCGATATGACACGCGCTGAAATGAAGGCGCTGGTGCTGCTGTCGGCCAATCCGGGGCGCGTTCTGTCGCGCGACCGGCTGCTGTATGCCATTGCTGCGCGCAGTTGGGATCCCTCGGACAGGACGGTGGATGTCGTCGTTCGCCGCCTGCGCCAGAAGCTCAACGACGATTCCCGGCATCCGAAAATCATCGTCACGTCGCATGGCGAAGGTTACCTTTTCGGCGCCACGCTTTCCTGAATTGTTTGCTTCGGAAGCAGAAGCCGGCGCGCCTCGATGATCGCCACGCCATAGTCGGCATCGCAGGCCTCGATGAACTTGGCGACTGACGCGGTGTCGGCGGCTCTTGCGGCCTGTTCCAGCCGTTGTGCGCTTCGCCCGAGCGCTGCGAAACCGGCCGATGCAGCCGAGCTGAGCGTCGCGTGCGCCAGCAATGCCAGGTTTTCGAACTCACCATTCTGCAAATGCCGCCGCATCAGGGCAAACCGGGGTGGCAGCGTGTCTTCCGCAACGTCGAGGATGCGCGACATGACCGGTTCGCCGAGCTTGACCAGATCGATATTGAAAGAATCGTAGTCGACGGGGTTTAAGCCGGAGCGGTTGCGGATCGCCCTGTCCAGCGCCTCCGGCGTCAGCGGCTTGCCGACGAACCCGTCCATGTGCTCCGACAATCGCCGGCTCATATCGTCCTTGTTGACATGGGCGGACATGGCAATGATGCGAAGCTTCGCAGCACCCTCGATCAGGCGCAGACGCCGGGCGGTTTCCGGGCCATCGATGCCCGGCAGGCTGATATCCATCAGGACGAGATCGGGCAAACGCACGGCGGCCTGCGCCAGCGCAGCGAAACCGTCACCCACGAGTGTGACTGAATGACCGAGACCTCGCAGGAATGTTTCCGCGACAATCCGGGTCGCGTGGTCGTCCTCGACGACGAGAACGTTCAGCGGCAAAGCAGGGGTCTGGCGTGTCTTGGCGACCATGCGGTTTGCCAGCAACGGTTTTGCCGCCTTCGCCAGCGGAATACGAAGAAGAAACGTGCTGCCCTGTCCGAGTACCGACGAGACCTCGAGCGTCCCGCCCATGATTTCGGCAAAGCTGCGGGAAATCGCCAGGCCGAGCCCTGTTCCTCCATACCGCCGCGTGACCGACGCATCCTTCTGGGTGAAGGATTCGAAAATCAGGTCCTGATCGTCCTTCGATATGCCGATGCCGGTGTCGCTGACTTCGATGTCGACCCATTGCTGTGTCCGGTCCCCCGTTCCCTTGCGCGCAAGGATGGTAACGCTACCGGATTCGGTGAACTTGATGGCGTTGCTGACCAGGTTGAACACGATCTGCTGCAGCTTGCCGGCATCGGCCTCGTGCCAGGACCATATTTTCGGATCGATCTCGATCTTCAAGTCGAGTGCCTTTTCCGATGCGGGAGGCCGCATCAACTCGCCGACGCCGATGAGGGTTTCTTTGAGGCTGAAGGTGACCGGGTCGAGATCCGTCTTGCCGGATTCGATCTTCGAGTAGTCGAGAATGCTGTTGAGAATGCCGAGAAGCGCCTCGCCCGAACTCGCGGCAATGGCCAGATGTTTCTGCTGCTGCCGTGTCAGTTTCGATTCCCGCAAAATCCGCACCATTCCCAGCATGCCGGTCATGGGCGTGCGGATTTCGTGGCTCATGACGGCCAGGAATTCCGACTTGGCCTGGCTTGCATGCTCGGCCCGCGCGCGCGCTTCCGTGTGGAGCGCAACCTCGGCCAGGAGCTGCTGCGTGCGGTCTGTTACGAGGATCTGCAGCTCTTCGCGGTGTCGGCGCAGTTCTTCATTTGTGCGATTGCGCTCCGTCTCCAAGGCCCGTCTTTGTTTGGATTCGTCGCGAAAGGCCGTGACTGCCTCCGACAAGGCGCGCAGTTCGTCGTTTCCCTCCTGCTTCATCTCCACGCTCAAATCGCCGGCCGTCAGGCGGCGCATGGCGTCTGCGACATTGGTGATGCGCCGTACCACGGAGCGTTCGACGTAAAGCCAGACGATGAGACCCGAAATGACGATCGCCAGCAGGGACGAGATGATCAGTGCATAGACGCCGGTGTTCAGGGAGCTTGCCGCATCATCCGCCGAGTTGCGGGCAAACCGCTCGGATCGTCCGAGCATCTCCTGCGCCACGCGACTGACGTCGTTCGACAGCTGCCGGTTGGCATCGGCGACTTTCTCCAGTTCCGTTCCGATATCGACAAGCTTCTGGCGCTGGCCGAACAGGCTTTCGCCCCATGGCGAGAGGCCGTTCGAACTTTCAAGAACACTCAGAAATTCCAGCGCCTGTTTCTGCCGCACCGGATCATCGATGCTGGCAACGCGGCGGCGCACGACACGCAGATGCTGATTGAACCCCTCGACGATCTCGATGACGTCGTTCTTGTCGATGGCGCGCGTCAGCCGGTTTATCAAAAGGCCGATCTGCGAACTGCGGAGGCGAAGCTCCGACATTCTGTCAAGCTGGTATATATCCTGCTCGATCAGGCGGTCGAGTGCATCGTAGGCCTCGCGGTGAAGGGCCGGATCATCGATCAGCCCGTAAAGGCCGGCGATGACGGCACTGGCACCGGCGGAGGAATTGGAGACCAGCGTTTCCGACAGATCGATGATGGAGGTGGCGGCCGAAATGGTCAGCTCGCTTCGGTGTTCAAAAATGCGCTGCAGCGACAGGCGCTGCTTGACGAGATCATTCTGGACGGCAAGGTTCGAGACCAGACTATCGACCGTGCTGGTCAGGGTTTCGACCGAAGCGCGATCGAGCGAAGAAAAGCCGGCATCGGCCACGGCCTTGTGGATATCGGCGACGATGACCGCCAGTTCCGCTTCCTGCTTGCGACGTGCGAGTTCGGTTCTCGCTGCGGTGAGGGACGGCGCGGAGGCTACCAGTCTGGCGCTGGCCTGGGCCGTGCGTTGCGTGGCGGCCACGGCGGGCAGTGCCACATAGTTCATCTGGAACTGGGCCTGCGAGATACCGCGAAAGATGAACCAGCTGATGATACCCGATGACAGGGAAATCGTGGCGATACCGAGAAAGGCAATAAACAACCGTGCGCCTATGCCAAGGCTCTTGAACATCCTGCCTTATCCCCGTCCATTGCCAGAGTAAGAAAACCCGGTAGGCTGATGTTACACGCAGCCCCGGATCAGGAAACAACAAATTGCGAAGCTTCGTAGCCGGCCTTCTTCTGTTTCTGGCGTTGACGACGGGCGCAATGGCTGCCGAGACCTGGGACGTCAATGTATGGGACCCGCCGTTCGACTACACGCAGGCCCCCTTGAAACAGGAATACCACCCGCTCGAAAAGGCGCAAAAGCCCTGGCGCATCTGCGCCTCCTATCCGCACCTGAAGGATTCCTACTGGCTGTCCGTCAATTACGGCATGGTCGAGCATGCCAAGCGCCTCGGCGTGCGGCTGAAGATCGTCGAGGCAGGCGGATATCCCAATCTCGAGCGTCAGATCGCCCAGATCAAGGACTGTTCACGCTCGGCCGACGCGCTAATCGTCGGCCCGGTGTCCTATGGCGGACTGACGCCGACGATTATCGATATTGCCAAGACGCTGCCGGTGATCGGCACCGTCAATGATATTGACAATCGCGGCATCACCGCAAAATCCGGGGTGTCCTGGGTCGCGATGGGTGCGGCGGTCGGAGACTTCTTCGCCGGCAACCACCCGAAGGGCGCGGCGCCGGTCAAAGTCGCCTGGTTCCCCGGACCGAAAGGTGCGGGATGGGTCAAGTTCGTCGAAGAAGGCTTTCGCCCGGCGATAGCCAGGAGTTCTGCATCCATCGTCGCCGTCAAATGGGGAGATACCGGCTTCGAGGCGCAACTGCTGCTGCTCGAGGAGGTGCTGGAGGAGCATTCCGATATTGACTACATCATCGGCAGCGCCGTTACGGCCGATGCGGCCGTCAGCCTGTTGCGAGCCAAGGGCATTTCCGGCCGCATCACCGTTCTCGCCGACTATTTCACGCACGGGACCTACAGGGCCATCAAGCGCGGCAAAGTGCTGGCTGCCCCGACCGATTCGCCGGTCATGCAGGGCCAGATCGCCATCGACCAAGCCGTCAGGGCGCTGGAAGGCTCGCTGAAGATCCGCCATGCCGGCCCCGCCATTGTCGTCGTCGACAAGGATAGCGTCAAAACCCTTGATCTTGAAAACAGCATGGCACCCGCCTGGTTCAAGCCGACATTCGAGGTAGAGTAAGTTGTTCGGTCATCGAGGTGACATCAAGGGCGTTGGTGCATTGTTCGAACAATGAACGGATTTCAGTCTCTGATGCTGTGTCCTCCAGATTGGCTCCAACAGGTTGCCTCCAAGCAATCCGACCCTACCGGAAATGACTTGTGACCACCTTGTCAGCTTCACCACGCGGCGGGACACAATCTTCACGGTCCGGGGACAGCGGCTATGCATGGAACGATCCTGTTGACTTGAACGCCTGTTTTTATCGCAGCCGAAACAGATCCGGCGCCATTGTTGAGGGGCATTGATCGTATCTATTTTTCTGATACACATCAACTTTGCATTCGAGGAAGCTGTATGAGCACGCGATTTCTGATGATTGGACCGGAAGACGGGAAAGAGGTGCTGAAGTGCCTTGCAGCGCCTGCGCGGCTTTCAATGCTGGAGCTCCTTCATGCGCGCGGCCCGCTCAATGTCAACGAAATCGCCGAAGCGCTCGATTTGCCGCAATCGACCACCTCGACCCATCTGAACCTGCTGGAAGAAGCGGGCCTGATCCGCACCGAAGTCTCCAAGGCGCGCAAAGGCAGCCAGAAAGTCTGTCATGCGGTTCATGAGGAAATCGTGCTTTCCTTTGCAAGCCCGGCCAAAACCGGGCAGGAGGTGATCGAGGTCGCCATGCCCGTCGGTCTCTATAGCGGCTATGAGGTGGCGGCCCCCTGCGGCATGTGCTCCAGAGATGGGATCATCGGCTATCTCGACAGCCCCGACACCTTTCTTGCCCCTGACCGCATGAAGGCCGGATTGCTCTGGTTTACAAGGGGATATGTCGATTACCAATTCCCCAACAACGCCCGCATAAAGGGCGCGGAGGTCAAGGAACTCGAAGTCGCGCTGGAACTATCCTCCGAGGTTCCCGGCACCTCCGACAACTGGCCGTCCGATATCACGCTCTCCATCAACGGCAAGGGTATCGGCACATGGACGTCGCCTGGCGATTTCGGCGATCGGCGCGGAAAATATACACCCGAGTGGTGGAAACTCAGGGGCAGTCAGTACGGCGTGCTGAAGTATTTCCGCGTCACGGCGGACGGCACCTTCATCGACGGCATCAGGATTTCCGATACCGGTCTTGCCGATCTCGACCTGCTGGAACATCGCTCGATCCGGCTGCGCATTGAGGTGCCGGAAACCGCCGAACATCCCGGCGGCATCAACATATTCGGCCGCGGCTTCGGCAATTACGACCAGGACATCGTCCTGCGCCTGAAGACCTGATCCCTTCCCATCCTTCTTTGGCGCCCCGAAAACCGGTTGACGGCAGCGCAATCGCGTGTATTTTATCCAACAAAAGGATATATATCTGATATTCAGATATAAATGGAGGTTAGCATGCGCGCAGTCGGCACCGCACACAGCGGTTTCGTTATCGGTACCATTGATCCACGTCTTTACGGCTCTTTCGTCGAGCATCTCGGCCGCGCCGTCTACTCGGGCATCTATGAGCCGGATCATCCGACCGCCGACAGCAACGGCATGCGCCAGGACGTTATCGATCTTGTTCGGGAAGCCGATGTTCCGCTCGTCCGCTATCCCGGCGGCAATTTCGTTTCAGCGTACGATTGGGAGGATGGCATCGGTCCGCGTGAAGAGCGCCCGGTGCGTCTGGACCTTGCCTGGCACTCGTCCGAGAGCCAACCACGTCGGCATCCACGAATTCGCCGATTGGGCGGAAGCGGCCGAACACCGACATGATGCTGGCTGTCAATCTCGGCTCCCGCGGGCTGGATTCCGGCACGCGCCTTCCTCGAATACGTCAACCATCCGGGCGGCAGCTACTGGTCGGATCTGCGCCGCAAGAACGGTCGCGAAGAGCCGTGGAACGTCAAGATGTGGTGCCTCGGCAACGAGATGGACGGACCCTGGCAGATCGGCCAGAAGACGGCGGAAGAATACGGTCGCATCGCCTTCGAGACCGCCAAGGCCATGCGCGCCTTCGACAAGTCGATCGAGCTCGTCGTCTGCGGCTCCTCGTCGCCCAAGATGCCGACCTATCCCGCCTGGGAGGCGACAGTTCTCGACTACACCTACGATTCCATCGACTATATCAGCCTGCATATGTATTTCGACAATCATGCCGATAACACGGCGGACTACCTGGCACAGAACGCCCGCCTTGACGACTACATCGCCACCATCGCCGGCGTCATAACCTATACCAAGGCCAAGAAGCGTTCGAAGAAGGATGTCTATATCTCCTTCGACGAGTGGAACGTCTGGTACCACTCCCGCGAGGCGGACCGGAAGATCCTGGAAGGCAATGACGGCTGGCCACATGCCCCGGCCCTGCTTGAAGACATCTACAATTTCGAGGATGTGCTGCAGGTCGGCTGTATCCTCAATACATTCATACGCCGCTCGGATGTGGTGAAGATCGGATGCCTGGCGCAGCTCGTCAATGTGATCGCGCCTATCATGACGGTTCCGGGTGGCCCGGCCTGGCGTCAGACGACATTCTTCCCTTACGCCTATGCGTCCCGCTACGGACGCGGCACGGCGCTGAACCTGTCGATCGATTGCCCCGGCTACGCCACGGACTTCGCCGGGAATGTTTCCTATCTCGACGTTTCCGCCGTCGTGACCGAGACGGACGGCGCCCTCACCTTCTTCATCGTCAACCGCCACCAGACGGAAGCGATCGAACTCGATCTCTCCCTTGAAGGTTTTGGCGACCGCAAGGTCATCATGGACAAGGTCATGGAAGGCCACGACCTCAGAGCCGTCAACGGCCCCGGAGCTGAAACGATCGAGCCGCGGGACGGTTCGGGCGCTTCGGTCACCGAAAGCCGTCTCGTCGCCGCCATCGCGCCGTTGAGTTATCGGATGATCCGGCTCGGCGCATAAGACGGCAACGACGGGGAGGAGAAACCATGTCGGCATCGATCGAAATCACCAATGTCACGAAACGCTACGGCGCGCTCACCGTGCTGGACGACATTTCGTTGTCCATCAAGGGCGGAGAGTTCGTCGTCTTCCTCGGCCCCTCCGGCTGTGGCAAGTCCACGCTTCTGCGCATGATCGCGGGACTGGAGGACGTGACGGATGGCACGATCTCGGTCGCCGGTCAGCGTGTCGATACGCTGCCGCCCGGCAAGCGCGGCGTTGCCATGGTGTTCCAGTCCTATGCGCTTTATCCGCATATGACAGTTGCGCAGAACATGTCCTTCGGCCTCGAGAATATCGGCCTGCCGAAGGACGAGATCGCGCGTCGCGTCAGCCAAGCGGCGGCGATACTCGAAATCGCCCATCTGCTCGACCGCAAGCCGGCAAAACTGTCCGGTGGCCAGCGCCAGCGCGTGGCCATCGGCCGCGCCATCGTCAAGGAGCCGAAGGCGTTCTTGTTCGATGAGCCCCTGTCGAACCTCGATGCGGCCCTGCGCGGCCGCACGCGGCTGGAGCTTGCCCAGCTTCACGCCCGCCTCGGCAGTACGATGATCTTCGTGACGCATGACCAGGTGGAAGCGATGACGCTCGCCGACCGCATCGTCATCATGCAAAACCGCAAGATCGAGCAGATCGGTACGCCGATGGAGATCTATCGCCGCCCGGCAAGCCGCTTTGTTGCCGGCTTTGTCGGTTCGCCCGCCATGAATTTCGTGCCACTCGATCGCGTGACCGACAATGGCAACACGCTGACGGTCGCGACACGGGGTCTTGGCGATATCCATGCGGTCTTTCGCCTGCCGCCAGGTTTCAAGCCGGAGGGGGCAAGCCTCGGCATCCGTGCCGAAGATGTTGCCGTATTGCCGGCGGGGCAAGAGGGCATCGCACTCAAGGCCGAAGTCGTGGAGCGGCTTGGCGATCGCACGCTGATCTACGGCCAGCTCGCGGACGGGACGAAACTGACGGCGGAAACTGACGGCCGCAGTGAAGCCCGCAACGGCGATACACTGCAGATCGCGCTCGACACCACCGCCATCCATCTGTTCGACGCCGATGGTATCGCCCACCATTCGGAGGGCGACTGACATGGCCGAAAGCTATCGCCGCAGCCAGTGGAGCAACGGCCTTTTCGTCCTCCCCTACCTGTCCGTCTTTCTGGTGCTTCTCGTCTTTCCGCTCTTCTGGGGCGTATGGCTGAGCCTGCACAAGGTCGATCTCTTCGGCCCCGGCCGTTTTGTCGGTTTTGCAAACTACACGCGTGTCCTGGCCGATCCGGTCTTCCTGCAGGCGCTGCGCAACACGATCGTCTTTGTCCTGGTCAGCGTTCCCTCGCTGGTGGCGCTCGGGCTTTTCCTCGCACTGGCGCTCAACAAGACAACGCGAACGACCTCGTTCCTGCGCGGTCTCTTCTTTTCGTCATCGGTCCTGTCGGTAACCATCGTGACGCTGATCTGGCGTTTCGTCTTCATCCCGGGAGACGGCTTGCTGGCGGTGCTGTCCGAACAATTCGGGATTGAGCCCGTCAACTTCCTGTCGACAAGCGGGTGGTCGCTGTTCTCGGTCGGCGTGGCCACCGTCTGGTGGTGCATCGGCCTGCCGATGATGCTGTTTCTCGCGGCCCTGCAGCAGGTTCCCAACGATCTCTATGAAGCAGCAGCCCTCGACAATGCCAGCCCCTGGCGCGTGCTGACCCGCGTTACCCTGCCCTCGATCACCCGCACCATCATGCTGGTGACGATCATCCAGATCGTCATGCAGTTCCAGCTGTTCGGTCAGGCGCAGATCATGACCAATGGCGGCCCGAACGGAACCTCGCGTCCGCTGGTGATGTATATCTACGAAGTGGGCTTCGTCCGCTGGGATGTCGGCAAGGCTGCAGCGGCCTCCGAGTTCCTGTTCCTCATCATTCTTGTCGCAGCCATGGCCCAGTACGTGGTCTCGACCCGCACAGTCGGAGGTCTCCGAATGAGCGCCGATCAAACAACCTACCGTCCTGAAGCGCTGACCGGCAACCGGTCGCTGCTGACAATCGCCATCATCCTCTCGATCGTGATGATGGCGCCTGTCGCCTGGCTCGTCGGCCTGTCGATCAAGGACAACAAGGAGCTGATGCTTGGAACGGAATCCGTTTTCGAGTTCCCCTACACGCTCATCAACTACGTCAACATCCTCACCTCGTCGCAGGCCTTCGGCTGGTTCTTCAACAGCCTTGTGGTGGCGATCGGACAGACGGTGGGCGTGCTCATCCTGTCGTCGCTGGCCGGTTATGCCTTTGCCCGCCTCGAATTTCCGTTCCGCAGGACGATCTTCGTCATCGTGCTCTTCGGTCTTGCCGTGCCGGAACAGGCCGTCATCATCGCCCGCCACCAGATGTTCAACTGGTTCGGCCTGCACAACTCCTATATCGGGCTCATGCTGCCGGGCCTGTCATCGGCATTCGGGGTTTTCCTGATGACGCAGTTCTTCAAGGCGATCCCCAGGGAAATCGATGAGGCAGCGCTTCTCGACAACGCCTCGCCGCTGCGCATCTTCTGGAAAGTTCTGCTGCCACTGACGCTGCCGGCACAGGCGACGCTGGGCATCTTCACCTTCCTGCATGCCTGGAACGACTACTGGTGGCCGCTGATCTCAGCCACCAGAAAAGGAGATGTTCACGCTCACCATCGGCATAGCCTCGTCCCAGACCAATTTCGCCCAGAGCGAAGGGCTCGGTTTTCTCAGCGCCCAGGCGGTTTTCGCCAGCCTGCCGGTATTGATCGTTTACGTGATTTTCCAGCGCCATATCGTCACCGCGGTGTCGGGTGGTGCTGTGAAGTGACTGCTGCTGCGGCCGGGAGGATGGCCGCAGCAGGTTCAACCAGGGGCAATGCCCCTTCAAAGGGAGAGATACAATGAGACGTCTTCTACTCAGCACGGCAGCCCTGATTGCGCTGACCTGCGGCACCTCGGCACAGGCCCAGACAAAGATCGAACTGCAGCGCTTTTTCGGGGCCTGCGATGCGGACTACGGCAGCGTCACGGATGTTTCCAAGGCGGTCGGCGAATGCGGCATCATCACATCGCTGGTCAACAAGTTCGAGGCCGATAATCCGGACATCGATGTCAACGTGACCACCGTCGAATGGCCGGGCTACGACCAGCTCAACGCCCAGATGGCCTCGGGGGCTGCACCGGATGTCGTTTCGATGCATTATTCCGCGATCTCAGACTACCAGTCGCGTGGCCTGATCGATCCGATCGATGACGTCCTGTCCGCACAGGGTATTGCGCCCGACAGCTTCACCGATGCCTCCCGCGGCGGCGTCACCAAGGAAGGCAAGCTCTACGGTCTGCCTTTCGACAACTGGACCATGCTGTTCCACGTCAACCTGAATCTGATGAAGGAGGCCGGCCTCGTCAACGCGGATGGTACGCCGATCCTGCCAACATCCGTTGATGAGCTGATCGCACAGGGCAAGCAGTTCAAGGAGAAGACCGGCAAGCCTTACCTGGTCCAGATTCTTGCCAACGAAACGGCTGCCTACGCCCGCGTGCTCTACACACTGCTGCAGCAGCAGAACGCCGACTTCTTCGCCGATCCGACCAAGATCACGCTCAACACGCCGGAAGCGAAGAATGCTGTCGAGCTGATGAAAAAGATCAAGGACGAAGGCATCACCACGACCGGCCTTGACTACGCGGCGGCCGTCACCGCTTTCACCAATGGCGACGGCGGGATTGCCATCAACGGCACCTGGCTGATCGGTGATTTCGTCGCCCAGTCGGAAAAGGACGGCACCGCCCTTTCGAAGGGCTACACCGTCTACCCGATTCCGCAGCTTTATCCGGGTCAGGACAGCACCTATGCGGATGGACACAGCTGGGTCATGCCGCACAAGGACCGCACGCCGGAACAGACGGAAGCCATCGGCAAGCTCTTCAAGTTCCTGGCCGACAACGACTATGAATGGGCCCGCACCGGGCACCTGCCGGCTGTCAAGGCCGTCTTCGAAAAGCCGGAATTCAAGGCGCTGCCGCATCGGGAGAACATCGCCGAAATTGCCGACACCGGCCGTTCGCTGCCCGGCGCCGTCCAGCGCCAGTTCGCGATCCAGGACATCATTGGCGAAGAAGTCGGCGCCGCCGTCAACGGCGACAAGACGGTCGATGAAGCGCTGACGAGCGCTGAAAGCCGCATCAACGACCTGCTCGCAAATATCTGACAGGTGCAGTCAACGAACCCTAAGAGAAGGCGCGGGAACATTTGTTCCCGCGCCTTCTCTTCCCTAGAGGCAGCATCGCTGCCTACCGCCCCCTAAGGGGCTTCTTCATCAAGGTGCCGAAAGATCGGCCCCTATTGTCCCCGAACAGGATCGATACGGGCGAGGACAACGTCTCCCCGTCGATGATCGATACGTCGGTCGATGGCCGGCGTCCCATCCGCACCCGACGAGAACTGTGGATCTCCTGTCATGCGACGTCAGGGAGACCGCCAATCAACTTATCGAGCGTAACAGGATAGTCACGCACACGCACACCTGTCGCGTTGTAGACTGCGTTGGCGATTGCTGCGGAAACACCGCACAGACCGAGCTCACCGACACCCTTTGCCTTCATCGGCGATGACAGGGGATCGGTCTCGTCCATGAAGATGACATCCTGGTGCGGAATATCGGCATGAACCGGAACCTCATAGCCGGCGAGGTCATGGTTGACGAAAAAGCCCCGCGTCGTATCGACCACCAATTCTTCCATCAAGGCACCGCCTGCGCCCATTGTCATCGCACCGATGACCTGGCTGCGTGCCGTGATCGGGTTGAGGATGCGACCGGCGGCACAGACAGCGAGCATACGCCGGATGCGTATCTCGCCAGTGGCCACATCAACGCCGACTTCGACGAAATGAGCGCCGAATGTGGACTGCTGATGTGTTTTCGCAAGGTCGCCCCATTCCATCTTGTCCTCGCCGACAAGACCGTCCGACCCGGCAGCTTCGGAAAGGGGGATGGAACGGTTGCCGGCCTTCACGACACCGTCCTCGAAGACAGCGTCGTCCGAATTGAAGCCGAGTTTTTGCGCAATCGCCTCGCGCAGCTTGATACAGGCCGCATAGACGCCAGACGTGGAAGAATTTGCCCCGAATTGCCCGCCGGAGCCAGCCGACACCGGAAAGCGTGAATCACCCAGCTGAACGTTGACCTTGTCGACAGGAATGCCCATCATTTCCGCTGCGGTCTGGGCGATGATCGTATAACTGCCGGTTCCGATGTCGGTCATATCGGTCTCGACAGTGACGATGCCGTGACTGTCCAGTGTGACCCGTGCTCCGGATGGGAAAACGAGGTTGTCGCGGAATGCAACACCGACGCCCATGCCGACCAGCCAATTGCCGTCCCGACGCGATCCGACCTTCTGTCGTTTGCTCCAGCCGAACCGGTCAGCCCCGAGCCTCAGGCAGCCAATCAGATCTCTTTGCGAGAACGGACGTTCAGGCTTCTCGGGATCGACCTGGGTGTCGTTGACGATCCGGAACTCCACCGGGTCCATGCCAAGCTTTTCCGCCATCTCGTCCATCGCGATTTCCAGCGCCATCAGGCCCGGTGCTTCTCCAGGCGCCCGCATGGCATTTCCCTCCGGAAGGTCGAGCTTTGCCAGACGCATCGCCGTCATCCGATTGTCGCCGGCGTAGAGGAGCCGTGTCTGGTTGACGGCCGTTTCGGGCGCTCCGTCGGCAAGGTTTCCCGACCAGCTTTCATGCGCGATCGCAGTGATCTTTCCATCCGGCTCCGCTCCGATGCGGATGCGCTGGATCGTGGCAGGGCGATGGGTGGTGTTGTTCATGACCAAGGGACGCGGCAACGCGACCTTAACAGGACGATCAGCGGCTTTCGCCCCAAAGGCTGCAAGAACAGCGTCCGAACGTAAAAAGAGCTTTCCACCGAAACCGCCACCAATATAGGGCGACATCAAATGGATTTTCTCCTTGTCCATTCCGAGCGTGGTTGCAAGGTCGGAGCGCCACCAGTCGATCATCTGGCTCGAAGTCCAGACGGTCAACTGGTCACCGTCCCAGGATGCAATCGACGCATGCGGTTCCATCATGGCATGGGACTGGTCAGGGGTTTTGTAATGCTGGTCAATCGTGACCGGAGCCGTTCCGAAAGCAGCCTCGAAGTCTCCGACTGCGGTATCCGGTTTCTCGGACTCCTCGGGCTTTTCGGCAGTCGGAAGTTCAGCGCACAGGTCAAACGCCCCCTGCTCTTCCAGGTACTCGACCTTGACCAGGTTCGCGGCGGAACGGGCCTGCTCGAAGGTCTCGGCAACGACCAGGGCGATAGCCTGGTGATAATGCTCGATCTTATCGCCGCCAAAGAGGGTCGCCGTGTTGTATTCCCCCTTCTCGCGCTTGCCGACATCCAGTGTCGTCACAACGGCGAGAACGCCTGGTGCCCGCCTTGCGGCCGCAACATCCATGGTTTTGATACGGCCCTTGGCGATGGCCGCGCCAACCGGGTAACCATAGGCATGGGCGATATCCGGATCACGCCATTCATACGCATATTTCGCCTGGCCCGTCGTCTTGAGTTCACCATCGATGCGGCGGATCGGCTGCCCGATAACCTTGAGGCGGTCGATCGGATTGCGTGTTGCAGGTTTTTCGAATTTCATGCTTCAACCCCTGGCTTCAGAAAGAACGGCACCGAGCGTTCGCTCGACAAGATCGATCTTGAAGCGGTTCTGTTCTGTCGGATGGGCGTCTGCAAGGATGGCTCTCGTCGTTTCGCGAGCCCCGTTTGCAAGTCTGGCCTCAGCGGCTTCGACGCGCCAGGGCTTGTGAGCCACGCCACCAACTGCGACGTGCCCGGTCCCATCGGGCTGAATGATTGCGCCAACCGAAACGAGGGCAAATGCATAGGAGGCACGGTCACGCACCTTGCGGTAGATGTGTTTTCCGCCGATCGGCGGCGGAAGCACGACGGCTGTGACCAATTCACCCTGCTCCAACACCGTCTCGATATGCGGTGTGTCCCCGGGAAGGCAATGGAAGTCAGCGACGGGGATCGTCCTTCGACTGCCATCCGGTTTCACCGTCTGGATCGTCGCATCCAGGGCCCGAAGGGCGATTGCCATGTCGCTGGGGTTGGTCGCAATGCAGGCATCACTGCCGCCGACGATGGCATGCTGGCGACTGTATCCGCCGATAGCCGAACAGCCGGACCCCGGTTGACGCTTGTTGCACGGCTGGTTCGGATCATAGAAATACGGACAGCGTGTGCGTTGCAGAAGGTTGCCCGCCGTCGTCGCCTTGTTGCGAAGCTGTCCTGATGCCCCGGCAACCAGCGCCCGGGAGAGGATACCATAGTCACGACGGACAATGCTGTGTGCAGCGAGATCAGTATTGCGAACGAGCGCGCCGATCTGAAGCCCGCCCTCGGGCGTTGTTTCGATCTCATCAAGGCCGAGGCCATTGACGTCAATCAGGTGTGTCGGCGCCTCGATTTCGATTTTCATCAGATCGAGGAGATTTGTGCCGCCGGCGATGAATTTGGCATCCGGATTCGCGGCCGAGGCAGTCACCGCGGCATCGACTGAAGAAGCCCGCTCATACGTAAAGGCTCTCATTGGCTGATACCCCCGACTTCCGAGATCGCATCTAGAATATTGGAGTAGGCGCCGCATCGGCAGATGTTTCCGCTCATCCGCTCGCGAACTTCGACGGCTGTCAGGGGGGCTGTTCCATTGAGGTCGGCGGTCACGTGGCTTGGAATGTTCGCCTTGATTTCCTCAAGCACCGCGACGGAGGAACAGATCTGACCCGGTGTGCAATAGCCACACTGGAAACCATCATGCTTGATGAACGCGGCCTGCATCGGGTGGAGATCGTCGGGTTGGCCGAGACCTTCGATCGTTGTGATCTCGTCGCCATCATGCATGATCGCGAGAACTCAGGCAGGAGTTGATCCGCCGACCATCGACCAGAACTGTACATGCTCCGCATTGACCATGGTCGCACCCCTTCTTCGTCCCGGTCAGATCAAGGTGCTCTCTCAATGCGTCGAGCAGCGTCGTTCTGTTGTCTACATGAAGCTCTCGACCTTCACCGTTGACGGCAAATTTCACTTTGGTGCAGTAATTCATATCGTCCCTTGCAGATTGCGCCACCGCACATTCGTCGGAAAGCGTTCACCGCAATTTTCGCGGCAGACATGATAAGCAATTTTCGTCGAAAAAGTTCCAAGCAATTGGATCCGGCACCGCTGCGTTTGCTTCAATCGCCTCCCGCATGGGCCGGCGCGCGGAAAGCGCGACCCATCGACCACGGCCTTTCCGTCCTCGACCGTCGTCAGGGTGGAGCAGGTGTCTGGACAGTCATGCGGACATGCGCCGACAACGGTAGTGCGAGCCATTTTAAGCTCCCCGGATGTGCCTTTTGAAAAAGCAGTGCTTCAACATTAGGCCGTGTGGAGCGAAGGGCAGGCCTTGGCATTATCAAAAACTGCGTTTGTCTATTCAATTCCAGCTAAAGTTGTCGCTCGGCGGGGTTGGTCCAGAATTTGCCTGCTGTCACCCGAACTCCACCGGTATGCCGCCCCACGCATTCCGCAGCAAAATGCGCGGCAAGTAGCGGCGGCCTGAGACCTTGCAGCGTCCGCGACCACGTCTCCACCGCCACATCTCCTGCTTTTCCGATCGACCCGCCAAACCGGAACACGAGGTCAGGTAGGTGAGATCTTTGATTTGACGCAGATCAGGTCGACGGAACGCTTCCGCGGCCGGTCTTGATTGCTCCCGCCACCTGGGGCGCCACGGATCACGACCGCGGTTTCAGCTTCTGCGGATCGTAATGCGCAAACGGCACGATCGTTGCCGGAAAGCGCTTCTGCTGGCCGTCGAGCTTGCCGATCTCGACTTCCGTGCCGATCTGCGAATGCAGCGCGTCGATGCGGGCAAGCGCGATGGTTTTCTTGAGGATCGGCGAGCGGGTCGCACTGGTGACGACGCCGATCTGGGCGCGGCCGATATGCACGGAGTCGCCGTGGCCGACCGCATCATTGCCGTCGATATCCAGGCCAACCAGCATGTGGCGCGGATTTTCCTTGCGCTTGATCAGCGCCTCGCGGCCGATGAAATCATCGGTCTTGGATTTCAGCGGCACGGTGAAGCCGATGCCGGCCTCGAACGGATCGGTCTGGTCGGTGAATTCGTAATTGGCAAAGATCAGCCCCGCCTCGATGCGCACCATGTCGAGCGCTTCCAGCCCCATCGGCTTCAGCCCATGCTTCTGGCCGGCCTCCCAGACCGCGTCGAACACGGCCAGACGCATCCTTCGGATGACAGAAGATTTCGTAGCCGAGTTCGCCGGTATAGCCGGTGCGCGAGACGACGACCGGCGCGCCTTCGAAATGGCCGATGCGGCCGACGGCAAAGCGGAACCATTCGAGTTCGCCGATCGACGGCTGCGCCGGCGCGGTCCAGATGATCTCCTTGATGATCTCGCGGCTCGTTCGGGCCCTGCACGGCGATGATTGTGCATCTGGTCGGTCGACGAGCGCACCCAGGCCTTGAAGCCCATCTTCTCGGCCTGCTGGCGCAGCCAGATGCCGGAGAAATCATCGCCGCCGATCCAGCGGAAATTGTTCTGCGCCAGCCGGAACACCGTGCCGTCGTCGATCATGCCGCCGTTCTCGTAGCACATGGCGGTATAGACGACCTGCCCCGGCGACAGCTTGCGGATGTCGCGCGTCAGGCAATATTGCAGCAGCGCTTCGGCATCCGGTCCCGTCACCTCGAACTTGCGCAAGGGCGACAGGTCCATCACGACGGCCTTCTCGCGGCAGGCCCAGTATTCCTCGATCGGCCCGTCATTGTTGAAACGATTCGGCAGCCAGTAGCCGCGATATTCCGCGTGATTGCGGGTCAGCGCGGAGAGGCGCGGATGGAAGGCGGTTTCCTGGGTCAGTTCCGCATCTGCATCGGGGGTCATGCGGTAGGCCACTGCTCGCGTGAATTTTTCCGTGGCGGAATAGGTGCGGACATGAATGTCGGTCGGGTCCCAGCCATTGGCGGCGTCGATGTCGTCGGGACAGGAGGACGAGACGCAGACGAGATCGGTCAGCGCCCGCATCAGCACGTAGTCGCCCGGCCGCGACCAGGGCTCGTCGAGATAGAGCTGGTTGTGGTGGTCGATATTGGTGTTGTAGAAATAGTTGATCGCTTCCCAGCCCTTGCGCGGCGCAATGCCATAGGGGGCCAGCGCATGGTTGAAATTGTCGGTGCAATTGACATGGCCGGGATAGCCCATGTCGTCGTAATAGCGGGAATTGCAGGCCGTGGCGAAGGCATCGTGGCGGCCGACCGTATCCTGCACGATCTCCACCAGCGGCTCGAAGTCGCGGTCGAAGGCCTTGGACGGCAGCCCCGGCGTCGGATAGCTGCGGCCCAGAAGCGTGCGGGTCACCGTCGAATCCAGCGCAAGATCCAGCCCCTTGTCGACCTTGCGCGCCGAAAAGGCCTGGAAATCCGTGCATTGCCGCCCGGCAACATCGATGATCTGGATGAATTCGCCGGCCCGCACGAAATAGGCGAATGCCCGTGGCCGCCGGTATGCGCAGGTCCTGCACCGGGTCGGCCATCGGCTCCGGCAGGCGCTCCTCATAGCTGCGCAGCACCCGCGCCCGCGTCACGCGAAGCTCGATCGCGGTCGCCGTGTCCTGTCTTTCCGCGTCCATGGCAGCGCCGGGGGCAGCGACGATCAGCAGCCCGTCAAGCGCAATCGTCAGGGTCTCGACCGTCCCGGCCGGCGTCTGCTCGCCAAAGAAGACGAGCGCGCTTGCCTCGGCCAGATCGACACCCCGGCGCTTCAAGGCACCGAGCGTCCGGCGCGCACTGTCATTGTCGAGCGACAGGATATCCTTCAAGCCCTCGGCTGGCCCTGAAAACGCAGCCCCGAGACCGGCCGCATTGAACCGGCCCCTGTCATCGACAAAGGCGGTTTCGCAACGCTGCCCGCCTTCGACATCGACAAAGGAAACCCGGTCGCCGGCCGCAACCCTGATCACCGTGGTGCCCCGTCCGCGCACCCGGTAGCGCTCGACGCCCGGTCGCAAGCACTGGAATGCCCGGCCGCAATATCGTGCTCGGCCGTGGCGGTGCCATGATGCCGGAAAAGTCTGCCGACCTGTCCATCCCGTCCTCCTTCTGATCCGAGCCGTCCCAAGCTTTATGGATCGCTGCGCTGTACCCGGTCAATCCGACGAAACTATCTTACGGGACTGCGGCAAAAGTAAAGTCAGACTTGACTGAGAAGAAAAAAAATTCACTATGAGGATAAGCTGCGACCTCAAAATAAACGACGGGAACCGGGCGGTCGCTGTCTATGCAGCGCCGACCGAAATCAGGGCCTCAGCGATTATCAAAAAACAAGGGAACACGCGCAACGCGCGACACGACAAACTGGTCGAGGAGACTGCTTATGGCATCTATCGTTGAAACCGAAGGATCGACTACCGCGTCAAGCGGTGGGTTGATCCGCGCGCTGGACTGGAAAGGCGCCTTCTGGGTTGCCGCCGGCGTTCCGCCGCTCGTACTGTTTTCCATCGGCGGCATCGCAGGCACGACGGGCAAGCTCGCCTTCGTCGTCTGGATCATCTCGATGATCATGGGCTTCCTGCAGTCCTTTACCTATGCGGAAATTGCCGGCATGTTCGGCAACAAGTCCGGCGGCGCCTCGGTCTACGGCGCGACCGCCTGGCTGCGCTATTCCAAGTTCATCGCGCCGCTCTCGGTCTGGTGCAACTGGTTTGCCTGGTCGCCGGTGCTGTCGCTCGGCTGCGCCATCGCCGCCGGCTATATACTCAACGCCCTCTTCCCGATCCCCGGAGCAGACTCACCGGCCGTCATGGAATGGATCAGCGCCAACGCCGCCTCGCTGACAGCCGAGAGCCCGCGCATTGCCGAATGGATCGCCGCCAATGCCGGCAAGACACAGGCCGACGCGATCGCCGCACTTCTCTCCGCCGACGGCATTGCCGCGATGACGCCAGCCATCCGCAGTTGGTCGCTCACGTCCTTCGAAATCCCCTATCTCGCCAATGCCAATCTGAACGCGACCTTCTTCATCGGCGCGATCCTGATGCTGGTGATTTTCGCCATTCAGCATCGCGGCATTCTCGGCACGGCAAACGTCCAGAAATGGCTGGCGATCATCGTTCTGCTGCCGCTGCTGCTGATCGGCCTCTATCCGATCTTCACCGGCCAGATCGATGGCGGCAATGTCACCAACCTGGTGCCGCCGACGGCCGGCTATTCCGGCGTCGACGGAACCTGGAGCAATGGCGGCTGGACGCTGTTCCTCGGCGGTCTCTACATCGCCGCCTGGTCGACCTACGGCTTTGAAACCGCCGTCTGCTACACCCGCGAACTCAAGAACCCGAAAGCCGACACGTTCAAGGCGATCTTCTATTCGGGCCTGCTGTGCTGCCTGTTCTTCTTCCTCGTCCCCTTCACCTTCCAGGGCGTGCTTGGCCATGCCGGCATGCTGGCACCGGGCATCGTCGATGGCACCGGCGTTGCCGAAGCACTGGCCAACCTGATCCATGGCGGCCGCATCATCACGCAGATCCTGGTCATCCTGATGATCATGGCGCTGTTCCTGGCCATCATGACGGCCATGGCCGGTTCCTCGCGCACGCTCTATCAGGGTGCGAAGGACGGCTGGCTGCCGAAATATCTCGACCACGTCAACGAACATGGCGCACCGACCCGCGCCATGTGGACCGATTTCGCCTTCAACCTGATCCTGCTGGCCATCGCCTCCGACGTCGCCGGCTACTTCTTCGTGCTGGCCGTCTCCAATGTCGGCTACATCATCTTCAACTTCCTCAACCTCAATGCCGGCTGGATCCACCGCATGGATTCCGGCCACATCGCGCGTCCCTGGAAGGCACCGACCTGGCTGATCGGCGTCAACACGGTGCTGGCCTTCGTCAACGCGCTGTTCCTCGGCGCCGGCGCCAAGGTCTGGGGCTATTCCAACGCGCTGTGGGTCGGCTTCATCTTCGCGGCGCTCATCCTGCCGGTCTTTGCCTATCGTCACTATGTGCGTGACGGCGGCAAGTTCCCGGCCGGCGCCATGGAAGACCTCGGCCTTGTCGGCCAGGATCTCGGCGTCAAGAAGGCCGGCATCCTGCCCTATGTGGCACTGGCCGGCGGCCTCGCCGTGGTGCTCATCGCCAATGTGGTGTTCCAGCTCCCGGCCTGATCGCGAACCGAAACGACAAAGACCGGGCGTTTGCAGCGCCCGGTCCAGAAAGATGCAACCAACAGCCATCAGTCCGTGTTGCAGATCACCAATTCAACGGTCACTCGAGGTGTCCATCTGGTCTTTCCACTGTTTGATCTGGTTGGCATGCACGTCGAATTGCCGGGCTCATTCCACCAGCGTCTCCTCGCCTCTTATGGCGGCGATTACCACCTTTGCCTTGAAAGCTGGTATGGTTCCGGCGCGGTGGTCTTGTCAGGGTATCTGCTGTTGCCGGAATCTAGGCGGGACTCAGGCACAAATTTCACTTATCACATATATCAAAATTTTGGGACGAAGGGATAGTCGGCTTCATAGCGGCCGTTCATACCCCACGGGTCATTCCATGACGTGTAGCCATATTCCGAGCCGATTCCTTCATAACCGGCATAGCTAGTCGAGCGCACATGTCCGGTCCAGACGTCGTGATCGTAGTAGTCATAGCCGTAGCTGTAGCCCTCATAGATCGAATCGTAGCCGTAATCATAGGAATTGTAGACGTAATAGGACCAAGAACCGCCGTCATTGTCGTAGGCGTGAGGCATAGATAGTCTGGCCTTCATAGTAGGTTCCGGTATCGGCATAGCTGTAGCCGTAATAGCTGTCACCACTGGTGTTGATAGCGTAGAAATAGTAGATCGAGTCAGGCGGGGAGCGTCGGCTTCATAGTTGCCGTAGAAGCCCCAGGCCTCGCCGTCTGACGTATAGCCATACTCCGAGCCGATCCCGCCAGTATTGGAATAGCTGGTCGAGCTCAGATAGCCGCCGCCGCCGTCCTGATCGTAGTAGTCATAACCGTAGCTGTAGCCGTCATAGATCGACTCGTAACCGTAATCATAGGAATCGTAGACGTAATAGGACCAATAGCTGCCGTCATTGTCGTAGACGGAGGCATAGATCGTCTGGCCTTCATAATAGGTTCCGGTATCGGCATAGCTGTAGCCGTAATAGCTGTCACCATTGGTGTTGAGAGCGAAGAAATAGTAGATCGAGTCGGACGGGGCCTTGTCGACTTCATAATAGCCGTAGAAGCCCCAGGCCTGGCCGTCTGACGTATAGCCATATTCCGAGCCGATCCCGCCAGTATTGGAATAGCTGGTCGAGCTCAGATAGCCGCCGCCGCCGTCCTGATCGTAGTAGTCATAGCCGTAGCTGTAGCCCTCATAGATCGACTCGTAACCGTAATCATAGGAATCGTAGACGTAATAGGCCCAATAGCCGCCGTCATTGTCGTAGACGGAGGCATGGAAATACTGGCCCTCATAATAGGTTCCGGTATCGGCATAACTGTAGCCGTAATAGCTGTCACCATTGGTGTTGAGAGCGAAGAAATAGTAGATCGAGTTCGGACGGGGGCTTGTCGGCTTCATAGTAGCCGTAGAAACCCCAGGCCTGACCGTCCGACGTATAGCCATACTCCGAGCCGATCCCGCCAGTATTGGAATAGCTGGTCGAGCTCAGATAGCCGCCGCCGCCGTCCTGATCGTAGTAGTCATAGCCGTAGCTGTAGCCTTCATAGATCGAATCGTAGCCGTAATCGTAGGAATCGTAGACGTAATAGGCCCAATAGCCGCCGTCATTGTCGTAGACGGAGGCATGGAAATATTGGCCCTCATAATAGGTTCCGGTATCGGCATAACTGTAGCCGTAATAGCTGTCACCATTGGTGTTGAGAGCGAAGAAATAGTAGATCGAGTCAGGCGGGGAGCGTCGGCTTCATAGTAGCCGTAGAAACCCCAGGCCTGACCGTCTGACGTGTAGCCATATTCCGAGCCGATCCCGCCAGTAGTTGGAATAGCTGGTCGAACTCAGATAGCCGCCACCGCCGTCCTGATCGTAGTAGTTATAGCCGTAGCTGTAGCCGTCATAGATCGACTCGAAAACGTAATCATAGGTTTCGTAGACGTAATAGGACCAATAGCTGCCATCATTGTCGTAGACGGATGCATAGATAGTCTGGCCCTTATAATAGGTTCCGGCATTGTCATAACTGTAGCCGTAATAGCTGTCACCATTGGTGTTGACAGCGTAGAAATAGTTAAGCGAGCCTAACAGCTGGGCGTCGGCTTCATGATAGCCGTAGTAGCCCCAGGTCTGACCGTCTGACGTATAGCCGTATTCCGAGCCCATCCCGCCATAACCGTAATAGCTGGTCGAGCTTACATAGCCGCCGCCGGCATCGTCGTCATAGTAGTTGTAGCCGTAGCTGTAGCCCTCATAACCGGTCTCGTAGCCGTAGTCGTAGGAATCGTAGACGTAGTAGTACCAGTAGCCGCCGTCATTGTCGTAAGTCGATGCGTAGACATACTGGCCTTCGGAGTACGTTCCGGTATCGGCATAGGTGTAGCCATAATAGCTGTCACCGGCCGTATTGTAAGCGACATAGTAATACAGCGTGTCGGAGTTCTGGCCATCGGCTTCAAATGAGCCGTAGTAGCCCCAGTCCTGACCGTCTGACGTGGTGCCATATTCCGAGCCAAGCCCGCCAATATTGGAATAGCTGGTCGAGCTCAGATAGCCGCCGCCGCCGTCCTGGTCATAGTAGTCGTAGCCGTAGCTGTAGTATTCATAACCGGTTTCGTAACCGTAATCATAGACATCGTAGATGTGATAGGACCAATTGCCGCCGTCATTGTCATCATCGGCAGCATAGACAGTCTGGCCTTCGTAGTATTTTCCGGTGTCGGCATAGGTGTAGCCGTAATAGCTGTCACCACTGGTGTTGAGGGCGTAGAAATAGTAGATCGAGTCAGTCACGACGTCGGCTTCATATAAGCCGTAGTAGCCCCAATCCTGACCGTCTGACGTGCGGCCGTATTCCGAGCCGATCCCGCCATCATTGGAAGAGCTGGACGAGCTCAGGTAGCCTCCACCGCCGTCATAATCGTAGTAGTCGTAGCCGTAGCTGTAGCCGTCATAGGTTGAATCATAACTGTAATCATAGGAATCGTAGACGTAATAGGACCAGGAGCCGCCGTCATTGTCGTAGTTGGAGGCATAGATAGTCTGGCCTTCATAATAGGTTCCGGTATCGGCATAGCTGTAGCCGTAATAGCTGTCACCATTGGTGTTGAGAGCGTAAAAATAGTATATCGAGTCTGACTTGGCACCGTCGGCTTCGTAGGCGCCCTTCATGCCCCAGTACTGGCCGTCTGAAGTGTAGCCCCATTCCGAGCCGATCCCGCCAGAACTGTTATAGCTCGTCGAGCTCAGATAGCCGCCACCGCCGTCATAATCGTAGTAGTCATAGCCGGTGCTTATCCCTTCAGTGAGAGAATTGTCGCCAAAATCAACGGAATCGTAGACGTAATAGGACCAGGAGCCGCCGTCATTGTCGGTGACGGAAGCATAGATAGTCTGGCCTACATAATACGTTCCTGTGTAGGCATAGCTGTATCCGTAGTAGCTGTCGCCACTGCTGTTGAGAGCGTAGAAATAGTATACGGAGTCGGTCAAGGGAACGTCGGCTTCGTAGGCGCCATGATTACCCCAATACTCGCCGTTCGCCGTATAGCCGTATTCAGACCCGATCCCGCCATAACCGGCATAGCTGGTCGAGCTCAGATAGCCGCCATCGCTGTCCTGATCATAGTAGTAATAGCCGTAGCTGTAGCCCTCATAACCGGTATCGTAGCCGTAATCTTCGGATTCGTAGATGTAGTAGGTCCAAGATCCGCCGTCATTGTCGGAGACGGAGGCAGATACCCACTGACCCAAGTAATACGAACCGGTGTCGGCATATGTATATCCGTAATAGGTGTCACCCGATGTATTCAATGCGAGATAGAGGTACTTGGTATCTGAAACCAGGCTGCTCATCGCTCATTCCCCCCAAATTCCGCTCAAGGTGACATCATTTTTTATAGCAAGCCGCAAAACATAACGATTCCGTTGAATCGTTCACAGCTTCTGCAATCCTCATCTTGCTTCACTCTATTGTTGGTACGTTGGTAACGCAACCTGAGAGTGAGGACCTGACAAGATTTAACGGCCTCGGCTTTACCGGAAACCATCTGGTTTATGACATGCACCATGGCCGGTGCGTCCAGTATTGGCGGTTTGTCATCAGTCCGGGCCGGCCGTTTGCAGCGCCCGGCCGTCGACATTTTCGAGACCGCATCTATCGAGGGGAACCGCTCGCACGGAAATTGACACTTGTTCATATATCGCACAAACTGGCCTTTACTCGGGGGAGAATGCGATGCGGGAAACAGATTTTGTCGGCGGATTTGCCAAGGGACTGCGCGTCATCGAGGCCTTCAACGAGGCCCGCCCGCGCCTGTCGATCTGCTGGGAGAGCTTGCCGAGGATCTCGGTAACAATCACGGACGTTACTTGATCGGGCAGGGACCGGTGGCCTAAGAGGACGTAAATGAAGTCGATCGGGTCGGCGATGCCTAAGGCCTGCTGCATCTGATCGAGGCTGGCTTTTTTCTGGCGCAGTATCGAAAAGACAGTCGCACGGCCGGAACCAGATAGCCGCTGCTCCTGCCCGCCGTCGCTTTCGAAACAGGGTGGCCCGGCTTTCTCTTCGCCGGGTGCGAGGCGGTCGAACTGCTGGCTGATGGCATTGCGGACGAACTTGGAAGCGCCCTTGTGACCGACGATCGCCTCGACCCTGGAAATGTCTGCCGGCGAGACGTGAAGGTTCATTCGGATCATATTGAGCGGCGATCTACCCATGCGCGCATTTTGATACAATCGAACTTGCGCAAAGGTTGAGGCGAATACTCGCCTCAAAGTTCCTCTCGATCAAAGCCGGACTATGCTTCCGGCGCTGTCGTCTCTTGAGGGTATCTGCTGTTTCCCGGCATCTAAGCCGAACTCAGTCAGAAATTTCACTTGTCGTAATAGCCAGCCGCCTTTCAGGTGGTAGAGACATAGTCGGCTTCATAGCTGCCATAGCTACCCCAGGACTCACCGTCTGACGTAGAGCCATATTCCGAGCCGATCCCGCCACTACCGGCATAGCTGGTCGAGCTCAGAGTATCCCAACAAATACCGTCGTCATCTTTGTAGTCATAGCCGTAGCTGTAGCCCTCATAGTTCGAATCGTAACCGTAATCATAGGAATCGTAGACGTAATAGGACCAGGAGCCGCCGTCATTGTCGGTGACGGAAGCATAGATAGTCTGGCCTACATAATACGTTCCAGTATCGGCATAGCTGTAGCCGTAATAGTTGTCACCACTGGTATTGAGTGCGAAGAAATAGTAGATCGAGTCGGAAATGACAACAAAGTCGGCTTCATAGTAGCCATAGAAACCCCAAAGCTCACCGTCCGACGTGTAGCCATATTCCGAGCCGATCCCATCATAGCCTTGGTATTGGGTCGTTTCCAGATAGCCATTACCCATGTCATTATCGTAATAGTTATAGCCGTAGCTGTAGCCCTCATAGATCGAATCAAACCCATAATCATAGGAATCGATGACGTAATAGTACCAATAGCCGCCGTCATTGTCGTTTACGGAAGCATAGATATACTGACCCCTATGGTAGGTTCCAGTATCGGCATAGGTGTGGCCGCGATAGAAGTCACCATTGGTGTTGTACGCGATGGAAATAGTATTCCGAGTCGGGGAGCAAGTCGGCTTCATAGTAGCCATAGAAGCCCCAGGGCTGAGCGTCTGACGTGTAGCCGTATTCCGAGCCGATCCCGCCAGTATTGGAATAGCTGGTAGAGCTCAGATAGCCGCCACCGCCGTCAAAATCGTAGTAGTCATAGCCGTAGCTGTAGCCCTCATAAATGGAATCGTAGCCGTAATCATAGGAGTCGTAGACGTAATAGGACCAGGAGCTGCCACCATTGCCGAAAACGGACGCATTGATATACTGTCCTACATAATAGGTTCCGGTATCGGCATAGCTGTAGCCGTAATAGCGGTCACCATTGAGGTTTTGAGCGTAGAAATAGTAGATCGAGTCAGGCAGGGGAGCGTCGGCTTCATAGTAGCCGTAGAAACCCCACGCCTGGCCGTCTGACGTATAGCCATATTCCGAGCCGATCCCGCCAGTATTGGAATAGCTGGTCGAGCTCAGATAGCCGCCGCCGCCATCCTGATCGTAGTAGTCATAGCCGTAGCTGTAGCCGTCATAGATCGACTCGTAACCGTAATCATAGGAATCGTAGACGTAATAGGACCAATAGCTGCCGTCATTATCGTAGACGGAGGCATTGAAATACTGGCCTTCATAATAGGTTCCGGTATCGGCATAGCTGTAGCCGTAATAGCTGTCACCATTGGTGTTGAGAGCGAAGAAATAGTAGATCGAGTCGGACGGGGGCTTGTCGGCTTCATAGTAGCCGTAGAAACCCCAGGCCTGACCGTCTGACGTATAGCCGTATTCCGAGCCGATCCCGCCAGTATTGGAATAGCTGGTCGAGCTCAGATAGCCGCCGCCGCCGTCCTGATCGTAGTAGTCATAGCCGTAGCTGTAGCCCTCATAGATCGAACTCGTAACCGTAATCATAGGAATCGTAGACGTAATAGGCCCAATAGCCGCCGTCATTGTCGTAGACGGAGGCATGGAAATACTGGCCTTCATAATAGGTTCCGGTATCGGCATAACTGTAGCCGTAATAGCTGTCACCATTGGTGTTGAGAGCGAAGAAATAGTAGATCGAGTCGGACGGGGGCTTGTCGGCTTCATAGTAACCGTAGAAACCCCAGGCCTGACCGTCTGACGTATAGCCATATTCAGAGCCGAGCCCGCCGTAATTGGAATAGCTGGTCGAGCTCAGATAGCCGCCGCCTGTATCCCAGTCATGGTAGTTGTAGCCGTAGCTGTAGCCTTCCGACCCGGTCTCGTAACCGTAGTCGTAGAAGTCGCGAATGTAGTAGGCCCAGACACTGCCCTCATTGTCGGAGTTCGATGCGGAGACCCACTGGCCTTACGTGTAGGTGCCGGTATCGGCGATTGTGTAGCCGGAGTAGCTGTCACCGTTCGTGTTGTAGGCGACGAAGTAATACAGAGTATCTGACGACTTAACATCGGCTTCGTAGTAGCCGTAGTAGCCCCAGTATTCGCCGCTCGATGTGTAGCCATATTCGGAGCCGAGACCACCATAGTTCGGACAGTCGGTCGAGATCAGGATAGCCACCGACACCATCCGGTCGTAGTAGCCATCGCCATAGCTGTAGCCTTCATATCCGTCTCGTGCCGTAGTCGGCCGATCTGGAGTCGAGATGTAGTAGTACCAGTATCCACCATCGTTGTCGTAGACGGATGCAGATACCCATACTGCCCCACGTAGTACGAACCGGTATCTGCATATGTAGTATCCGTAATAAATATCACCAGTTGTATTGTAGGCGTATAGGAATAGATTGGTTCTGAAACCAGACTGCTCATCGCAAATCCTCCCCTAAAATTCCTCTCAAGGTGGACATCAATTTTTATGGAAAGCCGCAAAACATAACGCTTCCGTTGCATCGTTCACGGCTTTTGCAATTCTCATCTTGCTTCACTCTATTGTTGGTACGTTAGTAACGCAACCTGAGACTGAGGTTCAGCCAAAATTGAACAGCCCCGGCTTTGCCGGAGACCATCTGGTTTATGGCATGCAGCCATGGCCGGTGCATCCAGTATTGGCGGTTTGTCACCAGTCCAGGACGGCCGATTGCAGCGCCCGGCCGTCGACATTTTCGTGACCGCATCTATCCAAGGGAAACCGTTCGCACGGAAATTGACACTTGTTCATATATCGCACAAATTGGCCTCACTTAGGGGGAGAATGCGATGCGGGAAACAGATTTTGTCGGCGGATTTGCCAAGGGACTGCGCGTCATAGAGGCCTTCAACGAGGCCCGCCCGCGCCTGTCGATCGCCGATGTAGCGAAGACCACGGGGCTTGACCGCGCCACCGCCCGCCGCTGCCTGCTGACCCTCGCAGAACTCGGCTTTGCGGATTACGACGGCAAGTTCTTCGCCCTGACACCGAAAATCCTGCGGCTCGGCCATGCCTATCTGGCCGCGACACCGCTTCCGACACTGGTCCAGCCTCATCTCGATCAGCTTTCCGAGCGTACACGCCAGAGCGCCTCCGTCTCCGTTCTCGACGGCACCGAAATCGTCTACATCGCGCGCGCTGCACAAAAACGGGTGATGTCGATCAACCTGACGCCGGGAAGCCGCCTGCCCGCCTATTGCGCCTCCATGGGCCGGGTGCTGCTTGCCGCCCTGCCCGAAGAGGATGCCAAGGCCATCCTGTCCCGCTCGGAGCTCAGGGCCAATACCGTTCACACCCTGACAGATCCGACCGAGATCATCGCGGAATTGCGGCGTGTGCGCGCCCAGGGCTACGCGCTGATCGATCAGGAGCTGGAACTCGGCCTCTGCTCGCTCGCCGTGCCACTGGAGAATGACCGTGGCCGGATCGTCGCCGCCCTGAACATCGGCGCCCCGGCGGCCAGCATCCCCGCCTCTGCTCTGGTGGAGCAGTACCTGCCGGCGCTGCGCGAGGCGCAGGCGCAGTTGAAACAGGTGCTGCCCTGATGTCTGATCGCTTGACAGGACAGCATCGGCTCAACATCTATGGAGGAACCGAAGCCGGACGCCCAGCATGACCGACGACAGCAACACACCGGAAAGCAAACTGACGGTATCCAAGCGCAGATGGGCCGAAGAGGGCAAATTCCTGACCGGACGCCCGGCGCGACCCGAATCGGACCGCCTTCCCCCCGGCCAGCACCTGGTCAAGAACTGGCCGGTGCTCGATCTTGGCCAACAGCCGCTGGTTCGCACAGACAGCTGGCGACTGGATGTCACCGGCGCGGTCGAACACAGTCTGTCGCTCAATTGGCAGGCTTTTGAAGCGCTGCCGAAGAGCAGAAAGCTCTCTGACATGCACTGCGTCACCACCTGGTCGCGCTATGACAACAGATGGGAAGGCGTCTCGACCCACGACCTTCTCGATCAGGTCATGCCGAAGCCGGAGGCGACCTTTGTCCTGCTGACAAGCTATGACGGCTACACCACGAATCTGCCGCTGACCGACTTCGCCTCGGAAGACGCGATCCTTGCCACCCATTGGGAAGGCGAACCCTTGACGCGCGACCATGGCGGCCCGGTTCGGCTGATCGTGCCGCATCTTTATCTCTGGAAAAGCGCCAAGTGGATCAACCGCATCGAATTTCTCAACCGCGACCAGGCCGGCTTCTGGGAGCGCAACGGGTATCACATGCGCGGTGACCCGTGGACCGAGGAACGCTATTCGGACGATTGAAACGGCGGCAGCGCGTTTCCAGCAGATGTATTGCGGTAACGACGGGCTCGCGCCTATCTGCCCGCGCTTATCTGCCCGCGCTTATCTGAATGAGTCATCCCGCAAGAGGGCTTTGGCCGTCTCCCGCACGATCTGGATCAGAATCGACTGCGGCAGGCTCGGAACCGCATCCGCGCGCATGGTCAGGCCCACCGGGCCCTTCGTTTCGCTCGTGTCGATCGGCAGCGCCCGGATCACGCCATCACGAAGGTCGCTTTCGACGACGCCGGCGGAAATGATCCACACCGCATCGCTGGACCTGACGAAAGCCCGCCCGAAGGCATCCGATACGGTCTCGATCTGGTTGGGAAGGCTGGCAATGCCGTTGGCGATCAGCAAGCGTTCGACGAATGGGCGAATGATCGACGCCCGTGTCGGCATCAGGATCGGATAATCACCGAGCGTGCCGAAAATCGACTGTCCACTTTCCAGCAAGGGATGGCCTTCCCTGACGGCAAAGACCACGCGCTCGGAATACAGATGCTCGAAGGAAAAACCGGCCATCTGCTCGGGTGCTGCGAGGCGGCCGATGACGAGATCGAGATCGCCGATGCGCAACTGTTCGAGGAGCACCGCATTCTCGCCGGTGACGATCTTGATGCGGCTGCCGGTCTCTTCCTTGAGGAAGGCCGCAATTGCCTGCGGCATGATCCGCGTCGAGACCGTCGGCAGGGCACCGATGCGCACCGGCGGCGCGTCCCCTTGAAGCGCGCTCGATACCGAATCGAGACCCTGGCGCAGCGCCGTCAGCGTGGCACCGGCATGGCGCAGGAAGACCTCGCCATAGCGGGTGATCTTGATGCCGCGACCATCACGCTCGAAAACCGAAACGCCAAGCACCTCTTCCAGTTCGCGAATGGTCTTGGTGACGGCCGGCTGGCTGACATGCAGCAGATCGGCCGCCTTCATCACACTCTTCTGGCGCGCGACCTCGACAAAGGTCTGCAAATGGCGAAACTTCACGCGATGATCGATCATGGAATTTCATAACTTCCAGGTTAAGTATTCATCCGAAAATATCATTTTACCTAACCAGATGAAAGTTTCAAACTCGCCTTCGAGGAGACCACCGTGCAGTTTGCCCATATCAACGACATCGCCTTGCATTACCAGACCATCGGCGGCCCCGCCGGCCGGCCGGTCATCGTCTTTGCCAATTCGCTCGGCACCGACTTCCGGATCTGGCGCGATGTCATCGTGCGCCTCGCCGGCGATTTCCCTATTGTCACCTATGACAAGCGCGGGCATGGCCTGTCGGATGTCGGCGCAGCGCCCGACAGCATCGAAACCCATGTCGATGATCTCGCAGGGCTCCTCGATCACCTCGCCGTCCGCGACGCCATCATCTGCGGCCTTTCCGTCGGCGGACTGATCGCGCAGGGGCTTTACCAGCGCCGCCCCGATCTCGTGCACGCGCTCATTCTGTGCGACACGGCGCACAAGATCGGAACGCCTGAGATCTGGAACAGCCGCATCGCAGCCATCGAGGCCAACGGCATCGACAGCATTGCCGATGCGATCCTCGAACGCTGGTTCACGCCGGCCTTCCGTTCGCAGCAGGCGCTGGCACTTGCGGGCTATCGCAACATGCTGATCCGCCAGCCGGTCGCCGGTTATACCGGCCTTTGCGCCGCGATCCGCGATGCGGACTACACGCAAGCCGCAAGCCGCATCACCGTCCCGACCATCTGCATCGTCGGCGACCAGGATGGCTCGACACCGCCCGATCTCGTGCTTTCCATGGCGAGGCTCATCCCCGGTGCCCGCTACGAGGTCATCAAGGATGCCGGCCATATCCCCTGCGTGGAGCAGCCGGAAATGCTGACCGAAATCCTGCGCGCCTTCATCGACAGCTTATCCCCCGGAGAAACCCCATGACCGACGGCCCCGCGCCTTCCGACCGCTACCGACAGGGCCTTGCAACCCGGCGCTCCGTTCTCGGCGATGCCCATGTCGATCGCGCCACCGCGGCAGCCACCGCGTTTGACAGCCCTTTCCAGGAGCTGATCACCGAGGCGGCCTGGGGCCATGTCTGGTCGCGGCCGGCCTGGTCGAAGCGCGAGCGCTCGATGGTCACGATCGCACTGCTGGCGGCCCTTGGCCATGACGAGGAGGTGGCGATGCACATCCGTGCCACCGCCAACACCGGCGCAAGCCGCGAAGACATCGGCGAGGCGCTGCTGCACGTGGCGATCTATGCAGGCGTCCCGGCCGCCAACAGCGCGATCCGGATTGCAAAGCAGGTTTTCAGTGAAATGGATGCTGGAAAAGCAGAGTAGAGGCAGGGCCGACAATGTCCGATATGTCCAACAAGAAGCCGGAGACCGGCGCTTTCTTCCCCCGCGACCGCGCCTGGCACGCGCCGGCACTGACGCCGCCCTACAAGACACGCGTGCTGCGCTCGCCGCAAAAGGCGCTGCTGTCGCTCGACAACACGCTCTCGGAGATCACCGGCCCGGTCTTCGGTCATTCGATGCTGGGCGAACTCGACAATGACCTGATCCACAATTTCGCCAAACCCGGCGAAATCGGCGATCGGTGAGCGCATCATCGTGCATGGTCGCGTGCTCGACGAGCGCGGACGACCGGTTCCGGGCGCGCTGCTCGAATTCTGGCAGGCCAATGCCGGCGGACGCTATCGCCACAAGAAGGAAGGCTATCTCGCGCCGCTCGACCCCAATTTCGGCGGTTGCGGCCGCACGATCACCGACGAGGATGGCTCCTATCGCTTCCGCACCATCAAGCCCGGCCCCTATCCCTGGCCGAACGGCGTCAACGACTGGCGCCCGGCGCATATCCATTTCTCGGTTTTCGGCCATGGCTTTGCCCAGCGGCTGATCACCCAGATGTATTTCGAAGGCGACCCGCTGATCTGGCACTGTCCGATCGTCGCGCACCATCCCCGACAAACGAGCGATCGAACAGTTGATCGCGCCGCTCGACATGGCCAACACCATTCCAATGGACGCCCGCGCCTACAAGTTCGACATCGTCTTGCGCGGCCGCCGATCGACCCTGTTTGAAAACCGGCTGGAGGGCAACTGATGGTGCAGCATCTCGAACAGCTCAAGGAAACCGCTTCGCAGACCGCGGGGCCTTACGTCCATATCGGCTGCATGCCAAACTTTGCCGGCATTTCCGGCGTCTACGAAACCGACCTCGGCTCGACAATGGTCAACGATCGCACGCGTGGACAAACGGATCACGATCCGCGGCCGTGTCATCGATGGCGCCGGCAGCGCCGCTGAAAGATGCGATGGTCGAAATCTGGCAGGCCGATGCCTCTGGCCTCTATAACAGCCCGTCCGACCTGCGCGGCAGCGCCGATCCGGACTTCACCGGCTGGGGCCGCTGCCCGACCGGCGCCGAGACCGGCGAATACGTGTTCGAGACCATCAAGCCGGGCCGCGTGCCCTTCAAGGACGGCCGCCTGATGGCGCCGCACATAACCGTCTGGATCGTTGCCCGCGGCATCAATGTCGGCCTGCAGACGCGGATGTACTTCCCGGACGAAGCAGAAGCCAATGCGCAAGATCCGGTGCTCTTGCGCATCGAGCACCGGCAGCGGGTCGAAACGCTGATCGCCTCCGTCGACGGTTCGGTCTATACCTTCGACATCCATCTCCAGGGCGAGAAGGAAACCGTCTTCCTCGATATCTAGACACAGGCGCGCATGACCTATTCCGCTTTCGACCACCCCATCCTCTCCGGCCTTCTCGGCGAGCCCGAGCTTGCCGCATTCTTTTCAGTCGAGGCGGATCTGAAAGCCATGCTTGCCTTCGAGGCAGCCTTGGCGACAGTACAGGCGCGGCATGGGTTCATTCCAGTGGACGCTGCCGCGCGTATCGCGGCATTGTGTGCGGACTTCAGGCCGGACGTGGCTGCGCTTAAAACCGCCATCGCTGCGGATGGCGTCGTCATTCCGGAGCTTGTGCGGCAGATGCGCCACGCCATCGCAGGCGATGCAGGGGCCTATCTGCACTTCGGCGCCACCAGCCAGGATGTCATCGACACCAGCCTGATGCTGCGGCTGAAAGCCGTTTGCGGCATTGTCCGGACACGGCTGACGTCGATCATCGACGCGATGGTTGCGCTGGAAGAACAGCACGGCAAAGCCTCGCTCACCGGCTACACCCGGATGCAGGCGGCAATCCCGATTGCCGTTGCCGATCGCGTCAGCGCCTGGCGTGAACCGCTGGAGCGGCACCATGCGCGGCTTGCCGCCCTGGACGAGACGGCTTTCACGGTTCAGTTCGGTGGCGCCGCCGGTTCGCTGGAAAAATTCGCAGACAAGGGACCGGTCCTGCGATCGGCACTTGCCGCCGAACTCGGCCTAAACGACCGGCCGCAATGGCACAGCCAGCGCGACGGTCTTGTCGAGATTGCCGGGCTCTTCTCGCTGATATCCGGAAGCCTCGGAAAATTCGGGCAGGATGTGGCGCTGATGGCCGAACTCGGCAACGAGATCGCGCTGTCCGGCGGTGGCGGATCCTCCGCCATGCCGCACAAGCAGAACCCGGTTGCGGCCGAGGTGCTGGTGTCGCTCGCCCGGTTCAACGCGGTCCAGCTTTCCGGCATGCACCAGTCGCTTGTCCACGAGCAGGAACGTTCAGGCGCCGCCTGGACATTGGAGTGGATGATCCTGCCGCAGATGGCTGGTGCGCTTGCCGCTTCGCTGAGGCTCGGCCTGACACTCGTCGGAAACATCACCCGCCTTGGCAAGGTTGCTGGCTGAAAGACCAGCCTTCCGTCAACGACAGATATCCATCGTCCGGCCACGAGCCGCGCTTGCGCATGATTGACAATCATCCGAACTGCGGAGAGTTTGCGCGCCTATCACGATAGGAATGACGACGGATTGCCATGACCGACCCATTTACAAACCCCTTCCCCGCCACCGATGTCGCGCGTCACGCGATCTGGACCATGCTCGTCCCGCGCGACATCGACGCTTTTCTGGCGGCCGACTGGAGCCTTGTTGCCGATGATTTCATCGAGGAGGGCTTCATCGGCATCCACGGCAACAAGGCCGGCAATCCGGATCGCTGGACGCTTGCCTTCCCCAATCTTGCAGCCTATCGGGACGAATGGCTGCGGCAGGCGCAGGACTTTGCCAGCCAGACCTTCGGCGAGGATGCCCGTACCGCGATCTTCCGCACGACAACGCTGCGCGAGATCGAGATTTCAGGCGAAACCGCCCTGGTGCGCAAGAAATTCGACGGCAGCATCCTGCGGCCCGATGGCACCCGCGACATCATGCAATGGCAGACGCTCTATACCTGCCGCTATCACCGCGGCGCCTGGAAGATAGCAGGCTTTACAGGCTATCTGCCCAATCCGATGGGCAACCCGTAATCATGCGCCTCTTCACCGCCGTACTGGCGACGGAAACCAATACGTTCTCGCCGATCTGCATCGACCGCCGCGCCTTCGAGGCATCGCTCTATGCCCCGCCCGGCCAGCATCCGGAAACGCCGACCCTCTGCTCCGCCCCGCTCACCGTTGGCCGCAGGGTCGTGCGCGAACGGGGCTGGGAGCTGATCGAAGGCACCGCCGCCTGGGCCGACCCGGCAGGGCTGATCAACAGGAACACCTACGAGACCCTGCGCGACGAGATCCTCGGCCAGCTCGCGGCAGCTCTACCGGTGAACGGCGTGGTTCTCGGCCTGCATGGCGCCATGGTCGCCGATGGCTACGAGGATCCAGAAGGCGACCTGCTTGCCCGGATCAGGGGTCTCGTCGGCCCGGACGTGCTTGTCTGCGCCTCGCTCGACCCGCACAGCCACCTGACGGAAAAACGGGTCAAGGCCACCGATTTTCTCGTCGCCTTCAAGGAATTTCCCCACACCGATTTCGTCGATCGTGCCGAGGATCTCTGGCGCATCGCCATCGATACGCTGGAAGGCAGGGTCAGGCCCGTCATGTCGGTCTTCGACTGCCGGATGATCGACGTCTTCCCGACATCGCGCGAGCCGATGCGCAGCTTCGTCGACCGCATGTTCGAGATCGAGGCAAGCGATCCGGATATCCTGTCGCTCTCGGTCATTCACGGCTTCATGGCCGGCGACGTCCCGGAAATGGGCACGAAAATCCTCGTCGTCACCAACGACCGGCAGGACAAGGGTGATCCCCTCGCCCGTGACCTCGGCCTCGACCTCTTTGCCAAACGGGGCACCTTCATGGCGCCACAGATGGACGAAAAATCGGCGGTAGCACAGGCGCTTGCCTGCGATACGGGCCCGGTCGTCATTGCCGATGTCTGGGACAATCCGGGCGGCGGCACGGCCGGCGATGCCACAATCCTGTTGCAGGAATTGCTGGATCAGGGCGTCACCCATGCAGCCGTCGGCACGATCTGGGACCCGGTCGCCGTGCAGATCTGCATGGCAGCCGGAGAAGGTGCAACGATTCCGCTGCGCTTCGGGGCGAAGTCCGCCCCCGGAACCGGCAATCCCGTCGATGGCCGCGTCGAGATCATCCGGCTTGTCCGCGATGCGCAGATGCAGTTCGGTGAAAGCCTCGTGCCCTTCGGCGATTCAGCCCATATCCGGCTCAGCGGCATCGACATCGTTCTCAATTCGACCCGCGCCCAGGGCTTCGATCCCAGCCTGTTTTCGGTGATGGGCATCGACCCGGCATCGCGAAAAATCCTGGTGATCAAATCCACCAATCACTTTCACGCCGCCTTTTCGAAGATCGCATCGGCCATTCTCTATTGCGCCGCCGGCACGCCCTACCCGAATGACCCGGCAAAAACCGACTATCGCCGCGCGCCTGAAAACATCTGGCCAAGGGTCGCCGATCCGCATGGACTGAGCGGTTCCTGATGCAGCCAGCATAAAAAACGGCCGGGAAACCCGACCGTCTTGCTTGCAATGATGACGTCCTGAACGAAGTCGGAACACGCCGCTCCGGTGGTCAGTTCGACTTGTCGCGGAAGGTCTTGCGCTTCGGCTTGCCGCCATCCGGACCCGCCTTGTCAAACTTCGGTTTATCGAAAGCCGGCTTGTCGAAAGCCGGTTTGTCGAAAGAGGGCTTGGCCTTCTTGGCCCAGGGCTTGGTCTCGGTCTTTTCGCCACCAAAGCCGCCGGTTGCAGGCTTCGCATCGAACTTGCGCTTCGGCTTGCCGTCCGCCTTCCAGTCCGGCTTCGGACCGGCATTGGCGCTCTTGCCGGCATAGGGCTTGCGCGCTCCGCCGCCGAGATCCGGGGTGCCATCCAGCTGGGTGACGGTGATGCCCTTTTCCAGCGCCCGCTTCGGGCCGATCGCCGAAACGAACCGTTCGGCCCAGTCGGCAGCGATCTGAACGTAGGTTTCGTCCTGCTGCATCTTGATTGCGCCGATCTCCTGCTTGCTGATCTTGCCGATGCGGCAGAGCATCGGAATCAGCCAGCGCGGCTCGGCACTCTGCTTGCGGCCGGCCGAAAGCGAGAACCAGACGCTGTCGCCGAATTCTTCACGCGGACCACGGGCGTCGTCGCGCGGCGGGAAACGATTGTCGGATGGCGTGAACGCCGGCGTATCCATCAGGTCTTCAGGCGCCGAGCGACCGACACGATAAAGACGCACGAAGGCAGCAGCGACCTGTTCGGGTCCGTGCCGCTGCAAGAGTTCGCGCACGAAATCCTGTTCTTCCTCGCGCAACGGATCGGTAAAGGCCGGGTCCGCCAGGATCCGCTCGTCGTCGCGGCGCGTCACTTCGTCGGCAGACGGCGGCTTTGCCCAGGTCGCGGTGATCTTGGCGTTCAGCAGCAGGCGTTCGGCCTTGCGCCGGGCGCTGTTCGGGACGATGAGCGCGCTCACGCCCTTCTGGCCGGCACGTCCGGTGCGCCCGCTGCGATGCAGGAGCGTTTCCGGATTGGTCGGCAGGTCGGCATGGATGACGAGTTCGAGACCGGGCAGATCGATGCCGCGGGCCGCGACGTCGGTTGCGATGCAGACGCGGGCACGGCCATCGCGCATCGCCTGCAGCGCATGGGTGCGCTCGTTCTGGCTGAGTTCGCCGGACATGGCGACGACGGAGAAGCCGCGATTGTTGAAGCGGGCTGTCAGGTGATTCACGGCGGCGCGTGTCGAGCAGAACACCAGCGCGTTCTTGGCCTCATAGAAGCGCAGGACGTTGATGATCGCGTTTTCGCGGTCGGCCGGCGCAACGGTCAGCGCCCGGTATTCGATATCGACATGCTGCTTCTGCTCGGCCGAGGTCGAGACACGCACGGCATTGCGCTGGTAGCTCTTGGCAAGGGCTGCAATCGACTTCGGCACGGTGGCCGAAAACATCAGCGTGCGGCGCTCGGAGGGAGCAGCGTCGAGCAGGAATTCCAGGTCCTCGCGGAAACCCAGATCCAGCATCTCGTCGGCCTCGTCGAGCACGACGGCGCGCAGCTGCGACATGTCGAGCGCGTTGCGGCGCACGTGGTCGCAGAGGCGACCGGGCGTACCAACGACGATATGGGCGCCGCGATCGAGCGCGCGCCGCTCATTGCGCATGTCCATGCCGCCGACGCAGGAGACGACGACCGCACCGGTCAGCTCGTAGAGCCATTCCAGTTCACGCGTCACCTGAAGTGCCAGTTCGCGCGTGGGCGCAACGCAGAGCGCCAGCGGCGCGCCGGCACCCCCGAAGCGTTCGGCACCATCCAGCAGCGTCGGCGCGAGCGCCAGGCCAAATGCCACGGTCTTGCCGGAACCGGTCTGCGCCGAAACCAGCGCGTCGGCACCATCGAGCTCGGGGGCAATTACGGCCTTCTGCACCGGGGTCAGCTCGGAATAACCGCGTTTGGTCAATGCCTGGGCAATCGCCGGAACGATGCCTTCGAAATCTGTCATGTGTTTGTCTCTCGGAATTCTGGTGTCGTGCGCCCGATGGGGGTCAAGGTGGCGCAGTAAACCGCGGCCCACACGTCGCGGGCCAATACATTGAGGCGGTACATACTGCCCATCGACCCAATTGTACAGGGGTTGCCCGCATGGCGGTTAACGAGCGTGCTTTCCACTGTGCCTGATTGGCCTCAGCGCGCGACCTGAAAGCAGATCGCCCGGCTCGCGAAGTGCGGCCGGGCGAGATTGGTATCTCGATATTCGGAACCGATCAGTTCGTCAGGCGCGGGCTTCTGACCACCTTGTTGAAGAGCGCCTTCATGGCCACCTCGATACCCTCGGTCGGGCTGACTTCGAAGAAGAAGCCGGGCGTTGCGCAGGCTTCCATGCGCGTGCTGATCTCCGACTGGAACGGCTTGATCCAGCTGTTGTACCAGCCGTTGTTCGGCAAGGGGAGATAGGTCGTGTACAGCGCTGCGATCTTGATGCCGCGATCCTTGAGCGCCGTGCAGTATTTCACATCGATCGGCTCCTGACAGCGACCACCCGTCAGTTTCTTCGTGCAACCCTGCGGCTTGTAGCTGTCACCGACGCCGTCGGAGACAAAGAATACGACCTTTTCGGGCGTTGCCGAGCTGGTGCCGTCGCCGGGCGTCGGCGATTTCCTCACTGATGTTCGTCAGGACGCTGTCGAAGCTCGTCTGCTGGTCGTTGTTATACCCTTGATAGGGAATGCTCATCAGCTCGATCTTGTCTGTCGACTTCTTGACCTTCTTCAGGTTGCTCGGTCAATTTCTGAACCCTCAGAAGCTTCACATCCATCGCTGTCTTGCCGAACGTGTACGCGGCCATGCGAAACTGATTTGTATAGCTTTGTGTCTTTTCCGCTTCCTCGGTCAGTGCCGCGACCGCCTGTGCAACGACGTCGATGCGGATCGTCGCGCCGACATTGCGGGCGACATTGTAGTTGCTGCTCTTGTCCTCTACACCCTGCTCGGAAACGATGTGACAGGCGAAGGCGCAGTCGCGCGAGCCGCTATCAGCCACATTCTTCGTCGCCTCGATCAGTTTCAAGACGTCTTCCGGTGTCGCGCCGACGCCCATCGAGGGCGTATTGTCGAGCAGCATGTAGAAATCCATGAACGACTGGGTCTGGTAGACGGCGACCGCCTTGCCCGAAACCGTGATGCTTTCCTTGCCGATGACCCGCAGCAGGCTGGTCTTGATCCCCATCTTATAGGTCAGTTCCGCTCGCAGGTTGTTTCCGGTCTTCGTCACGGAGACCTTGACCTGCCGCTCGTTGATATCCGGGTCGGTACCATCTGCCGGCGCTTCCTGCTCATCCGGATTGTCCGAACTCTTTGCCAGCTGTGCCTCGAAAAGGCTGAGCGCTTCCTTTTCGCTCAACGTCACGACGCCGTTGCCGGGCATGTTGATCGCCTGCAGCATGCCCGCCGATTTTTCGGACAAAGCGCCGACGACGGCCGCATCCGCTGCGTTCTGCAATTCGGATTTCAAATCCATGGCACGCGTGAAATCGATGGCCATACCCGCCATACCGAGCATCGGGACGATCGCTACGGCACCGAGAATTGCAAAATTTCCCGATCTGTCTCTGAGAAGTTTCTTCAGCATTGGCATCGACGTCCTTCAATCGACAAGACATACGCGCTGTTTCCAGCACGGCTTTCGTTTGAGGACATGCTAACGGACAAGCAATAAATTCCGGTAAATCGCAAAGGTTAATGAGGTGATAATCCTAGCAACGCGACAAGGAGAACGACGCAGAATTCAGAAAAATAGTTTCGAATTAACTTAAAGAAAAAGCAAGAATTTTCGATAAAATTGAGAATAATAAAGATCAAGGACACAGACTATGCTTTTGGATAGACAACGATAACATATTTTAAAGAACATCTGAAACTGAGATGGATTTTTACTGCGACTTCGATCCAGCGATGGGACGGCCTGCAAGGGGCGCCCAGACCAGAGCAGTCAATTGAAAGGGCTTGCCCGAACCGTCCCCCGTAGACGATAGTAATGCGGAGACAAAAGCCAAGGGACGGACTATGCGCAAACTGCCGGCACTTTCGGCGATGAAGGTGTTCGAGGTCGTCGGCCAGACCCGCAGTTTCACGCGCGCCGCCGACCGGCTGAACCTGACCCAGAGCGCTGTGTCGCGGCAGGTGCGCAATCTGGAAGAGCAGATCGGCGAGCCATTGCTCATCCGCCACCATCATCATCTGGAACTGACGCCCTCGGGTGCCGAACTTCTGGCAACGCTCCAGCATGCCTTCCACACCGTCGAACTGACCGTGCGCGGTATCATGGAGAAGGCAAACCGCAAGCGGCTGCGCATCAATGTGCCGCCGACCTTCGCCAAGCGCTGGCTGATGCCGCGGCTGTCGCGCCTGCGCGCGGCGCTTCCGGATATAGAGATCAGCATCAGCACCGACCTCGAGGACAGCCTGTCGGAACGGGGCCTGCTCGACTGCGCCATCCGCTTCGGTGATGGCGAATGGCCGATGCTCAAATCACGCCTCTTGATGACGGAGCGGCACATTGCCGTCTGCGCCGCCGAACTGCTGGAGAAAACCCGGACGTCGGACACGGTCGATCTCTCGCGCTTCACCTTCCTGCATGTGCTGTCCTCCGGCGACCGCCGCTACCTCACCTGGCAACATTGGCTGGACGCTGCAAACCTGAGCGAAACCGACACGCGCGGCGGTCTGGAATTCGATCTGCTCGATCTGGCGATCGAGGCCGCCTGCGATGGCCTGGGGGTTGCCGTCGTCGATCGCTTCATGGTTGGTCGCCAGTTGGAAAGCGGCCAACTCGTGCAGGTGCTCGACGTCGAGGTCGAGGGCCACGAATCCTACTGGCTGGTGACCCGCGCGGACCAGCCGGACAGCGCCAATGTGCAGGCCTTCCGCCATTGGCTTCTCTCAGAAGTCTCCAACGCGACCGAGCGGCAGGCGACCGGTCAACAGGCGGTCGGGCAACAGGCGATCGGTGACGCAGCCCAGTGAAGCATTCGCTTTTGGAATGCTTGGCCCGACAATAAGTCGCTTGCGAAGCATCTTTGATCACGTCCCTAATCGCCAACGAGTGGAGACTGCCGGACAGGCGGTGGCGCACTTCACCGGTTGAGGAGACGACTGGATATGACCGACTATCGCAATTTCATCGGCGGCCGTTTCGTCGATGCACCGGCTCACCGGATGATCGATGTCCACAATCCGGCCACCGGCAAGGTCTTTGCCAAAGTTCCCGCAGCAAACGATGCGGACGTCCTTGAGGCCGTCCACCTTGCGACGAAGGCGCAGAAATCCTGGCGGAAGCTGCCGGCGATCGAACGTGGCAACGCCCTGCGCAGACTGGCCGACGTGCTCGAGAAAAAAGCCGGCTATATCGGCGAGGCCCTCGCCCGCGAATCCGGCAAGAGCCTGTCGGACGCCACGGCAGAGACCATCTACGGCGTCGAGCTGATGCGCTATCATGCCGAATGGGCCCGCCGGGTCGAAGGCGAAGTCATCGAGAGCGACACGCCGGACGAAACGCTGATGCTCAAGCGCGAGCCGATCGGTGTCGTTGCCTGCCTGATCCCTTTCAACTTTCCGATCTACACGCTGGTCCGCAAGATCGCGCCGGCCCTGATCACCGGCAATGCCGTTGTCGTGCGCCCGAGCAACACCACGCCCACCTCCGCCTTCGCCTTTGCCGAAGCCGTTCTTGAGGCCGGGCTGCCGGAGGGCCTCGTCAGCATCATGACCATGACCCACGAAACCGCGCGCGTGATGTGTACAGCGCCAGCCGTCGGAATGATCACGCTGACCGGAAGCGTCGCCGCCGGCCAGATCGTGCTCGACTATTGCAAGACCAACATCGCCAAACCCTCGCTCGAACTCGGCGGCAAGACGCCTGTCATCGTCGAGCCGGATGCCGATCTTGATGGCGTTGCCCGCGCGGTTCTATCCGCCAAGACCGCCCATTGCGGACAGGTCTGCACCTCCGTCGAACGGCTTTATGTCCATCGCTCCGTGCATGACGCTCTCCTGGAAAAGCTTCGCAGCGGATTTTCCGGCCGCAGCTTTTCCGATCGATCGACGAGCCCCGACAGCATGGGACCACTCGCCAACCCAGCCGCACGCGACCGCGTCCATGCCATGGTCGAACGCGCGCAGGCAGAAGGGGCTATCGTCGAAACCGGCGGCTTCATCCCTGATGGCGACGGCTATTTCTACCCGCCGACGCTGCTGTCCGCCTGCCGCCACGAGATGGAAATCGTCCGCGAAGAGGTCTTCGGCCCCATTCTTGCGGTCATTGCCTATGACACATTCGAGGAGGCACTTGCGCTGGCCAGTGACCACCAGTTCGGTCTCGCCTCCGTGCTGTTCACCGAGAATTACCGCAAGGCGATGAAGGCGGCAAACGAGATCGAGGCCGGCGAGCTCTACATCAACCGCTTCCCCGCGGACCCCTACCAGGGCTACCACGCCGGCTGGAAAAAATCCGGCCTCGGCGGCGACGACGGCAAGCACGGCATGCTGGAGTTTACCCAGACGCGCCTGGTCATCATGAAGCATTGATTCGCCCTTTCTTCGCCTAAGGGCAGGCTGTCCCCTTCGCCCCGCTGTGACGGGTGGAAGGGACAAGCCGCAAGCTCTGTCGTCCCCCTCCCGCTCGCAGGGAGAGGGTTAGGGTGAGAGGCACCGCAGGACCGCAAGCCAAATTTGAACGAAACGGAGACCACCATGAAGATCGCATCGCTCAAGACCCATGTTGTCGCCGTTCCGCCGCCGCATGTCGGCGGCATGTACTGGATCTTCGTGGAGCTGGAAACGGCCTGTGGCATCAAGGGCGTCGGCGAGATCTACGCAACCGCCTTCCACCCCATGGCCCTGGTGCCCTTGATCGAGGACGTGTTCCAGCGCTACCTGCTCGACCATGATCCACACCAGGTCGAGCGCTTCTGGCGTGCCGCCTATTCCAGCGGCTTCACGCAGCGCCCCGACCCGACGATGATCGGTATTGTCTCGGGCCTCGAAATCGCCTGCTGGGACATTATCGGCAAGGCAGCCGGAAGGCCGGTGGCCGACCTGATCGGCGGCCCCGTCCACGACAAGCTGCGCGCCTATACCTATCTCTACCCGAAGAATGCCGCCGGCGAGTATGACTATGCCGATCCGGACCTCGCCGCCGAAGAAGCGATCCGCATGGTCGAGATGGGTTTCACGGCGCTGAAATTCGATCCCGCCGGCCCCTACACCAATTACTCCGGCCACCACCTGTCGCTCGACGTCATGGCTCTTTGCGAAACCTTCTGCACCAAAATTCGCGAAGCTGTGGGCAACAAGGCCGATATCCTGTTCGGCACCCACGGCCAGATGGTGCCGGCGTCTGCGATCCGACTGGCCAAGCGCCTCGAAAAATACGATCCGCTCTGGTTCGAGGAGCCGGTTCCTCCGGGACAGGAAGCGGCGATGGCTCAGGTCGCCCGCGCGACATCCATTCCCGTCTCGACCGGCGAACGGCTGACGACGAAATACGAATTCCAGCGCGTGCTGGAAACCGGTGCGGCCGCGATCCTGCAGATGAACGTTGCGCGTGTCGGCGGCATTCTCGAAGCCAAGAAGATCGCCGGCATGGCGGAGGCCTTCTACGCGCAGATCGCGCCGCATCTTTACAACGGTCCGGTGGGTGCAGCCGCGAGCATCCAGCTGTCTGCCGCCTCGCCGAACTTCCTCATCCACGAAGCCATCATGGATTTCGGCGGTTTCCACGGCCAGGTGCTGAAAAACAAGCTGCAGTTCGATGACGGCTACCTCATTCCGTCCCGCGAACCCGGTCTCGGCATCGAACTCGACATGGACGTGATCGCGGCCAATTCGCCCTATACCGGCGATCGCCTGCACCTGCAGATGGCCGCCGAACATGCCGACATCAAGGCCTTCGCACCGGCCAGAGGCTGACGACAAAGGCGGGGGCCCAGCATGATCCACGATTTCGTCATTGTCGGCGCAGGCTCGGCCGGCTGCATCCTGGCCAGCCGCCTCAGCGAAAACGGCCGCTACAGCGTGCTTCTGCTCGAGGCCGGCGGCAGCGATGACGGTTTCTGGTTCAAGATCCCGGTCGGTTATGCCAGGAGCTACTACAATCCGGCGGTCAACTGGATGTATTCCACCGAGCCGGAAAAGGAATTGCTGAACCGCCGGATCTACGTGCCGCGCGGCAAGGTGCAGGGCGGCTCGGGCTCGATCAACGCCATGGTCTTCGTCCGCGGCGCCAGAGACGATTTCGACGACTGGAAAGCGGCCGGCAATCCCGGCTGGGGTGCAGACGACGTGCTGCCCTATTTCCGCAGGCTCGAGACCCATGCCGGAGGCGCTTCCGAATGGCATGGCGGCGATGGTCCCATCCACGTAACCCCGATGCGCGGCATGACGCATCCGGTCTCCGACGCCTTTCTGGACGCCTGTCGTGAATTGCAGCTGCCGCTCAATCCCGATTTCAACGGCGCCTCGATCGAAGGGGCCGGCGTCTACGACATCAACACCCGCCGCGGCCAGCGCTCGCATTCGAGCGCCGAATATCTGCGCCCGGCGCTCAAGCGGCCCAATCTTGCCATCGAGCGCAACGTCCATGCCGAACGGCTGGTCTTTGCTGAGGACGGACGCGTCACCGGCCTCGAGGCCCGCCAGAACGGCGTGCTCAAGACGTTTTCCGCCCGCCGCGAGGTCATCGTCGCAACCGGCACCGTCGGAACGCCAAAACTCCTGCAGCTTTCCGGCCTTGGCGATGGAGCGGCCCTGTCGGCATTGGGGATTCAAACCCGCCATCATCTGCCGGCCGTTGGCGCCAACCTGCAGGATCATCTCTGCGCCAGCTTCTATTACCGCGCCAACCGGCCAACGCTGAACGGCCGCTTTGGGAGCCTCTTCGGCCAGGGCGCGCTTGGCCTGCAATATATTCTGACCCGCAAGGGCCCCTTTGCCATGAGCGTCAACCAGGCGGGCGGCTTCTTTCGGGGCAGGCCAGAGGAAGAGCAGCCGAACATCCAGCTCTATTTCAACCCCCTCTCCTACCGCATCCCCAACAACCCGAAGGCCGGGCTCTTGCCCGAGCCCTATCCCGGCTTCCTCATCGCCTTCAATTCCTGCCGCCCGACAAGCCGCGGCCAGATCACCGTCGCCTCGAACGACCCGGCAGATGCCCCCCTGATCCGGCCGAATTATCTGTCCACGCAGCGCGATCTCGACGAGGTCATCCAGGGCAGCCGGCTGGTGCGGCGCATCGCCGGCGCACCGGCGCTTGCGGCCGTCACTGTTGCCGAGGTCTCTCCCTCGCCCGCGATCGACAGCGACGCGGCCCTGATCGATTATTTCCGTGAAAGCAGCGGCTCGATCTACCATCTCTGCGGCACCGCGATGATGGGTCCGGATGCCGCAACCTCGGTGGTCGACAATCGTCTGCGGGTTCATGGGGTGGAGGGGCTGCGCATCGTCGATGCCTCGATCTTCCCGAATGTCACGGCAGGCAATATCAATGCACCAACGATGATGGTGGCCGAAAAAGGCGCATCCATGATCCTTGAGGATGCCGGCTGAACGAATTTTCAAGAAACAAAAATCTGCCGGCCAAAACGCCGTGGCAGGAAAAACAGGAGAACAGCATGCGCTACGGCTTCATCGGACTGGGACATCTCGGCGCCAATCTGGCAGGCAGTCTGCTCAAGGCCGGGTTTGACCTGACCGTCAACGACGTCGATCGCAGCAAGGCCGGTGCCCTGCTGGAAGCCGGCGCCGGCTGGGCGGAGACGCCGTCCGCCCTTGCTGCAAGCGTCGATGCGGTCATCACCTGCCTGCCCTCGCCGTCCATTTCCGAAAAAGTGCTCGCCGGGCCAAACGGCATCCTTGAAGGAATGAAGCCGGGCGGCACCTGGATCGAGATGAGCACGCTCGACCAGGCGGACATCGAACGTCTGGCGGCGGTGGCAGCCCAGAAAGGCGTGCGCATGATGGAGGCGCCGGTGACCGGCGGCGTGCACAAGGCGGCATCGGGGGAAATCACGGTCATCGCCGGCGGTGAGCGCGACCTGTTTGACCTGCACCTGCCGGCGCTTCAGGCCATGGGCGGCGAAATCTTCCATGCCGGCCCGCTCGGCAAGGCGGCGGTGATCAAGGTGATCACCAACATGCTCGCCTTCATCCACCTGATTGCGACGGGCGAAGCCCTGATGCTCGCCAAGCGCGGCGGCATCGACCTGACGGACGCCTTCAACATCATCAAGGCCAGTTCCGGCAACAGCTTCGTCCATGAGACGGAGGGCCAGGTGATCCTCAACGGCAGCTACAACATCAATTTCACCATGGACCTTGCCGTCAAGGATCTGGGCTTTGCACTCGGCTTCGGCAAGGAATTCGGGGTGCCGCTCGATCTCGCCTCGCATGCCCTGCAGACCTTCATCCGCGGCCGCTCCACCTATGGCGGTGGTGCCTGGTCATCCCAGGTCGTCAAGCTCCTGGAAGATGCGGTCGGGACAGACCTGCGCGCCCCCGGTTTCCCCGCCGAACTCTGACGGCAGGGAACGCAGGGCAAGACAGCATCAGGACGCAAAGGCGATATCGCCGCCATCACGCTCGTTCAGCGCAGCCAGAAGATCGTCCTGCGTCTGGTGACCGGAGAGAAACAGGTCGATGACCGCGCTGGCGGCGCTGACGCCCTCCTGGCTGCGCAGGCGAATGCTGCGTTCGGCGCACCAGGAAAACAGCGCACCGGCCAAGGCATCGACATCATCGAAACGGGATGTAGCGGTCTGGGACATGAAAACCTCCTGCTGGACTGGATGTGCCCCAGATTGAGATCATGTCCGGATTTTTGCAAAGCCGAATCCCGGCGGCGGTTAACCGGATCGTCACCCTGTCCCATTTCGATGCAGATCAACCGGTCCTGCGTACCGTTTCAGGACAAGAAGCGGCCTTGCCACCCCTTTGGAACGGCCTGCCGACGCTCACGAAAACATCATCTGGCTCAAGTCGACGCGGCCCCGAACTGGCTTTCACGGCCCCCTTCCCGGGTCGTCTCCCGCAGGATGGTGTCGCAGGCTAGCGGTGGTCGCCGGTGTTTTTCCGGTTGCAACGGGTTTTGCAAGCTCAACCTGATGGAAAAAACACTGGCCTATGACAGGATGAACTGCGGTCACACTTTGAGACGAGCGGCGACACCGACTTGCTGCGCTTGAAAAGAATGGTGGGCCCGGAGGGACTCGAACCCCCAACCAAGCGGTTATGAGCCGCCGGCTCTAACCATTGAGCTACAGGCCCGTGCCGGGGTGCGCCGGCAGATCGCAGCCCAATGGCTGGCTGCGGAGCTATCGTCTAAACGAAAACAGTTTTTCCCACAAGGCATTGCCGCAATCCCCACACAATCAAAAGCCAAGAAGACGACAGGGACAAAAACAACCGGAGAGTACCGTCATCATGATTGTCACACGTCTTCCCCGTCTTCTGAAAGGCACTGTTTTTGCCGTTGCTTTGGCTGGTCTTGCGGGCACGCCGTCGCTTGCGGCCGAACACGGTCCGCGTGAAGCGGTGATCGTCGTTTCCGGCGAGGGACAATCGGCGACGGCACCCGATATGGCGATCCTGTCGTTCAGCGTCGTCAAGGACGCAAAGACGGCGCGCGAAGCGCTCGACGCCAACAACAAGGCGATGGCAGAGGTTCTGGCTGCCCTCAAGACTGCCGGCATTGCCGAGCGCGATCTGCAGACCTCGGGTTTTGCCATCAATCCGCAATATGTCTATCCAGACAACAGCGATGGCGGCAATCGACAGCCGGAGCTGACCGGCTACCAGGTCGCCAATTCGCTGACGATCCGGGTGCGTGATCTCGCCAAGCTCGGCGAGATCATCGACAGTTCCGTGACGCTCGGCGTCAACCAGGGCGGCAGCATCCAGTTCACCAACGACAAGCCGGAGGCGGTCATCACCGAGGCCCGCAAGGCAGCGGTCGTCGATGCTGTTGCCAAGGCGAAGGTGCTGGCAGAAGCAGCCGGCGTTGAGATCGGCCGCATCGTCGAAATTTCCGAAAACTCGGGCCGTCCGGAACCGATGCCGATGCTGCGCAGCATGGCCAAGGACGTGAGCGCGGAATCCGTGCCGATCGCAACCGGTGAGAACAGTTACACTGTCTCGGTAAACGTCACCTTCGCGATCAAGCCGTAACACCAGATCGGCCGACCACGAATACCTATCTGCAAAGCCGTCCCGCAATGCCGCGGGGCGGCTTTTCTCACGTCTGACACGCAAAAAAGCCCCCCGCGACCTTTCGGCAGCGAGGGGCTCGGACTTTCCGCCGGCCGGGGGAGACAAGACGGAAAGGTTGCCGGGATCGAATAGTCGACGGTTCTTGCGTCCGATAACCTTAGCGGCCGATGACCTTATCGGCCGATGACGGGGCAGCCGCGAACGTTTGCGAACACAACGGTGCGATACTCACCGCGACGACGGCCTTCGACGACGACGCGGCGCGGGCTGACATCGACGATTTGCGCGCGGCGCAGGCCGAAATCGCGGGCCTTGTCTACGGCCAGCCCCGGTGCGCAGCGACCGCGACGTTCGCCATCCCAGCCCGGACGGTGGTGGCGTTCGCGGCCCCAGTCGCGCTCGTCGCCCCGGCGATCATGGTCGCGGTACTGGATCTCGGCGGCCCCGGAATCAAAGCCGAAGGTGAAGGAATCCGCCGATGCGGTTGAGGCTGTCGCAGCCAGACCGGAAAGGCCGATGAATGCAATCGCTGCCAGTTTTACGAAATTCTGTCTCATGGTCTTTCTCCAAAATCGGTTGGCTCAACAGCCGGAACTTGCGTTCCGGCAATCAGCTTGCGGGTCCTTCCCGAGCGATTGATGTGAGATTAGAACGGCGCGGCTGAACGGAAACGGAATTGCCCGTTCATCGGGCGTTCAGGGCAAGGCAGCATCGGCCTTGCCTCATCGGGAGAGCATCTGGCCCTATCGGGAGAGCATCTGCTCGAACACCCGGTAGTTCCGGTAGTGGCTGAGCCGGGTGACGGAACCGTTCTCGAATTCGAAAACGAAGACGCTGGGGATCGAATAGCTCTGGTTGCTGGCGGGCGGGAACCCGGCCATGCTTTCGCGGTAAGTGCCGCGGGCTGTCACGTCCACCGCCACCCGCTGGCCGAACGCATCATGCATCAGCACGATATCGCCGAAGGTTTCATCGAAATGCCTGAGATAGCTCATGACCGCCGTGCGCAGCGGCCCGGCACCAATGGTGCGCTGGCCGGTCATCGAATCAAGCGCCACGTCTTCATCAAGAAACAGGCCGATCGTATCGAAGTCACGCTCGTTCAGCGCCTGCATGAAACGGCTGGCGATCGTTTGTGCATCCGTCAAGGATTTACCTCCCCAGGCTGTTTGCAAAATTCCGGTCTACGCCGGTTTGAAAATAACGCCAAACCGCTGATCTTGTTCCAAAAAATCCAGGCCAGGATCGAGCGAACCATTCCGTATGCCCAAACCTGCACCGGCGCGACTGGCTTGTCCAGCCGAAAGGCGCAACCGCGCATCGGCAGGTCACGCAGACAGATGCAGGACGATCTCGCGGCGATGCGGGCGCTGCCTATGCTCGAACAGATAGAGCCCCTGCCAGGTGCCAAGCGCCAGACGCCCGGCGGTCACGGGGATGCCGATGGAGACCGCGGTCAGCGCCGCCTTGATATGCGCCGGCATGTCGTCCGGTCCCTCGGCGGTGTGGACGATCCAGTCCATCGAGGGATCGTCGGATGGCGGAACGAGGCGCTCGAAAAAGGCATCGAGATCGCGGCGGACATCCGGATCGGCATTTTCCTGGATCAGGAGCGAACAGGAGGTATGGCGCACGAAAACCGTCAGCAGCCCCTGCCCCACGGCCGCCTTGCGCAGAAAGGATGCGGCCTGCGCGGTAATCTCGTAGAGGCCCGGGCCATCGGTCTCCACGATCAGGATTGTCTGCGGCATGAAATTTTCCCGTTGTGATGCACGAAGCATATGGCCTTTGGCGTCAACCTTCGAGGAAACTTTCGAAGCCGCCATAGATCATCCGCTTGCCATCGAAAGGCATATCCCATTTTTCCGGCGCAAGCCGCGGGTCGGCCATCACCTTTTCGTTGATGGCATCGCGTGCTTCCCGCGAGGGATAGGTGATCCAGGAAAACACCACGACCTCATCCTCCTTTGCCAGGACAGCGCGCGGAAACGAGGTCAGTTCGCCATAGGGAACGTCGTCGGCGATGCACTCGACATAGGACAGCGCGCCGTGTTCCTTCCAGACGATGCTGCCGGTTCGCGCCATTTCCTTGTAGGCCTCGATATTGGCTTTCGGAACGGCCAGAACAAATCCATCGACATAGGTCATGTCAGTCTCCCCTCAACTCTGCGCTTCCCTCATCAGACGCGCTTCAACGGCTCGACACGGCCGTCCACACCTGAACGTCGGATCATCCAGAAGAATGCGTCTTATTCAGGGAACGGGGCCACCGTCTCGGGGTGCAAGGCTGCTGCGGATGGCCGCGATGAGCGCCCTGCCCCGGGCGAGCCCCGGTGCGTGGCGGCGTGTTGCATCGCCTTCGTCCGGTGCGCAATCTTCATCATCGACCGGATCGACGACCGGCCAGCGTTCATCAAGGGAAAGCAGGCTGCGGGCGGCCTCTGGCGGACGAACAAGACCAAAATAGTCCGCATGGCACAGGATCCATTCCAGCACGAAAGCGCCGAACCATTCGTCATCCGCGCGGGCCATGCACAACGGCAGATAAACATCGACAGCCTTCAGCCCGCGGAAATGAGGCGGAATCGCGCGCGGCTCCATCCTTCCCTCACAAAATTCGCCGCGCCGGCAGCGGCGCAGGCGACAGAAGGACGGTACCTCCATCCGCAATGCGGCGGCCCGACACAGCGCCTCGAAAAGCGCGGGCTCAAGCGGCGATTTTTCGGGTGCACAGATCGGCATGACATTTTCCTTTCACGGACATGGTTTTGCGTTCACGCGGCGCATTCGCCCGTGTTGTGACATTTCGTCAGCTGCCGGTTTCAAAGAAAACACGGCTGGTTCGGCCGGGGCACGACACATGCCTCAGGTAAAAATAGTTAGGTGACACGCACCGTGCCCCGTTTCGGTGTCTTTTGCCGCGCTTCTCAGGTTCTTCTGCGCTTTCATCCTTTTGAGACGAAAGCCTCCAATGCCCCAGCCCGACACTCTTACCCGCCCGGCCTTTCAATGAGGCGGGGCAATGCCCTGGACCGTCATGACAACGGCGGGGCATGCCCGGCACGCCCGGACCATCCAAATGTCCGGAGGAGAACCGCCTTTCACGCAGCCCCCGGCTTCAAGCGGGCGTTCCGCCTTCCCCCAGGGCACCGGTCCCGCCTCGCCGGCAACGCTCATCCGGTGTATCCGATGGCGGGACGAGGCCATTCTAGACACAGGCGATGGACGCGGGGATTTGCGGGGATGAAGTTTTTCGGGGAGGCGGGCGGATCGGTCGCGGTTGTCACCGCGCGGCATTGGGCCTTCAGGGGGTTGGCTGTGGATCCTCGGGTCAAGCCCGAGGATGACGGAGGGTGAGGACGATCTGGCGAAAACGACTGGCGCTGTCGGCTAAAGAGTTACGTCTCAAATCTCCCAGATCGTCATCCTCGGGCCTGCCCCGAGCATCCATCCGCAAGCCAGCCGCCCACTGACGGGCTCTCGCCAGCGCAAAATACCCCGCAAACACGCCGTCAATCTCACCAAGAATGGTCAGGCTGCCCCGTTGAGGTGTGTTTGCCAAATCTCTAAAACAGGTTCGGATGCCATGGGCGAGGATGCGCCTGAAACATGTCATGGAGGATACGATGTCGATCAAATTCAGAACCTGCCTTTCCGTTCTCGTTCTCGCAGGCGCGCTCCTGCCGTCCGCCGGCTCTGCCTTTGCCTGGGGCTGCATCGCGGTTTCGGAAGAAGGCAGCTATGGCTACAGCTACAGCTATGACAGCGAAAGCGGCGCCACAGACAAGGCGCTGAACGAATGCGCCAAGCACACGACGACGGAATCGACCTGCGAAATCACGGAATGTGACGAAGACAGCTGATCATCCGGCTGCCGGATGCGGCCGTTGATCATCGCGGTCTCATCCGGCAGGCGTCACGCTCAGGAGTTCGGAAACTTCCGGCTCCGCCACTGGCTTTTCGGGACTTCTTTTCCGACATCCAGACCGAAGGACAGGACGCGCATGCCGTCATCGTCCACCTCGCAGCGGAACGCGAAATCGTACCAGCGATTGTTGACGCGGAACGAGGCTTGCGGAACCGTGAGCCTGTTTCCCTTCGCCAGTTCATAGGAAGGCACGAGATCCGGATTGTAGGATGGTGAGCCGTTTTTCAGCTGGGCATAGAGTTCGCTTGTGCACAGCCGGGCGATCCTTTGGCCGCGGGACAGGTTCCCCATGGCCTCGCGCGCGATCGGGTCATCATTCTCCTTTTCCGAAAAGAGCTTTTTAGCCTCGGGAATATCAACCGGCGTTTTCTCGGGTTGAAGCTCCGGTTCCGGCTCAACCACGGCGGACGTGTCCGGTGGCGTCTCGGTCACGCCCGGCAGGGGATCGACGGCGTCGGCCGTGTCCGCTTCAGGCTGGGCGGTCAGCGTCTCGATGTCCGGCTTGCTGTCGAGCTTGGCCGTTTCCACGGGCTTGGTCGTCTGTTCCTGAGATGGGGTCGCCTCTTTGGCCGCGGCCTTGGCAGCCTCCCGCGCGGCGTCGCCGTCATCCGCATCCCTGGCGCCGGTGTCCTTCTCGCCGAATTCATGGACCGGACGCAAAACCGGGATCGGCGCATTGGCAACCTCCTGCTCGGCTGGGGGCTCCTGCTCGGCCGGTGGCTCCTGCTCGGCCGGTGGCTGCGCCTGCGGCTCGTCCTCTGGTGGCGGCGGCACCTCCTTCGCCTCTTCTTCCTCTTGCTTCGCCTCCTCCTCCTTCGCCTCCTCCTCCGCCTTTTCCTCCGGAGCGGGCTTTTCGACCTCCTCGGGCGGCGGCGGCACGATTTCGACGCTGATGCTTTCTTCCTCCGGCGGGGTCAGATCCGGCATCGGCAGCTGAAGCAAAACAACAGCACCGAGCACGAGATGAAACACGATCGAAACGATCGTGCCCAAGCTCAGCCACTGCCAGAAACGGTTTGCATCCTGCTGCATGATTGCCTTTGCGCCAGCCAACGTCAGGCCACGGGTTGGCGGCCTCGAAATCCTACCTTCACTTCGGCTTGTACGATCGGAATATCAAGGGCGATGCCGCGATTTTGAACGCGATGGCGCCCGGCCCGCGGGACGATCACGGGCTATTCTTCACCAGCATGAAGGCCGTCAAATTCGGGGCCACATAGGGCGGTGTCGGCAGCCGAGCCAGGCCACGAACAGAAACGCCGGGCATTGAGCCCGGCGTTTCCTGAAGTCTTCAAAGGTCGATCAGCTGTCGAGGAAGCTTCTGCAGCTTGCGCGAGCGGCTCGGGTGCTTGAGCTTGCGCAGCGCCTTGGCTTCGATCTGGCGGATACGTTCGCGGGTCACCGAGAACTGCTGGCCGACTTCTTCGAGCGTGTGGTCGGTGTTCATGCCGATGCCGAAGCGCATGCGCAGCACGCGCTCTTCGCGCGGCGTCAGCGAGGCGAGAACGCGGGTCGTCGTCTCGCGCAGGTTCGCCTGAATGGCGGCATCGATCGGCAGCAGCGCATTCTTGTCCTCGATGAAATCGCCGAGATGGCTGATCTTCTTCGTCACCCACCGGGGTTTCGAGCGAGATCGGCTCCTTGGCGATCTTCAGGACCTTGCGCACCTTTTCGAGCGGCATGGCCAGCTTTTCGGCCAGTTCTTCCGGCGTCGGCTCGCGGCCGATTTCGTGCAGCATCTGGCGCGATGTGCGGACGATCTTGTTGATCGTCTCGATCATGTGCACCGGAATGCGGATCGTGCGGGCCTGGTCGGCGATCGAACGGGTGATCGCCTGACGGATCCACCAGGTGGCATAGGTCGAGAACTTGTAACCGCGGCGATATTCGAACTTGTCGACCGCCTTCATCAGGCCGATATTGCCTTCCTGGATGAGATCGAGGAACTGCAGGCCGCGGTTGGTGTATTTCTTGGCGATCGAGATGACGAGACGCAGGTTGGCCTCGACCATTTCCTTCTTGGCGATGCGGGCTTCGCGCTCGCCCTTCTGCACCATGTGCACGATGCGGCGGAATTCGGAGATCGAGATGCCGGTTTCGGTCGCAAGATTCTGGATCTCGGCGCGGATGTCGCGGATCGTCTTGTTTTCGCTGCTTGGCGAATTCCTTCCAGCCACGGGCGGCCAGATTGGCGATCGACTTCATCCAGTTCGGATCGAGTTCGGCACCGGAATACTGCTCCAGGAACTGTCACGCTTGACGCCGTAGGATTCGGCCAGACGCAGCAGGCGGCCTTCGTTCTGCACCAGGCGCTTGTTGATGTCGTAGAGCTGCTCGACAAGGCTGTCGACGCGGTTCTGGTTGAGCGACAGCGACTTGACGGCCGTGATCAGCTCGTCCTTCAGTTCCTTGTAGCGGCGCTCCTGGGCGGGCGACAGCGTGCCGGTGGCGGCAAGACGGGCTTCGACCTGCTGGTCCTGCAGCTTGCGCAGCTTCTTGTAGGTCTCGGCGATCGTGTCGAGGGTTTCCATGACCTGCGGACGCAGTTCCGCTTCCATGGCGGCCAGCGACAGGTTGGACTCGTCGTCGTCCTCTTCCTCTTCCTCCGACGGCAGGCCTTCGCCGCCGACATTGGTGATGTCGTCGTCATTGGCGGCGCGCGGACGGCGGTTCTTTTCCTTCTCTTCGGCCGCCTTGCGGTCGGCCTCGATCTTTTCCGGGCTCTGGAACTGCGGGGCAGCCTTGGCTTCCGGACCGGAATAGGTGGTTTCGAGATCGATGATCTCGCGCAGCAGCGTGTGTGCCTTCGTTCAGTTCGTCGCGCCAGATGATGAGCGCCTGGAAGGTCAGCGGGCTCTCGCAGAGACCCGCGATCATCGTTTCGCGGCCAGCCTCGATGCGCTTGGCAATCGCAATTTCGCCTTCGCGCGACAGAAGCTCGACCGAGCCCATTTCGCGCAGATACATGCGCACCGGATCGTCGGTGCGGTCGGTCGGCTCTTTCTTCTTGGCAGTGGCCAGCGCCGTGCCGCTCGAAGGGGCAAGTTCGCCGCCTTCGCTCTCGCCGTCGCTATCGCCGTCTTCTTCTTCCGCGGCCGCCGTGCTCTCGTCGGCTTCCTCGTCCTCGACGACGTTGATGCCCATGTCGGACAGCATGGCCATGATGTCCTCGATCTGGTCAGAGGTCGACCTCATCGGAGGGCAAGCACTGCATTCAGTTCGTCCATGGTGACATAGCCGCGCTTCTTGGCGGCCTTGATCATCTTCTTGACGGCGTCATCCGAAAGATCGAGAAGCGGACCATCTGGAGCGCCTTCGCGTTCAGATTTCCGCTTCTTCGTTCTCTTTGACTTTGGTTGCCATGTATTCGTCGCTTTCCCTGACGCAGTCTACATTTTAACGGTACAGGCCTTGTTAGGGCCGGAGCGCTTGCACGCCCGCCGCGAATCATTTCCGTTGAAGTAACGGGAGGAACTTTAATTCCCGATTAACCACGGCTTTCACAACAGCCGCAAGGGCCCGCGCAGCCCCGAAAACCCTATTCAGAATTTTCCGATCCGACGTGCCCATTGATACCTTCATTGCCGGAATGGTGATTCCCAGATTTTTCGGTCCCGTCAAGCTTTTCCGGCAAAAAACAGCCAAATTTGCGAAAATAGCGCTTGACTGTGGTTGCCGGCGAATTTCGATCGTGGGCAAGATGTAAGTGCAGAACCGCAAAAGACAAGGGCTTGTCCGGCAAATCCAGGTGGTTGCGCATCGTTCATCGCCCGATATAGGTGCGCGCCAGCACCGGTCTGCCATGAATGATCAGATAGTCTTCGTCGGGAAGGATACCGCCCTGACCGGCAATCCCCGCCCAGACGGCGACGATGCGCTCGTCGGCTTCACGCTCGACGAGGACGATGGCGCTGCCCTTTGCGGCCCGCGCCAGGCCGCGCAGACCCGTGGATATCGCAACGGAGTGGGCCGACTGAACACAGGCCTTGCCCTGATCCGACACCACCAGTGCAACGCTGCGCTGACCGTGGGCAATGGCCTCTCCCCCGCTGTTGATCGCAGCCGCAAGGCCGAAATTCCCATGGGATACGGCGGCACCCGGAAAGCCGAAGGCAAGCGCCACGCCACCGGCCCCGCGCGCAACAGCATCGGATTGATTTCCGAGTCCGGCCGCCAGCCCCATCGCGCCGTCATTGGTAGCGGAGCCTCCGTCCATGAGCGCGACCGCAGCCGAGCCATGGCCGATTGCATGGGCATGGCCATCGAACCCGGCCGTGACGGCGGCGTTGCAATCATGCAGGGATTTGGCACCGCCACCGTCGCCCGTCGAGACGACGACCGCCATGCGGTCGGCCACCACGGAAACATTCTCGTCGTGAACGACCAGAACCTCGCGCGAATCCGGATCGTCCGTCCGCCAGACCCCGTCGGCCCCCAAAACCTTGTCCATGATCATGTTCCAGCCTCTCGTCATCCATCATGATCAAGGACGGCTGAGGACCGGCATTTCATCGCCGGCACCGCTTGACCATTTCCGGGGCATTGCAATCGCGCCCGGCAACTCACTCCCAGTCCATCACCACCTTGCCGGAATTGCCCGAGCGCATGGCCTCGAAACCATCGCGGAACTCGTCGATGCCGATGCGGTGGGTGATGACTTGGCGTAAGGTCGAGCCCGCCCTGCACGAAGGCGATCATCTTGTACCAGGTCTCGAACATCTCGCGGCCATAGATGCCCTTGAGCGTCAGCATCTTGAAGATGACCTTGTTCCAGTCGATGCCGAAGCCTTCGGGCGCGATGCCGAGAATGGCGATCTTGCCGCCATTGTTCATGCGTGTCGATCATCGAACGGAAGGCGGGCGGCGCGCCGGACATTTCCAGCCCGACATCAAACCCTTCGGTCATGCCGATTTCGCGCATCACATCTTGCAGATCCTGGTTCGACGCATCGACGACATGATCGATGCCGCACCTTCTTGCCAGTTCCAGCCGCACCGGATTGATGTCGGTGATCACCACCTTGCGGGCGCCGGAACGCTTGGCGACCATCGCCCCCATGATGCCGATCGGCCCGGCACCGGTGACCAGCACATCCTCGCCGACCAGATCGAACGACAGCGCCGTATGCACGGCATTGCCGAAGGGATCGAAGATGGCGGCGATCTCGTCGGGAACGTCGTCCGGGATCGGCACGACATTGGCCTCGGGAATGCAGACGAATTCGCCGAACGAGCCCGGCCGGTTGACGCCGACGCCGAGCGTGTTGCGGCAGAGATGCCCCCTGCCCGCCCGGCAGTTGCGGCACTTGCCGCAGACGATGTGCCCCTCGCCGGAGACCCGGTCGCCGACGTGATATTTGGTGACGGCCGAGCCGATTTCAGCGATCTCGCCGCAGAATTCGTGGCCGACCACCATCGGCACCGGAATGGTCTTCTGCGCCCACTGGTCCCAGTTCCAGATGTGCACGTCGGTGCCGCAGATGGCGGATTTCTTGACCCGGATCAGCACGTCGTTCGGGCCGGGCTCCGGCACCGGCACGTGTTCCATCCACAGGCCGGTTTCAGGCTTGGATTTGACGAGGGCTTTCATCATGTTGGTCATTGCATGGTCCTCCTGGATTCGCGTCAGCCCTCACAACTTCGGCCAAGCGATCGGCTCCGCCTCTGCGGCTTCGTATCCTCTCCCGCAAGGGGAGAGGTAAGCCGAGACATCTTGCCCCAAGCGAGCGCTGCTCGTGGACCTCTCTCTCCCCTTGCGGGAGAGGATAGCAAGCCGTGCGAGGCGCAGCCGATCGCTGGACGCGCTTGGTGAGGGAGCTCAGCCCTCAAATCACACCCAGTTCCCGCCCCACCTCTTCAAACACCGCAATCGCCCGCTCGACATCCGCGCGTCGAATGCGACGCAGACATCTGGGTGCGGATGCGGGCCTGGCCCTTGGGCACGACGGGGAAGGCGAAGCCGACGACGTAGACGCCTTTTTCCAGCATGCGCGCTGCCATCTCCTGCGCCAGCGTCGCCTCGCCCAGCATGACAGGAATGATCGGATGGCCCTCGCCGGCCAGCGTGAAACCGAGCTTGGTCATTTCGGTTCGGAACAGCGTCGGCATTGGCAGCGAGCTGTGCGCGCAGCGCGTCGCCATTCTCGATCAGGTCGAACACCTTCAAGCGATGCGGCCGCGATGACCGGCGCCAGCGTGTTGGAAAACAGATAGGGCCGCGAGCGCTGGCGCAGCCAGTCGATGACCTCCGCCTTGCCCGACGTATAGCCGCCCGACGCGCCGCCGAGCGCCTTGCCGAGCGTGCCGGTGATGATATCCACCCGGCCCTCGACGCCGCAATATTCGGCCGAGCCGCGGCCGTGTTTGCCGACGAAACCGACGGCATGGCTGTCGTCGACCATGACCATGGCGCCATATTTTTCCGCGAGATCGCAGACGCCCTGCAGATTGGCGATGATGCCGTCCATGGAAAAGACGCCGTCGGTGGCGATCAGCTTGAAGCGCGCAGCCCTCGGCCTTCTTCAGCTCTTCTTCCAGCGCCGCCATGTCGTTGTTGGCATAGCGGAAGCGCTTCGCCTTGGAGAGGCGCACGCCGTCGATGATCGAGGCGTGGTTCAGCGCATCGGAAATGATCGCGTCTTCCTCGCCCAGCAAGCGTCTCGAACAACCCGCCATTGGCATCGAAGCAGGAGGAATAGAGGATCGTATCTTCGAGCCCGAGAAAGCGACGAGATGCGCGCTTCGAGCTGCTTGTGCTCCTCCTGCGTGCCGCAGATGAAGCGGACCGAGGCCATGCCGTAGCCGTAGCGATCCAGCGCCTGTTTGCCGGCCTCCGTCAGTCTCGGCATTGTCGGCAAGCCCGAGATAATTGTTGGCGCAGAAATTCAGGACGCGCGCGCCAGAGGCCACATCGATCGTACCGGCCTGCTTGGAGGTGATCACACGCTCGGTCTTGTAGAGACCGGCGGACTTCAGGCCTTCGAGCTCGGAAGACAGGTGTTTGATGAAGGCTGTCGTCATGAATTGGGCTTTCCAGACTGATAACGGGCTGCAGGAAGACCTACCATATTCCGGCACTGAAGGAAGCAGGAGACAGCGGCGGGGCACGACGCGGACGCGACAGCGCGCACGGGCCCTGGTTGTTAACTTCGCTCAGAGCGCAGAAATTATTTGACTTAGTCAACTATTTCGGTGTCCATGCGTCTGTTTTCCAGGCGGTGAGGCAGCCATGAGCATAGCAGACAGATTTTCGCTGAAGGGCCGGGTGGCGTTGGTCACCGGCGGCGGGCGCGGGCTGGGGCTGGAAATCGTTCGCGTGCTGACGGAAGCCGGCGCCCATGTCGTCGTCACCGGGCGCACCCGGGCGACGCTTGATGAAGCCATGGCAAAGATTGCGGCTGCGGGCGGCAGCGCCGAAGCCATGGCTTTCGATGTTGCAGACCGCGATGCACAGCGCACGGCACTTGCCGAAATCGACAGAAGACACGGACGGCTGGACATCCTCGTCAACAATGTCGGTGCCCGCGACCGGCGACCGCTGGCCGAATTCGACGATGACGCGGTCCTCGATCTGATCCGGACCGATCTCGTCGCTGCCGTGACTTTATCGCGGGATGCGGCAGCGCTCATGAAACGCCATCATCACGGACGGCTGATTTCGATCACCTCGATCAACGGCCAGGTGGCGATGCCGCAAGACGGCATCTATCCCGTCGCCAAACAGGGCCTGACCGGGCTGATGCGCGCGATGGCGGTGGAATTCGGCCCCTTCGGCATCACCAGCAATGCCATTGCCCCCGGCTGGTTTGCGACCGAAACCAATGCGGCAATGGCCGCCAACGAGGACCTCATGCCCTTCGTGCGCCAGCGCATCCCGGTGCAGCGCTGGGGCCGGCCGGATGAAATTGCCGGCGCTGCCCTGTTTCTCGCCAGCGATGCGGCCTCCTTCGTCAACGGCCACGTGCTGACGGTGGACGGCGGCATGACGGTGAGGATGTAGGCGGGCGACTATTCACAGAGCCAGCTTGATGGCTCACGCATACCATGCACGACCGCCACAATTTCAGCGCCATAATCGGTTGGTTCATAGATAGCGATGTAGCGCCCCTCGACGAGAATGCGTGCCATAGCACTCAGTTCAGGACGAGCGCTGCCCATTTCAGGATGCCTGGCCACCAACGCGAATTTTTCAAAAAGACTGTTCAAAAGATTGTCGGCCGCCCGCTCGTTTTCAGCTGCAATATGGCGCCAAATTTCGCACATCTGGCGTTTGGCTCGGGGCGACAGCTTGAAATCAGCCACTGCGGGCGCGTTCCGCTTTCAGGTCTTTCAGAAATTCCACGGGGTCGACTGTTTCGGGTTCCCCGCTGGCCTTGCCTTCGGTGTATTCGCGCTTGAGCGTCTCGATCTCAATTGCCCGACGTTCCGCGAACTGATCCCAGAGGTGGAGAGCCTCCCGGACGATCTCGCTATCAGAAGGGTCGCCGCTGGCATCGACCGCGCGTTGAATACGGTCGGCCTGTTCCGAGGTGAGGTTGCGCATGGGATGGGCTTTCATTTCTGAATGATAGCATGGGGCATAAGCCTGGACAATTCTTCCGCAACAACCGGCAAGAATCGCCAGCAACCCATGACCATCAGCCAGCTTCCCAACGCAGACATCAGAAACACCGCAAACCTCGGTATGCCTCGCCTGGGCTCACGCGAAGGCGCAGATCCCGCCGCGCACGGCATCGCCACCGCGCTCTTTCTCACTCCGCGTTTCATACGGTTTCCGGCTGATCGCTTCGCGAACCGGAGACAAGAACCATCGAAAATCTCTGGCCGGAAGGCCAGATTTTCAATGGACGGAATACGGTTTCCGGTCTGATCAACCGGAAACCGTATCAGTCGTGCTGGCGGATGACCGCCAGAAACACATCGCCATATTTATCGAGCTTCGACTGGCCGACGCCGGAGATGCCGAGAAGATCGGTGCGGCTTGTCGGCCGTTCCGTGGCAAAGGCAATCAGCGTCGTATCGGGAAAGACGACATAGGGCGGCACCGAGAGCCCCTTGGCGATCGTCATGCGGGCATTGCGCAGTGCTTCGAACAATTCGCCGTCGCGCGCCGACAGGCTGGATTTGGCGCTGGAAGGCGCCCCTCGGGCAGACTTGGCTTTACCGGTCGTCGGGCGATCCTTGCGAAACAGGATCTGCCGCTTTCGCTTGAAGACGTCACTGGCATCCTCGGTCAGCTTCAGCGCACCAAAGGCGGTCTGATCGACATGGACAAGGCCGGCGGCCAGCAACTGCCGGAAGACGGATTGCCATGTCTTGGCCGGAACATCCTTGCCGACGCCAAAGACCGGCATGTCGACATGGCCGAAGCGCTGGGTCTTTTCGTTTTCGACGCCCATCAGCACATCGACCACATGGCCGGTGCCGAAGCGCTCGCCGGTGCGGTAGACGGCAGCCAGCGCCTTGATCGCGGCCTCCGTGCCGTCCCAGGTCTCGACCGGGGTATTGCAGGTGTCGCAATTGCCGCACTGACCGCCATGGGCCTCGCCGAAATGCTTGAGGATAGCCTGTCGGCGGCAGCCTGCGGTTTCGCAGATCGCCAGCAGCGCATTCAGCTTCGAGCGTTCGACCCGCTTGATCTCGTCGGAGGCCTGCCCCTCGTCGATCATCCGCGAGCGCTGGATGACATCGGCCATGCCATAGGCCATCCAGACTTCCGACGGCAGCCCGTCACGCCCGGCGCGACCGGTCTCCTGATAATAGGCCTCGACCGAGCCCGGCAGATCGAGATGGGCAACATAGCGCACGTTCGGCTTGTCGATGCCCATGCCGAAGGCGACGGTGGCCACAAGGCAGAGATCTTCCTCTTTCAGGAACGCGTCCTGATTGGCGTCGCGCACCGCCCTGTCCATGCCGGCATGATAGGGCAGCGAGCGCACGCCCTGTTTCTCCAGCCATTCGGCGGTATCCTCGACCTTGGCGCGCGACAGGCAATAGACAATGCCGCTCGATCCCTTGTGGCGCGACAGAAAACGCAACAACTGCTGGCGTGGCTGGTCGCGCTCGACGATTTCATAGGCGATGTTCGGCCGGTCGAAACTGGTGGTGAAGACCGCCCCGCCCCGAAGGCCCAGCCGATCGATGATGTCTTCACGCGTATGCGGATCGGCGGTCGCCGTCAGCGCAATGCGCGGCACGCCGGGATAACGCTCGCCCAATTGTCCGAGTTCGCGGTATTCCGGCCGGAAATCATGTCCCCACTGGGACACACAATGGGCTTCGTCGATGGCAAAAAGGGCAATCTGCGCATCACCGAGCATGTCCTGAAAGCCTGAGGTCAGGATGCGCTCGGGCGTCACATAGAGAAGATCGAGCTCGCCTGCGGACAGGGCCCGGCGCACGGCAAGCGCCTCGTCCCGCGTCTGCGACGAATTGAGGGCTGCAGCCTTGACGCCAAGCTGTTTCAGCGCCTCGACCTGATCGCGCATCAGCGCAATCAGCGGGGAGACGACGATGCCGACGCCGGGGCGGCAAAGCGCCGGGATCTGGAAACACAAGGACTTGCCGGCCCCCGTCGGAAACAGCACCACGGCATCCCCGCCGGATACAACGTGTTCGACGACGGCCTGCTGCTTTCCCCGGAAGGCCGAAAAACCATAAATCGTTTTCAGAACGTCGAGGGGATTTGCGGTGGCCTTCGAGCCGGCAAAAAGCGGATCTGTTGACCTGGAGGCGGAGCGGCTTGGCGGAAAATGACTTGGCTGGGACATGAAAACTTTCTCGTGCAGGTCCCGACTATGGCACGATTCCGCCGGACAGCGCGATGCGGCATTGGTGACCTCTGTGCATAACCCGCCACGCTGGCGCAGGGCACGCCCTCGCCTCATGCTGCAGCGACGGCTCGTAAAGATTGCCCCTGCAACGCAACGAGGCCCCGGAACGTCCGGAGCCTCGCGTCAAAATGGCAGTCGTCAAGGCTTACTTGACGTAAACGACTTTACCGCCGCTTGCCGCCGTCTGGATGCCGACGATGTTTTCGAGCTGGACGTTCTTCTTGACCAGAATGTCCATCAGGGCGGGGTCAGCCTGAACCTCGGTCTGGGCGCTGGTGATCGTTTCCGGCGAAGGGTTCTTGTAGATTTCCGAAACTTCCATCTGACCATCGTCAGGCAGCGCCTCGGACACGACGATCACGCTCACCATATCCTCCGTCAGCGGAGCTGCCATGGTGGTGGTGGAATTCGTTGTCTGGGCATAGGCAAAGCCGCTGAGGGACGTGGCCGACAGGGCTGCTGCCAAAGCGAATGTAAGGGCCTTTTTCATGATTCTTCTCCTCGTGAATTAAGATCGAGGCGATACCCGCTGAACAGGTATCCACTCGTTGGACACCTAGCTAACGGGTGGATTCCTTAATGGTTCCGGGAGAAATCTGCGGTGGTCGATGCGGATCGGGCCGTAAGCGCCACGCGCGGCAACGGGCTTGTCGAAGGCAGGAGACACGTCCCTGCTACTTGCCGGCCGGTCCCTTGATCCGGCCGGAGAGCACGCCGAAGCCATCGATGATGGCTTCCTGGTTTTCCATGCGCACCACTTCGAGCTGCACTTCCTGAAGACTGCGCAGGACCTGCGACACGGTCTCGCCATCGCCTTCCTCGGTCGCATAGGCCAGTTCGTTTTCCAGCTCACGCCGCTGCCAGAGCAGCGCCTTGGTGCGCTTGTGCAGCGCCATCGCCTGGCGATAGCCTTCGAGTGCATCTTCGGGTGCTGCAGCCGCAGTCGCCGTCCAGAGCCGCGCAAAACGGATCTGCTGGTCGAGACCCTTCAGCAGCGCTCCAAACCCCTCCGCCTCCAGCGTCTCGATCAGCGCGTCGCGGGTCAGGCGCGGACCGGCGGCGGCTGCGGTATTCAGCACCGCCGACCAGAATTTCTGCATGTCGCGGTTTTCGTAGTCGATGGCCGAGACTTCGTCATACTCTTCGAACAGCAGTTGCGGATGGTTGACGATCGTCAGCGCCAGCACGCTCTCGCGCAATGGCGGCAGGGTCTGGTTGCCGCTGACCATGGACGAACGCGCCAGCCGATCCGATATCGCCCCGGTTCCAGCCCTTTGTGCCGGCTGGCCGCCCCTGCCTGCCGCGCCGCCGCGTCCGGAATTCTGCCGCGGGCCGCGCTCGAAACCACTGCGCTCGAAACTGCCGCGCTGGCCCGATTGCTGGCGGGACGGCCCCTGGAAAAAGGCATTCAGCCGGTCGCGCACGTCCTGGCCATAGTGGCGGCGCACATTCTCGTCGGCAATGACAGCGGTGATCTGTTTCAGCCGCGCTTCGAGTTCGGCGCGTTTTTCCGGCGTATCGAAGCCGCCGCCCTGAACCTCGCGGGTCCAGACCATCTCCGACAGCGAGCGGGCATTGGCGAGAACCTTGTCGAAGGGCGCCCGCCCCTCATGCTTCACCAGATCGTCCGGGTCCTTGCCGTCAGGCAGCATGGCAAAGCGCACGGAATAGCCGGGCTTCAGGTGCGGAAGAGCCAGATCGACCGCGCGATTGGCAGCGCGAATGCCGGCGCCGTCGCCATCAAAGCAGAGCACCGGTTGCGAGGTCAGTTTCCAGAGCAGCGCCAGCTGGTTTTCGGTGAGCGCCGTACCAAGCGGCGCCACCGCATTCTCGATGCCGGCCTGGTGCAGGGCAATCACGTCCATATAGCCTTCGACGGCAATGATTGTGCCTGCAGCATCCGCTCTGCGCGGCTTGCCGTCGCGGCCGGCCGCTGGCCGCGCGGCGAAATTATAGAGCACGTTGCCCTTGTGGAAGAGCTCGGTCTCGTTGGAATTGAGATACTTGGCCGGCGCATCCGCGGACATCGCCCGGCCACCGAAGGCAATCACCTTTTCCCGCGACGACAGGATCGGGAACATGATGCGGTCGCGGAACCGGTCATAGGAGACCGGGATTTCCGGGCCGTGAACCACCAGTCCGCAGGCTTCGATCTGTTCCCTGGGGACACCCTTGCCGGCCAGGTGCTCCTTCAGCGCATTGCGACCTTCCGGCGCAAAGCCCAGCCGAAAGGTCTCGATCGTGCGTCCCGTCAGGCCGCGGTCGCGCAGATAGGCCCGCGCCTTGGCGCCGTTTGCGGTCTGCAACTGATCCTGGAAGAACTGCGTTGCCATTTCCATGACATCCTGCAGGCTGGTGCGGTCCTTGTCGCGCTTTTCCGCCTCGGGATCGGGCTGCGGCATGGCGACGCCGGCGAGATCGGCAATCTGCTGCACGGCTTCGGGAAAATTCATCCCGTCCAGTTCGGTCAGAAACCGGAAATGGTCGCCCGAGACGCCACAGCCGAAGCAATGATAACGCCCCTTGCGATCCTCGCAGTGAAAGCTCGGCGATTTCTCGCCGTGGAACGGGCAGCAGGCCCAGTAATCGCCCTTGGAGGCATTGGTCTTTTTCCGGTCCCAGCTGACGCGTTTGCCGATCACGTCCGAAATCGGAACGCGATCGCGAATCTCGTCAAGAAAGGTCGGTGAAAAGCGCATCAGATCCTCAGGGGTTGGCCCATGCTATAGATGGCAATGCGCAGGAGCGCCAGCAAGCGCAACGACGATGCCCGCTATTCACAGGCCCCGGCAGGGATCAAAACCATTCCTGCGCCACAAACCGTTACAAAAAAATTTTGACACGCGGCCGGCAATCTGGCGACAACTTGGAGCGTGCCTTTATCGGGAAATCGCCCAAATGACATTTGCCGCAGACAGACCTCGCCGACAGTGCAGACTTCTTTTCCGCCATGCACAATTGCGCGCGGGAAATGACCGTCATGTTCAGCGAAAATCCACGGCTGACGTCGATCTTCGCCTCGCAGCAAAGGTGGCTGATGGCGCAGGCAGGCCTTGCCCTCCACTATGACCGCGATCCCGCGGATCCGGCAACGGGGCTTTATGCCGGTCGCTTCGTCAGCACAGCTGTTGCCCATGGCATTGCCAGCCGCAATACCGCTGCCGCCTTTGTCCAGGAAATGCTCGTCTATCGTTTCGTCCGCTACTGCGACAATCCGCCGGACCACCGCACGCGGCCGCTCGAGCCGACGGAGACGGCCTACAAGGCCGTCTGGAAATGGCTGAATGCGCATCTGACCATTCTTGACGGACTGGATGGCGGCAGCCGCGCAAGCCTTGTCGCCTATGGAGATCCGCTGTTTGCGCTGGTACAGCCGCGCATCGCCCAGGGCATCCTGCAGAACCACGCAGTGCGAAATCCCGGCGCGACATTCAGTCTTTTCACCTGGGCCAATTCCGGAGGCGTGGTGATGGATTATCTGATCTCGCGCATCACCGATTTCGACCCGAACAAGGCGCGGATCGATATCGGTCCGATTTCGGCCGGCGAAATCTGCGAGCGATACGCGATTTCGAAAACCCATCTGAAACGACTGATGAACAAGGCGTCCGGAATGGGCAGCCTTGGCATGGATCAGCACACCGGCAAGAGCCATTTCTGGCTCTCGCAGGGTTTCATACGGGAATACTGGAACTATCAGGCCGAAAAATTCGCCATCATCGACGCAGCGTTGGCCCAGGCAATCGCAACCGACGAAACGCTCAGGCAGACGCCAGCAGCTCTTTCAGCGTAGAGGATGCCTTGGCGAAATCCATCTGCCCGGCATAGCGCTCCTTCAGCACGGCCATGACCTTGCCCATGTCCTTCGGGCCGGCTGCACCAAGCTCTGCAATGGCCGCGGCAACATTGGCCCGAACATCCGCTTCGCTAAGCTGCTTGGGCATGAAATCCTTGATGACGACGATTTCGGCGCGCTCCTTTGCCGCCAGCTCGGGCCGTGCATTGTCCTCGTAGATCTTGGCCAATTCCTCGCGCTGCTTGACCATTTTCGCCAGGATCTGCAGAATTTCGTCGTCGCTCGCGTCATCCTTGCCGGCGGTGCGGTTGGCGATATCGCGGGTCTTGATCTCGGACTGAATGAGACGGACGGTGGAAAGGCGCGGCGCATCCTTCGATTTCATCGCATCCTTGAGGGCGGCAGCGAGTTGATCGCGCATCATTGTCATTACTCCTGTTGATGACGTCCCATAAACCAGCCGGACAAGGGGGAGCAAACGAATTGCGCATTTTCCCGGCAAAAGCCTTAGGAAAAACCCGATCCCCGCGTCTTCGAAGATTGACCTTGCGTGGCGTGGAAGCTATTGACCGTCACCTGCACAAACATCGTGACCAGGCCTGAGAGCGCGCGCCCATCGCCCGCGTCCGTCCGCCTGCGAACCACAACGGCTGCTTCGCGTTCTCTCGAACGCCCGGCGCACGCCGCCTGAACGGGATGAAGACCATGACCGCGACAAGCCCCTGGACAACCGAAAAACCAACTGCCCTGCTCGTTCTGGCCGACGGCACCGTGATCGAAGGCAAGGGCATCGGCGCAACCGGCACTGTGCAGGCGGAAGTCTGCTTCAACACGGCGCTGACCGGCTATCAGGAAATCCTGACCGACCCTTCCTATCTCGGCCAGATCGTCACCTTCACCTTCCCGCATATCGGCAATATCGGCGCCAATGACGAAGACATCGAGGACCTGACGCCGGCAGCACGCCACGGCGCGGTCGGCGTCATCTTCAAGGCCGACATCACCGATCCTTCCAGCTACCGGGCCGCAAAACATCTCGATGCCTGGCTGAAGGCCCGCGGCATCATCGGCATGTGCGGCATCGACACGCGCGCACTCACCGCCTGGATCCGCGAGAACGGCGCACCGAACGCGGTGATCGCCCATGACCCGAACGGCGTCTTCGACATCGACGCGCTGAAGGCCGAAGCCAAGGCCTGGAGCGGTCTCGAAGGTCTTGATCTCGCCAAGATCGCCACCTCCGGCCAGTCCTCGCGCTGGAGCGAGAAGCCCTGGGTCTGGAACGAAGGCTATGGCGAACTGGCGGAAGCCGACACGACGCTATCATGTCGTGGCGCTCGACTATCGGCGTCAAGCGCAACATCCTGCGCCTGTTCACCGGGCTGGGCTGCAAGGTCACGGTCATGCCGGCCATCGACGAGCGCCGAGGAAGTGCTGGCGCAGAAGCCGGATGGCATCTTCCTGTCGAACGGCCCCGGCGACCCGGCAGCGACCGGCGAATATGCCGTTCCGGTCATCCAGGAACTGATCAAGACCGATATCCCGGTCTTCGGCATCTGCCTCGGCCACCAGATGCTGGGGCTGGCGCTCGGTGCCAAGACCGAAAAGATGCACCAGGGCCATCACGGCGCCAACCACCCGGTCAAGGATCATACGACAGGCAAGGTCGAGATCGTCTCGATGAACCATGGTTTTGCCGTCGATGCCAAGTCGCTGCCTGAGGGTGTCGAGGAAACCCATGTCTCGCTGTTCGACGGCACCAATTGCGGCCTGCGCCTGACCGGAAAGCCGGTCTTCTCGGTCCAGCACCATCCCGGAAGCCTCGCCCGGCCCGCAGGACAGCCACTATCTCTTCCGCCGCTTCATCAATCTGGTCCGCGCCAAAAAGGGCGAGCCGGCGCTCGCCGAGCGCGGCTAATCGACTAGCTGAAAAATTCGGCTCGAAACCGGCCGTCGCAAACAACAAAGCAGCCCCTTTTCCTCGTGAGAAGGGGCTTTTTTATGCCGAAAGGTCGCCTTCCTGCGCAGACCGCCTTTAATATTTCATTAATCACTAAATCATACAATTGAGATGTTGTGGGCGTTGGAGACGACTTCACACATCAGGATACTTGAAGACGATGTGACAACCAGAACCATGCTCAAACGCATTGAGACAAGCCAGCTCCGCATCGGGATGTTCATCGAATCCCTCGAGGGCCCAAGGCTGAACAGCCCGCTTGATGGACGCCGATTCCTGCTCGAAAACGAGACGGACGCCCAGACGCTGAAACTCAGCAACCTCAGCGGGGTGTTCATCAACACGTCAAAAGGGCTGGATGTAAACTCGCCACCGGCAAAAGCGCCACCGGTTGTGGACGAGGCGCGCCAACAGCTAAAGTCGCTTCCCCTGCGCAGAAGGCAGCGGGAGACCGTCGCCAGAGTTCTCACGGAAGCAACCGGCCTGCTGAAGGTTGTTTTCGACAATACCCGCTCCGGCCAGGACGTGACCGTGTCCATGGTCGCACCGATCATCGCCCAGTTGACGCAGCCAAGCCAGCGTCACGGGGATATCATTCTGAGCATGACGCGGCTGAAAACCAGGGACGAGGCAACCTTCGTGCACTGCATCGCGGTCTCCGCCCTGATGATCCGGTTCGGGCAACACCTCAATTTCGACGAGCAGACCATTTCCCAACTCGGCATGGCCGGACTCCTGCACGATATCGGCAAGCTGGCGATACCCGGCGAACTGCTGACAAAGGAAAGCGCGCTCAGCGAGAGCGAAATGAGCCTGATGCGTGAACATCCATCAAAAGGCCATGCGATGCTCTCACGCCAGGCGGGCATGCCGGCGATCGTGCTCGACGTCTGCCTGCATCATCATGAACGCATTGACGGCAAGGGGTACCCCCATGGCCTCTCGGGTGATGCGATCAGCCTGCATGCACGCATCGCCGCCATCTGCGACGTCTATGATGCCATAACCTCGGCACGCTCCTACAAGAAGCCCTGGACGAAAAGCGAAGCGGCCAACTGGATGCTGGAGCGGAAGGGCTCCTTCGACCGCCAGCTTCTGCTGCAGTTCCTCAACAACGTTCTGCAATCCTGACCGGCTATCTCGGCAAGGCCAGAAGCTTGCGTTCGGCCGAGAGGAAACGGAAGAACCGCCAGGTGAGCGTGATACTGGCGGCAGTCAGCCCCAGCACGAACCCGTACCAGACCCCGAGACCGCCGAAACCGAAATGGAAGGCCAGCACATAGGCGGCGACGAACCCGATTGCCCAGTAGGACAAGAGCGCCAGAATCATCGGCACAGTCGTATCCTTCAGGCCGCGCAGCATGCCGGCTGCCAGGGCCTGGACGCCATCGACCAGCTGAAACGCACCGGCAATGACGATCAGCGGGCCGGCATAGGCGAGCACCTGTGCCGCATCCGGCCGGCTGGTATCGAGATACAGGGCAGCAAGCTCGTGCGAGAACAGCGCGAAGATGGCGCTGCCGATGAGCGCAAAGCCGCAGCCGATGACCAGAACCGCAATCGCTGCCCGCTTGATGCCCTCCGCATCGCGACGCCCATGCGCCAGACCGATGCGCACCGTCGCCACCTGCGCCAGACCAAGCGGCACCATGAAGGCAATCGAGGCGAACTGAAGCGCGATGCCATGGGCGGCAAGCTCGACGGTGCCGATCATGCCCATGAGAAGCGAGGCGACGGTAAAGAGGCTGACTTCCGCCAGAATCGTGATGGCGATCGGCAGTCCGAGCTTGAAGACTTCCCACAGCACCGGCCAGTCGGGCCGCCAGAAGCGAACGAAGATCTCATGGGACCGGGTTTCGGGCTGGTACTGGATATAGGCATAGAGCAGTACGAAGCTCAGCATATTGACGATCAGCGCCGAAATCCCGGCTCCGACGATGCCGAGCGCCGGCGCGCCGAAATGGCCGTAGATGAAGATGTAGCAGAGGACGGCATTGGCGATCAGCACGATCATCGTCACGTAAAGAATGATGCCGGCGCGCTCCAGCGAGCTCAGAAAGCCACGCAGGACCATGAACAGCAAAGCGGGGAACATGCCCCAGAGCGCGACCTTCAGATAGCTGCCGGCAAGGGCTGCGACTTCAGGCTGCTGGCGCATCAAGAGGAGGATCGATTCCGCATGCCAGAGCAACGGCGCCGTGAGCGCACCATAGCCGAGCACAGCCCACATGCCCATGCGCACGGCGCGACGAACCGCAACCCGGTCGCCCCTGCCCTCCGCCTGCGCGACGATCGGCACGACGGCATTGGCAAAGCCGGACCCGAAGATGAACACGGTGAAAAACATCTGCGCTGCCAGCACCATGGCGGCCAGTTCCGTCGTCCCGAGCCGGCCGACCATCAGCACATCCGTCGCATGGATGGCAAACTGCGCCAGCTGCGCGCCAACGAAGGGCAGGCCGAGCGCAATCGATGCACGGTAATGTGCGGACCAGGAATTGTCGGTGCGAACGCCCGTATCGCTATGGGTCGAAATCAACATGGAAGAGTGAGCCTTGGCTTCGTCGCAGCCGGAATGGGCCGCATGACGCAGAAGCAACGAAATAGATCAACCACCGCGCAAGAGCCAGCCGGAAACACGCGAATGCTCATTTTTTCATCCAAACATCACAAAACTTGATGGATTTTTCAGCGGCGCGATCATGCCGCCTGCGGCGCACCGGTCTCCGACCCCTCGCGCGACGGCCTGATCTTCAGGAGATAGACGATCACCGCGCAGACGACGAAGCAGGCAGCAAGCGCATAGGGTGCGCCGGCAAATTGAACGGGCGCCGTCGGGCCGGTAAAATTGCTGAAGATCTGGGTGAAGATCACGGGGCCGATGATCGTGGTTATGCTCGACAGGCTGGACAGCGCGCCCTGCAACTCGCCCTGCGCCGAGGGCGGCACCTTTGCCGCCGCAATGCTGCGCAGCGGCGCATCGGCCAGCGCCTCCAGGCAGGTAAGAACGATCACGGCATAGACCATCCAGCCCTGCCAGGCGAGGGCATAGCCGAAAAGGCCCACAGCCGTGAAAACCAGCCCCACCACGCCGGTTTTCCACTCTCCCAGCGCAGGCAGGATACGCGGGAGAACCAGCCCCATGACAAAGGCGCCGCCAATACCGAAAATGCCGAGCGACAGGCCGATCTGGCCTTCGCTCCAGCCATATCGGGCCGCCGATACGAAAGGCCAGACGGAGGGGTACACGGCATGCGCCAGCCAATAGAGGAAGAAGACGAGCCCAACCCAGCCAATGCCGGGATAGTGGCGCATCTGCTTGAGGGCGCCAAGCGGATTGGCGCGGCGCCAGTCGAAACGGCGGCGATGCTCCAGGCCCAGCGTTTCCGGAAGGAAGAACAGGGCCAGAAGGAAATTGGCAAAGGCCAGTGCCGCTGCACCGTAGAACGGCACGCGCGGGCCGAATTCCCCCAGCAAGCCGCCCAGCACCGGACCAAGCGCAAAACCGGTGCCAAACGCGATACCGATCAGACCGAAGTTTTTCGCACGGTTGCTGTCGTCGCTGACATCGGCAATGTAGGCCGCAGCCGTCGAGAAACTCGCACCGCTGATGCCGGCCAGCACCCGGCCGACGAACAGCATCCAGTAGCTGACCGCAAGCGCGCAGATCAGATTGTCGATTGCAAAGGTCAGCACCGAGGCGAGAAGCACAGGGCGCCGGCCGAAACGGTCGGACAGATTGCCGATGAGGGGCGCAAAGAGAAACTGCATGGCTGCGTAGACCAGAAGCAGCCATCCGCCATCCACCGCTGCCTCGCTGAGGCTCGCGCCGGTCAGTTCCACCAGATAGGCGGGAAGAACCGGCATGATGATCGCGATGCCCATGACATCGAGAAACAGGATGACGAACACGAGGAACAGGCCGCGGCGCACCGATTTCGGATCGATCATCGTACAAACCTCTGACTGCAGCCGGCCTGTCGATACGGAACGCGAACATCGGCGTGAAAATCGTCTGTAGCGAAAAAGCCCGACGGAAACAATCCAAGAACATTTCAATGATCCTGATGAGTGCTTCTGGAACATTGATGTCGAATATTTCCGCGAAAAAGGGCTATCCGGCGGCTCCACCCCGCCCCTTGATGAAATCGATGAACGCCCGGAGCGGCGGCGGCATGTGGCGGCGGCTGGCATAATAGAGATAGGGGCCGGAGAAATCCGGCAGCCAGTCCGCAAGGATCGGCACGAGTTCGCCGCGGGCAATGGCCGGGCCTAAAAATTCCTCGAAGGTCGCGATGAGACCGAGCCCGGAAATGGCGGCGCTGATCTCCAGTTCCAGCGTATTGGCGGTAATCCTCGCCCTTGGCGAAAGGCGGACAACCTCCTCCCCCCGCTCGAATTCCCACGGCGCGACCCTGCCGCTGGCGAAGCGGTGGCGGATGCAGGCGTGATCGAGGATGTCGCGGGGATGACGCGGCTCTCCATGCGCCAGAAGATAGGCAGGCGATGCCGCAACCAGGAAACGCTGGCGTCGCGGGCCGATCGGCACGGCGATCATGTCCTTCTCCAGCATCTCGCCATAGCGCACGCCGGCATCAAAACCGGCGGCCAGCACGTCGATGAAACTGTCGTCGGCGCTGACCTCCAGCGTGATGCCGGGATAGGCCTTGAGGAAATCCGCAATGATGCCCGGAAGCACGACGCGGGCAACGACCGTCGCCACATTCAGCCTGAGCGTCCCCGTGGTGCTATCGCGAAAACTGCCGACCTGATCGAGTGCGGCGGCAACCTCTCCCAGCGCCGGCGACAGCCGCTCCAGCAATTGCTCGCCGGCCTCCGTCAGGGTGACGCTGCGGGTGGTGCGGTTGAGAAGCCGCACGCCGAGCCGCTCCTCCAGGCGCCGCAGGGCCTCGCTCAGCGACGATGCCGAAACGCCGCGCAGACGCGCCGCCGCGCGAAAATTGCGCACCCGCGCGACGGCGGTGAAGGCATCGAGGTCAGCCAGAGGCAGATCGTTCATTGTACGTTTTTCCAAACAAGCCGTTCGTATCAAACCGGATTATCGCACAAAGGGAAGCCAAGTAAAACAGTCTCCGGAACAGGCGGCCGCGATCGGAATCCCTTCACGGCCGAAACAAGGAGAAGCACAATGAAACAGGTTCAACTCGGCAGGACCGGCCCCTCGGTCTCGACACTCGGTCTCGGCTGCATGGGCATGTCCGGCATGTACGGGCCATCGGATCGGGCGGCAGGCATCGCCACCATCCATGCCGCACTCGATGCCGGCATCAACCTTCTCGATACCGGCGATTTCTATGGCATGGGCCACAATGAGATGCTGATCGGCGAAGCATTGAAGGGGATCGATCGCGACAAGGTCATCCTCAGCGTCAAGACCGGGGCGCTGCGCGACCGCGACGGCGGTTTTGCCGGCATCGACAATCGCCCGGTCGCGCTGAAGAATTTCATCGCCTATTCGCTGCAGCGCCTTGGCGTCGATTACATCGACATCTACCGCCCTGCCCGGCTCGATCCCGATGTCCCGATCGAGGACACGGTGGGCGCCATCGCCGACATGATCAAGGCCGGTTATGTCCGTCATATCGGCCTGTCGGAAGTCGGCGCGCGAGACGATCCGGCGCGCGGCCGCGGTGCATCCGATCGTTGACCTGCAGATCGAATATTCGCTGATCTCGCGCGGCATCGAGGATGCGATCCTGCCGGCCTGCCGCGATCTCGGCATCGGCATCACCGCCTATGGCGTGCTCTCACGGGGCCTGATCAGCGGTCACTGGCACAAGGGGCAGGAAACCGGGAAAAGCGATTTCCGCTCCCTTGGTCCGCGCTTTCAAGGGGAAAACCTCGACCGGAACCTGTCGCTGGTCGAGGCCCTCAGGGGCATTGCGCAGGCGAGGAGCGTTTCTGTGGCGCAGATCGCCATCGCCTGGGTCGCGGCAAAGGGTGCCGACATCATACCTGTCATCGGGGCGCGCCGGCCGGACCGGCTCGAAGAGGCGCTCGGCGCGCAGAGTGTCGTGCTGACAGCCGACGACCTCGACGCCATAGAGCGGGCGGTTCCGAAGGATGCCGCCGCCGGCGGACGCTATCCGGAAGCCATGCTCGCTCATATGGACAGCGAGAAGTAACGTCAAAGCTGGAGGATCCGCGCGGCACCCGCGCGGATCGTCCTCAATCGACGTAGACGACCTTGCCGCCGTTCAGCGCCGTTGCGACGGCCTTGACGCGTCCGACGGGGATACGGCGACGCTCAAGAAGCTGACGGATCTCCGGCGTATTGCGGATCTCCTCCTGCGCCCGCGCAAGCGTGCGCGTCGACGGATTGCGGTAGATCGGCGAGATCTGCGGATAGTCATCAAAATCGGAATACTGGCTGATCCGGATGATCGTCACCCCCGGCACGGACTGGGCCTGCACGGGAAGCGCAAGGAAAGACAGAGTCATGGCGGCCATCGCCAGGCGGAATGTTTTTTTCATGGCTGTTTCTCCAGCGTCAGGGACGCATCGCGCCCTATTGGGCAAAAAGGATCTTGCCGCCGTTCAAGGCCGTCGCGACCGCAAGCACATTGTGCGGCTGGATATGACGGCGCTCGATGAAGTCACGCAGAACCGGGTTCGACATGACCTCGGCCTGCGCATTGGCGCGGGTTTCGGGCGAAGGATTACGGTAGATGACGGGCGCGCGGGGGTCGTTCTGCGAATCCGTATTCAGCCACACGACATTGATGCCCGGCTCGAGCGGTCGACCGAATATGATATTGCCGATCGGTTCTTCGGCACCGGCCGACAGGGGAATGCAAATCGACAGGGCCGCTGCTGCAAGCGCGACGTTGATGGACCGAGACATTCTTTTCTCCTTCATGGTCCTGCCGGGGCGATGGAAATCTCCGCTCCGGCAGGATGGGGTCATGAAGTCTGATGTAGGCGCCCTGATGGAATTTACGATGGCGTGAAGGGCCGTACACGTAAATTTGACAGGCGGATCAAAGGCGCGACACCGTCAGATATTGCCGCTGAACGTATCGCAGGACGACATCTTGCCGCTCTCGTAACCACGCTTGAACCATTTGGACCGCTGGGCGGAGGTACCGTGGTTGAAGCTTTCGGGAACGACATAGCCCTGCGTGCGCTTCTGCAGCGTATCGTCGCCGATCTGGGTTGCCGCATTCAGCGCTTCCTCGACGTCGCCCTCATCCAGCAATCCCTTCTGCTCGGTATATTTGCCCCAGATGCCGGCAAAACAATCCGCCTGCAACTCGACGCGCACCGACATGGCATTGGCTTCCGCCTCGCTCATGGACTGGCGCGCCCGGTTGAATTTCGGCAGCACGCCGATCAGGTTCTGGACGTGGTGGCCGACTTCATGGGCAAGCACGTAGGCCTGGGCAAAATCGCCCGAGGCATTGAACTTCCGGGCCAGTTCATCGAAGAACTGCATGTCGAGATAGACCTTGCTGTCACCCGGGCAATAGAAAGGCCCGGTTGCCGAGGAGGCCATGCCGCAGGCAGAGCTGACGCTATCACGGAACAGAACGAGCTTCGGTTCCTGATAGTTTGCGCCCTCCGCGGCGAAAATGCCGTTCCAGGTATCTTCCGTTTCGGCCAGCACCGTCGACATGAAGGCCTTGGTCTCTTCTTCCTGGGCGGTGCCCTGCGGCGCCTGCGATCCGTCGCTCTGTTCATAGCTGCTGGATGGACCCGACATCGAACCGCCATCCATCAGCTGCAGCAGATCGATACCGACCATCTTCAGCCCGAAATAGATGACCACAAGAAAGATGATCGTGCCGATGCTCATGCCGCCGCCGGCGCGGCGTGGCCCGCCACCGGTGGGCATGCGAAATCCGCCGCGTCCGAAGGGATTGCCACCCAGCCCGCCGCGGCTTGCTCCGCGCTGGTCCTCGACATTGCTCGACTGGCGCCGGCCCTTCCATTCCATGAACGATCTCCCGAGGTCTCTTGCGCATGCCTGTGGCACACATCTCATTGATTAGGACCATATAACGCGCGAGATGCTGTTTTGTACAAGAGCAAAAGGAATAATCTTAACGGGGACGGCGCCAGGCTGTCCGGTCGCGCAGGACCATCAAAACCGGGGCAACGAGAACACTCGCCAACACCAGAACGGCGCCAAGATCGAGCATGAAATCCGCTGGGAATCCGGAAAAGACAACGTTGTTCATCAGCCGCCCCGGCACAAGGGTGAAGCCACCGGCGACGATGATACCGCCGACATACATGCCAAGGATGTTTTTCCTATGGGCCGCGATATCGCCACGGCGCGCTGCTCGCACGGCCTGGAGGCTCGACCACAGAACGAGGATCGACAGAACATGGATGGGGCTGAAACCGAAAAACAGATTGATGCTCCCGATGAAAAACGACGATAGCGCGGAGACAACCATCAGTCCGATCCACAGACGACCCAGACGACGGTGCCAGCGGGTCCCCTTTCGGTGGGCAAGCAGGAAGGCGCCAAGGAACGCGGCTGGAACCACGGTTGCGACATGGATCTGGATGGCAAGCGGAGCGGTCAGAAGAGGGGTGAGTGTCATGACGAAGCCGAGGATGAGGTTGAACATCGGCAACGGGTGCGGCATCACTGCGGATGGCTCAATATGTTTGCCGTGGAAGGACGGAAAACTTCGTGAATCGCTCCCTTGCGCAACTGACGCTTCGTGAACTGCAGGTCCTCGTGCAATCCGTTCGCTTCTGGATGACGTTCGGGACCATCGTCTGCCTGTTCACGATCACCGGTCCGTTCGGCACGCTGGAGCGGATGGCGATCGTCCCGCGCTTCGGATTCTGGCTTCTGACCCATGGCGTGACGTGGACGATCGCGATCCTGTGCATTGTCCTTTCCGATATCCTGCTCAGCCGGCGTGTTGACAGTCTTTTCGTCCGCATCATTCTTGGCGGTCTCGCAGCCTGCGCGCCGATCGGTTGCGCCGTCAGCCTCATCCGTGTTTCGGTTTTCGGCGGTTCGTTGAGCGTGGCCAATGTCGCCGGAAATATTGCCGACGCCCTGCCCCTGACGCTGGTGTTCTGCGTTCTCACATGGATGACGATGGGTCGGGAAATGACGGCCGCGACGGTCCAGGCTGATCAACCCGGGGACGGGCCGGGAGAACCAGGCCAGCCCACGCAACCTGCGCTGCTGGACCGGCTGAAGCCGGAAACGCGCGGAACCATCCTGCGCCTGTCGGCGGAAGATCACTACACGCTTGTCGAAACCAGCCGCGGCCGCGCATTGGTGCTCGTCCGTTTCGCCGATGCGCTGCGGGAACTGGCGGGGGCTGACGGCCTGCAGGTTCACCGTTCGCACTGGGTGGCCCGCACGCATGTTGCCGGCCTCAAGCGCGAGAACGGGAAAATGCTCGTCGTGCTGAACGATGGAAGCCTCCTGCCCGTCAGTCGCACCCATGCCGGCCCTGTGCGGGACGCGTTCCGCTAAAAACAGCCCATTGGCAGCGTGCGACATACCGTGCCACAGTATGACCGAACGCTTGCCGGCAAATCGGTTTTGGGAAACCAAGTTGTTTTGGAGGCCAGGCGTTTCGGGAGGCCAATCGTTTTGGGAGGAACGAGATCATGAAAGCAGTGCGGCTTGAATCCATCGGCAATATCTTTGTGCGCGATGTCGAAAAACCCGTGCCCGGACCGGACGATCTGCTGGTGCGGGTGGAAGCCTGCGGCATCTGCGGCACGGACAGGCACCTGCTGCATGGGGAGTTCCCCTCCGTACCGCCGCTGACGCTCGGCCATGAATTCTGCGGCATTGTCGAGGCCGTCGGCAGCGACGTGAAGGGCTTTTCGCTCGGCAGCCGCATCACCGGCGATCCCAACATTTCCTGTGGCCGCTGCCCGCAATGCATGGCCGGCCGGGTCAATCTCTGCCGCAACCTGAAGGCCATCGGCATCAGCCGCGACGGCGGCTTTGCGGACTATGTCATCGTGCCGCAGAAGCAGGCCTTCGAAATCCCGCTGACGCTTGATCCGGTGCACGGCGCCTTCTGCGAGCCGCTGGCCTGCTGCCTGCACGGCATAGACATGGCGCAAATCAAGGCCGGTTCGTCGGTCGTGGTGCTCGGCGGCGGCGTCATCGGGCTGCTGACCGTGCAACTGGCACGGCTGGCCGGCGCAACCACCGTCATCCTTTCGACACGGCAGCAATCGCGCCGGACCCTGGCCGAAGAGATCGGAGCCACGGCAACGGTCGATCCGTCCGCCAGCGACGTCATCGAGCAGATCGCCGGGCCGAACGGACTGGTGCCGGGCGGCGTGGATGTGGTCCTGGAATGCGCAGGTGTTGCGGAAACCGTTCAGCAATCGACACGACTCGCAAAGGCGGGCGGCACTGTCGTCATTCTCGGTGTGCTGCCGCAGGGCGAGAAGGTCGAGATAGAGCCCTTCGACATCCTGTTCCGCGAATTGCGCGTGCTTGGCTCCTTCATCAATCCCTTCACGCACCGCCGCGCCGCAGACCTCGTCGCCTCCGGCGCCATCGAGATCGACAAGCTGATTTCCCGGCGGATTTCGCTGGACGAAGCGCCCGCCGTCATCAGCCGGCCGGCAGCGCCCGGTGAAGTCAAGGTTCTGGTCATTCCGGATGCATCAAGGTGACACACCCGATTGGGATCCCGGAAACGCAGGGGCACGTCACGCCCTGTTGAAGTCCCCTGGTCTTTTTATTGGAACACAAGCGGTGTAGGAACCGTTTCAGGTGGGTACCCGCAACCCGCCCATGGCGATGACTGCGGTGATTGGGGAGAACGGGATGGACATGATTGCACAAGGACGGCCGGTGTCGATCACAAGTCTCGCCGTTGCAGCCGCAGCGCTTGCATCAATATTGCTGGTTGCAGAGCCGGCAAAGGCAGGAGACTGCGCGGGTGTGGCCGCGTCCGGCATGGACTGGAGCGAATGCAGCAAGAAGAATCTCATGCTGCAGCACAGCAATCTTCAGGGCGCCAATCTGTTCAGCACGGATTTCGCCATGACGGACCTGACAAGCGCCAACCTCAACGACGCCAACCTTGAAAAGGCGACGCTGCTGCGCACCTGGCTGAATGGTGCAAAAGCCGAAAAAGCCAATTTCACCAAGGTGGAGGCCTATCGCAGCAGCTTTGCCAATATTACGGCGGCCGGCGCGACCTTTGCCGGTGCGGAACTGCAGCGCGCCGACTTCACGGGCGCAGACCTGACCGGCGTCAGTTTCGAAAAGGCCGAGCTTGGCCGCGCCAATTTCAACAAGGCGAATCTGACCGGCGTCAAGTTCTCCTATGCCAACCTGTCGCGCGCGCAATTGAGCAACGCCGTCTTCGAAGGGCCGCTTGGCTTTGACCATGCGTTTCTGTTTCTCACGCGGATCGAAGGCATGGATCTGTCTGCCGCAGAAGGTCTGGAGCAGTCGCAGGTCAATCTCGCCTGTGGCGACCAATCGACGAAACTGCCGGCCGGCCTGACAAACCCTCCTGAATGGCCCTGCGATTTCGAATGAAGGCGACAGGCCGTTCAGCCGACCGTGTGCGCCCGTCTTTCGCCGTGGGCAAAGACCGCCATTTTTCCTGTCGATTCCGGAATTTTCGGGGTTCCGCTTCGCGCCACATTTCCCTATAAGCCGCTTCTAGCCTCGAAAGACCATTTCTGCGCAGCCGGCCGGTGAACGTCATCCGGGCCGGTTTTTCGCGCAGCCGGAAAAGACGGATAGAAATCATGCCAAAGCGCCAAGACATCAAATCGATCCTCATCATCGGTGCGGGACCGATTGTCATCGGCCAGGCCTGCGAGTTCGACTATTCCGGCACACAGGCCTGCAAGGCGCTGAAGGAAGAGGGCTACCGGGTCATCCTGGTCAATTCCAATCCGGCCACGATCATGACCGATCCGGATCTGGCCGACGCCACCTATGTCGAGCCGATCACGCCGGAAGTCGTCGCCAAGATCATCGCCAAGGAACGCCCGGACGCGCTTCTGCCGACCATGGGCGGCCAGACCGCGCTCAACACCGCGCTGTCGCTGAAGCGCATGGGCGTTCTCGACCGCTACAATGTCGAAATGATCGGCGCCAAGCCGGCTGCCATCGACATGGCCGAAGACCGCGCGCTGTTTCGCGAAGCCATGGCGCGCATCGGCCTTGAAACGCCGAAGTCGCTGCTCGCCAACGCCACCGAAATCAAGGATGCCGACCGCAAGACCCACGAGGCCGAACGCGCCAAGCTGCAAGGCGAGACGCTGTCCGGCGCCGATCTCGACAAGGCGCTCGACGATCTCGAAAACCACTGGAACCTCGGCGAAACCGACCGCAAGCAGCGCTACATGAGCCATGCCATGGCGATTGGCGCCCAGGCGATCGACAGATCGGCCTGCCCGCCATCATCCGCCCGTCCTTCACCATGGGCGGCACCGGCGGCGGCATTGCCTATAACCGCTCGGAATTCTTCGAGATCGTCAATTCCGGCCTCGACGCCTCGCCGACCACCGAAGTGCTGATCGAGGAATCGGTGCTCGGCTGGAAGGAATACGAGATGGAAGTGGTCCGCGACACGGCGGACAACTGCATCATCATCTGCTCGATCGAAAACATCGACCCGATGGGCGTGCACACCGGCGATTCGATCACGGTCGCCCCGGCGCTGACGCTGACCGACAAGGAATACCAGATCATGCGCAACGCCTCGATCGCGGTGCTGCGCGAGATCGGCGTCGAGACCGGCGGCTCGAACGTGCAGTTCGCCGTCAATCCGGACGACGGCCGCCTGGTCGTCATCGAGATGAACCCGCGCGTGTCGCGCTCGTCGGCGCTGGCCTCGAAGGCCACCGGCTTCCCGATCGCCAAGGTCGCCGCCAAGCTCGCCGTCGGCTACACGCTCGACGAACTCGACAACGACATCACCGGCGGCGCAACGCCGGCCTCGTTCGAACCGTCGATCGACTATGTCGTCACCAAGATCCCGCGCTTCGCCTTCGAGAAATTCCCCGGCGCCGAGCACGACGCTGACCACCGCGATGAAATCGGTCGGCGAAGTCATGGCGATCGGCCGCACCTTTGCCGAATCGCTGCAGAAGGCGCTGCGCGGCCTTGAAACCGGCCTGACCGGTCTCGACGAAATCGAAATCCCCGGCCTCGAGCGAAACCGGCGACAACCAGAACGCCATCCGCGCCGCCATCGGCACGCCGACGCCGGACCGCCTGCGCATGGTCGCCCAGGCCCTGCGCCTCGGCATGATCGGAAGACGAAGTGCACGACGGCTGCAAGATCGACCCGTGGTTCATCGCCCAGCTCAAGGCGATCGTCGACATGGAAGCGCGCGTGCGCGAACATGGCCTGCCGACAGACGCCGAAAACCTGCGCATGCTGAAGGCCATGGGCTTCTCCGATGCCCGTCTCGCCACGCTCTCCGGCAAGCGGCCGAAGGAAGTCGCCGAACTGCGCAACGCGCCTGAACGTCCGCCCGGTCTTCAAGCGCATCGACACCTGCGCTGCCGAATTCGCCTCGCCGACCGCCTATATGTATTCGACCTACGAGACGCCGTTCGTCGGCTCAGCCCGCTCGGAAGCGCAGATTTCCGACCGCAAGAAGGTCGTCATCCTCGGCGGCGGTCCGAACCGCATCGGCCAGGGCATCGAGTTCGACTATTGCTGCTGCCACGCCGCCTTCGCGCTGAAGGATGCCGGCTTTGAAGCGATCATGATCAACTGCAACCCGGAAACCGTCTCGACCGACTACGACACCTCCGACCGCCTCTATTTCGAGCCGCTGACGGCCGAAGACGTGATCGAAATCCTGCGCGCCGAGCAGGAAAACGGCACGCTGCATCGGCGTCATCGTGCAGTTCGGCGGCCAGACGCCGCTGAAGCTTGCCGAAGCGCTGGAAAAGAACGGCATCCCGATCCTCGGCACCGCGCCCGACATGATCGACCTTGCCGAAGACCGCGACCGCTTCCAGAAGCTCCTGATGAAGCTCGACCTCAACCAGCCGAACAACGGCATCGCCTATTCGGTCGAACAGGCCCGCCTCGTGGCCTCCGAAATCGGCTTCCCGCTGGTCGTGCGCCCGTCCTATGTGCTGGGCGGCCGCGCCATGCAGATCATCCATTCGGAAAGCATGCTGCAGAGCTACCTGCTCGACACGGTTCCGGGCCTCGTGCCGGAAGATATCAAGCAGCGCTACCCGAACGACAAGACCGGCCAGATCAACACCCTGCTCGGCAAGAACCCGCTGCTGTTCGACAGCTACCTGACCAACGCCATCGAAGTCGATGTCGATGCGCTCTGCGACGGCAACCGAATGTCTTCGTCTCCGGCATCATGGAGCATATCGAGGAAGCCGGCATCCATTCCGGCGACAGCGCCTGCTCGCTGCCGTCGCACACGCTGTCGGACGAGATCGTCGACGAGCTGGAACGCCAGACCAAGGCGCATGGCCAAGGCGCTCAATGTCGGCGGCCTGATGAACGTGCAGTTCGCCATCAAGGACGGCACGATCTACGTGCTCGAAGTCAATCCGCGCGCCTCGCGCACCGTGCCCTTCGTCGCCAAGACCATCGGCGCGCCGATCGCCAAGATCGCCGCCCGCATCATGGCCGGCGAAAAGCTCGATGCCGCCATCGCCGCCTATGGCGACAAGCCCGATCCGCGCAACCTGCAAGCACATCGCCGTCAAGGAAGCCGTCTTCCCGTTCGCCCGCTTCCCCGGCGTCGACACGCTGCTCGGCCCGGAAATGCGCTCGACCGGCGAAGTCATCGGCCTCGACACCGACTTTCGCGCTGGCCTTCGCCAAGGCGCAGCTCGGCGCCGGCGTCGACCTGCCGCGCGACGGCACCGTCTTCGTCTCCGTGCGCGACGAGGACAAGGCCCGCGTGCTGCCGGCCATCCGCATCCTGGTCGAGATCGGCTTCAAGGTCATGGCAACCGGCGGCACCGCACCGCTTCCTGGCCGAAAAGGGCATCACCGCCATCAAGATCAACAAGGTTCTGGAAGGCCGTCCGCATATCGAGGACGCCATCCGCAACCGTCAGGTCCAGCTGGTCATCAACACCACCGACGGCAACAAGGCGATCTCGGACTCGAAGTCGCTGCGCCGCGCGACGCTGATGCAGAAGGTGCCCTATTACACGACCATGTCCGGCGCGCTAGCCGCCGCCGAGGCCATCCAGGCGCTGAAGGCCGGCAGCCTCGAAGTCCAGCCCGCTGCAGAGCTATTTCAAGGTGTGATGAAGAAGCCGCTGCGCTTCTCCGCCCATGCCACCACGGTCATGCGGGAGCGCGGACTTGATATCGGCTGGGTCGAGGCGATCGTTCTCGACCCGCTCTGGCGCGAACCGGATCCGAAAGACAGCGACGTCGAACGGCGATTCGGCATCGTACCGGAACGCGGTGGAAGAATTATGCGGGTCGCCTGCGTTGAAGACGAAATGGAAATCCGTATAATATCGGCATTCCTAGACCGTGGAGCGATCAAGCCAGAATGAAACCCGTGATCGAATATGACGCGACGGCGAACGCGGCCTACATTCGTTTCTCCAGCGAGACCATCCTGGAGAGCGAGCAGGTTTCCGAAGGTCTCATTCTGGATTATGACGCGCAGGGGCATATCGTCGGCATGGAAGTCTTGGACGCGCGCCAGCAGCTTTCTCCCAAAACCCTTGATGAAGCGGCCTGACAGGGTCGAATAAAAGCCGTCGCGCTATCTTCCGCGCTCTCCATTCGACTGAACAATTCGCACCATGCGCAGACCCGCCATGGCCGAGAGTGCGGCAACAAGGCAGCCGCCGGCGAACACGGCAAGCATGGCGGAACGCAATACCTCCGGACCGATGCCCTCGCCGAAGCCCATGACATTGGCGACCAGCCCGAAAAAGGCAGCGCCGATGGCATAGCCCGCAGACTGAAGCGTCGGCAGCATGGCCGATGTCCGGTCGCGTTCCTCGATGCTGGAGACATCCATCATCAACTGGCTGAGTGTTCCCCAGGACGTTCCGAAACCGGCGCCGATGGCCGCCTGTGCCGGGAAGACCAGCCAGAGCTGATCGGTGCCAATGGCGAGCGTCACGAGGAAAAGGCCTGCCAGAACCAGCACCGGTCCGATCTGCATGACCAGATGACGGCTCTCCGCCGACTTCAGGCTCGCCACCGCGATCGCTGTCAGGCTCCAGGAGACCGCCATCCCGGCACCAACAGCACCGGCAACGGTGGGGGACAGCAGCCAGAGATGCTGCAGGCTGTAGATGAGAAACACGGCTGCGGCGGCCTGCGCCAACGGCATCAGAAGAATGACCCAGAGCCCTGCCCCCAGGGCCTTGTCGAGCCTGAAGGCGGCGCGCGGCAACATCGGATTGTCGGACCGCCGGTCAAGACCGACCACGACGGCAAGCAGGACCATGGCGGCCACGAGAAACAGGCCCATGACAAGCGCGCTGGAGACCGTGCCGGCAAGCGAAATCATCAGGATGCCACCACCCGCCAGCGCAAGCCGCGAAATCGGCAGGGTGGATGTGGAGACGCTGGCCTGTGCCGCCTTGGGCACAATGAAGAGGACGAGCACGATGAAGATGGCGGCGGCCGGCAGGCTGATGAAGAATGCGAGCCGCCAGGACCAGTGCTCCGTCAGCGCACCGGCAACGAGCGGGCCGGAAAATGCCGCGGTCGCCCAGACGATGGCTTCAGCGCCGAACACCTTTGGCACCAGGCGCGACGGGAAAAGTTCCGGGATCAGCGCATAACACAAAGCGGCAACGACGCCCTCGCCCGCCCCCTGCAACAATCGCCCGACGAGAACATGCAGCATCTCCGTGGCAAGGGTGGCAACGAGCGTGCCGACGATGAAGACCGACGCTGCCGCCAGCAGCGTCCGGCGCGCGCCGAAACGCTGCTTCAGATGCGCCGCCATCATGCCGCCGACAATGGCAAAGACGAGATAGACCGTGAAGGCCCAGGACAGCAGCGCCGTCCCGCCCAGATCCTCAATGGCCGACGGCAGCGCCGTGGCAATGAAGAATTCATTGAAGGCAAACAGCGCGACACCAAGGCACAAGGTCACTGTCGATGCCAGGTTGCGGGGTGTGAGCAATTCGCCCCAGGTGGCGGACATGCTTTCCCCCTCGGTAAGCGCATCTGTCTCGTCGTGCTGTATCGTCTCGTGCGTCATCTGCGTCTCCATTGGGATCGCCGGACTGATACGACCTCAACCGGGCTTGAGGTAAAGCGTTATTTTTGAAGCCGCGGTGTTTTTCTCGGCGGCGGTCGAAACGCACGCGAATCGGATCGCTTTTTCCAGATTGCCAAGCGCGAACGGGCAGGCGAAAGTGCGCTGTCACAAGCGGGGCCGGGCATGCAACAGACAACAGAGGGCAGCAAACATGCCGGCCGGCGGGAATGGATCGGCCTCTACGTGCTGTCGATCGCCTGCCTGATCTACTCGATGGACCTGTCCGTGCTTTTCCTGGCAATGCCGGCAATCGTCGCCGATCTGGATCCCAGTGCCGCCGAACTGCTCTGGATCAACGACATCTACGGCTTCATGGTCGCCGGTTTTCTGGTGACCATGGGCACGCTGGGCGACCGAATCGGCAGACGGCGTGTGTTGCTGGTCGGTGCCTTCGCCTTCGGCATTGCCTCCGCGCTTGCGGCATTTTCGACCAGCGCGCAGCAACTGATCGCCGCACGCGCCCTGCTCGGCATCGCCGGAGCGACGGTCGCGCCCTCGACGCTATCGCTGATCGTCAATCTGTTCGAAAACGAGGGTGAGCGAAACCGCGCCATCGGCGTCTGGGGCACGGCTTTTGCGCTCGGCGGGCTTGTCGGCCCGCTGATCGGCGGTCTGCTGCTGCAGTATTTCCATTGGGGATCGGTGTTTCTGATCAACATACCGGTCATGCTCGGGCTGCTCATTGCCGGACCGCTTCTGCTGCCGGAATACAAGAATGCAGAGGGCGCCCGCATCGACCTCTTGAGCGTCGTCTTTTCGCTCGCAGCCGTTTTGCCGTTCATCTATGGGCTGAAGCACATGGCGGCCTACGGCTTCGAAGCGGATCAGGCGGTAGCGCTGGCCATCGGGCTCGCCTTCGGTTTCGCCTTCATCAGCCGCCAGAAGAAACTCGTCCATCCGCTGATCGACCTGCAGCTTTTCAAGATCCCGGCCTTTACCGCATCGCTGGCGGTCAATCTTGCCGGCGTATTTTTCATCTTCGGCATCTTTCTCTACCAGAACCTGTTTCTGCAGCTGGTGACCGGACTTTCGGCATTCGAGGCGGCGATCTGGTCTGTACCGTCCTCGCTGATCTTCACCGTCATGTCCTTCCAGGCGCACCGCTTTACCAATCGCCTGGGACCGTCGCGGACCGTCATCCTCGGCCTGCTCGTCAATGCCGTGGGTACGGCCGCCATGGGCCTTGCCGCCTATCACCAGAGTGCCGTCGGCATTCTCGCCGCCAGCATGATTGTCGCCGTCGGTTTCGTGCCGGTGATCCTCACGACCACCGGCCTGATCGTCGGCACGGCACCGCCGGAACGGGCGGGCTCCGCATCGGCGATTTCTGAAACCAGCGCGGAATTCGGCGGCGCGCTCGGCGTCGCTTTGCTGGGCAGCATCGGAACCTTCATCTACCGGTCGACCATGACCGGGGCCGACCTCAGCGGGCTGACGCCGCAGCAGGTGGAGGCCGCCTCCTCGACGCTCGCCAGCGCCGTCGGCATGGCGGCGTCGCTGGGAGACACGGCGCCGGACTGGCTCGCCCTCGCCCGCTCCGGATTTTCGCTCGGCTTTGCCGTCTGCTGCCTTGTCGCAACCGTGTCTCTGCTTGTGCTTGCCGCAATCGCACGCCGCATCTACGCGCAGGCCCATGTCGATGAAACAGCACTCAGCGCGCATTGATGCGATCATGCCGCAGCGGTGACTTCGGTACGCAGTCGAAAAATCTGGCTTTCCCCTGCTCACTTCTGCTATAAGCGACGTTCAAATGTTTCGGACGGTTCCGGAGTTAACGCTCTGGTGACCGTTTTCTTTTGTGCTGACGCCTGCGAAAAGCCGGCCCGGCGCGGACTATGAAGGACAATGCAATGGTCGACAAAGTACCGATGACGCAGGGTGGATTCGTCAAGCTGCAAGGAAGAACTGCGCTGGCGCCAGCAGGAAGAGCGCCCGCGAATCATCGAAGCGATTTCCGAAGCGCGCGCCCATGGCGACCTTTCGGAAAATGCCGAATATCATGCGGCCAAGGAAGCGCAGAGCCACAATGAAGGCCGAATCGGCGAAGCTGGAAGATTACGTCGCCCGTGCGGAAGTGATCGACCTGTCGAAGATGTCCGGCTCGAAGATCAAGTTCGGCGCGACCGTCAAGCTGATCGACGAAGACACCGAGGAAAACAAGACCTACCAGATCGTCGGCGACCAGGAAGCCGATGTGAAGCAGGGTCGGATCTCCATCTCCTCGCCCATCGCGCGTGCGCTGATCGGCAAGGAAGTCGGCGATTCGATCGAGGTCGTGGCGCCGGGCGGTTCCAAGGCTTACGAGATTCTGGCGATCAACTGGGGCTGAACTGCCTGACGGTTTGAATTGAAAAGCCCGGATGCGCCTCGCCGCTTCCGGGCTTTTTCCGTAGAGCGCAGGCAGGACCAGGGGCATTCGATCGTGGAAAACATCAGAGGCGTCGAAATCATCGCGCCGAACTTCAAGCGGCGACTTTCCGGCGTCACATCGACCATCATCCAGCTTATCCCGGTGCAGCGCAGGCTTGGCCAGAAGATCGCGACGCTCGGCCCCGGCCTGCCGGAAACGCTGCCGCATATCGGCTTTTCGGCCTTGCTGCGCCTCTGGACAGCCCCTGAAAACCGCCGCTGCCGGGTCTGGCATGCCCGCAGGAACATCGAGATGCTGCCGGCCATCATCCTGCGCGATCTGCTGCGCATGCCGCTGAAGATCGTCTTCACCTCCGCCTCGCAGCGACGCCACACCGGCTGGAGCAAATTCCTGATCGGCCGCATGGATGCGGTGATCGCCACCAGCAACAGGACCGCCGCCTATCTGGACGTGCCGTCAACGACGATCATGCACGGCATCGACACAGAGCGCTTTTTTCCGGCAACGGACAAGGCCGCCGCAAAGGCCGCTCTCGGCCTGCCGTCGGATAAAAAGATCGCCGGCTGTTTTGGCCGCGTGCGCCATCAAAAGGGCACCGACCTGTTCGTCGACAGCATGATCAGCCTTTTGCCCCAACGAGCCGGACTGGATTGCCATCATTGCCGGCCGCGCAACAGGCGCGCATCAGGCATTCGAGACCGAATTGAAGGAAAGGGTCGCCGCCGCCGGTCTCGCCGACCGCATCCTGTTCGTCGGCGAACACACCAATATTCCCAGCTGGTACCGGGCGCTCGATCTGTTCATCGCGCCGCAGCGCTGGGAAGGTTTTGGCCTGACACCGCTGGAGGCCATGGCGACGGAACTGCCGGTGGTGGCGACCGATGTCGGCGCCTTTTCCGAGCTTCTGACGGCCGGAGACGACGAGACGGGCATTCTGGTGCCGATCAAGGATCAAACGGCCATGGCTGCCGCTGCGGCAGCATTCATGGACGATCCGGAACGCTCGCGACGGGCCGGCAGACAAGGCCTCTCACGGGCAATCAACAGCTTCAGCATCGAAGGCGAAGCGTCAAGCATCGGTGCGGTCTACGAAAAACTGCTTTCGTCCGCGACATAGGCCGTCGGGCCATCCCGCCTGTGGAACGGCTGTTTCACCCGATGGAGCGTGCCTTATCGGAAGAGACCTGCTTTATGGCTTGCGCTTGAACAACTCGATATAGGCGTTGGCCACGGCCTCTTCGGAGAACTGGCCGACCAGGGTGTTGCGCCCGGCTTCGGCGATGCTTGCAGCCAGTTGCGGCTGGGCGATCAGCTGGTTGATGGCGCGTGTGTATCCTGCAACATCGTCGATATCGACAAGAAGACCGTTCTCACCGTCGCGAATGAACCAGGACGGACCCTCCGAGCGGGACGAAATGACCGGCTTGCCCTGCGCCCAGGCTTCGAGAATGACGTTGCCGAGCGGTTCATGGCTGGACGGCATCACGAAAATATCCGCGGCTGCGACGTAAGGACGGGTATCCTTGTGCCATCCGAGCAGGCGCACACGGTTTTCCAGCCTGTGCTCGCGGATAACAGCCTCGATTCCGGGGCGCTCCTCGCCATCGCCGGCGATCCACAGATACGCATCCGGCACCGCCGCCATGGCCTCGATCAGCAGGTGAAAGCGCTTGCGCAGCACGAAACGTCCCATCGTCATGACGACCGGAACGCCTTCCGGCGTATTGACGGACGCCCTGTCGATCGGCGCGACGGTTGTTGTGTCGGTGAAATTCGAGATGACCTCGACGCCCCGCGTCCAGCCGAGCTTGCGCACGTGATCGCCGATGCTGGGCGTGTTGCACACGAGAATATCGGTATTCTTGAAATAGCCGAGATGCGTCGGATAATCGCCGAGGCGGGACAGTTTGATCCCGCCCTTGTAGGCCGGCATCAGGCGCGCGCCGCGCGTCGACCAGGAAATGATGGCGTCAGCCTTGTCACGCTTGGCGATCGACAGCACCTTCATGGGCAGCAGGATACGGTCGATCGAGAGGTTTCGGAAATTGCTCTGGATGACCTTCGCATGGACTTCGACATCCTCGCGCCACCGACGGTTCCAGCGCATCACGGCTGTCTGCTCGACGCCGCGCCGTGCGAGTGCACCGACCAGATGGACGAAGAACTTCTCCGCCCCGCCATCCTTGCCGAAAATATACTGATGAACCCGCATGCTATTTAATCCCGAACTGTGCCTTGGCATCGCGGCAGACTGCAACCGGCGTCTTCACACGATCGTGCCTCTATGTTCTCCTTACCTTACACGTACAAGAGAGCAAGACCGCGGCGGCGGAAATTCGGCACATTGAACGGCGGACCGCGTCACCGTACGGCATCACGCCCGTGCGGGATCATACCGGATAAACAGCTTGTTTCGCATGGGCCTGGCGGGATAATGGAAAGCACATGTTTCCGATCAACAGGATACCCTTGCCAGATATGCAGTCCCTCGCAATCTACGTCATCAATCTCGATGGCAGTCATGATCGTCTCGCATCGATCAGCGACAAGCTGGCTGCCTATGGCCTGTCTTTCGAGCGCATCGCCGCCGTCGATGGCAGGCCCCTCGATCTCGCATCGGTGCCCGATTACGCCGCCGCACGCGCGGAGCGATATATGGGCCGCAGCCTTGTCGGCGGTGAAATCGGTTGCTATCGCAGCCACCTGAAGGTTGCAGAAACCTTCCTTCAGTCGGATGCACGCTACGCGCTCGTCCTGGAGGATGACGCCTTGCCGCTCTGCAATATCGAGACGCTGCTGGCAAAGGCATTGCCCGATCTCGAGGCGGTCGATCCCGACTGGCGCCTGATGAACATCGGAAACAACAAGCTGAAGATCGCATCCCCCATTGCGCGCTACAGCGTCGATGGACACACATCCGAACTGGTGGCCGCCCACTATTTTCCGATGACGACCAGTGCCATCGTCTGGTCTCGCGAGGGCGCGCGGCTTTTTGTCGATGAGCATCGGGAGATTTTTGCACCCGTGGACAATTACTTCCGCCACTGGCTGACCCGCACCGGGCATGGCTATTCCTTCCGACCCGCCCCCGTGACGACAACGGATGCGGCAAGCCAGATCGTTGCCGCCTCTGGCCAGCAGCGGAAAACCCACAAGCGACGCTGGTACTACGGACTGGCCAAACAGTGGCGTCTGTTCCAGGACAAGCTGATCGCAGGGCGCAACAAGCGCCGTTTTCGCCTGCCCGCCCAACGCTGAAGGCCGAACGCGGAAGGCCGGATCGACAATGCCCGCCTCCAGGATCTCCGTTCCGCCGCAGGCCCTGTCTTGAACAGGGTCAAGTTTCACAAGCGTCGAACGGCTTCTACCCATCTTGTCAGCGGCCTGGTGCCCCTATAGTCAGGCCGGCAAAAGAAATGCGGCGGGCCCTCGGTTGACCCATACCCCGGTCGACCCGGCAACACGGGTCGGCAAGAGCAGGCGCCTTCAAAACGATAGATGAGATGTCAGCGATGAAGACACCGAGAATTCTGATTGATCCGGCGGGCAGATCTGCAAACCAGATGCTTCAGTACATGCTGGCCCTCAATCTTCAGAGACTGGCTGGGCCGCTCGAAATCTACGGCTACGATATCCCGATGTGGGGGCTTTCGGCCCCTGCGCCGTCTGACTTTCCCAAAAGGTCCTTCCGTGTCAGCGGCCAGATGATCGACGTCGATCACATTGCAAGCCTCATCCGCAAAGGCGTGGTTACCGATCTCAACCTGCGCGGCTTGGGTTTCCGGATGAGCAACTACGCCCCACGCGCATTTTACCAGAACGTGTTTGAGACAGACGCGCCGGATATACAGGGGTTCGATGCCGACCATGTCGTCATTCACATTCGTGGCGGGGACATTCTGGGCACGGCACACCGGGATTATTACCCCGTCCCCTTTTCCTACATTGACACTGTGCTTGACGAAAGCGGCTGCAAGCCCGTGTTCATCGGCGAACTCGAAGACAGTTACTATTCCAGGAAACTGCGACAGCGCTACGCCCAGGCGGAATTCCTCCCGCCACAAACGCCGCTGATCGATTTCGAAACCATACGCCGGTCGCAGCATATCGCCACCTCGATCAGCAGTTTTTCCTGGCTTGCCGCCTGGTTGTCGTCCGCAACGCGGATTCACCTGCCCCTGGGAGGAATGTTCGACACCCGCCAGCGCCCGGACATCGACCTGCTTCCCGATGATGAGTCCCGCTACAAGTTCTATTATTTCGAACCCCGCGACTGGCAGGCCAACGAGGCGGATATCGAAGCCCTCTGGTTGCCGGGCCGCCATCGCGTCGTGGAACACGACGAAATCCGGGAACTGAAGCGTCAAGCCAAACGTCGGATGGCGCTCAAGTTTGCCTGGAAAAAGACAAAGATGAACGCGAGAGCGCGGATAGGCAAGCTTCGCAGTTATATGTCAGGCTGAAGACTGTCGCGAGCAGCGGGGTTTGCCTGGGTTGATAAAAACAGCGCGCGCTGTTGGATATAAGGCACAAGCTGACCGTCAGATCGAAACCAGCCCGACGCTCTTGACCTCGCGGATCGTCAGCATGGTCCGGACGGTATCGACACGGTCATTGGCGGTCAGAACTTCAATGACGAAATCCTGGAAGACCGTCAGGTTTTCCGACACGCAGTGCAGCAGGAAATCGCTTTCGCCGGAGACCATCCATGCCTGGCGCACGAGCGGCCAGGCATTGGTCGCGGCGGCAAACGCCTTGAGATCGGCTTCGGACTGATGCTTCAGGCCAACCATGCAGAAGGCCACAAGATCAAAGCCGAGCGAAGGTGCGTTCAGCAGGGCGTGATATCCCTTGATGACGCCCCCCTCCTCCAGCTTGCGAACACGGCGCAGGCAGGGAGGAGCAGAGATCCCGACCTTCTGCGCCAGTTCGACATTGGTCATGCGTCCGTCGCCCTGCAGTTCGCGCAGGATCTTTATGTCTATGGCATCCAGCTCAGCGCGAAACACGTAGACCCCTTGTTGAATATGACAGCCCATATCTGCCCGAACTCGACCCCATGTCGCAAGAAATTTCGCGATTAGCGCAAAAAACGGCACAAGCGCGCCATGTACTGTTGGTAAAGTCGGACCCGTACTTGAATATGATGGGCCTCCATCCATAAATGTAGCCCCAACAGACGCCAGACAGTCCGTTCGATATTGCCGGAAAACAGGATCACCGCCATGACCACCCGCCACACAAAAGTTCTGATCATCGGCTCCGGCCCGGCCGGCTATACGGCGGCGATCTATGCGGCGCGCGCGATGCTCAATCCGGTGCTGATCGCCGGCATGGAACAGGGCGGCCAGCTGATGATCACCACCGACGTCGAGAACTATCCGGGTTATGCCGATCCGGTTCAGGGCCCATGGATGATGGAGCAGATGCTGAAGCAGGCGCAGCATGTCGGCGCCGAGATCGTCAATGACCTGGTGACGGAAGTCGACACGACGGTGCGTCCGTTCCGGCTGAAGACCGATAGCGGCACCGATTGGACGGCGGATGTGCTGATCATTGCCACCGGCGCCAAGGCCAAGTGGCTCGGCATCGAGAGCGAACCCGCTTTCATGGGCTTCGGTGTATCGGCTTGCGCCACCTGCGACGGCTTCTTCTATCGCAACAAGGACGTGATCGTCGTCGGCGGCGGCAATTCGGCGGTGGAGGAAGCCCTCTACCTGTCGAACCTCGCAAAGACCGTCACCGTCATTCACCGCCGCGACAGTTTCCGCGCCGAAAAGATCCTGCAGGAGCGGCTGTTTGCCAAGCCGAACGTCAAGATCCTCTGGGATCATGAAGTGACGGCCTATACCGGCACGCCGGCAAAACCGCCCATGCCGGCCTCGGTCAGCGGCGTGACGCTGCGCAACACAAAGACAGGTGCCGAAAGCGCCATGCCGATCGACGGCGTTTTCGTGGCCATCGGCCATGCACCGGCAGTCGAACTTTTCAAGGACAAGCTGCGGCTGAAGCCAAATGGCTATCTCTGGACAGCACCGGATTCAACTGCCACTGATGTGGCCGGGGTTTATGCGGCCGGCGATGTGACCGACGATATCTATCCGTCAGGCCATCACCGCAGCCGGCATGGGCTGCATGGCGGCTCTCGAAGCGGAACAATACCTGGCGGGTCACATGCCCGTCGCAATTGCGGCCGAATAGAAGCCGCGAATAATCGGAACGGGACGACCCGTTCCGGAGTGGGAACAGCACGATAGGCTGGCGGGCGGGAAAGGCGAGAGCATTTTCCGTCACGATCGCATATGGGGGACAGCATGCCGCTAGACTGGGATAAATTGCGCATTTTTCATGCGGCAGCGGAAGCCGGCTCCTTCACCCATGCGGCCGACAAGCTGCATCTGTCGCAATCCGCCATCAGCCGGCAGGTGTCAGCGCTCGAGCAGGATGTCGGCATCAAGCTGTTCCACCGCCATGCCCGCGGCCTGATCCTGACCGAACAGGGCGAACTGCTCTATCGCACCGCCCATGACGTGCTGATGAAGCTGGAAACGCGTCAAGATGCAGCTGACCGAGACCACCGACAAGCCGACCGGCAAGCTGCGCATCACCACCACGGTCGGCCTCGGCCAGGGCTGGCTGACCGACAAGGTGCAGGAATTTCTGTCGCTTTATCCGGATATGCAGGTGCAGCTGATCCTCGACAACGAGGAACTGGACGTCAACATGCGCCATGCCGACTGCGCCATCCGCCTGCGCCAGCCGCAGCAATCCGATCTCATCCAGCGCAAGCTCTTCACCGTGCACATGCATGTCTATGCCGCACCGTCCTATATCAACAAGTACGGCGAGCCGCAGATCGCTCGAGGATCTCGACAACCACCGCATCATCACCTTCGGCGAGCCGGCCCCCAACTATCTGCTTGATGTCAACTGGCTGGAAATCGCCGGGCGCGACAGCCGACAATCCGCGCATCTCGCACCTGCAGATCAACAGCCTGACCTCGATCAAGCGCGCCTGCCTGCTCGGCATCGGCATTGCCATGCTGCCGGACTATATCGTCGGCCGCGACCCGGGCCTGATCCAGCTGGTCGATCGGTGCCGATGTCCCGTCCTTCGACACCTATTTCTGCTATCCGGACGAAATGAAGAACGCCGCAAAGCTGAAGGTTTTCCGCGATTTCATCGTTGCCAAGGCACGCAACTGGAACTTCTGACCAGTTAAAAATCTGCCCAAATAAAAGGCTTGCCGGTTCCTGTCGGCAAGCCTTTGTTTTATAAGAACTATGTTGCGGCGCACAATAAACAGGGATCAACCAAGCACTGAAACCGCCTGAAATATGCGCAGGGGTGCGTTTCACACATGGCTGACATGCGTATTAATTAATTGCTAAGCGCACAAAAAACCATCATACCGACTGCAGCTGATGCATTTTGGTGGCTTTTTTCCTCCCAGTGCCACCGCAGCAGCTGTTCCCCTCTGGAGGTTAATTACCTTCATAACTATAAAGGGCCCAAGTTCTTCTTGTGGCCCTCTTTTTTTGCCTTTTGCATGGGCATCTTCCGCTGGTTGCATTTTTGCATTCCCGGCTATTGAATTTTTCCCATCGCATTTCCATATAGATACTCAGCTGATGCAGTCTGGTGGATCATCTCCTCCCAGTCCACCGCAGCAGCTGTTCCCCTCTGGAGGTTTGCAAAAACCTTCAACCTCAGCAGGACCCAAGTTTTTCTTGCGGTCCTCTTTTTTTGCCCGCTTGCCTTTGAGCATGCTCGCAAGAACGGAAATTTTCTCACAGGTTTGTGACTTGAATATCGTCGATGGGCGATCCATATATCTATATATCGCGTTTTAACGATACAAATATCGGAACCAATCGATCCATGGACAAGGACGAAATCCTCAAGGCTCTGGCGCACCCCAAGCGCATCGAGATGCTCGGCTGGCTGAAGGAGCCGGAGGCGCATTTTTCGAGCCAGGAGCACCCGCTCGACATGGGCGTCTGCGCCAGCCAGTTCGAGCGCTGCGGCCTGTCGCAGTCGACGGTGTCCGCGCATCTGGCGACATTGCAGCGCGCCGACCTGATCAGCAGCCGCAAGGTCGGCCAATGGATCTTCTACAAGCGCAACGAAGAGACGATCGACGCATTTCTGAAGGATATCAGCAAAACGCTCTGACCTCTTCCACCCGCTCCATCACAGCTTCCCCCAAGACCATCCCCCCGAAAAGGATACCCCATGTCTACATTGTTTGACCCCATCAAGATCGGTGACATCGAGCTTGCAAATCGCATCGTCATGGCGCCGCTGACCCGCAACCGTTCGCCCAAGGCCGTTCCCGGCCCACTGGTCGCCGCCTATTACGAACAGCGCGCCACGGCCGGCCTGCTGATCACCGAAGCGACCGCCATCTCCCACCAGGGACAGGGTTATGCCGACGTTCCGGGCCTTTACACCCAGGAAGCGCTGGACGGCTGGAAAAAGGTGACCGACGGCGTGCACAAGGCCGGCGGCAAGATCGTCGTGCAGATGTGGCATGTCGGCCGCATCTCGCACACTTCGCTGCAGCCGGGTGGCGGCAAGCCGGTTTCGGCCTCCGCAATTCAGGCCAAGTCGAAGACCTACCTGATCAATGACGACGGCACCGGCACCTTTGCCGAAACCTCCGAGCCGCGCGCGCTCGAACTCTCGGAAATCCCCGGCATTGTCGAGGACTACCGCAAGGCTGCCCGCGCCGCGATCGACGCAGGCTTCGACGGTGTCGAAATCCATGCCGCAAACGGCTATCTGATTGACCAGTTCCTGCGTTCGGGCTCCAACGTCCGCACAGACGCCTATGGCGGCTCGATCGAGAACCGCGCACGCTTCCTGTTCGAAGTGACCGATGCCATCGTCAAGGAAATCGGCGAAGGCAAGACCGGCATCCGCATCTCGCCGGTAACGCCTGCAAACGACGCCTCCGATCCGGATGCGCAGCCGCTGTTCACCCATGTCGTCGAAGGGCTGGCGAAGTACAAGCTCTCCTATATCCACATCATCGAGGGCGCCACCGGCGGCCCGCGCGACTTCCAGCAGGGCGACACGCCGTTCGACTACAAGGCGCTTTGCGCAGCCTATGAGGCCGCTGGCGGCGAAGCAGCCTGGATGGTCAACAACGGCTATGACCGCGACCTCGCCATCGAAGCTGTCGAACAGGGCCGCGCCGATCTCGTCGCCTTCGGCAAGCCGTTCATCGCCAATCCGGACCTCGTACAGCGGCTGAAGGACAACGCTCCGCTGAACACACCGGACCAGCAGACCTTCTACGGCGGCGGCGCCAAGGGCTATACCGACTATCCGACACTGGAACAGGCGGCGTAAGCCCAGCCAGCATCTGACTTTGGAAATCCCGCCCTCGTGGCGGGATTTTCGTTGCCGGCCGTTGTTGGTTTGGCCGGACTGTGGCACCACGCAAGATACGGATTTTACTGGGGAAGACAGATGCAGATACGGGATGCGGGCGAACAGGATCTGGCGGCGATCTGCGCGATCTACAACGATGCCGTCGCCAACACCACGGCGATCTGGAACGAGCGCGTCGTGGACGTCGAAAACCGTGCTGCATGGCTCGCCGAGCGCACCCGCCTGGGCTACCCGGTGCTTGTTGCCGTAACCGACGACGGCACGATCGCCGGCTATGCCTCCTTCGGCGACTGGCGGGCCTTTGATGGCTACCGGCATACGGTGGAGCATTCGGTCTATGTCGAGAAGAACCAGCGCGGCGGCGGCATTGGCCGGCAATTGATGCTGGCGCTGATCGAGCGGGCGAAGGGCTGCGGCAAGCATGTGATGGTGGCCGGCATCGAGACCGGCAATACGGGCTCGATCCGCCTGCATGAAAAACTCGGCTTCGAGATCACCGGCCAGATGCGCGAAGTCGGCACCAAGTTCGGCCGCTGGCTGGATCTTACGTTCATGCAGCTGGTCCTGAACGATCAGGCTCCGGACCAGCCATAGGTTCATTTCCGCCTCAGGCCAGCGCGCGCTTCGCCAGAAGCACGCTGGCGGCCGTCAGAAGAACGGCATTGGCGGGGTGCAGCGCCTGCAGCACGCCGCTTGCCAGCGCCTCCCCGGCCATCAGCCAGACGATCTGCAGGACATAGAGCACAAAGACGATCCCGGTCGCCCTGCGATAAGGCCTGAGGGACGGCTGCCACAGGGCAAGTCCCCCTTGCAGGAGGATCGGCAGGCCGACGACCCCGCCCATGGTCTTGTGCCAGTCCCAGGCTGCTCCATCGGAGAAGATGGCGAGACCAGCCAGAAACAGCTGGCCGGCGATCAAAATCGGGACCGAGAGGGCAAGGCCTTGGAAATAATGGGGCACTGGCCGGTCGGTCGGCTGGAAAGATATCCCGCTCATCGTGCCGCCTCCCCTTGCGCCGGAGCGGCAAGCAGTTTTCCGGAAACGATCCGGGTTCGGCTATCTGCCGGCAGGCATCCGAGAGCGGCAAGCGTTGCCTGCACGGCGGTGTCGATCGGCGTCCAGGGCTCGGCACCGATGGTTTCGACGAGGCGGGTGTTGGGCATGCGCAGCGGCTCCTTCCAGAGATAGCGCATCTCCCGCAGTTCGCGCAGGAAGGTGACGAAGGGTGCCGCCAGCGGCAGGATCCACCAGGGGAAGGATTTGACCCGCAGGTCCGAACGACCGGTGACGCGGCGGATGGCGGCAACCATCTTCGTGCCGTCGTCATCCCAGAAGCCGGTCATGTGGAAGGTTGCGAAGTTCGGCAGGCGGTCGCGGCGATCGACCAGGCGCAGCATGGTTTCGGCGACATCTGGCAGATAGGCCCACTGGTGCCCGATGCCCGCCTGCCCCGGATAGGTGATCGACGTGAGCGGCTTGCCCGGCGTCACCAGTGCTTGCGAAAACCAGCTGTTGGCAGCCGTCGGCCCGAAGAAGTCCCCGGCCCGCAGGACGATCACCCGCACCCCGTCCTCAGAGGCGACCGCGAGGCGGCGTTCCATCTCGACGCGAATGCCCCCCTTGACCGTCGTCGGGTTCTGCGGCGCGTCTTCGCTCAGAAACGGAAAGGCATCCGGTCCGTAATTGTAGATCGTGCCCGGCAGAAGCACGGTTGCGCCATGGGCGCGCGCCGCAGCGATCGTGTTGTCGATCATCGGCAATACGAGGCTGCCCCAATTGGCATAGCCCGGCGGGTTGACGGCATGGACGATCAGGTCGACGCCGCGCGCTGCGCGGAGAAGGTCGGACGCATTCATCGCGTCGCCGTTCAACCATTCGAAATCAGGGTTCGTCACGGCGGCTTTCGCGGCGTTGCGGTTCAGGGCCCGCACTGCCCAGCCGCGCGCCTTCAGCCTGCGCGCCACCTCGCCGCCGATCCCACCCGTTGCGCCCAGAACGAGGGCGGTCTGCTGCTTGTGTTCGATACCGTCTGTCATGGCTGTCTCCTTGTTTCGATGAGGAGACTATGCGGCCACATGGCGATAAACGGAATTGCGCAAATAGCTTTAGCGGCTATACTAAAATCAATGAACACGATGGAACCCAACTGGGATTATTACCGCACCCTTCTGGCCGTGGCCAAGGAGGGGTCGCTGTCTGCTGCAGCCCGCGCACTGGGCCTGACCCAGCCGACCGTCGGTCGCCATATCGACGCGCTCGAACAATCGCTCGGCGTCCAGCTGTTTACCCGCTCGCCGCACGGACTGCTGACAACGGAAGCCGCCGACGAACTCATGCCCTTTGCGCAGCAGCTTGCCTCGAATGCCGCAGCGCTCCTGCGGGCCGTGAGCGGACAGAGCGAGAGCGTGCGCGGTACCGTGCGGATCAGCGCCAGCGAGGCCGTCGGCGTCGAAGTCCTGCCGCCCATCCTTGCCGAACTGCACGCAGCCCATCCGGAACTGATGATCGAGCTGTCGCTATCCGATGCGGTCGAGGATCTGTTGCGGCAGGAGGCGGATATTGCCGTGCGCATGGTCGAACCGAGACAGGACGCCCTCGTCACCCGGCGGATCGGCAGCATTCCGCTCGGTTTCCACGCGCATCGCCGCTATCTCGAGGCCAGGGGCACGCCGCTCAACCTCGGCGACCTTGCCGGCCACAGCATCATCGGCTTCGATCGCGAAACCGCATTCATCCGCGCGATGCGCAAGCGGCTGCCGGAACTGGATGCCGTGCGTTTCGCGCTGAAGACGGACAACAACATCGCCCAGCTTGCCGCCATCCGCGCCGGCTTCGGCATCGGCATCTGCCAGATTGCGATTGCACGGCGCGATCCCGATCTGGTCCGCGTGCTCTCCCAGCAGTTCGAATTTTCGCTCGATACCTATCTCGCCATGCACGAGAACCTGCGCAACACGCCGCGCTGCCGGGTCACCTTCGATGCGCTGGCCAAGGGGCTGAGCGAGTATGTCAGGCTCTCTCCGCGCAGCGCAAAGGCCTGACGATCACCCGGCGACATAGCCTCGTCGCCGAACCACCATAACCACCTCTTGGGGGTCAAAACGACGAAGGGCTCCGCCGTTTCCGGCGGAGCCCTTCCATAAACGTGAAGCTGTTACTTGCAGGCGGCGCAGAAGCGCTGGATGCGCTTGCAGGCTTCTTCCAGCAATTCTTCCGACGTCGCATAGGAGATGCGGAAGTTCGGGCCGAGGCCGAAGGCCGAGCCGTGAACGACGGCAACACCTTCCGATTCCAGCAGTTCGGAGACGAAGTCCTCGTCGGTCTCGATGACCTTGCCGGTCGGCGCGGTCTTGCCGATCAGGCCCTTGCAGGACGGATAGACGTAGAAGGCACCTTCCGGCGACGGGCACTCGATGCCCTTGGCCTGATTGAGCATCGAGACGACCAGATCGCGGCGGCCTTCGAAGATCTTCTTGTTTTCGGGGATGAAGTCCTGCGGACCGTTCAGCGCCTCGACAGCCGCCCACTGGGCGATCGAGCAGGCGCCCGATGTCTGCTGGCCCTGGATCATGTCCATCGCCTTGATCAGCGCAAGCGGGCCGGCCGCATAGCCGATACGCCAGCCGGTCATCGCATAGGCCTTCGACACGCCGTTCATGGTCAGCGTGCGGTCATAGAGCTTCGGCTCGACCTCGACCGGGGTGGCGAACTTGAAGTCGCCATAGGTCAGGTGCTCGTACATGTCGTCGGTCAGGATCCAGACATGCGGATGCTTCAGCAGCACGTCGGTCAGCGCCTTGAGTTCGTCATGGCTATAGGCGGCGCCCGACGGGTTGGACGGCGAGTTGAAGATGAACCACTTGGTCTTGTCCGTGATCGCCTTGTCGAGATCTTCGGCCGTCAGCTTGAAATTGTTCTCCTGCGTGGTGGCGACGAAAACCGGCGTGCCGCCGCAGATCGAGACCATCTCCGGATAGGACACCCAGTAAGGTGTCGGGATAACGACTTCATCGCCTGCGATTCATGGTGGCCATGAAGGCGTTGAAAAGAATCTGCTTTCCGCCGGTGCCGACAATCGTCTGCGCGGCGGTGTAGTCGAGGTTGTTCTCGCGCTTGAACTTTTTCGACAATCGCCTCGCGCAGTTCGGGGATACCGGAGACCGGCGTGTACTTCGTCTCGCCGCGGTTGATCGCGTCGATGGCGGCCTTCTTGATATTGTCGGGCGTATCGAAATCCGGTTCGCCGGCGCCCAGACCGATCACGTCCCGGCCCTTGGCTTTCAGCTCGCGCGCTTTCTGGGATACAGCGATGGTGGCGGAGGGCTTCACACGGGAAAGGGTATCGGCAAGAAAGGCCATGGGTCAGGGTTCCTGAACTGGTTGAAACAGCATGTCGCCTCTGGAACAACGAGCGGCTCCAGTGCGGTTAGGTGTATGTCGAAAGACGGCAGGGGTTTCAAGCGCAAAGGCCGTGAAATCCGGCCACCGGTTGCGAAAATGCGTCACCATCACAAAGTTTCATTCGTTCAATCAGGCAAGCAGATGAATCAGTCTGTGCACATTCCGTTGCATCATGCGGAAAGGACTCTGTTTTTTCCAGCGACGGCAGGTCTCGCCGCCAGCGCTTGAAAGACCTGTGAACGACGTGGCTTCATTTCCGATTTGTTAAGAGATTTCAGCAGGTTTCGGTCATTTTTTCATCGCCTTGCTTTCGCCGCAATAAATGACGCAGCCCGCCGCAATTCGGTCCTTGTACAGCCGGGTTCATGGTCTTTTCTCCCCCCATAGAATTGCCTGACATTCAAGGAATGAAACGATGGGTCTCGATGACGAAATCGGCGCCACGCGCATGACGATGCGGGACATGCGCTGGGGGACCTATCTGGCACTGGCCGCCCTGGCGACGGTCCTGTTGATGCTGACGGGCATGGCGACACAGGCAAAGGCCGGGACAGAAACTCTGAACGGCCAGGCGCCGCAGATTTCCCAGCCCGTGAACGAGCGCATCATGTCACCCCCGGCGGACGTTCTGTTCACGCTGCCGGTGGCCGACGAAAGCATTCATACGGGTGGCATCCCGTTCGTCGAGGGTCGCGCCTTTGTCGATCTCGCCCGCGCAGCCCATGCAGAGCGGCATATACAGATCGGCATTCTGCTGATCAGCATCGCCCTGATGGCTGCAACAACCTTCAGCCTCTGGCGCTGGCAACTGCGCGGCCTGATTTCAGAAGCCTCGAACCGTGATGCTTGACATGTCCATCGAACAGCCCAACGGCGAACAGCGCAGCGGCTTTCTCGCCCGCCTCAATCCGATTGAAACCCTCGTCCTCGCCCTCATCGCGCTGCTGGCGCTGGCCGGGCTGATGCTGATCGGCAAGGGTCTGCTTTTGAAGGAACTGGCAGACACCGGCAACGCACCATCAAGCCGGCAGGTCACGTCCCCGCAGCAATCGCGCTAGCGCGGCAAAGATAACACCGCCTGCCGATCCAACGGACCTTGTCGATGCAGCAGACAGTACAGCACCGCCTGCCTGCCCAATAACGGCAAGCAACAGGCGGACGAACACCGGTATCCGCCTCAGGTATATCCGGCATCGGCCGACTTGCCGCAATTTTCCGGGACCAACCGGGAACCTGTTTTCAGAAGACACAGTCGATCTCAGGGAGGATAGTCCATCCGGTCCGCCGCATCGGATCCGCGAAGCTTTCGGATGCCCTCTTCCGATCCTGATGAACGTCGCATAAGCCAAGTTTTATCAAACGGTTAATATTTCCAAACGCCGAAATCATGACCGGATTGGCGCAACCATAAGCGACATCAGATGGCGCAATCAGCCTAAAACTTGCGCAACACACCGCAAAGCCTCATAGATTCAATAGCTTGCAATTCACCTGCGAAAAAACCAAAAAAAACGGCAGATGATCGGTTTTTGAACAATAACAATTGGTGCCGATCGTTCAAAAAACTTTTGCTTGCCAATTTAAAATAAACCCATCAATCTTACTGTGTTCGGGCATTTTGCGAACACGGGAAGACCTAGAATGATGCGCGCCGGAGACGCAATATGCTCCGGGCAGTCGAATGAGAAACCGCCGGGAGGTAGCGTTTTTTGATGACTGGCTGCAATGAAGGGACCCTTTCCTCCTCGTCGAGAACTGCCTGCCCCACGCCCCGATGGGCATATAATGTGATGCTGCCCGCCGCTCACCCGGGTAGAGGAAAAAGGACCTGACGCATGGCCGAGACTGGCATTGTAAAATTCTTCAACACCGACAAGGGCTTTGGATTTATCAAACCGGACAACGGTGGCGCCGACATCTTCGTCCATATTTCTGCCGTGCAGGCATCGGGCCTGAACGGACTTTCGGAGAACCAGAAGGTCAGCTTCGACACGGAACCGGATCGCCGCGGCAAGGGCCCGAAGGCTGTAAACCTGCATGTTTCAGGCTAAGGCCGCACGCTTTGCTGCGAGATCCTCGCGTTGAAGCCCGGCAGCGATGCCGGGTTTTTTTGTTCAGCCTGCATTCAGTTTAAAAGTCCTAGTCTGCATCCATCATGAAGGCCGGAATGTGATCCGGACCATGCACAGGATTAAACCAATGAAAGCGTTCATCAAAGCAGCAGTTCTTGCAATCGTTGCAACGGCGACCGTTCTGCCGACACTGTCGGTTGCCCATGCCGAAGACTGGCGCCGCCATCGTCGCCATAACAGCGGCGACGACCTCGCTATCGGCGCTCTCGGGCTTGCCACCGGCGTGATCATCGGCGGCGCCATTGCCAATTCGCAGCCGCGGTATCGCGAACGGGTCTATATCGATCCGGAGCCCGAATACTACGAGCCCCGCCCGGTCTACCGCCGTCAGCGCCCCGTGGTGCATCAGACCTACGGTTCGCTCGAACCATGGTCGCCGGCCTGGTACCGCTATTGCTCGCGTCGCTACCGCTCGTTCAACCCGGATTCCGGCACGTTCCGTGGTTATGACGGCCGCGACTATTTCTGCACCGCAGGCTGATTGAGCCCAGCGACCACACAACTTAAGCCCATGCGTCATCAGTCGCATGGGCTTTTTCTTGTCCGGAGCGGGTCAGAGACCGCGTAGATAGGGATTGCTGCGGCGCTCTTCGCCAATCTGACCGCCGGGACCATGGCCGCAGATGAATCCGACGCTGTCGCCGAGCGGCAGGATCTTGTCGCGGATCGAATCGAGAAGCTGCTGATGGTTGCCGCCGGGCAGGTCCGTGCGGCCGATCGAGCCGTGGAACAGCACGTCGCCGACATGGGCGAAGCCCTGCGCGCGATTGAAATAGACGACATGGCCGGGCGCATGGCCGGGACAATGCAGGACCTCGAAGACATGTTCGCCGAACGAAACGGTGTCGCCGTCCTCAAGCCACCGGTCCGGGATGACGTTCTCGACCTTCATCGACAGACCGAAGCGTTCGGCCTGTGTTTCGAGCTTTTCGAGCAGCGGAAGATCATCCTTGTGCGGGCCGATGATATCGAGCCCGAGCGCTTCCTTCAGCTCCTTGGCGCCGCCGGCATGGTCGATATGACCATGGGTAAGCCAGATCGCTTTCAACGTGATGCCATTTCCGCGGATCGTTTCGAGGATGACATCGACGTCGCCACCCGGATCGACGATCACGCCTTCCTTGGTGTCCGTATCGAACAGCACGGTGCAATTCTGCTGGAAATGGGTAACCGGGATAATGCCCGCCTGTAACATGCTGGCCGCCTCGCAATTGAAAAGATAAGGCCAGATATAACGAAGCTGCCGGGGAGTACAGCAGCCTTCTATTGTACCGAGGCGATTTCCAGGGGGGCATGGATGGGCGCCGGAATGTTCAGCGTCGTCATCAGCAGGGCGAAGACCATGACTTTAAGCGTGACGACGGTGATGACGACAGGACGAAGCTGTGCCGCTGCGGCCTGATGATCATGCGATGATTGTTGTTGCATTACCCTGCTCTCCGATTTGGCCGCACAACACCTGGGCCCGGCAAAAGGTTCCGCCAAAAATGGAACGATTCCAGTATTTTACATTTTCATCATTCGTGCAGTCACCGAGGGAACATCCCTTCCCTGTTCGCGTTTCCGGATCATCGAGAACCTCGGAGAACCAAGTGATGAAAAATTTCCGCCCTATGCTTGCCCTGTCGGGCCTTATTCTCGCTTCGACCGCATCGCTGGCCTTCGCGCAGATGAGCGTGACGACCGTGAGCGACCTCAACATCCAGGCCGGTCCCGGCACCGACTATCCGACCCTTGGTCTGGCGACGCGTGGCAGCGCCGGCACGCTGGATGGCTGCATCGAAGGCAGCAACTGGTGCCGCATCGACGTCAACGGCATGCGCGGCTGGGTCTATGCAGAGAACCTGACGGTTGATCAGGGCGGCCAGCCGATGATCGTCCAGCAGCACCGCGTCGATCTCGGCGTCCCTGTCGTCACCTATGAAGCGACCGGCAGCGTCGCAGGCGCGGATCCGCAGCCCGGCGACGAACTGCTCGGCCGTGTCGGCGAAGTCAACCCTCCGGAACTGGTCAGAACCTATATCGACACCAACCCGGTCGAGACCATCACGATCGATGGCGACATCATCGTGGGCGGCACGGTTCCCGAAACCGTCACCATGGTCGAGGTCCCCGACTATGAATATCGGTATGCGCGCGTGAACGACCGCCAGGTTCTGATCGATCCGGCGACCCGCCAGATCGTTTACGTCTACCAGTAAGCCGGCCCAGCACATGCGGAAACGGCGGCCTTTCAGGTCGCCGTTTTTGCATGCGCCCGCGATTATTGCATGGGTGCATGATCTCGCGGCCGGCGGAATAACGACCTCCTGCCATGATTTTGATCGTTGCGGATTGGCGATCGTTCCATCACGGCCTATCCTGCAAAACATGGAAGCGACTTTGTCTTATCCGCAGGATGCGATTGGCGCTGTCAAAACGCATGAAATGTGTCAATAAAGCTGACATATTTTCACGGCAGCTTCCAAAGTGCATGTGATGGAAAGGAAATGATCGCGTGGCAGGACAGCCGAAAGAAATCCGTCCGGAAGAGACGGCCATCGCCCTGGGGAGGGATAATGGTGCCATCGACTACGAAATCATCGAACTGCTGTTTTTCGCCTATCGTGATTTCATTTCCGATCCCGATGCGATTCTGGAAAAGCGCGGTTTCGGGCGGGCGCATCATCGCGTCGTGCACTTCGTCGATCGCGAGCCTGGCATGACGGTCGCCGATCTTCTCGATACGCTGAAGATCACCAAACAAAGCCTCGCGCGCGTTCTGAAGCAGCTGATCGACAGCGGCTATATCCACCAGGTCGCCGGACCCGAAGACCGCCGCCAGCGCAAGCTCTACACGACAAGGGAAGGCAAGGCTTTCGCCCATGCGCTTGCCGAGCCACAGTCCCGCCGCATAGCCGCGGCATTGGCAAAGACGGGTCCAGATGCCCGCGATATGGTGAAACGCTTCCTGTCGGGAATGAAGACCGGCGAAAGCGGCACGGACCGGTGATACAGGGCATAAAACGATGACGAAGACCACGAGGATTTCCGATGATGCCGCCCATCTTCTGGTGGTCGATGACGACCGCCGTATCCGCGACCTGCTCAACCGCTACCTGACCGAACAGGGGTTTCGCATCACGGTGGCGGCCGATGCCGACGAAGCCCGCCGCAAGCTGAACGGCATCGATTACGATCTGCTGATCGTCGATGTGATGATGCCGGGAGAAACGGGCATTTCGCTCACCCAGAGCCTGCGCAAGATCAAGACCGTGCCGATCATCATGCTGACGGCGCTTGCCGAGGCGAATGCCCGCATGGAGGGTCTGGAGGCCGGCGCCGACGATTACCTGCCCAAGCCCTTCGATCCGCGCGAACTCGTCTTGCGCATCAACAATATCCTGCGGCGCAATGCGCCGGCGCAGGCGCCGAAGGTCGAGCAGGTCATTTTCGGCCCCTTCACCTTCTCGGTTGTGCGCAAGGAACTGCGCCGCGGTGCGGATCATATCCGGCTGACCGATCGCGAACAGGAAATCATGATGCTGTTTTCGCAGCGCGCCGGCGAGACGATCCCGCGCCACGAACTGGTCAGCGACGACGCAGAGGTCGGAGAACGCACGATCGACGTGCAGATCAACCGTCTCAGGCGCAAGATCGAGGACGATCCGTCCAATCCGGTGTTCCTGCAGACCGTGCGCGGCATCGGTTACCGCTTGAGCATCGACTGAGCAGACAAGGCGAGCAGCTGTTCGTTTCGCCTCAAGTGTACGACAGGAGAAGAATTGACCATCCGGGCTATCCATGGCGCGCTTTGATTTTCGCCCCCGCGACTGGCTGCAGGCTGGAGACGGCAACTGGAAACGTGCGACCCGCTGGATGCGGCGGCGCCTGCCGATGGGTCTTTACGCCCGCTCGCTGCTGATCGTCATCATTCCCATGGTGCTGCTGCAGATCGGTCGTCGCCTTCGTCTTCATGGAACGGCATTGGCAACTGGTGACGCAGCGCCTGTCGGCGGCTGTCACAAGCGACATCGCAGCCATTATCGACCTGATAAACGCGGCTCCGAAAGACGGCTACGACGACATCGTCCGCATCGCCCGCGATCGGCTCAACCTCAATATCTCCGTCGAGCCGGATGGCGAACTGCCGCCACCGCGACCAAAGCCCTTCTTCGAGATACTCGACCAGATCCTCAGCGAGGAAATCTCACGGCAGATCCGCCTGCCCTTCTGGATCGACACCGTCGGCAATTCCAATCTCGTCGAAATCCGCATCAAGATCGACGGCGAACGCATTCTGCGGGTCTATGCCCGGCGAAACCAGGCCTACGCCTCCAACACCCATATCTTCATCGTCTGGATGGTCGGCGCCTCGCTCGTCCTGCTCGCCATCGCCATCCTCTTCCTGCGCGGCCAGATCCGGCCGATCCTGACCCTTGCAAAGGCCGCGGAGAGTTTTGGCAAAGGCCAGAAGATCGACAATTTTTCGCCGCGCGGCGCAGAAGAAGTCCGGCGCGCCGGCTTGGCCTTCATCCAGATGCGCGAGCGCATCGAACGGCAGATCGAACAACGCACGGCCATGCTGACAGGCGTCAGCCACGACCTGCGCACCATCCTGACCCGCTTCAAGCTGCAACTGGCGCTGGCCGGCAACAGCCCCGATCTCGACAATCTCAACCAGGATGTCGAGGACATGCAGAGCATGCTGGAAGGGTATCTTGCCTTTGCCCGTGGCGAGGCGGAGGAAGACGTCGGCGAATTGCGGCTGAACGACCTGATGATCCGGCTGCAGGCGGAAGCCGAACTGCACGGCAAGGTGCTGACAACCGCCGTCGAAGGCGACGACCTCATCCGCGTGCGGCCCAATGCCTTCACGCGGCTGGTGGCAAATCTCGCCTCCAATGCCTACCGCTATGCCAACACGGTCCACATCGACGCCCGCCACGGCGGCAAGTGGCTGACGATCACCGTGGACGACGATGGTCCGGGTATTCCCGAGCGCTCCCGCGACGATGTGTTCAAGCCGTTCTACCGTCTCGACGAAGCGAGAAACCTCGACAGTTCGGGCACCGGTCTCGGCCTTGCCATCGCCCGCGACATCGCCCGCAGCCACGGCGGCAACGTCACCCTGTTTGATAGCCCGCTGGGCGGCCTGAGGGCGGTCATCCGGGTGCCGGCGTGATCAGCAGGGGTCAGGAGTGGCGATTTTCCACCGACGATTGCCGGGAACGGTTTGTTGCTAGCCTGACCCTGAAGGCCCGCCATCACTTTGCATGCGCGCGGCTGCCAGATAGTATTCGACGTGCTTGGTTTCGATGTCCTGCTCGGTGTCGATGCGGATGTGTCGCCGAAACTTCCCTTTGCCCGCCAACACCCCATAGGGGTCGGAAAGCGTGCTGCCCTCGCTGAATTCGAGCGTCACATGGCTCTGATAGGCAAAAACGCCGCAAATTCCCGCGCGTGATGCAAAGAGGATGCCGCCATATTTGATCTCCTCGGTGATCGCCCGGCCAGAGGACAGCGCCAGGGCGCGAAGGCGGGTCACGATGGGAAAGAGCGCGCTGCGACGGAGACGCAGATCTTCCAGCATGTCTTCGACCGCGGTCATTGTTTCACCCCGATCAGAAAACTCAGGCTGGTAAACCGGCCACGATCAAGGGCCAGCCTCGCTCGTGGATGTTTGACGTAAAATTCTAGCGAGACGGCAAGATTCGGCGTGGTGATGGCGGGGGAAGCGCTGATGCATTGCATGAAGGTCATGCTCCGACAGAAGCCATGTCGGAGCAAAGCTCGACGAGGCATCCGTTCAGGTCGCGGACATAGCCGACAGTCTGGTTCCATGGTTTGAGTTGCGGTGGCGAAAGCGGAATCGCTCCAGCCGCAACAGCCCGATCCCATGCCAGTTGAGGATCGTCGCAAATAAGGGCGATTTCAACCGCCGGAGCCAGATCGCCCACGCGGAGCGAACGAATGGCGAGCCCGTTCATCTCAGCCATCTCCTCACCTGCGAAGGCCAGCGTGACGGCTCCTGTTTCGATTTCGGCGTAAAGGCTGCTTTCATGGAGAAACCGCAGCGTCATGCCGAAAGCCGTTTCGTAGAAGGCGACGGTTTCCGGAACATTGGGGACATAGAGAATTGTGTAACCAAACCTGACAGTCATAGCGTGCGCCTTTGCTCGTTTTGCGCGACGATGACATGGGCGCCACTGGCTGTATTGTAAAAATCGGACACTATCCCGCAAGCGTCACAAGCGTCACGTCGGCCAGTTTGGCCGGTGACAGGCTTCCCAAACTCCGCAATGCGTGGGTCATGTGGGACTGATCCGAATAGCCTGCCTCGACTGCAGCTTCAGAGGGGCTTAACCGATGGTCGCGCAACAGGCGCAACGCCCGATGAAACTGCAAGATCCGGGCGTACGACTTGGGTGGAAGTCCGGTCGCATCCAGCACCATCCTGTGAACACTGCGCGTACTGAGGCCATGCATGCGACCTATGTCCTGAACCGGCATGCGGCCACCCGAGGCATGGATCGCGCCCAGGACCTGAAGGCTCTGGGTGGATGGCGACGCGCCTTTCAGTTCGATCCGGCAGCGTACGAAATCAACCAGCCGATCAGGGAATTCGTCCGGCGAGGCAGCATCTGCACAGAGTTCGGCAAGCGGCGGGCAGGCCGAAATTGCGGCCCCGCCGACAAGGTTCTTCTCTCGCAAGATAATCGGCTTGAACCCCAACACGGGCTGGAAAAAGCCTGGACGCAATCGAATTCCGGCAAAGCCCATGTCTGGTTCCAGGGGCACGTCATAGGCCATGATCGTGGGTCCGGTGACGACGACGGTCACGTCTTTGACCGGCCGCGCACTGGCGCGGTATTTGAGGATGATATCGCAGCGCCCGTCCGGTAAAACGCGATGAACGCCCACCTGCTTTGCGATCGACGTCCAAACAGCTTCGATCCCAAAGCCAGGATTACCCCCGGCTAGATGTTCGAAATAGCTCGAAGAATGCGCCATCGAAGCGGCCGGTTCCTAAAGCAGCTTCTGACCGTTCGGCACCGGCTGCCCCACGGACGCCAGCACGATCGCGCCGGCCTCGTCCTCGAAACCGAGCGTCAGCACTTCGGAACGGAACGGGCCGATCTGGCGCGGCGGGAAATTGACGACAGCCAGCACCTGCCGCCCGATCAGCGCTTTCGGGCGTGTAGTGCACCGTGATCTGCGCGGAGGATTTCTTGAGGCCGATCTCGGGTCCGAAATCGATCACCAGCTTGAAGGCCGGCTTGCGCGCCTCCGGAAAGGCTGATGCCTCGATGATGGTGCCAACGCGGATATCGACCTTCTCGAAATCGGCAAAAGTGATCGGCTCGGCCATGGTCAATCAACCTGCCAGTTCTTCGGCGCGCTTGCGCGCTGCGGCGATCGCCTTGTCGAACAAGCGGCTGCATGCCGTCCTCTGCCATCAGCACGGCAAGGGCCGCAGCCGTCGTGCCGCCGGGCGACGTCACGTTCTGGCGCAGTCTGGAGGCGTCATCGGGGGACTGGTGAAGCAAGTTCACCAGCCCCCGACGACGGTTTCCCGCGCAAGACGCATGGCGAGGTCCGCCGGCAGACCGGCTTTGCGGCCTGCCTCCGCCATGCACTCGACGAGATAAAAGACATAGGCCGGGCCACTGCCCGAAACGGCGGTCACCGCATCGATATCGGCTTCGCGTCTCGACCCATTCGACCGGGCCGGAGACCTTCAGCAGATCGTGCACGAGCGCGCGCTTGCGCTTCGACAACCGTGCCATTGGCAAAGGCGCCGGTCACGCCGCGGCCGATCATCGCCGGTGTATTCGGCATGGCGCGCACCATGGCGGCCGCACCGAGATGACCTTCGCATGAAGGCCAGCGTCTTGCCGGCGGCAACCGAGACCACGACTGTCTCCGGACCGACCAGGCCTGTCAGAGGCCGGCAGGACAGCATCCATCACCTGCGGCTTGACCGCGAGGAACAGGATGCCGGCCATCGACGCCTGCGGGCGCCGCGGTCATCGATGGCGGGCACCGGCGTCGGCAATCAGCGCCTTCATCGCGTCGGACGGGCCGGGATCGACGACCAGATCGCGCGAGCCGGGGATGCCGCTCTTCAGCCAGCCGGTCAGCATCGCGCCACCCATATTGCCGGCACCGATGAGGACGATGGACCCGATCACTCAGCTGCCATGCTCATGCCTCTCCGACGGTTTCGAACATCACGGCATCGACGGCGCTCTGGGCATCCATGCCCGACCAGACGACGAACTGGAAGGCCTGGAAATAGGCTTCGCAGGCATCGAGCGCGCTCGACAGCAGCACTTCGACCTGCGGTTGGTCGGCTCGGCACCGCCGGCGAGCAGCAGCGACTGGCGGAAGATCACCACGTCTTCCTGCCGCCACAGATCGAAATGACCCATCAGCACCTGGCCGTTGATATGGGAGAGCAGCCGGATCACTTCGTTGACGCGGCTTTCGGGAACCTTGATATCGAAGGCGCAGGCCAGATGCAGCGCCTCGAATTCTTCCATCCAGGAGAAGGACACGTGGTAGTCCGTCCAGCTTGCCCTTCGACGGTCATGGCGATTTCGTCTTCGCCGGAGCGCTCGAAGGACCAATCATTGTTGGCCGCGACGAACTCGATCATATCGACCGGGTTGGACTGACGTTCAAGTTCCAATTCCATCAGGCTCATGCTTCACCTTAAATGTTCCGGCACGGAGCATGCGTCATCGTGCAACACGCACGCATGACTGCAAACTTGGATACCAGAAACCAACACAGTTATGATTCGCTGGACACACTGCAATCCTAGGCTTACTTACCCTGCCCGGAGCTTGCGTGATCCGTTTCGAATCATCATTTAAAATCAGTGTATAATGCCGGAGTCCCGCATGCCAGCCCCCCAGATCGAAAATAGCGATCCCGGGGCTGTGGAAAGGCTTGTGAAATTGATTCAGCGGCGAGTTCTTAAACGACTCTGCCATAAGCGTTTTTTGGCAGTGTCCACAGGGCGAAAATAATTCGGGGAAAGCGCTCAGGTTGCCGCTTGCCGAGTGACGCGGTGATCCCGTGCGGCGCAGGGATATCGGCACGGCGGTCTTGCGGCGCATTGCAACGCCGCAAGACCTGCGGAAAACTTACCTGGATTCGCCGTCAAGGCGGGCTTCGAGCGCCGCGATGCGCGCCAGAAGCGCATCATTTTCATCGCGCGCCTTGACCGCCATTTCGCGAACAGCCTCGAATTCCTCGCGCTTGACGATATCCATGCGAATTGAGGAGCCGTTCTGCCTGCGCCGGAAAGCGGTTTCCATTTCGCGCCGCACGCCCTGCGCGGCACCGGCCGCATCGGTCATCAGCTTGGCGAAATCATCCAGAATGCGGTTGGCACCGTGCTCATCGTCTTGTTCTCCGATTGATACTGGCCCTGACGTATACGGGCGTTGTATAAAGGAGGTAGGAGCGTCTCGGCCTCTGATGCAAGGAAAAATACCGGTGGTCATTGCGAGCAGCTTTGGCCCATGCGCGCCTTGACCGCACGGTGTTGCAACGCCATGTTCCGCGGCAACGAACAATCCGGAATTGAACCAACACCTTGGAAACATTCGCGACACTCCTTTCGATCATGCCTTTCCCTGATATCGATCCGGTGCTGTTCTCCATCGGGCCGCTGCAGATCCACTGGTATGGCCTGGCCTATGTCGCCGGCATCCTGCTCGGCTGGCAGTATGCCCGGCGGCTCGTGCGCAACACCACGCTCTGGCGCGATGGCCAGCCGCCGGTCAACCGAGACGCAGCTCGATGACTTCCTGCTCTGGGCCGCCGTCGGCATCGTCGGTCGGCGGGCGCATCGGCTACATCCTGTTCTACGATTTCGCCAGCGTCGTCGAAAACCCGATCCGGGCACTGGAAATCTGGAACGGCGGCATGTCCTTCCATGGCGGCCTGATCGGCACGCTGATCGCCATGATCCTGATCTTCGCGCGGAAGAACGGCATTGCCATCTGGAGCCTGTTCGACATCGTCTGCGCCGTCGTTCCGATCGGCCTGTTCTTCGGCCGCATCGCCAATTTCATCAATGCCGAGCTCTGGGGTCGCCTGTCGTCCATGCCCTGGGCCATCGTCTTCCCGACCGGCGGCCCATTCGCGCGCCATCCGAGCCAGCTCTACGAGGCAGCGCTGGAAGGCATCTGCTGCTCGCTCGTGCTGGCCTTCCTGGTCTATCGCCGCCACGCGCCTGAAAGCGACCGGGCCTCGTCAGCGGCGTCTTCGTCTGCGGCTATGCGGCCTGTCGCGCATCTTCGTCGAGTTCTTCCGTGAACCGGATGCCCAGCTCGGCTATCTCGTCGGCGGCTGGCTGACCATGGGCATGCTGCTGTCGCTGCCGATGGTGTTGCATCGGCCTCTGGGCCATCGTGCGCGCGCGCCGCGCCGCGCGCTCACTGGCTTGAGCGGAGCGCCACGATGACAACGCCGCTTGCAGAAAAGATCAAGGCGCATCATCCGCGGCCAATGGCCCGATCAGCGTCACCGACTATTTCTCTCTTTGCCTGGCCGATCCCGAGCACGGCTATTACCAGACCCGCGAGCCCTTCGGCCGCGGCCGGCGATTTCATCACCGCGCCGGAAATCAGCCAGCTGTTCGGCGAAATGATCGGCATCTTCCTGGTCCAGGCCTGGCAGCAGCATGGCAGCCCCGGAATCGGCGATCCTGGTCGAAATCGGCCCCGGCCGCGGCACCATGATGGCCGACATCCTGCGCGTCGTCGCGCAAGCTGGCGCCGGCACTTTATCGAGGCCGCACAGCGTGCATCTGGTCGAAACCAGCGAGCGGCTGCGCAAGCGTGCAGAGCGAGACGCTGATCCGCCACACATGGCAAGATCTCCTGGCACGACAGTTTCGATTCGCTGCCGGACGGCTTCCTGCTTCTGGCCGCCAACGAGCTGTTCGACGCCATCCCCATCCGCCAGTTCGTCAAGACCGCACAAGGGTTCCGCGAACGTCTCGTCGGCCTTGGCGCCGATGACGAACTGGCCTTTGCCGCCGGCATTGGCCACGATCGATCCCGACCTCCTGCCGGTGCCGGCGAAAGACGTGCCTGTTGGCACCGTCTTCGAGGTCTCGCCGGCCCGTGACGCTGTCATGGCGACACTCAGCGCCCGCATCCGCGCCGGTGGCGGAACGGCGCTGATCATCGACTACGGCCACATCTCGACCGGCTTTGGCGATACCTTGCAGGCCGTGCCGCGACCACCAGTACGATCCGCCCCTGAAGCATCCGGGCGACGCCGACATCACCAGCCATGTCGATTTCGAGCAGCTCGGCCGCCGGGCGCTCGCCGAAGGTCTGCAGGTCAATGGCCTGACCTACCAGGGCGACTTCCTGAACGGCCTTGGCCTGAACGAGAGAGCCTCCGTGCTGTGCAACGGCAAGGACCTGATAACGCAGGAAGGCATCCGCCTCGACGTCGATCGGCTGGCCGGTGCCGGCGAGGGGAAAATGGGCGAACTCTTCAAGGTTCTCGTCGTCAGCAGCCCCAAGGTGGCGCTGGCACCATTTCAGAAATAAGCGCGCCGACAATCGCCGGCTCGCCGTGCCAAAAAGGTGAGATACACAATCCTGCAATTGACAGGAACGATGCCCGGGGCCAACATCCGCGCCAAATCACCATGGGCAAAACCCGTTTCCGCCCATCCAAAAACCTCCGCAATCGCCAGTGCTGAAAGGGCTAGACAACCAATGAAGGATCACGCCTTGCCCACGCCTGTCCTGAGCCCGCTGCTCTCGGAAAAGCTCGGCGATGCCATCACCCACGGCTATTTCACCCGCGAGGGCGGCGTGTCCGAAGGCATCTATCGCGGCCTCAATGTCGGGCTCGGCTCTCATGACGCCCGCGCCCATGTCGAGGAAAACCGCGCCCGCGTCGGCCGCTGGTTTGGCGCATCCGCCGACAGGCTGGCGACCCTGCACCAGGTCCATTCCCCCGACGTGGTGGTTGTCGACGCCGCCTATGACGGAAGCCGGCCGCAGGCCGATGCCATGGTGACCGCCACACCGGGCCTGGTCCTCGGCGTTCTCTCGGCCGATTGCGGACCGGTGCTGTTTGCCGATCCCGATGCCGGCATCATCGGTGCGGCGCATGCCGGCTGGAAGGGGGCGCTGACGGCGTGCTCGAAAGCACCATCGATGCCATGGTCGCGCTCGGCGCTGACCGCGAAAGCATCATCGCCTGCCTCGGCCCGTCGATCAGCCGGCGCAATTACGAGGTCGGCGCGGAATTCGTCGACGCGGTTCCTGGACAAGCGACGCTGGCTATGCCGATTTCTTCACGCCGTCGCAAAACGCGGGCCATGCGATGTTCGACCTGCCGGCACTGACCATCAGACGGCTCAGCGCACGCCGGCGTCACCGCCGAGAACCTCGATCTCTGCACCTATGCGGATGAAGAGCGCTTCTTTTCCTATCGCCGCACCACCCATCGCAGGAGCCGGATTACGGCCGGCAGATTTCTGCAATCATCCATACGGGAGAGATGACATGGCCCTGCACTTTTCGACCGGACGAATATGCGGCACGCCTGGAGCGCCTGACGGCAAAGATGCGCGAGGACAAGCTCGATGCCCTGCTGCTCTTCGCGCAGGAAAGCATGTACTGGCTGACCGGCTACGACACGTTCGGCTACTGCTTCTTCCAGACGCTGGTGGTGAAGGCCGATGGCTCGATGGTGCTCCTGACCCGCTCGGCCGATCTGCGCCAGGCGCGTCACACCTCCGATATCGAGCGACATCGACATCTGGGTCGACCGGGTCAATGCCGACCCGACCGATGGACCTGCAAGAACCTGCTCATGCGACATGGACCTGCTCGGCGCCCGCATCGGCATCGAATATGACACACATGGCATGACCGGCCGCGTCGCCCGCCTGCTCGACCAACCAGCTGACGACCTTCGGCGACCTGATCGACGCATCGCTGCTGGTCAGCCGCCTGCGGCTGATCAAGAGCCCGGCCGAAATCGTGCACGTCGAAAAGGCCGCAAGCCTTGCCGACGACGCGCTTGATGCCGCCCTGCCGCTGATCCGCGCCGGCGGCAGACGAGGCCGCGATTCTTGCCGCCATGCAGGGCGCCGTCTTTGCCGGCGGCGGCGACTATCCGGCCAACGAGTTCATCATCGGCTCCGGCGCCGATGCGCTGCTGTGCCGCTACAAGGCCGGCCGGCGCAAACTCGATGCGCAAGACCAGCTGACGCTGGAATGGGCCGGCGTCTAGCGCCCATTACCATGCCGCCATGATGCGCACCGTCGTGGTCGGCGAGCCGACCAGACCGCCACCGGGAACTCTACAGCGCCTGCCGCGAGACGCATGCAAGGCCATCGAGATGGTGCTGCGGCCCGGCAATACCTTCGGCACGTCTTCGACACCCATGCCCGAGATCATGGACGAGCGCGGCCTCGCCCGCCACCGGCTGAACGCCTGCGGCTATTCGCTCGGCGCCCGCTTCTCGCCGTCCTGGATGGAGCACCAGATGTTCCACGTCGGCAATCCGCAGCCGATCGAGCCGGACATGTCGCTGTTCGTGCACATGATCATCATGGATTCAGCGACACGCGGCACCGCCATGACGCTCGGCCAGACCTATCTGACCACGGACGGACGCGCCCAGGCCTCTGTCCCGCTATGGGCTGGACTTCATCTCTGCGTAAGGAAATGCAGCTGACCATATCCCGCGATTGACAGGGAAAGACTGCTACCGTCATAAATCTGTCGCCGAGACATCACGGGACGGTACGAACGATGCAGAAGCTAGTCATGCTCATCGCGGGCCTTGGTCTTGCTTGCAGCCCTTGCCGGCTGCAACAGCACCGATGCGTTGACGCCGCAGGTCGATGTCGGCGGCGGCAACGTCGCCTCGTCACCGGTAACCCAGTCCGATCTGGACCAGATGGCGCAGCAGCAGCCTGTCGTCACCGGACAACAGCTTGCGCCCGTCAACCAGACGACCGCCTTTTCGTCAGAATTCCGCGACCACGCCGGCCGAAACGGCGCTGGCGCGGTCGGACACCACCTATACCGACCCGGCCGGCACGCTCGAGGCCAGGCCGGGCAGTTGCAGCAGGGCAATGTGCCGGCGCAGGACGCGCAGCGCCCCGATGCCCAGCCCGAGACCGCACAGGAAATGCCGGCGAAACAGCAGCAGACCAGTGTCGCCGCAGCATCGCCGGCAGCCGCCACCGGCACGATCCGCTTCCTGCCGATCATCGGCGCCCCGGTGCAGGCCGTCACGCCCCTGTCCAAGCAGCTTGGCGCCGAAGCCCGTGCCAACGGCCTGACGATCAAGGGGGCAGCCGATCCGACCAGCCAGCATATCCTCAAGGGCTATTTCTCGGCGTTCAAGGATGGCGACAAGACGACTGTCGTCTACGTCTGGGACGTGCTCGACAATTCCGGCAACCGGCTGCATCGGATCCAGGGGCAGGATACGGTTCCGGGCACCGCCCAGGACCTGTGGTCCGCAGTGCCGGCAGGGACCATGCAGGGCATCGCGACCAAGTCGATCGGCGCCTATCTGTCATGGCGCCAGGGCAATCCGGGCTGATCGCGCAACATCGGCCACAAACTTTTTAGGATAAACACGATCGACACGGCCCTATCCCCTTGCATTCGGGTTCAGGGCCGCTAAAAAGCGGCGCATCAGTTCTGAACCACTCGCATTCAGAATGCATGCGATCGCTGGGATAGGCTTACGGAATTCGCGCGGAGACGGACCCTTTCAGGTACTTCCATCTGAAAGACAACCGCGCCAGCACAGGCGGACCATCAATGAAGGTATTCGCAGGCAATTCGAACCGGCAGCTGGCCGAAGCGATCTGCAATTATCTCAACCTGCCCTTGGGCAAAGCAACTGTCAGACGCTTTGCGGACCAGGAAATCTTCGTCGAAATCCAGGAAAACGTGCGCGGCGAGGACGTCTTCGTCGTCCAGTCGACGTCGTTTCCGACCAATGACCACCTGATGGAACTGCTGATCATGATCGACGCCATGCGCCGCTCGTCGGCACGCCGCATCACCGCCGTCCTCCCCTATTTCGGCTATGCCCGCCAGGACCGCAAACCCGGTCCGCGCACGCCGATCTCGGCCAAGCTCGTCGCCAACCTGATCACCGAAGCCGGCGCCGACCGCGTTCTGACGCTCGACCTGCATGCCGGCCAGATCCAGGGCTTCTTCGATATTCCGACCGACAACCTCTACGCCGTGCCGATTCTGGCGCGCGACGTCAAGGAACACTACGACCTGAAGAACGTCATGGTGGTTTCGCCTGACGTCGGCGGCGTGGTGCGCGCCCGCGCCCTTGCCAAGCGCCTCGACTGCCAGCTCGCCATTGTCGACAAGCGCCGCGAGCGCGCCGGCGAATCGGAAGTCATGAACGTCATCGGCGATGTCGACCGGCAAGGACTGCCTGCTGATCGACGACATCGTCGATTCCGGCGGCACGCTCTGCAACGCCGCCGAAGCGCTGCTGAAGAACGGCGCGACCAGCGTCACCGCCTATATCACCCACGGCGTGCTGTCCGGCGGCGCGGTCACCCGCGTCACCTCGTCCAAGCTCAAGGAACTGGTGATCACCGACACCATCCAGCCGACGACGTCGGTGCAGTCGGCCCACAATATCCGCGTCATCTCGACCGCCAGCCTGATCGGCGAAGCGATCAACCGCACCAGCCAGGAAGAATCGGTCTCCAGCCTGTTCGATTGACCGACGTCATCGGCCGCCGCGTCTAGCCGGCAATGATTGGCAGATGCGGGGCTGTATCCCTGGGGCTGAGACCCGACAGGCGCGGATCGTCGAAGACCTCGACCTGACGCTTGAATGGGGCAAAACCCGAGCGCATGTAGAACGGCAAGGCCTGTGGGCTGTCGAGCGTGCAGGTGTGGAGCCAGAAGCGCTCGACCGGATGCCGCCAGGCAAGGTCGATCGCCCGGTTCATCAGCCAGCGACCGGCGCCTGTACCGATCTGCCGTGCAGAAATGCCGAAGAAGGCCATCTCGCATTCGCCGGCCTTGCGGAAGTCCAGCTCGGCAATGCCCTGCGCTTCACCATCAACCTCGAGAAGATGCACTTCGACTGCAGGCGAATGCACATGCGACGCCAGTTCTTCATCCGACATCACAAGCCGTGAGCACCACAGCCATTCGGCGCCGATCTCCGCGTAGAGTTTGCGATATCTGTCGAGGTCGATCTTCTCGTGCAGGCGGAGCGTCCACGGACCGGAGGCTTCCGCCCGCGCCGGCGGTCGCTGCAGCATCTGCAACGAGGTGACGACGGCAACGATCTTGTTGGAGGGAATGTCGTGATAGCCGTCTTGAAGCATGAGGCATGGTCCTTCCGATAGCATTTCAGCAGGCGCTTTGCGCCGCCGCATCATGCACATCCGGCCAGACCCGTCCAGACAAGACCCGTCAGGAAGACGACGGCGCCGCGGGAACCGCCCTCTCAAGCACCCTTCGCACCGTGCGTCGCCCCGCCTGCAGGGCTGCGATACAGAGCCGCAAGCTCGCCTTCGACAACCTGCGTCCGGCACGAAGGGCTGCAAGACCGACGTTCCTGCCGATGAAGCGGGCATCCTGCAACACCGCATCGGCAGTGAAAACGCCACGATGGCGGCCGATATCAAGCAGACGGTAGAGCGCAAGAACCGTCAGGCCGGAGAAGAGCGACCGACAACAGGACATCGCTGCAGGAAGTGACGGCCCATGGCAATGCGCAACACGCCGGTGGCAGCCACGGCCGCTGCCGCCGCGATGATCATGATGCCCCGGCCTCTCGGTCGGGCGTGCGGCCAGACAAGCACGCAAAATGCCAAAAGCAGCGTGGCGACGAGTGAAGACTCGCCTGACGTGAAGGAACAATTCGCCTGGCATTGGCCTCCGATCTGGAAGGGCGGGGTAAAGGCCATGGTGCCGCCGAAGTCAAGGATATAGGCCGGTCGCACGCGGCCGATTTCCTGTTTCAGGATGCCGTTGACGAGAAGGCCCGAGCAAACAAGCACAGAGCCTGACAGAAACGCCCATACACGCCATCCCGTGCGCTGCTTCTCGCCCAGAAACAGGTTTCCCAGAGCCATGATGAAGGTCAGTGCGGTTGCCACCTCGGCGCTACGCCGCAGGATGTTCCGTAACAGGTTGTATTCGAAGGAATTATTGCGCCAGAAACCAAGTTGGCTATCGTAGTAGAATGCCGAAACCCAGAGATCGATCTGCGGAGCGGTGGCAAAGACGATCACGACAGCCAAGGTCAGGAATGACAGGGCCAGCGAGAGCCGCATATAGAGATAATCAGGCTCCACGACCCAGATCCTCCCGGCACTTCGGCGTCAGTCGCCAGGCGCCGAATGTCACGCCCTCCGAAAAGCCCGGGCCTGCAATCCATGTCTTCAGGGGGTGCTGGGTTGCAAGGCAGGCAGGTTCATTGTCAACACGTCCGACATAGACGGCCCGCTCGACCTCGTCCGGCTGGAGCGCATAAAGCAGCGCATAGTGATGGGGAATGTCCCCCTTCGGGTCCGTCAAGGCGCGCGCGACCAGCGTCCGGTCGTCACGAAGCGCGTAGAACAGTGCCGCAAGCAGCGAACGATCCTGAGCGACTACGATGCTGGCCCCAGACTGCTGCGCTGTTTCAACGGCGGTGCGTGCAAGCTCTGCCCGCCCCAGATAGCGCTTCAGCGCGAGGTCGCCGTTTGGCAGGCGCAGCTCGGTTCCGGCGATCGTCATCAACGGTAAGGCAATTGCGACGAGGCCGTTGATTGCAAGCGACGCGACAAGCAGCGAACGCCGCGCCGCAAGCACGGGCACCGCCAGCAGCACACCGGCTGCGTATGCTCCGACCGCCCAGTTGGCAAGCGCATGCGACATCAGCGCCTGAACGGTCACGACCGCGAGAATAGGCACCGACAGAGCCACCAACGCCCTTTGCTCCGGGGTTCTTGCGGAAACGGCCCCTGCCAACAGGCCGAAGAACACAAAGGGTCCGATGACGCCGGCCTGGGAAAAGAAGAATTCCAGCGCCTTCAGGACGTGGACAAATTCCATCCAGCTTTCCACATGCAGGACGGACCACAAACCCGACATGCTCAATGTGCCTCTCCTTCGGGCAAGGTTTCGCTCCAGCGCGCGCTTTTGCGCCGCCGCAAGAGCCAGGCGACGCCGATCAAATCGTGAATGCCCACAATTGCGCGACCGATGTTGGTATAGTGCGACCGCCCGTGCATGCGGGCGCGGTGGACCACGTCGACATGCGCGATCTGCCAGCCGTCACGGCTGAAAAGCGCCGGCAGGTAGCGGTGCTGGTGGTTGAAGAAGGGCAAGGCCAGATAGGCATCACGACGGAATGCCTTCAGCCCGCAACCGGTGTCGCGTGTGCGGTCCTTGAGAATATAGGCGCGCAGCCTATTGGCAAAACGCGAGGAGAGCCGCTTGGCAAGCGTGTCCTGCCGGCCGACGCGCTGTCCGGCCACAAGGCCGAGCTGCGCCGAGGAGCCGGGCGCAAGGAAGGCCGCAAGCAGAGATGGAAGGTTGTCCGGCGGGTTTTGACCGTCTCCGTCCAGCATGCACACAATCGGGCCTCGCGCCGCCTGCACACCACTGTGAATGGCCGCCGACTGGCCCGCCTGCCGATCATGACGCACCAGCCGAAGCCAGGGATAGCCGCGCATCAGCGACAGAACCTTGGCCGCCGTTTCGTCGGTGGAAGCGTCATCGACAATGATCAGCTCGAAACGGCCGACCGGCGAGCAGGCCGCCAGGATCTCGGCCACAAGCGAGGCGACACTTGCTGCCTCGTTATGCATGGGAACGACAACCGAAAAATCCGGGACATCCCTGCTGTGCCGATCCTGCGCGACCGGAACAGGGGCGAAAGACATCTCATCGGTCGCCAACGAAAGAGTGCGATATGCTTGCATTTTTAACAACGCCTTTTTGACCGAAGGCGGTTATGCGCGCGGTTTGTAACAAACTGACGAAGGCTCAACCCGAGATGACGCCACCGTTTCGCATGACAGCGACAAGGATCGAGGCACAATCAATAGCGGCACGGATCCCCGCGCATCAAGCCCATAGGTGCAGCATTCGCATGCGTTTTCAGGGGCTAATGCCGATCGCCGGTGATAGAATCCGATTGGTTCCAATCAGCGATACTCGGCTTAAACCCGTTTGACGATGGGAATGGCGCAGGCTTCACCGCCATCAAACAGTTTCGAGCGTGTCAGGAAGCGCCGCTCGCGGCCATTGTCGAGCGAGAACATTCCACCCCTGCCCGGCACGACGTCGATGATCAGCTGCGTGTGTTTCCACACCTCGAACTGGCTGGCGCTGATATAGACCGGCACGCCGCCGATCTCGCCGAGTTTCACGTCATGATCGCCGACGATGTAGTCATCCGCCGGATAACACATGGGCGACGAGCCGTCGCAGCAGCCGCCGGACTGGTGAAACAGGATATCGGGATGATCCTCTTGGATTTCCGTGATGAAAGCGAGCGCGGCGTCGGTCGCCAGCACGCGCGGCTCGCCGTGGATGGTGGTGGTCATCGCTATTCCCTTCGGGACGCATGAGGTCAGCGGCGCACTCGGACAAACTCCCTCCCCCTTGTGGGGAGGGTTCGGGGAGGGGATTTCCCTTTAGAAAGAAAGAACCCCTCCCCGTCGCTTCGCTCCGACCCTCCCCACAAGTGGGAGGGTTGAACCTCAAAAGAAACCCAGCGCCTTCGGGCTGTAGCTCACCAGCATGTTCTTGGTCTGCTGGTAGTGATCGAGCATCATCTTGTGGGTCTCGCGACCGATGCCGGACTGCTTGTAGCCGCCGAAGGCAGCACCGGCCGGATAGGCATGGTAGCAATTGGTCCACACGCGTCCCGCCTGGATGTCACGGCCGAAATTGTAGCAGCGATTGGCATCGCGGCTCCAGACGCCGGAACCCAGACCATAAAGCGTGTCGTTGGCGATCTCGAGCGCTTCCTCGTCGGTCTTGAAGGTCGTGACCGATACCACCGGCCCGAAGATCTCCTCCTGGAAGACGCGCATCTTGTTATGGCCCCTGAACACCGTCGGCTTGACGTAGAAGCCGCCGGCCAGTTCGCCCTCGAGCGTGTTGCGCTCGCCGCCGATCAGCACTTCGGCACCTTCCTGGCGACCGATGTCCATATAGGACAGGATCTTTTCCAGCTGTTCGCTGGAGGCCTGGGCGCCGATCATCGTCGACATGTCGAGCGGGTTGCCCTGCTTGATGGCGGCGACGCGCTTGATGGCCTTTTCCATGAAGCGGTCATAGATCTTTTCATGCACCAGAGCGCGGCTCGGGCATGTGCAGACCTCGCCCTGGTTGAGCGCGAACATCGCAAAACCTTCGAGCGCCTTGTCGAGATAGTCGTCGTCTTCGCGCATCACGTCTTCGAAGAAGATGTTCGGCGACTTGCCGCCCAGTTCCAGCGTCACCGGAATGAGGTTCTGGCTGGCATATTGCATGATCAGCCGGCCGGTCGAGGTTTCGCCGGTGAAGGCGACCTTGTTGATGCGCGGATTGGTGGCCAGCGGCTTGCCGGCTTCAAGACCGAAACCGTTGACGATGTTGAGAACGCCCGGCGGCAGGAGATCGCCGACGAGTTCGATCCAGACGAGGATCGAGGCCGGTGTCTGTTCGGCAGGCTTCAGGACGACGCAATTGCCGGCGGCAAGCGCCGGTGCCAGCTTCCAGGCCGCCATCAGGATCGGGAAGTTCCACGGAATGATCTGGCCGACGACGCCGAGCGGCTCATGGAAGTGATAGGCGACCGTGTCATGGTCGATCTCGCCGATCGAGCCTTCCTGGGCGCGGATGCAGGAGGCGAAATAGCGGAAATGGTCGATGGCGAGCGGAATGTCGGCGGCCATGGTTTCGCGCAGCGGCTTGCCGTTGTCCCAGGTCTCGGCCCGGGCCAGAAGCTCGAGATTGTCTTCCATCCGCTGCGCGATCTTCATCAGGATGTTGGCGCGCTCGGTGGTCGAGGTGCGGGCCCACTTGTCCTTGGCGGCATGGGCGGCATCAAGCGCCAGCTCGATATCGACGGCCTCGGCTGCGGGCGATCTGGCACAGAACGCCGCCGGTGACCGGCGTGGTGTTGTCGAAATAGCGACCGTCGACCGGCTCGCGCCATTCGCCGCCGATGAAGTTGCCGTACTTCTGCTTGAACGGATTTTCGACGATTTTCTGATGCAACATGAAATTTCCTCCCAAAATACAGACTCCAACATCTGCTGGAAGGACGGTGCGACGGATCACGTCGCAGCGGTAGTGCCGGGAGAGACCGGGAGACCGCGATGTGTTTCACATCTGCGACAGCTGTCGCCCGCATTCCATGCTGCAGCGCAAGAAAAGCCCGTAGGCACGTCAGTTGAGCGAGAGCCGGCTTCATCTTGCGATAGAGCGTCGCGCGGCTGATGCCGAGCATTTCCGCGGCTTGCGAAACATTGCCACCGGCGCGCGACAGGACACGGCGCAAGGCTGCGCGCTCGGCATCCGGCAGATCGCTGCCATCGGCACCGGCTTCTCGCCGAGAAGATCGGCCGCCGCGATGCCGGCGGCGATCCTGCGATCGTCGATCTTCAGCCGAAGCCGTGCGGCCCGTGTCGCACCCAGCACGAGATCGTCGCGGTCGATGGCGAGAAGGGCGGGCGCGGACTTGCCTTCGGCGGGCACCAGCAGGATGCGGGCACCCGGATAGGCACGGTGGAAGAGATTGGTCTCGATCCGGGCGGCGGCATCGCGCACCGCCTGCGACAGGATCAGTCATCGCCATGTCGCCGACATCGTCGCGGCAGGTGGAAATGTCGATGGCCGCGGCGATCCGGCCCTTGTGGTCGCGGATCGGCGCCGTGGCGCAGGAAAGGCCGGTATTGCGCGTCAGGAAATGCTGGTCGCGATGGATGATCACGGCGCGTTCGTCGGCGATCGCCGTGCCGATGCCGTTGGTGCCGACGCTTGCTTCGCTCCACAGCGTGCCCGACCACAGCCCGATGCCACGGAAATCCTTGTCGTCGCCGGCGGCGCCACGACGGTCGAGCGCAACCCCCTGCCCGTCCGTCAGCAGAAGGCAGCAGCCCGCCTTGCCGACGGTCGAAAACAACCGGTCGAGTTCGCTCGCCGCCTCCTCCAGCAAGGCGCCGGAGCGCTCCATCGCCAGGCTGAACTCTTTTTCGGACAGGCGGATCGGCGTGCGTGTCTCTTCGGGAGAAAGACCATGCTGGGTCATGCAGCGCCGCCACGATGCAGCGATCGGCGAACTGGCTGCCGCCGATACCTGCTGCGCGATGGTCTGTACGTGATCCGAATGGTTCATCTGCTTCCCTCCCTGAAAGCCGACACAGCCCCTAATATAGGGAATTATCGTTCGGCGTCCATACGGACGAAGGTCCAAGGTCGCGTCTCGGTTTCGAGACGATCACGCCGGTAGCGCTTTCGCGCCGATATGGGAGTGTGATAGGCAGACCATCTCATCCTGCCAATTGCTTCCGGTCACCATCCCATGCTCCGCGAATTCTCCCTGCAAAGCCTGTTCATGGGCCTGCTCACCGCCTTTGTCGGCTTTGCCAGTTCCTTTGCCGTCGTGCTGCACGGGCTGACGGGCGTCGGCGCAACCGAGGCGCAGGCCGCATCGGGGCTGATGGCGCTGTCGATTTCCATGGGGCTCTGCGCCATCGTGCTCAGCGTCGCGACCCGGCTTCCGGTCAGCATCGCCTGGTCGACGCCGGGCGCGGCCCTTCTGGCAAGTTCCGGCGCCGTCACCGGCGGCTTCAACGCCGCGGTCGGCGGCTTCCTTGTCTGTGCCGTGCTGATCGTCATCGCCGGCCTCTGGAAGCCGCTCGGCCGGATGGTGGCAGCCATCCCCGCGGCACTGGCCAATGCGATGCTGGCCGGTGTGCTCATCGGCCTGTGCTTTGCACCGGTCAAGGCCATTGCCTTCAATCCGCTTTTCGGCCTGCCGATCGTGCTGGCCTTCGTGATCGTCGGCAGCATCAACCGGCTCTTTGCCGTTCCCGCAGCGCTCGCGGCCTTCGTTCTGGTGCTGATCTTCGGTATCGATATCCCGCCGGAAGCGCTCGCCAAGTTCTCGGGAACGCTCTTGCCGCAGGCAGAATTCATCAGCCCCATCTTCAATGTCGAAGCGCTGGTCAGCATCGCCCTGCCCTTGTTCATCGTCACCATGGCGTCACAGAACATTCCGGGCATCGCGGTACTGCAGGTCAACGGCTACGAACCGAAACCGGGTCCGCTGTTTGCAGTCACCGGCGTGTTTTCCCTGCTGAGCGCCCCGTTTGGCGGCCACGCCGTCAATCTGGCGGCTATCACCGCTGCGATGTGCGCCGGCAGCGACGCCCATCCGGATCCGGCCCGACGCTACTGGTCGGCAATTATCGCCGGTATCACCTATGTGATCTTCGGCCTGCTGGCCGCGACCGTCACCGCCTTTGTCGGTCTCGCCCCGCCCATCCTCATCCAGGCTGTGGCAGGCCTTGCGCTGATCGCAGCTTTCGCAGGCTCTGCGATGGCGGCATTCAAGGAGCCGGAGAGCCGCGAGGCGGCAGCCGTCACCTTTCTGGTCACAGCCTCCGGCGTCAGTTTCGCCGGCATTTCCGGCGCCTTCTGGGGGCTTCTGGCCGGGGGACTGATGCTGGGGCTTGCCCGGTTCACGCGACGGTGGAAACGCTGATCGCCGATCCGTTCTGCTGCAGGGCCGTTGGAGATCCCCACACAGGAAACCGGCTTCCCGCGAAGTCACGCAGTCGCGCAGGCCCTGTCCGGCTTGCATTTCGGGCCGTTCTCGGTTATGGACCCCGCGTCCGCGCGGACACCCTTGGAGGCAAACGCGGATGAGGCTTTAACCGGCCTCGGTTTTCCGAGCCACCTTTGGATCGGCAAACTCTCCAATAACACTAGAAAGGTACGACCATGAGCCACGCATCCTATGAGCTCAAGGCCGAAACGCGCGAACGGGTTGGTAAGGGGTCCTCCCGTGAACTGCGCCGCAACGGTCTTATTCCTGCTGTCATCTATGGCGACAAGCAGGCTCCGATTTCGATCTCCCTGTCTTCCAAGGAAGTCACCCTGAAGATTCACGCCGGTGGTTTCATGACCACGATCGCGACGATCGACGTCGGCGGCGAGAAGATCCGGGTTCTGCCGAAGGACTACCAGCTCGATCCGGTCCGCGATTTCACCATGCATGTCGACTTCCTTCGCGTTTCGAAGGACAGCGTCGTCACCGTTGAAATCCCGGTTCACTTCATCAACGAAGAAAAGTCCCCGGGCATCAAGATCGGCGGCGTTCTGAACATCGTTCGTCACGAAGTCGAAATGGTTGTTCCGGCCGACGATATCCCGGAATTCCTGACGGCCGACCTCGACCGGCCTCAAGATCGGCGACGGCGTTCACATCTCCAACATCAAGCTGCCGAAGAACGCGACCCCTGTCATCACCGACCGCGACTTCACGATCGCCACGATCGCGCAGCCTGCTGGCGGCACGACCGAAGAAGCTGAAGCCGAAGCCTGATAAGCTTTGCATGGACCTCGTCTTCGGCAAGGCCGAAGGCTGAAATCCATCATCTGAACAACCCGCCCCGCTCCTGCGTGGGCGGGTTTTTTGTTGCGCCGAGCATTGCCACAGGGCAGCGCGACGCGCCGGATTCGGGCTCACACGTCAATTTTTCATGGACGAATTTCAGCAACATTTAAGCTTTTTATGGTGTTGTGATCACGGGGGATTGCAACGGCATTTATTGTACGAGAATCCTAGATGACAATTCTGAGCAGCAAGCCGCCGGAGTGCAAAAGATGATGCATTCCGTCGAGAACCGATTTATTGCGATCGTCTGTGCCTCGATGTTGATCTTCGTGGCGCCTCTGCTCGTGCTGTTTCTCTCCCTGTCCTCGGAGCGTCTGGCGCGCGAGCGGATCGAAACGGCCAATGGATCGATGGAGGCCAGTGCCCAGGCGCTGGGAAAACCCCTTTGGGACTTCGATTCCGAAAGCGTCGCCCAGATTGCCAAATCCCTCACCGACGATCCGGACATCCTTTCGGTGAACATAACGGACGTTTCTTCGTCGATTTCCGTACAGTTGCCGCCGGGCCAATTCGATGAGGCGGTGCCGCATATCACGCTGGCGACCGCGATTCATTATGAAGCCCCAAGCGGTCTGCAACAGGTCGGCATGATCGACATCCGGGTTGCCGTGCCCGGTCTGCTCTCGCGCTTCAGCCGGGATGAACTGAGCGTTTTCGCCATTTTGATCTTTGCCGTCGGCATCGTTTTCGCATCCGCCATCATCGGAAACCGCATCACCGTCATGCGGCCATTGATGCGGTTGACCACCGCCATCGAAGCCACCCGGCGACTGGGTTCGCGCCACCATGTCGACTGGACCTCGGACGACGAAATGGGCAACCTCGCCCTTAACTTCAACGAGATGCAGAGCAGGCTTGAAAACGAGGAAACGGAATTGAAGCTGGCGCATCGCCGCGCCACAGACATCTACAATCTGACGCCGGCCATGCTGTTCTCGCTCGATGCCCGCAACACCATCACGGCCGTGAGCGACTACTGGCTGGTTGCGACTGGCTACGAACGCAATGATGTCATCGGCCGTGCCTTTACCGATTTCGTTGATGAACACTGGCACGAGACCTACCGCGCCAGAAGCGCCAATGTGAACGCGACCCATGCCAATATCTGCGAAGTCACCGTGCCCTTCGTCAAGGCGAACAAAACATCCATGGTGGTCCTCATCCTCGAGATGAAATCGGCAACGCAAGACGCAAGCGGCAGCATTTCGCTGTCGGTGATGACGGACGTGACCGAACTGAAGCAGGCCGAAAGCCGCAACCACGCACAGGCGATCACCGACCACCTCACCGGCCTTTTGAACCGCCAGGGGTTCGAGGCCGCCCTCGACAACAGCATCCGCACGGCTGATGAACTCGAGACGGAACTCGCCTGCATCTTCATCGACCTCGATCGTTTCAAGTGGATCAACGACAATTTCGGCCATGCAGCCGGCGATGAGGTCCTGCGCCAGGTCGTCTCGCGCATCCGGACGGCGCTGCGGCCAGACGATACGATGTCACGCCTGGGTGGAGACGAGTTCGCAATCCTTGTCACCGCCAAGGAAGTGGAAGCGCTTGCCAGCGAAATCGGCGAGCGCATCTGTGCCAGTCTGCGCGATCCGATCATCATCGAGGGCACCGAACTGTCGGTCAGCTCCAGCGTCGGCATCGCGCTCTATCCGACCCATGCGGCCAATGCCGCCGAACTCCTGCTGAAGTCCGACATGGCCATGTATGCCCGCAAGCGCGACGGCAAGAACGGCATGCAGATCTTCGATGCCAGCATGCTGGATACCGCCCGCGAGCGCCACGAGATCGAGCAATATATCGAAAGCGGACTGAAGGAAGACTGGTTCGAGGCCTATCTGCAGCCGATCGTCAGCCTGTGCGATGGCAGGATCGCCGGGTTCGAGGCGCTGATGCGGCTCAATCACCCGGAAAAAGGCATTCTTCCGCCTGCCAAGATCATCGGTATTGCCGAGGAAACCGGCACGATCGCCCGTGTCGGCGACCGCATGATGGAAAAGGCGATCCGGAATCTGGCTCGAATCTCGCTGCTCGACGGCACCCAGGAAACCTATCTGGCCATCAATTTTTCACCGCTGCAATTTGAGGAGACGCTGCCGCACAAGCTTGCCGCGCTCCTCCTCAAGCACCAGATTTCGCCCAAGCGGATCGTCGTCGAGATTACCGAAGCGGTGCTGATGCTCGACAACCCGCGTATCCACGCGGTCCTGAAACAACTCAGCGAATTCGGCTGTCGCATCGCGCTCGACGACTTCGGAACCGGCTATTCGTCGCTCAGCTATCTCAACAGGTTCCCGGTCGATATCGTCAAGGTGGACCAGTCGTTCACCCGTTCGCTCAGCACCGGGACAGCGGATGTCCGCCGCAAGAGCCGCATGCTGATCAAGGGTATCCGCACGATCTCGCACCAGATGGGTTGCACAGTGATCGCGGAAGGTATCGAAACCAAGGATCAGTGGCAGCTGCTGCGCAAACTCGGCCTCGACTATGGCCAGGGCTATCTTTTCGCCAAACCGATGCCGATCGAAAACATGTTAGAAATGCTCGAGACAAGCTCTGAAGCCAAGGCCAGCAGCACGGCGTAAGGCAACCACGAAAGGCACGAGTATGAAATACAGCGCTTTCGCACTCGTTCTGCTGCTGGGCACCACCGCGACGGCCGAGCCGCTGAGACTTCTGACGGAGGAATATCCGCCCTATAGCTTCAGCGCCGGGGATGTCCTGAGCGGCACTTCCGTAGAGCAGGCTGACCTCATCATGAAGGCGCTCGGCGTCAAATACTCGATCGAAATCCTGCCCTGGGCGCGCGCTTTTTCCATGGCGGAAACACAGCCATCGACCTGCCTGTTCACGACAGGCCATGATGATGAACGTTCGGCACGGTTCAAATGGGTCATGCCGCTGCTGGTCGACAGAATGGTCATGCTGAAAAAGGCGGGATCATCGGTAAACCCTGCCGATGTCGAGGATGCAAAACGCTTCATTGTCGGGACACAGCGCGAGGATTTTTCCAGCGCCTATCTCAGCAGCAACAATTTCACCAAGATCGATCTGGCCGCAAATATGGAAGCGACACTGAAGAAGCTTCTGAGCGGCCGCATCGATCTGATGATGGCCTCTGAAAAGACCTTCGAAACGATGCGTGCCGAGGGCAAGGACGTCGAGGCTGCACTGACGCTGGATGGCAGGCTATACGGTTTTGCCTGCAATCTGGCGGTCCCGGATGCGACGATTGCAGCCATGCAGAAAGAACTCGACAAACTCATTGACGACGGCACGCAGGACCGCATTTTTGAATCGTATGGTTTGCGCGCCAACAGATAAGCGACGTTGCCGTTTTTATTGAGCGACAACGCAGAGTAACTGCATCTTTCGATGCCTGCTGACAGGAAACAACGTGAAAACACTGACTGTCGTTCTGTTTGCTCTCTTGTCCTCAACTGCGCATGGCGAAGATCTGAATTTTCTGACCGAGGACTATCCACCGTTTTCCTACGCCGAGGGCAGCGAACTGAAGGGGATCTCGGTGGATCAGGTGCGCGCGATCATGGACGGCATCGGCGCCGGTTATACCATGGAAATGCAGCCCTGGGCGCGGGCATTTTCGCTGGCCGAGAGCACGCCGGACACCTGCGTTTTTACCACGGCGCTTTTGCCCGAGCGCAAGGCGAGGTTCAAATGGGTTCAACCGCTCGTGCTCGACATCATGATCATGGTGCGCAAGGCCGGCCGGCCATACGCACCGAAAACCCTTGATGAGGCAAAGGCGTTCATCATCGGCGTGCACCGCGACGATTCGGCGGAAACCTACGCCAAGCAGCAGGGCTTTCCGCAACTCGACAGCGCTCCGAGCCTCGACGTTTCGGTGAAAAAACTCCTGAACGACCGCGTGCAACTGGTGATCATGACCAGGACGACCTACGAAAGCCTGCGGCAAAACGGGGAGCCGATCGAAGCGGTCCTTGATCTGGAAGGCACGCGCGCCGGCATCGCCTGCAATCTTCAGGTTTCAGATGCGCTCATCGCCAGAATGCAGGCAAAGCTCGACGGGCTGATCGCCGATGGCGGCCAGGGCGCGATCTACAAGCGCTACGAAAACATCGGAAAATAGGCCCCGGCCGGAACTGCCCCGGTTGACTTCCCGCCGCCGACGCGGTGGAAGACAGTTCAAAGGAAGCGCATAGCGCGCGCCCAAGATGCGCTCTGGAAGAGACCGTCATGCAGATTTTCGCAGGCCTTGGAAATCCGGGCAGCCAATATGCCGGCAACAGGCACAATATCGGCTTCATGGCCGTGGACGCCATTCATCGTCGCCACAGCTTTTCGCCCTGGAGCAAGAAGTTCAAGGCGCTGATTGCCGAAGGCGAGATCGGCGGCGAAAAGGTCCTGCTCGTCAAGCCGCAAACCTTCATGAACCTGTCCGGTGAATCTGTCGGCGAGGCCATGCGCTTCTACAAGCTGGCCCCCGGCGCCGTGCTCGCCATCTACGACGAACTTGACCTGCCCTCGGGCAAGGCCCGCATCAAAATGGCCGGCGGTCATGGCGGGCACAATGGGATCAAGTCGATCGACGCGCATATCGGCAAGGAATACCGCCGCCTTCGCCTCGGCATCGATCACCCGGGCTCCAAGGAACGGGTTCAGGGCCATGTTCTCGGCGATTTTGCCAAGAGCGACCGGACATGGCTGGAACCGCTGCTGGATGCACTCGCGGATAATGCCGACATGCTGGCGCGGGGCGAGGATTCGCAGTTCATGAACAAGATCGCACTGGCGACAGGCGCCAAGCCTGAGCCTGAAAGTGTGCCCGCCAAATCCGGATCCAAGCCCGAATCAAAGCCCGACTCCAAACCTAAGGCTGCAGGAAAATCCCATATCCGGCAGGCAAACAACAGCGCCCAGCCGAAAAAACTGCCGACCACCGGCCCCATGGCTGACATGTTGAAGAAGCTGTTCGGCGGCGGTGACAAGAGCGAATAGGGCGGGAGCGCATAGGCCCGGTCGGCTACTCCTCGGGCTCCGTCGCAAACATCAGCGGAAAGCCGGCTTCTTTGGCCAGATCGTTTGCTTCCTTGGATTTCGTCTCGGCTATATCCTTCGCACAGACCACCACCACGCAGGATCCGAGCTTGTGCGCGGTCATCATGACCCGGTAGCCGGCCTCCGCACTCATGCCGAACACCACCTTTAGCACCAGCGTCACGAATTCCCGCGGCGTGTAGTCGTCGTTGAGCAGGATGACCTTGTAGAGCTTCGGTCGCTCCAGCCTGGGTTTCGACCGGGTCTTCCGCTCAATGACGGTATCGTTCTGATCTGCCATCGCAATCACTTTCGCGCTCAATCCGCAGCCAGCAGCAGGACGGACTGATGTGCTTCGTTTCAAGATGTTTGCCGCTTTTCGATCGAACGTCGCGAACACCGCGCCACCCAACCGCTGCCCTTCGAAAGCGATAACGCCGTCCGCAAAATCGCCGCCTGCATCGAGAAACTTTAGCCCTGCCTCGACTGCTTGACGTTCCATGACGATCTTCTCCGAATTCAGCAACTGGGCGATGACAGGGATCAGTTGTTGCTTATTCTGCCTGTAGGCGCTTCGGAGAACCCAAATCGTTTCGCAGAGCGTCACCAATGGGATCACCACACTGTCTGCAGCCGCAAGTGTCTGTCTTGCCTGCCGCGTTTCGCTGTTGTCGTCATCGACAATGCTGCGAATGAGCACGTTGGTATCGACGATCAAGTTCAATACTTGACCTCGCCTGCCCATCCCGCTTCAATGGCTTCATTGATCTCATCAATTGTAGGAACCCGTCCGGTCGTATTTTTCACGATCCCGAACAGTGCTTCGATGCCATGCTTCTCAGGCTTGACGATATGGACAGAGACTCGACCGTTCGGCAGAAGATCGACATCGAGGCTATCACCCGGTCGGGCGCCGAGATGCTGCAACACTTCCTTCTTGAGCGTGACCTGGCCCTTGGCTGTGACTTTCAATGTCGCCATGTTCATCTCCTGGATACATCGGAAAAGTAAGGCATTTGGGCCTTACTTTCAAGCTGAAGAGAACGCCAAGTGGCGCATTCTTGGTAACGAGGCTTGACCCGACGCCCAGTTTCCGCAAAAGGCACTGCAACAGAATTCGATCGGACAGGTTTCAAGACCATGGGTTTCAAATGCGGTATCGTCGGACTGCCGAATGTCGGCAAGTCCACCCTCTTCAACGCGCTGACCAGGACGGCGCAGGCACAGGCCGCCAACTATCCGTTCTGCACCATCGAGCCGAACACCGGCGAAGTGGCCGTGCCGGATCCGCGCATGCGCAAGCTGGCGGATGTTGCGAAGTCGAAGGAGCTGATCCCGACCCGCATCTCCTTCGTCGACATTGCCGGCCTCGTGCGCGGCGCGTCGAAGGGCGAAGGCCTGGGCAACAAGTTCCTCGCCAATATCCGCGAAGTCGATGCGTCGGTGCATGTGCTGCGCTGCTTCGAGGATGACGACATCACCCATGTCGAAGGCCGCATCGACCCGGTCGGCGATGCCGAGACGATCGAGACCGAGCTGATGCTCGCCGATCTCGAAAGCCTGGAGCGCCGCACCGAGCAGACCCGCAAGCGCGCTGCCGCCAAGGACAAGGAATCGCATGACGCTGCTGCCGATCATGGATGCTGCCCTCAAGCTGCTGCAGGATGGCAAGCCGGTGCGCACCCTGGTGCCAAGACGCTGTGCGCCCGAAGAGATCGAAATTCTCAAGGGCCTCAACCTGCTGACCTCGCATCCGGTTCTCTATGTCTGCAACGTCGCGGAAGCCGATGCGGCAACCGGCAACGCGCACACCAAGGCCGTGGCCGAAATGGCCAAGGCGCAAGGGGCCGAATGCGTGATCATTTCGGCCGCGATCGAATCCGAAGTCGCACAGCTGCCGGAAGAGGAGTCGAGGGAATTCCTCGAGGCGCTCGGCCTTGAAGAGGCCGGCCTCGACCGGTTGATCCGCGCCGGCTACAAGCTGCTCGACCTGATCACCTATTTCACCGTCGGCCCCAAGGAAACCCGCGCCTGGACCATTCGCGCGCGGCACCAAGGCCCCGGCAGCCGCCGGCGTCATCCACACGGATTTCGAACGCGGCTTCATCCGCGCCTTCACCATCGCCTATGACGACTACATCGCCTTCAACGGCGAAGTCGGTGCCAAGGAAGCCGGCAAGGCGCCGCGACGAAGGCAAGGAATATGTGGTCCAGGACGGCGACGTCATCCACTTCCGCTTCAACACCTGATGCGGTCGGGCGGCTGAGCTCCGCCCCCCTTCGACAACCGCGACAGGCAAGCCGCACCCTTGCCTGTTGACTTCCCCCGTCTATCTCGTTGGTATCTTCAGAGATCGACGGGAGAAACCTGATGCGTGCGCCCTACCCTTATGCCCTTTTCGCCGCCACCGCACTGCTTGCTCACAATGCGATGGCCGCCGACATAGACTTCAAGGGTGCGGAAGCGCTGCAGAAGAGCCTGACCGCCTATCTGCCGGAAGATCTGGTGAAGAACGGCCTGGTGACGGTTCGTCCGGGCACGACCGCCTACGAGGTCCGTTTCGACCCCACAGTCTTGCTGCGCTCGGTCGATGCGAAAACGCTGACGATTTCCGGCCTCAAACCCTTCCTGTCGCTCGTCACGCCGCTGGAGCAAGGACTGTGGAAGGTCACGCAGTCCGACAGGCTCGACATCAACGGTACATTCACGGCGCAAAACCAGACGAACACATTCTCCTACCGGATCGGCGACATGCGCATGGATGGCGTGTTCGATCCGGACATCCGCTATTTCCAGTCCGCGGACATGAGCGCGCGGGATATCACCATGTCCTCCAAGAGCGCACAGTCCATGCTGGACGCCCGTTTCAAGGACATGACCTCGACGATCAGTTCGACGAAAACCGCAGCCGGCACCATCGACGTCCGCTCGGAAACCTCGATGAACGGTTACTTCCAGAGCATGACGGATCCAAACAAGGTTCGCGTCGATATCTCTGCCGACGATCTGGATGTCAATGTCGCGATGAACGGCCTTGCCTATCGGCCGCTGATCGACCTTGTCTTCTTCGTGCTCGACAATATGGACAGGGACAGGCTCGATCCGGCCGGAGCGCAGCGGTTGAAAACGCTGGCGCTGGCGAATATCCCGCTGTTCGACACGCTGCTGGAATCGATCACGCTGAACAACCTCAACGTCATCACGGCGCAGGGAACATTCGGCGCGAAGGCGGTCAATTACACCATCGACATGAACGGCATCAGCAAGGCCACCCGCATCGGTTTCGGCATCGATGTGACGGAACCGCGCCTGCCGATGGGGCTTCTGCCGGCGGAGTTCATGCCCGCCGTTCCTGACTTCGTCGAGATGCGTATGTCGGTGCCGGACATAAACCTGGCCGATGGTCTCACCTATGTCATCGAAAACAGCGACTTCAGCAAGGAACCGCCGCTCGACCCGGCCAAGGGCGAGATTGCCTCGAGGATCTTCTTTCCGGATGGCACCTTCACCGTCACTTATGACAATGTGGCCGTCAAATCCGAAATCTACGACCTCAGCATGACCGGCACGATGATGATCTTTCCGGGCGAACCGCAACGCCAGAACACCGATGTGACGCTTTACGCCCGGGATTTCGACAAGACCGTTGCCTATCTGCAGGAAAACGCCAAGACGGTGCCGCAGTTCGGTCAGGCGGCTTTCGGCATGCTGATGCTCAAGGGCTTTGCAAAGACAGCCCCCGATGGCCGCCTGATGTGGAATGTGGCGGTCGATGAGGCCGGCAAGGTGAAGATCAATGGGCAGGAAATGAATTTTCCTCGTTGATTCATCGCCGCTAACCCTGTCGTCCGCACCGCTTTCAATGTTACCACCTGCAGCATTGGAGGACGAACATGCTTCACTTCGAGGATTTTCCGGTCGGCAGACAGTTCGAGTTCAACCCGGCACCGGTCACCGCAGAGGCGATCATTGCCTTTGCCACCGAGTTCGACGCGCAGCCGATGCACCTGTCGGAAGCGGCCGGCAATGCCAGCATCCTTGGCGGGCTGGCGGCTTCCGGCTGGCATACGAGCGCAATGATGATGCGCATGCTCTGCGACGGTTACATCGGCGACAGCGCGTCCGAGGGATCGCCGGGCATCGACAACATGGAATGGAAGAAACCGGTTCTTGCCGGCGATACGCTTTCGGGACACAGCACGGTGATCGCGGTGCGGGTTTCCAGATCGCGGCCGGAAATCGGGATCGTGACGTTTCGGGCAGAAGTGACCAACCAGCGCGGCGAAACCGTCGCCATCTGCGACTACGCCAACATGATCCGCTGCCGGCTGGCGGGAGGTGCCGCATGAAACTGTCGGAGCTTCACCCCGAAGGTACGAAAATGCAGATCGGCACGGTGGTTTTCACCGCAGACGACATCATCCGCTTTGCCGAAAAATTCGATCCACAGCCGTTTCACCTCGACCCGGAGGCTGCGCGCCAGTCGCTGTTCGGCGGGCTTTGCGCTTCGGGCTGGCACACCTGCGCCGGCTGGATGAAATGTTTCGTGCCGTTCTGGATGGGCGAAACGAAGCGGCTGGCGAGGCAAGGCCTCGTTGCGCCGAAGCTCGGTCCCTCCCCGGGCTTCAAGGATCTGCGCTGGCTGCGGCCGGTCTTTGCCGGTGACAGCATCACCTATTTCGTGACGTTTCTTGCCGCCAAGGATCTGGAATCACGGCGGGGCTGGCGGATCAATACGATCGGCTGCGAAGGCGAAAACCAGCATGGCGAGACGGTCATCCGCTTTGAAAGCAAGGTGATCGAGTTTCCGTAGGCGGCTAAACCGCCTGCGCCTGCAGGAACACGGGATGCAGATGGCGTGTGATTGCGCCCGGCAGCACCGAGAGTACGGTTCGCCGCAGCGCCTGCCAGAAGATGCCGACCATCAGCACGACGACGCCGACCGCAAGCACCGTCACCGAAAAATAATCGCCAAACTCGATGCCGCCGCGCTGCAGGATCGTCCAGATCGCCAGACCGAGCGACAGAAGCCCCGATGTGACGAAGGCGCGACGGTCGATGACGAGGCCGACCACCATGAAGACGACGACGATCGCCAGCACGGCGACGGCGTCTGCGGGTGACGTCGTCTCGCCCCACCATTCGCCGGAGGCGTTGCGCAGGAAGATGAAGGACAGCATCGCATAGAGCAGCACCGGGGCCGCCGCCAGATGGAGCCAGAAGGCGACATCCGACTGGCGCGTCCTGCGCGCCGGATCGGCCACATCGTAGACCATCGCCGCCGTGAAAAGCCCGAGCGCACCGACCAGGAACACGGTTGCCGCCAATCCGCTATGCTCGACCAAAAGATCATTGGCCCCCGTCGCTTTCGACAGAAGAAGGATGACGAGCGCCATCGCCAGCAGGAACAGCGAGAACAACAGCGCCGCCAGCGCGAGCGGCACGCGATAACGCCAGTAGAAAGCGGCAAGCAGGATGGAAAAGACCGGGATCAGATAAAGCGCGCGCAGGTAAAAATCGGCGGCGACCGGTAGCTGCTCATTGAGCATCGCGGCCAGCACGCCCGTCCACTGGATGAGCGCGACGGTGAGCGCCACCGCCGGCAGCGCCAGCCGCTGGCGCCGGATCAGGATCTCGGCGAGAACGACGATTGCCGGCAGAACGGCAAAGATGCTGCCGATGCCCCAGAGCCCGAGCAGCGCCACCACGACACCGATGGTGATGAGAATATCGTGGAATCCGCGCACGAAGCGGGGCTGCTCGCTCTCTTCGGCCGCACGCGCATCGTCCACCGCGATCGACGCCGCCGCCGCACCCGCGCCCACAGTCAAACCCCGGTCGAGCAGGAACGGCGTCAGCCGTTCCGCCTGGGCAGATGTGATGATGCCTTCGCCGGCCGCTGCATTGAGGGCCTCCGCTACCGTCGTCATCCGCAGCCTCCCTGGTTCAATGGCCTGCGAATTCGATCAGCGTATGAACGTTGACGCCGAGGGCCTCAAGCTTTTTGCGGCCACCGAGCTCCGGCAGGTCGATGATGAAGCAGGCCGCAACGATGTCGGCGCCCATCTGGGTCAGAAGCTTGACGGCACCTTCCGCGGTTCCGCCGGTCGCGATCAGGTCATCGACCAGAATGACCTTCTCGCCGGGGGTGATTGCGTCGCGATGCATTTCCATTTCGTCGACGCCGTATTCCAGGCTGTAGGCGATGCGCACGATATCATGCGGCAGCTTGCCCTTCTTGCGGATCGGAACGAAGCCGGAAGACATCTGGTGCGCCATGGCGCCGCCCATGATGAAGCCGCGGGCCTCGACCCCGGCGATCTTGTCGATCTTGGTCCCGGCATAGGGATGCACCAGTTCGTCGATCGCCCGGCGAAAGGCGCGCGGATTGCCAAGCAGCGTGGTGATGTCGCGGAACATGATGCCGGGTTTCGGATAATCCGGGATGTTGCGGATGGCGGCGGTCAGTTCCTGTTGCAGGGAAGACGTCATGGTGTCTTTTATGCCTTTAAACGTGTCACGATGGGCGCAAGGCATAACACCAAATCGCGGTTTTTCTATAGAAGTTTCTTGACGTGAAAACGGGCCGTCCACCGTGGACAGCCCGTCTTGGCATGCGCTTGCGAAACGCCCGCGATCGATCGCAGTCCCTATTGGGCTGCGGCCGGCGTCTGCAGCTTTTCCTGCAGTTTCTTGGCAATGACCGGATCGGTCTGCGCCGCGCCGATCACGATCTTGTAGTCCTCGACCGACATGTTCGGCGAGGCTTCCACGGCCTTGATCATTTCCTGATTGGCCTCATTCTGCAGCTTCTGCCTTGACGCCGGATCCTTGGCGGCACCGATCTTTGCGGAGTAGTCCTGTCGGACCTTGTCGACCTGGAGATAGGCGACGGCGAAGGCTTCGATCTTTTCGTCGCTGATGGCGACGGGTGCTGCCTGCTGCGTGGACTGCCGCTCCACCGGCTTGGTCTGCGGCGCCGTGTTCTCCTGCGCAAAGGCGGGTGCGCCGATGACGACGAGGCTGAGGACTGCGGCTCCAAGAGCGGCAACGGGCATGTGGCGAATGGTCATGTCGTTCAGTTCCTTTTCGGTTCTGTGTCAGCAGGACAGGAACAGAAGGAAGATTTCCCGTCGATCCTGTCGACCGGCACTGAGGGTCGGGGATCGATCGGGCGACAATATGGCCCTGCGGTGGGCCGAATGGGGCCATGTCCGGGTGATCTCCCGGCACTCGGACGGCCATTTCATGGCGGAGCGGGCGGTCTGGCCGGAACAATTCGGTCGATCGCCCTGTTGGTGCTATGCTGGCAAAGCGCACCGAAGCGGTGCGCATTCATGCTCGGAAAAACACATCAATCGAGCAGAAAAGGAGGAACATCATGAGACTTTTTGAATGCGGTTCTCTCGTCCCCGGTTGCGACTGGCACACCCGTGCCGATAGCGATGCGGAAGTCATCCGCCGCACCGTCGAACACATGAAACAGGCCCATGGCGAAACGACGATCCGCGAAACCATGATCGAGAACATCCGCTCCCGCGTCGTTGACGAAACCAGGGCTGCCTGAGGTCAGGGCACCATCGATCCCAGCCGGGCAACCAGCGTTGCCCGGTCCGCATGGAAGTTTCCGTCCACCCACTGCTTTTCCAAAGCCGCAAGCATTTCGCCAACCTGAGGTCCGGCCGGCACGCCTGTCTGCAGCACATCCGCGCCCGTCAGCGGAAACACCGGCTTCTTCCAGTCAAGCGCGCGTGTCAGCAATCGCTGCAGCTTGCCCATCTGCGGCAGCAGTGTCACATCGTTTTCCGCCTTCACCCTCAGGCTTGCCAGCATCAGCTTCAGCCGTGGAACGATCCCCGCCTGTCCGTTCCAGTACAGCAGGCGATCGAAGGCGGTGTCGGCAATCGTTTCTGCCACGACCGGGGATTTCGCCCATTGCTGGAAATAGGCAGCCTCAGCCTTTGACAGCCGCAACCGCACCGCCATCGCCTCCAGCCGTTCCGGGTCGGGGGGCACCATGGATGCGAGCCGCAGCAATGGGTCGGGCTGCCACTGCAACGCGCTTTCTGCGCCAACCAGGCCGGGGATGGCGTCGATGCCCCATTTTTCCGTTTCGGGCAGGATTTCGGTAAGCACGCCGGACTGCCGCATCCACAGCAGCGCCCGGCCCGGATCGCGCGCGGCCAGCAGCTTCTTCATTTCCGACCAGACCCGCTCGGCGGACAGGGACGACAGGCTGGACTTGGCGCGGGCGCAGGCGCGCAAGCCATCCGCGTCGGGCCGGCCGGAGCCGTAATAGGCAAAGAACCGGAAGAACCGCAGCACCCGCAGATAGTCCTCGGCAACACGCGCCTGTGCATCGCCGATAAAGCGGACCGTCCGGGTCTCGATATCGGCCATGCCGCCGACGAGATCGATGACCTCGCCCGTCAGCATCGGCATAGAGTGCATTGATCGTCAGGTCCCGGCGCTCCGCATCGACCGTCCAGTCGAGGCCAAACGCGACCTCGGCATGGCGTCCATCGGTCTCGACATCGCGGCGAAGCGTGGTGACCTCGAAGGGCTGGCCCGCGATCACCAGCGTGATGGTGCCATGCGCGATACCGGTCGGCACCGCCTTGATGCCCGCATCTGCAGCGCGGCGCACGACTTCTTCCGGCAAAAGCGTCGTCGCCATGTCGATATCGCCGACGGGCAGACCCATGAGGCTGTTGCGCACGGCACCGCCGACGACGCGGACCTCGCCGCCATCGGCGTTCAGCAGATCGAAGATGCGCCTCAGCGCCGGTGCCGAAAACCAGGTTTCAGCGGCAATCGAGGTCATGCGTAAAGCCTTTCGTAGAGCACCCGGACAATGCCGGCGGTGATACCCCAGATGTTGCGCTCGCCATAGGGCATGCGGTAAAAATGCCGCTCGGCGCCCTGCCAGTGGCCGCGACCGCGTCCATGGTTGCGCGGGTCCATCAGGAAGGACAGCGGCACGTCGAAGATTTCCTCCACTTCCGTCGGATTCGGCACAAGCTCGAAACCCGGCTGGACGATTGCGAGAATGGGCGTGATGCGGAAACCGGACAGGGCCATGTAATGCGGCAGGCGCCCGATCGGCTCGACGAAACGGCGATCAAGGCCGATTTCCTCCTCCGCCTCCCTGAGAGCCGCGACCTCGGGCGTATCGTCCTCCGCATCGATGGCACCGCCGGGAAAGGCGACCTGGCCCGAATGCTTGCGCAGACTGGATGTGCGCTGGGTAAAGATCACGCGGGCATCGTCGCCATCATCGACGACAGGCACCAGCACGGCGGCGTCTTTCAGCTTCAGGGTTTCCAGATAAGGCACGACATCCGGATTGAGCAGGAAATCGCCATGCTCGCGCCAGGCTTCATCGACCGGGCTTCCCGATTGCGCAAGCGCCCGATTGCGGAAATCCTCCGCCGAAAACATGCGGGCATCCATCTCAAGGGTCATTTCGACAATGTTTCGAGTTCGGCGGCCGGCATCACGGGAAACAGCATGCCGGCCGAACGCACGGCAAACATCACCACGCCGTCGATCTCGGCTTCCTCGCCCAGTGCCACCAGATCATACATCACCGCCCGCGACACCAGCGCTTCAAGACGGCCCCGGACATGCAGGTAGGGCTTCAATTCATTGTTGTCGCCGTGGATCACGAACCGCAAGCGGATGCTCCGGTCCAGCCTCGACGACATCGCCGACATTGGTGCGGAAGGTGAGGATCTGCACACCGTCACGTTCACCGACATTCATCTCGACGGCGATGAAAGGCGCATCGGCAACGCGGATGCCGACCTTTTCCACAGGCGTGACGAGATAGGTGCTTGCCGTCCTCGTCCTTGCGCAGGACCGTGGAAAACAGCCGGACCAGCGGCTGCCGGCCGATCGGCGTGCCCATGTAGAACCAGGTGCCGTCAGCGCGGATTTCCATGTCGATATCGCCGCAAAAGGGCGGATTCCAGCGCTCTACCGGCGGCAAACCGCTTTGCCCCGTCCTCGGTCTGGCCGGCAGCGCGCGAGATCAGCGCAGCCAGCCCCGCCGCATCTGCCTGTCTCGTGAATTTTAGCTTCTGCCATTGTTCCGTCCCGTTTGGTTGTGATCGTGGCCGCGAACTTGCCCGGTATTTGCATCCTTCTCACGAGATAGTGCAGTGCCGTCGGCTTGTCAGCCGCACGTGCAGAGCCTAGATTGAAAAAGACGATCGAAACAGCAGATTTCGCGATTCGGCGCTGGACGGGTCCCGACCACTGGAGACGACGATGGGTGTGATGAAGACCACGGAAAGCACAATGGACGAAAAGGCAATCATCGCCGCGGCCGAAAAGGCGCTGAGCGAGATTGCCGTGATCCGCAAGGAAGTCGGCAAGGTGATCTTCGGCCAGGAAAGCGTCGTCGAACAGACGCTGCTTGCCGTGCTGTCCGGTGGCCATGCGCTGCTCGTCGGCGTTCCCGGTCTTGCCAAGACCAAGCTCGTCTCGACGCTCGGCACCGTGCTCGGCCTCAATGCCAGCCGCATCCAGTTCACGCCCGACCTGATGCCCTCCGATATTCTCGGCTCCGAAGTGCATGGACCAGGACGAGACCGGCCGCCGCTCCTTCCGCTTCGTCCAGGGCCCGATCTTCACCCAGCTGCTGATGGCCGACGAAATCAACCGCGCCTCGCCCGCGCACCCAGTCGGCACTGCTGCAGGCCATGCAGGAATATCACGTCACCGTGGCCGGCCAGCGCAACGACCTGCCGCAGCCCTTCCATGTGCTGGCCACCCAGAACCCGCTGGAACAGGAAGGCACCTATCCGCTGCCGGAAGCCCAGCTCGACCGCTTCCTGATGCAGGTCGATGTCGGCTATCCCGAACTTGCGGCCGAACGGCAGATCCTGCTCGAAACCACCGGTATTCGATGAATCCGAGGCGCAGAGCGTGCTCGATGCCGAGCAGCTCCAGTCGAAATCCAGCAGCTGATCCGCCAGATGCCGGTCAGCGAGAAGCGTCGTCGATGCCATCCTCTCGCTGGTGCGCTCCGCCCGTCCCGGCAACGGCAATGCCGCGACCGACAAGAATGTCGCCTGGGGCCCCGGCCCGCGCGCCGGCCAGTCGCTGATGCTCTGCGCCCGTGCCCGCGCGCTCTATGACGGCAGGCTCGCACCATCGATCGATGACATCATGGCGCTGGCCGAACCGGTGCTGCAGCACCGCATGGCACTGACATTCGCCGCCCGCGCCGAAGGCATGACCGTCCGCGACGTGATCGCCGGGCTGGTCGAACAAGGCAAAGGGCTAAGGGCCAGGGCAAACTGAATGGCAGCGATTGGCCAAAGCGTTGAACCGACACCATCAGGCAGATGTGCTGCACCGCGCCCAGCAGCGCGCCGTGCTCATGCCCGATTGCATGGTCGAGGCAAAACGCATCGCCAATACGGTGATCTGCCGGCTGGCATGGTCGCCGCAAGCGCGGCATCGGCGAAAATTTCTGGCAGTTCCGGCCCTATAGCGACGGCGAAAGCCTGTCGCGCATCGACTGGCGCCGCTCGGCCCGCGACGACCATACCTATGTCCGCGACCGCGAATGGGAAGCCGCCCACACGATCTGGCTCTGGGCCGATCTGTCGCCCTCGATGATGTACAAATCGAGCTTCGGCTCGGTGTCCAAGGAAAGCCGGGCGCTGGTGCTGATGCTGGCGCTGGCCGAAATCCTGGCCCGTTCCGGCGAACGCATCGGCTGCCCCGGCGTCATGGAGCCGGTTTCGGCCCGCAATGCCGCCGAACGGCTGGCGACAGCGCTGATGCACACGCCGCTGTCCGGCGGGCTTGCCCGAGACGCAGATGATCCGTGGCTCGAGCGACCTCGTCCTGATCGGCGACTTTCTCGATCCGCCGGACGCGATCATGGCGCGGCTCGGCCCGCTCGCCCGGCGCGGCCTGCGCGGCCATGTCGTCGAGATCGCCGATCCCGCGGAAGAGAGCTTTCCCTATGCCGGCCGCACCGAGTTCACCGATCCGGAAACCGGCGAGAAGCTGACCGCCGGTCGCGCCGAAATCGTTGCGCGATGACTATCGCCGCGCCTATATCGCGCGCCGCGACAGTCTGGGCGAGAACCTGCGCCATCTCGGCTGGACGTTTACGCCGCACCGCACCGACCATCTCGCCTCGGAAGCGCTGGTCGCCGTGCACATGTATCTCTCCGGCATGCCCGGACGCGCGACCCATGGAGGGCAGCTATGAGCGGCCTTCCGCTTCGTCTTCGCCAACCCGCTGATGCTGGCCGCCCTCGTTGCGCTGCCGGCGATCTGGTGGCTGTTTGCGCATGACGCCGCCCAAGCCCGTGAGTCGGAAGTCTTTCCGCCGCTGCGGATCCTCGCCTCCGTGCTGAAGCGCGAGGAAACGCCCGTCGAAAAGCCCCTGGTGGCTGACGCTGCTGCGCATGCTGATGGCCGCCGCAGTCATCCTCGCGCATTGCCGATCCGGTGCTTCAATCCGCGCACCAACACGCTGTCCGCCGATGGCCCGCTGGTGCTTGCTGATCGACAACAGCTGGGCGACGGCCACCGACTGGGAGCGCCGCGTCGAAACCGCCGACGCGCTGATCGGCGATGCCGGAAAGCCGCGAACCTTCCGGTCTCGATCGTCTTCACCGCCGATCGCGACACACAATGCCGTTCCGGCCATCCGCCGTGACCGCCCGCAACCGGCTTGCCGCTGCCGCGCCGCAACCGCTGCGCGCCGACCGCAAGCCGCGCCATCGAGGCGCTCGCCACGGCGCTTGAGGGCACCAAGCGCCGGCACGCTTGCTTTCCTGTCCGACGGCATCGCGACCGGCGACGACCAGATCGATGTCGATCGCTTGCAGCCCTTTCGCCTGCCAATCTCCGGCTGATCGAGGGCGATAGCGACAGCGCCTTGGCGATCACCAATTCGGTCAATGAATCCGACGCCATGGCGGTCACCGCGACCCGCCTGGATACGAGCGCCGCGCGCTCCGTGCCGATCACCGCCTACGACACGCGCGGGCCGCGCCATCGCCAACGGCGCGATCGCCTTTGCCGCGGGCGAAGCGTACGGCCAGCGGCACGATCGCGGCGCCCTTCGAACTGCGCAATGATTTTGCCCGCGATCGGCATCGACGGCGCGGCAACCGCCGGCGGCACCTTCCTGCTCGATGACGGTTTCCGCCGCCGCCGCGTGGCGCTTCTCTCGCGGCGAGGCCCGCGACCTGTCGCAGCCGCTGCTGCTCGCCGCTCTACTACATCAACCGGGCGCTCGCCCCCTATGCCGACCTGATCCAGCCGGACCAGGCGGATCTTGCTGTCGCCATTCCCGAACTGCTGGCGCAGAAACCCTCCGTGCTGATCATGGCCGATATCGGCCGTCTGCCGGAGCAGAGCTATGCACCGATCACGCAATGGATCGAAAACGGCGGCACGCTGATCCGCTTTGCCGGGCCGCGCCTTGCCGCAGCGCCCGCCGACGATCCGCTGGTTCCGGTGACCCTGCGCCAGGGCGAGCGCGCGCTTGGCGGCGCCTTGTCCTGGGCCGAGCCACAGCCGCTCGCCGACTATCCGGCGCTCAGCCCCTTTGCCGGCATGGCCGCGTCCGAGGGCATTCTGGTCAAGCGGCAGGTGCTGGCCGAACCGACGGCCGATCTTGCCGAGCGCACCTGGGCAAGCCTTGCCGACGGCACGCCGCTGGTCACCGCCAAGGACCACGGGCGCGGGCCGCATCGTGCTGTTCCATGTCAGCGCCGAGGCCACCTGGTCGAACCTGCCGATCTCGGGCGATTTCGTCGAAATGCTCCGCCGCATCGTCCAGCTGTCGCGCGGCGGCGGTGTCGCCAGCGACGGCAATGGACAGGCCCAGACGCTTGCGCCCTACCGGCTGCTGAACGCCGATGGCGTGCTGATCAGCGAAACCGGCAGGGCCCGGCCGCTGGATATCACGGCCGGTGCAACACCTGTCACGACGGTTCGAAAACCCGCCGGGTCTCTATGGCTCGGAGGACGGCTTTACGGCGCTCAATCTTCTGCCCCGCAATGCCGAGCTCAAGCCGATCGACAAGACCGGGCTTCAGACCGCCTATACCAGCGAACCCCTGATCGGTGCCGAGGCCATGTCGCTCAAGCCGGCCCTCTTCACGCTCGCCATGATCCTGCTTTTGATCGACAGCCTCATCGTGCTGTTCATGGGCGGCGCCTTTGCACGGTTGCGCATGGCAAGGGCTGCGACCGCCGTTCTGGCGCTCATGGCAACGGCTCTGGTTTTCCACCCTTCGCCTGTGCTGGCGCAGGATGCAAAACCCGGTGACGACAGGATCCTGGAGCGGCTCGACAAGACGCATCTCGCCTATGTCGTGACAGGCGAGGCGGAGGTCGATCGGCTCTCCGAGCGCGGGCTGGCCGGCCTCACCGATTTCCTGACCTATCGCACGACGCTGGAGCCCGGCGCGCCTGTCGGTCGTCGACATCGCCACCGACGATCTCTCCTTCTACCCGATCATCTACTGGCCGGTTTCCGCCAATGCACCCATGCCGACGCCGCAGGCGATCAGCCGCATCGACGCCTATATGCGCGCCGGCGGCACCGTGCTGTTCGACACGCGCGACCAGTTTTCGTCGCTCGGCAGCTCGGGCGGCGGCAGCCCGAATGGCGAACGCCTGCAGGCCATTCTCGCCAATCTCGACATTCCGCCTCTGGAACCGGTTCCGACCGACCATGTCCTGACCAAGTCCTTCTATCTGCTTTCGAACTTTCCCGGGCCGCTACAGTGGCAGCCCGCTGTGGATCGAAGCGCAGGGAGACAATGGCGATGAGCAGAGCGGCCGGCCGGCACGCTCCGGCGACGGCGTTTCGCCGATCATGATCACCGGCAATGACTTTGCCGGCGCCTGGGCGATCGATGACAATGGCGTCGCCCTTCTGCCGACCGTGCCGCCGGATGAAACGCAGCGCGAGCATGCGTTTCGCGCCGGCGTCAACATCATGATGTATATGCTGACCGGCAACTACAAGGCCGACCAGGTTCATGTGCCAGCGCTGCTCGAGCGGCTGGGACAATGAGGGCGCGCCGATGACCGTCGATTTTTCACCCCTGCTCCCCTGGTCCGTGATCGCGGCGATTGCCGTTCTGGCGATTGCGCTCTCGGCGCTCGGCTTCTGGCGCGGCGTGCGTGGTACGGGTTTGCGGGCCGCCGCGCTTGCGGCCCTTGTGCTTGCCATCGCCAATCCGGTGTTCTTCCAGGAAGAGCGCGAACCGCTGTCGACCGTCGTTGCCGTGGTCGTCGACCGCAGCCAGAGCCAGGACAATGCCGGCCGCCGGCAAATGACCGACGAGGCGCTGTCGACGCTGAAGGAGCGTCTCGCCAAGTTTCCGCAGCATCGAGGCGCGGATCGTCGAGGCCGCTGACGATCCCGACACCGAAACGCCATCGACGAAGCTCTTTGCGGCACTGACCACGGCGCTGGCGGATGTCCCGCCTGCCCGCGTCGGCGGCGCGATCTTCATCACCGACGGCCAGATCCACGATGTGCCCGCCATCAACCAGCCGCTCGGCTTCGACGCACCGATCCACGGGCTGATCACCGGCCGGCCGGATGAATTCGACCGGCGGATCGAGGTCGTCAGCGGCACCGCGCTTCGGCATTGTCGGCGAGGAACAGAAGCTGACCTTCCGGGTGATCGACGACGGCCAGGCACCGGGCGGCACGGCCGAGGTCACGATCAGCCTCAATGGCAACGAGATCGCCACCGAGATGACCGAGCCGGGCACCGACGTGCCCTTCTCCTTCACCGTCCCGCGCGGCGGCAACAATATCCTCGAATTTGCGGTCAGCCCTGTTGCGGGCGAAGTCACGGAAGCCAACAATCGCGCCGTGCACGTACTCGATGGCATCCGCGAAAACCTGCGCGTGCTTCTGGTTTCGGGCGAGCCCCATGCCGGCGAGCGCGCCTGGCGCAACCTGTTGAAATCCGATGCCTCGGTCGATCTGGTGCATTTCACCATTCTGCGGCCGCCGGAAAAGCAGGATGGAACGCCGATCAACGAACTGTCGCTGATCGCCTTCCCGACGCGGGAACTGTTTGTCGAGAAGATCAAGGAATTCGACCTGATCATCTTCGACCGCTACCAGCATCGCGGCGTGCTGCCGATCCTCTATTATGACAACATCGCCCAATATGTCGAAAACGGCGGCGCCCTGCTGATTGCAGCCGGACCGGAACATGCCGGCGAGGATTCGATCGCGACGACCCCGCTCTCCGCCGTCCTGCCGGCCATGCCGACAGGCGCCATGAACGAGGAAGGCTTTTATCCGCGCCTTTCCGAAGACGGCAAGAAACACCCGGTCACCCGCGGGCTCGAGGGTGCCGGCAGCGAGCCGCCGCAATGGGGTCGCTGGTTCCGCACCGTCGATGTCCAGCAGCCGCTGGGCCAGACCGTCATGAACGCCGCCGACGGAAAGCCGCTGCTGGTTCTCAATCGCGTCGGCAAGGGTCGCGTCGCCATGCTGCTCTCCGACCAGGGCTGGCTCTGGGCGCGCGGCTTCGAAGGCGGCGGCCCGAGCGTTTCGCTCTATCGCCGCATCGGCCCACTGGCTGATGCAGGAGCCGGCGCTGGAAGAGGAAGCGCTGACCGCGCGCGCCGCCAACCGCGCGCTGGAAATCACCCGCCAGACGATTTTGGGCGATCCAGGTGCTGCCACCGTGACGACGCCGTCCGGCAGGACCGAAGAGGCGCCGCTGACAGAAGGCGAACCGGGCCTCTACAAGGCCGAACTGCGCACCACGGAAACCGGTCTGTTCGAAATCGTCAACGGCGAACTCAAGACGCTCGTCCATGTCGGCAGCGTTGACGCGCCGGAATTCAAGGCGACGATTTCAACCGAGGAAACGCTGAAACCCTGGGCGGAAAAGACCAAGGGGCTGGTGCGGCGTGTGGCCGATGCCGGCGGCACGATCGATATGCCGCCGATCCTGCCGGTGCGCGGGGCCCTGCGCATGGCTGACGACCAGCGCCTGTCGCTGCGCATGACCGACGAAACCGTTCTCAAGGGCATCAACTCGCTGTCGCTCTTTGCCGGCTTCCTCGGCCTTGCCGCCCTGCTCTTCGCGCTGTCAGCCACCTGGTACCGCGAGGGCCGGTGACCGATTTCGCCTATGAACTGTCCGACCTGAACCATCGCCCGGACTTCCGCGCCACTGTCGCCGATCGCGTCTGGCGCGCATGGTGGGCCGACAAGGGTGTCGCGCTCGACCATATCGACGCTCTGGTGGCAGACAACCTGAACGAAGATGGCTTTCCCTTCGCGATCGTCGCGCATGCGGGCGACACATTTCTGGCAACGGCATCCGTGATTGCATCCGACATGGAAGAGCGGCCGAACTATTCGCCCTGGGTTGCAGCTGTCTGGGTCGATCCGCAGCATCGCGGCAAAGGCATCGGCGCTGCGATCGTCAGGCAAGCGGCGGAGCAGGCTTTGAAGCGTGGTTTCGAGACGATCTATCTCTGCGCCCTGCCGGAAAAGAGCAGCTTCTATGAGCAGCTTGGCTGGCGCTTGCTCGAACGGGATGTCGGCGAACACAGCCTCAGTGTCCTCACCTTCACCAAACTCTGAAAGTCGCCCATTATCTTTGGAAGGACGGGATGGGTTCTTACGGCCGCCAGCCGATGATGCCCTTCAACCGCGCATGAACATCCTCGCCCATGGGAACGATCAGCACCCGGTTCGGATCGACGGGACCGGGAAACTCAAGCGCGCCGTAGGCGACCTTCTCGAAGCCCAGCGGCTGGTAATAGGGCGGATCGCCGACGAGGATCACGCCTTCGGAGCCCTGCCGCCGCGCGGCCTCCACAGCGATGCGCACGAGTTCGCGACCGATGCCGCGGTTCTTGTGCGAGGGCCGAACGGCGAGCGGGCCGAGCAGATGGCCCTTCACCGCCCCCGGCCATCACCGGCGTCATCCGCACGGAGGCGATCGTCTCGCCATCATCGGCGCAGATGAAGGACAGCGAGAGGTCATGCGGCCCCTGCTCGCGGATGCGGGCGGCTGCGCGGGCAAAACGGCCGGGGCCGAATGCCTCTTCATTGATGATTTCGATGGCAGCGTCGTGGGAAGCGTCTTCGGTGAGATAGACGAGGTCGTGCTTTTTCATGAACATCGGGAAACCGGGCATACGAGACGGAAAAAAGTGATGGCTTCGCCCCAAGGGCGTGTCAGCATCAGCGTCGTCGTGGGCTTCCCGGGAAAAACATCAATTTCGATCCGTATCGTGAAAAGTCTGGATGCGCCGATAGCAGAAAAACACCGCGCGTCAAAGTCAAAAACGCACTGTTCAGCTTTTATGGTCTATCTGCCGGCAAATTGTCCGCTATCTAGAAACAACAAATGACACGGAAAGCGGCGATGACGTCGCAGGAGATATTCGATGGGCAAGCTGGTGAATGGCATCTGGCACGATGTCTGGTACGATACCAAGGAAACCAAGGGGCATTTCAAGCGCTCGGAATCGCAATTCCGCAACTGGGTGACTTCAGATGGCGCCGCAGGCCCAACCGGCACCGCCGGCTTCAAGGCAGAGGCCGGCCGCTATCACCTTTACGTGTCTCTCGCCTGTCCCTGGGCCCACCGCACCCTGATCTTCCGCAAGCTGAAGAAGCTCGAAGACCTGATCACGGTCTCCATCGTTGATCCGCTGATGCTGGACAAGGGCTGGGAATTCAAGGGCGAGAATGGCGGAACCGTCGATCACCTGTTCGGCTCCGATGCGCTCTGGCAGGTCTATGTGAAGGCGGATCCGGTTTATTCCGGCCGCGTCACCGTGCCCGTGCTCTGGGACAAGCAGACGAACAGCATGGTTTCGAACGAATTCGGCCGAAATCATCCGCATGTTCAACACGGCCTTCGATGGCCTGACGGGTTCGACGGACGATTTCTATCCGGAAGAGCTGCGTGGCGAGATCGATGAACTCAACGCCAAAATCTACGACACCGTCAACAATGGCGTTTACAAAGCCGGTTTCGCAACGGCGCAAGGTCCCTATGAGGAAAGCGTCACGACGCTCTTCGAGACACTCGACGAACTGGAAAAACGGCTTTCGACACGCCGCTACCTGACCGGGACCTGAGATCACGGAAGCCGACTGGCGGCTGTTCACGACGCTGGTGCGCTTCGATCCGGTCTATGTCGGCCACTTCAAGTGCAACATCCGCCGCATCGCCGACTACAAGAACCTGCAGGGCTACCTTCAGGACCTGTACCAGGTGCCGGGTGTGGCCGAGACGGTCAACCTGCGCCACATCAAGGAGCACTACTACCGCAGCCACACCATGATCAATCCAACCGGCGTTGTTCCCGTTGGACCGGTTCTCGACCTCGAAGGCCCGCACGGTCGCGAGAAGCTGTAGTCGTCATTGTCGCGATAAGACAAGCAATTGCATGGGAAGAATGACCCCCTCTGGCCTGTCGGCCATCTCCCCCACAAGGGGGGAGAAACCGCGGAGCAAGCCCCAGGCCCCAATCGTAAGGCGGATGATGCCGGGTTAAGCCCCTCCCCCCTGTGGGGAGGGGTTGGGGAGGGGTCTTTTCTTAGGCGATCGCCCGAATACGCGGAGGAGGTTCCTTATAGTCGTCACCAGATGTCGGCAGCCGGTGTCGCCGCCGACAGCTCTTTCAGGCGGCGATGCGTCGCGCTGGTGGTTTCCGGCGGCAAGGCATCCAGCGCGAAAAACCCGGTCTCGACGATTTCGCGATCGGGAATCTTCGGGCCGGTCTGGCGGACATTGTCACAGCGGTAAAACAGCACGTGGTCGCGTTTGCTGGTCTGGCTGTTGAAATAGACGTGGAAAAGCAGCGGGGTTTCCGTGAGCGCCAGATTGCCCTCCTCCCGCAATTCCTTGGCAAGACCGTGCAATGCCGTTTCGCCTCTCTCCAAGCCGCCGCCGGGCATGTGCCAACCCTTCACATAGGAATGCCTGACGAGGAATACCCGGCCCTCCTCGTCGAAACAGGCCGCGCGAACGCCGAGCGTCATGCCGCGGGTCAGCGCGAAATAGCTGTGCACCAGCCGGGTAAACAGGCGTGTGCGCCAGTTCCGCATCTCGGGCGGGCGTTCATTGCTCGTCATTTCATCCTCCCGAAACAGGCTGTGTTGGATTAATCGTCCAAATGATTCCCCTTTTTCGGAATATGCGCTAGGTAAGCCCCATGTTCAAACTTGCCCATATGTCCGATGTCCATCTCGGCCCGCTTGCCGGATCTTTCCTTCCGGGAGCTTGCCTCCAAGCGCATCACCGGTTTCGTCAACTGGCACCGCAACCGCCGCAGCCATCTGGTCGGCGATACGCTGAACCTTCTGATGGACGAGATCGAGCGCTGCGATCCGGACCATCTGGCAATCACCGGCGATCTCGTCAATCTCGCCTCCTCCCGTGAAATCGAGACGGTGACCGCCTGGCTGAAGGACGCAGGTGATCCCGAGAACATCTCCGTCGTGCCCGGCAATCACGATGCCTATGTGCCCGGCGCCTATGAGAAAACGACGCGCGCCTGGTATCCCTTCATGCGCGGCGAGAGCGGCCCTGAGACCTGGGACGAGGATTTCCACTGTTTTCCCTACCTGAGGGTCCGTGGACCCGTTGCACTGATCGGCTGTTCGACCGCCCTTGCCACGCCGCCCTTTGCAGCCAGCGGCTATTTCGGCCGGCGACAGGCGCGCGAAACGGTCAACCTGCTGCGTGCCGCCGGTGAAGCCGGCCTGTTTCGCGTCGTGATGATCCATCATCCGCCGATCCGCGGCGCAGCCTCCATGCACAAGCGCATGCTGGGCATCCGCCGTTTCGGAGCCACCATTACCGCCGGTGGCGCCGAACTTGTGCTGCACGGCCATACCCATCTCAACACCGTTTATTGGCTGAAAGGCCAGGTCAAACCCGTGCCCGTGGTCGGGATTGCATCGGCATCGCAGGGCAATGGCGGCAAGAAACCGCCGGCCGCGTTCAACCTGTTTTCGATTTCCGGCAGTCCGGGCCATTGGAACTGCTCGCGCGAACGCTTTGCCCTGACCCCGGATGGCCTCTCCGTGGCGCTGGCGGAGAGCACACGTTTCTGAGGCCGTCGTTCGCATCTCGCCAAACCGCCAAAAGACGCTATGGTATCGAATAAGAGACGTGTTTCATCCGTTATCCCGGATTGACCGTAAAACGGTTTCGGTGACGGTGACGGGATGCTGCGCGACATCCTGTTTTGACCCAGAACCGCTTCAGCCAAGGGAGATAATCCATGATCAATCGCAAGACCGCCCTGATTGCCCTGTTTTCCGCCGTATCGGCATTCGCGCTGGCCAAGGCGGCGTATGCTGCCGGTGAGGATACGACCACACCGCCCGAAACGACAAAGACCTCGACCGAGTGCACCGACGGCAAGATCTGGGATGAGGAGAAGAAGGAATGCGTCGAGCCGCAGAAGAGCGGGATGAACGACGACCTCCTGTTCAAGGCTGCCCGCGAACTCGCCTATGCCGGCCAGTACGAAAATTCGCTCAAGGTGCTGGACGCCGTGCAGGACCAGAACAGCGCGCGCATCCTCAACTATCGCGGCTATTCCAACCGCAAGGCCGGCCGCATGGAACTCGGCATGAGCTACTACAAGCGTGCCCTCCAGGCCGACGAGAACTACATCCTGGCCCGCTCCTATATGGGCCAGGCGCTGGTCGAGCAGGGTGAGATCGAGGAAGCCAAGGTGCAACTGATCGAAATCCGCGACCGGGGCGGCGAAAACAGCTGGGCCTACCGCGCCCTTCTCGAAACGCTGGGTGGCGTGCGCCAATATTGACCCATATCGACACCGGCCGGCGGCTTGTCCATCAGCGACGCCGGTCGGTGCCCGCCGCTTCCACCTGAAATCGCCGGACGATATGGCAAAATCTTGCCCTGCGTCCGGCTCCTGACTTGCGGACAGCCAGTCAAATGTTTCATATCAATCGGCGTGTTTTTCACATCGCGAATAAAAGATTGATCCGGAACGTTTCTTTGGAAGTGCAATGCGTCCAGCGACAGACTCAAATGAATTCAGACGGGATTTGGTCAGTGTGCTGCCCAAGTTGCGCCGTTTTGCGATGACGTTGACGCGAAATGCCGCCGATGCCGATGATCTGGTCCAGGAAGCCTGCGAACGGGCCATCACACGCAGCCACCTTTGGAATGGCGAAGGGCGGCTGGAAAGCTGGATCTATGCAATGACACGCAATCTGTGGATCGACGAAATCAGGAAGCGCAAGGTGCGCACCGGCGGCGGAACCGTGGATGTCTCCGACCAGGACGAACTGACGATCGAACCATCAGGTGAAAAGGCAGTCTATGCAAACCAGCTGCAGAAGATGATTCTCTCCATGCCGGAAGGCCTTGCCAGCGTGTTCGTGCTGGTCAATGTCGAGGGGCACAGCTACCGCGAAACAGCGACGATCCTGAACATCCCGATCGGTACCGTCATGAGCCGCCTGTCTACCGCGCGGCTGCGGTTGGCCGCCATGATTTCAGAAACGACGGAAAGGAGGGCCTGAAGAATGCAGAACACAAAAGGCCTCCCGCTGGAAATCCGCCTCTCCGCCTATCTCGATGGCGAAGTAACCGATACCGAGCGCCGTGACCTGGAAGATCTTGTCGCGCGCAACGACGAGGCGCGTCTGCTTCTGGAGCAGCTGCAATCCGGCAACGCCTTTGGCAACAAGGCGTTCGAGGACTTCCTGCACGACCCGGTACCGCTCTCGCTGGTGCGCCGGATCAAGCAGGGTGCGCCGGCCAACCCGCAGGCCGAGCGTGTGACGAATGCCAGCCCGATCCGCCACAGGACACGTCTCTGGCCTCGGGCACTGGCGGCCTCGGTTGCCCTGCTGCTGGTCGGCGGATCGACCGGTTATATTCTCGGCATGGTCAATGGTCAGTCGCAACAGAATCAACAGGTCGCCGCAGCGCGCTCCTGGCTGAACGAGATCGTCGATTATCACCGCATCTATGCGCGGCAGGAGGCCCATCTCGTCGAGGTACCGGCATCTAACGGCGATGCAGCAATCACGGCCTGGCTTGCCTCCAGCGTCGGCGTCGATTTCAAGCGTCCCGATCTCGCCGCGCAGGGTCTGACCTTTGAGGGGGCCCGCCTTCTCGTGGCGGTCGGCAAACCCGTCGCGCAGCTGATGTACAGGAATGCCGAAGGCGACGTCTTTGCCATCTGTTTCCTGAAGAGCGAACCGACGGCAGAGCAGGGCAAGCTCAACGAAAGCATTCGCGACGATCTGGGATTGGTGTCCTGGCAGAAGGCCGGCGCATCCTATGTGGTGATCGGCCCCTCTGCCGATGCAGGGCTGCGTCAGCTGGCGGAAACTGTTGCCACCGAAATCTGATATCGGGCTACAAAACAAGACAGCCGCATCTTGAAGAAGATGCGGCTGTCGCAAGCGTGCCCCTTGGGCATTTTTCAGCTCAGGCCTTGGCGCCTTCCAGCACCCGGTTGGCGGCCGAAACGATGGCCTCCAGCGAGGCCGCAACGATGTTGGTGTTGATGCCGACGCCAAACAGCTTGCCCTCGGGATGCTCGATCTCGACATAGGCGATGGCCGCAGCATTGGAGCCATGCTGCAGCGAGTGCTCGGAATAGTCGTTCACCGACATTTCGATGCCGAGATAGATCGACAGCGCATTGATGAAGCCGTCGATCGGTCCGGTGCCCCTGCCCTTCGATCCGCTTGGTCTCGCCATTGTCGGTGATCTCGGCCGCCAACAACCCGCTGCGCCCTTGTGCTCCGGATCGGGATAGGTGTGGTGATCGACAAACTTGAGGCGCGCACCCGGCTGGTCGACATAACGCTCGATGAAAGCGCTCATGGATGCGCCTTGGACGGCAGTTCCTTGCCTTCCTCGTCGGTGATGCGCTGGATGTCTTCGCGGAACTCGACCTGCAGGTTGCGCGGCAGGTTGATGCCGTAGTCCTCCTGCAGGATATAGGCGATGCCGCCCTTGCCGGACTGCGAGTTGATGCGGATGATCGCCTCGTAGGTGCGGCCGACATCCTGCGGGTCGATCGGCAGATAGGGCACTTCCCAGAGCGGCTTGTTGGCCTGCTTGCATCGCCTTCATGCCCTTGTTGATCGCATCCTGGTGCGAGCCGGAGAAGGCCGTATAGACCAGTTCACCGACATAAGGATGGCGCTCGGGAATCGTTCATCTGGTTGGAATATTCGTAGACGTCCTTGATCCGCTCGATGTCCGAGCAGTCCAGCTTCGGATCGACGCCTTGCGTGAACATGTTCAGCGCCAGCGTCACGACATCGACATTGCCGGTGCGCTCGCCATTGCCGAACAATGTGCCTTCGACGCGGTCGGCGCCGGCCATCAGGCCAGTTCCGTCGCGGCAATGCCGGTGCCGCGGTCATTGTGCGGATGCAGCGAGATGATCAGGTTTTCGCGGTTGTCGAGATTGCGGCACATCCATTCGATCTGGTCGGCATAGATGTTCGGCGTCGCCATTTCGACGGTCGATGGCAGGTTGAGGATCAGCTTGTTGTCGGCCGTCGGCTGCATGACCTCGATGACCGCATTGCAGATCTCCAGCGCCACCTCCAGCTCGGTGCCGGTAAAGCTCTCCGGCGAATATTCGAAGCGGTAGCCGCCGCCGGCCTTGGCCGCCATGTCGGTGATCATCTTGGCCGCATCGACCGCGATCTGCTTGATGCCGCGGCACGTCCTTGGCAAACACCACGCGGCGCTGCAATTCGCGAGGTCGAATTGTAGAAATGCACGATCGGCCTGGTTGGCGCCCTCCAGCGCCTCGAAGGTGCGCGTGATCAGTTCCGGGCCGGCACTGCACCAGCACCTGCAGCGAGACGTCGGCGGGAACATTGCCTTCTTCGACGCACCAGCGGGCAAAATCGAAATCGGTCTGCGAGGCGGACGGGAAACCGATCTCGATTTCCTTGAAGCCCATGTCGAGCAACAGCTGGAACATCCGCGCCTTGCGATCATGGCCCATCGGATCGACCAGCGACTGGTTGCCGTCGCGCAGATCGACGGAACACCAGATCGGCGCCTTGGTGATGGTCTTTCGACGGCCAGGTGCGGTCCGGAATGTTGATCTGCGGATAGGGCTGATACTTGACGCTGGCGTCGGGCATGCCCTGCTTGACAGTATGGGACTTCAATATCATTGCGGCTTCTCTTCGTCGTAAGGCGCTAAGTCCGCATGCAATAGCCGATCATCGATCGCATTGCGATGGCAAATGGCGCCTGTAGGGTTCTTTTGTCTTCAGGTATTTCAAGGGAAGGCAAGGAGCTGGGGCCGGTGGGCTTTGGGCCACCGGGCGCTCCTTAAAGAACCCGGCAACCGCGCGTAAGGCCGAGAAGAAGAAGCGATGTGAAGGCGCGCGAACGCTCGCGCATGGCATTACGCCCGCGGGAAACCTGTTCGATGATCTGTGCGCCTGTCTTCAACATGGAGCGGTGTATAAGCGCAGATCGAAAAAAGGGCAAGTGGGCGCCGAAAGAAAAGGCAAACGCATCCACCGGGTGCATTCACCTCGTTTGCGAATGTCACTGCATGGCGCTACAATCGGGCATGACCCAGATCCCGATCCGTGAAGCCGCGACACAGCTGTTAGACCTTGCCCGCCGCGTCGAGGCTGGCGAAAGCATTACGGTAACCGAAGACGGCAAGCCGCTGATGCAACTTGTTCCGGTCAAGAAGAAAGGCGGGATCGATTGGCAGGGAGGCGCCGCCTATAAAGAAAACTTAGGCATTACCCGCTTCTTCGGAGAGATCCCCGCAGATTTTGATGATCCCCTGCCCGAAGATTTTCTCATCACGCCTTTGCCACCATTGTCCAATGAACAGGTCTAGGGGCATTTAAGAGCAAGTATGTTGCTGGATACCCATATCTTTCTGGCGATTATCGAAGACCGCGTAGAGGCGCTCCCCTATTCGGTGCGTCAGATTTTGGATAAGACAGGCCAGACGTTTTTTCTAAGCGTCGCCAGCCTTTGGGAAGTGGCCATAAAGCATCACCTTGGAAAGCTGCCTCTAACCGCGCGGCTGAACATGCTTCCGGGCGTTGCGCGTAGCTACGGCATTGAACTTATGTCGATCAACGAGCATCACGCCCTTCACCTTGTCGAACCCGAACCGCCGACCCGTGATCCGTTCGACCGCATGCTTCTCGCCCAATGCGCAGTCGAGGGCTTCAAGCTGGTAACCATTGATCGCGCCCTTGCCGACCACCCGCTATCCGCCATCGCATTTCAAAGATAAACCCCGCCAGTTGCCCGGCGGGGTTCAAAACATCAACATTCGAGACGGCTCAGATTTCCGAAGCGTTCGTCACAACCCTGGAAACAAGACCATAGGTCTTGGCTTCTTCGGCCGACAGCCAGTAGTCGCGGTCGGTATCCTTGGCGATCTTTTCGTAGGTCTGGCCGGTTGCTTCCGAGAAGATCCGGTTCAGGCGCTCGTTCATCTTGATGATCTCGCGAGCCTGGATCTCGATGTCGGACGCCATGCCGCGCGTGCCACCGGAGGGTTGGTGCAACAGGAAGCGCGTGTTCGGCAGGCAAAGGCGCCGTTCCTTCGGAGCCGAAACGTAGATCAGCGCGCCTGCGGAAGCGACCCAGCCGGTGCCGATCATCCAGACCTTCGGCTTGATGAACTTGATCATGTCATGGATCGAATCGCCTGATTCGACGTGACCGCCCGGCGAATTGACGTAGATGCGGATATCGTCGTCGCTTGCGGCGGAAAGCGCCACGAGCTGCGAGCAGACCTTCTGCGCCAGTTCCTGGTTGATCGGGCCATAGATAAAGATCGAGCGCGATTTGAAAAGGTTCGCCTCAGTTTCCTTGCCCAAGGGCAGTTCCGTTTTCTTGTCGTCCTCGTCTTCGTTCATTCGCATTCTCCGCGATAAATGTGTGTTGTCCTGCCGCCATCAGATAAGGCGACTCGACTGCGAAAACAATGCAACAAAAGCCCATCGCCGCGATAGGGGCAAACAAGAAGCCTGTTGCGCTATGGTAAAGATCGTCTCCTAAGGCAATTGCCGTATGGACAGGCGGGCGACGGACAATAAGATGCTGACGATCGAAACATTCGCATCCGGCGGCCGCGGCTCCCACGCATCCGCCCAAGAAGTGGGGACATCATGAAAAAACGTATTCTTCTGACCGCAGCAGCACTCATCGCATCCAGCGCACCGGCCTTTGCCCATCTGGATCCGGCCGAACATGGCTCGCTGATGGCCGGCATCAGCCATCCGCTGTTCGGCCTCGATCATATCCTCGCCATGGTTGCCGTTGGCCTGTGGGCCGCACAGATCGGCGGGCGTTCCCTGTTCACCGTTCCCGCCGCTTTCGTTGCCACGATGGCCCTGGGCTTCGGCCTTGCCATGACGGGCATCCAGCTCCCCTTCGTCGAGCCCGCCATTCTCGCCTCCGTCGTCGCTCTCGGCCTGCTTGTCGCCATGGCCATCCGCATGCCGGCAGCCGCCTGCGCGGCGATCGTCGGCGTCTTTGCGCTGTTTCACGGCTATGCCCATGGCGGCGAACTCGGTGCCGCCGGCGCCCTGCCCTTCGGTCTCGGCTTTGTCATCGCCACCGCTCTGCTGCATATCGCCGGCATCGGCCTTGGCCTCGGCATCAACCGCCTGGCATCGGGCAGGTTTCTGTCACGGATCGTCGGTGGCCTGACGGCCCTGGCCGGCGTCGCCCTGATCTTCAACTGATCTTCATGGCATGGAAACGACAACGGCGGGCCACAAGCCCGCCGTTTTCATGTCAGCCGCGCCCGCGATAGGGCTGAACGCCCTGATCGGGCAACCAGACGCCCTCCGGCGGCTTGCCCGTCTGCCAGAAGACATCGATCGGAATGCCGCCGCGCGGATACCAGTAGGCGCCGATCCTCAGCCATTTCGGAGACAGCAGATCGACCAGCCGCTTGGCGATATCGACCGAGCAATCCTCATGAAACGCCCCGTGATTGCGGAAGGAATGCAGGAATAGCTTCAGCGATTTCGATTCGACCAGCCAGTCGCCGGGGATATAGTCGATGACGATATGGGCGAAATCCGGCTGGCCGGTCATCGGGCAGAGCGAGGTGAATTCCGGTGCGGTGAAGCGCACGACGAAATCGGTGCCGGCATGATTGCTCGGCACCCGCTCCAGCATCGCCTCTTCGGGCGACTGCGGCGCGGAAACGGCGCCGCCCAGCTGGGTCAGGCCGGATACATCGGTCTTGCTCATGTGTTCTTTCCTTCGATAACCTTGACCCTGATGCCATGGGCCTTTTCACTTTCCGGCTCGACATGGATGGCGATCTTCGCGCCCGGATGGACGGCCCGGATCGCGTCTTCCAGCCGATCGCAGATGTCATGCGCATCGCCGACCGCCATGGCGGCCGGAACCACCAGGTGAAAATCGACGAAGATCGCCGATCCGGCCTCGCGGGTTTTCAGGTCGTGCACGCCGAGCGAACCGGCCGCATGGGCGGCAATCGCCTGCTTGATCGCATCCTCTTCCTCGGCAGGAACGGCCCTGTCCATCAAACCATCGACGGACCGGCTGATCACCTTCCACCCCTGATAAAGGATGTTGCAGGCGACGAGAACCGCCAGCAGCGGATCGAGGATCGCGTAGCCGGTGACGATGGCAAGCACCAGGCCGATCAGGACGCCGATCGACGTCACGACATCGGAGAGGATATGATGGCCGTCGGCCGAAAGTGCCGGCGAGCGGAGCGCCCGTCCGGCACGGATCAGCGTGTAGGCCCAGATCGCATTGACGATGCCGGCCAAAACGTTGATCGCAAGACCGACCACCGGAGCTTCCATCGGGCGCGGTTCCAGCATGGCCGGCACGGCTTCCCAGACGATCAGCAGTGCGGCCACGACAATCAGCACGCCTTCGAGGACCGCCGACAGATACTCGGCCTTGTAATGGCCGAAGGGATGGCCGGCATCCGCCGGTTTCGCCGCATAACCGATCACGACATAGGCCACGATCGCGGCAATGACGTTGACGATGGATTCAAGCCCGTCGGACAGAAGCGCGACAGAGCCGGTCATCCACCAGGCGAGCATTTTCAGCCCAAGCACGAGAACGGCGAGCGGAATGCCCCAGAAGGCCAGACGCTGGGCCCTGTTCCGTTGTGTCTCAGTCACCATTGCTGGCCTCCAATTCAAAAAGACCCAATTCAAATACAAATAACCGCCGCACCGGGTCGGGTGCGACGGTCCAAAACCTAACATTCCGACGATCAGGCGGCCTTGATCTTTGCCCGCTTGGCCAGATGCGACACGACGTTCTCGATCATCCGCATGCCGGCATCGCCGCCGAGCGTCATGATCGATTCCGGATGGAACTGCACGGCGGCAATCGGTTCCTTCGTGTGCTCGATGCCCATGATGGTGCCGTCATCGCTCTCCGCGGTGATCATGAAATCGCGCGGAAGCGTCGACGGGTCGGCAAAGATCGAGTGATAACGGCCGACCGTGACTTCCTTGCCAAGACCGGAAAAGACGATGCCGGGCTCCAGCACGCGGATGCGCGACGGCTTGCCGTGCATCGGGACCGCAAGATGCCGCAACTCGCCGCCATAGGCTTCGGCCAGCGCCTGCAGGCCAAGGCAGACGCCGAAGATCGGCAGGTTGCGGGCCCGCGCCTTCTTGATCGTCGCCTTGCAGTCGAAGTCCTTGGGCGTGCCCGGTCCAGGCGAAAGCACGACCAGATCCGGCTTGACGCTGTCGAAAATCTCTTCCGCAACCGGCGTGCGCACGGTGCTGACCGTTGCACCGGTCTGGCGGAAATAATTGGCCAGCGTATGGACGAAGCTGTCTTCGTGATCGACGAGCAGGATGCTGACACCGGCACCGACCGCCGCGACATCACGACCGGTCTTGCGGTTGTTTGCGGATTTTGCATCGCGGATGGCGGAAATCATGGCAGACGCCTTCAGTTCGGTTTCGGCTTCTTCTTCTTCCGGATTGCTGTCGTTGAGCAATGTGGCACCAGCGCGCACCTCGGCAATGCCGTCCTTGATGCGAATGGTGCGCAGCGTCAGCCCGGTATTCATGTCACCGTTGAAGCCGACCATGCCGATTGCCCCGCCATACCATGCGCGCGGGCTCTTCTCATGGCTTTCAATGAAGCGCATGGCCCAGAGTTTCGGCGCGCCGGTCACGGTCACCGCCCAGGCATGCGACAGGAAACCGTCAAAGGCGTCCATGTCGTCGCGCAGGCGGCCCTCGATATGGTCCACCGTGTGGATGAGCCGCGAATACATCTCGATCTGGCGGCGGCCGATGACCTTGACGGAGCCGGGCTCGCAGACGCGGGACTTGTCGTTGCGATCGACGTCGGAGCACATGGTCAGCTCCGACTCGTCCTTCTTGGAATTCAGCAGTTTCAGGATCTGTTCGCTGTCGGCGATCGGATCGTCGCCGCGCTTGATCGTGCCGGAAATCGGGCAGGTCTCGATCCGGCGACCGGAGACGCGCACGAACATCTCAGGTGAAGCACCGACCAGATATTCCTGGTTTCCGAGATTGATGAAGAAGGAATAGGGCGACGGGTTGATCGCCTTCAGCCGGTTGGAAATTTCAGACGGCTTGCTTTCGCAACGCTCGAAGAATTTCTGGCCCGGCACCACCTCGAACAGGTCGCCACGGCGGAAGCTTTCCTTCGCCTTGGTCACCAGTTCGGCATATTCGCCGGGACGATGGTCGCCATGCGGCGGGATGCTGTCGACGGTGCGGAAGGGCTCGGACGGGATATCACCCGCCTTGCCGTCGGTCGTCAGGCCGTTCTTCTCGAAATCGTAACGATCGATCCAGGCCTTGGCCGAGTAGTGATCGACGACGAGAATTTCGTCGGGCAGAAACAGCACCATGTCGCGCTGGTCGTCCGGGCGCTTCAGTTTCAGCTCGATGGCATCGAACTGGAAGGCCAGATCGTAGCCGAAGGCGCCATAGAGACCGAGGTTCGCATCTTCCTGCGAATAGAACAGGTCGGTGACGGCGCGCAGCACGGTAAACACCGTCGGCATCTTCGAGCGTTCTTCCTCGGTGAACACACGGTCGGGCAGGTTGATCGACAGATCGAGCCGGCGCGTGGTCGATGCCCCGAGCGTGATGTCGGCGACAGTCGCCAGATGCGCTGCGATCATTTCCAGGAGCGCCTCGCCGCGCTCGTTATAGGCTTCGATCCACAGAGCGCGGCCAAAGGAGGAAATGCCGAGCGGCGGATCGATCACGGCCGTATCCCAGCGCGTGTAGCGGCCCGGATATTCGTAATTGGAGGAAAACACCGCACCCCGGCGCTCGTCGAGACGATCGACATAGCCGGAGATCGCTTCCGCATAGGGAGCCTCCCGCCGCCGACGCGTGACCGCGATTCCGCCCTTGGTGGTATAGGATTCCGCGCCGTCTTCCAGAATTTTCGTCGCCATTCTCTCGCTCCGTTCAGGCCCTTGTCATGCGCGGCCCAAATACAAAAAAGCCGCCTCGAAACTTCGGGCGGCTCATCGTCTCAATCACGCATGACTGGTCAAGGCCGCCTTAGCGAGCCCACCACCAGATAGCAATGTTGCGTGCCTGTGTCATGGCGGAATTGTTAGCCTGCGAAAACGGATTGCGCAAGCGGGGAGCCGTCGAAAATGCAAGGCCGCTCCCCACCCGTCGCAACATTCGCGATCTCAGGCCGGCAGTATCGTCGACATGTGGGCCTGCACGCCCTTCGGATCAGCGGCAAATGCGGCTGCGGTGTTGCGCGTCAGTTCACCCGGGAAAACCTCTTCCAAGCCCGCCTCGACGGCATCGAGCGTGTCGCTGACAACATCGATCGGCTGCAGGCGGGGCTCCGGCAGATCGCGGCCCATATCGGTTTCCACCTGGACCGGCATGCTGCCCACCACTTCGGTTCCCTGCGCCTTCAATTCCGCGCGGAGGGAGCGCGTGGCTGCAAGGCTTGCTGCCTTTGAGGCGGAATAGGTGCCCGCAGACGGCAGGGTGACCAGCGAGAGGAAAGACAGGATATTGACGATGGCGCTTTCCGGCGCCTTGGCGAGAACCGGAGCGAACGCTCTCGAGAGAGCCAGCACGCCGAAATAGTTGACCTCCATCTCCTGCCGGGAAATCGACAGGTCCGGCGCGGAAAGCACGCCCTGCCCGCCTGCGAAACCGGCATTGTTGATGAGCAGTGTCACGTCGGTCGCCACCTTGGCCGCTTGCTCGACATCCGAAGCATTGGTCACGTCAAGCTTGAGCGGCACCAGCCGATCAGGATCGAGCGCAACAAGATCGGCGAGCGACGCCGGGTCGCGGGCGCCCAGATAAACCTTGGCAGCGCCGCGACGCAGCAGTTCGGCGGCGAATTCCCGGCCGATGCCGCGATTTGCGCCGGTGACGAGTGCAACGGAATTTTCGACTTTGAGAGACATGACGTGTTTCTTTCTGTGCATATGCACTTTGACTGTTGAAAAAGGAGCCGGGCATTTCCCGGCTGCAGATCGTCTATGACTGTTCAGGCACGCACACCTGTCGGTATCGCCAGCAGCAGACTGCGCAGCAAATCCGCATTCTCCTGCCCCACCAGTTCCACATATTCCGCCTGCGCGGCATACCAGCCTTTGGCGGCTTCAGCGAGTTTTTCACCGCCGCTATCCGTCAGGCGATACAGAAGCTTGCGGGACCCCTTGCCCTCAGGTTCGCTGATCAGGTGCCCGTCTCTTTCAAGCGGCTTGATCGCGCGCACCAGCGTCGTGCGGTCCATGACCATGGCGTCCGCCATCTCCAGGATGCCCGCCTCGCCGGCGTCATGCACGAAGGCGAGCAGCGAAAACTGGTTCGCCGTCAGCCCTGTGCCAGCATAGTGGCGCTCATAAAGCTGCGACACGAAACGTGCCGCCTGCCGTATGGCGAAACAGTTGCAGCTGGATATGGACGATGTCTTGTTCATGAAAAGAGCTTATATGTGCATATGCACTTTGTCAACTGCATTTTCGACATACACAAAAGGACGCGGCTCTTTCGAACCGCGCCCCTGTTGCTATCGACTGAAGACCAGCGCCTAGAAGCGTTGCGTCAGCGAGACCTTGAAGGTCCGGCCCGGCTCCGAATAATAAGCGGCCGGCTGGGTGAATGCATTGCGGGTGTTCAGGGCGTCGTAATAGGTCTTGTCGAAGACGTTGTAGACGCCGGCCTGTACCTTGAGGCCAGCCACCTGCTGCGGCTCCCACCAGGCCGTCAGGTCAACGAGGCCGTAGCCCGGTGCCTTGAAGGTCGAGGTGGACAAGTTCGATACGCTTTTGACGGCGGTGAATGTCAGGTCCGTGCCCCAGGTCTCGGTGGCGTAGCCAAGACCGACCACACCCTTCAGAGGCGCAACGGAATTGATCACGGCGCCCGTGTCCAGATCCTTGCCATTGGCATAGGCGATCGCCCCGTGAAGGTTGAAGCCGCTGTCAAAGGTCTTGTGGGCCGAAACCTCGACGCCGTTGATGCGAACGCGGCTGCGGTTGAAGGCTTCCGTGATGCCGTTGGGGTATGTGCCAGTCGTGTCGGCATAGGAGATCGTATCGATGAAGTTGCGATAGCGATTGTGGAAGACGCTGATGCGTCCGCCGAAATCCTCGTCGCCGAGCTTGGCGCCCAGTTCGAAGCCATTGCTGGTCTCGGGCTTCAGGTTCGGATTGCCGATGCGCAGGTAGCTGCCGGGCGCGCCATAGTCGAGATAGAGTTCCTGCGCCGTCGGCGAGCGGAAAGCCATGGCCCACTGCGCATAGAGCTCGACACTGGGGCTCGCCTGATAGGAGGCGAGAAGCTTGGGAGAGAAGGCATCCCCATCCTGTCCCGCAGGCATGCCGTTATAGTTCGGGTTCTCGGTATAGGCGGCGGTATTCTGCGGCGCGTGATCGTACCAGTCGTAGCGCAGGCCCGGGGTCAGCGAAAAGGCGCTGTCGCCCATCGAGATGCGGTCCTGGACGTAGACGCTCAGCTTCTTGCTGTCGACATTGGGCATGTCGGCCTGGTTCGTGTGCAGGAAGTTGCAGGTCGCCACCGGGTTGGTGTCGCAGCTGTCTTCGCCTGAGGAATACTGGCTGGTCTTGGAAAACGCGATATCGCCGCCCAGCGTGACGAGATGCGTAAAGGCGCCGGTCTCAAAGGTCTTTTCCACGGAACCGGCCGCACCGACCGAGCGATCCTGGAACTCGTTCAGGCGTGAGTAATCACCAATGACCGAGGTGTAGCGATATCCGTCCGTTCCGCTCTCGCGCACCAGGCGCTGCCAGTAGAGAACGGCGGTCGCCTTGTCGAACAGCGTGTCGTCGTCAACGGCTTCGAAATCGTAGTGGAAGGACACACGATCGCGCTGCGTGTCTTCGATGCCGTCGTTCCCGCCCGGACGGAAATTGCCGCTTGCAGACTGCGTCGTCTTCAGATCGATGTCCTTGTTGCGATCGAAGCGCTCAGCCGTGAAGCCGAAGGTATGACCGCTGTCGGTTTCCTGCTTGACCTTCAGGAGGACGTTGTTCTGGTCGAAATCCAGAGGGTTCGGCGCGGTGCGGGCGGTGGAATAGCTATCGATATTGCCCTGGCTGCCACGCTCGTGGCCACGCTTGTAACCGCCCTCGAACAGGACGGATGTATTGTCGAAGCGGGTCGCGACCGCTGCCGACGAGGCCCAGCTCTTGTCCATGCTGTCATAGGTGAACTTGAACACCCCGCCCCAGGTCTTGCCTTCGCCGATCAGATCTTCCGGCTCGAGCGTGCGCAGCACGACAGCGCCGCCGAGCGCGCCGGAGCCGGCCTTGCTGGAATCCGCGCCACGAACGATATCGACAGCCGAGAGCGTCGCGAAATCGAAGCTGTCGATGCCGCCATCAGCGTCTCGCGCACCGTCGTCGAGATAGGGAATGGTGATCCCGTCGATCGAGGTCTGGACGCGAGGACCTTCGAGACCGCGAATGTTGACGCTGCCATTGGTGCGGTTGAAGCCGACGCCCGGCTCGACGGTGCGGCCAAGGTCCTCGAAAGACGTGATCTGCTTGTCTTCGATGGTCTCGGCGGTGGTCTCCGTCGCCAGCGGCGTATCGGCGACACTGCCCGGCTTCAGCCTGTCACCCTTGACGATGATTTTCTTCAACACCGTCTCGCCGCCGGTAGCCGGCGTTTCCTCGGCGCTCTGCGCAAGCGCGTGCGAGACCGGAAAAACCAGAACGGAAGCTGAAACCATGAGAATGGAGCGCCAATGCCGAACAACCATTAAATCAACCCTTTGCGGTGAGTGACCGGGCTGGCTGCTGGAGAAATCAACTCGAGGGGCTGGCTAGGCGTAGATGTGAAAAGCGGCAGAAGTGCTGCCTTATTCATGTCCAATAAAAAACATGATTATCTTTGTCAACATATAAAGATGCTCGCCACGACGGCATGGCTCAAGCCGTAAGACAACGTTGCCGAAGCGCCACGAGGGGACGTCGCATGCAACGCATCCGCTTCTCATGCGTTGTCCTGATACGACCGGCCGCCGCTGCCGCCCCGGAGACCGCCAATGCCCCCTCGCCTTCCCCTGATACTCCTCTTTGCGACAATGCTCTGTTCCGCCGCTGACCTGCCGGATCGTGGCCCCGTGCCTGCCGACAAGCCGGAACAGGAAAAAAGCGAGCAGCTGCCGGCGGACGACAAAAAGCCGGAGGAGACCGAGACCAAGGAACCGACAGAACAAACCGGGCCGGCTGCCGGTGCAAAACGAGACGAGGACAAGACGCAGCCCGCAGGCAAGGATGGTGAAAAGGCCAGCGACAAGACGCCGGCGGATGAAAAGCCAGCGCCGGTCCTCACGATCGAACCGGAAAACATCGCCGTCCATGCTGCCTGCCTTGCCGAGTTGAAGGCGATCGGCACGACATTTCGCGAATCAGAACGCATTGATGACGGCAAGGGCTGCGGCATCGACAAACCGGTTGTCGTCGATCAGGTCCTTCCCGGTATCAAGCTCGCCCCTGAGGGCACAATGCGCTGCGAAACAGCGCTCGAACTTGCCCGCTGGACAAAGGCCGCAGTCCTTCCGGCGGCAAAGGTCGCGCTGGAGACGGAAGGCGAACTCACGGCGATCAACCAGGCATCCAGCTATGTCTGCCGGCTGCGCAACAACGGGTCGACGGGCAAGATCTCGGAACATGCCCGCGGCAATGCCATCGACATCGCCTCTTTCACCTTCAGGAGCGGCAAGACGATCGCTATCGAGCCCCGCGACGAGGATGGCACCCTGAACGGCGCTTTCCAGCGTGCGGTGACCGCCTCCGGCTGCCTCTATTTCGCAACCGTGCTCGACCCCGGCAGCGACGAAGCCCATGAAGACCACCTGCATTTCGACGTGCTGGAGCGAAAGAACGGCTATCGCTACTGCCGCTAGATTTCGGCCGCGCTGAGCCGAAGCAGCCTTGTGTGTCGATGCTGCCATTCCCATGTGTGCGGAGCGTCATCAACGAAGGAAATCCGATGTCCGTCGCCATGTACAAGCTCTCCGTCCCGGTCTTCATCCGCGGCCTTACCATCCTCTCAAATTTGCTTGAAAAGGCAGAAGCTCATGCTGCTGCAGGTGGCCCCGCGGTGGAGACACTGTTTGCAGCCCGCCTCGCCCCCGACATGCTGACGCTGGCCGGCCAGGTCCAGCGGGTCAGCGACACGTCGAAAAACACGATCGGCCGACTGACCGCCGAGGCGCCACCGAGCTTTCCGGACGACGAAACCACGTTTGCGCAACTGAAGGAACGGGTCACCAAGACCATCGCCTTCCTTGAAACTGTCAAGGAGGCCGATCTCGAGGGAAGTGAAACCCGGACCGTCACCATGAAGTTCGGCAAGCTGGAATTCAGCTTCACCGGCGATGACTATGTCCTGAAATTCGCGCTTCCGAACTTCTACTTCCACCTGACGACAGCCTACGACATCCTGCGGGCGCAGGGCGTTCCAGTCGGCAAGGCCGACTATATCGGCGCACATCTCTGACAAGGAGGACCCCGGAACAGACGGTTCCGGGGTCACTCGGCTGAGCAGGAATCGGGTCAGAAAAGCCCTTCGATGAAACCCTCGTCGTTGAGGAAGATCTTTTCCGACGAGGGCACCTGCGGCAGGCCGGGCATGGTCATGATCTCACCGGTGATGACGACGATGAAGCCGGCACCGGCCGACAGCCGGACTTCGCGCACCGGCACCGTGTGGCCCGTTGGCGCACCGCGCAGGTTGGGATCGGTCGAGAAGGAATACTGGGTCTTTGCCATGCAGATCGGCAGTTTGCCGTAGCCCTGCTCTTCCCAGACTGCGAAGCTGGTCGCGCACCGACTTGTCGGCGATCACTTCGCCGGCATGGTAGATGCTCTTGGCAATCGTCTCGATCTTCTCGAACAGCGGCATGTCGTCAGGATAGAGCGGCGAAAACTGCGACTTGCCGGATTCGGCGAGTTCGACAACCTTGTGTGCGAGATCCTCGATGCCGGCCGAGCCCTGCGCCCAGTGACTGCAAAGGATGGCTTCCGCGCCGAGCGTCGCAACATAGTCCTTGATCGCCTGGATTTCGGCATCCGTGTCGGCGATGAAGTGGTTGATCGCCACCACGACGGGAACGCCGAACTTCTTGACGTTCTGGATATGGCGGCCGAGATTGGCGCAGCCCTTGCGGACAGCCTCGATATTTTCCTTGCCGAGATCTTCCTTCTTGACGCCACCGTTCATCTTCATCGCGCGGGCCGTCGCGACGATGACGGCTGCATCCGGCTTCAGGCCGGCCTTGCGGCATTTGATGTCGAAGAACTTCTCAGCACCGAGATCGGCACCGAAACCGGCTTCGGTGACGACATAATCGGCAAGCTTCAGCGCCGTCGTGGTGGCGACGACCGAGTTGCAGCCATGGGCGATGTTGGCGAACGGGCCGCCATGCACGAAGGCCGGATTGTTTTCCAGCGTCTGCACCAGGTTCGGCTGCATCGCATCCTTGAGCAGAACGGTCATCGCGCCATCGGCCTTGATGTCGCGGGCAAAGACCGGCGTCTTGTCGCGGCGATAGGCGATGATGATATTGCCGAGGCGCTTTTCCAGATCCTTCAGATCCGTCGACAGACAGAGGATCGCCATGACTTCGGACGCGACCGTGATGTCGAAACCGGTCTTCGCGCGGATAGCCATTGGCAACGCCGCCGAGCGAGCAGACGATTTGGCGCAGCGCCCGGTCGTTCATGTCCATCACGCGGCGCCAGGCGACGCGGCGGATGTCGATGTTCTGCTCGTTGCCCCAGTAGATGTGGTTGTCGATCAGCGCCGGCAAGCAGGTTGTGGGCCGAGGTGATGGCATGGAAGTCGCCGGTGAAATGCAGGTTCATGTCTTCCATCGGAACGACCTGCGCATAACCGCCGCCGGCAGCACCGCCCTTGACGCCGAAGCAGGGGCCGAGCGAAGCCTCGCGGATGCAGACGACAGCCTTCTTGCCGATGCGGTTCAGCCCGTCTCCGAGCCCGACCGTCGTCGTCGTCTTGCCTTCACCCGCCGGTGTCGGATTGATCGCTGTCACCAGGATCAGCTCGCCGTTCTTCTTGTCCTTCTGCTCGGCGATGAAGTCGGCGCTGATCTTGGCCTTGTCATGGCCGTAGGGCAAAAGATGTTCGGATGGAATGCCAAGCTTTGCGCCGATCTCCATGATCGGCTTCTTCTTCGCGGCGCGTGCAATTTCGATGTCGGACTTTACCTCAGCCATGCGGTGTCTCTCCCTTCCACCTTTTGTTGTTGGTGCCATAAGATCGTGAAGGAGAGCTCGTTTCCACGCCCTAATTTGCCGTCTGATACGCTAAAAACGACAGAATGACCGGGCCGAAGCGACAATATTACGGCCCAGACCCGGGATAGAGGACAAGATCCGGGAGAGTGCCCCAGCACCCGCCCGGACAGCCGCAATTATCGGGCGAGAATGTCGCGGATTTCCACGAGATTCGAGCGGACGCGCAGGATGTAAAAGCCCATCGTGGCAAGGTGCGTGGCGAACAGGCCGTCCTCGCGGGCGTTGGAGATGATCCAGGGCTGAATGCGCAGGGATGCCCGCAGCTGCTTGATGCTTTCCGTCCAGATCGGCGTCAGACCACGCTGGGTGATGACGCTGTCGAAATCGGCGCCTGCGGCCGAGAGAACGCCGTAATAGCCGTAGAGCTGGCCATAGGCGAACCAGAACCGGTCATCGGCGCGGGTGTCGAAGAAGCCGCCATTGTAGTTCTCGGAGCGCTCGCGCAGCATCGCAGACGTACTGCCGATCGAGCTTGCGACGCGATCCATGAATTCCAGGAAGTTGTCGGCACGGGCATCGAACGTGGCGGCACATTTGGCAAGCTCGCCGTTGAACGCCCGCAGATCGACCGCGGCTGCGCGATATTGCGACGGCGTCGGCGTCAGCGGACCAAACGGCGAAAGGCCGAAATACCAGTTCGTCTCCTCATACTGCATCTTGCTGCGCACGCTCTGGAGCAGCGGGTTGATGCCCGAGGTGCCGCGCATGCGCACCAGCGAATCGACCAGTTCGACCGTCGTGCGCCGCACCGCCTCGTTGACCCCGCGCTGGAACGACGCCTTGTTGTCGAGCCAGGGCGTGTTGTCCCAATCCATGCCGAACAGACCCGCCTTGTAGAGGATCATCGACGAAATCCAGGCATTCTGGTTGACGTTGTAGTCGATCAGGTCAGCCGTCACATCGACGATGGCCGACCGTTCGCAGGTATTGGCAGGCGGAGTCTGGCCATTGGCCGCCTTGACCGGCAGGCCGGCATCATTCTTGCGGGCTGCAAGATTGTAGCTGTTCACATAGTCCGGATTGAAATTCGTCCAGAACGTCGCCTGCCAGATGAAATAGCCGTAGAGGCCGACGAGCACGACAAGGCCGATCCCGATCGGCCCCTTGATGACCCAGCTGCGGTCCCTGTACCACTGGCCAGCGGCCAGAAAGGGCCAGCAGATCCAGGCGATCACGAGCCCGATGCCGCGACCGATCGCGGAAAAAATGCGCTGAAAAAACGCGACGATCGGATCAAGCATCAGTGTCCTCCTTCAAACCGTATAGGCGCCGGCGAAAGGCGACCTTGTCCATCAGATAAGTTCCGGTCAGCGTCGCCACAACATAGTCGCGAAATTTTTCACTGTAGTGATCATAGGCCCCGTAGAAACCCTGCTTGTCAAAGACGAAGCGCGAAACGAAATCCTGCGGAACGAGCTGCGAAATCAGCCTGTTCGTCAACCACTGGTCGGGATGCTCGGGGGCGGCGCGCACCAGCAGGAACCGCCTGTCGGGCGCCACATCCTGCATCTTGACACTGCCTGTCGTCGCAACAGTGCGGATCGTCTCCTGCAGGAAGGGATAGAGCCCGTCGCGGCCGACGCGATCGGCATTGCGGTGCATCCAGGTCTGCAGCCAGATCCGGTCGATTGTCGTCTGGTCGGTCGTGGGGTCCGCCTCGTTGATCAGCCCGCGCAGGATCATGTCGGCCCGGTGCTGGTAGAGGCCGGAGCCCTCGACCCAGGAGGCCTGCGGCAGTTGCAGCCTCTTGGTGGTCACCAGGAAATCATAGATCCGCTGATGATCGTTGAGCCCGATATAACCCACCTGCCACGGCCGCGACCGGCGAAAGCCCGGAACCGAGGGATCGCAGATGACCGTCGTCGTCTTGTCGTCGAGGAACACGTAGACGCCGCCGAAATGATTGGCCCAGAAGGCTTCGTGCCGGAACACCAGCTGGTCGGGGACCAGCGCATTCTGACGGATATCGCCGGTGACCTTGGCAAGCTCGACCATCCGGTTGAGCAACGCGTCGTCTGCCCAGGCGGTCGGAACGGATTTCAGCCGGTCGGCGAGCGAGCGCAGCTCCGCCGCCTTGCCGAGCATGTCCTCGGCCGAGAGAACCCGGAAACGGACCTCGTTGATGGAAAGCAGGTCGTCAATGTCCTTGACGTCGGAGACGCTGTCCTCGATCTCGCCGTAGAGCGCATCCTTGATGGTCACGGCATTGATCGCGCGGGCGTTGGCGTTGAAGAACTCGTGCATCAACGCGGCCGTGTTGGAAAAACTCGTATGGACGACAGGAAGCTCCACCTGGTCCGGCGTCATGATGATGAAACGGCGGTTGACCCGGTTCGGGTCGAGATAGTCCCGATCCCCCAGTTCATCGGCGATCTCCGGCGAAAAGCCGGTCATGTCGATGCGAAATGTGGACAGTGCCGTTGGTCGCAGGCCAAACCCCTGCAGCGCCTTGTTGTAACGCGCAATCAGATGCGGCTCGGAAATTTCGAGCAGGCGACCATAGATCAGTTCGGCTTCGAGGAGGCGTTTCATGCGGGACCGATCATGTGTGGATCATCTGTAGACTTCGCGACGATGTCCGATTTCGACCACAAGAATAACAAGGCGCTGATCGCGGATTTCACAGAGAACGCGAAAATCCCCGACACGGTAACGCCAGAGATGACCGAGTTCATTGCCCTGCAAGGCTTGACCGATCTGGCGAGGATCGTCGAGAAGCGCAACCCGGCCAAAAAGAAAATCGCGGAGGCGACGCACATCGGAAGAGCCCATCTTCCGCAATGTCTTTTCAGCATTGTTGGTTATGTCAATCGTCCAGACCAAGCTCGGCCATCACTTCCGCTAGAGGGCGTGTGGTGATTTCACCGCGTGCCAGCTTCTCCAGTTCCTGCTCCGCCAGATAGATATCCTCAAGATCCTCAAGATGCTGTTCGATCGCTTCCCGGATATAATAGGTCGCTGTCCTGCCGGTCCGCGTCGCCAGCACTTGTAGCCGTTCATATGTCTCATCGGGGAGACGTATCGCAGTCTGTCGTGTCATGGGATGCCCCCTTGGGATATATGTATCCCAAGGCATATCATAGGAACAGGGAGAGTGCCATGCCACGGGGGTGCAGAAGTCACTCCTACCACCGCCCATCGCCCTTCATCGCCTCGATTTCGCGGATCGCCTTTTCGCGCTGGCGTTCGCGGCGGATGATGTCGGTGACGGCGGCATCGTCGGATTTGTCGGTGTAGCGGAATTCGCTGTCGGCGTAGCGGTTGATCTCCTGCAGCACCATGTCGAGCGTGATCGGCCCGCGCAGTTGCTCGATCATCGCCTTCTTCTCGTCGTAGGGCTTGTGCATGAAGCTGCCCGGCATCCCGAACCAGTCGTCAGGCAGTTCGACATCCATCGCCCGCATCTTGATGGCATCGGTGATGTTCTTGATCGCCCGACCGGTAAAGCGCGGCTCGGCGACCTTGATCATGTGCAGATAGGCGCCGACATCGGCGATCGTCTCGATCCGCCCCTCTTCCTTTTCGAAGCGCTCCCAGACCGCCAGCAGCCCCTCTTCCTTCGGCTTTCCATGCGCCTCGTAGGATTGCGAAACGGCCTTCTTGATCTCCTGCCCCTCGAACAGCGCGTGCTCGCCGAGCGGGATCTTGTGGTTCTTGCCGACCAGCATGGCGAAGATGTCGATATAGTCGCCTTCGGTCTGCGGCCCGTCGACCAGCCAGCGGGCGCCGGCGCGCTGGCGCAGCGCATCATCGACATTCTCGGGATAGTTGGAAAACATGCCGAAGGTGCAATTGCCGCGAATGACGGTCGAGGCGCCGGCAAAGCTTTCCATCAGCACGGCGGTGACCTCGTGCTGGCCGGCCGATGCACGATCATCGGAGCGCTTGGCAGCTACCTGGTCGACATCGTCGATCGTGCCGAAGCCGATGGCCTTCGGGTTGATGATGTTGTTGACGAATTCCTTGCAGTTCTGGCCGGATTTGCCCTGATAGGACGAGATCTGGTCGACGCCGAAATTCTCGTAGTGGAAGGCATAGCCGGCGACCTGGCAGTAATCGTTGAGCAGGCCCGCCAGCATCTGGATCAGGATGGTCTTGCCGGTGCCCGGCATGCCATCGCCGATAAAGGTGAAGAGGAAACCGCCAAGCTCGACGAAAGGGTTCATCTGCCGGTCGAAATCATAGGCCATCAGCATCTTCGACAGCTTCAGCGCCTGATATTTGGCGATGTGGTTGCCGATGATTTCCTCCGGCTTCTTGAAGGTCATCGACAGCGGCCTTGCGCTTCTGCCCCGGCGCAACGTCGAAGCCGTTCAGCGTAAAGTCATCCTGGTCGATGCGGATATGCACGTTCTCGAAACTGGAAAGCCCGGTGAACCGCGCCTTGCGGCCGATCAGCCCTTCGATCGCGATACGGGCGAACGCGCGCGCGCGGGCGGTCAGCGCCACGTCATCGGATGCACCGGCAGACGCTACGGTCGAGCGCTGCGATCATCGATTTCAGCGCATCCTGCGGCGTATCGAACAGAAAATCCGGCTCCTTCGCATCCTCGACCGGCTCGCCTTCCCCCGAAAGCGTCGAGGAAAGATAGGCGGCAAGGGTGAAGGCAGACACATAGGCGCAGGCTGACAGCAAGGCCTTGAACTGGGTGGCATCGTCGCCAGACAGCGGTGCCGTGGCGTTGCGTGATTGCAGGCCTTCCAGATTGGTCTGCCGGGCAAAGACATCGGCAACGGCAAGCGCCACCTGAAGCCCGCGCCGGGCGCGAAACAAGAAGCGCATGCTGGGCCGGAGACATCAGAGGATCGGCGGCCCTGACGGACTGGATCGTCTTCGAAAGCTCGACCTCGCGGGTGCGCCGGCTGCCGGTTGTCGCCACCGTCGAGACAAAGCGCCGCCCGGTTCCGGCAAGCGCCGTCGCTGTCGCCGGATCGTCGGCTTCCAGAATGATCAGCCGGGTCACCATGCCCTGCGCCAGCGCCTGGTGCTTGGCGATATCGTCCTCGTGGATCGTCGTCAGACCTGCATTCAGGGACATGGCTTCAAACCTCGCTGATGACCTGGTTTCCGGAAATCACGTGCACCTTGTAGTCGCCGAAGATCGACGCGACCTCGCCGCTGGCATAGAGGGCCTGATAGGCATCATGCGGCACGAGCGCATGCTTCTCGTAGGCACTGACACCCATGCGGGTGGCTTCAAGGTTGCCGGTGTCGATATGGAACTCTTCCATGGCCGGCGTCGACGACCAGAAGCCCTTCTTCGCCGGGCGCTCGGCCTTGGAAAACACCTCCTGCACCGTCCAGGTCAAAAGCCAGGCATTTTCGGTCTTGCGCACCTTGGAAAGGATATCGTTGATCCTGGCGTTGTTCTCGGTAATGCCGGCCGAATAGAAGGGGCCGAGCACGATACGGCGCAACTGCTTGGGGTGCAGCTCCGGAAAATCCGCATCCATATTGGTGGCGATGGTTGCCGGCGTCAGCGAGTACGAACTGTTCTTGAGCGCAAAATCATCAAAGCGGGTGGCAAGCTCCGGATTGAGCAATCCGCCGACCGGCAGCGCGAATTTCCGTTTCCGGATTGAGCTTGCCGTCCTTGGTCACGAGCGCCTTGACGATATTCTCGGAACTGTCCTCGATCGTCGCCATATAGACCATCGGCAGCGTGCTGGTGCCGTCGAAGGCCCCCCAGGCAACGACGTAATAGGGGCGCATGGTCTTCGGATTGACGGCGACGCGAACGGTTTCCGGCAGGATGAACGGCGAGAAAATATCGCCCTTGCCGATCTGTTCGAGATAGAGCCGCTCGGCCATCCGCCCCTGCAGGGCTTCCGGAAACGTCTTCTGCCGCAGAATGAAATCGACCATTTCCTCGCGCAGCGCATCGGCGGCCGGAATATTGGCCAGCCGCTTTTCCGAGGTCTGTCGGTCGTTTTCGAGTTCCAGCACGTTCTGGAACACCGGAAAACCGCTTTCGGCCCGCGAAATCCGGAACTGCTCGATAAAGCCGATGCGATTTTCCCAGCAGGAGAACGAGGCCTTCAGCCGGTCGAGATAGGGAACCACGACTTCGCCGACGACGGAATTGCGATAGAGCGGCGAGTTGCGGTCACCCAGAAAGATTTCAAGACCACCGAGCGCTGCCCGGATCGATGCGAAATACTGGCCGACGGGGCCTTGGGTCGCTGCGTTCATCGCAAGGCCGGAGTTTGCAGACGCTTACCCCCCTCTGTCGGCAATGCCGACATCTTCCCCACAAGGAGGGAGATCGTTCTTATCCCTTGATGGCACGAAGCATGCGGCCAATCTCCCCCCTTGTGGGGGAGATGCCCCTGAGGGACAGAGGGGGGCAGCCGTCCGCGCACTCCGTCCAAAATCACCGAAGACCCCATCACGGCTTCACGTAATTCGCGGAATTGTGCTTGTCCATGCACCGCCTGGAACCGGCGGGCAAAGGCATCGTCGGCGAGCTTCTTGCGGCGCTGGATATCCTGCGTCGACAGCATGTTCTTCTCGTGCATTTCCAGCAGGTCGCCGATATGGCGCTGCGATGCCGAGCCGATGCCGGCCATGGTTTCCTCAGCTGCCGTATCCACCTGGCTGCCGAGCGTGTTGATCTTGTGGGCGACATCCTGCTGGGCTGCCGTCTTCAACGAATCCTCGAGCGCCTTGTAGAGCACGATGCGCTGTTCGGTATCGATCGTCAGCTTGTTGATCAGCGTGTTCTGCGCGGCAATCTGGTTGTTGAGCGAATCCACGAAGGTCTGGAACATCGAGGTGTAGCGCTCGAGCGTCTGGCTTTCGGCCAGCAGTTCCTGTTCCTTGGCCTGTTTCTGATTGTATTCGGTCGCCATCGCCGAGCGCTCGCCCTCGAGCTGCGCCCGCGACATCTGGTCGGTCGAGGCGGCGATCCGGTTTTCAATGTCCATCAGCATCGGGTTGAGTTCCTCGATGCGCTTCTGGGTTTCCTGCAGCGCCGTCATCGTGCCCTTGCGGCGCTCGATCACCTGGATGAGGCTGGCTTCGGACTGCTTGTAGCGCTGGTCGAGAACGGCCTTCTGCTCCTTCAGGATGCCGACGATGGTGTCGGACTTCGACAGAAGCTCCTGCAGGTTGCCGGCCAGCGACATGTTGCGCACGCGGTCGGTGCGCATGCGCTGCATGCTCTGCTTGGAGAAGATGCCGATGAATTTTTCGTAGCCGGTATAGCTCTTCATGCTTTCGAATTCGGCGCCGAACATGTTCGTCGCATCTTCCAGGCCGATGATCAGATCGGCAATATTGCCTTCCATCACCCGCTGCTGGTTGATGACGTCGCTGATCCGGGCATTCTCGATATCGAAATTGACATCGCCGAGCTTCGTGTCGGCCTTGGCGAACTGGTCGAGCACGGCGCTGGATTGATCCATCTTGCCGCGCATCTGGGCCACGATGCCGCGCGTTTTCTCGATTTCGCTCTCAAAATTCTGTAACGTCGCCATCCCTCATCCCCTTGATGCTGTTGTTCTGGCCGGACGTATAGCCGGGCCGGATTATTCAGTCATGACATCAGCCTATATAATGGGACGGGGGAATTGAAGCACAAGTATCCGGCCGGCAATTTTCGCCCCGACCTACTGTCCAGCGGCGGTCGTCTTCAGATAGGCGATCAGATTGGCGATATCGGCAGGCTTGCGCAGCCCGGCAAAGGTCATTCTCGTTCCCGGCACCATCGACTTCGGGCTCAACAGATATTCCGACAGGTTCGCCTCGTCCCAGAGCTTGCCGCCTTCTGCAAAGGATAGCATCGCCGGCGAATAATTATAGTCCGGCACCGTTGCAACCGGCCGGCCGACGATCCCCATCAGGCTTGGGCCCACGCGGTTCACCGGCTCTGTTGCCGTGTGACAGGCGCCACATTTCTTGAAGACCTGAGCGCCGGCAACGGCGTCGCCATCGGCATGGGCGCTGCCCGCAGCAAGCCAGAGACAGAGCGTGGTCAGAACGGCACGAAAGGACATCGACGGGCTTTCACGACAGAGGGGACAGACGGCCATCATGAACGCCTTCACCGCAAAGCGAAAGCCATCCTCATGCTTCGTTCATCTTGTCTTCCCAGTGACGGCGGCAATAGACGACATATTTTTCGTTGCCGCCGACATCCACCTGCGCACCCTCGCGCACGATGGCGCCATCGGCATCCAGACGCGCCACCATGGTCGCCTTGCGGCCGCAATGGCAGATGGTGCGGACCTCGCGCATTTCGTCGGCAATCGCCAGCAGTGCCATGCGAGCCGGGAAACAGCTTGCCCTGGAAATCGGTGCGCAAACCATAGGCCATGACCGGAATGCCGATCCGGTCGGCGACGCGCGCCAGTTGCCAGACCTGGTCGGCCTCCAGAAACTGCGCCTCGTCGACGAAGACGCAGGCAATCGTCTCCTCGGCATGCAGGTGCTCGACCAGCGCATAGAGGTCGTCGCCATGGTGAAACGGGATGCCGTCCGCCTCCAGGCCGATGCGCGAGGAGACACGTCCGCGTGCCGGCGCGATCGTCGAAGGCCGCGATCAGGATGACGGTGCGCATGCCGCGTTCGCGATAATTGTACGACGCCTGCAGGAGCATGGTCGATTTGCCGGCATTCATGGTGGCGTAGCTGAAATAGAGTTTTGCCATGGCGTCCTCTCCTGTATGTTGGCAAATGTTCTTGACGACAGCGGGCAGCGGAAGGCCAGAGCGCAACGACGAAAGTCACAGAAAATCGAGTGCCGCGGGCGAAACGGAAGCAATGCGACATTTCGCGTCGCTATGCGAAACCGCCTTAGGCGAATGTCCACATACGACTTGGGCCAACATTGAAGACGCTTGAACTGGCGGACATTTGATGATTGGCTAAATGAAAAGACAGGGGAACAATCAGCATGACCAACACACTTTCACTGAAATTCGTGCTCGCTGCAGCCGTTTCGTTCGCGGCTCTGTCGGCAGGCAGCGCCTCGGCTGCCGAGCCTGAAGCCTGTGGCACCGTCCGCTTCGCCGATGTCGGCTGGACCGACATCACCGCCACCACCGCAACCGTCGTCCGTCGATCCTCAAGGGCCTCGGCTACGAGACCGACATCAAGGTTCTGTCCGTTCCGGTCACCTACCAGTCGCTGAAGAACAAGGACATCGACGTCTTCCTCGGCAACTGGATGCCGACGCATGGAAGCCGACGTGCGCCCGTTCCTCGACGACAAGTCGGTCGAATCGTTCGGCGCCAACCTCGAAGGCGCCAAGTACACGCTGGCCACCAATGCCAAGGGCGCCGAACTCGGCATCAAGGATTTCACGGACATCGCCACGCACAAGGACGCGCTCGACGGCAAGATCTACGGCATCGAGCCCGGCAATGACGGCAACCGCCTGATCCTCGACATGATCGACAAGGACACGTTCGGCCTCAAGGGCTTCGAAGTGGTCGAATCCTCCGAGCAGGGCATGCTGGCGCAGGTCGCCCGCGCCGAGAAGGACGGCAAGCCGATCGTCTTCCTCGGCTGGGAACCGCATCCGATGAACGCCAACTTCAAGCTGACCTATCTCTCCGGCGGCGATGACGTCTTCGGCCCCAACTTCGGCGGCGCGACCGTCTACACCAACGTCCGCGCCGGCTACACCGACCGAATGCCCGAATGTCGGCAAGCTGCTCACGAACCTGAAGTTCTCGCTGCCGATGGAAAACGAGATCATGGGCAAGATCCTCAACGACGGCAAGGATCCGGAAGCAGCCGCAACCGAATGGCTGAAGGCCAATCCGACGCGCCATCGAGCCCTGGCTTGCCGGCGTCACCACCAAGGACGGTGGCGATGGTCTGGCAGCCGTCAAGGCCGCTCTCGGCCTCTGATCGACAGACGAAAAGGCAGCGGCAACAGTCCCTGCCTTTCTTCAGCGCATCCGCGCATCGATCCGTCGATCTCGAGAACCAGGCGACATATCCGTGGAATGGCTGACCGACCCTGAACAACGCATCCCGATCGGCCGCTGGGCGAAGGAGTTCGTCGACTGGCTGACGACCAACTTCGAGTGGCTTTTTCGACTGCCTCGTCCGCCGTTCTTGAGCCGGCGTCATGTCAATGCTGTTCATCCTGCAGGGTCCTGTCCTCAACGGCCCGCATCCAGCTGCTCTATCCGCTGGTCGTGATCGTCGCTCACCGGCTCTGTCCTGGTATCTGCGCCGCTCGATCGGCGTGACGCTGTTCACGCTTCTCGGCCTGCTGCTGATCGTCAACCAGGGCTACTGGAAGGAAACGACGGAGACGCTGGCGCTGGTTCTGGCCGCCAGCGTCGTCTCGCATGGCGGTCGGCGTTCCGCTCGGCATCGCGGCCGCCCGCCGCGCCTGGGTCTATGCCGTCATGCGGCCGATCCTCGACCTGATGCAGACCATCCCGACCTTCGTCTACCTGATCCCGGCGCTGATCCTGTTCGGTCTCGGCATGGTGCCGGGCCTGATCGCAACCGTGATCTTCGCCATCCCCGCGCCGATCCGCCTCACCCGCCTCGGCATCATCTCGACGCCGCCATCGCTGGTGGAGGCGGCCCAGTCCTTCGGCGCCACGCCGACGCAGGTGCTGCGCAAGGTCGAACTGCCCTTCGCCATGCCGCAGATCATGGCCGGCCTGACGCAGACCATCATGCTGTCGCTGTCGATGGTGGTGATCGCCGCCCTCGTCGGCGCGGCCGGTCTCGGCGTGTCCCGTCGTCCGCGCGCTCAACACCGTCAACATCGCCAAGGGCTTCGAATCCGGCCTCTGCATCGTCATCCTGGCGATCATTCTCGACCGCCTGTTCCGTGCTTCCGACGAAGGAGACGGCGCATGACCGACGCTGTCATTTTCAAGAATGTCGACATCATCTTCGGCAACAAGCCGGAAGCCGCCATCGCCATGGTCGACCAGGGCAAGACCCGCGACGAGATCGGCGCGGAAACCGGCCTGGTGCTCGGCGTCGCCGATGCCTCGCTGACCGATCCAGGAAGGCGAAATCCTGGTCCTGATGGGCCTCTCCGGCTCCGGCAAATCGACCCTGCTGCGCGCCGTCAACGGGCTTGCCCCGGTCGTGCGCGGCGAGGTCAGCGTCAACACCGGGCAACGGCTCGCTCAATCCCTACAAGACCTGCGGCCAAGTCGCTGCGCGAATTCCGCATGCACACCGTCTCGATGGTGTTCCAGCAGTTCGCGCTGCTGCCCTGGCGCACGGTTGCCGACAATGTCGGCTTCGGGCTGGAACTGGCCGGCGTGCCGGACGCGGAGCGCAAGAAGCGCGTCGACGAGCAGCTGGAACTCGTCAATCTGACCAAATGGGCCGGCCGCAAGGTCAAGGAGCTTTCGGGCGGCATGCAGCAGCGCGTCGGTCTCGCCCGCGCCTTTGCCACCGGCGCGCCGATCCTGCTGATGGACGAGCCGTTCTCGGCGCTCGATCCGCTGATCCGCACCCGGCTGCAGGACGAACTGCTGGAATTCCAGCGCCGCCTGAAGAAGACCATCCTGTTCGTCAGCCACGATCTCGACGAGGCCTTCCGCATCGGCAACCGCATCGCCATCATGGAAGGCGGCCGCATCATCCAGTGCGGCACGCCGCAGGATATCGTCAAGAACCCGGCCAACCAGTATGTGGCCGATTTCGTCCAGCACATGAACCCGATCACCATGCTGACGGCGCTCGACGTGATGCAGCCAGGGCGTCAACCGGACCGACACGGCGGCCGGCGTCACGGCAACCGCCAAGCCGACGACGCCGCTGGTCGACATTCTCGACGCCATGTCGCGCCAGCCGGGCAGCATCGGCGTGGTCGACAATGGCGCCATCGTCGGCACGATCACTGCCCAGAACATTGTCGAAGGTCTCACGCGACACCGCAACAAGACCTGACTATATCTGTCGGCATGAAGTATCGAGCGCCCGGACCTAGCCCTCCGGGCGTCGATCGTTGGAGGCAAGCGCATGGCAGACAAACCTTCCGTGATCAGGGAGACCGACGACCAGGCCCGCAAACAGGCCCGGATACTCCTGCGTTCGGCCCGAAGTGCTGCCCTTGCGGTGATCGAGCCGAACAGCGACGGCTTTCCTTTCGTCAGCCGCGTGCTGCTGGGCATGGATATCGACGGCACGCCGGTGATCCTCGTTTCGGCCCTGTCGACCCACACCCAGGCGCTGTCTGCCGATCCGCGCTGCTCGCTGCTGACGGGCGAGATCGGCAAGGGCGATCCCCTCGCCCATGCCCGTCTGACCGTCCAGTGCACGGCAACGCGGGTCCTGCGGGAAAGCACTGAACACGCAACGATCCGCGAACGCTTCATCCGGCGTCACCCGAAGGCGAAGCTCTATGTCGACTTCCCCGATTTCAGCTTCTTCCGGCTTGTGCCACTCAAGGCAAGCATGAACGGAGGCTTTGGCCGGGCTTTCCTGATGGAAGCCGAAGACCTCCAGATCGTTTCACCAGCGGTTGCAGAAATTGCCCAGATCGAAGCAGGCGCGATCGATCACATGAACAGCGATCATGCGGATGCGGCGAGCCACTATGCACGCGCCCATTGCGGGGCCAAGGGCGAAAAGTGGCTGATTTGCGGAATAGACGCTGCCGGTCTTGATCTGGCAAATGGCGATCAGTTGAAACGCCTGGAATTCGAAATGCCCCTGCAAAACGCGTCTGGATTGCGGCCGCTCCTGCAAAAACTTTACGGTTAACTGCCGTTACCTACCCCGATTTCTTGCAGTGGGTGGTTGTCCTTTTATTCATCACGTCTAATTATCGTTGCTTCACACTCATAACCAAGCGTGATGTAATTTTCGCATGGAGTCTTGAATGCAAACAATTTCGCCCCAGAATCACGTCAAAGCAGAGGTGGCCGCCGGATTTTTATCCGCCATGGCCAATCCGAAACGTCTGTTGATTCTCACCTCGCTTGTGCGCGAGGAAATGGCTGTCGGCGCCTTGGCAAACCAGGTCGGCCTCAGCCAGTCGGCGCTGTCGCAGCACCTCTCGAAGCTGCGTGCCCAGAACCTCGTCACCACACGTCGCGACGCGCAGACGATCTACTATTCGAGTTCGTCGGATGCGGTCCTGAAGATCCTCGAGACCCTCAAGGATATCTATCCGGAAGAAACCGGCTCCGACACGACGACGCAACGCCTGCGAGCATGACGATCACGGATGGGCCGCTGACGCCCAGGCTGTAAAATCTGAATCCCGTCCCCCGTTGGATATCGGTCCGGCGGGGGATTTCATATCTGCTCTTCGCTCTTTTGATCAGAGCTGGAAACACCGGACATCGGCATTCAGCGATGTGCGGCGCGCCCAGTGCTGATGGGGGCAATACCGGTTCCAACCACAGCATTCATCGGGCATCTGCCAGAAATGACGCAATATAGACGAGTGGCGCGTTCCAGTTGATCGTGATCTCGTTTGTGCCCCAGGACAGGATGTCATCGATATAGCAGGCCTGCGGCGCGCAGCCCTCGAGCTTTGCCTTGGCGACATCATCCACCAGCGTCGAATTCGGTCCCCCTGCCAGGGAGCCCGCCGGTGGATTGGGCAGGCCGTCGTCCAGCTGGTTGGCGTACCAGCGGCTGTGCTGGTTCTTTGCCCAGACCGCACCATAGCCGGTGATGTAGGAGAGGTCCTTGAGATTGCGTCCGAGAATATAGTCCATGCTTTCGCGCACCGCATTCAGGAACGACCTTTCGCCGGTCAGATCGAAGGCCGCTGACAGGACGATCATGTTCTGCAGGATGAGCTGGTTGGAGCCCCAATCATAACGGTTGTTGGCGGGCCGATAGATATGGCCGAACGGCTCCTTGCCCTGCAGCGCCTGAAAGTCCCGGCCGGCAGAAATAACGCTGTCGCGGATCATGGCTTTATCCTCCGCCGGCAACGCCTTGCCGTAGAGCGCAAGATCGAGGCGAGCGAGACCGGCCGTGCTGCGCCAGTCGAAGGCGCCTGTGGCCGAGAATACCGGGCCTGCCCAGTGCGGCGACGCTTTGAGCGCGGCCAGATACGGCGCCTCGCCTGTGGTGATGTAGAGTTCTGCAGCCGCCCAATAGGTCTCGTCGGTAATGTCGTCGTCGAAATAGTCGCCACCACCCTGCTGGCCGTCCGATTGCGGCGCATAGAGGACGGGATTGGCCGCCGCCGCAAGCCAGGCCTTTTTGGCAGAGGCAAGAAGGCGATCCGCAAAGGCTGCATCATAGCTCGTAAACAGCCGGGCGCCCTGCGCGGCGGCCGCAGCGAGATTGAGGGTTGCCGCCGTCGAGGGGCGGTGCAGCACGCGCAAATTCGGATCGAGATGCGGCAGCATCGGCAGGCCGGTCCATTCGGCATCATGGATCTTGTGATGCACCATGCCCGCCAGCGGCTGACCGTCCGGTACCATCATTTTCAGCAAAAATTCCAGCTCCCAGCGCGCTTCGTCGAGCAGGTCGGGCACGCCGTTCCCGCTTTCGGGAATGCGTGACAGACTATCGCTGAGGACGGGGGATGCGCCGCCGCCGAAGGTCAGGCCTCGCTCGAAGGTGCCAAGCAGTTGCGAAACCGCAATGCCGCCATTGACCACGTATTTCCCCTGATCGCCGGCATCGTACCAGCCGCCGGACACATCGAGCTGGTAGCCGCAGGACCAATCCCCGAACAGCTTGCTTGCCGCTTCGCCGGAAAGACAGGGCACGCTGGTGTCACCCTGATTGGGGCCAATTCCGACATGGCCGGCCGGGCGCGCATAGGCCTCACCCGCAATCTCGGCCCTGATCTCGATCCCGCTCCGCTGGGGATAGAACCAGGACAGCGCGTCGATGCGAAGTCTGGAATAGATATCATGACCGATCGAAAACGGCTGGCTGGCCTTGCCCCCGACGATCAGCCTGAAGCCTTCGCCCGGGGTGTGAAATCTTGAAAAATCGGCGACCTGCGTGCCGGCCTCCACGGTGGCATCCATGCCCATCGGGTCTGTCATGCCCTCACCGACAATGGTTCCAGTGGCATCAACCAGCTGGAATGGCACAGGCGCCTGTTCCTCGCTCAAAACCGTCGCACGCTTGGGGCCATCAACGAAATAGCCGGCCTGGTTCACCCGCGGGGTCAGGTCCTCGGGCGCCAGTGTGCGCTGTTTCGGCTCGACCTGCGCCATCTCCCCTGCAGACGCCTTGCGCAGGGACAAGACGTCCAGGCACAGGCGCCAGGGTGCCAGCGCGCCGCCAAGATGAAAGATGATCTGCGCGGACCTGTTTTCCTTTGCCCTGAACGCTGACGAGAACGTCTGCATCGTCGCATTGGAGGCGACGGTAAAGCTTGCCTGCGCCGTCCAGGGCTCTTCATTGCGCTGGACAAGCACCGGGATGCTGCGTGGCTCGCTGCTCTCAAGCCGGACGGAAAACAGGTAGGGCTCATCGACAACAAGGCCGAGATCATTGACGCCGATCAGACGATCCCATGCCTGACCACCTGCGGGGATGGAGGCGCACAATTTGCCGTCCTCGCGCGAAAGACTGACACCACCGCTGGCCCAGACGGCATCGCCGCCCTTGTCAAAGGCACCGTCGGCAATCATCTCGTCGGCCTGAACCGCAGCGAGGGGGAAAAACAAGGCGGGCAGCGCCAGAGCCGCCAGAAATTTGCGCGAGGTCATCATGTCCTTGCCCGGTTGCGGGAAAATCTGACGCACTTTGCTGCAAACAGGTTAAACTTAGGGAAAGACCAAAAGCCAATTGTCGCGGATCAAAGCACGCCTGCGCAAGGGAACCGGTTTTTCATGACAGTGCGAAGACTTGACCCGGCTTGGGCCCCTGATAGTTTGGCCGTCAGGTAAAGATTCCCCATTCCCTGGACCTGGCCGCCGGGCATCACAAAAGAGCCGTGGAGAAGAATTCGATGTCGAACCGCCTGAATGCAACCCCAAACGACCTGCGCGCCTTCTGGATGCCGTTTACGGCCAACCGCCAGTTCAAAAAAGAGCCGCGCATGTTCGTCAAGGCGAAGGACATGCACTACACGACCCATGACGGCCGCACCGTGCTTGATGGCACCGCCGGCCTCTGGTGCGTCAATGCCGGCCACTGCCGCCCGCTGATCACCGAAGCGATCCGCGAGCAGGCCGGCGAACTGGATTATGCACCGGCGTTCCAGCTCGGCCACCCCAAGGCCTTCGAGCTTGCCAACCGGCTGGTCGATATCGCCCCGGAGGGCATGAACCACGTTCTCTACACCAATTCCGGCTCTGAATCGGTCGACACTGCGCTGAAGGTGGCGCTTGCCTATCACCGCGTGAAGGGCGACGGCTCGCGCACCCGGCTGATCGGCCGCGAACGCGGCTATCACGGCGTCAATTTCGGCGGCATCTCGGTCGGCGGCATCGTCTCCAACCGCAAGATGTTCGGCACGCTTCTGACCGGCGTCGACCACATGCCGCACACCCACCAGCCCGACAAGAACGCCTTCACCAAGGGCGAGCCGGAGCATGGCGGCGATCTTGCCACCGAACTGGAACGCATCGTCACGCTGCACGACGCCTCGACCATCGCCGCTGTCATCGTCGAGCCGGTCGCCGGCTCCACCGGCGTCCTGATCCCGCCGAAGGGCTACCTGCAGAAGCTGCGCGAGATCTGCACCAAGCACGGCATCCTGTTGATCTTCGACGAAGTCATCACCGGCTATCGGCCGCCTCGGCACGCCGTTCGCCGCCGCAGTATTTCGACGTCATGCCCGACATCATCGTCACGGCCAAGGGCCTGACCAACGGTGTCATCCCGATGGGTGCGGTCTTCGTCACCTCGGACATCCACGACGCCTTCATGAGCGGTCCGGAACACATGATCGAGTTCTTCCACGGCTATACCTATTCCGGCAACCCGATCGCCTCTGCCGCAGCCCTCGCCACGCTCGACACCTATCGCGACGAAGGCCTGCTCACCCGTGCGCGCGGAGCTCGCCCCCTACTGGGAAGAAGGCGCTGCATTCGCTGCGCGATTGCCCGCATGTCATCGACATCCGAAACATCGGCCTGATCGGCGCCATCGAGCTTGCGCCGATCGCCGGCGAACCGACCAAGCGCGCCTTCTCGGCCTTCCTCAAGGCCTATGAAAGCGGCCTCCTGATCCGCACGACAGGCGACATCATCGCGCTTTCGCCACCGCTGATCATTTCCGAAGGCCCAGATCGACGAACTGGTCGATGGTATCCGCAAGGTGCTGGTGGCGAACGCCTGATCCGGCCGATGTGAGACGATAGGAACCGGCCGTGAGACCTGACCGTTTCACGGCTGTTTTTCGTGATGAAACGAGCATTCCGTGAGCATACCGACCAACCATCCCTACGCCTTCGATCCGACCTACGGCCTGGGGCTCGATGCGCTTATGGCCATCGTGCCACCCGAGGCGCCGGCCGGGTTCGATGACTTCTGGTCAACGCGCTACACCCAAGCCCTGACGATCGATCCGAAACCCGCGATCAGCGAAAGCGCGATCTGCCACCCCAAATGGCGGGTTCACGATATCACCTATATCTCGACCGGCGGGTTCACGATCGGCGGCTGGCTGCTTTTGCCGCACGGGGGGACCATTCGACGCGGACTGGTCGTCGGCCACGGCTATGGCGGACGGGATGCACCCGATTTCGATATCCCGGTCGAGGAGACGGCCGTGCTGTTTCCCTGTTTTCGTGGCCTGTCGCGAAGCGCTCACCCGTCGATATCGCCGGATGCCGGCTGGCATGTGCTCAATCACATCAGCAAGCCGCAGGACTATGTCATCGGCGGCTGCGTCGAGGACCTGTGGCTGGCTGTCTCCGTCCTTGAAGCCTGCTTTCCGCAGGTCAAGGGCCAGATCGGTTATAGCGGCATCAGCTTCGGCGGCGGCATCGGTGCGCTGGCCCTGCCCTTCGATGCCCGCATCGACCGTGGCCATCTGGTCGTTCCGACATTCGGCAACAGACCGCTCTGGCTGACGCTTCCGACCATCGGCAGTGCAGCAGCCGTCCAGGCCTATCAGAAGCGGCATCCGGACGTGCTGGAGACGCTGCGTTTCTTCGATGCGGCGACGGCGGCATCGCGGATCCAGGCCCCCATGCTGACGGCTGTTGCCCTGTTTGATCCGGCCGTCGCGCCGCCCTGCCAGTTTTCCATTGCCAATGCTTTGCCGAAGTCAAAATTTAATGAAATCTTCATCCTCGATGCCGGGCATTTCGAGTATGCTGGTGAGGAAGCGCAGCATCAGGCGCACATGGCGAAAGTCGGGCAATTCTTCAGGGCACCATGAACCGGGAATATCACCGCTGGTACAGTCCGCGCCTCCATCGCGATATGGAGCTTCTCGTGTTCGGCCATGCCGGCTCGAAGGTGCTGATGTTTCCGACACGGGATGGTCGGTTCTGGGAATATGAACAACTCGGCGTCGTGGCGAGCCTTGCCGACAAGATCAATGCCGGCCATCTTCAGCTCTACTGCATCGAGGGACTGGCGAGCGAAAGCTTTTACGACGGCCACCGCCATCCCGCCGCCCGCATCCGCCGCCACGCAGCCCTTGAGGACTATATCCTGCACGAGGTTCTGCCGCTGATGGAGCAGAAGAACCCGCAGGGTTGCACCATCGTGCACGGCTGCAGCCTCGGCGCCTTCCAGGCCGCCAGCCTCGTCTTTCGCCACCCGCATCTGTTTCGAAAGCTGGTGGCCTTTTCAGGCCGCTACGACCTGACAATGCAGGTGGAGAGTTTCGGGGATCTCTTTCACGGCTATTACGATGACGAAATCTATTTCCGCACGCCGACCCATTTCCTGTCCGGTTTGCACGCAGACTGGCGGCTGGACAAGCTGCGCGAGATCGATATCGTTCTGACGATCGGCGATGCCGACCCCTTCCTCGACAACAATCTCTATCTGACCCGTCTCCTGGCCGAGCGCGGCGTGCAGCATCAGTTGCATCGCTGGGACGGCCGCGCCCATCGCGGCACGGCCTGGCGCAAGATGGCGGCGCTGTATATCTGACCAGCGGCATTTATGCCAAGTCTCGATGATAGGAGCCTATAGGTCCCTGTCATCGAGACTTGGTATTACCGGTCTTTCAAAGGGCTTGCGCCTTCCATCAGGGGCCCTTTAACCGCTATGGTGCTCCGAAATTCGAATAGGAGCCGACATGCGCCCAACACTTCCCGACCTCATCGACCAGGGCACCGGCCGCGAACCAGCCGACCTCGTGCTGAAGGGCGGTCGCTTCTTCGATCTGGTGACGGGCGAACTTGTCGCATCCGATATCGCCATCTGCGGCGACCGCATCGTCGGCACCTGTGCGGATTATGAGGGCACAACCGAGATCGACATTTCCGGCCGGATCGTCGTGCCCGGCTTCATCGACACGCATCTGCACATCGAATCCTCGCTCGTCACCCCGCATGAATTCGACCGCTGCGTGCTGCCCTATGGCGTCACCACGGTGATCTGCGATCCGCACGAGATCGCCAATGTGCTCGGCACCGAGGGCATCCAGTTCTTCCTCGATTGCGCCGCGCGAAACGATCATGGACATCCGCGTGCAGCTCTCCTCCTGCGTGCCGGCGACGCATCTGGAAACCTCCGGCGCCGACCTGCCGATCGAAAGGCTCCTGCCGTTCCGCAACCATCCAAAGGTCATCGGCCTTGCGGAATTCATGAATTTTCCCGGCGTGATCCACAAGGATCCGATCTGCCTCGCCAAGCTCGAAGCCTTCCAGGGCGGCCATATCGACGGCCATGCGCCGCTGCTTGCGCGGGCTCGACCTCAACGGCTATCTCGTCGGCCGGCATCCGCACCGACCATGAATGCACGACGGCCGACGAGGCGCTGGAAAAGATCCGCAAGGGCATGCATATCCTGGTGCGCGAAGGCTCGGTCTCCAAGGACCTGCACGCGCTGATGCCGATCATCACCGAGCGCCTGTCGCCCTTCCTGGCGCTCTGCACCGATGATCGCAATCCGCTCGACATCGCCGAACAGGGCCATCTCGACTACATGATCCGCACGGCGATCGCGCACGGCGTGGAGCCGCTCGCCGTCTACCGCGCCGCCTCGATTTCGGCCGCCCGCGCCTTCGGCCTGCGGGATCGCGGCCTCGTCGCACCCGGCTGGCGCGCCGATCTCGTCGTCGTCGACAGCCTCGAAAGCTGCAAGGCCGAGATGGTGTTTTCCGGCGGGCGACGGGTGACGACGCGCTGTTTGCCACCCGCAAATCCGTCGCACCCGTCGGGCTCGACAGCGTCAAGGCACGCCATGTCAATGCGGCCGATTTCGGCGTGCCCGGCGCGCGAAGGCGAAACCTCCGGTCATCGGCGTTATGCCCGGCAAGATCATCACCGAACACCGCCGCTACCGCCTGCCGGCCAAGGGCAACCAGACCGGCGTCGATCTCGACCGCGACATCATCAAGGTCGCCGTCATCGAGCGCCACGGCAAGAACGGCAATCATGCCAATGGCTTCGTTCAGGGCTTCGGCCTCAAGAAGGGCGCGATCGCCTCCACCGTCGGTCATGACAGCCACAATATCTGCGTCGTCGGCGTCAATGAGGACGACATGGCGCTGGCGGCCAACCGTCTGTCCGAGATCAAGGGCGGCTTCGTCGTGGTCGAGGATGGCAAGGTCACCGGCGAGATCGCCCTGCCCGTCGCCGGCCTGATGAGCCTGGAGCCCTATGAAAGCGTGCGCGACACGCTGCACCACCTGCGCCAGGCCGCCTTCGCCCTCGGCGCGACGCTGCAGGAACCCTTCCTGCAACTGGCCTTCCTGCCGCTGCCGGTCATCCCGCATCTGAAGATCTCGGACATGGGGCATGGTGGATGTCGACAAGTTCGCGCTGATCGGGTGATGCCGGCCTTAGTTCCAGCCATCCGGTAGCTCGTCCCCTGCCTCGGGGTCGCTATGCGGAACCATATCCAGCGACTTCAGGAATGCGTCTTCCTCGCTGCCCGCAGCGCGCCGACGGAAAAATTCCGCGGCCGTTTCCACCGCGCCGACCTTCTGCGCGACGGCAGAGGAAATCCACTGATTGAGAGAAACGCCATCCTGTTTGGCAAGTCTTGCGGCTGCCGCCTTGACGGACGCCGGAAGTTTCAACGGATAGGTATTCACGCTCATCGCACCATTCGCTCCAAAAATTCGCTCGGACGCAATACAAGCAAATCAAATTGCCCGGCCGCCGGTTGAAAGTCACGCACATTATGTGTGATCAACGCATCCGCGCGGCCGTTGACCGCCGCCTCCAGGACCATCTCATCCTTGGCGTCCGAGAGTTGAGGGCGCCATTGAAAATGAACATCGACAGCTTCCGTCAAGGCAGCCAGACCGGACAGCATTCGATCAATTGCTGCATGATCCATACCATGGCTACCTGCCTGCTCCGGCCTTTTCATGACGTCCTCATATTCCAAGAACAAAGCGACGGTGATCAGAGGCGCAATTTTCCTCGCCCCGATGAGTTGCAGAAGAGCAAAAGATGCCCCGTTTCTGCTCCGGTAGCCAGCAACCAGGACATTCGTATCAAGAACGACGCGCTTCATACGGCGCAAGAATATGACATCCTATGGGATATATCAATCGAGTTTATGGGGCCACCCGCCCGCAGAACACGTCCAGCGCATCGAGCATGATCTCGCCGCCTTCCATGACAGGCGCGAACCCCGGCATGGGCACCGTCTCGGCAATCTTCACGCCCTTCGGCAAGCGAACGGTCTGGGGGCCGCGATGCAGGTTGAAGACGAAGAGCAGCTTTTCGCCGGCCTTTTCGCGGGTGAAGATCAGGATATCCTCGTTCGTGTCGAGGAAGGTCATGGATCCATCGAACAAGGGTGCATGCGCCTTGCGGAAGGCGAGTGTCTCGCGGTAGTGGGCGAGCACCGAATCCGGCAGCTTTTCCTGCACATCCGCCGAAAGCGCCTTGTGCTCGTCCGGCACCGGCAGCCAGGGTTTTACGGTCGAGAACCCCGCATTCGGCGCCTTCTTCTCCCAGACCATCGGCGTGCGGCACCCGTCGCGGCCCTTGAAGGCCGGCCAGAAGCGGATGCCGTAGGGATCGCGCAGATCCTCAAAAGCAAGATCCGCCTCGGGCAGCGCCAGTTCCTCGCCCTGATAGAGGCAGATCGATCCGCGCAGTGACGCCAGCACTGAAATCGCCAGCTTTGCAACGCGTTCGCGCTCATCTTCGATCTGGGTGAAGCGCGTGATGTGGCGGATGACATCATGGTTTGAAAAGGCCCAGCACACCCAGCCGTCGGTGACGGCATTGTCGAAGGCGGTGACACAGCGGCGGATATGGGTGGCGGTAAAGTCCGGACCGAGAAGATCGAACGTGTAGCACATATGCAGCTTGTCGCCGCCGCTGGTATAGGCCGCCACAGTCTTCAGCGAGCGCGCACCATCGCCGACCTCACCCACCGTGGCCCGGCCGCCATACTCGTCGAGCAGCGCGCGGAAACGCTTGAGGAAGCCGATGTTTTCCGGCTGGGTCTTGTCGTAGAGGTGGTTCTGCATGCCATACGGATTGACGTCGGGCGCATCGAGGCCGATCGCATCCGGGTCGTAGACCAGCGGCGGATTGTCCCGCAGTTCCTTGTCGTGGAAATAGAAGTTCACCGTGTCCAGTCGGAAACCATCCACGCCCCGCTCCAGCCAGAAGCGGACGCTGTCGAGCAACGCGTCCTGCACATCGGGGCTGTGGAAGTTGAGGTCCGGCTGCGAACCGAGGAAGTTGTGCATGTAATACTGCTTGCGCACACCGTCCCATTCCCAGGCAGGACCGCCGAAGATCGACATCCAGTTGTTGGGCGCCGTGCCATCCGGCTTGGGATCGGCCCAGACATACCAGTCGGCCTTGGGATTGGTGCGGTCCGCGCGGCTTTCCTTGAACCAGGCATGCTGGTCTGACGTGTGGGAAATCACCTGGTCGATGATGATCTTCAGGCCGAGCTTGTGGGCTTTCTTCAGCATCTCGTCGAAATCGGCAAGCGTGCCGAACATCGGATCGACGTCGCAATAGTCCGAGACATCATAGCCCATGTCGGCCATCGGCGAGGTGAAGAAGGGCGAAAGCCAGATCGCATCGACGCCGAGCGCGGCGATATAGGGCAGCCGCTGCGTCACGCCCTTGAGGTCTCCCAGACCATCGCCCTTGGTGTCCTGGAACGAACGCGGATAGACCTGGTAGATGACCGCGCCACGCCACCAGTCAGGGTTCGTCGTCGAGGAAGTTTTCATGGGGGGAGGCTCCGGACGTGAATCGACAGTGCGAACAGATGTAACCGCGCAGAAGCATTGAGTAAACGGCGCGACGTGTCGTTTGCGGCAATTGACGCGGATGCGCGCTTCATTGAAGCTGTCCTCGCCAGCCAGGCAGCGCGGAGACCGGGATGAACGCCACAGCCACTTTGGGACTTGCCGAGGCGCTGGCCCTTGCTGAAAATGCCCTGACGGCAGCCGGTGCAGGCCCCGCCATGGCGGCATCGCTGGCACGCGCGACCGTGGACGCGGAACGGCGCGGCAAACCGGCGGTCGGCTTTGCGCATCTGGTCGATTATCTCGAAAGCCTCGTCGCCGGGCGCATCAACGGAAATGCCGCTCCAAAGCGCAAGGATCCCGCGCCGGCGCTGATCGCCATGGATGCGGATGGCGGCATTGCGCAGCTCTGCTTTGATCGGGCAATCGATGATCTCTGCCGGAAAGCCGAAACCTTCGGCCTGTCCCTGTTCAGCCTGTCCAACAGCTTTACGACAGGTGAACTGGGCGACTACGCCTTGCGGCTGGCAGAGCGCGGACTTGTCGCCTTTGCCGCCACCAACGGGCCGGCACTGATTGCCGGGTCCGGTGGTGCAAAACCGGTCTATTGCACCAATCCGCTTGCCTTTGCCGCACCGCGGGCGGATGGGCCGCCGCTGCTGATCGACCAATCCTCGAGCGCCACGGCCTTCGTCAACATCCGCAATGCCGCAGCCGCAGGCGAAGACATTCCTCCGGGCTGGGCGGTCGATGCGGCCGGGCAGCCGACTACGGATGCCAGGGCCGCCCTGACCGGCGCCATGCTGGCCTTTGGCGGCGCACGCGGCGCCAATATCGCGCTGATGGTCGAGGTTCTCGCAGCAGGCCTCAGCGGTGCCAACTGGTCGCTTGACGCCCCGGACTTCATGAGTGGCGCCCGGACACCCGGCTGCGGCCTGTTGGTCATCGCGATCGCACCGGCTCTGCTCGATCCGCAGTTCGAGGCGCGGCTCGGGGACCAACTGGCCCGGCTCGAAAGCCAATACGGCATTCACATCCCCGGAAAGCCCAGAAGCGACACCGGCGCCACGTCCGAAACCGCTGCTCCCAAAACACAGGTCATCCACTTGCCTTCAGCCCTGCTGCACCGTATCTCGGCATTCACGGGACGTTAGCGGGGGACGACGCATGGCAGGCAGAATGCTTTCGATCGGCGAGTGCATGGTGGAACTCATGCAGGCCGAGGGTGACCTGCTGCGCAAGGGCTATGCCGGCGACACATTCAACACCGCCTATTATGCCCGCCTGCTGCTGCCTGCCGACTGGACCGTCGATTATTTCACGGCCGTCGGAACCGATACCGTCTCGGACGAGATGCTCGCCTTCATCGAAAGTACCGGCGTCGGAACCGGCCATATCCGCCGTGTCGAGGGCCGCACGCCCGGTCTTTACATGATCCACCTGAAGGATGGCGAACGCAGCTTTTCCTACTGGCGCTCGGTCTCCGCCGCAAAGACGCTGGCCGATGATCCGGATCGCCTGCGCGCGGCAATCGACGCCTCTGACGTCATCGTCTTCTCGGGCATCACACTGGCAATTCTTGCAGCGGACGCAGTCGAAACCCTGTTGTCGGAACTGCGCCGCGCCAAGGCTGCGGGCAAGACCGTGGTCTTCGATCCGAACATTCGCCCGCGGCTGTGGGACGACAAGGCCCGTATGCTGGAAACCATCACCTCGGGCGCCCGCGCCAGCAGCATGGTCATGCCAAGCTTCGACGATGAATCCACGCATTTCGGCGATGCCGACATTCAAGCGACGATCGCGCGCTATGGTGCACTCGGTGTCGATAACATCGTCGTCAAGGATGGACCGAACGGCATCACGCTTGCCTTCAAGGGAACCGGCCAGACCTTCGTTCCTGCCGCCACCGTCGACAAGGTCGTCGATACCACGAGTGCCGGCGACAGCTTCAACGGCGCGTTTCTGGCGCACTCCGTGGCGCATGGAAATCCCGCAGAGGCGGCAGCCTTTGCAGCCCGGATCGCTGCCCGCGTCATCGGCCATCACGGGGCACTCGTCGCGCGCGACAGGCTTCTGCCGGAGACCTGAGAAAACGCAGGTCCGCCACGCGTGCAGGCGCTGCCTGTTCCTTGCGGCCTGCCTGTTCCTTGCGGCCCGCCTGTTCCTTAAGGAACGTCATCGGCGTGAGGTCTCTGCGATAACGGATGCCAAGAGCAATCAGCTCGAACGTATCCATCGGAGCCCGCCATGACTTTCCTGAATTCCGCCGCCAAGGCAGTCCTTTTCGCAAGCATTGCAACGGGCGTCCTCGCCCTCTCCTCCGCAGCGAAGGCCGACGAAAACAGCAGCCTTTGCGACACGCTCGCCGCCAGCAACTATGACCTGGACCGTCCGGCAGGGCTTGTCGGTGTCCCGCTGGGACAAATAGATGTCGCCAAGGCGCTGCCCGCCTGCCGTGATGCGCAGGCCAAGTCCCCCGGCGATGTACGTCTGGCATTCCAGCTCGGCCGGGTGCTCATGCAGGATGGCAAGGAGGCGGAAGCTGCCGTCCTGTTCGAGCAGGCGGCAAAGACGGGTTACACCGCGGCGATGGTCAATCTGGGCGTGGTGCTGGAAGAAAAGAAGCCGGACGAGGCCTTCGCCTGGTATGAAAAGGCAGCCCGAATGGGCCACGTGATCGGTGAATACAACCTCGGCATTGCTTATCGGAACGCTATCGGCACGCCGGTGGATGTGACGAAGGCGCTGGAGTGGTTCCAGAAATCCTCCGACCAGGGCGACGCCGACGCCGCCTACGAAATCGCCGTCATCCATGACGAGGGAACGCTCGTTCCGGAGAACAACGCTGAAGCCCTCGAATACTACCGTCTCGCCGTCGATCGCGGCAATACTCGATGCCATGGTCAACCTGGGCACCATGTATGAAGAAGGCGAAGGCGTGACGGTGGATACCGAGCAGCCCTTGCAGCTCTACAAGCGCGCTGTTGCACTTGGCGATGCCGAGGCTAAGACGGATGTTGCTCGCCTCGAAGCCGTAGCGAAGTGAGGACCATCCACAGAACTGAAAACGGGAGCGTTTGACCGCTCCCGTTTTCGTCTCAATAGACCTTGCGCTTCTTGCGGTTCTCGAACGGATTGTCCGAGGCCTTCATAGTGAATGCGGATCGGCACGCCCGGCAGGTCGAAATCGTTGCGCAGCCCGTTGGTCAGGTAGCGGATATAGCTTTCCGGCAGCGCATTCCGGCCGCGTGCAGGAGATCATGAAGCCCGGCGGGCGGGCCTTGACCTGCGTCATGTATTTCAGCTTCAGGCGACGCCCGGAAACGGCCGGTGGCGGATGCTGGATCTGCTGGGTCTCCAGCCAGCGGTTGAGCTTGGCGGTCGAAATGCGGCGGTTCCAGACCTTGTCGGTATCGATGATCGCCTGCATCAGACGGTCGAGCCCGTCGCCGGTCTGGCCGGAGATCGGCACGGCGCGGATACCGCGCGCCTGCGGCAGCAGACGCTCGGTCTTTTCGCGCAGATCGGCAAGAACAGCCTGCGGTCCTCGACCAGGTCCCACTTGTTGAAGGCAAGCACGGCGGCGCGGCCCTCGCGGATCACAAGGTCGACCAGCTGCAGGTCCTGCTTTTCGAACGGGATCGTCGCGTCGAAGACGATGACGACGGTTTCGGCAAAGCGGATCGAACGCAGGCTGTCGGCGACGGAGAGCTTTTCAAGCTTTTCCTGCACGCGTGCCTTGCTTGCGCATGCCGGCCGTGTCGAACATCTTGATGGTGCGGCCGCGCCAGTCCCATTCGACGGAAATGCTGTCGCGCGTGATGCCGGCCTCCGGGCCGGTCAGCAGCCGGTCTTCGCCGAGGAAAGCGGTTGATCAGCGTCGATTTTCCGGCATTCGGGCGACCGATGATCGCCACGCGCAACGGCTTCGTGTCGTCATATTCAGGCTCGTAGTCGTCATCGACGTCATCGCCCTCGCCGTCATCGCTGCGAATATCGACATTGGTGGCCGGCTCGTCGATGTCAGGCGGAAAGGCCCGATCCTCGCCGATCGCCTCGACGATCGCATCGCGCAGGTCGATCATGCCCTGGCCGTGTTCGGCCGAAATCGCGCACAGGCTCGCCGAGCCCCAGCGTGAAGGCGTCGTAATAGCCGCCATCGGAGCCCTTGGCTTCGGACTTGTTGGCAACCAGCACCACCGGCTTGCCGCGGCGGCGCAGCATTTCGCCAAGCGTCTCGTCGACCGGTGTCAGCCCGTATTTGGCATCGACCACGAACAGCGTCAGGTCGGCCTCGTCGATGGCCGCTTCCGTCTGGAGCCACATCCGGCCCTGCAAGGGTTTCCGGACCGGACTGCTTCGAGGCCGGCGGTATCGATGATCGTGAACCTGAGGTCGACGAGCTTGGCATCGCCCGGCCGTCGGTCACGGGTAACGCCCGGCGTATCGTCCACAAGCGCCAGCTTCTTGCCAACCAGACGGTTGAAAAGCGTCGACTTGCCGACATTGGGGCGCCCAACGATGGCGACGGTGAAGTTCATTTCGATATCCTGTCTCAATTCGAGAACGACGCGCATCCGGATGGACACGCGTCGTTCCAATTTTCTCGTTCATAGCATCTTATCGAGCTCGGGTGACCCACCCGAGCGCGGGATGCTTTACGACGCCTGTTCAGGCGCCTTTCCGCTTGCGGCAATCAGGTCCAGCAGCATCTGGGCGCGGTTTGCCAGATTGCGCGGGCTCTCCGTATCGTCGGCGATCTGCTGGAACCATGTCTTGGCTTTCGGCATGTCGCCAGCCTTGTAGGCTGCAAGCCCCAGAACCTCGCGCGCCGAATGGCGCATCGCGTCGGCTGGTACGGCCATCTGCTCGACTTCGGCCGAAACCTGCTCGTAGGTACCGGTATCGACCAGGAGATAGGCGGCGCGCATGCGGGCGGCATCGCGCATCGGCTTTTCGATCTTGGTGTCCTTGCCGATGTCGGAGAACGCCTGGATCGCGGCAGCCGTGTCGCCCTTCTGCACCTGCAGCGTTGCGGCACGCATGCGTGCCAGAACCGGATAGGCGCCGTAGCCATCCTTTTCCAGGCTGGTCAGCGCAGCCAGTGCCTCGTCGGTCTTGTTTTCTTTCGCAAGGTTGAGCGCAGCCAGAAACTCATCGCCGGATTCGGAGGCTGAGGTCTCGTGCCAGTATTCATAGCCGACCTTGCCGATCGTGCCGACGACGATCAGAACGGCAATGGCAATGATGACGCTGCCGAACCGGGTCCAGACAGCCTTGACCTGTTCCGAGCGGAGCTCTTCGTTGACTTCGCGGATAAAGCTGTCGTCCTGGTTTGCCATTCCTCAGTTCCGGATGCCCGGCCTTCCTTGCAGATATGAATGTGAAAGAACGCGCCTTCTACCGTATTTTGCGGCACTTGTAAGGGGGGCGCGTGATTTAGCTGACCTTAGCCCATGACGACAGGCGCTACGCCGATCACGAGTTCATGAAGCTTCCAGACGATCACGCCGTAGACGGCGAGCCCGAGCACGATCGCAATCAGGTCGTAGCGATAGGAGACGAAGGGCGGATAGGTGATTTCGCCGGCACGGAAGCGCCGCTTCATCGAGATGCGCAGGATGACGCCCCAGGCAAGGAAGGTCCCGAACAAAAGTACCGAATTGGTCTCGCCATTGCACAGGAGATGCGACAGCGCCCAGATCTTGATGGCGAGGACGGCCGGATGTTTCGTGGCGGTTCGGATCTTGCCCGCAGGCAGATAGGCCGCGACCAGACAGATGGTGGCGATCAGCAAAAGCGTGAGCGCAATATGCGTGAGGAACTTCGGCGGATTGTAGAGAAGGCCGCTCGTGGCGCGGGACGCATCGAAGCCATAGGCGATCAGGCAAAGGCCGATCAGCGCCGATCCGCCATGGATCGCCATCCACAGGCCCTTGCCGCCGCGCGCCATCACCGCGGCACGCACACCAGGTGCAAAACTCTTGACGAGGTGGATACCGAGAAAGATCACGATACCGAGAATGAGAATTGCCATGGTTTGCACCCGCCGCCTTTGTTGTTGTTCTCCATCGCATAGCGGTTAGCGAGGGGCATTTCCAGTGCGATCAAAGGATTGCCGTATTCTTGGGCCAGGGCTGCGGACCGCAAATTGCCGCAGTCATTTCCCCCAGCCGCTTTCCAGGTCGCAGTCATGTCCCGATTTATTGTCGCCCCCGCCATCACCTTGGCCGTCCTCTTGTCCTCCAGTGCCCAGGCCAACGAAGGCAATGTTCCGCCAACGCGCAAACAGCTTGTCATCGTTTCCTTCGATGGCGCGCATGACAACCGGCTGTGGCAGAAGAGCCTCGACATGGGAAAACGCACAGGCGCGCATTTCACCTATTTCCTCTCCTGCACCTTCCTGATGACCAAGGCAGAGGGCGGAAAGTCCTATCGGGCACCGGGACACAAGGCCGGCCGTTCGAATGTCGGCTTTGCGCAGAGCCGCGAGGAGATTGCCGCGCGCGTGCGCAATATCTGGCAGGCCAAACAGGCCGGCCACGAGATCGGCAGCCATGCCTGCGGCCATTTCGACGGCAAGGACTGGTCCAGCAGGGACTGGACCAATGAATTCGGCGTTTTCGACGCAGCCCTGTCGCAGGCCTGGAAAGCCGCAGGCATCGAAAACGAACAGCCCGGAGGCTGGGCCGATTTCGTGAAATCGGACATCAGGGGATTTCGGGCGCCCTATCTCTCCACCAGCGACGGACTTGTGCCGGCGCTCGAGAAGGCCGGTTTCGCCTATGACGCCAGCCTCGTCACCAAAGGTCCGGCCTGGCCGACTTCGAAGGGCGGCCTGCCCCGCTTCGGCCTGCCGCTGATCCCGGAAGGACCGCAGCAGCGCCGCGTCATCGGCATGGACTACAATCTCTTCATCCGCCATTCCATGGGTGTCGAAAACCGCAAGGACAGCGCCGCCTTCGAAGAGCGCACGCTGTCGGCCTATCGCAATGCGTTCCGGGCCGAATATGAAGGCGGTCGTATCCCGCTGCAGCTCGGTTTTCACTTCGTCGAGATGAACGGCGGCGCCTATTGGCGGGCGCTCGACCGGTTCCTGAGCGAAACCTGTTCGAAACCGGACGTTGCCTGCGTCAGCTATGCGCAGGCACTGCCGATCATCGAGTCCGGCAAGAAGGCGGATGGCTCCGCCTTCTGAGAGTTCCGTCAGTTAAGGGATCAGGGCTTTGCCGCCTCGATCTCGCCATCCATCGCTTCGCGCGCGAGGTAGCGCTGGTCGATCTCCGGCAATGGCTCATCGTCGATCGCCGCTTCGAAGGCGCGAAGGCGCTTGTAGATCGACAGGAGCTCGACGATCGTCGACCACGAATTGACGAGATACTGGAATGATTCCCGCACCTGCCCGAAGACGTTGAGGACCTGGTTCATCACACCAAGCGTCAGCTTGCCGGCCACGATCGACGGGACCAGGATGAAGGTGCCGTAGAGATTGTCGGCCTGCAGGTAGAAGATGCGGGCGATGTTGAAATACATGTAGTGGAAATAGAGCCGGAAATAATTGCGCCGGACATTGTCGAAGAGCTGGGCAACGGTGCTCGGCTGGGCGCGGTCGGCATTGTCTTCGCCGTAGACCAGTTCCTTGCGGTAGGCGGCCTCGACGCGCTGGTTGCGGAATTCCAGACCCGGCAGCTTGATGCCGACGAGCGCCAGGAAAAAGGTACCGAACAGCGACCAGAGAACAGCCGCCCAGACCAGCGCATGCGGGACGGCACCAATGATCGGCAATTCCGTGACCTGCGCGGAAAACTTGAACAGCACCGGCAGGAAGGCGATCAGCGTCATGATCGAGCTGACAAGGCTGACGCCGAGGCTTTCGACCGTGGTCGAAAATCGCATCGTGTCTTCCTGGACACGCTGCGAGGCGCCCTCGATCTTGCGCAGTTTTGGCCAGTTGGCCATGTAGTAGGCATTCATCGCGGTGCGCCAGCGGAAGATATAGTGGCTGACGAAAAACAGGTTGAGCACGCCCACGGTGACCGCGACGAAGGCAATGCCGGCAAATCCTGTCATGCCCCAGTAAAGATCAGGCGCAGTCGGAATTGGATCGGTCCTTGCGAGCGCCCTCTGGATCATGTCGTAGAACGGGCCGTACCAGGCATTGATGGCGACGCTGACCTGCACCGAAAAATAGGTGTTGAAGACGATCAGCGCAGTGCCAAGCACCGACCAGTTCTGCCACGGGTGCGGGCTGAACCGGAACCAGAAGCTGGAAAAGATCACAACGGCAATGGCGTAGTAGATGTAGAACCACAGAAATGGCGTCGACCAGAAGACGGAGACGCCGATGACCGGCTCCTGGCCTTCCGCAAGCGGCGGCAGCCCGATCAGCGCGCCAAGGTCGCTGCCGCCCAGATACCAGGTGGCGATGACGATGGCTGCCCAGATGACGATCGATGGAAAGAAGAGCCGAGGTGTCGGAAAGAAGGATTGAAACAAGGGGGGCACTCTCGCTGGTTGGCGTGGCGGGCATACGACCCGCCGGATGCGCCGAAACTAGGGCAAAACATGCGCTGCAACAATCGCGGACCGCTAAAGTTACCGTGATTTAATTCAGCCGCGAATGGACCGATCAAGCGCTGCCACTATCCGTTTCATTTCCATCCCGGTGATCAGGGCGCAGACCAGAAGCACAAGGGCGGCCAGAAGGGTCGGCACGGTAAAGCTGCCGCTGCGCTCGGCAATCCAGCCGGCGACCACAGGCCCGACAATCTGCCCGACGCCGAAGGCGGCCGTCATGAAGGCGAGCGCCTTGCGCGGGCTTTCCGGTGCGAGCGCCCGCCCGATCTGCAGTCCATAGGCGGTGATCATGATGAAGGTCAGCCCGAGAAGAACGCCGCCGACCAGCGGCGCATAGGGCAAGGGGAGACAGACAGTGGCGATCAGCCCCGCCGCTTCCACGAGAAGACCGATCAGATAGACACCAACGGCGCCGAATCGCGGAATGGCGAGCCGCCACACGACGACAGAGACGGCGGCACTCAGGCCGGTCAGAAGCCAGGCGAGGAACTCGATCGTCTGATCGGCAGCCCCCTGCCGCGCCATCGTGACGAGAAAGGTGGCCGTGATCACATAACCAAAACCGAACATGCCGTAGGTGAGCGTCATGGCGACGAGCGGCCGCGTCCACACCAGCGGTTTTTCCGGTGCGCTCCGGGAGACGGATACATCTGCTTTCGGCAGAAGCATGGCCACGGTGCAAAGCCCGGCAAAGGCGATCAGTGCGCCGCAGAACCAGTCGATCCGCCAGGGTGCCGTGAAATCCAGATGCGCGTGGGCGAGAAGCCAGACCATTAGCGAGGACACGGCAATGCCGATGCCGACACCCCCGAAATGGACGGATTGCACATGTGGATTGCCGGTGCGAAGGGCGCGCCCCAGCACGATGCCCGAGAGGAAAATCATCGCAAAGGCGCTGGCAAGGCCAGCCAGAAACCGGATGAGCGAAAACAGCGCGACCGAGGAAACAAGGCCCATGGCGAGCAGCAGAACGGCCGTTGCCGTCAGCGCCGCAAGACCAAGCCGCCGCTCCCTGCCCGCAGCCCAGCCGTAGCCGGCAAGAACTGCGCCCATGAGATAACCGATGAAATTGGCCGAGGCGATCACGCCGGCATCGGATGGCGAAAGGCCGAGATCCGCCATCATTCCCGGAAGGATCGGGGTATAGGAAAAACGGCCGAAACCCATGGCGACCGCCATGCCGATGCCGCCGGCAAACGCCGTCGGCAAAAGGTTTGAATCGGATCTGCCCTCGACGTTCATCATCGCCGCTTATCGCAGCGCAGCATTCCGGTTTCAAATGACAATATTTGATTGCTGCAATCAGCGCCGGAAATGATCAATCCGGCAGGGTCACGACAAGCGGCCCGGATCGGGTCGCGACCACCGTATGCTCATATTGAACCGTCGGCGCGCGCGGCTGGCTGTAAAGGGTCCAGGGATCGTCGTCGCCATCCTGCGCAAACTCCGCGCCAAGCGACAGGAACGGCTCGACGGTGAAGACCAGGCCTTCGGTCATGCGGCGCTTCTCGTGCCTGTCAGGCCATGTGGCAATTTCGGTCGGCTCCTCATGCAGAGACAGACCGACGCCGTGGCTGGCGAGATTGGTCACCAGCGTATAGCGGTTCTTGCGCGCGAATGTGCCGATGGCATTGCCGATCGCCGCCAGCGGCTGGTCGGCGCGCACCTGCTTCAGCCCCACCCACATGGCGCGCTTGCCATCGCGGCAAAGGCGGTCGATGACCGGCTTGACCGGCGGCACCGCGAAGGACGCACCGGTATCGGCAAACAGGCCGTTCTTTTCGGCTGAAACATCGATATTGACGAGGTCGCCGGCGAGGATGACGCGGCTGCCCGGAATGCCGTGGGCGATCTCTTCATTGACGCTGATGCAGGTGGCACCGGGAAACTTGTAGGCAAGTTCCGGCGCCGAGCGCGCACCGGCGTCTTCCAGCACCTTGCGACCGATTGCGTCGAGTTCCGCCGTCGTCATGCCCGGCTCAAGCGCCTCGCCCATCACCTTCAGCGCATTGGCGCAGATGCGGCCGATATCTTTCAGCCGCTCCAGATCGTTGTCATTGTCCAGGGTCATGATCTCTCGCTTTCGACGCCTATCTAAGGCGTCAGGCACCGGCAATCCAGACGGATTTTCGAGAAATCAGGCAGATTCGACCTGTTTTGCCGCATCTTCCGCCAGCGCCTGGCGCACCAGCGGCGCCACTTTGGTGCCGTAAAGCTCGATGCCGCGCATGATCTGGTCATGCGGCATCAGCCCGATCGCCATCTGCAACAGGAAACGGTCATTCCGGAAAAGGCGCTGATGGCGGATGATCTTTTCGGCGACGGTATCGGGGTCGCCGAGGAAGAGATTTCCGTTCGGCCCGATCGCCTGGTTGAAATGCGCCCGGCTTGTCGGCCCCCAGCCACGCTCGCGGCCGATGCGGTTCATGACTTCCGCCTGCGGCCCATAAAACTGGTCGGCTGCCGCCTGGGTCGTATCGGCGATGAAGCCGTGAACATTGATGCTGGTCTTGAGCTTTGAGGCATCCTGCCCCGCCCGGCGGGCCGCTTCGCGATACAGATCAAACAGCGGCGCAAACCGCGCCGGCTCGCCGCCGATGATGGCCAGGGCAAAGGGCAGCCCCATGGCACCGGCGCGCGCAACCGATTGTGGCGTGCCGCCGACCGCAATCCAGATCGGCAACGCCTCTTGCAAAGGCCGCGGATAGACGCCGCGCCCGCTGATCGGCCGCCGTTTTTCCCCCGTCCAGGTCACGATTTCACGGTCACGGATCGCGAGCAGCAGATCGAGCTTTTCGGTGAAAAGCTGGTCGTAGTCTTCGAGGTCATAGCCGAACAGCGGGAAGGATTCGATGAAGGATCCGCGGCCCGCCATGATCTCTGCGCGCCCGCCCGAAATCAGATCGAGCGTCGCAAACTGCTGGAAGACACGCACCGGATCCTCGGAACTGAGCACCGTAACGGCGCTGGAAAGCCTGATGTTCTTCGTGCGCGCGGCAGCCGCAGCAAGGATCACCGACGGGGCCGAAGCGACATAGTCCGGACGGTGATGCTCACCCAGCCCGAAGACGTCGAGCCCGACCTGATCGGCCAGCTCGATCTCTTCGATCAGATGCCGAACCCGCTCGGCGCCTTCGGCCCCACGTCCGTTGGGTGCCTGAGGGTGAACGTCGCCGAATGTGTAGAGACCGAGTTCCATGACGTTCCTGCCTGTTTGAAAAGCCCGCAGGGGCGAAGAAAATGTTTCGATAACTCAGATAATCGACATTGGAGGTGCATCACACCGCGATATTTGAAACAGTGCGTTTCCGGAAAGATCAGGATTCCCATGGATTGAGCAAACGCACCCCGGTCCCCAGGAAATCCCTGACATTGCGGGTAACCACAGTCAGATCGTTATGCAGCGCCGTGGCGGCGATAAAACCGTCGCGATCGGGACGCTTTTGTGGAACATGAAGCTTAGCGCAAATCATTGCAGTGGGCAGATCGACATTCAAGATTCGGTCTGCAAATGCTGGAACGATCTGGCCAGTCAGCCACAATCGCATTTTGGCCGCTCGAACCTGATCTCGTCGTTCGAGCAATAAGATTCCAGTCTGAATTTCAAAAATGGTCATGACAGAAATATAGAGATCGGAAGGCGATACGGTGCTCGACCAAGCTAGGACCGAGGCATCGCATTGGCCTTTTTTCACTTTTCGAAGTTCCGATACGACATTCGTATCAAGAATATACATCAGGAAAAATCTGGAATTTTGAGGCCCCAATCCCCTTTGAGTTCGGGAATGTCAAAATCGATGTCATCATCGGCAGGCATCGACAGCAACTCCGCAATCGTCGTTCCCTCGCCTGATTGACCACCCTTAAGGGCCGTCAGCCTCCGATATTCTCTGATAGACAACAGCACATGCGACGGCTCGCCCCGGTCCGTGATAAAAACCGGTTCGTTTTCCGCAGCCTTTTTTGCCCGGCCTGTCTCCTGGTTAAACTCGCGGCTGGACATGGTGAGCGTCATGATAAATCCCCGAGGTCAATTGTAGCAACGTTACTACATTCATCGAAGATCATCAACGATCCTCACCCCTCGCTCAGCGTCCGCCGCACTGCATTGCGCCAGCCCTTGAGCTTGCCGGCCCGCGTCTTTTCATCCATCGACGGCTCGAAGCGGCGGTCGCGGGCCCAGGAGGCGGCAAAGCCTTTTTGATCCGGCCAGACACCGGCGCGGCTGCCGGCAAGCCAGGCGACGCCAAGGGCCGTGGTTTCCAGAATGGTCGGCCGGTCGACGGGCGCGTCAAGCAGGTCGGAGAGGCGCTGCATCGTCCAGTCGGACGCCACCATGCCGCCATCGACACGCAGCACCGTTTCGCGGTCGTCGCTCTTCCAGTCCTTGTGCATGGCATCCAGCAGGTCGCGGGTCTGGTAGCAGACGGCTTCGAGCGCGGCGCGCGCAAATTCGGCGGGGCCTGTATTGCGGGTCATGCCGTAGATGGCGCCGCGTGCATCCGGATCCCAATGCGGTGCGCCAAGCCCGGTGAAGGCCGGAACCAGATAGACGTCCTGGGCCGGATCGGCACTTTCGGCAAGCGTGCCCGTATCGGCGGCGGACTTGATCACCTTCAACCCGTCACGCAGCCATTGCACGGCGGCGCCTGCAATGAAGATCGAGCCTTCCAGAGCATAGGTCGTCTCACCGTTCGAGCCGGTAGGCGATGGTCGTTAGAAGCCGGTTTTTGGAGCGGACGATGTCCTTGCCGGTGTTGAGCAGCGCAAAACAACCGGTGCCATAGGTGGATTTCAGCATGCCCGGTGAAAAGCAGGCCTGGCCGATGGTTGCCGCCTGCTGGTCGCCCGCAACGCCAAGGATCGGGATTTCCGCGCCGAACAGGTCCTTTTCGGTGACGCCGAAATCGGCAGCGCAGTCCTTGACCTCCGGCAACATGGCTTCGGGCACGCGCAGGATGTCGAGAAGTTCCCGGTCCCAGTCGTTGACGACGATATTGTACATCAGCGTGCGCGAGGCATTGGTGGCGTCGGTAACGAAACTCTTTCCGCCGGTCAGGCGCCAGATGAGAAACGTATCGATCGTACCGAAGCAGAGTTCGCCCCTGGCCCCGCGTGCGCGTGCACCCTTCACATTGGCCAGCATCCAGGAGAGTTTCGTGCCCGAAAAATACGGGTCGAGCAGCAGGCCGGTCTTCTTCGTGAAGGTCTTTTCCAGCCCCTGCCGTTTCAGCTTGTCGCAATAGGAGGCGGTTCGGCGGTCCTGCCAGACGATGGCGTTGTGGATCGGCTTGCCGCTCTCGCGCTCCCAGACAACGACAGTCTCGCGCTGGTTGGTGATGCCGATCGCGGCGATATCGGATGCGGCAATGCCGGCTTTGCGGATCGCCTCGCGGATCGTCCAGAGGACGGTATCCCAGATTTCTTCCGGATCGTGCTCGACCCAGCCGGATTGCGGGAAATGCTGTTTGAACTCTTTCTGCCCGGAACCGACGACCTTCTGACTGGCGTCGAAGATGATCGCCCGGCTTGATGTCGTGCCCTGATCGATCGCGAGAACATACTTGGCCATGCACCCCTCCCCCTCTGATACTTTCTGGATTCCGCAGCCGCTTCTCCCAAAGACGGCGCAGTTATTTCGAAAACTTCAATACGACGACAAAACGAATGTCAAACGAAAACAAAACGCAAACGCCCCTACGCCTGCTCTTGCCGAACTCTGCGGTGTCGCAATCAAAAACACAATTGTCAGCAGAGCGCTTTTACGCTTAGTTTGAGTGCACCGCATCATAAGAAGAGAACGCATGACACAAAGCGCCAGCAGCATTCGCTTCATTCTGAACGAGACGGAAATCAGCCTGTCCGATCTCGCGCCGACCGCAACGCTGCTCGATTATCTGCGTCTGGAACGGCGACTGACCGGAACCAAGGAAGGCTGCGCCGAAGGCGACTGCGGCGCCTGCACCGTGCTGGTCGGGCGCCTTGTCGATAACAGGCTGATCTATGAAAGCGTCAATGCCTGTATCCGCTTCATCGGTTCGCTGCACGCCACCCATGTCGTGACCGTCGAACATCTTGCTGCGAAGGACGGAACATTGCATCCGGTGCAGCAGGCGATGGTGGACTATCACGGCTCGCAATGCGGTTTCTGCACGCCGGGTTTCGTCATGTCGCTGTATGGGCTCTGGCTCTCCCGGGATGACCCATCCCGCGCCGAAATCGAAAAGGCGCTGCAGGGCAATCTCTGTCGGTGCACGGGCTACGAGCCGATCGTCAAGGCTGCCGAGGCGGTGGCAAAAGCCCTGCCGAGCACGGTCTTCGACCCCATCCTTGCCATGCGCGCCTCGATCACCACCCGCCTGGCAAACCTGAAGACCTCGGAAACCATCAGCATCGCCTCCGGTGACGATCGCTTGATCGTGCCCGGCACCGTGTCGGATCTGGCCGACATTCTCGACGCGCATCCGGCAGCCACGATCGTTGCCGGCTCCACCGATGTCGGGCTCTGGGTCACCAAGCAGATGCGCCGCATCAATCCCGTCATCTTCATCAATGGCCTTGATGAACTGCAAAGGATCGCAGCAACACCGGAGGGGCTGACGATCGGTGCCGGCGTCAGCTATTGCAATGGCCTTTTCGAAGATCGCCGCCCTCTATCCAGCCTTCGGCAGGCTGATCGACCGCATCGGCGGCGAACAGGTGCGCAATATGGGCACGCATCGGCGGCAATATCGCCAACGGCTCGCCGATTGGCGACACGCCACCGCCGTTGATTGCGCTGGGCGCGACCGTGACACTGCGCTCGAAGGGCGGCGTACGCACCTTGCCGCTCGAGGATTTCTATCATCGAATACGGCAAGCAGGACCGCAAGCCGGGCGAATTCGTCGAAAGCCTCTTCATTCCCCGCATCCCGGAAACCGAGACCAGTTTTGCCGTCTACAAGATTTCCAAGCGCCGCGACGAGGACATCTCCGCCCTGTGCGGCGCCTTTCGCATCGCCCTTGATGGCGACAATCGCGTCTCCTCCGCGCGCATCGCCTTTGGCGGCATGGCCGGCACGCCGAAACGCGCCGCAAATGTCGAGGCTGCGCTGATCGGAAAGGCCTGGAACGAGGCGACGATCGACGCGGCGCAGGCCGCGTTCGACGCCGACTACCAACCGCTGACCGACTGGCGCGCAACCGCCGACTACCGTCAGCTTGCGGCCAAGAACCTGCTGATGCGGTTTTTCATGGAAACCAGCGGCGAGACCGTGCAGCTGCAGCGTTTCGCAGGTGGACGGCATGATGGACAAGACCGACCTTCGAGGACCGCAAGACCATCGCCGGCCCGATGCACGCCGACGCTGCGGCATGACAGCGCCCACAAGCATGTCGCCGGCTCCGCCGATTATATCGACGACATGCCGGAACCGGCGGGCACGCTGCATGGCGCGCTCGGCATGACCGACCGGGCCCATGCCGAAATCCTTGCCATGGACCTGTCAGCCGTCGAGGCCGCACCGGGCGTCGTCTGCGTGCTGACGGCGAAGGACATGCCGGCATTCCAACGACATCAGCCCGAGCCATCTCGATGACGAGCCGGTGCTGGCCGATGGGCTCGTGCAGTTTCACGGCCAGCCGGTCTTTGCCGTGATCGCCGAAACGCGCGACATCGCGCGCGCGCGCCGCACGGCTGGCGAAGATCACCTATCGCGACCTGCCGCATCTGACCGATATCACCGAGGCGCTCGATGACGGCGGCACGCTCGTCACCAAGCCGCTGACCTTGCAGCGCGGCGATGCGGATGCCGAGCTTGAGCTCAGCCCCACGCCGGCTGCAGGGCGAGATGCGCATTGGCGGGCAGGAGCATTTCTATCTCGAAAGCCATATCGCCTCGCCATTCCGGGCGAGGACGACGAGGTCACCGTCTGGTCCTCCACCCAGCATCCGAGCGAAATCCAGCATATGGTCGGCCATGTGCTGGGCGTTCCGTCCAATGCCGTCACCGTCAATGTGCGCCGCATGGGCGGCGGCTTCGGCGGCAAGGAAACCCAGGGCAACCAGTTTGCCGCACTCGCCGCCGTCGCCGCCAAGAAGCTCAACCGCGCCGTCAAGTTCCGCCCCGACCGCGACGAGGACATGACCGCCACCGGCAAGCGCCACGACTTTCTGGTCGATTACGATGTCGGCTTCGATGACGACGGCCGGATCCATGCGGTGAAGGCCAATTACGCGGCCCGCTGCGGCTATTCCTCCGATCTCTCCGGCCCGGTCACCGACCGCGCGCTGTTCCATGCCGACAGTTCCTATTTCTATCCGCATGTGCAGCTCACCTCGCAGCCCTTGAAGACCAACACGGTCTCCAACACCGCCTTTCGCGGCTTCGGCGGGCCGCAGGGCATGGTCGGCGGCGAGCGCATCATCGAGGAAATCGCCTATGCGCTGGGCAAGGACCCGCTCGAGATCCGCAAGCGGAATTTCTATGGCGAGACGGGCTCCGGCCGCGATGTCACGCCCTATCACCAGACGGTGGAAGACAACATCATCCACCGCATCGTCGAGGAACTGGAAACCAGCAGCCGACTATCAGGCGCGGCGCGCAGGCGATCATCGCCTTCAACAAGACCAGCCGGGTCATCCGCAAGGGCATTGCGCTGACACCGGTCAAGTTCGGCATCTCGTTCACCATGACCGCCTTCAACCAGGCCGGCGCGCTGGTCCATGTCTATCAGGACGGCTCGATCCACCTGAACCATGGCGGCACCGAAATGGGCCAGGGGCTCTACACCAAGGTGGCGCAGGTTCTGGCCGATAGTTTCCAGGTCGATATCGACCGGGTGAAGATCACCGCGACCACCACCGGCAAGGTGCCGAACACCTCGGCCACCGCCGCCTCCTCCGGCTCCGACCTCAACGGCATGGCAGCCTATGACGCCGCCCGCCAGATCAAGGAACGGCTGGTGGCCTTTGCCGCCGAGAAACTGGCAGAGTGGCGCCGGAGCGATGTCGCCTTCCTGCCCAACCGGGTGCAGATCGGCAGATGAGCATGTGCCGTTCGCCGATTTCATCAAGCAGGCCTATTTCGCCCGCGTGCAGCTCTCGGCCGCCGGCTTCTACAAGACGCCCGAAGATCCACTGGGACCGCGCCACCGGCCGCGGCACGCCGTTCTATTACTACGCCTATGGCGCATCCGTCTCGGAAGTCTCGATCGATACGCTGACCGGCGAATATCATGGTCGATCGGGTCGACATGCTGCACGATGTCGGCAAGTCGCTCAATCCGGCCATCGACATCGGCCAGATCGAAGGCGGTTTCGTCCAGGGCATGGGCTGGCTGACGACGGAGGAACTGTGGTGGGACGCCAAGGGCCGGCTGCGCACGCATGCGCCCTCGACCTACAAGATCCCGCTCGCCTCCGACCGGCCGAAGATCTTCAACGTCAAGCTGGCCGAATGGTCGGAAAATGCGGAGACGACCATCGGCCGCTCCAAGGCCGTCGGCGAGCCGCCCTTCATGCTGGCGATTTCGGTGCTGGAAGCCTTGTCGATGGCCGTGGCCTCGCGTCGCGGATTACACGATCTGCCCGCGGCTCGATGCGCCGGCAACGCCGGAGCGCGTGCTGATGGCGGTCGAGCGGCTGCGCGCCGGAAAAGTCTGAAAGCGCATGAATTTTTCAGTCGACAGTCTCGATGCCTTTCTGGCGCGCCACTACCGGCTGGTGATCGTCGAGGTCGTCGAAGCATCTGGCTCGACGCCCCGCGAGGCCGGCGCCTTCATGCTGGTCTCGCCAACAGAAACCCACGGCACGATCGGCGGCGGCCAGATGGAACATCTGGCGATCGATAACGCGCGCGGGCTGCTTGCCGGGGTCTCAGACCGGTTTCAGATGGATATCCCGCTTGGACCCGATATCGGCCAGTGCTGTGGCGGCCGGGTGGTGATCGGTTTCCGGATCGGCGACGATGCGGTGCGCGCCAGCCTCCACCAGCAATTGCGCAATAGAATGGACGCCATGCCCGAGGTCTGGCTCTTTGGTGCCGGCCATGTCGGACGGGCGCTCGGCGACGCGCTGCTGCTGCTGCCGCTGAAAACCTTTGCAGTGGAAACGCGAAAGAGCGAACTCGACCAGATGTCGGCAGGCGCACGCCACCGGCTCGTTGCCATGCCCGAAGCCCTCGTCTCGGACATCGCTCCGGGCTCGGCCGTCGTCATCCTGACCCACGACCACGCGCTGGATTTCCTGATCGCCCGGCAGGCGCTGCTGCGGGACGATCTCGCCTATGTCGGCATGATCGGCTCGAAGACCAAGCGCGCCACCTTTGCAAGCTGGGCACGGCGCGAGGGACTTGCCGAGGCCAACATCAATCGCCTCATCATGCCGATCGGCGGCAAGACCGTCGCGGACAAGCGCCCGGCGGTGATCGCCGCATTGGCAACGGCCGAAATCCTCACAGCCCTCGCCGCCTCTGGCCGGTCGTAGCCGATAACGCGGCTCGACCCCGACCGCCGGCATGGGCAACGACGATGCATCTCAAGATTTCGCTAAATACATCCGGATGAGCGAAGATGCCGCTTCGCCGGCGGTTTCCATATAGGACGGATCCCGCTGCAGGAGCACCACGGCAAAGGCGCCGTCGAGCAGGAGGATCATCTGGCGGGCAAGCGGCCGCGATGACGGCGCGACGCCGCCTGCTTCGAGAATATCCGCAAACCAGTCTTCGACCCGCTTCTTGTGCGCAATGCCGATCTTGATTGCCGGATGCCCGGGCATGTTGGCAAGTTCGGCGGCTGTGCGCAGAAACCCGCAGCCCTTCCATCGCGGATGCCGCGCGGTCAGGGCCAACCCCAGGAAGACCGCCCTCACCTTGTCGGCAACATCGCCGTCCGCCTTGGAAAACCAGTCCTGAAACTGCGCGAGATTGGGATTGTCCCGCATGCTCAGATAGGCGGCGATCAGATCGTCCTTGCTTTTGAAATGGTAGTAGAGCGTGCGCTTGGTCACGCCCGCTTCTTCGGCAATGGCATCAACACTGACAGCGCGAATGCCCTCGCGATAAAAAAGCGTCGCAGCCGCCGAAACAATTCGCTCGCGTGTTGGAAGAGGATCCTGTGCCATGGGTTATAGTATACCGACCAGTGAGTATACACAAGGATGCCGCGATCATAAGACTATCCCTGCCCCACAGCAGGAGGCTAGGCATGCACGATACACATGGACTGCCGGTCAATTTTGTCTGCAAGGACGGCACGTCGCTGGGTGCTCACCTGTGGCCGAGCGCGACAGGAACAGATTGCGGCACGGTGATTATAAACGCAGCGACGGGGGTTCCGGCGCGATACTACCATCGCTATGCCCGGTTCCTGTCCGAGCACGGCTTTACGGTGCTGACCTATGATTATCGCGGCATTGGCCTTTCGCGTCCCGCAAGCCTTCGCGGCTATGCCTGCCGCTGGGCGGACTGGGGCGAGAAAGACTTCTCCGCGGCCATCGACTTCATCCGCCAGCGGCAACCGGGTGGTCCGCTTGTCGTGGTCGGTCACAGTATCGGCGGCTTTCTGCCCGGGCTTGCCGCAAATGCACCGGCGATCGACCGCATGCTGACCGTTGGCGCGCAATATGGCTACTGCGCAGATTATGCAGCCGTCCACCGCTGGCGCCTCTTTCTGAAATGGCATGTCGCCATGCCGGTGCTGACGGCAGCGCTCGGTTACTTTCCCGGTAAACGTCTTGGCTGGCTGGAAGACCTGCCCGCAGGTGTCGCCAAAGACTGGAGCTTCCGCAGAGCGCGTATGGAATTGAGCCATCCCCGCTCAAGTCGTCCGGAGATCGTCAACCGTCTGGCCTCCGTTACCGCTGACACCCTGGCCATTTGCGTCAGCGACGATGCGATCGGCACCCCCGCAGCCATCCGCAGAGCCTTGCACTATTACCGGAACGCGAACACGACCGGCGTGCGTTTGACGCCCGAAGATTGCGGATGTGCGCAGATCGGCCATTTCGGCCTGTTCCATGATCGTCACGCGGCGGGTTTCTGGCTGGATACGCTTCTCTGGCTCCGCGAGGGCATAAACCCCTGGCCGGGGCGACCGCTGACAGCAACGGAAACCACCACCGAACGCGCCATTGACCTGCACTATGTCAGCGGCAGGGGAATGATCTGACCGGCACTTGGACCAAGACAAAAAAGGATAGGAGCAACCATGCTTTTCGTTCTCATCATCCATGACGTCGAAAACTACGCCGTGTGGAAATCCGTTTTCGATGGTGCTGCCGACATGCGCCGGGAAGCCGGCGAATTGTCCTATCAGGTACTGAAGTCCGACACCGATCCCAACCGCATCGTCCACTTCTCCCGATGGCGCTCGCTTGACGCCGCCAGACACTTCTTTCAATCCGAAAAACTGGCGCGCATCCGGGCAGCGGCGGGCGTGAAAGAACCCGAATTCCTGTACCTCGATGAGCTCGACAGCGGCCTGCTCGACTTTGCTTTCTGATCGGGCCGTTCATCGGGTCATGTCCGAATCCTTGCGCGAACCGCGTCCGTCGAGAAAACCCAGGTCCCGCTTCATATAGTCGGACATGACCTCCCTATCGAGTTTCGGACGGCGAGAACGCGCGATCCTCGGCGATATCAGAAACAGATTGCGCAGCCATGTCAGCCGCCTCGTCTTGTCCGGTACCTGTGTGGTCAGGAGGTCCATGCTTTACCCTGTCGTTTTGATGATGAGGATTGCAGGATGTCGCGAAAAGTGCTGGAATTCCAATCGAACGTTGCCCTTGATGCATCAAGAGAGATTATCCATGAAGATGTCGCGACAGATGCCGTTGAATGCCCTGCGGGTCTTCGAGGCGGCGGCACGGCTGTTGAGCTTCACCAGGGCTGGCGACGAACTCGGCATGACGCAGACGGCCGTCAGCTACCAGATCAAGCTGCTTGAGGATCATGTCGGCGAGCCGCTGTTCTTCCGGCGCACCCGCCAGATCGCGCTTACCGAGGCAGGCGAGAGGCTTGCGCCGAAGATCGCGCAAGGCTTCTCGGTTCTCGAAGAGGCGCTCGCCGCACTGCGTTCCGATGCCGGGCAATTGCTGCACATCGATTCGACCGCCACCTTTGCCCAGCAATGGCTGACCCGCACTCTGGGCCGCTTTCAGCTGAAGCACCCCAACATCGCGGTGCGGCTCTCGACCTCGCCGGTGATCATCGATTTCGTCAGCACCCGGGCCGACGTCGCCATCCGGTGGGGCAAAGGCGACTGGCCGGGTTTGAAGGCGCATCGCATCATGCGCATGGATTTCACGCCGATGCTCAGCCCGAAGCTCGCGGCCTCTATCGGCGGCATCCACGAGCCGGCCGACCTTCTGAAACTGCCGATCATCAGCGCGGCGGATGAATGGTGGAAACACTGGTTCACCGAGGCCGGCATTGACGATCCGGGCCTTGGCCGTTTTCCGCCCAACGAACTCGGCACGCAGTCCTTCGACGCGGGCATGGCGATCGCCGGCCAGGGTGTCGCCATCGTCAACCCGAAGCACTTTCCTGACGAGATCGAAAGCGGCAGGCTGTACCAGCCGTTTCCGCTGACCTGCAATGACGGGCGCGACTACTGGCTGGTCTACCCGGAAAGCAGGCGCAACATTCCGAAGATCCGCGATTTTCGCAACTGGCTGCTGGAGGAACTCGCACCCTTTTACGAGTGACGGAGCGCAAGCGTCTTGCCATCGAGACCTGGGATCGGTTCGAAGGGACATGCCCGACGCAATCATATGATGGACAGTTGTTTTTCACCCTTCCCTCGCGCGTCGAAATTTTCGCAATGTGACATTGCGGGGGGAAGAAAAGGGGACTTGAATGTATGAATACGCCATCGCCTGGGAGTGGCTGTCCTTTGCCGTCCGCTGGCTGCATGTGATCACCGCCATCGCCTGGATCGGCTCGTCCTTCTATTTCATCGCGCTCGATCTCGGCCTGGTGAAGCGCGCCCACCTGCCGGTCGGCGCCTATGGCGAGGAATGGCAGGTGCATGGCGGCGGCTTCTACCATATCCAGAAATATCTGGTCGCGCCGGCCACGATGCCGGAGCATCTGACCTGGTTCAAATGGGAAAGCTACACGACCTGGCTGTCCGGCTTTGCCATGCTGGCCGTGGTCTATTATGGCGGCGCCGACCTCTTCCTGATCGACCGGCATGTGCTGGATATCTCGCCGACGGCAGGCGATCCTGCATCTCGCATGGCCTCGCTGGCGATCGGCTGGATCTTCTACGACCTGCTGTGCAAGTCGCCGCTCGGCAAGAACACCTGGGGCCTGATGGGCATGCTCTACGTCGCGCTGGTCGCCATGGCCTGGGGCTATACGCAGATCTTCACCGGCCGCGCCGCCTTCCTGCATCTCGGCGCGTTTACCGCCACGATCATGTCGGCCAATGTCTTCTTCATCATCATCCCGAACCAGAAGATCGTCGTCGCCGACCTGATTGCCGGACGCACGCCCGATCCGAAATATGGCGCGATCGCCAAGCAGCGCTCGCTGCACAACAACTACCTGACCCTGCCCGTCATCTTCTTCATGCTGTCGAACCACTATCCGCTGGCCTTCGCCACCGCAGTTCAACTGGATCATCGCCGCCCTCGTCTTCCTGATGGGCGTCACCATCCGCCACTGGTTCAACACCACGCATGCCCGCAAGGGCCGGCCGACCTGGACCTGGATCGTCACGCTGATCCTCTTCATCATCATCATGTGGCTCTCGACCGTGCCCAAGGTGCTGACCGGCGAGAAGCGATGTCAGGCTTGCGCCGGCCTTCGAGCGCTTTGCCGCCAACGCGCATTTCGCCGCGGTCCGCGACGCGTCTCGACCCGCTGTTCCATGTGCCACGCGGCGGAGCCGGTCTGGGAAGGCATCGTCCGCGCGCCCAAGGGCGTGATGCTGGAAAACGACGCCGAGATTGCCACCCATGCCCGCGAAATCTACATGCAGGCCGGCCGCAGCCATGCCATGCCGCCCGGCAACATCACCGACATGACACCGGAGGAACGCCAGCTTCTGGCCGCCTGGTTCGAAAGTGCCGTCGCAGGAAAGCACGACCCAATGACGGCAACCCTGATCCGCGGCCGCACGCTGAGCTTTCGTCGCAAGCCCGAAAGCCTGACGATCACTCGGCCTATGTCTATGAGGACGATGGTGCCCTGCTGGTCGCCGACGGGCTGATCGCTGCCATCGGCGACTATGCTGACGTCAAGCGCGCAGGCGCCGGCAGACGTGCCGAGATTGACCACCGGCCACACCTGATCCTGCCCGGCTTCATCGACACGCACCTGCATTTCCCGCAGATGCAGGTGATCGGCTCCTATGCCGCCAATCTGCTGGAATGGCTGAACACCTATACGTTTCCGGAGGAATGCCGCTTCGTCGAGACGGCGCATGCCAAGCGTATCGCGATCCATTTCTTCGACGAGATGATCCGCCACGGCACGACGACGGCCGTCGCCTATTGCTCGGTGCACAAGACCTCCGCCGACGCCTTCTTCGCCGAAAGCCTGAAGCGCAACATGCGCATGGTCGCCGGCAAGGTGATGATGGATCGCAACGCGCCCGCAGGGCCTGCTCGACACGCCGCAAATGGGCTATGACGAGACCCGCGCCGTGATCGAAGAATGGCACGGCAAGGGCCGCAACCATGTCGCGATCACGCCGCGTTTCGCCATTACCTCGACACCGGAACAGATGGAGATGGCGCAGGCGCTGATCCGCGAATTCCCGGACCTGCACGTCCAGACGCATCTTTCGGAAAACCGCGACGAGATCGATTTCACCTGCTCGCTCTATCCGGACGCGACCGACTACACCGACGTCTATGCCCGCTACGGCATTCTCGGGCCCAAAAGCCTGTTTGGCCATTGCATCCATCTGTCAGACCGGGAAGCGGATGCGATGAGCGAGACCGGTTCGGTCGCGGTCTTCTGCCCGACCTCGAACCTCTTCCTCGGCTCCGGCCTCTTTCCGCTGCGCAAGCTCACGGTGCGCGAGAAGCCGGTGCGCGTCTCCATCGCCACCGATATCGGCGGCGGATCGAGCTATTCCATGCTGCGCACCCTGGATGAGGCCTACAAGATCCTGCAGTTGCAGGGCGAACGGCTGAACCCGTTCGAAAGCTACCACATGATGACGCTCGGCAATGCGCAGGCGCTCTCACTGTCGCAGAAAATCGGCACGCTGGAGCCCGGAACGGACGCCGATTTCGTCGTGCTCGACATGGCCGCAACGCCGGCGATGGCGCTGAAGGCCGAGGTCGTCACCTCCCTTGCCGACGAGCTTTTCCTGTTGCAGACCATGGGTGACGACCGCTCGATCGCCGAAACCTATGTTGCGGGCGTCGCGGCAAAAATCGCTCTGCGTCCGGCTTGACCGTCGAAATGCTGTCAAGGTAGCAGCCTTCCCTGTGCCTCCACATTGTCGCCTCCGAAATGTCCGAATGAACCTTTCTAGGTTCAGACGCGTTAAACGCATGCCTCACTCGAAGCATGCTTGACGCAAAGCCGGATCAGCAACGGCTTTGCGCCGCAACGATCAGAATAATAAAACAAATCGAAGACATGGAGAATTCCAATGAACCCCATTCCCGCTCTGGCACTTGTCGCCGCCCTGCCGATCTTCGCTGGCGTGACCGCAGCGCAGGCAGCCGATCTGTCCGTCAACCAGGACCCGGTCCCCTATGAAGAAGCCGATGTCAGCAATGGCGTGAAGATCGGTTACCTCGATTGCAACATCGGTGGCGGCGTCGGCTATGTGCTTGGCTCGGCCAAGGAGATCGACTGCGTCTTCAAGTCCACCGTCGGTCAGGAGCGGACCGATCAGTACACCGGGGCCATCCGCAAGATGGGCGTTGATCTCGGCTTCACAACGCGCGGCCGGCTTGTCTGGGCCGTGTTTGCACCAACGGCCGGCTATCACCGTGGTTCGCTCGGCGGCGTCTATCAGGGCGCAACGGCAGAAGCGACTGTCGGCGCCGGCATCGGCACCAACATCCTGGTGGGCGGCACATCCGGTTCGATCCAGTTGCAGACTGTCAGCGTTACCGGCCAGCTCGGTTTGAACGTGGCTGCGACAGGCACATCCGTCACCCTCAATCCGATCAACTGATGTCGTTACCCTCCGGCGTCGGCTGGAGGACTTAGACGGCTGAAGTGACGACCCAACCCAAGAGGTAAATTTATTTTACCTCTTGGGTCCTGGCGATCTTAACAAGCGCGCGGAAACCATGATATTGGCGTAGCAGACCCCTACGAAAGCTGCGCCATGTCCAAGCCTCTCGATATCCAAGAGCTCAAAGCCCTCGCAAAACGCCGCGTGCCGAAGATGTTCTTCGATTACGCCGATAGCGGCGCCTGGACGGAAAGCACCTACCGCGCCAACGAGGCCGATTTTCGTGATCTCAAGCTGCGTCAGCGCGTCATGGTGGATATGACCAACCGCTCGCTGGCGACGACAATGATCGGCCAGCCGGTCTCCATGCCTGTTGCCTTGGCACCGACCGGCTTCACCGGCATGCAGCACGCCGATGGCGAGATGCTGGCAGCAAAGGCAGCAGAAAAATTCGGCGTCCCATTCACGCTGTCGACGATGAGCATATGCTCGATCGAGGACGTCGCTTCTGTCACCTCGAAACCATTCTGGTTTCAGCTCTACGTCATGCGCGACCGGGAATTCGTCAAGAACCTCATCGACCGTGCCAAGGCGGCCAAGTGCTCTGCCTTGGTCCTGACGCTCGACCTACAAATCCTCGGCCAGCGCCACAAGGACCTGCGCAACGGGCTGTCGGCCCCGCCGAAATTCACCCCGAAGCATATCTGGCAGATGGCGACGCGGCCGCTCTGGTGCATGCAGATGCTGAAGACGCAGCGACGCAGCTTCGGCAATATCGTCGGCCATGCAAAGAATGTATCCGATCTTTCCTCGCTTTCCTCCTGGACGGCAGAGCAGTTCGACCCGCAGCTGTCCTGGGAAAATGTCGCGGAAATCAAGGAGATGTGGGGCGGTCCGCTGATCCTCAAGGGTATTCTCGACGTCGAGGATGCGCAGATGGCAGCCCGCACCGGCGCCGATGCGATCATCGTCTCCAATCATGGCGGCCGCCAGCTCGACGGCGCGCGTTCGTCGATCAGCATGCTTCCGCGGATTGTCGATGCTGTCGGTGATAAAATCGAAATCCATGTCGACGGCGGTATCCGCTCCGGCCAGGACGTTCTGAAAGCCATCGCTCTCGGTGCCAAGAGCACCTATATCGGCCGCCCCTTCCTCTATGGCCTCGGCGCCATGGGCCAGGAAGGCGTAACGCTGGCGCTGGAGATCATCCGCAAGGAACTCGACATCACCATGGCGCTCTGCGGCAAGCGCGATATCCGCGACATCAATCGGGATATTCTGGCGGATTGATCAGTAATGGTAGCGGCACTGTGTAATCGTCACCGTCTGCCCCTCGCCTTTTCCCATAACCACATAGATCAGCCGGTGTTCCTGTGTGATCCGCCGTGACCAGTAGCCTTTGAAATTCTGCCGAAGCGGCTCCGGCTTTCCCAGCCCCTCAAAAGGGTGGCGCATGAGATCCTTGATCAGTTCATTTATCCGAAACTGAACTGATTTATCAGTCTGTTGCCAATAGACATAATCCTCCCAGGCACTCTGGTGCCAGACCAGCAACACGGCGAGCTAGTTTTCAACGAGCGGATGATGGACCAGGTTTTTCCCGGCTTCGATGTCGGCCATAGCATCTACCAAGCGTTTCGCGTTGGCTGGACTGGACATAAGGTGAAGAGTCTCCAGCATGCCCTCGTACTCGCGCTTGTCGATGAGAATTGCTGACGCCTTGTCCCGGCGTACAATTTCGATAGGCGCACGATCCTGGCTTACTTCGTCCAAAAGGCCAGCCAGCTCGTCCCTTGCTTTCGAAAACATAACCGTGCGCATCTCGTACCTCCAGTATTCGACCTGTACGAAATATCGTACAAGTAGGTTTGGCTGTCAAGAATGACTGGCCTCAACTTCCCCGATAGGTCGAGTAGCTGAACGGCGAGAGCAGCAGCGGCACATGATAGTGGCTGCCGGCATCGGCGATGCCGAAGCGCAGCGGGATGAGGTCGAGGAAGGCAGGCTCCGGCAGGTCGGCGCCCGTTGCCCGCAGATAGGCGCCGGCATGGAACAGAAGCTCGTAGGTTCCGACTGCGAAGGTCTCTCCATCAAGCATCGGACCGTCAACGCGGCCGTCGGCATTGGTGACGACGGAGCGGATCAGCGTCCTTGCTTCCCCCTCGATCCGGAACAGGTCGATGGCGAGCCCCTGCGCCGGTTTGCCGAGTGCCGTGTCGAGAACATGCGTGGTCAGGCGTCCGCTCATAGATCCGTGTCCCTTATCGGCTCCTCGATGAGGAAGGCCTCGTCATAGAAGAATTCTTCCAGATTGTTGCCCGGCCCTTCGCGATCGGCAATCAGAAAATCGCTGACCGCGTCAAGCGCCATCAGCGGATGATGCCAGACATTGCGATGATAGTTGACGCCCTGCCGGGGTCCGGCCAGAAACACCATCGGCCGGCCCGGACGACCGCCGGCATCGGGCGCCACCACCACAAGCCAGGGCCGCGCGGACAGCGGCGTGAAACTCTGGCTGCCGAGCGGATGCCGTTCCATCATGTCGATGCTATACGGAAAGCGGCGGGGCTGTCCGCGGAAGATATTGAGGATCGCTGACGCCCCCTCGCCCGCGGCATCGACCTTTGCCAGCGCATGGAAGCGCTCCGTCGTGCCGCCATTGATCAGCCGCATGCGCGCCGGATCCGCCTCGATGACCTCTCCGAACGGGCGGAATGCGTCTGCAGTCAGAGAGCGGATCGGCAGCACACGCATCGATCAGGCCTTGGTGCCGAACAGGCGCAAACGGCTGGTGCCGCCGTCCGGATACATGGCATAGCGCACATGTGTCACCGGCCCGACCGCCTGCAGGATATCGCCCGCATAGTCGTGGATATGGTCCATCTGCAGCTTCTGGCGCGGCAGGATCGGCTTCCACGTCTCGGACTGAGAGATCTCGGCTCTCGGTAAACGTGTCGGCGTGGCCCGGCAGGTTGGCGCCCAGCAGTTCGCACGTATCGGGAAAATTGCCCTTGAAATGCGCCGTATCGACGACGACCCGGTTGATCAGGCCGGGATGGCCGAGCCGGATGATCGCCCAGTCATGCCCCGGACCACGCCGGCGCGCCGTTTCCCAGCCATCGCCCATATTGATGCCGCGGCCCGGCCCCAGCATCTGGTCCGGCACGCCATAATGGGCATTGGACCAGGCGAGCGATTTCGCGCCATTGTAGATATAGGCAAGATCGACCTCCTGCGAGGCACCGACCTTGCTCCAGTCGAAATGCGCCGTGCCATAGACACGCAGGCGCGCAATGCCGCCATCGGGATAGATGTGCAGCTTGAGATGCGTCCAGACCTTGTCGGCCGCCGCACCGGAAGTCTTGAAGAAATGATGGGCGGCGGCACCGATACCCGGACCGAGCGGCGACTTCGCGACGATCTCCGTCCAGACCGTCGCCGCGTCCGGATCGCCAGTCTCCACAAAAGCAGCCTCTATGCTGCAATGGGGCGGAAAATTGCCGGTAAAATGGCTGGTATCGACATCAAAACCATGGATGACGCCCGGCATGGCGAGCCTGACAATGCCGTAATCATGACCCGGCACGCGCTTGCGCCGGCTTTCCCAGCCGTCCATCCACTTGCCATTGTCGTCATAGACGTCGGGCAGGAACTTTGCCGGTTCGTCCTGCAACATGCGGTCGAGCGGCGCGAAGAAATCATCCGTCGCATAAAGCCCGGTGGCGCCGAGGCGCGCGGAAGCGAGATTGACCGCACCGATGGTAAAATCGGGCAGGTCGGCGGACGGTGTGTCAGACATTGTCTTCTCCTGGAAGCATGGATTGCAGGCGCAGGCGGGCGATCTTTTCAACCTGCGCACAGGCTGTTTCGAATTCCTGATCGACGCTGTTGTCGATCCGTTCGCTCGAAGGCAGCAAGGATATCGTCCTTCGTCAGCCCCTTGACGGCGATGATGAAGGGAAAGCCGAATTTCTCGACATAGGAGCTGTTGAGCGCGGTAAAGCGCGCATGTTCGTCGGCGCTCAGACGATCGAGACCGGCAGCCAGCCTGCTCCGCCTTCGACTGTCCTCGGTCAGCCCGCCGGCAATGGCGAGCTTTCCGGCCAGATCCGGATGGGCGCGCAAAACGCCAAGGCGTTCATCGGCGCTTGCAGCCCGAAAGGCGACGGACATGACCGAATGAACAGTCTCAACGGTCAGCGGCACCAGCGGGGCCGAATCAAACGCGCGCTCCGCAACAAAGGGCGAATGCTCGAAGACCCCGCCGAAGCGGGCGACGAAATCCTGGCGGTCGATCGTCAAAGGCCGCCCTCCGGCTTGTGATGCTCGTGCCAGTGGCGCGCAATATCGATGCGCTTGGGCACCCAGACCTTTTCATGGCTCGAGCACATAATCGATGAAACGGCGCAGCGCTGCGGCACGCGCCCGGGCGGCCGACCAGACGACAATGCAGCCCGACGATTCATCATCTTCGGCAAGCCTTCCTTGCCCTCGGCATAGAGCACATCGAACGTATCCTTCAGATAGGTGAAGAACTGGTCGCCGGAATTGAAGCCCTGCGGCGTGGCAAAGCGCATGTCATTGGCATCGAGCGTATAGGGAATGATCAGGATGCGGCTTGTCCTTGGTCAGCCCCGGCACCCAGATAGGGCAGATCGTCGGCATAGTTGTCGGAGGAATAGACGAAGCCGCCCTCCTCCATGCACCAGCTTCAGCGTATTGCCGGATGGCTTGCCCTGATACATGCCAAGCGGATGCGAACCGGTCAGTTCCTTGTGCAGGCGCACCGCTTCGAGGATGTGCTTGCGCTCCTCCTCTTCCGAAAAATCCTTGTATTCCAGCCAGCGATAGCCGTGGCTGGCGATCTCCCAGCCGGCCTCCTTCATGGCCGCGACCGCATCGGGGTTGCGCGCCATGGCGAGCGTCACGCCATAGACGGTGACATCGATCTTGCGGCTCGGTGAGCAGTCGCCACAGCCGCCAGAAGCCGGCCCGCGAGCCGTATTCGTAGATCGATTCCATGTTGAGATTGCGCTGTCCGGGCCAGGGCTGTGCGCCGACGATTTCCGAAAGCAGCGATTCGGATGCCGTGTCGCCATCAAGGATCGAGCTTTCGCCGCCCTCTTCGTAGTTCAGCACGAACTGCACGGCGATCCGCGCATCGCCCGGCCAGCGCACCTGCGGAATAGTGCGTCCATAACCGACGAGATCACGCGGGTAGGAACTGTCTGCCATCAAATCACCCTTCGAATTATGCCGGAACGGTACCATCCGAGGGCGGAAAGTCGAGATGAAAAGTGGACCGGGCCAACAGTTTCCGAGAGGATTTACAAGTCTTCTCCAGACGTTGCGTCAGGCACTAAAGGCCCTGGAAGCCTCGCTCCAGATTGCGCGCCGCACGAACCTCGGCCGATTCGGTAAACACAAGGCCGCTGCCCGCAACGGACAACAATCCCGGGCGCGCCTTGGAGACGGGGGCGCGATGGGCGGAGATCTTGCCAAGCGGATGCTGCGAATGCACACGCAGCGGCGCGCCCGGTTCGGGCTCAATGAAAAGCGCAAGGCTTGCGATCCGCATCGGCGCGCAGAGCAACGGCTCGAAGACGTTGCGCAATGCAGCTTCCAGCGCCGGAGCATTGCGTTCCGAACGTGGACCGGTCAGCATCATGTGGAAACGGAACTCGTCCATCACATAGGGGTAACCCCAGCGATAAAGATTGGCGAATTGCGGCGCTGTCAGCCCGTCCGGGTTCCGGCGCTCGATTTCGGCTTCGCTGAGCGGCGCGCGAAACTCGTCGAACATCTGGACCACGCTTGCCGCCAGCAACTGCATGGCATCGCTTGGACAAACGGGCGCCAGCCCGTAAAAGTCCCCAAGCCGGGCAATTTCCATGCGTGGCATTTCAAACGGTGTCACGCTTCCGGCAAACTGCATCAGCGTCTTGAGCAGGGCGGCCTCCGTCATGTCGGGATGCAGATGGAATGGTGCCTTGAGGGTGGCGTGAAATCCGTAGCGACGCGGGACGGCGGTGTAGAATGCCAGTTCCTGCGAACTCAGGCCGATATCGGAAGGACGCTCGACAGCCTCGCCGGAATAGACGTTGCGCCCAAACCAGCTCGCAGCCGCGATCGACACCGGATCGTGGATGGGGGGCGTGAAATAGATGGCGTAACGCATGGGGCAGCTCCGTCGCTCTGACCGCCAACTGACTAGGTGATTTGCGTGACAGATTGACGAATCCGGATGGGCATACCGCCGCTGTTGGCGGGTCGATGCGGGTCAAAAAACATGGAACCATCGAGCCCATGCTCCGTTTATTCCCTGTATCCACTGAATAAGGGAGAAAACGATGACCTATCACAATCCGAATATGCAGGACGCCACCATCAAGGAAACCCACGATCTTATCGGCAGCGACAAGGTCGAAGGAACAAAGGTCTATGGTGCAGACGGCAAGCACATCGGGTCGATCGAGCGCGTCGTGCTTGAAAAGCGCAGCGGCCGTGTCGCCTATGCCGTGCTTGGCTTCGGTGGCTTCCTCGGCATTGGCGAGGATCACTACCCGCTTCCCTGGGCAAAGCTCAGCTATGATGAAAACCTCGGCGGCTATCAGACCGATATCACGCGCGAACAGGTCGAGAATGCGCCGAAATACAATGGCAGCGGCGACTATGACTGGAACAAGGAAAATGGCCGCCGCGTCCACGACTATTACGGTGTTCCGCCCTACTGGATGTAATCCTACGTTAAAAAGACAGGAGCCCTGCGATCACCCGTTCGCAGGGCTTTTTCCTGCACGGTTTGCACCCTGCATCATCGCGATATGCTCCGCACAGCGAAACGACACCGGCAGCGGGATATCACTCTGTCCGGCGATATCGCCTATCACCGATGCAGCCAGCCGGTGCGCCAGCCCGAAGCTGACCTTGAAGCCGCCGGTCAGGGTCAGGAGACGCGGGAAATCAGGGTGGCGGCCAACCATCGGCTCGCGTCCCACGGCCTTTGGCCGCAAACCAGCCCACCGCTCCAGGATTTGCGCTTTCTCGAGGCTCGGCACGAAACCGATCGCGCGTGCGATGAGATCCTCGAGCCTTGCATCGCAGGAGTATGGCTGGTCATAGCTGATCTCGCTTGTGCTGCCGATGGCAACACATCCGTCCTCATGGGGCACGATGTAGAGCCCATCGGAAAAAATCACCGGCCAGGACGAATCGATATCGGCTTTCAGCAGCGCCGCCTGCCCCTTGACGCCGACACCGCTGGAAAGAACGGCAGATGGGTGGAGCGCATCGATCAGCGGAAAGGACTGCACGCCGGCCGCGAGAATGCAGTTTTCGAACGCGATGACTTCCCCCCCGGCAAGCTCGGCCCGGCCTGCGACCGGATCAAGACGCACCACGTCCAGCCCCTCTTTCACCTGCACATGCCGGGATCTGCGCAAGACGGCAGTGAGCATTGCGAGAAGCGAGCGCGGCGACACGCGGGCCGCCAGCGTATCGAAGACGATGCCGCTTTCTGTAACCTTGCTGTCAGGCCAGCCCGGGTGGGCGGATGCATCACGCACATGCCAGTGAAACGACCGATCAGCGGACAGCCAGTTTTCAAGCGCCTCCTGCTCATGCCTGAGCGCGATCGTGCGCAGATGCGGCTTTGCCAGCGGCATGATGCGGCCGGAACGGCGGTAGCCGGCCGACAGGCCGGTTTCGCCCTCCAGTGCCGCGATCTCCGCCTCAAGAGATACAAGCGCATCGAACTGAAATTGCTTTTTATCGTTCCAGCGATCCGGCATATGCGGCATCAGCGCGCCCAGAAAACCGCCGCTTGCCCCGGCCCCGATCGCGCTGCGCTCGACAAGAATGGTCTTTATGCCCGCGCGCTCGGCCATCACGGCCGCCCAGAGCCCCATGATGCCGCCGCCGAGGATCAACAGATCCGTCATCGATTGACCTTCTTCCCTGCGAGGATTATCCGACGGGTCATGATCGACACCGAAAACTCAGCTTCGCCAGATCGCCAGACAACCGAGCGTCACACGCTGGAATGGCACGAGGGCGATATGCCCTATTCGGCCGAATTTGGCGATCATTTTTATTGCCGCGAGGATGGCCGGCTGGAATGCGACCATGTGTTCCTCGGCGGCAATGACGTGCACGCGCGCTGGGGAGAGGCGACGGATTTCACCATTGGCGAACTCGGCTTCGGCACCGGGCTGAATTTCTGCGAGACTTGGCGGCAATGGAAGCAGGTGCGCCGTAAGGGCCAGCGCCTGCATTTCATTTCCTTCGAGCGTTTTCCGATGCACGCAAACGAGATCGACCGCGCGCTGTCGCGCTGGCCCGAAATCACGGACGAACGCGATGCCCTGTGCAGGGCCTGGCCCGAACAGCCAACGGGCAAGGTCACGATCGATTTCGGCGACAATGTCCGGCTGATGGTGGTCGTCGGGATGGCGGAAACCAGACTGCGGCCCTTTGCGCCGATCTTCGATGCCTGGTATCTCGATGGCTTCGCGCCCCTGCGCAATCCCGACATGTGGTCGCTGGAACTGATGCGCAGCGTCTTCGACAGGACTGTTCCCGGCGGCTCCTTTGCCACCTACGCGGCGGCTGGTTTCGTTCGAAGAAACCTTCAGGCCGCAGGTTATGTCGTGGAAAGGCGCAAGGGGTTTGGGGCGAAGCGTGAAATGCTGCGCGGCATAAAACAGCCGGTCTGACGCTTCTGGAATGATTGCCGACGTCTGCAAACGGGCACGATTTCGATCCGGTTTCCTTTCAAGGAAGTTTGCTGTCGCAAATGGTGGCGCATGGGTGGGCCTAAATCTGCAACATCACATCGTGTCCAAACGCGATGGAAATATCATGAGCGACAACGAATTTTCCGCCCTTCCCCAAGCCGATCGGATGGCCGACCAGACCGATGCCCCTGTCGAGCGCCGCAGGCGCGCCGGTGGCCGCGGCGCCGACCGGACCGCACGCCGGTCGACTGGAAATTCGAAATATCTCAACCTCGTCAACACCATGACAAAATCGACCGTTCTCAGCGAGGATGCGCTGGAGGCGATCCATGATGCATCGCTGACGATTCTCGAAGAAATCGGCATGGACATCATGCTGCCGGAAGCCCGAAGCCGCATGAAGGCCGCCGGCGCAGATGTGACAGCCGGAACCGACCGCGTGCGCTTCGATCGCGGCCTGATCATGGACATGATGGCGTCAGTGCCGTCGGGCTTCACGCTGCACGCCCGCAACCCGATGCGCAATGTGCAGATCGGCGGCAACAACCTCGTCTTCGCGCAGATCGCCTCGGCCCCCTTTGTCGCCGACCGCGAAGGCGGACGACGCGCCGGCAACCAGGAAGATTTCCGCAAGCTGGTCAAGCTCGCCCAGTCCTACGACATCATCCACACGACCGGCGGTTATCCGGTCGAGCCGATCGACATCCACGCCTCGGTGCGCCATCTCGACTGCCTGTCCGACATTGTGAAGCTGACCGACAAGGCCTTTCACTGCTATTCGCTTGGCCAGCAGCGCAATATCGACGCGATGGAGATCGCCCGCATCGGCCGCGGCATTTCTGCCGAGCAGATGGAGCGGGAACCCTCGCTGTTCACCATCATCAACTCGTCCTCGCCGCTGCGCCTCGATGGACCGATGCTGCAGGGCATCATCGAAATGTCCTCGCGCAACCAGGTCGTGGTGGTCACGCCGTTCACGCTGGCCGGCGCCATGGCACCGGTGACGATTGCCGGCGCCGTCGTGCAGCAGAATGCCGAAGCGCTGGCCGGCATCGCCTTCACGCAGATGGTGCGCAAGGGCGCGCCGGTCATGTATGGCGGCTTCACCTCGAATGTCGACATGAAGACCGGAGCACCCGCCTTCGGCACGCCGGAATATATGAAGGCAGTGATTGCCGGCGGCCAGCTTGCCCGCCACTACAGCATCCCCTACCGCACCTCCAACACCAACGCCTCCAACACGCTGGACGCGCAGGCAGCCTACGAATCCGGCTTTTCGCTGTGGGCGCTGACCCAGGGCGGCGGCAATTTCATCATGCACTCGGCCGGCTGGAGCGAGGGCGGGCTGACGGCCTCCTTCGAAAAATTCATCCTCGATGTCGACATGCTGCAGATGGTGGCCGAATTCCTGACGCCGCTCGATGTCAGCGAGGATGCACTCGGGCTCGATGCCATGCGCGACGTCGGCCCCGGCGGCCATTATTTCGGCACTGCCCACACGCTGGCACGCTACGAGACGGCCTTCTATTCGCCGATCCTCTCCGACTGGCGCAACTTCGAGACCTGGACGGAAGCCGGACGGCCGACGACCTATGATCACGCCAACCGCGTCTTCAAGGAAAAGCTCAACGAATATGAAAAGCCGCCGCTCGATCTGGCGATCGAGGAGGAACTGGATGACTTCGTCGCCCGCCGCAAGCGCGAAGGTGGCGTTGCGACGGACTTCTGAAGCCTGGCAGGCGGCTCATCCGGCATTTAGTCCAGATAGGTTTCGAATGACTGCTGAGGCTCCGGCTCGAACCGTTCGGCCAGAACCGTCCACCCTCGATCCGGTCGAGCCGGAAATCGCGGAAGTCCTGGCGCATCTCGCACCAGGCGGTCATCACCCATATCGCCCCGAACGCGGACAAACCAAGCGGCCAGACAAGTCTCTGGCTGCGCGCGCCGGGCAGCGCAACATAGGCGATCGATAACTTGCGCCGCGCCGCCAGCGCCGCACGCACGTCGCCAAGAGAGGCTGGCGTTTCCGGCTGCGCGGCAGTGCGGAAAGCATGGATCGGCATCGAGACCAGACGCCTGCCATGCTCGGACGGCAGCAGTGCCACGATCTTGTCCTTGCCTCGCGGGCGGCTTGTCCAAGACGCGGGTCGCCGAGCATGTCGACGGCCCGCAGCCCGAAGGCCAGGGCTTCAAGCTGCTGAAGGTAAAGGTCAGCGGCGGCGCGTCGAAGGCCTCGCGCAGCATGTAGCCGACGACCGCGTTCGCCTTCGATCGGCGCTCCCGATGCCATCAGATGATCCTGTCACGGTAGATCGTCCGCTGGAGCAACCTCCATGTCTCGGCAATGTCGGCCGCTGTCATCGCGCCACCCGGCGACGCACAGCTGGATGATCCGGAAAGGCGGTCGGCAGGACGCATCGGACACTCCGATGCGGAGACTATGGCCAGAAGGGTGTCAGTTGGGTCGTGGTCAGGTCAAGTATGTCATCCACAGGAGCCAAATTCATGACCCAATCGCCATTCTCGAAATTGCCGTCTGCACGGCCCGAGCGGCCAGTCGCCGAACAGGCGCGCCGCGCCGCATGCAGGCGTACGCGCTTAACGTCAGCTGGCGCGCGCTTGACCGCGCCAGATCGACAGGACCTCATCGCCGATCTCGTCGAATGGTCAGACAAGCCAAGCGCCGATGCCGCTGCGCACGGGTGCAGAGCGATCCGATCTTTGCCCCTTACACGGCGGCATCGCGAGCGTATCTCTGATGCAGCATTTCGATCCCGCGAGCGCCATTGAGCGACATCATGGCCGAACCATTGAAACACCTGCTTCATCCCGCGGCTCGTCGAACACATCAGTGACATCGTTGCAGCTGCATATCCGCAATTCGACAAGGACGCGGTTCGTGACGCTCATCCTGTCCGGCATCGAAACCCTCGAACTCATGCAGCGCGGCACACCAGATCCGCGACGGCACTCGTCGAAATGCTGCCGTCCGATTATCACGCAGGCCGCCGCCATCCTGAAAGCCAGCCTCCCCAAGGAAGGAAGACCCGGCCTCACGGGTTGGGAGCTTCTGCCGGTCAACCAGTTCATCGCGGAACGAGGTCTCGATCACCTCGACGTCTCGCTTGACCTGCTGAAGGCGCTGACGCCGCATTTCACCGCCGAATTCGGCATACGCGCCTTTATCCACAGGGATCAGCACCGGTCGCTTGCAACGATCAGCAACTGGGTCAACGATCCCAACCATCACGTCCGCCGGCTCGCCTCGGAAGGCACCCGGCCCCGCCTGCCCTGGGCCATGCGCCTGCCGGCGCTTGTGCGCGATCCGCAACCGATCCTGCCGATCCTGACGGCGCTGATCGATGACCCGGAAGACTATGTACGCCGCTCCGTCGCCAACAGCCTGAACGATATCGCCAAGGATCACCCCGACCTGGTCGCCGCTTTCGTGCGCGACGCGATGATCGACGCCTCCCCGCAAAGGCGGCAACTGCTGCGGCATGCCTCTCGCACGCTCCTGAAGAAAGGCCATGGCGACGCGCTTGCGAATTTCGGATTTGAACCGGCCGCGGGAATCAGCGCCGGGATTTCGATCGAGACGCCGTCGGTGCTCTTCGGGGAGCATCTTGGCTTCACACTTGCGCTCACCAATGAAGGCAAAAGCGCGCAGCGACTGATGATTGACTACGCCATCCATCATCGCAAGGCCAACGGATCGCTTGCGCCAAAGGTCTTCAAGTGGACAAGCCTGGAACTCGGCACAGGAGAAACCATCACAATAGCGCGGCGGCATGCGATGCGCGCGATTACCACCCGGCAATATTACGCGGGCACCCACCGTGTCGAAATCCTCGTGAATGGTGCGGTTCTGGCCGGGGGTGATTTCGAGCTCGTCATGTCCTGAGCGCAGGGCAGCCCTTCGCACTCGCAAAAAACTATCACTTGACTTTTTTCGCGAAAACAACGACATGAGGCGCAGCGTCACCTTCCGGCCGCCGCGTGAGCGGCCTGCGGGATCTTATGGATCCCTAACGAAGGATAAGCGCAACAGAGAATGTTTTGCCGAACCCGGCAAAATCAGCGCAGACCGCTTTATCAACCCACAAGTTCCCAAATCACGCGGGGTTCTTGACGCCAATCGACACCGGAACCGCATGGTGCTGTTCCGGCGAATGCGTTTGGCGCCCCGAAAAGGCAATACAATTGACCACTTTCAAAGACCTTGGCCTCTCCGAGCACATTCTTTCGACCCTTGCAGCGCAGGGTTTCGAAGTGCCGACGCCAATCCAGGCGCAGGCAATTCCGCTCGTGATGGACGGCAATGACCTGATCGGTCTCGCCCAGACCGGCACCGGCAAGACCGCCGCTTTCGGCCTGCCGATGATCGAAAAGATGCTGGCCTCCGGCAAGCGTCCCGACCCGCGCAACATCTGCGCGCTGGTTCTGGCGCCAACCCGCGAACTGGTGAACCAGATCGCATCCAACCTCAAGGACTTCGTCAAGAAGACCCCGATCAAGATCGGTCTCGTCGTTGGTGGCGCATCGATCAACAAGCAGTCCGAACAGCTGTCGCGCGGCGTCGATATCCTCGTTGCAACACCCGGCCGCCTGCTCGACCTGATTGCCCGCAAGGCCGTCACCCTGACCCAGGCCCGCTTCCTGGTGCTTGACGAAGCCGACCAGATGCTCGACCTCGGCTTCATCCACGACCTGCGCAAGATTTCCAAGATGGTTCCGAAGAACCGCCAGACGCTGCTGTTCTCGGCCACCATGCCGAAGGCGATCGCCGAGCTTGCCAGCGAATACCTGACAAACCCGGTCACCGTGCAGGTCACGCCTCCGGGCAAGGCTGCCGACAAGGTCGAGCAGTATGTGCACTTCGTACAGGGTGCCAGCCAGAAGACCGAAATCCTGAAGAAGACGCTGACGGAAAATCCCGATGGCCGCGCCATGGTTTTCTCGCGCACCAAGCATGGCGCCGAAAAGCTGATGAAGCACCTCGAGCATGTCGGCTTCTCGGTTGCCTCGATCCATGGCAACAAGAGCCAGGGCCAGCGCGAGCGTGCCTTGAAGGCCTTCCGTGACGGCGAGACCCGCGTCCTCGTCGCAACCGACGTTGCCGCCCGCGGCATCGACATTCCGGGCGTCACCCACGTCTACAACTACGATCTGCCGGAAGTGGCAGAAGCCTACGTCCACCGCATCGGCCGCACGGCCCGCGCCGGTCGCGACGGCATCGCCATCGCCTTCTGCTCGCCGGATGAAATCCGCCTGCTGCGCGATATCGAGCGCCTGATGAAGATCGAGATCACCACGGCCAGCGGCGAAGTGCCGGCCGACCGCGCCCGCCCGAAGGGCTCGCGTGGCGGCCAGCGTCCCGGTGGCGGCAACAATGGTGGCCAGCGCAACGAACCGCGCGCCGATCATGCGCCGCGTGCCCGTCCGGCAGCCGCCGGCGGCTTTGCCGGCGACGAACTGCTGAGCGATGCGACATGGCTGCCAAGCAGCACCGCAAGGGCCAGGGCCCGGCGGCGCAGGCAGCCCACGAAAAGGCTCTTGCCAAGCGTCCCGGCGGCAACCGCAACGGACGCCCGAGCTTCAAGCAGGGTGAATCGCGCAACCGCAACCATGGCGGTGGCAACAGCAACAGCCAGCCGCGCGAAGCCAACCCGGCCGGTGCCAACGGCCTGCGCAAGCGTGCCAGCGGCGGTCAGCGTCGCGACGAGGCGTAAGCCTTTCGAGCGAATGATGTCTTGAAAATCGAACGGCGGCAGGATGAAGATCCAGCCGCCGTTTTTGTTTATCTGTCTGTTTCAGACCGGACAGGTGCGATGGTGATGATAGCGTTGCAGGCAGCTCGGATAAAATTTCCAAACGGCAATGGCTCGAATCGCGCCGTTGCGCGTTTAGCCCCTGATGCAGCCAGCCAGGGAGACAATCATGGCCAAGACCTTCGACCTTTCCGACTATTCCGAAGACGAACTGACACACCTGATCGACGAGGCCACAAGCCTGCGGCAGACGCAACGCGACAGCCGCGAGCGCGAACTGCCGACGGCATCCGATGGCTCCAAGGGGCAGGATGTTCAGGACCCCGGCCACGGCGTCATCACCGCACCGACACCGCGCGCCGTCGAGGAAGAAGGCCCGGCCCATGGCGGTCCGGAAAAAACGGTCGGCGCGACCGGCTGAACCATTTCCAGACAGCGATCGGGGTCACCCGTGCCCCGATCGTGGGACCCGTCCGGCGATTAGACCGCGACCGGTTCAATCTTGCGATTCGTCAGATAGACACCGATGACGACGATGACCGTGCCAACGATCATCGGCAGGGTCAGTGCTTCGCCAAACAGCAGCGCGGCCTGAACGGCGGCCAGCGGCGGCACGAGATAGATCAGCGAGGCCGCCCGCGATACCTGTCCGCGACGGATCAGATAGAGCAGCAGGGCGATGGCCCCCATGGACAGGCCAAGCACTGACCAGGCGAGTGCCGCAAACAACTCGATACTCCACGTCACATGCAGATCCTCAAGCAGGAGCGCAAGCGGGATGGTGACGATCAGCGCTCCGACATATTGCAGCGTCGCAATCGAGCGGATGTCGACGTTTTGAAGGTAGCGCTTCTGGTGAATGGTCCCATAGGTCACGGCGGCCATGCCGACGACATTGAGCGCCACCGGCAACCAGGGAATCGGCGTCGCTCCGGTATCGATCAAAAGCACCTTGGGCAGGACGGCGATGGCGATGCCGACAAAACCGAGCGACAGGCCAAGCCTTTGCTGGCCCGTCAGCCGCTCGCCGATCAGCGCCGGCGCAACCGCGGCCGTCATCAATGGCTGCAGCCCGGCGATGATCCCTGAAAGGGCCGCCGGCACCCCCTGCCCGATACCCCACCAGACAGAGGCCAGATAGAACCCGTGCAGAAACATGCCTGATATCACCGCATGACCGGCTTCCCATCGGGTCTTCGGCCATTGCGCACCCGTGACGAGGCAGAAGACAATGAACAGGGAAATCGCGCAGAGATAACGCAGCACGAGAAAGGTCAGCGGGTCGGCAAAGAGACCGGCATATTTGGCGACAACCCAGCCGGTGGACCAGAGAAGGACGAAGATGGCCGGGGCCAGACGATCAAGGCTCATGTTCCATCCCTGCTGCACAATGTGCCTGCGATAGAGATACGCTGGGTGATGGTCAAAACAAAATTCTTGATGCTGAGGTTGACCAAAATGCGATCTTGGCATGCCCGACCCACACGATGAAATTGCAGGCATATGAACAAAATGACGCCACTCAACATGATGTCGCTTGCAGGTTACTCCATGACTGCGCGTGGTTTCCGAACCAAAGCGCTTGCAATAAACCCCTGCCGCCATAGCTAAGTTCAAAAATTCGGCATTTTTGGGCTGAAAATTTCTTTTGCACTGAAACGAGCATGCTTCTTGCATTGCATCTTCTGTTGTACTCAAATGACAAAAAAAGGGGATCACACCGTTGGCATTTGACGAAATGATGAATGCGGACAACAGCCCGCGCCAGCCTTACGCGACTTACAATGATTGGTACGCAGCCCAGGACAAGGCCCGCCTGATTGTCAAATCCAAAGACGCCGAGAACATCTTCCGAAAGACCGGCATCACCTTTGCGGTCTACGGCCACGCCGACAGCGCCGAAAAGCTCATCCCCTTCGACCTTATCCCGCGCATCATTTCCGGCCGCGAATGGCGCAAGCTGGCGCAGGGCATCGAACAGCGCGTCATCGCGCTCAACGCCTTTCTCGACGACATCTATCACAAGCAGGAAATCATCAAGGCCGGCCGCATCCCGCGCGAACTGATCGAGCGCAACGAGGCCTTCCTGCCGCAGATGATCGGCTTCCGTCCGCCGGGCGGCGTCTATACCCACATCGTCGGCACGGACATCGTGCGCACCGGCGAAGACCAGTTCTACGTGCTCGAAGACAATGCCCGCACGCCCTCCGGTGTCAGCTACATGCTGGAAAACCGCGAGACGATGATGCAGATGTTCCCGGAACTCTTCCATCAGAACCGCGTCCGGCCGGTCGAGAACTATCCCTACCTGCTGCGCCAGAGCCTGGCTTCGCTGGCCCCTCCGGGCTGCGAGGGCAAGCCGCGCGTCGCGGTGCTGACCCCCGGCATCTACAATTCCGCCTATTACGAACACTCGTTCCTGGCCGACATGATGGGCGTGGAACTGGTCGAAGGCTCCGACCTGCGCGTCATCGACGGCAAGGTCAAGATGCGCACGACCCGCGGCTACGAGGCGATCGACGTGCTCTACCGCCGCGTCGACGACGACTACCTCGATCCGCTGACCTTCAAGCCCGAATCGGCACTCGGCGTTCCCGGCATCATGGATGTCTACCGCGCCGGCAACATCACCATCGCCAATGCGCCCGGCACCGGCATCTGCGACGACAAGGCGATCTATTCCTACATGCCGGAGATCGTCGAATTCTACACCGGCCGCAAGGCGCTGCTCGAAAACGTGCCGACCTGGCGCTGTTCCGAAGCCGGACAGCCTGAAATACGTGCTGGACAACCTCGCCGACCTCGTCGTCAAGGAAGTCCACGGCTCCGGCGGCTACGGCATGCTGGTCGGCCCGACCGCCTCGAAGAAGGAACGCACGCATTTTGCCGAAAAGCTGAAGGCACGGCCCAACAACTACATCGCCCAGCCGACACTGTCGCTCTCGACGGTGCCGATCCTCGTCAACAAGGGCATCGCGCCACGCCATGTGGACCTTCGCCCCTATGTTCTCGTGTCCGACAAGGTGCAGATCATTCCCGGCGGGCTTGACCCGCGTGGCACTGAAAGCAGGGATCGCTGGTGGTCAATTCCAGCCAGGGCGGCGGCACCAAGGATACCTGGGTGCTGGAGGACTGACGCATTATGCTTGGAAGAACCGCAAACGGTCTGTACTGGATGTTCCGCTATATCGAGCGCGCGGAAAACATCGCCCGGCTGATCGATGCCGGCCTGCGCATGTCGCTGACCCGCTCGGAAGCGACGGAAGACGATTGGGATGGCGTGCTGCAAAGCGCGGGTGTCCGCGACATCTACGACGATACGCATGACAAGTTGACGAGCGCCGATGCCATCGATTTCCTGCTGCGTGAACGGAGCCAATCCTTCAAGCGTGATGTCCTGCATCGATGCCGGCCGCAACAATGCCCGCATGGTGCGCACCGCGCTGACCCGCGAGACCTGGGAGGCGACCAATGAATGCTGGCTCGACCTCAAGGCAGCTCCTCGCCCGCCGCGTCAAGCCGGCGGACCTGCCGGAGGTGATCGACGCGATCAAGCGCAGACGGGCCTGATCCGCGGCGCGTTTCACGGCACGATGTTGCGCAACGAGATCTTCAATTTCTCCCGCATCGGCACCTTCATCGAACGCGCCGACAACACCGCCCGCATTCTCGACGTGAAATACTACGTGCTTTTGCCGGCGGTGACGCAGGTCGGCTCCTCGATCGACAATGTGCAGTGGGAATCGATCCTGCGCTCGGTTTCGGCGCATCGTTCCTATGGCTGGGTCTATGAGGCCGAATACAAGGCCGTCGAATATCGCCGACTTCCTGATTCTCAACGGCCGCATGCCGCGCTCGCTCGCCTATTGCTATGAGAAGATCGTCAGCAATCTCGACTATCTGGCGCGCGAATACGGTGAACAGCACGCAGCGAACGAGACGTGCACGAAAAACGCTGGCTTCGCTGCGCAGCCATTCGATCAAGGATGTGATGGACCAGGGCCTGCATGAATATATCGAGAACTTCATCAGCCAAAACAATCGTCTGGGACAGGAAATCTCCGACGCTTACCGGTTCTACTAGAATGGGCTGGAGGAGACAGACATGCGCCTGAAGATCAGCCACACGACCGAATATACCTATGCGGAGCCAGTGCAGTATTCGCTGCAACGCCTGAGGCTGACCCCGCTGTCGCAGCCCGGGCAGACTGTGATCAGTTGGGAAACCTCCGTCGACGGTGCCCGGATGGAGGTCGGCTATGACGATCACTTCGGCAACCGGACCAATCTGGTCAGCGTCAACGGCGATCAGACATCGATCCGCATCGTCGCCAGTGGCGAAGTCGAAACCGAGGACAAGGCCGGCGTCTTCGGCGTGCATCAGGCCTATGCGCCGCTCTGGCTCTACCTGCGCGAGACGCCCCTGACAAAGACGGCCAAACCGATCCGCGACCTTGCAAAATCGATGTCGGGCGAGACCGACCTCGCGAAGATGCATGCCCTGATGGAAACCATCGCCGCAAGTGTGGAGTACAGGCAGGGCGAGACGGGCACGGAGACGACCGCCGAACAGGCACTCCTGCAAAAAAGCGGTGTCTGCCAGGACCATGCCCATATCATGATCGCCGCAGCCCGCACGCTCGGCCTCCCCGCTCGCTACGTTTCCGGCTACCTGATGATGGAAGACCTGGTGGAGCAGACGGCAAGCCATGCCTGGGCGGAAGTTCATCTCACCGGTCTCGGCTGGGTGGGCTTCGACGCCGCCAACAAGGTCTGCCCTGACGATCGCTATGTCCGTATCGCCTGCGGCCTCGACTATCGCGACGCAGCGCCGATCTCAGGCCTCATCCACGGTGCATCCAGCGAAACGCTCAAGGTCGCGGTTACCGTCGAGCAGCAGGAACAGAGCCAGAGCCAGAGCCAGTGAGCGACGAAACCCTCTGAGGGCGATCTTTACCGACCTCCAGTTCTGGTTTAAAATTCAAACCAGAACTGGAGGTTCTTTCATGTCGAGTATTGGCGCCTTTGAAGCAAAAACGCATTTCTCATCGTTGCTGGACCGCGTTGCGAATGGTGAGGAAATCACCATAACCAAACACGGGAAAGCCGTTGCCCGTCTGGTGCGCTCTGAAGCCGTCCAAACGTCCGCACCGGAAAATGCGTTCCGGAAGCTGAAAGAGCTGCGGCGCTCGAATACCCTTGACGGCTTGTCGTGGAAGGATTTGCGGGACGAAGGGCGCAAATGACAATCGTGATTGATGCTTCGATCGCCCTCGCCTGGTGCTTCGAGGATGAGGCTTCGGATGAGACGGATGTCGTTGCCAACCGGGTTATCGTTGAAGGCGGGCTAGTTCCGTCGCTGTTTCATTTGGAGCTTGCCAACGTCCTCCTGCAGTCGGAGCGACGCGGACGCATATCAGCCTCTGAAGTTGCCCAAAGGTTGGACCTGATTGCCCAGATGCCAATCGAGACCGACCCCCAAACTGCAGGGAGAGCGTGGAACGATACTCTGTCGCTTGCAAGGGCACACAAGTTGACGAGCTATGATGCAGCATATCTGGAGCTTGCGGCACGCAAGGGCGCGAAACTCGCGACAAAAGATCAAGCACTGGCGACAGCGGCGAACCAATTGGGAGTAACCCTGATCATGCCGCAATAAAAAATGGCCGGAAATACCGGCCATTCTTTCTGTGATTGAACCAGATCAGTGGCTGTCCTTGCCAACCGCGCTTCCGCGACATCCCTTGAGGAAGTCGAGATCGGCGCCGGTATCGGCACCCTGGACATGCTGCTGGTGCAGCCAGGCGTAGCCGGATGTCGGCAGGTCGTGCTGCGGCTGCCATGCGGCCAGACGCTCAGCCATTTCCGCATCCGAGATATCGACATGCAGGCGGCGGTTCGGCACGTCGAGCTCGATCATGTCGCCATTCCTGATGACGGCGAGCGGGCCACCGACGGCCGCTTCCGGCGAGGTGTGCAGCACGACGGTGCCATAGGCCGTTCCCGACATGCGGGCGTCGGAGATGCGCACCATATCGGTGATGCCCTTCTTGAGCACCTTCGGCGGCAGGCCCATATTGCCGACCTCGGCCATGCCGGGATAACCCTTCGGGCCGCAATTCTTCATGACCATGACGCAGGTCTCGTCGATGTCGAGATTGTCGTCATTGATCTTGGCCTTGTAGTCGTCAATATCCTCGAACACGACGGCACGGCCGCGATGCGTCAGCAGATGCGGCGAAGCGGCCGACGGCTTCAGCACGGCGCCCTTCGGCGCCAGATTGCCGCGCAGCACGACGATGCCGCCGGACTGGGTCAGGGCCTTTTCGGCCGGCAGGATGACGTCCTCGTTCCAGTTGATGACGTCCTTGACCTCGTCCCACATGGTTTCGCCCGAGACCGTCAGCGCATCCTTGTGCAGCAGACCGGCATCGCCGAGGCGCTTCAGCACCACAGGCAGGCCGCCCGCATAGAAGAACTCTTCCATCAGGTACTTGCCCGACGGCATCAGGTTGACGATCGTCGGCACGTCGCGACCACAGCGATCCCAGTCGTCCAGCGTCAGGTCAACACCGGCGCGGCCGGCCATGGCGAGAAGATGGATAACGGCATTGGTCGATCCGCCGATTGCCGCATTGGTGCGGATGGCGTTCTCAAACGCCTGCTTGGTCATGATGTCGGAAGGCTTCAGATCGTCCTTGACCATCTGCACGATGCGCCGGCCGGTCAGTTGCGCCATCACCTTGCGGCGGCTGTCGACGCCCGGGATCGCAGCGTTGTCCGGAGAGCGCCATGCCGAGCGCTTCGGCCATCGAGGCCATGGTCGAGGCAGTGCCCATGGTGTTGCAGGTGCCGGAAGAACGGCTCATCGAGGCTTCGGCTTCGAGGAATTCGGCCTGCGTCATCTCGCCGGCCTTGACCATCTCGGAGAACTTCCACAGATGCGTGCCGGAGCCGACGCGTTCACCGCGGAAATAGCCGTTCAGCATCGGCCCGCCGGTCACGACGATCGACGGAAGATCGACCGAGGCCGCCCCCATGATCAGCGACGGCGTGGTCTTGTCGCAGCCGACCAGAAGCACGCAGCCATCCATCGGTTGGCCGCGAATGGCTTCCTCGACGGCAAGAGCGGCAAGGTTGCGGTACATCATCGCGGTTGGACGGAAGGTGTTTTCCGAAGCCGAGAAAACCGGAACTTCCATCGGGAAGCCGCCGGCCTCCCAGATGCCGGCCTTCACCTTTTCAGCCAGCTCGCGCAGATGGCCGTTGCACGGCGTCATGTCCGACCAGGTGTTGAGAATGCCGATGACCGGGCGTCCGTCGAACAGATCGTGCGGATATCCCTGGTTCTTCATCCAGCCGCGGTGATAGATGACGTCGCGGCTCGTGCCGCCATACCACTCCTGCGACCTCAGCTTGCGCGGCCATTCCGCTTTCTTAAACATCATCATTGTCCTCTAAAGGTCCGCACGGATCGACGCTTCGCGCCGATCCGCCGGATAAGTCGTTACGCCAGCGTGTATGCGGTCTTCACGACGGTGAAGAATTCGCTCGCATATCTGCCCTGTTCGCGCGGGCCGAAGGACGAGGCCTTGCGGCCGCCGAACGGCACGTGGAAATCGACGCCCGCCGTCGGCAGGTTGACCATGACCATGCCGGCCTCGGAATTGCGCTTGAAGTGCGTCGCATGCTTGAGGCTCGTCGTGGCGATGCCGGCCGACAGGCCGAACGGCGTGTCGTTGGCAACCGAGAGCGCCTCTTCGTAGTCCTTCACCCGGATGACGGAGGCGACGGGTCCGAAGATTTCCTCGCGGCTGATCCGCATCTGGTTGGTCGCTTCGGTAAACAGCGTCGGCTGCAGGTAGAAGCCGGGATTGTCACGGGAAATCGTCTCGCCGCCGAAGGCGAGCTTGGCGCCTTCCGCCTGGCCGATGGCGATATAGTCCGTGTCCTGCTTCAACTGCCCGGCATCGACGACCGGACCGATATGGGTGCCGGCCTTCAGAGCGTCATCGACGACGAGGCCCTTCAGCTTTTCGGTGAGGGCTGCCACGAACCTGTCGTGGATGCCTTCGGTGACGATCAGGCGCGAGGAGGCCGTGCAACGCTGGCCGGTCGAGAAGAAGCCGGAATTGGCAGCCGCTTCGACGGCAATGGTGAGATCCGCATCATCGAGCACGACCATCGGGTTCTTGCCGCCCATTTCCAGCTGGAACTTGCGGTTATGCTCGATCGACGAGGCCGCGACGCGCTTGCCGGTCCCGGTCGAGCCGGTAAAGGTGATGGCGGCAAGATCCGGGCTGTCGAGCATGGCCTGGCCGACGACCGAGCCCTTGCCCATGACGAGATTGAGCACGCCCTTCGGCAGGCCGGCGCGATGCAGAATGTCGGCGATCGCCCAGGAGCAGGCCGGAACCAGTTCGGCCGGCTTGAAGACGACCGTGTTGCCATAGGCAAGCGCCGGCGCGATCTTCCAGGCCGGAATGGCGATCGGGAAGTTCCACGGCGTGATGATGCCGACGACGCCGATCGGCTCGCGGGTGATTTCGACGCCGATGTTCGGACGCACGGACGGCAGCACTTCGCCCGCCAGCCGCAGGACTTCGCCGGCAAAGAAGTCGAAGATCTGCGCGGCACGAATGGTTTCGCCGATGCGCTTCCGGCAGCGTCTTGCCCTCTTCGCGGGCGAGCAGCTTTCCAAGCTCTTCCTTGCGGGCGAGGATTTCATCGGCCGTCTTCTTCAGGATGGCATGGCGCTCGAGAATGCCCGACCGCGACCAGGCCGGGAAAGCCGCCTTGGCGGCAGCGATCGCGTTCCTGGCGTCGTCGGCGCTCGCACGGGCGAAGACCCCGACCACTTCATTGGTGTTCGACGGATTGATGTTGTCAACGCCGTCCGTGCCGACCCATTCGCCGGCAATCAGGTTCTGATGGAGTGTCATAGGCTTCAAAGCCTCCTTGGTGTTCGCGCACGCGGCCTTGGGACCAGCGCATCGCTTTCAGATTTAATGCGGCAGCTTAAAGCTGCCCGATGGTGATCTCGTCATTCCCGGCCACCGCCAGCGTATTGCGCAGCGGAAGCCCGAATTCGGCAGCTTCGATCTCGAAGACATCGCCCGGCTCGGTCTTGATGCCGTCACCGAAGGACAGCGTGGCCGTCCCGAACATATGGACATGCACATCGCCCGGTGCACGGAAAATTCCGTATTTGAAGTGGTGATACTCCAGATTGGCGAATGTATGGGACATATTGGCTTCGCCCGACAGGAACGGCTTTTCCCAGAAAACCTCGCCCTTGCGGATGATGCGCGAGGTGCCGCGGATATCGGCCGGCGGCGTCGCCGACGCGGATTTCCGGGCCGAAGCTCGCCGGACGCAGCTTGGAATGGGCGAGATAGAGATAGTTGATCCGCTCGGTGACGTGATCGGAAAATTCGTTGGAAACGGCAAAGCCGATGCGGAAGGCCTGCCCATTGTCGGCGATCACGTAAATGCCGGCCATTTCAGGCTCTTCGCCACCATCAAGCGCAAAGGACGGCGAGACCAGTTCACCACCAGGGGCTGCCGACTGCGTGCCATTGCCCTTGTAGAACCATTCCGGCTGCACGCCGGTTTCGCCAGCCTTCGGCTTGCCGCCTTCGAGGCCCATCTTGAACATCTTCATCGTATCGGTGGCGCCTTCTTCCACCTTCGATACGGCCGCATGCATGGCGTCGCGCGTCGAAGCAGACCCCAGATGGGTCAGGCCCGTGCCCGTCAGATGCAGATGCGCCGGGTCGGCATGGGTGATCGGCGGCAGGAAGCGACCTTCGGCATACACTTTTTCGAGATCGACGGCATCGCCCAGGCCATGCGCTTCGACCACGGCCTTCAGGCTGCGGCCGGAATTGGCAGCTTCCAGCGCCAGCGCGTGAACACTCGAGGCACCCTTGACGGCATGCGCCGCGCCGCCGTTTTCACGAACGGCAACCGTGATCGAACCATCTGCATTCCGGATTTGCGATATCAGCACAATCTTGTCCTTTTCTGGAACCGGACGTCCCACTGCCGTGCCAAACAGGCTTGTTTCCAGGCAATGCGAATCCGTGGAGGGGGTTCAGCCCCTCCTTTCGACGGCCCGTGCCGTCCATTTGCGTGTTGTCCACTGTGGCGACCGGCCTTGCCGATCAGCCCTTGTTCTTGTTGTAGACGTCGAAGAAGACGGCGGCGAGAAGCACCAGGCCCTTGACGAGCTGCTGGTAATCGATGCCGAGACCCATGATCGACATGCCGTTGTTCATCACGCCCATGATCAGCGCGCCGATGACGGCACCGGTGATCTTGCCGACACCGCCGGAGGCAGAGGCACCGCCGATGAAGCAGGCTGCGATAACATCGAGCTCGAAGCCGACGCCGGCCTTCGGCGTTGCCGAGTTGAGACGCGCCGCGATGATCATGCCGGCAAGTGCTGCCAGAACGCCCATGTTGACGAAGGTGTAGAAGGTCAGCCGCTCGGTGTTGATGCCGGAAAGCTTTGCCGCCTTCTCGTTGCCGCCCATGGCATAGATGCGACGACCGACAGTCGAGCGCGTCGTGATGAAGGTATAAAGCGCGATCAGCAGACCCATGACGATCAGGACGTTCGGAAAGCCCTTGTAGGTCGAGAGCATGAAGCCAAGGAAGATCGACACGCAGGCGATGATAACCATCTGACCTGCAAAGAACGCAAAGGGTTCGTTCTCGGTGCCATGCTTCTCGTTATCGCGGCGATCGCGCAATCCGTAATAGATCGCCAGCCCCACAAGCGCGACAACAACCACAAGCGCGAAGAAATTTGCGACGACGCCGGGTGCCGGATTGAGGAAATACAGAAAATCAGGAACGAAGCCGGTCGAAAGCGACTGGAAATCCTTCGGAAACGGCCCGATCGGACGGTTCTGCAGGATGAGATAGGTCAGCCCGCGGAAAACCAGCATGCCGGCCAGGGTCACGATGAACGACGGAATCTTCTGGTAGGCAACCCAGTAGCCCTGAGCGGCACCCACGAGGCCACCGAGAATCAGACAGACCGGAACGACGATCGAATAATGGATGCCCCATTTGACGAGCATGATCGCCGACAGGCCACCGGTGAAGGCGACGATCGAGCCGACGGACAGATCGATATGGCCGGCGACGATGATCAAGCAGCATGCCCAGCGCCATGATGACGATGAAGGAGTTCTGCAGGATCAGGTTGGTGATGTTGACCGGCTTGAACAGAACGCCGCCGGTCACGACCTGGAAGAACAGCATGATGACGACGAGCGCGACGAGAAGGCCGTATTCGCGGATATTGTTCCGCAGATAGGTGCCGATGGATGTTGTGTTTCTGAGCGCTTTTTTCGGCGGCCATTAGTGTTTCTCCCCGGAGCGCATGATGGCGCGCATGATGGATTCCTGGCTTGCTTCGCCCTTCGGAAGTTCCGCGACGATGCGACCTTCGTTCATGACGTAGATGCGATCACAGGTTCCGAGCAGCTCCGGCATTTCTGATGAGATCATCAGGATGCCTTTGCCTTCTGCTGCAAGCTGGTTGATGATGGTGTAGATTTCGTATTTCGCACCGACGTCGATGCCGCGGGTCGGCTCGTCGAGGATCAGCACTTCAGGATTGGTGAACAGCCACTTCGACAGCACGACCTTCTGCTGGTTGCCGCCGGAAAGATTGACGGCTTCCTGATAGATCGAGTGCGAGCGGATGCGCAGCTTCGTGCGGTAGTCGGTGGCGACCTCGCGCTCCTTGCGCTCGTCGATGACCCCGCTATTGGCGACACCGTCGAGATTGGACAGCGTCGTGTTGTGCATGATGTTGTTGTTCAGCACGAGACCGAGATGCTTGCGGTCCTCGGTAACATAGGCAAGCCCCGCACCGATGGCGCGCGGAATGGTGCTGACGTCGACGGGCTTGCCATGCATGCTGACGTCGCCGGTGATCTTGTGGCCCCAGGAGCGGCCGAAGATGCTCATCGCCGTCTCGGTGCGACCGGCGCCCATCAGTCCGGCAATGCCGACGACTTCGCCGGCGCGGACCGTGAAGTTGACATCGTGCAGGAACTTCCTGTCGCGGTGATGCTGGTGGAAGACATTCCAGTTCTTCACTTCCAGCAGCGTCTCGCCGATCTTCGGCTCGCGCGCCGGATAGCGGTCTTCCATGTCACGACCGACCATGCCCTTGATGATGCGGTCTTCGCTGATATCCTCGCTGTGACAGTCCAGCGTTTCCACCGTACCGCCGTCGCGGATGATGGTGATCTTGTCGGCGACCTTCTTGATCTCGTTCAGCTTGTGCGAAATGATGATCGAGGTCATGCCCTGCTTGCGGAATTCCATCAGCAGTTTCAGCAGCGCGTCGGAATCGGTCTCGTTGAGCGAGGCGGTCGGCTCGTCGAGAATGAGCAGGCGCACCTTCTTCGACAGCGCCTTGGCGATTTCCACCAGTTGCTGCTTGCCGATGCCGATATCGGTGATGCGCGCGCTCGGCGGCTCGTTGAGCCCGACCTTTTCCAGAAGGTCCTTGGTGCGGTTGAAGGTCTGCTTCCAGTCGATGACGCCCTTGGTGGCGATCTCGTTGCCGAGGAAGATGTTTTCGGCGATCGACAGCAGCGGAACCAGCGCCAGTTCCTGGTGAATGATGATGATGCCGATATGTTCGCTGTCGGAAATGGTCGAGAAACTACGAAGCTTGTTGTCGTAGTGGATCTCGCCTTCGTAGCTGCCGGCAGGATAAACACCGCTCAGCACCTTCATCAGCGTCGACTTGCCGGCCCCGTTTTCACCGACCAGCGCGTGAATCTCACCTTCGCGGACCTTCAGATTGACATTGTCCAGCGCCTTGACGCCCGGAAACGTCTTGGTGATGCCGCGCATTTCGAGAATGATATTATCCATGTTCAAGCATTCCAGCGCCAGTCTGTGAAGATGAGGTCAGACCGACCGACAGTACAATTCCCTCATCAAGTCGTTGCATAATTCCTCAAAACGGAAACGTTTCAAGGAATTATGCAACATCTCAAGGCTCAACAGCGAGTTTTGCGCAGGTTTCGAACGCAAAATGCTGTGAAGAGGCCCGCGACGGATCGCGAGCCTCCCGATAGGTCCAGGATCAGTTGTTGATCTGGTCTTCCGTGTAGTAACCGGCGCCGACGAGAACGTCCTTGACGTTGGTCTTGTCAACCGAAACCGGCTTCAGCAGGTAGGACGGGATAACCTTGACACCGTTGTCGTAGGTCTTGGTGTCGTTGATTTCCGGCTCCTTGCCCGTCAGGATGGCATCGATCATCGTTGACGGCAACCTTGGCCAGTTCGCGGGTGTCCTTGAAGACCGAGTCGAATACTGTTCGCCAGCGAGGATCGACTTGACCGACGGCAGTTCGGCGTCCTGACCGGTGACGACCGGCATCGGCAGATCGCCGGAGCCGTAGCCAACGCCCTTCAGGGCCGACAGGATGCCGATGGACAGACCATCGTAAGGCGACAGAACGCCGTCAACCTTGGCGTCGGTGTAGGTCGAGGAGAGCAGGTTTTCCATGCGGGCCTGTGCAACGGCACCGTCCCAACGCAGCGTACCGACCTGTTCCATGCCCATCTGGCCGGACTTGACGACGATCTTCTCGGCATCGATCAGAGGCTGAAGAACCGACATCGCGCCATCATAGAAGAAGAAGGCGTTGTTATCATCCGGCGAACCGCCGAACAGTTCGACGTTCTTCGGCTCGGTTGCGCCGTCAAGCTTCAGGCCTTCGACGAGCGAGGTTGCCTGGAGAACGCCAACCTGGAAGTTGTCGAAGGTGGCGTAGTAGTCGACATTGCCGGAGTCGCGGATCAGGCGGTCGTAGGCGATGACCTTGACGCCAGCGTCTGCGGCCTTCTGCAGGATGTCCGACAGCGTCGTGCCGTCGATGGCGCCGATGACCAGGACCTTGGCGCCCTTGGTGACCATGTTCTCGATCTGGGCGAGCTGGTTCGGGATATCGTCGTCAGCAAACTGCAGGTCCGGCGTATAGCCGGCTTCCGTGAAGAGCTTTTCCATGGTCTCGCCGTCGGAAATCCAACGGGTCGAAGTCTTGGTCGGCATCGAGATACCGACGACGCCCTTGTCCTGTGCCAGGACCGGCGCGACGAATGCGGCCACGCTGATCGCAGCGGCGGCAAGTAGCGAAGTAATCAATTTCATGCGATCTCTCCCATCTGTGTTGATCGAGGCCAGATCTCAAAGCCGGCCTTGATATGTGCAGCGCTTCGCGTGGCCGAGACCGGGGTCTTCGGCGGACGTTTAAGGGGTGAAAGAAAGCCCTCCCAGGCCTTACACGCTCCAAAGCACGCTGGCGCACATAGCGGCAAACTGGAATCAATCATCATAACTGTCAAATGCAATATGCGTGTATCCTCATATCATTTCTGTTATAAGCACGCAAAACAGTGTGATTTTTCGCAAGTGCGAGCAGGACGGAGGCCGCAAGTGGCTGAAATTGTCGACGGCACCATCGCGCCGATTGCAACCCCGATGGATTTTTCCGAGGTCGGGATCTTTCGCCTTGGCCTGAAAATAAGTCACCTGAGATTGATTCTCGCGATCGAGGAGCATGGCCAGATCAGCGCGGCGGCCGATGCGCTCAGCGTTTCGCAGCCGGCGGCATCGCGCATGCTGGGCGAGATCGAAAACATCCTGAAGGCACCGCTCTGTTCGCGCGTGGCCCGCGGCGTGGAACTGACGCAATATGGCAAGGCGCTGGCGCGACGCGCACGCACCATCTTCCTCGAGCTGCGCGAAACAGCCCGCGAAATCAATGAATTGAAGACAGGCAGCGGCGGATCCGTCTCGCTCGGATCCGTCACCGGACCAGCGCTCAACCTCGCGGTTCCCGCAATCCGCCAGGTATCGACCGCCTATCCCGGCATCGAAATCAACATCCAGATCGACAACAGCAACGTGCTGGTGCGCGAACTGCAGGCTGCGCGGCATGACTTCGTGATCGGGCGCATTCCCGACGACATCAATCCGCGCCTGTTCAACCTCGTCGAGATCGGCGCTGAAGACGTCTGCCTGATCGTGCGCGATGGACATCCGCTGCTGGAGAAGGAGGTCATCGTACCGGCCGACCTGCCCGGCTACGACTGGGTCTTCCAGCCGCAGGGCACATTGCTGCGCCGCGCCGTAGAGGACAGCTTCCTGTCGGCAGGCGTGCCCCTGCCCCTCACCATCATCAATACCTCCTCGATCATCCTGACCATCTCGATCGTGCGCAACACCAACGCGGTGGCGCCCGTGGCCCGCGACGTGGCGACCCTGATCGCCGGCGATGGCAGTTCGGGCGGGCAGATCCGGGTCCTGCCGATCAACTTCGACATCCAGATCAGGCCTTACAGCCTGATCACAGCCAAGGGCCGCGCGCTGCCGCCGAGTGCCAAGCTGCTCTACGACCTGATCCTGAAGCAGAGCACGGCCTGACCAGCCCCGCATAATGCTGCTGTGCTTAGTCAGCAGAGATTGCGTCGGAGCGAAACATGTTCGGAATGTCGGTTTTCCAGTCCGTGCTGGAGCGATTGAAAGCGGAGGAGGATGCCGAGGCGATCGCCGAGGTTGACCATCCGTCGCCATACGGCGTCCGGGGACTTGGTCCGAGCTTCGTGGCAGGCAAGGTGCAAGCGGCCGCAACCGACCACGCACTGGTGCAGCGCGCCTATTTCGACATGGCCGGCGACGATATGCTGGCGCCGCCCCGCCCCATTCCCGCGCCTGTGATGCCCGATCATCTCGCCCGCACCAGGCCGGAGCAGATTGCCGAGGATCTCGGGCTGACGGATCACGAGACGACCGCGACCCTCGCCCTCAAGCGCCGCATCTTCGCCGCGCAGAATCATCCGGACTGCCATCCTCCCCAGTTCCGGCCGCCAGCCACGACCCGGATGAAGATCGCCAATATGCTGATCGACGAGGCGCTGCGGCGCATCAACCTGATGCAGAAACCTGGCTAGATGCGCTGCTCGTCCGCCTTGGTCTCGGTTCCGTCGACGGGCTCTGTCGATACAGGCTCCACCTTTGCCTCCTCGGTGACAGGTGGCTTCGGCTTGAAGAAAATCAGAAGGGTGCAGGCGGTATAGGTGGTGACCGCAAGAAAGATCATGCCCCAGGTGTTCTCGCCGTTGTAAAATTCCACCGCAGTCCAGAAAGCACACAGCGCGATGATCAGGAGCCGGATCCAGAGCGGCCTGTAGAACGGGTGATCCGGATCGATAAGCTTGATCATGAAACTATCCTTGATATGAAAGGGGCGATGACGCCCGTCTGGCTCTCGCCCTGTGCTGCACACCTTTAAGGTCAAAAAGACGGTTGCCGCAAGCGTATAAGACTTTTGTGCGCTTGACGGATCAGCAGTAAATGGAATAAATATTCCGAAAATAAGCAATATTGCTCTTTTATTCCGACGCGAGCATGTTCTCGATCAGCGGCATCGAAAGAGTTTGGGAGTGAACATGGCATCGGTCGCAGACCGGCGTCTTGAACATCAATTGATATCAAGCGCGGACATGTGTCCGCGGCGCCTTTGCGGGGTGAGCGGCATCATTCCGTCCTTTGCAGCGTCGTGCTGCCCATCGAAAGAGATGAAAGATGACAGTCAGATTTGGTCTTCTCGGCGCCGGACGTATCGGCAAGGTTCATGCCAAGGCCGTCAGCGGCAATCCGGATGCCGTGCTTGTCGCCGTCGCCGATGCCTTCCCTGAGGCTGCCAACGCCATTGCCAAGCACTATGGCTGCGACGTCCGCACCATCGAAGCAGATCGAAACATCCAAGGATATCGACGCCGTCGTCATCTGCACGCCGACCGATACCCATGCCGACCTGATCGAGCGCTTCGCCCGCGCCGGCAAGGCGATCTTCTGCGAAAAGCCGATCGATCTCGACGTCGAGCGCGTCCGCGCCTGCCTGAAGGTCGTCGAAGAGACCAAGGCCAAGCTGATGGTCGGCTTCAACCGTCGCTTCGACCCGCATTTCATGGCCGTCCGCAAGGCGCATCGACGACGGCAAGATCGGCGACGTCGAAATGGTGACGATCACCTCGCGCGATCCCGGCGCCCCGCCGGTCGACTACATCAAGCGTTCGGGCGGCATTTTCCGCGACATGACCATCCATGATTTCGACATGGCCCGCTTCCTGCTCGGCGAAGAAGTCGTCTCGTGTACCGCCCATGCCGCTGTTCTGGTCGATCCGGCGATCGGCGAAGCCGGCGACTACGACAGCGTCACCGTCATCCTTGAAACCGCATCCGGCAAGCAGGCGATGATTTCCAATTCCCGCCGCGCCACCTATGGCTACGACCAGCGCATCGAGGTCCATGGTTCCAAGGGCGTCGGTCTCGGCCGAAAACCAGCGCGCCGGTCTCGATCGAAATCGCCAATGGCGACGGCTACACCCGCCCGCCGCTGCATGATTTCTTCATGACCCGCTACACCGAAGCCTATGCCAACGAAATCGCCGGCTTCATCTCGGCGATCGAAAAGGGCACCGCGATCACCCCATCCGGCGCCGATGGCCTTGCAGCCCTGGTGCTTGCCGATGCCGCCGTGCAGTCGGTCAGGGAAAAGAAGCTGATTACCGTCGGCTAAACCGCATTCCACCACGACAACAGCGGATGCCGGGTCCCTGATCCGGCATTCTGCGTTCAGGCTTCCTGCCGCAATGCGACGCTGCCGCCGGCGATGACCCGCGAAGCGGCGATGTCATGATCGATATCGGTCAGCGCACGATCGAGATGCCCGTCGAAAACCAGGCGCTGCTCGTCGAAAATGATCGAGATCTCCGGTTGCCCCTGCAGGCGGACCTGATGCGATTGCGCCAAGCCCTCTTCGAGCCCCTTCTGCAACAATTCGAAATAGCGCGTCCCCGGCCCGGTGATATGGATCGGCATGCTGTCGTAGAGGCTGAGCATGCGCGACAGCCCGTTGCCAAGCGCAATGCCGGCCTGCCGGAAGGCATAACCCGCCATGCGATTGCCCTGCCGGGCGCTGGTCGCGATCTTGTCCATCTCGGCGAGCGGCACGAATTTCGCCGGAATGGTATCCGGAGGCACCTCGAACGCCGTCCGCAGGATGCCGTAGAAACCGGCGGACGCCTCTATACATCCGTAGGTACCGCACCGGCAAAGACCGGCGCCCGGCGAATGCAGCATATGGCCGAAGTTCGGGGCGGTGACTTCAAGTTCGCCGAACCGGTCCTTGCGCGCCACGCCGACGCCGATGCTATGGCCCAGCGAAAGCGCCGCCAGCGCGCGAAACGGTCCGGCACCGGCCTTGTCCGCCTTCAGCCCAAGCGCCTGTGCAACCAGCAGCGTCTCGTTGTTCAGCGTCACCTTGGCAGACCATTGGGGCTGCAGCAGAGCGGCGAAATCGATCTGTTCGCTGCCGAAGACGGGCGACCAGAGCAGGCGCGACGCCTCGCTGTCGACAAGCCCCTTGCTGCTGATCGAGATGGCAAGAACCTGGCTTTTTTCCAGCCGGGATCGGGAGACGAGGCGGTCCAGCATATCGAGCAGGCTGCGCACGAAATGGGCCGTACCGGCAAGCGCGTGATTGCGCGGTTCCTCCAGCCGGTCGATCAGCGTGCCGCTATAGTCGATCATCGAATATTGCACGACATCGGACGATATGCGCACCACGATCAGATAGCCGCAATCGCGCCGCTGCGAAAAGAACACGCGCGGCCGCCCGCGGCCGCTATGGGCCGGCTGTTCGGATTTCTCGATCACCTGCGCCCGCTCGAGTTCGGCCGTGATCGCAGAAATGGTCGCCGAGGCGAGGCCCGTCTGGGAGGAAATCTCGGTGTGGGACAGCGGGCCGGATCGCCGCAGGGCCGAAAGCACCAGCGCGATGTTCTGCTGACGCACCAATTCAGTGCTGGATTTGGTCAGCATTGCGCATTTCCGTTGAACCTTTTTGAGTGAAACACATGCCCCTCCCAAAGCATCTGTTTATCGGCGAAACAACAGGCAACGAGCCTTGTTGACAGCCTTCTAAAACTCTGACATCTATTTTCTCGACTGTCGAGAAAAAACTAGCCATCGAATATGGCGGTTGTCTCGGTAGTGTTTTTCGGTTGACCGATGGGTCGTGCGGGAGGTTCGCGCGGGCGGTCAGCAGTCTCTTGGGAGGACTACATGAAATCAGTTTTCAAGCTGATGGCAGGCGCTGCCATCATCGTTTCCTTGCACTCCGTTGCGATGGCAAAGGATCTCACAATCGGCGTTTCCTGGTCGAACTTCCAGGAAGAGCGCTGGAAGACCGACGAAGCCGCCATCAAGGCCGCTCTCGAAGCCTCCGGCGACAAGTATATTTCGGCTGACGCACAGTCGTCCGCTGCCAAGCAGCTGACCGACATCGAATCGCTGATCGCCCAGGGCGCAAACGCCATCATCGTTCTGGCGCAGGATTCCGAAGCTATCGGCCCGGCCATCGAAAAGGCTGCCGCGGAAGGTATCCCGGTCGTCGGCTACGACCGCCTGATCGAAAATCCGGATGCCTTCTACATCACCTTCGACAACAAGGAAGTCGGCCGCATGCAGGCTGCCGAAGTCATCGAAGGTCAAGCCGGAAGGCAACTACGTCTTCATCAAGGGCGCATCCACCGATCCGAATGCCGACTTCCTGTTCTCCGGACAGATGGAAGTGCTGAAGGAAGCCATGGACGCCGGCAAGATCAAGAATGTCGGCGAAGCCTATACGGACGGCTGGAAGCCTGAAGTTGCGCAGAAGAACATGGAACAGTTCCTGACCGCCAACGACAACAAGGTCGATGCAGTCGTTTCTTCGAACGACGGCATGGCCGGCGGTGTGGTTGCAGCGCTTGAAGCCCAGGGTCTTGCTGGCGGTGTGCCGGTATCCGGCCAGGACGGCGACAAGGCCGCTCTGAACCGCGTCGCTCTCGGCACGCAGACCGTTTCGGTCTGGAAGGATAGCCGTGAACTCGGCAAGAAGGCCGGCGAAATCGCCGTCGCTCTCGCCGGTGGCACTGCCATGGACGCAATCGAAGGCAATGTGAAGTTCGCCGGCGGCCCGAAGGGCGTCGAGATGAACTCCTTCTTCATCGCACCGCAGCCGATCACCAAGGACAACCTGAACGTTGTCATCGATGCCGGCTGGATTTCCAAGGAAGAAGCCTGCCAGGGCGTCAAGGCTGGAACCGTCGCAGTTTGCGATTGATCCAGACATGACCATGGGCCTGTAACGTCCAAAAAGGAGCGCCGCAGCGACACCGTTGCGGCGTTTCTTGGATGCGCGGAACCTTGTGACAAGAATAAAAGGGGGAGTACCCAGGATATGGCAAACCAACACCATTGCCGCACCTGCCAGCAGCACGCTCAAAACCCAGGGGACTGCCCTGCAACGTTTTCTGCAAGCAACCGAAATCGACACCCGGCTTCTCGGCATGGTCGGTGCGCTGCTTCTGATCTGGATCGGTTTTGAAGTTTCGACCGGCGGTCTGTTCCTGACGCCGCGCAACCTCTGGAACCTGACCGTCCAGGCGTCTTCGGTTTCCGTTATGGCGACAGGCATGGTGCTCGTCATCGTGACCCGCAATATCGACCTTTCGGTCGGCTCGATTCTCGGCTTCGTCGGCATGATCATGGCCATCACGCAGGCACGCATCCTGCCGCCGCTGATCGGTTTCGACAATCCAACGACCTGGATCATCGCGCTCACCGTCGGCATTCTGCTCGGCGCCGCGATCGGTGCCTTCCAGGGCATGATCATCGCCTTTCTCAGCGTTCCCTCCTTCATCGTCACGCTCGGCGGATTGCTGATCTGGCGCGCGGCCGCCTTCCTGGTCATCAGCGGCGCCACGGTTGCGCCGATGGACACGACGTTCCGCCTCATGGGCGGTGGCGCGGACGGCTCGATCGGCGCAACGGCCAGCTGGATCGTCGGCGTCATCGCCTGCGTCTTCATCGTGCTGTCGATCGTCAACTCGCGCAAGCAGCGCAAGCGTTTCGGCTTCCCGCTGCGTCCGATGTGGGCGGAATATTTCCTGTCGGTCATCGGCTGCGTCAGCTGTTCTCGGCGCCGTCTGGGTGCTGAACAGCTATTACATGCCGGTCAACCTCGCCAAGAAATACGCCGAAGCTCCACAATATCGCCTGGCCTGAAGGCGGCCTGCAGATTCCGCTCGGCATCGCCGTTCCGGTTCTGATGGCCGTCGGCATCGCCATTGTCATGACCTTCCTGACGACGCGCACCCGCTTCGGCCGCTATGTCTTCGCCATCGGCGGCAATCCGGAAGCGGCCGAACTGGCCGGCATCAAGACGCGCTGGGTCACGGTCACGCATCTTTGCCCTGATGGGCGCACTCTGCGCCATCGCGGCAGCGATCTCGACCGCACGCCTCAACGCGGCAACCAACGCCCAGGGCACGCTCGACGAACTGTATACGATCGCTGCGGCGGTTATCGGCGGCACCTCGCTCGCCGGCGGCATCGGCACGATCGCCGGTGCTGTGCTCGGCGCCATCGTCATGCAATCGCTGCAGTCCGGCATGGTCCTGCTGCGGTGTCGATACGCCGCTGCAAAGCATCGTTATCGGCATCGTTCTGGTCGTCGCCGTCTGGCTCGACACCGTTTATCGCGGCCGGGCCAAGTAGAGGAGTACGAACAATGACACAATCCACGCACTCCGCTCGTGGAGATGAAAAACATCTCCATCTCCTTCGGCGGTATCCACGCCGTCGACAATGCCTCGGTCGATCTCTACCCCGGCGAAGTCGTGGCCCTGCTCGGCCACAACGGCGCCGGCAAGTCGACGCTGATCAAGATTCTCTCGGGCGCCTACAAGCGCGACAGCGGCGAGATCCTGATCAATGGCGAACCGGTGCAGATCAGCAATCCGCGCGACGCCAAGGGCTACGGCATCGAGACGATCTACCAGACGCTCGCCGTTGCCGACAATGTCGATGCGGCAGCCAACCTCTATCTCGGCCGCGAATTGCGTACCCCCTGGGGCACGCTCGACGACGTCGCGATGGAAGCCAAGGCCCGCGAAGTCATGGGCCGCCTCAACCCCAACTTCCGCCGCTTCAAGGAGCCGGTGAAGGCCTTGTCCGGCGGTCAGCGCCAGTCGGTGGCCATTGCCCGTGCCATCCTGTTCGACGCTCGCATCCTGATCATGGACGAGCCGACGGCAGCGCTTGGACCGCAGGAAACGGCGCAGGTCGGCGAACTGATCAAGCAGCTGAAGCGCGAAGGCATCGGCATCTTCCTGATCAGCCACGACATCCACGACGTCTTCGACCTCGCGGACCGCGTCTCTGTCATGAAGAACGGCCAGGTCGTCGGCCATGCCCGCACCGAAGACGTCACCAAGGACGAAGTGCTCGGCATGATCATCCTCGGCAAGGTCCCGCCCGGCGCCATCGCCGGCCCGGGCGCCATGCAGACAGCCTGATCGGCCATCCTTCTAAAATGCCTCTCCCCGTTCGCGGGGAGAGGTTTTTTGCCCTCGCGGTAAACTACGTCGTGTACGTCCGCGGCAAGGCGTCAAGCCCGGCCAGAAATTCCCCGGCACTGGTGCGATAGGCCTTCTGCTGTTCGCCGCTCATTTTTCCCCAGGCCGCATAGACCGGTCCCAGACGCTGATTGCCGCGCAAGAGCGGCGCGTTGCGATCGAGAAAATCCCAATAGAGCGCGTTGAACGGACAGGCCCCCTCGCCAGTCTTCTTCTTGACGTCGAAGCGACAGCCGCCGCAATAATCGGACATGCGGTTGATGTAGTTGCCGCCGGCGGCATAGGGCTTGGAGCCGAGAAAACCGCCATCGGCAAACTGGCTCATGCCGATGACATTCGGCAGTTCCACCCATTCGAAAGCATCGACATAGACCTCGAGATACCAGCGATGGATATCGGCCGGGCGCACGCCGGCGAGCATCGCGAAATTGCCTGTGATCATCAGCCGCTGGATATGATGCGCATAGGCATTGTCGCGCGTCTCTGAAATCACGGTCTTCAGGCAATTCATATCCGTCTGCGCCGTCCAGTAAAAATCCGGCAGCGGCCTGTCGGCCTCGAAGAAATTGGCATCGGCATAGTCGGGCATTTTCAGCCAATAGACGCCACGGATGTATTCGCGCCAGCCGATGATCTGGCGGATGAAGCCTTCGACGCAGTTCAGCGGCGCAGACCCTTCGTGATAGGCCCGCTCGACGCGACGGCAGACATCAAGCGGATCGAGAAGCCCGACATTGATATAGGCGGACAGCAGCGAATGATGGAGGAAGGGGTCCGTCGAAACCATCGCGTCCTGATAGTCCCCGAACAGCGGCAGGTGACGATCGATGAAATGATCGAGCGCAACTTCCGCATCCGCCCGTGTGACGGCAAAACGAAATCCGTCAAGCGAACCGAAATGATTATCGAAACGCTCCGTGACAAGCCGGATCACCGCCTCGGTCGCCTCATCTGGCAGGAAGCCTTCAAACTTGTCGGCAAAAAGATCAGCAGACGCCGGCTTGCGGTTTTCCGCATCGAAATTCCAGCGGCCGCCCTCCGGCGCATCGCCCCGCATCAGAAGGCCTGTCTTGCGGCGCATGTCGCGGTAGAAATACTCCATCCGCATCTGGCGGCGACCAGAAGCCCAGGCGGCGAATTCCGCGTGCGAACACAAGAATCGATCATCGGCGCGAATGTCCACCGGCATATCCAGAAGCCGGCCCCAGTCCTTCATCATCTCCGAGACACGCCACTCGCCGGCCTCCGTCACGATGACGCGTTCCGGGGCATGCTGCCCAACGGCGCGCTGCAATTCCCGGGTAAAGGATCCGGTGTTCTCCGCATCATCCAGCCGGACATAGTCGACCACAAAACCCGCCTGCCGCAATTCTTCGGCAAAATGGCGCATGGCCGAAAAGATGAAGGCGATCTTCTTCTTGTGGTGCCGGACATAGCGGGTCTCGTCCGCCACCTCGCACATCAGGATCACGTCGTGTTCCGCGGACGCGTCTTTAAGGCTGCTCATTCCAGGCGAAAGCTGATCGCCGAGAATGAAAATCAGGTTGCGCACCTTTACCATTCGATCGCGCTGCCATCATAGGCGAGGAAACTGCCGGTCTGTGAAGCGTCGAGACCGTCCACGACCGCCAGAAGCTGTGCAGCAGCCTGCGATGGCGAAAACACCTCGTGGTTGCGGCTGAATTTCGCGCTGAGTTTCGTATCGACGGTCCCCGGATGCAGCGCGACCACGACCGCCTGCGGATGACTGCGGGCGATCTCGATCGCCGAGGTGCGGACGATCTGGTTGAGCGCTGCCTTTGCCGCGCGATAGGAAATCCACCCACCCAGCCTGTTGTCACCGATCGAGCCGACGCGGGCGGACAGCGTGGCGAAGACCGCGCGCCGATCCCTGGCAAGCAGGGGTGCGAAATGTTTCAGGAGCAATGCCGGGCCGATGGCATTGAGCGCGAACTGTCTGGCCATGGAAGCGGGATCGATCGCGCGGATGGATTTTTCCGGCCCCTGCCCGTCGATCTCCAGGCCACCCGTGGCATCGAACAGGAGATCGAGCGTTCCGTGACTGTCCCGGATCGCCGCAGCCGCTTGGGCGACAGCCGTCTCGTCGGTGAGATCGAGCCCGGTCTGCGACCGCGACAACGCGATCACCGAGGCATAACGCCCATCCGCTTCCATTGCCGCCACGATCGCCTTGCCGATGCCGCCGCTGGCGCCGATGACGACTGCGGTCCGGGATGTTTCACTCGCTGACATCAGAATTCCTTCTACCCTGAACGATGCGTTTCCAACATGTCGACGCCGCAAACCAGTACGTGCGCGGCCACCTCCCGGATCGCACCGGCACAACATCCCCATCAACTGAGGAAAATCCTTGCACCTCACGCGCATTCACCATTGAAGCGCGCCCTGTCCTGAGTTATGAACCGCTCACAGCCTGCTTCGATGGCCATGCCATCCAAGAATGCACCCGTAGCTCAGCTGGATAGAGTGCTGCCCTCCGAAGGCAGAGGTCACTGGTTCGAATCCAGTCGGGTGCACCATTTCATCTTTTCCTCCGTCCGATTTGCATCCGCCACGCCGCTGGCGAAGCGCACTGTTTCATGCCATCTTCCGAGGGGAAACGCCTCTTTCGTGCCGCCGGATCCGCAAGGCGAACGGCAGCATGAACCGGCAGGGCGGGAATTGAGGGGGATTCATGAGGACGATTGTGTTGGCGCCGATCATCGCGGCCTTTGCCGTCATCGGCGTATCGCAGGATGCGAAGGCTGAGACCAAGAAGTACTACTGTGGCGAAGAGAGTTACCTCACTGTCGATACACTCGACGCGGCGACGATCAGCGCCGGGCTGATCGATGGAAAGACGATCACGCTGGGGCAGATTCCGAACACCAACCGCTATTCATTCGGGAACACGACGATCGAGGTATCGCCCGACGGCGGCAGCATTCTGATCCAGCAGGGCGAGGGTGATTCCATCGGCTGCGTCTTTCCGATTCCCGCTGATGTCGTGACGCCTGGCGGCGCAAACGCCAATATTCAGGCACAATCCGCTCCGGGCGCCAAGCCCGACACGGTGGTTCGCAACGAGACGCCCGCCGTAGCGGAAACCGCCAGCGTTGCCAAGAATTTCCCGGCGAAATCCTGGGGCGGCGTCGTGCGCGACGGACCCGGCATGGAACACAAAAAGCTCGCAAGCCTTGCAGAGGGCGATCCGATCACGGTCGAGGAATCGACCGGCATCGACATGAATGGCTTTCCCTGGTTCAGGATCCGCTTCGGCAAGGACAAGGTCGGCTATCAATGGGGCGGCATCATCTGCCCGGTCGGCCAGGAAATGCCGGGCACATACGAGAAATGCGACTGAGCCCGTTGGCGAAGGCTCAGCCGGCTCGCACGAAGCCCTTGCTGGCGACCATCAGATCCCTGGTATAGGGCTCCTGCACCTTGCCGCCGGCGAGATCGCCGGAGGACAGGCGCTCGACCACCCGGCCGGATTTCATGACGGCCAGGCGCTCGCACATATGGGTGACGACGCCGAGATCGTGGCTGACCATCAGGAAGGTGAGATTGCGGTCGCGCCGCACCTGTTCGAGCAGGTTCAGCACTTCGGCCTGCACCGAGGCGTCAAGCGCCGAAGTCGGCTCGTCGAGCAGCAGAATGGACGGCTCGATGATCAACGCACGGGCAATGGCGATGCGCTGGCGCTGGCCGCCGGAGAGCTGGTGCGAATAACGGAACCGGAAGCTGGAACCGAGGCCAACTTCATCGAGTGCCCGCAGGATGCGCGGCTCGGCATTGTCGATGCCGTGGATGGCGAGCGGCTCCAGCAGCAGCCGATCGACCGTCTGGCGCGGATGCAGCGAGCCATAGGGATCCTGAAAGACCATCTGCACCTGGCGGAAAAACGCCTTGTCGCGGTAACGGGCCGCAAGTCTTTGCCCATTGACGGTGATCGTGCCGGCACTCACCGGCGCCAGACCGGCAATGGCCCGCAGCAAAGTCGATTTGCCTGAGCCGGATTCGCCCACAAGGCCGAAGGATTCGCCGGCAGCGATCTCGATCGACACGGTGTCGAGCGCGAGAAAACCGTCATAATCGACCACCAGATTGTCTACGGAAACCGAAGCCGTCATAGCGCCCACTCCGGTTGACGATCAAGAACCGGCAAGGGATGCCGGCTGGTGCCGATCGAGGGCATGCAGTTCAAAAGCCCCTGCGTATAGGGGTGCTTGGCATTGGCAAGATCGCTGGCCGCGATCTCCTCGACGATGCGCCCGGCATACATGACGATGACCCGGTCGCAGAAGGACGAGACCAGCCGCAGATCATGCGAAATGAAGATCAGGCCCATGCCGCGATCCGCAACGAGGCGGTCGAGAATGCCGAGCACTTCGAGCTGAACCGTGACGTCGAGCGCCGAGGTCGGCTCGTCGGCGATCAAGAGTTCCGGGCCGGCGATCAGCATCATCGCGATCATCGCGCGCTGGCCCATGCCGCCCGAGACCTCATGCGGATAGAGATCGAAGACACGGGCGGCATCGCGGATCTGCACCGCTTCCAGCATGGCGATCGCCCGGTCGCGGGCTTCCGCCTTGCCGAGCTTTTCATGGGTGCGCAGCGTCTCGACGATCTGCCGGCCGATGCTCATCACCGGGTTGAGCGAATATTTCGGATCCTGCAGCACCATCGCAATGCGGCTGCCGCGCAGGCTGCGCCTGAGCTTCGGCGTTGCGGTCAAAAGCTCGATGCCATCGAAATTGAGCGATTTGGCGCTGATCTGCGCATGAGCAGGCGTCAGGCCCATGATCGCCCTGCCCGTCTGCGACTTGCCCGATCCGCTTTCGCCGACAATGCCGAGACGCTCGCGACCGAGCGTGAAGGACACGCCGCGCACAGCCTCGATCACGCCGGTGCGCGTTGGAAAGCGGACCCGCAGATCCTCCACTTTGAGCATGGTGGTCATTGGCCGCTCTCCCGCGGATCGAGCGCATCGCGCAGGCCGTCGCCCAGAAGATTGAAACCGAGGCTGACAACGAGGATGGCGAGACCCGGCATGGTCGCCACCCACCACTGGTCGAGGATGAAGCGCCGGCCGGCGGCGATCATCGCGCCCCATTCCGGCAGCGGCGGCTGCGCGCCAAGGCCGAGGAAGCCGAGACCGGCAGCCGTCAGGATGATGCCGGCCATATCGAGCGTGACGCGCACGATCAGCGAGGAGACGCACATCGGCATGACATGGCGCAAGACGATGCGGAATGGCGACGCCCCCATCAGTCGCACGGCTGCGATATAGTCGGAATTGCGCACCGCCAGCGTTTCGGCCCGGGCGATACGCGCATAGGGCGGCCAGGAGGTGATGGCGATGGCAAGAATGGCATTTTCGATGCCCGGCCCCATGGCGGCGACGAAGGCAAGCGCCAGCACGAGCTTTGGAAAGGCAAGGAAGATATCGGTAATGCGCATCAGCACGGCATCGACCCAGCCGCCGGCATAACCGGAGACAGCGCCGACCAGAAGGCCGACGGGTGCGGCGATGATCGCCACCAGCACGATGACCAGCAGCGTCAGCCGCGAGCCGTGCAGCAGACGCGAGAGAATATCGCGGCCCTGATCGTCGGTACCCAGAAGGTAGCCTTCGCTGCCGGGCGGCAAGAGGCGGGCGCCGGCCAGATTGCCGGCAACAGGCGAATGCGGGGCGAGCACATCGGCAAAGATTGCGATCAGAACGAGCAGCAGGATGATGCCGAGACCGGCAACGGCGAGGCGATTGGACGAGAAGCGCCGCCAGGTCATATAGGCCCGGCCGAGCCGCGCCTGCATGCGCGATTGCGGCCGATCCGTCATCAGCCATTCGCGACGGGACTGGGCCGGTGTCTGGGTGATCTGGCTCATCGGGCGCGGGTCCGTGGATCGAGGGTACGATAGAGGAGATCGGAGAGCAGGTTGATGGCGATAAAGACCGAGCCGATGACGATGGTTCCGCCCAGAACCGCATTCATATCCGCATTCTGCAGGGAATTGGTGATGTAGAGCCCAAGCCCCGGCCAGGAAAACACGGTTTCGGTCAAAACGGATCCTTCAAGCAGTCCTGCATAGGATAGCGCAATCACCGTGACCAGCGGCACCGCCGCATTGCGCAGCGCATGCCCCCAGATGATCCGGGTTTCCGAGAGGCCCTTTGCGCGCGCCGCGACGATATATTCCTGCTGCAGCTCGTTGAGCATGAAGCTTCGGGTCATGCGGCTGATATAGGCCAGCGAGAAATAGCCAAGCAGGCCGGCCGGCAGGATGATGTGGCGGAACGCGTCCTTGAACACGTCCCACTGCCCCTGCCAGAGCGAGTCGATCAGGAAAAAGCCGGTGACCGGTGTGAAGGTATATTCGTAGACGATGTCGAGGCGGCCGGGATAGGCGACCCAGCGCAGCTTTGCGTAAAACAGCACGAGCGCCAGCAAACCGAGCCAGAAGATCGGCACCGAATAACCGATGAGACCGATGACGCGGACAATCTGGTCGGCGACCGAACCTCGGCGCACGGCGGCCAGAACACCCAGCGGCACGCCGATGAGACTGCCGATCAGCGTTCCCACGGTCGCCAGTTCCATCGTCGCCGGGAACACCCGGAGGATATCGTCCATCACAGGATTGGTGGTCAGCACCGACGTGCCGAAATTGCCCGTCAGCGCATCGCGCAGATAGACGAAGAACTGGTAGTAGAGCGGCTCGTTGAAGCCGAGCATTTCGCGCGTCCGCTCCACCACATGCGCCGGTGCCCGGTCGCCCAGGATCGCCAGCACCGGGTCGATCGGGATGACACGCCCGATGAAGAAGGTCACGGCCAGAAGGCCGAGATAGGTGGTGACGATCACCACGAGAAATTTGAGGACGCTCACCGCCCGCCCTTTGGCGCGGGCGCGCGAGCGCCCGGCCATTGGCATTGTGGTTTCCGGAATGGTCACCGGCGGTCTCCGCCTACTTGGAGACCGTGAAGACGTAGTTGGTGTCGAAGCTCGGACCAAGCTTGAAGCCCTTGAGCTTGCCGCTGTAGCCTGCCACTTCCGTCTGCTGGAAGACGATCACGAAGGGGCTCTTTTCAAGCACCTTCTTCTGCAGGTCCTTGTACATCTCGGCGCGCTTTGCCGCGTCCTTTTCGAGAAGGGCCGCCTTGCTCTGATCGGACCATTCCTTCGGCACATCCCAGCTGTTGCGCCATGCCAGCGTCTTGACCTTGCCTTCGTCGGAATTGTCAGGGTTGACGGTGAAGGTCTCGGCATTGGAGTTCGGATCGAAGTAATCCTGGCCCCACTGGCCGATATAGATGTCATGCGTGCGGGCGCGGTACTTGGTCAGCGTCTGCTTGCCGTCGCCGGGGATGATTTCCATCTTGATATTGGCCTGCGCCAGCGTCTGCTGCACGGATTCGGCAATGCCGGTCACCGGCTGCGTGTTGCGCACGTCCATGGTGACAGTGAAACCATCGGCAAGGCCTGCCTTGGCCAGCAGTTCCTTGGCCTTGGCAACATCCAGCTTGTATGGGTTTTCATCAAGTTCGCCCAGAACGCCCTTCGGCAGGAAGGTCTGGTGGATTTCGCCGATGCCCTTGATCAGCGTGGAACCGATCGCGTCATAATCGACCAGATATTTGAAGGCCTCGACGACCTCCGGCTTGGCGAGGTTCGGGTTCTTCTGGTTGAGGCTGTAATAATAGACGGTGCCCTTTGGCGCGCTGGTGCTGGCGAGATCGGCATTTTTCGAGATCGCGTCCAGATCGCCGGGTTCGAGGTTGCGGGCAACATCGATGTCGCCGTTTTCCAGCGCCAGACGCTGGCCCGAGCTTTCCTTCATGTGACGATAGATGACGCGGGCAAGCGGCGCCTTTTCACCGAAATAGTTGTCGTTGCGCTCGAGCACGACGACTTCGTTGGCGCGCCACTCGCGCAGCTTGAAGGCGCCCGATCCGGCATAACCGGTCTTCAGCCAGGCATTGCCGAAATCATTGTCGTATTTGTATTCGTCCGACGGCGTAACGGCCGCGACATGCTCAAGAACCAGCTTCTTGTCGACGACCGAACCGACGGTGGCCGTCAGGCAGTTCAGCACGAAGCTCGGGGCGTAACCCTTGTCGACGGTGAAGACGAAGGTGTTTGCATCGACAGCCTTGGCCTTTTCGGCAATGTTGTCGCCGGTCAGCCCGAACTGCGTGAGAATGAACGCCGGGCTCTTGTCGAGCTTGACGACGCGCTCGAAGGAATAGGCGACATCTTCAGCGGTGATCGGGTTGCCGGAGGCGAATTTGAGGCCGGGCTTCAGCTTGAACGTATAGGTCAGGCCGTCGTCGGAAACGGTCCAGCTCTCGGCGAGATCGCCGACGATCTTGGACGTGTCATTGAGATCGAGGCGAACGAGATAGCTGTAGGTATTGGCGGTGATTTCAGCCGTCGAGAGCTCGAAAGCCTCGCCCGGATCCATGGTGATGATGTCGTCGAAGGCAAAACCCTCGACCAGCGTGTCAGCAGGCGTTTCGGCGAAGGCGGGCGAACCCGCCATCAGGACGAGCGACATCGCAGCTGTAGCGGTCAACATTCGGAAGTGCTTGTTCATGGCGTGCATCATCGGTCTGTTCCCTTTGTTTTAGCCCGTTGTGGGCTTCTGTCTTCTGGCTCAGTCGGCTTCATGCCAGGCTTGAGCCAAAACCCGCAGCCAGTTTTCCCGGCAGATTTTTGTCAATTCCGCATCACCATATCCGGCGCTCCGAAGGGCGGCAATCAGGCTCTGGTTGCCAGCGGCGTCGGTGATCGCGTCCGGAATGGTTGCGCCGTCGAAGTCTGATCCAAGGGCAACACAATCGATGCCCATGCGCTCCACCATGTAATCGACATGGCGGACCATATCGCCAAGCGGCGTCTGCGCATTTTCCTGTCCATCCGGGCGCAGCATGGTCGTGGCATAGTTGAGACCGGCCAGCCCCTTGCTGTCGCGAATGGCGTCCATCTGGCGATCCGTCAGGTTGCGTGCGACCGGCGTCAGGGCATGCGCATTGGAATGACTTGCAATCAGCGGCTGATCGGAGGTTTTTGCAACATCCCAGAAACCCTGTTCGGTGATGTGCGCAAGATCAATGAGGATGCCCAGGCGATTGCATTCCCTGACGAGATCAAAGCCCGCCCCGGTCAAACCCGGTCCGGTATCGGGATCCATGGGATAGGCAAACGGCACGCCATGACCAAAGATGTTGTGACGGCTCCAGACAGGCCCAAGCGATCGCAGCCCGGCAGCGTAGAAGGTTTCCAGCGCCGAAAGATCGGCGCCGATCGCCTCGCAGCCCTCCATGTGCAGCACCGCCGCAAACACCCCTTCGGCAATGGACTGGCGGATCTCGCCGGTGCTCCGGCACAGATTCCAGGCACCGGCCCGCTCCAGCCGCAGGGCAATGGCAGTAAATTCAAGCGCGATATCCAGCGAGGGCTGGCGCTCCAGCGGCGCTGCCATCGGCGTGACATAGTGGCCGTTTTCATCGGGTTGCTTGAGCACCAGATCCCCGGAAGGAATATAGATGGCACAGAGGCCACCGACGAGCCCGCCCTGCCAGCGCGCGTGGTCCATCGATATGCCCGTCGGACGTACCCTTGACGAATTCCATGACCGGGTCGGTGCCTGCCTTTGCATGGCTCCAGAGCCGCAGCAGGACATCGTTATGGCCATCGAAAACCGCCTGCATGCAAAATTTCCCTTTGAAATCATAAAATTAGTCAACAGGCATAAACGTGTTGCCGCAGACGCCAAGACAAATGCTATTGAATTCACCACTGCCTGACAATGAGGCAGACAGGGATTTCCACACAATCTGATATATCAAACATCGTTAAACAAGCCTCGATCAGGCCATGGCCGACGAAATATGCAACAGTGCCGGGCGGATTCAGGAAGCGCGGTGGGTCACTCGACAATTCCGGTATTGCTTTGCGTGAAAATCTGGCATTGGGTGCGCTCGATACAAGACGGCTGCCCGAATGAAACGGGACGCCAGGCGCCCGGCCGCGAGGACGCAAATGAACGGTGAACATACCTTGCAAAAGGCCTTTCCGCACGCGGTCCGCACGGGCAGGATTGTTGCGCTGCTTGTGCTGGGGATCCTTGCAGGCTGCGCAGGCAAGCCCGTCGGCGTGCTGATACCCACGGGTACCAGCCCCGGCGCCAGCGAAGTCGATCTTCTCGTCGCCACGACACGGGCCCCCTCAAGCGAGCCGGGTGTTCTCTATGGAGGCGAGCGCGCCGAGCAATTGTCGGTCGCCGAGATTACCGTCTCGATCCCGCCGGATGACACCCGCGAGATCGGACAGGTTCAGTGGCCGAAGAAACTGCCGGCTGATCCTTCCAAGGAATTCTCGACGGTCAGCGTCAAGCCGTTGGCATCCCCGGCCGAAGCCGAACCCTGGCTGAAGGCGCATCTGCCGAAAAGCCGCCGTATCCTGATTTTCGTGCACGGCTTCAACAACCGCTATGAAGATGCCGTCTATCGCTTTGCGCAGATCGTCCACGATTCCAAGACGGACGTGGCGCCGGTCATGTTCACCTGGCCCTCGCGGGCCTCGATCTTCGACTACAACTACGACAAGGAAAGCACCAACTATTCGCGCGACGCGCTGGAAGACCTGCTGCGCCGTGCATCGAAGGATCCGGCGATCGGCGAAGTCACCGTCATGGCCCATTCGATGGGATCCTGGCTGACGGTCGAAGCGCTCCGGCAAATGGCGATCCGTGACGGGCGTGTCGCGCCGAAGATCAAGAATGTCATTCTCGCCTCCCCCGACCTTGATGTCGACGTTTTCCGCATGCAATGGGCGGCGATGGGCAAGGACAAGCCGAAATTCACCATCTTCGTCTCGCGCGACGACCGCGCCCTGAGCGTTTCGCGGCGCATTTCCGGCAATGTCGAGCGGCTTGGCCAGATCGACCCGTCGCAGGAGCCCTATCGCAGCGCGCTGGAAAATGCCGGGGACATTACCATCTTCGATCTCACCGCATTGAAAGGTGGCGACAGGCTGAACCATGGCAAGTTCGCCGAGAGCCCCGAAGTCGTCAGACTGATCGGCAACCGCCTGCTCGAAGGCCAGACGGTGACGGATTCCGACATTGGCCTTGGCGAGCGCGTCGGCGCCGTGGCGCTCGGCACCGCACAGACGGTCGGCAGCGCCGCCAGCATCGCGGTCAGCACGCCGATTCTGATCTTCGATCCGAAAACCCGTGAAAACTACCGCGCGACAGGTCGATCGCTTTGGCCGCAGCCTCGGCGGCACGGTCAGCGCCACGGTAGGTCAATGAGCTTCGGGACTGTGGACGAAACACCACCGGTGCGCCGGCATGTTCTGGGCATGATCCTGCGCGGGATTTCGGTGCTGGTCATCATCGGTTTTGCCGGTTGGGGTGCGCTGGCGCTGTCCTATCAGGCACCAGTGTCGCCTGCCCTGCGCATCGTCGCGGCTTGCGCCTGGGTGATTTTTTCGCTGGCCTGCCTCGTCGTCTACCTGAAGCGCCGATCGAGGCTGGCAGCCTTGATCTACCCGATAGCGATTGCAGGCCTTCTTTTCTGGTGGGATTCCATCCCTGCCCGCAACGACCGCAACTGGGCCGCCGAACTCGCCCAGGCCACCGTTGGCGTGGTCAACGGCCAGGAAGTGACGCTTGCCAATGTCCGCAATTTCGATTGGCGAACGGAAACCGACTATACCGCGAACTGGGAAACCCGGACCTACGATCTCGACAAGATCGCATCCGTGGACCTGCTCCTGTCCTACTGGTCGGGTCCGGCGATTGCCCATACGCTGGTCTCGTTCGGTTTCACGGATGGCCGTTTCGTGACGTTTTCGGTGGAAATCCGCAAGGAGAAGCATGAGCGCTTCTCGGAGATCGGCGGTTTCTTCAAGGAATTCGAAACCAGCGTCATAGCGGCCGATGAACGCGATATCGTGCGCCTGCGCACCAATGTGCGCAAGGAAGATGTCTATCTCTACCGGATCGCCATGCCGAAACCGGCCATGCGATCGCTGTTCATGGCCTATGTCGACGAAGCCAACAGCCTGAGCGAGACGCCCCGCTTCTACAACACCATCACCGCCAACTGCACGACCATCGTCTACGAGATGGTCAGCCGCATTGTGACCGATCTGCCGCTCGACTACCGCCTGATCTTTTCCGGCTACCTGCCGGAATATATCGAAAAGGTGAAGGGACTGACCCCGGGATTCGGTCTCGAACAACTGCGTGCAGCCGGCCGGATCGGCGCACGGGCGCAGGCGGCCGATCGCGCACCCGACTATTCCGCACGCATCCGCGACGGCATACCGCCTCTCCCTCTTTGATCACGAGCAAAAGCGTCCTAAAAGAAAAGCGGAAGGACGCACGCACATGAACCTCAAGGAATTCGCCAGCAAGCTCGCTTTGTCGCAGACAACGGTGAGCCGTGCGCTCGAGCGGTTATCCCGAGGTCAAGCAGGCAACCCGCGAGCGGGTGCTGAAGGCAGCACTCGAATATGGCTACCGCCCGAACACCAGCGCGCTTGGCCTTGCGACCGGCCGCGTCGGCGCCATCGGCATCGTCTTTCGCGGCGGCGGCCAGTTCGGGCCCCATACGAGCGAGTTCATGGGCGGGCTGGGCAGCCGGCTGCAGCAGGACGAGGTGGACATCCTCGTCTCCACAGTGGATTCGCGGGAGACCGAACTCAATGCCTACCGCAGGCTGGCAGCCAGCAAGCGCGTCGATGCGGTGATCCTGCATTCTCCGCTTGTCGATGATCCGCGCATCGCCCTTTTGAACAGGCTGAACCTGCCCTTCATCGTTCACGGCCGAACCGCGGCGGAAGGGGATTTCGGCTGGCTGGACATCGACAACTTCGATGCGATCCGCCAGGCAACCCGTCACCTTCTCGATCTCGGGCACCGCCGCATCGCCTTCCTCAATGGCCATCGCGGCCAGATCTTTGCCGAGCACAGGCAGGATGGCTACCAGACAGCCCTGCACGAACGGGGCATCACCATCGACCCCGCACTTTCCGGCAATGGCGATTTTACCGACGAGATGGGTTTTCGGCTGATGCAGGGCTTTCTCAAGCTGGAAAAGCGCCCGACCGCCGTTCTCGCCGGCTCGATGATGTCGGCGCTTGGTGCCATGCGCGCGATCCGCGTTGCCGGGATGAAAGTGGGCGACGACATTTCGCTGATCGCCCATGACGACGTCTTTCCCTATATCAGCCCCGAAAACCTCGTGCCGACGCTTTCGACGACACGATCGTCGATCCGGGCTGCGGGCGCCCGGATCGGCGAGATGGTGCTGGACCTTTTGCAGGGAACACCGGCCAGCGACCTGCGCGAGGTCTGGCCGGTGGAACTGGTTATCCGCAATTCGACAGGGGTCTGTCCGTCAGACCTGTAGCTCGCGCCGTTCCTTTTCCGTGAACAGCGCAAGATCCAGCACCTTCTGCAGGTTGGCAGCGTGGCGGAAGCCGGGTTCGACACTTGTCTTGGCGTGCACCGCCTCCACGAAACGCTCGTAATTGGTCGGCACCGTTCCGGCATCGACATCCACCCAGGTGCCGGTCTCGACATTTTCTCCCAGGCAGGCGCGAAGCGTCGATCCATCAGGCGTGTGGATGACCTCGATCGCACCCTTCTCGCCATGCATGCGCAGGCGCAGCTCGTTGAGATGACCCGTCGCCCAGCGGCTGGCATGGATGACGCCCATGGCGCCATTGGCGAATTCCGCCGTCATGGTGAAGCTGTCATTGGCATCGAGATCATAGTCGCCGATGCGGTTTCCCGGTGCCTTGTCGAAGGTCTTGAGGCGGGCGAAGATATGATCGACATCGGTCGCCGCGCCATAACCTGCGAAGTCGAGAATATGAATGCCGACATCGCCCAGCACGCCGTTCGACCCGTGCTTGGTCGACAGGCGCCAGAGCCATTGCGATTCTGTTGCCCAGTCGCCCCAGGCCTTGGAGACGAGCCAGCTCTGCAGATAGGACGCCTCGACATGGCGAACCGCGCCGATTTCACCTGATAGCACCATCTGCCGGGCCTTCTGTATCTCGGCGACATTTCGGTAGGTCAGGTTGACCATGGCGACAAGCCCGGACGCTTCCGCAGCATCGGCCATCTCCGCGGCCTTGGCGTAGTTTTCCGCCAGCGGCTTTTCGCAGAGCACATGCTTGCCGGCGGCAAGCAAGGCGAGCGTGGTCGGATAGTGGATGCGATCAGGGGTAACATTGGCGACCGCGTCGAACTCGCCCCAGGCAATGGCATCGGTGAGCGAGGTAAACGTATTGGCAATATCGTGGCGGAGCGCGAAGCTGCGCACGGTCGCAAGGTCCACGTCGACCGCCGCCACCAGTTCGACGCCCTTGATGGTCGAAAAATTCATGGCATGGGAGTTGGCCATGCCGCCGGTTCCAAGAATGAGAAGACGCATGGTGGACCTCACTTATACCCGGCTTCGCCGGACTGGTGCAGCTTCGGCCCGCGCTCCACGATCGGCTCCAGCGCCTTTTCCACCGGCACGTTCGGCGCGTCATGGATGGCGCTATAGGTGCCCTGCGGGTTGTAGGCCCACTTCACAGCGTTGCGCAGAACCTTCTGCACATTTGCGTCGTGATAGGTCGGATAGGTCTCATGGCCCGGACGGAAATAGAAGATGTTGCCCGCGCCACGCCGCCAGGTCAGCCCCGAGCGAAACACTTCGCCGCCGGCAAACCAGGAGATGAACACCGTTTCCAGCGGTTCCGGCACCGAAAACTGCTCGCCGTACATTTCCTCGTTTTCCAGCACGAAATTGTCGTCCAGACCTTCGGCGATCGGGTGGCGCGGGTTGATCACCCAGAGCCGCTCGCGCTCACCGGCCTCGCGCCATTTCAGCGCGCAGGGCGTGCCCATCAGCCGTTTGAACGGCTTGGAGAAATGACCGGAATGCAGGACGATCAGGCCCATGCCCTCCCAGACCCGCTTCGCCACGCGCTCGACGATCTCGTCTGACACGGCGCCATGATCCTTGTGCCCCCACCAGAGCAGCACGTCGGTTTCGGCAAGACGCTCGACACTCAGTCCATGTTCCGGCTGCTGCAGCGTGGCCGTGCTCGCCTCGATGCCGGCATCGGTATTGAGGCTGGCGGCGATCGTCGTGTGCATGCCATCAGGATAGATGCTCCGCACGACGTCATTGGTCTGTTCGTGGATATTTTCGCCCCAGACGACGGTCCGTATGGTCATGATCAACTTCCTCTTTCGGGGCGCCGGGTTCATTTCACCAAAATCGAGCCCTGGTGGAAACAAGCAGGCGCTAAAATTGAAACCGCTTTCAATTCCCAGCGATAAGGGTCGAATGTGACTTTTGCAAGAACAAATTCAAAACGTGGAAGATCTAGTGAAAGGTCGATTTGGAGAAGAGATTGAGCACCAGAACGCCTGCAATAATCAGTCCGAGACCAAGAATGGCCGGCAGATCGAGCTTCTGGCCGAACACGAAGGCGCCGACCAGCGAAATCAGCACGATACCGAGACCGCTCCAGATGGCATAGGCGATGCCGACAGGAATGACCTTCAGCGTGTAGGACAGGAAATAGAAGGCGATGGCATAACAGACCACCATGACCACCGTCGGCACAAGGCGAGTGAAATGCTGTGCAGCCTGCATCGCCGAGGTTCCAAGCACCTCGAAGACGATCGCGACGACAAGCATGGCATAGATCATGGTGGGGTTCATGGTCATGAGGCGCTCCGGAGAAAGGTTTATTGCAGAGAGAGCGCTTTGAGGCGCATCAGCAAGGCGCGGCGCATGTCCGCCGAAAGGTCATGGCTGTGGAGCAGATCGGCCAGCCAGATGCCATCGGCGGCAAAGCGGGCGAGATGGCAGTCGGCCGAGGAATCCGTCCCGACATAATCGTCGGCGCGATCCGAAACCCAGCGGCGCCAGCGCGCCCGCAAGGCAGGCTCGGCGAGAAGCGCGATTGTCAGCACGCGCCATGCCTGGGCGTCACCGGTCTCGGCCTCGTCCGCCTTCCCGTCTGCGAGCGACGCACCGGCATCATCAAAGGCAAACACGGTCGAGACATAGGCGCGGGTAAACCGCCCCTGCGACACCGGATCATTGCGCATCGCCTCGGAAATGGCGGCATCGAATTTCGCCGTCATGTCATCGAAAAGACCATCGAGCAGTGCCATCTTGCTGGGAAAATGATGCAGCAGGCCACCCTTGCTGACACCGGCGGCCTGAGAAACAGCGTCCAGCGTTACATTGCCGAGACCCTGATCATAGGCCAGTTGCGCCGCGACATGCAGCAATTGCTGCCGGACCTGTTCCGGCCTTTTCTTTCTGTGGTGCGCAATAGACATGGTCCATAAAGATACCGTCCGGCCGGTTTGTCAAGGCGAATACTGTACCCCTCCGACGGGACGCGATGAAAAGTCGCAAGTCAGGACGTTTTGCGAAATATCATTGTGAAGCCGGTCCGGCAGCCGTAGAACACGGTCGGAGCAAGGTGAGACCCATGGCAGACCCTGAAACGACGACGCTTTACGACGCCATTGGCGGCGACCCGACGGTTGCGGCCCTGACAACCCGCTTCTACGAATTGATGGACACGCTGCCTGAAGCCGCCCTTTGCCGGGCGCTGCACCCTGCCGATCTCTCAGGCAGTCGGGAGAAATTCTACGAATATCTGACCGGCTGGCTCGGCGGACCACCGCTTTACACCGACAAGCGCGGGCACCCGATGCTGCGCCGCCGCCACTTCGGCGCCTCGATCGGCGCTGTCGAGCGCGACGAATGGCTGCTCTGCTTCCGCCAGGCGCTGGAGGAAACGGTAGCCCATCCGAAGTTGCGCGAGATCATTCTCGAGCCCATCACGCGGCTCGCCCACCATATGCAGAACAGGGAAGAATAGACCATGGCGCAGACATCCTTGCGATCGTCGATCCTGTTGGTGGCCGGCCTGATGGGGCTTGCCGGCGTCGTCAGCGCGGCAGCCGCCTCGCATGGGGCCGATCCGCGCCTTCTGGGCGGAGCGTCGGCCATGTGCCTTGCCCACGCCCCTGCCCTGATCGCGCTTTATGCCGCATGGCCCCGGTTTCGCACCGCAGCACTTGCAGCCATCCTGCTCGCCGCAGGAACCGCGCTGTTTTCGGCCGACCTGACAACACGACACTTTCTCGGGCACGGACTGTTTCCGATGTCCGCCCCGACCGGTGGCGTTCTGATGATGGCCGGCTGGCTTGCGATTGCACTCGGCGCGTTCCTGCCACGACACGAGGCCTGAACGCTCACCTTTTTATAGCTGCGGGATCCGACCGAACCTCAGCAGGTTCCCATGCGGATCATGGATGTAGAATTCCTCCATGTTCCACGGCCGGACAGCCAGCTCGCTGATCCGTGGAACGGAATTTGCCGAAAACTCCCGGTGCAGCTCGCCGATCCCGCCACCGCGCAGATAGATCGACGTGTTCTCGCAAAGGTTCCGATCATTGGTCAGCCAGAAGTGGAGCTCCATCTCCTCGCGGCGCAGGATCAGATAGCTTTCGTCCTGATGGATGATGGCGGCGAACCCGAGCTTGTCGCGATAAAAATCGAGCGTCTCGTTCAGATTAAGCGACGGCAGCACCGGCAAGACCTGGATCAAGTCATCCGCGGGTCGACCGGACATCAGGCGCCCTCGACCACCGAGAAGCCCTCGAACTTCGGCGGGCCCAGATACATCGCCCTGTTGTCGCCGGCGTTCTTGTGGGCGGCCCGGAAGTTGTCCGATTTCGTCCATGCCGAAAAAGCGTCGCGGTCGCGCCAGATCGAGCTGGAGACGAACAGCGTATAGCCTTCCTCGGCAACCGTTTCGCCGCGCAGAAGCCTGAATTCGACAAAACCGGGCATGTCCGAAAGGCTGGAATCGCGGTTCTTCCAGACAGCTTCGAACGCCTCTTCCTGGCCGATCGCAATCCGGAAACGGTTCATGGCATGGAACATTGCAAGCTTCACCTTTTTTGTGTGCGGGCCGCAGGCTTGGCAGGCCCATCGGGGAATGAAAGGATATTATCTTGCACAAGCGGTGCAAGCGGCAAAGCTTCGTCGGCTGGCAAACGCACACGCGACACCGGAAATGCAACGACGTTCGTGCATTCCTCCATGACGCAGCTTCGACGCTTCAGAAGCTCGTAAAGCTCGGGAACGAGGCCATCGCCAAACTGGGCGGCCATCTTGTGAAGCCCGATCATCATATACTGATCCGGACGCTCGTCGCTCATGTGTTTTCTCCGTCAACGGCGGCCACATCAGGGCCGCTCGCCGAAAATCTGAAATTCTGATGTCAGTTGCCGCGGCTCTGGCTCGTGCTCAGTTCCTGGAAAGCGCGCTCGAGGCTCGATTTGCTGCCATTGCGCAGCGGCACGAAGGCCTTGCCCCACTTCTTGCAGCCCGTCTTTACCCGCAGACACGCATCATGGCTGATGCAGTCGATGGGGCAGAACACGCAATCGACCGATGGCAGGACATTGTCGATCCGTGAAACCGCTTCGCGCAGGCCACCATCATGATGAATGAGTTCGGCCCCATAGGACGTGGCGATCTGGCGCAGATGCGCAACCTGACAATCCCGTCCGCCGACATAGAGGAAGCTGCGCCCCTCAAGCGTCGGGCGCTCGACATCTGCGGTCTTTTCGACGACGCCTGTTTGCTGGTCGTAGCGGGCCTTTGTCCGCTGCTGACGCTTCTTGTCGTGCATGCTGTCGTCTCCGCCCTGCGTGGCTTCAAAGCGACCTGTCGGCCGCCTGAACCGCTTCGATTCTTCGATGAAGCGACCCTATAAAACTTGATAATTCGAGTAAAGTATAAACATGAGTTTTTTCATCATATTTTTACGCGCAGCTGGAAACTGATCATTCCTGCCAGTCCCGCTCTGGAAAATTAGCGCTGGAAAAATCAGCGCTGGCAATCGCTCTATCGGGCGAAGGCCAGGGGTATCGTAAAGGTCCATGCACTCTTTCCCGCAGCGTCCGGGATCGGCGGAAAAGGTGATGCGCGATGAACAGTCTCGATGGCCGCCTGATCGAGGACGGGTGAACCGGCACTTTTGGCGATGCGGACTCCACTGACAGAGCCGCTCGCCGAGACCGTGAAGCGCACTTGCGCGGTTCCGCGCAGGCCTTCGCTCCTGGCGGCAGACGGATAGCGAAATGCACGGCTCAGCTTGGAGCGGATCTTGCCGGAATAGTTGGAGACGGCGGCATTGCCAGCCTGGTTTGATCGGGCGCCTTTTTTGCCTGACGCCGCACTGGCCAGTGCGCTCTTGGAACCGTCCGCCTGCCCCTTGCTCTGCGAGGCGACGTTCGCGCCGGCCTCACCGGTTTTTTTGACAACCACCCGCTTCTTGACGGGCTTTTCTTTTTTCGGCTCAGGCTTTTTCTTCGCTTCAGCCTTTTTCTTGGGCTTCGGCTTTTCGACCTTTTTCGGCTCGGGCTCTGGTTTTTCCTCCGGAACCACAGTCTCCACCGGCGGCACGGTGGCCGTCACCTCGGCTTCCGCCACCACGACAGGCGGCATTTCTTCGGCCGGCAAGATGATGTCCGCCTCCACCGGCGGCACGTCGCTCGGGGCTTCCGCCGCAATCTCGGACTGGACGGGCGTGATTTCCTCGGGCACAACCTCGGCTGTCTCCGGCACGATCGGCTCGACCTCTTCCGGTTGCTCCTCAATCGGCTCCAGCGCCTCGCTTGGATCACCGGCCTCCAGTGCGTCCTCGAACGCATTTCCGAGAAGCGTCACTTCCATCGCCTCGCCACCGGCAATCTCGGCCTGATCCTTCTCCGGCGGCACCTCGAACAGCGTTGCGGCACCGGCATGCGCGAGCAGCGAAAAGGTAATTGCAGCAGTCCATTTCAGCGTGGATTTCATCATGTGCATCAGTCCTGTGGGCCGCAGGCGATCGTCAGCCCTTGAGTTCGACGGGCAATTTCGAACCTGTTTTCAGGGCTTTCATGCAGGCGTCTTTCGCAAGGCCTTCCCCGCTGCAGACCGGCGTATCGTTGATCAGCAGGCTCTTCACCGCGTCGCATTTGGTGCCGGGCAGATCGAACTGCCGGACCTTCGTCTTGCCGGACGGCAAATCCCTGAAATCGAGCACTGCCATGCGCTCGACCAGCCCCTTCTGGTCGAACAACACAAATTCGAACGAGACCTTGGTCAGCGATTGCGCCAAGGCCGTTGTCTGCGACGAACGTCAGCTTGCAGCCCTTCTCACTGACAGCCACATCGTTCAATTCGATGCTGAGCGCGCCCGTGGGAGCAACGGCATCCTGCGCAAAGGCCGCCCCGCAAAGGCAGGCGGATGCAACCGCGGCCATAACCAAAAATCCCTGACGTCTCTTCATGTTTCATTCCTCACAGACGGCGGATCGGACAGGTCGGATCGACCGACACAAATATCCACCGCGATATACTAGACTAAAAAAATCCGGTATTGCGTCCATAATAAAAGGTGAGTAATGAAGTCAAGATACTAACCGCAAAGACAAGGGCGGCCGGCGGATAAAATTTCGATCCGCCTGTCACCATGACCAGGACCCGACGCCTGTTATGCCAACCAACACCGAAACCAACACCGCAGCGACAATTCCGCGTTCGACCATGCAGGGCCAGACCCAGCGTGTCGTCGAAAGCCGCGACCTCTTCTGCGGGGCAAACGAAATCCTGATCGCCCACGACGGTTCGATCTACCGCATGAAAATCACCCGTCAGGGCAAACTCATACTAAACAAATAGGCCAACCATGACCGAGACAAAGCTCCCCTCTCCCGCCGAAATCCGCGCCTTCCGGGCGGCCAACCCCAAGCTGCGCGAACGCGACATTGCAGCCCAGCTCGGCATTTCCGAAGCTGCACTGGTCGCCGCCGAATGCGGCCTGTCCGTCGTGCGCATCGACGGCGACGCCAATCGTTTTCTGGCCCGCGCGCCGGAACTCGGCGAAGTCATGGCGCTGACCCGCAATGAGACTGCCGTGCATGAAAAGATCGGCACCTTCGAGAAGGCGACGGCCGGCAAGCAGGCTTCCATCGTTCTCGGCAGCGAGATCGACCTGCGCATCTTTCCGGGCGCATGGGCCCATGGATTTGCCGTAACAAAGACCGATGGCGAGGATGTTCGCCGCAGCCTGCAGTTTTTCGATGCCCAGGGCACAGCCGTTCACAAGGTGCATATGCGCCCCGCCTCGAACCTCAGTGCCTACCAGGCGATCGTCGAGGATCTCAAGGTCGAAGACCAGAGCCAGGTCTTCGTCGCCGTTGCGAAGGCTGCCGCTGCAAGCGAAACGGAAAATGCCGTCGATAGCGCCGAACTGCGCGACCAGTGGTCGAAGATGACCGACACGCATCAGTTCCACGGCATCCTGCGCCGGCTGAAGCTCGATCGCCGGCAGGCTCTGACCAATATCGGCGAGGACTTCGCCTGGAAGCTGGACGCATCCGCCATCGAAACGATGATGAGCCAGTCGGCGGCAATCGAACTGCCGATCATGTGCTTCGTCGGCAACCACGGCATCATCCAGATCCATTCCGGCCCGGTCGCAAACATCAAGACGATGGGCCCATGGCTGAACGTCATGGATCCGACCTTCCACCTCCACCTGCGCACGGATCAGCTTGCCGAAATCTGGGCCGTCCGCAAGCCGACCGCCGATGGACACGTCACCTCGCTGGAAGCCCTGGACGCCAAGGGCGACATGGTCATCCAGTTCTTCGGCAAGCGCAAGGAAGGCGTCGCCGAACGCCCGGAATGGCGCACCATCATGGAAGGCCTGCAGCGCCTCGACACGACCGTCGCTGCCTAAGGAGAACGGGTTATGAAAAACGGATATGATTTCCGCAGGCTGCGCTCATGGGAACTGGCCGTTGCCGTTCTGGCGGTCTCGGCGCCTTTCGTTCTGCCTGTCGCGATGCCGGGCGGGCCATCCTTCGTCCGCACGGCAGTAGCCCAGGAGATGCAGCAGCCGGATACGTCGCGACTGGTTTCGGTCGGCGGCGCCATCACGGAAATCATCTATGCCCTTGGCGAGGAAAAGCGGCTGGTCGGACGCGATTCGACCAGCGTCTATCCGCAGGCCGTTCTGCAGGTGCCGGATGTCGGCTACATGCGCCAACTCTCCGCAGAGGGCGTCCTGGCGACCAATCCGAGCGCGATCATTGCGGTGGAAGGCAGCGGTCCGCCGGAAGCGCTTGCTCTGCTCGACAATGCAAGGATCCCGCTCGAAACCGTACCGGAAACGTTTGATGCGGCTGGCATCATTGCAAAGATCAAGTCCGTCGGCGCCTTCCTCGGTGTTGCGGACAAGGCCGAAGCTCTGGCCGCTACGGTCAAGGCAGACCTGGACGCAGCGGTTGCCGATACAGCGAAACGTCCGGCATCCGAGCGCAAGCGCGTGCTCTTCATTCTGAGCATGCAGGGCGGAAAGATCATGGCGTCCGGGTCTGGAACCGCCGCTGACGCCATCATCTCGCTGTCCGGCACGGTCAACGCCACCGGCGACTTCAAGGGCTACAAGGCCCTGACCGACGAGGCGATCATCGAGGCGAAGCCCGATGTCGTGCTGATGATGACCCGTGGCGGAGATCATGCGGCAAGTGACGCCGAGCTGTTTGCCCATCCGGCACTCAGCCTGACACCGGCCGCCGAGACCAAGACCGTCATCCGCATGGATGGCCTGCAGATGCTCGGCTTTGGTCCCCGCACGGCCGGTGCCGTTCGCGAACTGAACGCCGCGGTCTATGGAAAAGCCGATGTCTCGCAGTGATATGATGACAGCCGCAGACGATCCCGGCGGTTTTTTCGATCGCCTGCGATCGGACTGGCTGTCAGGCGATCGCTCGCGGCTGGCACGCCTGCTGATTGCAGGATTGGTCCTGATCACGGCCATCATGTTCTGCGCCTCGATCATGACGGGGGCGGCCGACGCGTCCCTGTCGAATGTCGTCCGGGGCATGCTCGGCCTTGAAAACATGGAGCAGGTGCTGAGCGCCCGCGACAGGATCATCATTCTCGACATCCGCCTGCCCCGCGCGGTTCTCGGCCTTCTGGTCGGCGCCTCTCTCGCCGTCTCCGGTGTCGTCATGCAGGGCCTGTTCCGCAATCCGCTGGCGGATCCCGGCCTGGTCGGCGTCTCCTCGGGGGCCAGCCTGGGCGCCGTCCTGATGATCGTTCTCGGTTCATCGGTCTTCGGGCCGCTGTTTGCCATGTTCGGCTTCTACACGCTGCCGATCGCCGCCTTTCTCGGCGGGCTGGCAACAACCCTGCTGCTCTACCGGATAGCCACCCGCAGCGGCCAGACATCCGTCGCGACCATGCTGCTTGCCGGAATTGCGCTCGGCGCACTCGCCGGCGCAGTCACCGGCGTCCTGATCTTCATGGCCGACGACAAGCAGTTGCGCGATCTGACCTTCTGGGGCCTCGGCTCGCTCGCCGGCGCAAACTGGACGAAGATCCTGGCCGCCGGTCCGATCATTCTCCTGTCGCTTGCAGTCGTCCCCTTCCTCGCCCGCGGGCTGAATGCCCTGACCCTGGGCGAGGCCGCCGCCTTCCACATGGGCATTCCTGTCCAGAGACTGAAGAACATCGCCATTGTCAGCGTGGCGGCTGCGACGGGTGCATCTGTTGCCGTCAGCGGCGGCATCGGCTTTGTCGGCATCGTCGTCCCGCATGTCCTGCGCCTTATCATCGGCCCGGATCATCGCTATCTCCTGCCGGCTTCAGCCCTGCTCGGCGGCACGCTGCTGATTTTTGCTGACATGATCGCCCGCACCATCGTTCCGCCGGCCGAATTGCCGATCGGCATCATCACCGCCTTTGCCGGTGCTCCCTTCTTCCTGTGGATCCTGCTGCGCGGCCGCACGCAAATGGGCCTTTGAGACACGCATCATGATCAGCGCATCCAACCTTTCGGTCCGGCTGTCGGACAAACCGGTCCTGCACAACATCCGGCTGGAGGCGCCTGCCGGACAGATGACGGCAATCGTCGGGCCGAACGGGTCCGGCAAGACAACGACGCTGAAGGCTATCGCCGGCGAGACCGCCTATACCGGAACCGTTCGTATCAATGGTCATGATATCAGGGCGTTGAAGCCGTGGGAGCTCGCTCTGAGGCGTGCGGTCCTGCCGCAATCGACCATGATTTCCTTTCCCTTCACCGTGCGCGAGATCGTGCGCATGGGCCTCTCGATCGGCGGCGGCATGGCCGCTGCGCAAGCCGACCGCATTGCCAGGGAAGCGCTGGAACTCGTCGATCTCTCGGGCTTCGCGGGGCGCTTCTATCAGGAACTGTCGGGCGGCGAGCAGCAGCGCGTGCAGATGGCCCGTGTGCTCTGCCAGATATGGGAGCCCATCCGGAACGATGAGCCGTCATTCCTTCTGCTCGACGAGCCGGTTTCCAGCCTCGACATCCGCCACCAGTTGACCATCATGCGCCTCGCGCGGGATTTCTGCAGGCGCGGCGGCGGGGTTATCGCCATCATGCACGATCTCAACCTGACGGCCATGTTTGCCGATCGCATGATCATGATGAAGGCAGGCCAGGTGCGGGCAGCGGGCTCGCCGCAGGATGTCATGACCGATGATGTCATGGAGTCTGTTTTCGGCTGTACGATGCGGGTGAACGTCACCCCTCATGGATCTGTTCCCTTCGTTCTCCCCCACACTGCAGTGCATTAATAATGCCGTCCTAATTCAGGGAACCAAATCAGGCTTCGCGCGTTCCTACATCGAACCGCTGGGATGGCAACGACCTTGCATGCCGGCATGAAACGGAAAAGGGCTGACCGAGAATGCCGGCCCTGAAATGTAGGAGTGTCCACCATGGCAACAGGCCTTTTTTCAAGCGCGCGCAAGAAGCACAATGGATTTCTGGATACTCCGGTCGAAGACCAGATCAGCGAAATCCGCAACGATATTGCAGCGCTGACCAAGCTGCTGTCGAAGCGTAGCGCCGATGCGTCGTCCGACGTTCGCTCCCGTGCGCATGACGTGCGCGACCAGGCGGAAGCCGGGTTTCAGGACCTTCTGAGCAATGGCGAGCAGATGCTGTCCGAACTGCGCTCGCGTTATGCCAGCACTGAAAAGCAGGTCCGCCACACCGTTCGCGAACACCCGGTCGCGACTTTGGGCGCCGCTGCCCTTGCCGGCATCGTCATCGCGGCACTTCTGCGCCGTTAAGCACCGACGAAACGACGGCCCTGCACACGCGGGGCCGTCCTTTCGCGTTTATCCCGCATGGCATGAAATGTCGAAGGCCGACCGCTGGGCGGTTTGTTTCGACAACACGTTTCTGGAGAATATGTATGGGTCCGTTGGGTGCACTGGTCTCTGGCCTGCTTGTCAGCGATATCGGCAATACCGTCACGCGTTATAAGCGCAACGCGGCCCTGTCTGTTTTTGCAGCGGTATTTTTCGCAACAGCCTATGTCTTCGCTCTCGTCGCCGGCGCTCTTTATCTCAGCACGATCTACACACCCTTGCAGGCGACAATGATCCTTGCCGGCGCTTCGCTCGTCATCGGCCTGATCATCATCGGCATCATGCTTGCTTTGAGCGCACGCGATGCACGCCTTGCTGCGGAACGGCGGCGCCGCTCGATGGCGCAGGCCAACCTTGCGGTGGCAGCCTCGATGACGCTGTTCCGCAAGAAGCCACTGCTTGCGGCAGGCATGGCAATCGGGATCGGTGCGCTACTCGGTTTTACGCGAAAATCCCGTCACGACGACTAAACAGAATCTAGAGCGGCAATCGCACGATTGCCGTGACACCCGGCCGGCAGATACTCCACCTTCACCGAACTGCCGAGAACCTTGTCGAGACTGCGCTCGATCAGGATGGAGCCAAAGCCGCGGCGCTCCGGCGGCTGAACGGGGGGACCATTCAATTCGGTCCAGGTGAGGTGCAGAACCTGTCCCGTCTCTTCCGTCAGGCTTCGCGCTGTCAGGACAATCTTTCCAGACGGCGTGCTGAGCGCACCATACTTGGCGGCATTTGTTGCCAGTTCATGCAGAACCAGACCAAGACCGACGGCCTGGTCCGGTCCAAGGGATATATCGTCCTTGTGTATTTCCACCTGCGCTGCGTAGTCACGCACATAAGGCGTGATCTGCTTGGACAACAGCGCCGAAAGACGAATTTCGCCCCATTCATGATCCGACAAAAGGCCGTGCGCTTCCGAGATGGCCTGCAGTCGCCCCGCGAAGGCTTTCATGAACTGCTGCGGATCGCTGGTCTGCCGCAAGGTCTGCCGCGCCAGCGACTGCAGCATGGCAAGCGTATTCTTGACCCGGTGATTGAGTTCGCGGAGCAGCAGCCGGGTTCTCTGCATGGACTGCTGTTCATCGGTCACATCAAGGTTGATGCCGAGGAAGACTGTCGGATTGCCGTTTGAATCCCGCTCATGCACGCGGCCACGCCCCAGGATCCACCGCCCCGTCGGCTGCACGCGAAAAAGCCCGTCATATTCCTCATCGGCCGCCATGGCGGTACGCAGCTTTTCCAGCGTTTTGACGCGGTCATCCGGGTGGATGAGGGCGAAAACATCCCGGGCGCGCAACTGCCCCCCGCTTGTCGGCAGATCAAACAGGCGCAACATGGCGCCATTTCCGGAAACATTGCCGCTGCGAATGTCCCACAGCCAGCTGCCGACATTGGCGGCCTCAAGCGCCATGGCATGACGGCGCCCGTCGCGTGACAAGGCCGCCTCTTTCAGCGCGCGCTTGCGTGCGTCATCCTTGAGCTTGAACAGCGACGAAGCAAGGGCCGACAACCGATGCAGCTGCCGGATCAGATTCGGATCGGTATCGGAGCGTGCAACGACGTCGAAGACGCAAACCGTGCCGATCGGCTGCTCGTCGATGACGATCGGGACACCGGCATAGTACCGTAGGAAAGGTGCGCCGGCGACACGCGGCTGGTGGGCAAAGCGCGGATCGACGGAAGCGTCGGCGACAACAAGGGCATCACCCGGCCCGGCGATGGTATGCGCGCAGAACGATTCCAGCGACGGCGCGTGCGTTTCTTCCGTACCGACCCGCGCCTTGAACCATTGGGTTTGCGGATCAAGCAGGCTGACAAGCGACACCGGAGCACCAAACATATCAGACGCGATCTGCGCGATCGTATCGAACTCGGAATCCAGGATGCGCATGTCCGGAACAACGGACCGCAGGACATCAAGCCGATCGGTGGAAGAAAGGCGTTCAGCCATAGTGGCCGGCAGCGCCGGCAATATGTTCGTCATCAGTTCCCAATCCCGCCAGCGCGTATGAGTTTGGCGGCTAACGGCCTGTTCAGCATCCAATCCGGTCTTCCCGCCACATTTCGCATGGCTGTTTCCCCCACGCAATGCGTCGCGCCAAGCAGCGCTCCGAAAGGTTCAGCGCAAGCGCGGAGAAATCGCGCGACAAACACCGTCGCGCGAGACCATCACGCATCCATTCAGGAGACGAAGGCGCGTGATGTCAGCGGCGCCGATGTTGCGTCCGGGCCGTATTCGTTTTCACCGGTCACCTGAAGAATATCCTGCAGACGCTGCCGGGCGCGATTGACGCGGCTCTTGATCGTGCCGAGAGCACAGCCGCAAATCTCCGCCGCTTCGTCATAGGAAAACCCGGAGGCTCCCACGAGAATGATGGCTTCGCGCTGGTCCGGCGGCAACTGGTCGAGCGCGCGCTTGAAATCCTGCAGGTCGAGCGAGCCGTATTGGGCTGGATGCTGCGCCAGCGATTCCGTGAAATAGCCGTCACTGTCCTGCACCTCACGGCCGCGCTTGCGCATCTGGCTGTAGAGTTCGTTGCGCAGAATCGTGAACAGCCATGCCTTCATGTTCGTGCCCATCTCGAAATGGTCCTGCTTCGCCCAGGCCTTCATGATGGTGTCCTGCACGAGGTCGTCGGCCCGGTCATGTCGACCGATCAGCGACATGGCAAAGGCGCGCAGGCTTGGCAGAGCTGCCAGCATTTCCCGCTTGAAGCTCGGTTCTTCGGACGTCCCGACCTTGCTCATTCGGTCGCACCCGCTCTTGCCGACGCCTTCAGCTCGACGGCGTCCAGTTGCTCGAGAAGATCAAGAAAGCGATCGGGGATCGCTTCTTCCTGTACGGACAGGTAAAGCGCCCTCAGTTTTGTTGCAATCTGTCCGTTCGGATCGTCAGCGCCCACCGGCTTTGCCGGCCCGCGCTCTGCCCCTGCATTGTGGCTCATGTATTTTTGTTACCTTTGGTCGTTTATCGGAGACCTAATGCGCCAGCGAAAAATTTGTTCCCGGCAAAGGAACCTTTTTTTCAAATGCGCGTTTCCGCCGGGTGAAGGTCATATGCATTGGCCTGCTTGAGGGAGTTCTTCTATGTCACTTTCCAACCGGATCGCGCCTTTTCTACCTTACCTGCGCCGGTATTCCCGTGCCCTTACGGGTTCCCAGACGTCTGGCGACGCGTATGTCGCCGCAGTTCTCGAGGCTCTGATCGCGGATGTTTCGATTTTTCCCGAGGCGAGCAATGACAGGGTCGCATTGTTCCAGCTTTACACCAAATTGTTTGGTTCATCCTCGGTCCTGATCCCCGAGCCGGTCTCACCCTTTGCCTGGGAGAAACGCGCCTCCATCAATCTCGCCTCGGTCTCGCCGCTGGCGCGCCAGGCTTTCCTGCTGGTTTCCGTCGAGGGTTTTCGTCCTTCGGAGGCCGGCGAGGTGCTGGAGCTCGATGAAACCGAGATGCATAAATTGCTCGAACGTGCCTCCGAAGAGATTTCGCGTCAGGTCGCGACCGATATCATGATCATCGAAGATGAGCCGCTGATTGCGATCGATATCGAGCAGATGGTTGAAAGCCTTGGCCATCGGGTCACCGGTATTGCCAGAACCCATGCCGAAGCCGTCGCGCTGTTCAAATCCACGCGCCCGAGCATGGTTCTCGCCGATATCCAGCTGGCCGACGGCAGTTCCGGCATCGACGCGGTCAACGATATCCTGAAGACCTCGGCGATACCGGTGATCTTCATCACCGCCTTCCCTGAACGCCTTCTGACCGGAGAGCGGCCGGAGCCGACCTTCCTGGTGACCAAGCCGTTCAACCCGGACATGGTGAAGGCCTTGATCAGCCAAGCCCTGTTCTTCAACGAGACGACCAAGGCGGCAGCCTAACATCCGGGTGAACATAAAGGTGTCGCTTTCAACAAGCGACACCCCGGGTAACGACCAATATGAAACCGACAACGTCTGGCCCGTTCACCATGAAGGTGAGCGCTGCCGATTGTTGATCACGGCATAAGCCCGTGAAAAACAATCCAAACCTTTGACGGGAAGTATCGCGTGACCACGGCAGGAAATCCGGAGCATATCGAGACCGCAGCCCAGCGAGCGTCGGCCTTGATGGAAATGGCGCTGAAAAAGACAGGCGTGGGCTTCATCCATCAATCCGCTGATCTCAAGGTCATGCTCTTTGCCAATCTCCCGGTTCGTCTGCACCAGGCAGGAACCGTGTTTCCCGAGAACGGGGACCTGTTCGGCGGCAATGACGGGCTGCGGTTAAACGACCTCAAACGCACCGTCATGCGGGATCAGCACCAGGAAACGACGGAAGTCGAGATCCAGTCCAGTGCGGGCCTGATCACCTATCGCATCGAGATTGAGCCCGTCGCGGCAACCCATGGCGGCGGCGTGTTGACCCTGATTACCGATATTTCGGATACGCTGCACCGCGAGCGCATCCTCAAGACGCTGCTGCGCGAACTCAGCCATCGTTCGAAGAACCTGCTCGCCATCATCCAGGGTATCGCGACGCAGACGGCCCGGCAGGCCCTGTCGCTTGATGGCTTCCTCACGACCTTTCGCGGGCGCATCCAGTCGCTTTCCTTTTCCCAGGATCTGGTCACGGATTCGAGCTGGCGCGGCGCCTACCTGTTCGAGCTTGCCGAACGACAGTTCAATTCCTATTGGCCGAACACCGCAAATCCGATTGGCGTCACCGGGATAAACGCCCATCTCTCACCCAATGCAGCCTTGCATATCGGTCTTGCGCTGCATGAACTGATCGTCAATTCCGCATCTCACGGCGCCATATCCGTCGGCGTCAATTCCCTCACGGTGAACTGTTTCGAGACATTCTTCAACGAACAGAAAGCCATTGAGCTGGCCTGGATCGAGCACCTGCCGACGAGCATCACGGCCGCGAAGGCGGACGAACATACCTTCGCACGCACCGTGCTCGAGCGGGTCGTACCGATCGCCATTGGCGGCAAGGCACTGTACATGACGACCGGCGACCGGATCGAATATCATCTGACGATCCCTGCCCGCGAATACGAGATCATCACCCGCATCGAGGAATAACAATCCGCCACGCGGCGCAGATGCTACGGCAGAGGCTCGGCTTCGGAGATGTCGGAACGAAAACAGCCAGTGCCGGGGGAGGGCACTGGCTGATATCAACAACTCACCGAGGGGGCGTGTGAGTCGGAAACCGGAATTTTTGCTGGTTCACATTGGGGGCGATGCAAACCACTGTCCGGACATCACATAAACGAGCACTCCGAAAATAAGTTCCGACGGATTCAAAATTTTTCTTGAGACGTTTATGAAGGCGAAATCGGGTCGGCAGCAAACCGCTAAACCACGGCTTCAAGCTCCGCACGATGACGGTGAAGCATGAGGAACTTGCGGTAGTCCCTGTCGTACCCTGCCCGCTTCTCCGGATCCGGTTGACGCTCGTGACCGCCGGGATACATCGCCAGGCCTGCCGCCCCGAGATCCGGATAGAGCCGCCCGGCAACAGCGGAAATCATGGCTGTGCCAAGCAGCACGGCGTCGCTGGTTTCCGGCACCACGACCCGGCAGCCGGTCGCGTCGCTGTAGAGCTCCATCAGCAACGGATTGCGAACATGGCCGCCGGTAACATGCAGCGTGTCGAGGTCGTAACCCGCCTCCTTCATCATTTCCAGAATATGCCGGATCCCGAGCGCGATCGAAACGCAGGTGCGCCAGTACAGCCGGCAGAGATCGTCGAAGGAGGCATCGAGCGTCAGTCCGCTGACCACGCCCAGCGCATGCGGATCGGCCAGCGGCGAACGGTTGCCGTGAAAATCGGGAAGCACATGCAGCCGCCGCGCAAAATCCGCCCCCTGGATCAGTCTGAGTTCCTGAATGCGCTTGACGATAGCGCCATGAACCTCCGCATCCGGCTCGCTGCCGGCGCTGTGGCTGCGAACGATGTGATCGAGCAGAGCGCCGGTTGCCGACTGTCCGCCCTCGATCAGCCAGCTATCGCCCAGAACAGCCTCGAAATACGGCCCCCACATGCCGAAGCCCGGCTTCATCTGCTTGGAAAAGGCAACGATGCAGCTCGACGTCCCGGCAATGAGCGCCAGTTGCCGTTCCAGTTTCTCCGGCTGCCCGGCAAAGGCGCCCAGGGCGCCGATTGCACCGGCATAGGCATCGATCACGCCGGTTGCCACTTCACAGCCGTCGTCGAGGCCGAGCTCCAGCGCTGCTTGCGGGGTAAGCCTCCCGGTCGATGAACCGACGGCCAGGGTTTCGTCCGGGAGATTGCCGCGCTCCAGAAGATCGGAGAGACCGATGGTTTCCAGAAAATCGGGCTGCCATGCCTGCGGCTTGTGCGACAGGTAGTTCCATTTCGCCGTCAGCGTGCAGCGCGATCGCGCCGCATTGCCGGTGGCCCGCCACGACATGAAATCGGCAAGGTCGAAGAAATAGCCTGTCTTCGCCCATTGCTCGGGCAGGTTCTGCTTCAGCCACATGAGCTTGGGCATTTCCATCTCCGGCGACATGACGCGGCCGGAATGATCCAGCACCGGATGCTTCGTCGCCGTGCAGAAATCGGCCTGGTCAAGCGCACGATGATCGAGCCAGACAATGGTATCCCAGCGCGGATCGCCATTGCGGCTCACCGAAAGCGGCGCCCCGTCCCGGTCACGAACGACAAGCGAACAGGTCGCATCGAAACCGATGGCAGCGATCGAGGATGCCTCGACGCCTGCCTTGGCGCGCGCCGTCTTCACGGCAATGCAGGTCGCCGACCAGATGTTTTCGGAATCATGTTCAGCGTGGTTTTCTTCCGGCCGGTTCATGGCGATCGGATAATCCGCCCGCGCCAGAAGCGCGCCCTGCCCGTTGAATATACCGGCACGCGCGCTGCCTGTCCCGATGTCGACCGCCACGACCAAATCGCGCATTAAAGAATGTTCCCGTCCCTTTGGTCTTGTCGGACCCCGCCCTTTTGTACTTGACTGATAAAGTGTATCAATTCCCGCATATCGTCAAACAGCACATCCGGTTGAAGTTGCATCAGGGCAGCCTTGTGGCGCTCGGTGCGGGCATGTGCGCCGCCTGCGAAGGCAAAGACGCGCATGCCGGCCGCCTTGGCCGCCGCAATGCCGGCAGGGCTGTCCTCGACGACGATGCAGCTTTCGGCGGGAACGCCCATCCGCGCTGCGGCATGCAGGAAAAGATCGGGCGCCGGCTTGCCGTTTGAAACCATGGATGCGCTGAACAGATGCGGATCGAGACGATCGATCAGTCCGGTGATCGTCAGAGAAAGCCGGATGCGCTCCATCTGGCTGGAGGAGGCGACGCATCGCGGGACATCCAGTTGATCCAGCACCTCCGCAATCCCGTCGATCGCCTGGAGTTCACCGCGGAACTTCTCGTAGAGATCGAGCCGCATCTCCTCGAGGAACCGGTCATCGACGGCAAGTCCATAATCCGCATGAAGAATGTCGGACATCGTCTTGAGGCTCTTGCCGAGAAACCGGGCATAGGCCTCTTCGGCATCCATTTCGACGCCCGCATTGCGCAGGACCCGCACCAGCACATCGATGGACAATGGTTCGCTGTCGACCAGCACGCCATCGCAATCAAAAATCACCAGTTGGGGAGCAGGTGCCTGCATGTCGATCAAGCCCACACCAGCGCACGGAAACCGTATCCTGGGACGGCGACATTCCGCGCGCGGCTGTGGTGCATGACATCAATCTCCAAGTTTGCCGTCAAGATAGAGCTGCAGGGTTTCACGCGTGCCTTTTTCCCAAAGCGTCTTCAGCGCATGGGCAAAGCGGCGCTGGAACAACTCCGATTTAGCAACTTCGCCGAAGATGTCCGAAAGTGCAAGGAAAGCGTGTGGTTCCTCCTTGGCCTTCAAGGCTGCCGCCTGGAGACGCTCGGCGCTCGCATCGTTGAACACGATCGCCTTGCCGCTATCGGACGTGCCGGCGAAATAGCGGCACCAAAGGGCCGAAACCAGCGACAGGCCGACGACGTCCTCGCCACGGGCAAGCCGATCGGCTGTCGAGGGCAGAATGAATTTCGGCTGGCGGTTGGACCCGTCCTGCGCAAGACGCGGGATGGTGTCGCCGATCTTCGGATTGAAGAGACGGGTTTCGACGAGCTTGTAATAGTCATTGAGATCGGTGTCCGGCACCGGCGGAATGACGGGGATGATCTCTTCAAATTCGAGCTTCTGCAGGAAAGCCTGGATCAGCGGCTCCTCCATCGCCTCGTGCACGAAATGGATATCCATCAGCGCAGCCGGATAGGCGATGGCCGCATGCCCGCCGTTGAGAATACGGATCTTCATGTGCTCATAGGGCGCGACGTCAGGCACGAACTGCACGCCGACACTTTCAAGCGCCGGACGCCCGGCCGGGAAGTGATCTTCCAGCACCCATTGCTTGAATTCTTCGCAGAACACCGGCCAGTTGTCCTCGATCGCATAGTCGGAAGCGACGATCCCGATTTCGCGTGGCCCGGTGGCCGGCGTAATGCGATCGACCATGCCGTTCGGGAAGGCGACATTGGCATCGATCCAGTCGGCCAATTCGGGGTCGGACAGACGCGCCAGTCCGCGAACCGCGGCATGCGTGACTTCGCCATTTCCCGGAATATTGTCGCAGGACATCACGGTAAAGGGCACAAGACCCTTTGCCTTGCGGGCCTTGAGCCCGGCGATGATCAGCCCGAAGACGGTTTTCGGCTCGTCGGGGCTCTGGCTGTCGGCGACGATGGCCGGATGCGCGGGATTGAACTGTCCGGACGCCGGGTCGATGAAATAACCGCCCTCGGTAATCGTCAGCGAAACGATGCGGATCGCCGGATCGGCAAGCTGTGCAATCGTTGCAGCCGCATTGCCCGGACGCAGATAATCGATCATCGGTCCGGTGACGCGGGCTGCACTCTTGTTGTTGTCCTGTTCGACCACGGTCGTCAGGAAATCCTGCTCGGCAAGCTTGGCGCGCATCGCCTCGTCGGAGGGCAGAACCCCTGCCCCGATGATTGCCCAGTCATGATCGCGACCGCTGTTGAAAAGATCATCGAGATAGACCGCCTGATGGGCGCGATGGAAATTGCCGACGCCGAAATGCACGATGCCGGCGGTAAGGCTGGTTCGGTCGTAAGAAGGGACGGCAGCGGTCGCCTGAACCTTGTCCAGTGTTGCGAGTGAAAGTTTTGTGGTCATCGCATTATCCTTTGCAAGCGAGCCCGGGCTCAGCTCATCCAGTTGCCGCCGTCGACGTTGTAGGTCTGGGAGACGATATAGTTGCTCTCGCTGGAGGCGAGGAAGATAGCCATGCCGACCAGATCCTCGGCTGTGCCCATGCGGCCGAACGGAACTTCCGCACCGACGAGCCGCTTCTTTTCACCGAGCGGGCGGTTTTCATACTTTGCGAACATCGCATCGACGCCATCCCAATGCTCGCCATCGACGACACCGGGCGCGATGGCGTTGACGTTGATCCCATGCGGGATCAGGTTGAGTCCTGCCGACTGGGTAAGGCTGATCACCGCCGCCTTGGTGGCGCAATAGACGCCGACGAGGGCCTCGCCGCGACGACCCGCCTGGCTGGCCATATTGATGATCTTGCCGCCGCGCCCCTGCGCGATCATCTGTTTGGCTGCCGCCTGCATCGTGAACAGCGTTCCCGAGACATTGATCGAAAACAGCGTGTCATAGCTCTTCCGGGTAATCTCGACGATCGGCGCCAGATCGAACAGGGCTGCATTGTTGATCAGGATATCCAGCCCCCCGGCCCTTGCGACGACGCTGGCGATTGCGGCATCGATGGAGTCCTGGCGCGTCACATCCATTTCCACGGCATAGGCGGATGGACCGATTTCCGAGGCGGTCTTCTCTGCCCGTTCCAGATTGATGTCGGCAATGGCAACCGTGGCACCTTCACGCACATAGGCTTCGGCGAACGCCCGCCCGATGCCGCGAGCGGATCCGGTAATCAGGGCACTTTTTCCCTCAAGACGGTTCATCGGATTGCAAGCCCCTTGGCATCGAAGCGATGCACGCGATCGGCATCGGGCGTCAGGAACACCCTGTCGCCATGGTTGACGGCGACATCGCCGCCGGTGCGCACGGTGACCATGCCGATTCCATCGACATGGACGTGCAGGAACGTGTCGGACCCAAGATGTTCGGCAACGCCGACGACACCGGCCCAGCTGCCGCTTTCCTTGGAAAGCCTCGTGTGCTCGGGGCGAAAGCCGATCGTCGGAGCATTGAAGGGGGCTGCGATCTCGCCACTGGCAAAATTCATGCGTGGCGAACCGATGAAGCCGGCGACAAACAGATTGTCGGGCCTGTTGTAGAGTTCCAGCGGCGATCCGACCTGCTCGATATTGCCGGCGTTGAGCACCACGATCTTGTCGGCCATGGTCATCGCCTCGACCTGGTCATGGGTGACGTAGATCATCGTGGTCTTCAGCTGGTGATGCAGCTCGCTGATTTCGAGCCGCATCGTCCCGCGCAGCGAGGCGTCGAGGTTGGACAATGGCTCGTCGAAAAGAAAAGCCGACGGTTCGCGTACGATCGCACGGCCAATGGCCACACGCTGACGCTGACCGCCGGAAAGCTGGCCCGGACGGCGTTCCAGGTAACTGGTCAGATTGAGGACGCGCGCCGCTTCCGTGACCTTCTTGTCGATCAGCGCCGGATCGAGCTTGGCCATCTTCAGCGGAAAGGCGATATTGTTGCGCACGGTCATGTGCGGATAGAGTGCATAGGACTGGAAGACCATAGCAAGACCGCGCTTTGCAGGCGCCTCGCCGGTCACGTCACGCCCATCGATTTCGATGATGCCTGACGTCGTATCCTCCAGACCTGCAATCAGACGCAGCAAGGTCGACTTGCCGCAGCCGGACGGTCCGACGAAGACGACGAATTCGCCTTCCTGGATGTTGAGGTCAATGCTCGGGATGACCTGTGTCTCGCCGAACGACTTGTTGACCTTCTTGAGCGTGATGTTACCCATGCGTGCCTCCCGGTATCTTTTCTTGTTTGCTTACTTGACGGCGCCGAAGGTCAGGCCGCGCACGAGTTGCTTCTGGCTGAACCAGCCCATGATCAGGATTGGCGCAATCGCCAGGGTCGATGCCGCCGACAGTTTTGCCCAGAACAGTCCCTGGGGACTGGAAAACGAGCTGATGAAGGCTGTCAAAGGGGCGGCATCCGTGGCCGTCAGGCGGATCGTCCAGAAGGCTTCGTTCCAGGCGAGAATGATGTTCAGCAGCATGGTGGAGGCGATGCCGGGCACGGCCATCGGCGTCAGCACGTAGATGATCTCGTTCCACAGCGAGGCCCCGTCCATGCGCGCTGCTTCCAGGATTTCAGACGGGATTTCGCGGAAGTAGGTGTAGAGCATCCAGACGACGATCGGCAGGTTGATCATCGTCAGCATGACGGTGAGACCGATCCGCGAGTCGAGCAGGCCGAGGTTGCGGAAGATCAGGTACATCGGAAACAGCACCGCCACCGCCGGCATCATCTTGGTCGAAAGCATCCACATCAGGATGTCCTTCGTCCGCCGTGTCGGAGAAAACGCCATCGACCACGCGGCCGGAATGGCGATGAGCAGGGCCAGCACCGTCGAGCCGACAGACAGGACGACGGAATTCATGAACGGCTTGAAGTAGTTATACTGGTCCTGAACGGCACCGTAACTTTCCATCGTGCCTGATGGGATCATGTTGAAGCCGGCGATTGCCTCGGTTTCCGATTTGAACGACGTGATGATCGTATACAGGATCGGAAAGAAGATGATGAGTGCGACGATCCAGGCTGCGACCGTGAAGACTGCCTTGCGTTTCGTGCTGATAGCGCGTGCCATTGACGTATCCTCTTGTTCGGCCGCTCAGCGGTCCAGGTTCTTGCCGACGGCGCGCATGGCGAAGAAGGCGACAATATTGGCAAGAATGACGGCGATGATGCCTCCGGCCGATGCCTGGCCGATTTTGAACTCGAGCGAGGCCTTCTGATAGACCAGGAACGGCAGGTTGGTGGATGCGTAGCCCGGGCCGCCATTGGTCGTGACGAGGATTTCGGCATAGACGGCGAGCAGGAAGATCGTCTGGATCAGGATGACGACGGTGATGGCCCGCGACATATGCGGCAGCGTCAGATACCAGAAGCGCGACAGGAAACCGGCGCCGTCCATTTCGGCCGCCTCCTTCTGTTCGCCGTCCAGCGACTGCAGTGATGTCAGCAGGATAAGCGTCGCGAACGGCAGCCACTGCCAGGCGACGATGATGATCACGGAAAACAGCGGATATTGCGCAAACCAGTCGACCGGCTGCACGCCCAGAAACCGTGCAATATCGGCAAAGACGCCGTAGCTCGGATGCATGATCATGTTCTTCCAGACCAATGCGGCCACCGGCGGCATGACGAAGAAGGGCGAGATCACCAGGATGCGGACGAAACCCTGCCCGAAGATCGGCTGGTCGAGCAGCAGAGCCAGCAGAATGCCCCCGAGGACAGTAATCAGCAGAACGCTTCCAACGATCAGCAAGGTGTTGATGATGGCCTGCAGGAAGGCCGGATTGGAATAGAACAGCGCATAGTTTGCAAAACCGACAAAACCATCACGCAGCGGATTGAGCGGATTGTACTGCTGGAATGAAAACCAGAGCGTGAAGGCGAGCGGCACGATCATCCAGATCAGCAGCATCAGCACGGATGGAGCCAGCATCAGCCGGGCAAGCGTTTGTGTCTGTCGCGTAGCCATGGTTCCCCCCAGATTGTTGATGATGGACCGTTCGGTCTCGTCTTGCCGTTGCGCATCATCCTTGGCGCACGGCGCCATAACGGCACATCCGGGCCGCCAGCATAGGCATGTCGAATATCAAAGAGAAATAGGGCCGCCCGTTCGTTTGGACGGACGGCCCGGAGCGAGTCTGGTCCTTGGGAGCCAGACCTCGTTCCTTTGGACCCGTGGCGAAACTACTTGATGTAGCCGCCTTCGGTCATGGTCGCAGTCGCGACGTCCTGTGCCTGCTTCAGCGCATCGTCGACAGTCATCTGACCGGCCAGAGCCGCCGAGAAGAGCTGTCCGACCGTCGTGCCAAGGCCCTGGAACTCTGGAATGGCAACGAACTGGACACCGACATAGGGGACCGGCTTGACGGTCGGCTTGGTCGGGTCGGCCGAGTTGATCGAGTCGAGCGTCATCTTGGCGAAAGGTGCCGCCTTCTGGTACTCGGCATTGGCGTAGAGCGAGGAACGCGTGCCCGGAGGAACGTTTGCCCAGCCTTCCTTGGATGCGACGAGTTCGAGATAGGCCTTGCTTGTTGCCCAGGATACGAACTTCTGGGCAGCTTCTGCCTTCTGCGTGCCGGCCGGAACCGCGAGCGACCATGCCCACAGCCAGTTGCCGCGCTTGCCCATGCCCGTATCAGGCGCGAGAGCGTAGCCAACCTTGTCGGCGACAACAGAGTCCTGCGGGTTCGATACGAAGGATGCGGCGACAGTCGCGTCGATCCACATGCCGCACTTGCCCTGCTGGAAGAGCGCGAGGTTTTCGTTGAAGCCGTTGGAAGAAGCGCCGACGGGGCCTGCGTCCTTCATCAGGTCAACGTAGAACTGCAGCGTGTTCTTCCATTCGGCCTGGTCGAACTGGGGCTTCCAGCTTTCGTCGAACCAGCGGGCGCCGAAGGAGTTCGACATGGCGGTCAGGAATGCCATGTTCTCACCCCAGCCGGCCTTGCCGCGAAGGCACACGCCGTTGATCTCGGCACTGCGGTCGGTCATCTTGCGGGCTGCGTCCGCCACGAACTCCCAGGTCGGCGCGTCGGGCATCGTCAGCCCTGCCTTTTCCATCAGGTCCTTGCGGTACATGATGAAGGAGCTTTCGCCGTAGAACGGTGCAGCAAAGAGCTTGCCGTCGACGGACAGGCCGCCGGCGATTGCGGGAATGATATCGGCAGCGTCATAGTCGGCACCGAGATTGTCGAGCGGCAGAAGCCAGTTCTGCTTGGCCCAGATCGGAACTTCATAGGTACCGATCGTCATGACGTCGTACTGGCCACCCTTGGTGGCGATATCCGTCGTGACACGTTCGCGAAGAACGTTTTCCTCAAGCGTAACCCACTCGAGCTGGATATCCGGGTTTTTGGCGGTGAAGTCTTCCGTCAATCCCTGCATGCGCACCATGTCGCCATTGTTGACGGTGGCAATGGTCAGGGTTTCTGCATTGGCAAAACCACACAGAAGAAGTGCCGAGCAGGTGCCCAGCAGAAAAGTTTTCAATTTCATAATCTTCCTCCCAGAAGAGTAATGAGCATTTGCTTCGCTCGTGGGCAATTACTCACTAAAGCATGAACGAAGTCAATCGACATTCCGTGCTGCATTGCAGAAGAAATGGGCTACAAATCTGTTTTTAAATGGAAATATTTTTTACGCGAAAGCGCCGGGAGCCGTGCCCCTGCACGCTCGCCCATATCCAGAGACTGTTTTAGAAATCTCAGGCGCTCAGCAAATACTCTGCTGTGCTTTCATCGGTGATGATTCCGTTGATCATGCCACCGCTCAGCGCGGCCCGGATCGCCGCGTATTTCTTTCGTCCCTTGGCCAGTCCGACGACGGTTGCGCTGTCGCGCGACGGCAGGGGCACGCTGGCCACCCGGTCATTGATGACGTCGTCCAGCAGATGGCCTTGCTGATCAAACATCCAGCCGCAGATCTCCCCGCAGGCGCCGGTCGACGTCAGCCGGTCCATTTCCTCGCGCGCCAGAAACCCGTCGACGCACAGGGGCGCATCCGTGCCGAGTTCACCGACGCCGACGAAGGCGACATCGGCTTCACGCCCCAGTTTCAAGGCGAACTGCACGAGATCCTGCCGATGCAGCAGATCCCGCTCCCTTGCAGACGAAACCAGAACCGGCAGGGGCATGGGGAAATGCCGCGCCTTGACGGCATCGGCCATCGAGAAGATGACGTTGTAATAGGCGGCCGATCCGTCCGGTCCGATATTGCCGGTGAGCGAAACGATCCTGTGCTGCGGGCATTCCATCGGCGGCAACTGGTCGATAGCCGCCTTCAGCGTTCGTCCGGTGCCCACCGCCAGGACGATCGGGTCTGCGGATTTCAACCACCGCTCGATCTGCACCGCCCCCGCCTCGGCAATGCCGACGGTGGTCGAGGTGGATGCCGGATCCGTCGGCACGACATCGACATGGCGCAGGTCGAATTTGTCCCTGAGGCGTTCGGCAAGTTCCAGGCAGGCGGCGATCGGGTGATCGAGGCGGACCTTGATCAGCTTTTCGGCAACGGCGAGCGAAACAAGGCGCTGTGCAGACTGCCGCGAGATCCCCATGGCCGCCGCGATCTCGTCCTGCGTCCGGCCGGCGACATAATAGAGCCATCCGGCGCGCGCCGCATCGTCCAGCCGATTGTTCGCCTCCGCCCGTCTCGCCATCGACCAATTTTCCCCTGAAGGCAATTCCGATTGAATTGCTGACATTTTTACAGCCTGCCTGTCAAATGCTGCCAGGCCCAAAGGCGGGAGATACAAGCGTAACAAACTGAAAACGCTGTCGTTTAAGAGAAATGGAATTTTGAAATTTTACCATTTGATAAAAAAATAAAGCTGAGTTACCGTTTCGTCAGCCAAAGCTCGACATTTGGGAGACAAAAATGGGAACTACGAACTCTGGGATACACAAGGGCCGTCTGTCGCCTGCGCAATATGAGGCGAATTTTTCCGACCTCCACGCACCGCTCGACGACCATGAAGCGCTGGTCGCATCCGACCGCTGCTACTTCTGCCACGACGCGCCGTGCATGACGGCCTGTCCCACCTCGATCGATATCCCGCTGTTCATCCGGCAGATATCGACCGGCAATCCGATCGGCTCTGCCAACACGATTTTCGACCAGAACATTCTGGGCGGCATGTGCGCGCGCGTCTGTCCCACCGAAACGCTCTGCGAGCAGGCCTGCGTGCGCAATACCGCCGAAGGCAAGCCCGTCGAGATCGGCCGGCTGCAGCGCTATGCCACAGACATCGCGATGGAAGAAAACAAGCAGTTTTACGCCGCGCGCTGAGGCGACCGGCAAAATCGGTCGCTGTCGTCGGCGCCGGCCCTGCGGGTCTCGCCTGCGCCCACCGCCTTGCCGTCAACGGCCATGACGTCGTCATCTACGATGCCCGCGAAAAGGCCGGCGGCCTCAACGAATACGGCATCGCCACCTACAAGGCGGTCGATGACTTCGCCCAGAACGAAGTGGACTACGTGCTGGCCATCGGCGGCATCGAGATTCGCAACGGGCAGATGCTCGGCCGCGACTTCTCGCTCGCCGATCTGAAGTCCCGCCATGATGCCGTCTTCCTCGGCATGGGCCTGACCGGCGTCAACGCGCTTGCGTGCCGAAGGCGAGACGGCAGAGGGCGTCGTCGATGCGGTCGATTTCATCGCGGATCTGCGGCAGGCGGAAAACAAGGCGGACATCGCCGGTCGGCCGCCGCGTCGTGGTTCTCGGCGGCGGCATGACCGCAATCGATGCCGCCGTGCAGGCCAAGCTGCTCGGCGCCGAGGAGGTGACCATCTGCTATCGCCGCGGCAAGGAACACATGAACGCCTCGGAGTTCGAGCAGGATCTGGCGGCCTCCAAGGGCGTCATCGATCCGCCACTGGCTGCAGCCAAAGCGCATCGTCAGCCGTGACGGCAAGGTGGCCGGCATCGAGCTCGAATACACCGACACTCGAGCGATGGCCGCCTCGTCGGCACCGGCGAGACCGGCATCATCGCCGCCGATCAGGTCTTCAAGGCAATCGGCCAGACGCTTCGAGGCCGATGGTCTCGGTGCGTCTGCTGCTCGATGGCGGCACGCATCTCCGTCGATGCCGAAGGCCGCACCTCGCTCGATGGCGTCTGGGCCGGCGGCGACTGCGTCAAGGGCGGCGAGGACCTGACGGTCTCCGCCGTCGCCATGGGTCGCGACGCGGCCGAATCGATCAACCGGGCGCTTGCCGCCGCCGTCCAGCCCGCCGCTGCGGTCGCTTGAAGAGGAGAATGAACAATGGCTGATCTCCGCAACAATTTCGTCGGCATCAAATCCCCCAACCCCTTCTGGCTGGCCTCTGCACCGCCCACCGACAAGGCCTACAATGTCGAGCGCGCCTTCAAGGCCGGCTGGGGCGGCGTCGTCTGGAAGACGCTGGGCGAGGAAGGCCCGCCGGTCGTCAACGTCAACGGCCCGCGCTATGGCGCGATCTGGGGCGCTGACCGCCGGCTTCTCGGCCTCAACAACATCGAACTGATCACCGACCGCGACCTGCTAGATCAACCTGCGCGAAATGAAGCAGGTGAAGATGAACTGGCCCGACCGGGCCCTGGTCGCCTCGATCATGGTGCCCTGCGAGGAAAATGCCTGGAAGGCGATCCTGCCGCTGGTCGAAGAAACCGGCGCCGATGGCATCGAGCTCAATTTCGGCTGTCCGCACGGCATGTCGGAGCGCGGCATGGGTGCGGCCGTCGGCCAGGTGCCGGAATATATCGAGATGGTCGTGCGCTGGTGCAAGCAGTATACCCGCATGCCCGTCATCACCAAGCTGACGCCCGAATATCACCGATATCCGCAAGCCGGCCCGCGCCGCCAAGAGCCGGCGGCACCGATGCGGTCTCGCTGATCAACACGATCAACTCGATCACCTCGGTCGATCTCGACACCTTCTCGCCGGAACCCGTCGATCGACGGCAAGGGCACCCATGGCGGCTATTGCGGCCCGGCGGTCAAGCCGATCGCGCTCAACATGGTGGCCGAGATCGCCCGCGATCCGGAGACCCACGGCCTGCCGATCTCCGGCATCGGCGGCGTCACGACCTGGCGCGATGCGGCGGAATTCCTGGTGCTGGGTGCCGGCAACGTGCAGGTCTGCACGGCGGCGATGACCTATGGCTTCAAGATCGTGCGAGGAAATGATCACGGGTCTGTCCGACTGGATGGACGAAAAGGGTCACCGCGACCTCGACGACATCATCGGCCGCGCCGTGCCCAACGTCACCGACTGGCAGTATCTCAACCTCAACTACGTCGCCAAGGCCCATATCGACCAGGATGCCTGCATCAAATGCGGCCGCTGTCATATCGCCTGCGAGGACACCTCGCACCAGGCGATCACACAGTTCGTTGATGGCGTGCAGGCACTTCGAGGTGATGGAAGACGAATGCGTCGGCTGCAATCTCTGCGTCAACGTCTGCCCGGTGCGAGAACTGCATCACCATGGTACCGCTTGCAGCCGGCACGCTGGATGAGCGCACCGGCAAGCCGGTCGATCCGAACTATGCCAACTGGACGACCCATCCGAACAATCCGATGGCCCGGCAGGCCGCGGAATAGAAGAAGCGCCGGAGCGACTGACATGCCAACCTTTGGCCGGCTTCCCTGGGGAGCCGGCCAAATCGTTTCAAGCCACGACCCACCGACAGCCGACGAAACACTGCGTTCTCAAATCCGGCGTTGCTCCCGGCCACTGAAACCGCCAATATAAGAAAAATCAAAAATGGCGGCGGCATACAGCATGCACCCAGGGACCGGAACCCGCATTTGAAACGCGACCTCGCAACATTACGCAAGAGACTGCACCTGATTTCGGGGCTCGCGCTGGCCGCATTCATCCTGGGGCATTTCATCAACATCACCCTTGGTCTCGTCTCGTTCGAGGCCATGGAAGCCATGCGCCGACCGTTCCACCGGATCTGGAGCAGCTGGCCGGGCACGATCCTGCTCTACGGCGCCTTAGCCACCCACTTCGTCGTGGCGCTCGATAGCCTCTATCGGCGGCAGACCCTGCGCATGCCGCTGCGCGAAGGCCTGAAGATTGCCTTCGGTCTCTGTCTCCCCTTCCTGCTTGTCGCCCATGTCGTCGGCACCCGGCTCGAATCCATGATTTCGAATTTCGACATGACCTATCCGCACATGCTGCGCTTGCTCTGGTCCAACAATTTCGACACCTACAAGCAGTCGCTTGCGCTCATTGCGGCCTGGGCGCATGGCTGTCTCGGCATCTGGTTCTGGCTGCGGGGCAAGGTCTGGTTCGAACGCTACGCTCTGGCCCTCTATTCTGTTGCAATCCTTCTCCCCGTGGTGGCCCTGATCGGCTTTACCGTTTCCGCCCGTGCTCTCGACCCGACCGTGAAGGGCTTGCGCTGGTTCGAGGAAGGCCGCGCTGACCCGGCTGTACTGGCCCAGTTGCGGCAGGCGATCTATATCGGCTTGCTGGTCGCAATCGGCGGTGTTTTGGCCATCCGCGCGCTGCCGTCGCGCGGTCGTGTGCGCATAACCTATCCTGATGGTCGCGTCGTGCCCGTGAACGCCGGCTTCAGCGTGCTGGAAGCCAGCCGTTCCGCCGGTATTCCGCACCTGTCCATTTGCGGCGGCCGCGGCCGTTGTTCCACCTGCCGGGTCCGGGTGACCGAAGGTCTGAGCGGCCAACCGGAGGCCACGGAAGCGGAGGCAATTACCCTCAAGCGAATCCGTGCGCCCGCCAATGTGCGCCTTGCCTGCCAGTTGCGGCCGCTCAAGGACCTGACGATAGCCCCGGTTTTGGGCGCCGACAGCATGGGGTTGAAATCCAGCCCCTCCCGCGAGGAGGCCGCGGGCCGCGAACGACGCATCACGGTCCTGTTCTGCGACTTGCGCGACTTCACCCAACTCGCCCAGAAACAGCTTCCCTTCGACACGGTTTTTCTGCTGAACCGCTATTTCGAAACGATCGGTGAAGCCGTCGAAAGCTCCGGCGGCGTCATCGACAAATTCATCGGCGACGGGGTCCTCGCCCTTTTCGGCCTCAACACCACGGTGGAAGAGGCAAGCGCTCAGGCACTGGCTGCGGCGGCGCGCATCGGCAAGGGTATCGAGATCCTGAACCGCAATTTCACAAGCGAACTGGAAAAGCCGTTGCGCATCGCCATGGGCATGCACGCCGGACCCGCGATCATCGGGCATATCGGCTACGGCAAGGCGTCAGCACTGACGGCCGTCGGCGACACGATCAATGCAGCAAGCCGGCTCGAAGGGTTTGCCAAGGAATATGATGCGGAGCTCGCCGTCTCGGCCGACGTGGTGCGCTATGCGGGCCTGACGCTTGCCAACCACCAGCGCTACCAGATCTCCATTCGCGGCCGCACCGGCACGCTGGAAACCCTGATCGTCCAGAAGACAACGGAGCTTGCCGGATCGCTGTCGTCAGTGGACTCGCACGCTGTCTAAACCCGAAGCGATCAGGACGCTGCCGGTCCGTGAACCGCCAGCCCGTTGATGAAGAGCTGCTCGAGGAAGCGCGCGGCATCTTCGAAACGCCCCTCACCCGAATGCGAAGGGCCGAGAACGGCGCGAACCTGAACATCGAAATCGGCATAGTGCTGCGTCGTCGACCAGATTGCGAAGATCAGATGATAGGGATCGCACTTGGCGATCTTGCCGGCCTTCGCCCAGGCGCGAATAACCTCGGCCTTTTCATCGACGAGCGTTTTGAGCGGCCCTCTCAGTTCGTCCAGAATATGCGGTGCGCTCTGCAGGACCTCGTTGGCAAACAGCCGGCTTTCGCGCGGAAAGTCGCGGGCCATTTCCAGCTTGCGGCGGATATAGCTGCGGATCTCGGCGACCGGATTGCCCTCCGCATCGAATTCGCGCAGCGGATCGAGCCAGTTGTCGAGCACCCGGTCGATCAATGCCCGGTGCATGGCTTCCTTGGTGCGGAAATAATACAGGAGATTTGGCTTCGACATGCCAGCGACTTCGGCGATCTGGTCGATGGTGCTGCCACGGAAACCATGGGTCGCGAAAACTTCGAGCGCAGCCTCCAGAATCTGCTCTTCCTTCTCCTCCTGGATACGGGTTCGCCTCTGGGTCTTGGCTGCTCTCGGTAGGACCATTTTCTCCCCTGCACTCTCTTGGGCGTTAAGTCGCCACAGCCTCCATCCTGCTCAAAATCAGCCCGCGCTAAAATTTTGAGCACCGCCTCCGCTTTTTTGTTTTTTCGTCTTGAGTGCGGCAACGGAAGTTGTAATGTTTTACCAACCGGTCAAATTATCAGTCAGTTACATCACAAACGCAACGGCTGATCGCAGGGCAATCGAAAAAACCAGATGCCCCGATTTGACCGACGGGAACGAGGACGCACGCGACAGGCGGCGCCGATATGACACTGGATGAGGAGAGCGGCATGGCTGCACCTGGCGAGAACATGCGCATCAATGCGGACCGTCTCTGGGACACGCTGATGGACATGGCCAAGATCGGCCCCGGCATTGCCGGCGGCAACAACCGCCAGACGCTGACGGACGAGGACGGTGAAGGCCGCCGTCTGTTCCAGCCCTGGGCCGAAGGCGCCGGCATGACCATGGGCGTCGATACCATGGGCAACATGTTCTTCACCCGCCCCGGCACCGATCCCGGATGCCCTGCCCGTCTATGTCGGCATCGCATCTCGACACGCAGCCGACCGGCGGCAAATATGACGGCGTGCTCGGCGTGCTCGCCGGCCTTGAACTCGTCCGCTCGATGAACGACCTCGGCATCCGGACGAAGCACCCGATCGTGGTCACCAACTGGACCAACGAGGAAGGCGCGCGCTTTGCCCCGGCCATGCTCGCATCGGGCGTCTTTGCCGGTATCCATACCCAGGACTTTGCCTATGACCGCAAGGACCCGGACGGCAAGCGCTTCGGCGACGAGCTGGAACGCATCGGCTGGCGCGGCGATGAAGAGGTCGGCGCCCGCAAGATGCACGCCTATTTCGAATATCACATCGAGCAGGGCCCGATCCTCGAGGCGGAGCAGAAGCAGATCGGTGTCGTCACCCACTGTCAGGGCTTGTGGTGGCTTGAATTCACGCTCACCGGTCGCGAGGCCCATACCGGGTCGACACCGATGAACCTGCGCGTCAATGCAGGGCTGGCCATGGCCCGCATCATCGAGATGGTGCAAGGTGTCGCCATGGCGGAGCAGCCGGGCGCCGTTGGCGGCGTCGGCCAGGTATTTTTCTCGCCCAATTCCCGCAACGTGCTTCCGGGCAAGGTCGTCTTCACCGTCGATATCCGCTCGCCCGACATTGCCAAGCTCAACCGCATGCGGGCAAAGATCGAGGCGGAAGCGCCGAAGATTACCGACGCACTTGGCGTCGGCTGTTCGATCGAGGCGATCGGCCATTTCGAGCCCGTCACCTTCGATCCGACGCTTGTCACCGCCGTGCGCAACGCCGCCGAACGCCTCGGCTACAGCCACATGAACCTGATCTCCGGCGCCGGCCATGACGCCTGCTGGACCGCCAGGGTCGCCCCCTCGACCATGGTCATGTGCCCCTGCGTCGGCGGCCTCAGCCACAACGAAGCGGAAGAGATCTCCAAGGAATGGGCGGCTGCCGGCTGCGATGTGCTCTTGCATGCGGTGGTGGAGACGGCGGGGATCGTTGAGTGAGCAGGCTGGCCATCGACCCAACCTTGTCGATCAACCAGATGAGCGGGCAACAGGGTTCCGCCGGCCCGTTTGCGAGTTCGTCGCACGAGGCGTTTCACGCCGCCTGTGCAGCGCCGATCGGCACGCTCGATGCGGTCGATCTGACGAGGCTCATTGTCCAGAAAGCCGAAGTCGAGATTGTGGTGCGCTACCTGCTGGAGAGGATCGAGGCCAATCCCGCGGTTGAGATCGACGACCAATCATTGCTGGAAATGCTGATCCACGACATTCCCCGTCAGTTCTGGAGCGAACATCCGGAATTGAAGGCAAATGCCGTGGCGCTGATTCACCGCATCGACAAGACCATTCCCGAACAGTTCGTGGCTGACGCCATCTTTTTTCTCGAAATGAACAGCGACAACCCGCCCAAACACGGCTGGGGCGGGGAATGGCTCGATTGATCATGGGGAGCGCTGCATGAGGAATGTGATCGAGAAGGGCACCGGCGTTGCCGCCGACCTTACCGAAAAGCCAGCCAGCCTCAACACGCTTTACGGCTGGCCCGACGAGCCGTACGACAAGCGTGGCGGTCTTGTGGACCTCGTCCAGGCGACGCTCCAGAAACCCCTGGTGGACCTCGATGAAGAGGATGTGAGGTTTCTCATCGGCCAGCATTTCTGCCTGGATTACCTCATGCCCAACGCGCTCGATCGGCTTGAGCACGAACCGTTTGCGGATGTGGCATGGTATGCCGGCGAGCTCCTCCACGTTTGCCTTAGGGTCGATATGACCTTCTGGGTGGCGCATCCTGAACTGCGGTCGCGGCTGGAAGCGATTGCCATGCGCCTGATCACTGATGACCCTGAGCAACTGAACGAAATTGCTTTCGGGAACACCCGTGACGAGATCAAGGATTTTCTGAATTCCTACGCTTCCTGAACGAAGCTGAAAACAAACAGCGGAACGAGACAGAGGGAACAGCATTATGAGCACAGTCATCAAGAACGGCACCATCGTCACCGCCGACCTGACCTACAAGGCCGATGTCAAGATCGACGGCGGCAGGATTGTCGAGATCGGGCCGAACCTGTCCGGCGACGAGACGCTGGATGCGACCGGCTGTTACGTCATGCCCGGTGGGATCGATCCGCACACCCATCTCGAAATGCCGTTCATGGGCACCTATTCGTCCGACAATTTCGAGAGCGGCACACGCGCCGCACTCTCCGGCGGCACGACCATGGTGGTGGATTTCGCCCTGCCCTCGCCCGGCCAGTCGCTGCTCGAAGCGCTCACCATGTGGGACAACAAGACGTCGCGGGCGACCTGCGACTTCTCCTTCCACATGGCGATCACCTGGTGGGGCGAGCAGGTCTTCAACGAGATGCAGACCATCGTCGAACAGAAGGGCATCAACTCGTTCAAGCACTTCATGGCCTACAAGGGTGCCCTGATGGTCGATGACGACGAGATGTTCCACTCGTTCCAGCGCTGCGCCGAGCTTGGCGCGCTGCCGATGGTGCATGCTGAAAACGGCGACATCGTCGCGCAGATGCAGGCCAAGCTGCTTGGCCGACGGCAATAACGGCCCGGAAGCGCATGCCTATTCGCGGCCTGCCGCCGTCGAGGGCGAGGCGACCAACCGCGCGATCATCATCGCCGATATGGCGGGCGCGCCGCTCTACGTCGTGCACACCTCCTGCGAACAGGCCCATGAAGCCATCCGCCGCGCCCGCCAGAACGGCATGCGCGTCTATGGCGAGCCGCTGATCCAGCACCTGACGCTGGACGAGAGCGAATATGCCAATCCCGACTGGGACCACGCCGCCCGCCGCGTCATGTCGCCGCCGTTCCGCAACAAGCAGCATCAGGATAGTCTCTGGGCCGGGCTTTCCGCCGGCTCGCTGCAGGTCGTCGCGACCGATCACTGCGCCTTCACCACTGCGCAGAAACGCTTTGGCATCGATGACTTCACGAAAATCCCGAACGGCACCGGCGGGCTTGAAGACCGCATGCCGATGCTCTGGACGCACGGCGTCGCCACCGGCCGCATCACCATGAACGAGTTCGTGGCGGTGACCTCGACCAACATCGCCAAGATCCTCAACATGTATCCGAAGAAGGGCGCGATCCTTGTCGGCGCCGATGCCGATATCGTCGTCTGGGATCCGAAGCGCTCGAAGACAATCTCCGCCTCCGCCCAGCAGTCGGCCATCGACTACAACGTCTTCGAGGGCAAGACCGTCACCGGCCTGCCGCGCTACACGCTGACGCGCGGCGTCGTCGCGATCGAGGAATCGACGGTCAAGACCCGCGAAGGCCACGGCGAATTCGTCAAGCGCGAACCCTTCGCCGCCGTCAACAGGGCGCTCTCGACCTGGAAGGAAATCACCGCACCGCGCAAGGTCCAGCGCAGCGGCATTCCGGCAAGCGGGGTGTGATGCGCTCGCGCGCATAGCCCGCTGTTTCTCGTCGCGAGCCTTCGCCGGGCTTGTCACGCCCAGGAAAAATTCCTCGACGAGCATGGCACAGGGAGGGCTGCGCTATGCCAACAGCAACGGCAATGGGGTCCAGGATTTCTTCCTTGACGGCGAAGGTGTCATTCGCCGCAGCATTCGCCACCGGTTATGACAGCGATTCCTGCCGCTGCGGTACCGTGCGGACGAAGGCGAAAGCGGCGAGTCGAACGACCTCCAGATTCAGCGACCGGAAACGACTACATGATCGGTTCGAGGACGGGATGCGCTGGGGACCGCTGGAAATGCAAATGACCGCTCCCCGCACTGTCCCGCCGCCGGCTCAGGCCGGCACGAGCGCTTCCAGTTCCGGCAGCAGGATAACGCTTTCCTGCTCGTTCGGATCGGTGCGGGCGATGACCGCGGAGGCCGGCTGGTCGGAGAGGTTGGCCGGCAGATGCGGGACGCCGGCGGGGATGTAGAACATTTCGCCGGCGCGAACGATGACGTGGTTTTCCAGCCGCTCGCCATACCAGGTATGCGCCTCGCCCGACAGCATGTAGATCGCCGTTTCGTGGCTCGCATGTTTGTGCGCCTTGGCCCGACCTCCCGGCGGAATCGTCAGCAGATGCATGCAGATGCCGCTCGACCCCACGGTCTCGGCGGCAATGCCCTCGAAATAGCTGAACCCCTGCTTGCCATCATAGGTGCCGCCGGGGCGAACAATCCGGCAGGTCGGCTGTGATGCGTGCGACATATATTCCCTCCGTCGATTCCAGCAATTTGGCTGAGGTTATCGTATCTTCAAAAAATCGCATATGCGAGACCAGTACTGGAAATCCCATGCGGCCATCGGTCGATCATCACGGAGCAGGCAGCACGAAATGAGCAATACATCCGCATCCGTTGTCTCCGCCAGACAACTGGGCCTGACCTTCAACACCAATGACGGCCCGGTGCATGCGTTGACCGGCGTCGATCTCTCGGTGAACAAGGGCGACTTCGTCTCCTTCATCGGCCCCTCCGGCTGCGGCAAGACGACCTTCCTGCGCGTCATCGCCGACCTCGAAAAGCCAACCTCCGGCACGATCACCGTCAATGGCATGACGCCCGAGGAAGCGCGCAAAAAACGCGCCTATGGCTATGTTTTCCAGGCCGCAGCACTCTATCCGTGGCGGACGATCGAAAAGAACATCGCGCTGCCGCTGGAGATCATGGGCTATTCGAAGCAGGAGCAGAAAGAGCGTGTCGAACGCACGCTGGATCTCGTCAATCTCTCCGGCTTCGGCAAGAAATTCCCCTGGCAGCTGTCCGGCGGCATGCAGCAGCGCGCCTCGATCGCCCGCGCGCTCGCCTTCGATGCCGATCTTCTGTTGATGGACGAGCCCTTCGGCGCACTCGACGAGATCGTCCGCGACCATCTCAACGAGCAACTGCTCAAACTCTGGGAGCGGACCAACAAGACGATCTGCTTCGTCACCCACTCCATTCCCGAAGCGGTCTATCTCTCCACCCGCATCGTCGTCATGAGCCCCCGTCCCGGCCGCGTCACCGACGTGATCGAATCCACCCTGCCGCGCGAGCGCCCGCTGGGCATTCGCGAAACGCCTGAATTCCTGGAAATCGCCCATCGGGTACGCGAAGGTCTGAGAGCGGGGCATAGCTATGATGAGTAGGGCTTCGGCTTTGCGGAAAAAACCCCTCCCCAACCCCTCCCCACAAGGGGGAGGGACTTAACCCGGAATTGTCTGCCTTACTTGGAGCCAAGGGGTTGCTCCACGGTTTCTCCCCCCTTGTGGGGGAGATGGCCGACAGGCCAGAGGGGGTCTTTCTTGCCACACTCTAACATCGACCCAAGGACCAGAAAACGCGCGAAGACGCTTCGAACCGAACGGACGAAGGCGGAAGCGGTCATGTGGCGTATACTTCGAGATTTCCGGCCGATGGGTGCGCGTTTTCGACGTGAAACCCCGGTTGGCCCCTACATCGCCGATTTCGCCTGGCTGTCCGCCCGGATCATCGTAGAGGTCGATGGCGATAGCCATGAGACGGACGCCGGACGGCAGCATGACCAGCGGCGCGACCAATTTCTCAGAAGCCAAGGCTTTACCATATTGCGGTTCGACAATGCGCAGGTTCTCGATGGACCAGATCATGTCGTGATAACGCTGGAAGAACACATGAATAGCTTCCTGAAGAAGGAGCACCCATGACCGCCCCTTATGCCTTCTGGCTGTTCCTGGCGACCATGATCTTTCTTGGCGGCGCCACCGCGTCGCGGGCCTATGTCGGCAGTGACAATGTGCTTTTGCTGGTCCTTTCGCTCGGGCTCTACATGGTCGGCAATCTGGTCATGCTGAAGCTGATGCGCACCGGCGGCCTGGGGCTTGCCATCTCGCTGTCGGCGATCGTGCAACTGGTGCTGATCAACCTCATCGCCTTCGGCGTCTTCGGCGAAAGGCTGAGCCCCGTGCAGCTGGCCGGTGTCGGGCTCGGCATCGTCTCGATGGGGCTGATGATGCTGCCGGTCAGTGGAAAGGCATGACGATGGACAAACCAAGTTTCCTTCATGATCGCGTCCTGCCGGTGGGGAGCATCCTCCTCGCCCTCCTCGTCATCTGGTATATCGCCGTCGTCTTCCTCAACGCTCCCTTCGAGCGCGATACGGCGGGCCGCGCCGGGACGACGATCACCTTTTCGGAAATCGTGCCGAAAACCATGTTCCAGGAACGGCCGGTATTGCCGGCGCCGCATCAGGTCATTGCCGAAATCTGGGACACGACCTTCAACAAGGCGATCACCTCCAAGCGCAGCCTCGTCTACCATGCCTGGATCACGCTGTCGGCGACGCTGCTCGGCTTCCTCATGGGCGGCGTGCTCGGCATTGTTCTGGCGGTCGGCATCGTCCACAACAAGGCCATGGACCGCTCCTTCATGCCCTGGGTCATCGCCAGCCAGACGATCCCGATCCTTGCCATCGCGCCGATGATCATCGTCGTCCTGAACGCGATCGGCATAGCCGGACTTTTGCCCAAGGCGCTGATCTCCACCTATCTCTCGTTTTTCCCGGTCGTCGTCGGCATGGTGAAGGGCCTGCGAAGCCCCGAGCAGATCCAGCTTGATCTGATGCACACCTATCACGCCAGCAAATCCCAGACCTTCTGGAAACTGCGCTGGCCGGCCTCCATGCCCTATCTGTTCACCTCGCTGAAGGTGGCGGTTGCCATTTCGCTGGTCGGCGCCATCGTCGGCGAACTGCCGACCGGGGCCGTCGCCGGTCTCGGCGCCCGGCTGCTGGCCGGCTCCTATTACGGCCAGACGGTGCAGATCTGGTCGGCGCTGTTCATGGCGGCGGCGCTGGCTGCAACCTTGGTGCTCATCGTCGGCTTTGCCCATACCGCCGTCCTCAAGCGCATGGGGGTCAAGCCATGAACCAGACAACCAGTATGAGCGCCCTGGTGGCGGCGATCGCCTTCTGGCTCGCGGCCTGGGCTTTCAACGAATGGCTGGTGCGCCAGACCTTCCGCAGCGACGCGCTCAACCGTGCGGCGCGGATCATCGTGCCGGTCCTGTTCGGCGTGTCGATCCTCGTGCTCTGGGAAGGCATTGTCCGCGGTTTCGCCATTCCCTCGGTGCTCCTGCCGCCCCCGTCGATGATCTGGGCGCGGCTGATCAGCTCCGTGCCGATCCTCTGGGCGGATTTCCAGCAGACCTTCCTCAAGGCGGTCATCATCGGCTATGCGCTCGGCTGCGGGCTGGGCTTTATCGTCGCGCTCGCCATCGACCGTTCGCCCTTTCTGCAGAAGGGACTGCTGCCGCTCGGCAATTTCGTCTCCGCCCTGCCCGTCATCGGCGTCGCCCCGATCATGGTCATGTGGTTCGGTTTCGACTGGCAGTCCAAGGTCGCGGTCGTCGTCATCATGACGTTTTTCCCGATGCTGGTGAACACGGTGTCGGGCCTTGCCGCCGCCAGCCACATGGAGCGCGACCTGATGCACACCTATGCGGCCAGCTGGTTCCAGACGCTGATCAAGCTGCGCCTGCCCGCCGCCTGGCCGTTCATCTTCAACGCCTTGAAGATCAATTCGACATTGGCGCTGATCGGCGCGATCGTCGCTGAATTCTTCGGAACACCCATCGTCGGCATGGGCTTCCGCATCTCCACGGAAGTGGGGCGCATGAACGTCGACATGGTTTGGGCCGAAATCGCCGTCGCGGCGGTGGCTGGCTCCGTCTTTTACGGGGTGGTCGCGCTCATCGAGCGGGCCGTCACGTTCTGGCATCCGTCCGTGAGAAATGCACGCACGGTATGAGGAGAAGGCTCGTCCGCTCAAGGACGGGTACAATGACGAAGGCCGCCCGACCGGAAAGGAAGGGCATAACAAAAGAGGGAACTGAGATGAAAACGAAACTTGCCTCCATGCTTCTGGCCGGCGCCTTTTCGCTGTCCGCATTCCAGGCGGAAGCCGCCGATAAGGTGATGCTGCAGCTGAAATGGGTCACCCAGGCGCAGTTCGCCGGCTACTACGTCGCCAAGGACAAGGGCTTTTACGAAGAGGAAGGTCTCGACGTCGAGATCAAGCCGGGCGGTCCGGACATCGCCCCGCCGCAGGTGATCGCCGGTGGCGGCGCCGACGTCGATCGTCGACTGGATGCCGTCGGCGCTTGCCACCCGCGAAAAGGGCGTGCCGCTGGTCAACATCGCCCAGCCGTTCAAGTCGTCGGGCATGATGCTGACCTGCCTGAAGGAAACCGGCATCGCCACCCCGGCCGACTTCAAGGGCAAGACGCTCGGCGTCTGGTTCTTCGGCAACGAATATCCGTTCCTCTCCTGGATGAGCCAGCTCGGCCTCAAGACCGATGGCGGTCCGGATGGCGTCACCGTGCTCAAGCAGGGCTTCAACGTCGATCCGCTGCTGCAGAAGCAGGCCGACTGCATCTCGACCATGACCTACAACGAATACTGGCAGGTCATCGATGCCGGCATCAAGCGCGGAAGACCTGGTCACCTTCAAGTACGAGGACCAGGGCGTCGCGACGCTGGAAGACGGTCTCTACGTGCTCGAAGACAAGCTCAAGGACCCGGCCTTCAAGGACAAGATGGTCAAGTTCGTGCGCGCCTCGATGAAGGGCTGGAAATACGCCGAAGACCAACCCGGACGAAGCAGCCGGCATCGTTCTGGAGAACGATGCCACCGGCGCCCAGACGGAAGAGCACCAGAAGCGCATGATGGGCGAGATCGCCAAGCTGACCGCCGGCTCCAACGGCGCGCTCGACGAAGCCGACTACGAGCGCACCGTTGCATCCTTGATGAAGGGCGGTTCCGACCCCGTCATCACCAAGGAGCCGGAAGGCGCCTTCACGCTCGACATCACGGCCGAAGCGCTGAAGTAAGGCGTTCTTCTATCCTCGGCATTATCGAGAAGCGCGCGGTCACCGCGCGCTTCTTGCATTTGCGCCACACCAGCAAATCCGGAGGGTTGATCGCAACGTAGTGGTATAAAAATTGCATTGCATTGCGAAGAGCAACTGATAGAAATGGTGAGGCACCATTCTTTCGCGCGGCGCCTTGTAACCGGATGGCAGCGCGGCTACATCAGCCTGGGCGCAGAGGCGGTGCGCACGAGGAGAATTTGTCCCTGTAATTGCTGGCATGCGCGTGAAAATGGCTTGGCAACCCAATCGCTCCGGCGCAAGACTTTGACACAGGGACGGCGAAATACGAATTTCAGGGAACAATTGTGATGGCTTTCAAAGCAGTATTGGCCACCGGCATGTCCGCATCGATCATGGTGCTCGCAATGGCGGCACCTGTTCGGGCACAGGAGCCTGCCGCGACGCCCCAGGAGGTCGTTCTTCCCGCGATTGTCGTGACGCAGGTGAAGAACCAGCCGGTCGTTGACCGCGTCGTTGCCACCGGGACCATTCAGGCAGTCGAAGAAACCTACGTTTCCCCGCTCGTCGATGGTCTTTCGATCCGCACTCTGAACGCCGATATCGGCGACCGTGTCGAGGAAGGCAGCACGCTGGTCGTGCTCAACAATGACAATCTTCTTTTGACCAAGAGCGAAAGTGCGGCAAACCTCGCAAAGGCCAATGCCTCGCTGGCGCAATATGAGGCACAGCTTGCCGAAGCCAAGGCAACGGCTGACGAAGCGGTCCGCACCGCCACGCGCTCGCGCAAGCTCGCCAATACCGGCACGGTCTCGACTGCAAAGGCAGACCAGGACGAAGCCTCCGCTGCGGCAGCCGTCGCCCGTGTCAATTCGGCCGAGCAGTTTATCGCGGTCGCAAAGGCCGAGATCAAGGTTGTCGAATCCCAGATTTCCGACGTCGATCTGCGGCTTGCCCGCACCGATGTGAAGGCGCCGGTGAGCGGCGTGATTGCAGCCAAGACCGCAAAGGTCGGGGCCATTGCCAGTGGTGCCGGCCAACCTCTGTTCACCATCATCCGCGACGGCGCAGTCGAAATGAAGGCCGACGTCTCCGAATCCGATCTCCTGAAGATTGCGGTCGGCCAGAAGGCGCGCGTCATGCTGGCCGATGGCAAGAACGTGCTTGAAGGCACGATCCGCCTGATTTCACCCAAGGTCGACGAACAGACGCGCCTCGGCACTGTCTATGTCAGCCTCGCCGAGCCTGAAAAGGCCCGCATCGGCATGTATGCCAATGCCGATCTGATCGTCGAGGAAAAGCAGGCTATCGTCCTGCCACTGACTGCCGTCATGACCTCGCGCGATGAAATCACCGTGCGCAAGGTGGAAGACGGCGTTGTGCGGATCGTGAAGGTCGAAACCGGCATTCAGGACGGCAGGTTCATTGAAATCACCGCCGGGCTCACACCCGGCGACGAGGTTGTCGCCAAGGCGGGCGCCTATGTGCGCGACGGCGACAAGATCAATCCGGTCAAGCAAGCTGCAGCCGTAACCAACCCAGACGCAACGAATTAACGGGAACGCGCTCGATGAACTTTTCTGCCTGGGCCATACGCAATCCGATCGCGCCGATCCTTGCCTTCGTCGTCCTGATGTTCCTCGGATATCAGGCTTTCAACACGTTGCCGATCACACGCTTTCCGAATATCGACGTGCCGATCGTCTCGATCAGCGTCGGCCAGAGCGGCGCGGCTCCGGCAGAACTGGAAACGCAGGTCACCAAGGAAATCGAGGATGCGGTCGCCGGCATTTCCGGCGTTGATCACATCACCTCGACCATCAGCGACGGCATGTCGACGACAGCCGTGCATGTTCAGGATGGATGTGCCGACCAACCAGGCGGTGCAGGACATCAAGGACGCGATCGACCGCATCCGCGGCGATCTTCCGGCCTCCATCGAGGAGCCGATCGTCACCAAGATCGATGTCGAGGGTCAGGCCATCCAGACCTTTGCCGTCTCCTCGCCCGACATGACGCTGGAGGAAATTTCCTGGTTCGTGGACGATACGATCAAGCGGGCGCTGCAGGGCAAGAGCGGCATCGGCCGCATCGACCGCTACGGCGGTGCCGACCGCGAAGTGCGCGTCGAGCTCGAGCCAGGACCGGCTGAACTCCTATGGGATTACCGCATCCGACGTGAACACGCCAGTTGCGCCGGATGAACACGGACCTCGGCTCGGGCCGCGGCCAGGTCGGCGGCAGCGAACAGGCGATCCGCACGCTCGGCGATGCCCGCGTCGGTCCAGGCACTGGCCGAATACGATGATCGCCATGCCGAACGGCCGCTTCGTGCAAGCCTGTCCGAACTCGGCACCGTCACCGATACCTATGAGGAGCCGAAATCCTTCTCGCGCTTCAACGGCAATCCCGTCGTGACCTTCGCCGTCTTCCGCTCCAAGGGAGCAAGCGAAGTTTCCGTCGCCGAAACCGTCGCCGCCGCCCTTGACGAGGTCCGGGCGAAAAACGCCGGACGTCTCGATCGAGCTGATCGACGACGCGGTCTATTTCACCTATGGCAACTATGAAGCGGCCATCCATACGCTGCTCGAAGGCGCGCTTCTGGCCGTCATCGTCGTGTCTGCTCTTCCTGCGCAACTGGCGCGCCACGCTGATTTCGGCGGTTGCCCTGCCGCTGTCCGCCGATCCCGACCTTCTGGGTCATGGACATGATCGGCTTCTCGCTCAATCTCGTCAGCTTCCTGGCGCTGACGCTCGCCACCGGTATTCTGGTCGATGATGCGATCGTCGAGATCGAGAACATCGCCCGGCATATCAAGATGGGCAAGACGCCGTATCGTGCGGCCATCGAGGCTGCCGACGAAATCGGTCTGGCCGTTATCGCCACGACGTTCACGATCATCGCGGTCTTCGTGCCGGTGTCCTTCATGCCCGGCATTCCCGGCCAGTATTTCATCCAGTTCGGCCTGACGGTCGCCGTCTCGGTGTTCTTCTCGCTGGCGGTCGCGCGACTGATCACGCCGGTGATGGCCGCCTACCTGATGCGCGTCCAATGATGGCGATGGTCGATCATGACGACAAGGATGGCATGATCATGCGCGGCTATACCTGGCTCGTCACGGTGACGACGCGCCGCTGGTACATGCGCTATGCGACGCTGCTTGCGGCGATCGCCTTCGTTGTCGGTTCGGTCATGCTGCTGATGACGGTACCCGGCAGCTTCCTGCCGCCGGAAGACGCATCGCGCATCGTGCTTGTCGGTCGAACTGCCGCCGGATGCGATGCTGGAGGATACCGACCGCACGACGGCCGAAATCTACGACACGATCAAGGATCATTGACGGCGTCGAAGGCATCTTCGTGCTGGGCGGCGCATCGCCCAAGGGCGACCTCGAACTGCGCCGCGCAACGATCACCGTCATGCTGCGACAAACTCGATCATTCGCTCTCGAACAAGCTGGTCAATGACGTGCTGCGGCCGTGCTGCCGTTGATCGGTGAATATCATGCCGAAGACTGCCGCCGGCCGGCCGTATCATCCCGCAGTGCGCAGATCGAAAAGCAGGTCTATCGCAGCAGTGCGCTCCATCCCGGATGTGCGCATCCTCAAGCTCAACGACCGCGGCGAGCGTGACCTTTCCTTCAACCTGCTCTCCAACAATGACGAGGATCTGAACTCCGCCGTTGCCCTGCTTGAAGCCAAGCTGCGCAGCGAACCGCTTCTCGCCAATGTCAGCCCGGACGGCGCCCTGCCCCGCCCGGAACTGCAGATCCGGCCGCGCGCAGACCAGATGTCCCGTCTCGGCATCACGACGTCGCAGATTGCCGACGTCGTCCGCGTCGCCACGATCGGCGATATCGACGCGGCCCTGACCAAGATGTCGCTCGACAACCGGCAGATCCCGATCCGCGTCCAGATCAACACGGACTTCCGCACCGATCTCGGCGCCATCCGCAACCTGAAGATCCAGACTGCCGCCGGCGCGCTGGTGCCGCTCTCGACGGTCGCCGACATCAACTATTCGGAAGGGCCAAGCTCGATCAAGCGCTACGACCGCAACCGCGTTGTGACCATGGGTGCCGATCTGCCGATCGGCGTGGCGCTCAATTCGGCCTCCGACCGCTTCAAGGCGATCGCCGAAGAGACAAAACTGCCGCCGAGCGTGCAGTTCCTTGAGAGCGGCGACGCGGAAGTACAGGCGGAAATGGAGCAGGGCTTCGTCAATGCCATGCTGCTCGGCCTGATGCTGGTCCTCGTTGTTCTGATCCTGCTCTTCAAGGACGTGATCCAGCCCTTCACCATCCTGTTCTCGCTGCCGCTCGCCATCGGCGGCGTGGCGATCGGCCTGATCGTGACAAACAACGCCATGTCCATGCCTGTTCTCATCGGTATCCTGATGCTGATGGGCATCGTGACGAAGAACGCCATCCTGCTCGTCGATTTCGCCATCGAGATGATCAATCAGGGCATGGAACGCACCGCATGCCATGGTCGAGGCCGGCCGCAAGCGGGCACGTCCGATCATCATGACCTCGATCGCCATGTCGGCCGGCATGCTGCCATCGGCGCTCGGCGTCGGCGAAGGCGGCTCGTTCCGCGCACCAATGGCGATCGCCGTGATCGGCGGCATCATCGTCTCGACGGTGATCTCGCTTGTCGTGGTGCCGGCCTTCTTCCTGATCATGGACGACCTGTCGCACCTGCTCGGCTGGCTCTTCGGCCGCCTGGTCGGTCGCAAGGACGAGGAAATGCGCGTTCTCGAAAACGAGGAACTGACCGAAGTCGTCAACGACCAGACGCAAACGATCCACGAACTCCAGGCCCGCCTCGAACGGCTGGAGGGACGCTCCGGCAAGGGCGGCGGATCCAACGTCATCAATCATCCGGCGCTGGCTGCGGAATAAGGGCGATTGGCAATAACAAAGAAGCCGCGTGCAACCCTGCACGCGGCTTCCTGCATTTCAGAAGAGCTTACGCTCAGAGCCCACCCTGCACCGTCAGAAACTCCACGATCCGGTCGACGCCCTCGCCCCGCTTCATGTCGGAAAACACAAAGGCGCCTGCCGGCGCGCATGCGGGTCGCATCCCGCTCCATCACGTCGAGATCGGCCCCGACATAGGGCGCCAGGTCCATCTTGTTGATAACGAGAATGTCCGAGCGGGTGATGCCGGGTCCGCCCTTGCGCGGGATTTCCTCGCCCTGGCAGACGGAGATCACATAGATGGTGATATCGGCGAGATCCGGCGAGAAGGTTGCCGCCAGATTGTCGCCACCGGATTCGATGAAGACGACGTCGAGGTCGGGAATGCGCCGGTTGAGATCGGCGATCGCCTGCAGATTGATCGAGGCATCCTCGCGGATCGCCGTATGCGGGCAGCCGCCGGTCTCCACGCCGACGATCCGGTCGGAGGGCAGCGCCTGCATGCGCACCAGCGCCTCGGCATCTTCCTTCGTGTAGATATCGTTCGTCACCACGGCGACCGAATAGCGGTCGCGCATGGCCTTGCAGAGCTTGTCGGTGAGCGCCGTCTTGCCGGAACCGACCGGACCGCCGATACCGACGCGCAAGGGGCCGTTTGCAGATTTCATCGTCCGTCTTCCTTTCAAATCCGGCTGGTCCGCGTCAGGAGCGAAACAGCCGTGAATGCAGTGTTTCGTGTTTCAGCGCGGCAATGTCGGCCATCAGGGTCGCAGAGCCCAGATCGTCGAGCGTGCTGGATGCGGCTCTCGCAGAAACCGCCCCGATCACCGGCTCCAGCGCCGCCAGAACACCGACGCCGTCGCGCTGCCCCATCAGGCCGCAGCGAATGGCGACGGAAACGGAATTGGATGCCTGCGCGTGCAGATAGGCGGCGAGCGCCGGCTGAAGGCCAGTCCCGTGGATCCCTGCCACCGCACCGACCGCAACCGGATAGGGTGCGGAACCCGAGAGCGCCTCAAGGCTCGAATGGGGCCAATGACCTGCCGCCGATAGAAAGGCCTCGCCCTGAAGCGTCGTTTCCATGTGCCGCTCCCGCGATCCGGCGAGCGCAATCGCGAGATCCCGCACGGACAGGAGACGCGCATCGTCCCCCACCGCATGATAGCTCTCGGCCAGAAGCACGGCATCGTTCCAGCCCGCGCCATTGGCCATGACGGTCTCCAACCAGGCCCTCAGAGCCTCGGCATCGACGATCAGCCGATCGTGGATTGCCTGTTCCAGACCGCCGGAATAGGAAAACGCGCCGATCGGAAAGGCCGGCGACAACCAGGTCATCAGCCGGACAAGCGCCTGTGTCTGATCGTGCTCAGCCATGCGCGTGATGGTGGCCATGTCCGTGGCTGTGGCCGCCCGTGCCGTGATAGGCGCCGCGCATCGGATGGAAGGCCTCCGTCACTTCGCTCACCGTTGCACCCAGGCCCTCCAGCATCGCCTTGATCACAGGATCGCGCGCGATCAGGATGCGGTCCTCGCGCAATTCCGCCGGCAGATGCCGGTTGCCGAGATGCCAGGCAAGCTCGATCAGGTGCTGCCGGTCGCGCGGGCGGATATCGTAGAGTGCTTCGTCGGTTGCGGCGATGCGCACGTGGTCGCCGGTATCGAGCACGAGCAGATCGCCATGCGACAGCATCACTGCTTCCTTGAGGTCGAGCATCACCACGTCATCGTCGGGCAGATGCAGAAGCTTGCGCCGCAGATGCCGCTGGTCGTGGGCAAGCGCGATCGTGTGCAACGCCACCGTGTCCGCCGGACCGGGCGACAGGATCTCCGTGGAGCGATAGGGCATTTCAGAGTACCTCGAGTTTTTCCGGAGAGACGACCTCGGTGCGCCGGTCGATCACCAGATCAACCGTGGCGCGCTGAAAGGCCTTCGAATGCCGGTCGCACAAGTGTGCGTCGAACGACGCCTGGGTTTTCCAGGTTTCGACAAAGACCAGCGTGTCGGCCACATCAGGCCTTTGGTAGAGGTCGAAAGAGACGCAGTCCTTTGTGCGCCGCGCAGCTTCGATCAAAGGCTGCGCAACAGCCATCACATCGGCAGCACGCCCCCGCTGGGCTTTGACATAGGCGACGACATAAACCATGGAACGCCTTTCCTTGAGAACACAGACTAGAACATAAAATACCGCTGCGCCATCGGCAGGACCGTCGCCGGCTGGCAGGTGAGAAGTTCTCCGTCGGCGCGCACTTCGTAGGTCTCGGGATCGACCTCGATAAACGGCGTCAGGCTGTTGTGGATCATCGAATGTTTGCCGATGCCGCCGCGCGTGTTTTTTACCGCGAGCAATTCCTTGCCGACGCCGAGGCGTGCCTTGATGCCGGCATCGAGCGAGGCCTGGCTGACGAAAGTCACCGAGGAACTGGTGCGCGCCTTGCCGAAGGCGCCAAACATCGGCCGGTAATGCACAGGCTGCGGCGTCGGGATCGAGGCGTTCGGATCGCCCATCGGGGCGGCCGCGATCATGCCGCCAAGAATGACCATGTCGGGCTTCACGCCGAAGAAGGCCGGGTTCCAGATGACAAGATCGGCGCGCTTGCCGACCTCGATGGAGCCGATCTCATGGGAAAGCCCCTGGGCGATGGCAGGGTTGATCGTGTATTTGGCGATATAGCGGCGAACGCGGAAATTGTCGTTTTCGCCGGTCTCGGTCGACAAGCGACCGCGCTGACGCTTCATCTTGTCGGCCGTCTGCCAGGTGCGGATGGCAACCTCGCCGACGCGGCCCATGGCCTGGCTGTCGGAGGAAATGATCGAGAAGGCGCCGATATCGTGCAGGATGTCTTCGGCCGCGATGGTTTCCTTGCGGATGCGGCTTTCGGCAAAGGCGATGTCTTCAGGAATGGACGGCGACAGGTGATGGCAGACCATCAGCATGTCGAGATGTTCCGCCAGCGTGTTGACGGTGTAGGGCCGCGTCGGATTGGTCGAAGACGGGATGACGTTGGGATTGCCGCAGATCTTGATGATGTCAGGCGCATGACCGCCGCCTGCCCCTTCCGTATGGAAGGCATGGATGGTGCGGCCCTTGATGGCGCTGATCGTGTCCTCGACGAAACCGCTCTCGTTCAGCGTATCGGTGTGGATCATCACCTGCACGTCGTATTCGTCGGCGACCGACAGGCAGCAGTCGATGGCAGCCGGCGTCGTGCCCCAGTCCTCATGCAGTTTCAGGCTGGATGCACCCGCAAGCACCATTTCAACGAGCGGCGCGGGCAGCGAGGCATTGCCCTTGCCGGCGAGCGCCAGGTTCATCGGAAAGCCGTCGAAACTCTCGATCATCCGCTCGATATGCCAGGCGCCGGTGCAGGTCGTGGCAAGCGTGCCGTGGGCAGGGCCGCTGCCGCCGCCCAGCATCGTGGTGATGCCCGACATCAGCGCTTCCTCGATCTGCTGCGGGCAGATGAAATGAATATGCGCATCCATGCCGCCGGCCGTCAGGATCTTTCCTTCCCCGGCGATCACCTCCGTCGAAGGCCCGACGATGATGGTCACGCCCGGCTGCGTATCCGGATTGCCGGCCTTGCCGATCCCGGCAATGCGGCCATTCTTCAAGCCGACATCGGCCTTGACGATGCCCCAGTGATCGACGATCAGCGCATTGGTGATGACAGTATCGACGGCGCCCTCGGCGCGTGTCGCCTGGCTCTGGCCCATGCCGTCGCGGATGACCTTGCCGCCGCCGAACTTCACCTCGTCGCCATAGGTGGTGAAGTCCTTTTCCACCTCGATGAACAATTCGGTATCGGCCAGCCGAACCTTGTCGCCGGTGGTCGGGCCGAACATCGAAGCATAAGCCGCGCGGGACATCTTGTAGGACATGGGTTCAGGCTCCTTGGGAAAACGCTCTAAATCAATATTGTCTCAAGCCGTCTCAGGCGACCGTCAGCCACGTAGCCGTCGACCAGCCGTTTTTCAGCTGCAAAAGGATGCCATATCCAGCCCTGGTGGCCGAAGCCGGCAATCGTGATCATGTCATCCGGTCGTGCCACGCGCTCCAAGACGTCATCGATGACGAGCAAACCGCTGCTCGGCACGACATAAGCCTCCGCTCCGATCGCCCTCAGTCGATCGTCCGTCGCACTATGGGTCGCAGCCGGAACCTGAACGAGACGACGCCCCGTCGCCTCCGCAAAAGCCCGAAAACCGTCGCTGTAATCGTCGCAGAGATCACCCAGATCCGGATGCGTCGCGGCCAGATCGCGGCGCAGCGCTTCGAATTTCTCCGGCGACCGTGCACACCAGATTTCACTCGCCTGCGCAACTGCGGCGCTGGTCTTCCACTTGCCGCCGCCGAGCATCGACAATGCCGGCCGGCCTGTGTTGCAGACGGCGATGACGTCGGTCTTCGTGCCGCCTGCCCCATGGGAGCGGCAATCGTTGAAACGCACGACGATATCGGCAGCGTCTATCGTCGCTGCCAGCCCGTCTGCGATCTCGCCATTGCCGACGATCATGATGCTTCGCCCCGTCCTCAATCCCGGATCCCGATCATCAATAGGCATCCAGCAGTTCTTTAAGTTCAGCAGTCCGCTTGTTTGTCAGCTCCGCCAGACAACCGGAAACCAGCATCGGCTCCATGGATCCGCCACGCGCCGAAAAGCCGGACAGTTCGCAGTGGCCATCGCGATAGCCGATCCAGGCACGCTGCGCTGTCTTCAGCGCATCCGCCGCCCCGGCGAGATTGGGCATCGACTCCGCAAGATCCTTGTCGATGTCCACCATTCGGGTCATGACCGCCTTGTAGGTCGTATTCAACGCCTTATCAGCGACCTCGTAGTCGACATGCGCGCAATGGTTCATATCGAACTGCGTGACGGGGTTGCCGCAGTCAACCTTCGGCTCCTCCTGCGCAAAGGACGCGGTAACACCCGCAAGAACCATCGCGCAGGCAAGACCGGAAGTCGCACGCAGAGAAGTCATCTTCATAGAGCGCCCATCACCTCCTGGCGGAAACCGTAGACTTCGCGCTTGCCGGCAAAGGGAATGAGATGCACCGTTCGTGTCTGGCCCGGTTCGAAACGCACGGCAGTGCCCGCCGGAATATCCAGCCGCCGGCCATGGGCCGCCGCACGCTCGAACGACAGAGCGGGATTGGTTTCGGCAAAATGATAGTGGCTTCCCACCTGCACCGGCCGGTCGCCCGTATTGGAAACGTCGAGGCTGATGCTTTCCAGACCGGCGTTCAGCTCGATTTCGCCGTCTGCTGCAATCACTTCGCCCGGGATCATGCGTCTCTCCTGTTCATGCGGCTCTCGTTGCTGCGCAGCCTTCGGCTTTCAATACGCGTTGCGACGAGGGCGGATTGTTTTCAAGTTTGGCGGCGGGACGAACGGGACGGCGAACAAGCTCGCCACTGCAATTCGGGCAGATGCCGGCCAGGGTGCCGGTCGCGCAATCCGCGCAGAACGTGCATTCGAAACTGCAGATCATCGCATCCCGGCTTTCAGGCGGAAGATCCCTGTCGCAGCATTCGCAATTGGGTCGAAGCGCCAACATGCCCTGTCCTCAGCGAATGGGTTCGTGGACGGTGACGAGCTTGGTTCCATCCGGGAAGGTCGCCTCGATCTGGATGTCGTGGATCATCTCCGGGATGCCCTCCATCACCTGCTGGCGCGTGATGACATGGGCACCGGCCTCCATCAGGTCTGCCACGGAACGCCCGTCGCGCGCACCCTCGACGACAAAATCGGTGATCAGCGCAATCGCCTCCGGGTGATTGAGCTTGACGCCCCGCTCAAGACGTCGGCGCGCCACGATGGCCGCCATGGAAATCAGCAGTTTATCTTTTTCGCGAGGAGTGAGATTCATGCGGTGCCACCGATATTGCGTGCCAGATTACAGTGTCCAGACTTTCGGCACTGCCGCGCCTTTGCGCAAGTGCGAAATGAGCGGAATGAGGATTTTTCTCAAGGCAAAGCCGTCTGCTGCCGCAAGCCGCGCAACGAGCTTGTCCTCGCCTGAGACCTGGAAATGGCTGACGCCGCCGCACGCTTCGCCAAGAAGGCTGCGCAGCCCGGAAACCAGAGCCTCGCAGTCAGGGCCGGTGTAGAAAACAGTTGCAAAAGCGACTCTTCCGCCCAGAACGGCAGCACCCTGCGTCAACGCGCCGATATCTCCCGAAAGCCGCATGTTTTCCGCGTGAACCAGCACACCGGACTTGCGAATGCGCCAGCAATCCTCAAACAGGCCGGTCTCCATCGCCTCGCCCATCGCCTTGCGCCCGAGCAGCACGGCCTCGACGGCCAGAAACTGCCCGCCTTGCGCAATATCGACCTCAAGCCGACGGCTGAGCGAGGCGCGTTCGAACAGGATCGTCTCCTGTGGCAGCCAGTGCACGCTGGCCCCCGCGCCGACGTCGATGCGCGTCGTCACACCGGCCGTATCGGCGCTCGCCTTGTAGATTTTCTCGCAGGCCTGCGTGGTGAGTGTCAGGCGCGTGCCTTCACCGGCAGAAAAACGCCAGTCCATCCGGTCGCCGCCGGTCAGCCCGCCGGAGCTGTTGATCAGCACCGCCTCCATCGCCCCGTCGAAGCTTTCGGGCAGACGGATCTTGGCGCAGCCTTCCTGATAGAGTTCGGCAATGCGCGTGCGCCCGGCAAAGGGCTTGGCGACCAGCCGTCCCCTGCCCCAGGCCCTTTGCGGGGCAATCAATGCCGCATGTTCCATCAAAACCGCCGTCATACTGTGAGGTGGCGGCGCGCTTCCGGCGTATCCAGCGTTTCGGCCGGGCCTTCATGCACGATCTCGCCACGATCCATGATGTAGACATGGTCTGCAAGCTCGCGGCAGAAGTCAAGATATTGTTCCACAAGCAGAATTGCCATGCCGGTGGAATCCCTGCAGATACTGGATGGCGCGGCCGATATCCTTGATGATCGACGGCTGGATACCCTCCGTCGGCTCATCCAGCACCAGGATTTTCGGCCGGGTCACCAGTGCGCGGCCGATCGCCAGCTGCTGCTGCTGGCCGCCCGAAAGGTCGCCGCCGCGGCGCTTCAGCATGGTGTTGAGCACCGGAAACAGGCTGAAAATATCATCGGGGATGAAGCGGTCCCTGCGGGCCACCGGCGCATAACCGGTCTCGAGATTTTCCTTCACGGTGAGCAACGGAAAGATCTCGCGTCCCTGCGGCACGAAGCCGATGCCCTGCTTGGCGCGGTTGAACGGCGCCATGCCGTTCAGCAGCTTGCCGTTGAACGTGACGCTGCCACTGCTGATGGCATGCTGTCCGGTCACCGCCCGCATCAGGCTGGTCTTGCCGACGCCGTTGCGGCCGAGCACGCAGGTGATCTTGCCCATGGGGGCATTGATCGAGACGCCGCGAAGGGCTTGAGCCGCCCCGTAGTGGAGATTGGCGTTTTCAACGGTCAGCATGGTAGAGCCTCACCTTTCGAGTATGGGGTTTTACCCCCCTCTGTCGGCGTTGCCGACATCTCCCCCTCAAGGGGGGAGATCAGCCGAGAATACTGCGGCCACCTTACTGTTGGTGACAGAGCGTGTTGTAATCTCCCCCCTTGAGGGGGAGATGTCACGGGAGTGACAGAGGGGGGTAAAGCCACGCGCATCGCAGTCAACGACAGAAAAACAGATCGCATCTCACCGCCCCAGATAGTTTTCGATGACCTTCGGATCATTGCTGACGAAATCGATCGAGCCTTCGGCCAGCACCGAGCCTTCGGCAAGGCACGTCACCTTGACGCCGAGATCGCGGATGAAGCCCATGTCGTGTTCGACGACGACGACCGAACGGGTCTTGGCGATCTCCTTCAGCAGCATCGCCGTTTCGCTCGTCTCGGCATCGGTCATGCCGGCCACGGGCTCGTCGACCAGCAGCAGCTTCGGCTCCTGCGCCAGCAGCATGCCGATCTCCAGCCACTGCTTCTGGCCATGGGATAGATTGGCGGCCAGATCGTCCTTGCGGGCCGTCATGCGCACGGTTTCGAGGATTTCCTCGATGCGCGCCTTGTCGCCGGGGGTCATCCGGTAGAACAGCGTGCGAAAACACACCGCGTTTGCGGTTCAGCGCCAGCTCGATATTGTCCCAGACGGTATGGCTTTCGAACACGGTCGGCTTCTGGAATTTGCGGCCGATCCCGAGCTGGGCGATATCGGCCTCATCCTTCTTGGTCAGATCGATTTCGCCGTTGAAGAACACCTGGCCCTAATCCGGCCGCGTCTTGCCGGTGATGATGTCCATCATCGTGGTCTTGCCGGCGCCGTTCGGGCCGATGATCGCCCGCAGTTCGCCGGGCTCGACCACGAAGGACAGCGAATTGAGCGCCTTGAAGCCGTCGAAGGAGACGGACACGCCGTCGAGATAGAGCATGCTTGGTCGACATTTTCTCGGCCATGGCTCTACTCCGCCGCCTGTGGGCTTGCTGTGGCAGCCGACAGAGCCGCCGCCTTGTCTTCCTGATAGGTCTTCTCGGTTTCGCCGGCCGCCTTGTATTCGCGGCGCCGCGCAAAATACTGCTGGACCGTGCCGACAATGCCCTTGGGCAGGAACAGCGTGATGGCGACGAACAGGGCACCCAGCGCAAACAGCCAGAATTCCGGGAAGGCAGCGGTAAAGATGCTCTTGCCGAAGTTGACAAGGAAGGCACCGATGATCGGGCCGATCAGCGTGCCGCGTCCGCCGACAGCCGTCCAGATGACCACTTCGATCGAGTTGCCGGGGGCAAATTCGCCGGGATTGATGATGCCGACCTGCGGCACGTAGAGCGCGCCGGCAACGCCTGCCATCATGGCCGAGATCGTGAAGATGAAGAGCTTGATGTTCTCGACCCGGTAGCCGAGGAAGCGCGTCCGGCTTTCCGCATCGCGCACGCCGACCAGCACCTTGCCGTATTTCGAGCGGACGATGGCCGAGCTCAGGAGCAGTGCGAGCGCCAGCGCAATCGCCGTTGCGGCAAAGAGCGCGGCGCGTGTTGCCGATCGGCCTGGATGTTGTAGCCGAGAATGTCCTTGAAGTCGGTCAGGCCGTTATTGCCGCCAAAGCCCATTTCGTTGCGGAAGAAGGCGAGCAGCAGGGCATAGGTCATCGCCTGCGTGATGATCGAGAGATAGACGCCGGTGACGCGGGAGCGGAAGGCAAACCAGCCGAAGACGAAGGCCAGCAGGCCGGGCACGAGCACCACCATCAGCGCGGCGAAGGCAGAAATGGTCGAAGCCGTACCAGAACCAGGGCAGTTCCTTCCAGTTGAGGAAGACCATGAAGTCAGGCAGTACCGGATTGCCATAGACGCCGCGCTCGCCGATCTGGCGCATCAGATACATGCCCATGGCATAGCCGCCGAGCGCGAAGAAGGCGCCGTGGCCGAGCGAGAGAATGCCGCAATAGCCCCAGACGAGATCGAGCGCCAGCGCCAGCAGCGCATAGCAGAGATACTTGCCGAGCAGCGGCACGAGATAGGCCGGGATGTGCAGCGGATTGGTCTCGGCCAGCAGCAGATTGGAGAGCGGCACCAGGACGGCAGCAATAACGATGATCAGGGCGACGATCAGGGTCTTCTTTTCGTGGCGACGCAGGAGCATTTGCGGTAATCATGTCTTCGATCGCCCTTCCCTTGAGCGCGAACAGGCCGCGCGGCCGCTTCTGGATGAACAGGATGATGAAGACGAGGATCAGGATCTTGCCCAGCACCGCACCGGCATAGGGCTCGAGGAACTTGTTGGCGATGCCGAGCGTCAAAGCGCCGACCAGCGTGCCCCAGAGATTGCCGACACCGCCGAAGACCACGACCATGAAGCTGTCGATGATGTAGCTCTGGCCGAGATTGGGCGAGACGTTGTCGATCTGGCTGAGCGCCACGCCGGCCATGCCGGCAATGCCCGAGCCGAGACCGAAGGTGAGCGCATCGACCCAAGGGGTGCGGATGCCCATGGAGGATGCCATGCGGCGGTTCTGCGTGACGGCGCGCATCTGCAGGCCGAACGTGGAACGCTTCAGCAAGAGGAGAAGTGCGATGAAGACGCTGAGCGCAAAGAGGATGATCCACAGACGGTTCCAGGTGATGGCCAGCCCGCCGACTTCAAAGGTGCCGGACATCCAGGAGGGGTTATCCGACCTGCCGGTTGGTCGGCCCGAAGATCGTGCGGATCGTCTGCTGCAGGATCAGCGAGAGACCCCAGGTCGCCAGCAGGGTTTCGAGCGGGCGGCCATAGAGCAAGCGGATGATGCTGCGCTCGATGCCGACACCGACAAGGCCGGTGAACAGGAAAGCCATCGGCACGGCGAAGGCCAGCGAATAATCGACAAGGCCAGGGGCCACGGCCTGCACCGTCTGCTGCACGACATAGGTGGTGTAGGCACCGAGCATGACCATTTCGCCATGCGCCATGTTGATGACGCCCATGACGCCGAAGGTGATGGCAAGGCCGATCGCGGCCAGAAGCAGCACCGAGCCGAGCGACAGGCCGTACCAGATGTTCTGCGCCACGTCCCACAGCGCCAGGCTGCGATTGATCGACCGGATGCTCTCCTCGATGCCGGGCTTCAGCTCGTCGGGCGCCGTCGCCGCGGCAGCCGTCAGAATGGTCAGCGCATCGCGGTTGCCGCGGGCAGCAATCGTATCGATCGCGGCCTTCTTGTCCTCAAGGCTCGCATCGGTCTTGAGCAGAATCACCGCGCGCACCGCCTCCATGGTGCTTTTGACCTCGGCATCCTTCTCCTCGGCCAGCGCCGAATTGAGCAGGTCGAGATTTTCGGGATCGGCATCTTTCAGGAGGTCGTTGGCAGCCGCAAGGCGGGCGGAACGATCGGGGCTGAGCAGCGTCAACTGGCTCATGGCAGCGCTGATGGCACCGCGAAGACTGTTGTTCAGTCGAATTTTTGCAAGATTGCCGGGTGCATCGGCAATGGCAGCACCGGTCAGCACATCGACGAAGCTGCCGCTGGCCTCTCCTTCGAGAAACACGGCCCCGCCGGTCTTGGGCGCAAAAAGCTTGCCGTCACTGAGGTTCTGGAGGATCTCGGCAACCTTGGGATTGCCCGAGGCGGCGAGCGCATTGACGGCCTCGACCTTCTGCGGAAAGCTGCCGACGCCAAGGGCATCAACGAGCGGCCTGATGTCTTCCTGGGCACGCAGCCCGGTTGCAAGGCAACTGACGAGCAGACAAAGGGCGACCAGGAAAGTCTGAATGGCGCGATACATGGCTCTTCTTGTTCCGTTGGCCCTGACGCGGCAGTCCTTGCGGTTCCGCTGCATCAAAGCTGTTGCCTAACATTTCCGCATATCCGTGCCGGCTGAGGATCAGGTCGAACAAGAACGTAGCGACCGATTGCCCGGAACAGGTCCCGCCGTTCGCAATGCAGGAAACGTGCCACCTATGGGCGCCGTCAAAAGCGGAAGGTGGGGGCGAAGGCCCCGCCGCCCAGGTGGGCGACCTGGACGGCGGGTATTCGTGTAAAATCATAAGGTCATGGGATCATTTGAGAGTGACGGTCGAAACCGTCACCCCAATATGCTTGCCTTGATGAAATCAGGAACCCTTAACTCAGGAACCCTTGCCGCCGCACTTGCCGGTGGCAACGTTGAAGTTGCCGCACTCCATCGGCTTGCGCCAATCGGAGATCAGATCCTTCGAGTCGGGCAGGTAATCGGACCATTCGTCACCGACGACGGCCGGGGTCTGCTGCACGATTTCGAACTGGCCGTCTTCCTGGATTTCACCGATCAGCACCGGCTTGGTGATGTGGTGGTTCGGCATGACGGTGGCGTAGCCGCCCGAAAGGTTCGGAACGGTGGTGCCGATGATCGTGTCGAGCACGGCGTCTGTGTCGGTCGTGCCGGCAGCTTCTACAGCCGATACCCAGGCCTTGAAGCCGATATAGGCAGCTTCCATCGGGTCGTTGGTCACGCGCTTGTCGTTCTTCGTGTAGGCATGCCACTGCTCGATGAACTCGGCATTGGCAGGGGCGTCGACCGACTGGAAGTAGTTCCAGGCAGCGAGGTGACCGACGAGCGGCTTGGTGTCGAGACCGGCAAGTTCTTCTTCACCGACCGAGAAGGCGATGACCGGAATATCGGTCGCCTTGATGCCCTTGTTGCCGAGTTCCTTGTAGAACGGAACGTTGGCATCGCCGTTGATCGTCGAAACGACGGCCGTCTTCTTGCCAGCCGAACCGAATTCCTTGATCTTGGCAACTTCGGTCTGCCAGTCGGAGAAGCCGAACGGCGTGTAGTTGATCATGATGTCTTCCTTGGGGATACCCTTCGAAATCAGGTATGCCTCAAGGATCTTGTTGGTGGTGCGCGGATAGACGTAGTCGGTGCCTTCCAGAACGAAGCGCTCGACGCCTTCCGTTTCCATCAGGTAATCGACAGCCGGAATGGCCTGCTGGTTCGGAGCAGCACCCGTGTAGAAGATGTTGCGCGAGGATTCTTCACCCTCGTACTGGACCGGGTAGAAGAGCAGCGAGTTGAGCTCTTCGAAGACCGGCAGGACCGACTTGCGCGACGACGAGGTCCAGCAACCGAAAACAGCCGAAACCTTGTTGACGGAGATCAGTTCGCGGGCCTTTTCAGCAAACAGCGGCCAGTCGGAGGCCGGGTCGACGACGACGGCTTCGAGCTTCTTGCCGAGCAGACCGCCCTTCTTGTTCTGATCCTCGATGAGCATCAGCATGGCATCCTTGAGCGTGGTCTCGGAGATGGCCATGGTGCCGGACAGCGAATGCAGGATGCCGACCTTGATCGTGTCATCGGCAGCATGAACGCTCGAAAATGCGGTCGTGGCCAGCGCTGCGGCCAAAAACGCGCCCATTACATGGGATTTGAATTTCATTGTGAACCCCTCTCGTTCTTTGACGACGGCTCGTGGGAGACATTTACCGTTCGTAAAGGAACTATCCTTCGGGGCTCTTGAAAGCTGTATACGTCAATTGACGTAGAGGGGGTGGGCAAGTGTGCAATGCGGTATACTTAATGCCCACGCGTTTCTATGCTAGGACCGAGCAGTCGCCCTCGAAGGGCCCTCCGACAGTCGTTCAAACGGGAAACGCACGCATCCGATGACAGCACGCCAGCGCATCATTCCGGTCCGGCGCGAGTATAATCGCTGGGTCGCCAACCAGACGCTGGAAGACTACGCGCTGCGGTTCACCGCCAAGAGCGCCCGGCAATTCTCCTCGCAGCGCATCTCGCAAACCGCGATCGGGGCGATTTCCTTCCTGGCGCTGGAGGCGATCGGCGGCGCGATTACGCTTTCCTACGGCACCACCAATGCCATCATCGCCATTCTCGTTGCCAGCGCCGTCATGCTCGGCTGTCGGCATTCCGATCAGCCGCTACGCCATCCGCCACGGCGTCGATATCGATCTTCTGACCCGCGGTGCGAGCTTCGGCTATATCGGCTCGACCATCACCTCGCTGATCTATGCGAGCTTCACCTTCATGCTGTTTGCCATCGAGGCGTCGATCATGTCGGCAGCGCTGGAGCTTGCGCTTCGGCATCCCGCTGCTGGATCGGCTATATCATCAGCGCCGTGATGGTGATCCCGCTGGTGACCCATGGCGTCAGGCTGATCAGCCGGTTCCAGATCATGACCCAGCCGTTCTGGATCATTCTCAACATCCTGCCCTTCATCTTCATCGCGCTGGCCGACTGGAGCAAGTTCGATCTCTGGCTCGCCTTCGAGGGGGCCCACAAGGTCGCGGCGAGCACTCGGGCAGATCGCCGCCTTCTCGACCTGGCCGAGTTCGGCGCGGCCTCCGCCGTCATCCTCGCGCTGATGGCGCAGATCGGCGAGCAGGTGGACTTTCTGCGCTTCCTGCCGCCCGAAGGCCAGACGCAAGCTGCCGCCACCGGTTCGCGCGTGTTTCTCGCCGGTCCCGGCTGGGTGATCGTCGGGGCGCCGAAGCTGCTCGCCGGCTCGTTTCTCGTCGTGCTGGCGCTCAGCGCCGGGGTCCCGGTCGAAGATGCCGCCGATCCCGCCCATATGTATCTCACGGCCTTCGGCTACATGATCCCATGGCCGGAGGCGACGCTGCTTCTGATGGTCGCCTTCGTCGTCGTGTCGCAGCTCAAGATCAACGTCATGAACGCCTATGCGGGCTCGCTCGCCTGGTCGAATTTCTTCTCGCGGCTGACCCACAGCCATCCCGGCCGCGTCGTCTGGCTGGTGTTCAACGTGGCGATCGCGCTGCTGCTGATGGAACTCGGCATCTACAAGCTGCTGGAAGAGACGCTCGGCATCTTCTCGATCATCGCCATGGCCTGGCTGTGCACGATCTCGGCCGATCTGTTCATCAACAAGCCGCTGGGGCTTGCGCCCGCCGCGGCATCGAGTTCAAGCGGGCCCATCTCTACGACATCAATCCGGTCGGCGTCGGCGCCATGACGATCTCCGCCACCGTCGCGCTCGTCGCGCATTTCGGCGCTGTTCGGCGCCATGGCCGCGCTCGCTGGCCCCCTATCATCGCGCTGGCGACGGCCTTTGTCGCCGTCGCCGGCCATCGCCTGGGCCACCGAAGGGCAAATACTACCTCGCCCGCAAGCCGCGGCAGAGCTGGCGAAAACTCTCGACCGATCACCTGCTCGATCTGCGAACATCCCTTCGAGCCCGAGGACATGGCCTGGTGCCCTGCCTATGTCGGCGCCGATCTGCTCGCTGTGCTGTTCGCTCGACAGCCGCTGCCACGACTCTGCAAGCCGCATGCGCGCTTCAATGCGCAGACTGCGGACGTGGCAAAGGCCGTCCTGCCGCAGACCGTCATCGGAAGCGCTCGTCAACCCGGCTCGGCCGCTACGGCGATCGCCGCGGTGCTCGCGGCTGATCGGGCATCGGCGGCATTCTGGCGATGATCGCCGCACCAGGCCGGGAACCGCATCGCCTGAAATGGCGGCAGGTGATCAATCGCACGGCCGTCTGGTCGTTTTCTTCGTCTTTTCGGTCGTCGCCGGCGTCGTCTGCTGGTTCTATCGTGCTCGCGCATGACAGCCGGCTGGTTGCCGAGGAGGAATCCTCGCGGCAGAACACGCTGCTGCTCAAGGAAATCGCCGCGCACAAGAAGACGGACGCCGCCCTGCAATATGCCAAGGAGACAGCGGAGGCCGCCAATCGCGCCAAGAGCCGCTATGTCGTCGGCCTGAGCCACGAACTGCGCACGCCGCTCAACGCCGTGCTCGGCTATGCCCAGATCCTCGAGCGCGACGAGACCATTCCAGCCCCGCGCCAGTCGGCGATCAAGGTGATCAAGCGCAGCGCCGATCATCTGTCCGGGCTGATCGACGGGCTGCTCGACATTTCCAAGATCGAGGCCGGCCGGCTGCAGGTCTATTCGAACGAGATCAACATCCAGGATTTCCTCGATCAGATCGCCGACATGTTCCGACCGCAGGCGCAGGCCAAGGGGCTGGTCTTCGACCATGTCCGGGCACAAAGCCTGCCGCAATTTGTGCGAACCGACGAAAAGCGGCTGCGCCAGATCCTCGTCAACCTTCTCTCCAACGCCATCAAGTTCACGCGATACCGGCACCATCCGCTTCGACGTCGCCTATCGCAGCCAGGTGGCCACCTTCACCGTATCCGATACCGGGCCGCGGCATCTCGCAGACCGACCTGCCGCGCATCTTCGAGCCCTTCCAGCGCGGCGAGGCCGAGCATATCCGGCCCATGCCGGGGCTCGGCCTCGGACTGACGATCACCCGGCTTTTGACCGAGACGCTGGGCGGCGAAATCTCGGTGACCAGCACGCGCGATCAGGGCTCGACCTTCAAGGTACGGCTGATGCTCTCGGCCATCGACCGGCCGAGCACGCCCCTGCCCTCGGTGCGCAAGATCGCCGGCTATAGTGGTCCGCGGCGCACGATCGTCGTCGTCGATGACAATGAGGATCATCGCGACCTGATGCGCGAAGTGCTGATGCCGCTCGATTTCGTCGTGCTGACGGCTGCCGGCGGCACGGAATGCCTGACGCTGATCGAAGGCGTGCGGCCGGACCTCTTCCTCATCGATATTTCCATGCCGGGCATGAATGGCTGGCAACTGGTGACGCGGCTGCGCGACCAGGAGCAGATCGCCCCAATCATCATGCTCTCGGCCAATATCGGCGATGGCACCACGACGGACGCGCCGACCGGCCACAACGACACGCTGACGAAACCTTTCGATATCAGGCAGTTGCAGGACAAGCTCGCGGTGCATCTCGATCTCGAATGGGTCTACACCGACACCCTGCCCGCGGCATCGGAAAAGCCGCCCGGCGTTGTCCGCACGCCCGGCGTGGCGCATGTCGAGGAGTTGATCCGGCTGGGTGAAATCGGTTATGTCCGCGGTATCGAGGCAAAGCTTGCAGATCTTGCAAAATCGGAAGAGAACCAGCCCTTCACCGAAGCGGTGAAGACCTATGTGCAGGCTTTCGATCTGGCCGGCTATGCGGACTTCCTGCAGAACATCAACAAGCAAGGGAGGCCAGCCGGTGAATGAGACTGCCCACCCGCGCGATATCGTGCTGATTGTCGATGACAGCCCGGAAACGCTCGGCTTTCTCACCGATGCGCTGGAGCAATCCGGGTTCTCCGTGCTGATCGCCACCTCCGGCAAGGCGGCGATCAATGTCGTCGACCGGATCACGCCCGACGTCATCCTGATGGATGCGGTCATGCCCGGCATGGACGGCTTCGACACCTGCCGGACGCTGAAGACCAATCCCGGCGTGGCGCAGGTGCCCGTGATCTTCATGACCGGCCTGACCGAGACCGAACATATCGTGCATGCGCTGGAATCGGGCGGCGTCGACTATCTGTCGAAACCGATCAACATCGATGAACTGCGTGCCCGGATCCGGGTGCATCTTGCCAATGCGCGCTCGGCGCAGAGCGCGCGGGTGGCGCTCGACGCTGCCGGTCGACATCTGTTGGCCGTGCGCGGCAACGGCACGATCCAGTGGTCGACGCCCCAGGCGACGCGGCTGGTCAATGCCGCAACCGGCCGTGACGACGGCCTCGACACGCTGGCCGGGCACATCCAGCAATGGATGGCGGAACGGGAAAAGCCGGGTGCCTCGAAAAATGCCGCCCTGATGATCCAACAGAACGGGCAGCCGGTGCTGCAGCTTGCCTTCCTCGGCGCAATCGGCGGCGATGAGTTCCTGTTCAGACTGACCGGCGTCAGCCAGACGAGCGACGACGAGATCCTGCGGCAGAGCTTTTCGCTCACCGTGCGCGAAGCACAGGTGCTGCTATGGATCGGCAAGGGCAAATCGAACCGCGATATCGGGGAGATCCTGGGCCTGAGCGCCCGAACCGTCAACAAGCATCTGGAACAGATCTATGTGAAGCTCGGCGTCGAAAACCGCGCGTCAGCAGCCGTCAAGGCAGCCAATGTTCTGCACCAGGAATGATACCAAGGATCGGTGATAGGAGCCGATCCCATGGGCTCCTATCATCGATCCTTGGCATAAGAACCGGGCTGCGGGATGAGACGCAGCCCGGTTTCGTTCGTTCAAGCCTTGGCGAAGGCAAGCATATCGGCGTTCAGCTGATCCTTGTGCGTATCAGCCAGGCCGTGCGGTGCGCCGGCATAGACCTTCAGTTCCGCATGCGGCACCAGCTTCTTCGAGGCGTGTGCGGCAGCGTCGATCGGCACGATCTGGTCGTCGTCGCCATGCACGATCAGGGTCGGCATGTCGAACTTCTTCAGGTCTTCGGTGAAGTCGGTCTCGGAGAACGCCTTGATCGAGTCATAGGCGTTCTTGTGGCCGGACATCATGCCCTGCAGCCAGAAGCTGTCGATCATGCCCTGCGATACCTTGGCGCCGGGACGGTTGAAGCCGAAGAACGGACCGCTGGCGATATCGCGGTAGAGCTTGGAGCGGTCGGCGAGGCTGCCGGCGCGGATGCCATCGAAGACTTCGATCGGCAGGCCACCCGGGATTGGCTTCGGTCTTCAGCATCAGCGGCGGCACGGCGGAAATCAGGCCGGCCTTGGCGATGCGTGACGTGCCGTGGCGACCGATATAGCGGGCGACTTCGCCGCCGCCCGTGGAAAAGCCCATCAGGATGACATTGCGCAGATCAAGCGCCTCGATGACGGCGGCCAGATCGTCGGCATAGTGATCCATGTCGTTGCCGTCCCAGGGCTGGCTGGAGCGACCATGGCCGCGCCGGTCATGGGTGACGACGCGGAAGCCGTTCGACGCCAGATGGAAAGCCTGCGCCTCCCAGCTGTCGGCGCTCAGCGGCCAGCCATGGCTGAGCACGACCGGCTGACCGGTCCCCCAGTCCTTGTAATAGATTTCAACGCCGTCCTTGGTAACGATCTTGCTTGCCATGGCCTTATTTCCTTCTGTTGCTGGTGTCGAAATGGAAGATGCGGTTGCGGTGCAGCCGCAGCTACAGGCATGCCGGCTGCTGCCGCAGCGCCGATGCCGGTGAGCAGCATGTTGCGGCGGGACAGGGTGACGTCGGATGTCGATACGCGATGGGTCATTTCGGTCTCCACTCGAAGCGTGCCCGAAGAGGGCGTTGAATTTAATATCTTAGCGATTTAATCGTGCACGATATAAAGCGGCAAAAAAATGAATTCCTATTGCTTTGTATCGTCTACGATTTGATCGTGCGCAATCTATATTCCGGAATTTTCTGAACGTCAAGCCTTGCGATTAAATCGTGCGCGATTATTTTAGGCTAAACAGATGAGGATAATCGCAATGACCAAGACTGAACCAGAAAATGAAACACGTGATCCCATGAACCTCGATGACTTCCTGTGTTTCACGATCTATTCCGCGAACCACGCCTTCAACCGCGTCTACAAACCGTTGCTCGATGCACTGGAGCTGACCTATCCCCAGTATCTGGCGATGGTGGTTCTCTGGCAGAAGGATGACCAGACGGTCGGCAGCCTGGGTGAAAAACTGTTTCTGGAGTCGAGCACGTTGACACCGCTTTTGAAGCGCCTCGAGGCGCTGGGGCATCTGCGACGCGTCAGGGACGCCAAGGACGAACGGCAGGTGCGCATTCAACTGACGGACGCCGGTCGCGCCCTGGAGGCAAGGGCCAGAGCCGTGCCGCCGGCAATCCTGAAGGCCACGGGCCTGACGGAAGAAGCATTGCGGACGCTGAAGAACGATCTCGCCAAGGTGAGAAACGCCATGCTGCGTTGACCTGATGGACAGCGCCGGAGCGTTCTGTCGATCGCAGCGCATCGCTGCAAGAATGCAAAAAGCCCGGGACATGCCCGGGCTTTCGCGATCCTGAGATCATTGGATTCGGATCAAACCGAAGCCTTCAAGACTACTCGTTCTGGAAGTAGGTGAACTTGCCGTCGTCACCCTTCTTCCAGGTGTACATGACGTAGTCCGGACGGGTGATGTCGCCCTTTTCGTCATAGCCGAAGTCGCCGATAACGGTCTTGAACGGACCCTTGCCCTTGACGTTCTCAGCAACGGCCTGCGGGTCATTGCCGCCAGCGGTCTTTGCAGCTTCTGCGATGACCTGCAGGGCAGCATAGGAGTAGAGCGTGTAGGCTTCAGGCTCGAAGCCGGCAGCGCGGAACTTCTCGACGAGGTCCTTTGCAGCCGGGTTCTTGCGTGGATCCGGAGCAAACGTCATCAGCGTGCCGTCAACTGCGTCGCCAGCGATCGAAGCCAGTTCGTTCGAAATGATGCCGTCGCCGGACATGAAGGTTGCCTTCAGGCCCTGGTCGGCAGTCTGACGCTCGATCAGACCGAATTCGGTGTGCAGACCGCCGAAGTAAACGACGGTGACGCCGGCTTCCTTCATCTTGGCGATCAGAGCCGAGAAGTCCTTGTCGCCAGCCGTGATGCCTTCGTAAATCACTTCGGTGACACCGGCTTCGTTGGCATGGCCTTCTTGGTCAGGTCAGCGAGACCCTGGCCGTAAGGCGTCTTGTCGTGAACGACAGCAACCTTGCCGTCCTTGAAGTTTGCAGCGATGTAGGCGCCGGCAACGGCACCCTGCTGGTCGTCACGGCCGCAGGTACGGAACGTGTTCCAGAGGCCACGCTCGGTGAAGTTCGGGTTGGTCGAAGCAGGCGTGATCTGCATGATGCCGTTTTCGGCATAAACTTCAGAAGCCGGGATCGAAACGCCGGAGTTGAAGTGACCGACAACGAACTTGACGCCGTCAGCAACGAACTTGTTGGCAACCGAAACACCCTGCTTCGGGTCGGAAACGTCGTCGCCGAGAACGATCTTGATCTGTTCGCCGTTGATACCGCCAGCAGCGTTGATGTCAGCAGCGGCCTGTTCGGCACCCTTCTGGAGCTGCGCACCGAAAGCTGCGTTCGGACCCGTCAGCGGACCAGCAACGCCGACCAGGATATCAGCCCATGCAGTGCCGCCGAAGGCGACCATTGCAGTCAGCGCAACAGCTGACAAAAGTGACTTTTTCATCTTGTTACTCCCAAAAATTGGGCGGGTGTCGTTTTAAAACCCGGCGCAATACCCACCATAATCGCGCCGGTGTTTTTATCCGTCATCGGCGTTTTGCAACGCCGGTGCCGGGATTCCCTCTATTGTTTTGCCTTCCACGAAAAGGGCGAAGCCTTCTCGTAAAGCCAGTAGTAATTTTTGGTCATCTGCTTCGTACGGTAAATAGCGATAACCGGCCGTAGCAAACAGCAAAAGGATCACCGTGTCCACGGTATAGAACTGCAAAGTCAGCATGCTGCCATTGAAAAGCGCGTGATGGATGAAGCGGATCGCGACACCGAGCAACAGCGTGTAGATGACCAGCGTGCCGTAGCCGCTCCAGCCTTCCGCCGCGCTCTTTCCCGTGCGCCAGGCGGTCCAGCCGCCCATCAACACCGTGACGAAGGCGAACTCCAAAACCGTCGGTTCTTCAAAGAGAATGCCTTGCATCCCGTCTCTCCCTCAAGGCGGCCTTGCGATCGTCAGGCACGCCGAATATCGATTTCGTTCCGCCGCCCGCAGCGCCACAAAGGGACGCAGCGAGCAGTCTTGCCATCAATCAATGATGGCCGCCTTCGAGATAGGCTGCCCGCACTTCCGGATTGGCCAGCAAGTTCCTTGCCGGTGCCGCTCATCGTCACCTTGCCGTTGACCATCACATAGCCACGATCGGACAGCTTGAGCGCGGCAAACGCGTTCTGCTCGACGAGGAACACCGTCAGGCCCTGCTCCTTGTTGAGCACCTTGATCGCCTCGAAGATCTGCTTGACGATCAGCGGCGCAAGACCGAGCGACGGCTCGTCCAGCAGCAGCAGCTTGGGACGTGCCATCAGCGCGCGGCCGATCGACAGCATCTGCTGTTCGCCGCCCGAAAGCGTGCCGCCGCGCTGCGCCTGGCGTTCCTTGAGGCGCGGGAAGAGCGTGAAGATCTTTTCGACGTCCTCGTTGAAATATTTCAGATTGTCGAGGCTCGCGCCCATCTGCAGATTTTCATAGACGGTCATGCGCGGGAAGATGCGGCGACCTTCCGGCGACTGGGCGATGCGCAAGCGGGCGATCTCGTGCGTCGGCATGCGGGTGATGTCCTGACCATCGAAGATGACCGAGCCGGTGCGCGCCTGCGGCCTGCCGCAGATCGTCATCATCAGGGTCGACTTGCCGGCGCCGTTGGCACCGATCAGGCAGACGATCTCGCCACGCTTGACTTCGACTTCGACGCCGGCCAGCGCACGGATATTGCCGTAATAGGTTTCGACATCTGGACCTTGAAGAAGGGTCTCGGCTCATCAGTGCGTTCCCCCGGCGCGGTTTCCGCGATAACTTCGATCTCTCGATCACTTCTTCTACCTCTTCGTCCTCGACGCCCGAGATAGGCGGCGATAACCTTCGGATCGTTCTTCACATGCTCCGGATTGCCATCCGAGATCTTCTGCCCGTATTCCAGAACGACGACATGGTCGGAAATTTCCATGACCACGGACATGTCGTGCTCGATCAGCAGGATCGACGTTGCCGTGTCGCTGCGAATGCTGCGCAGCAGCTCGTTGAGCGCCAGCGATTCGCGCGGATTGAGACCGGCGGCCGGTTCGTCGAGGCAGAGAAACTCCGGACCGGTGCACATGGCACGGGCGATTTCCAGGCGTCGCTGCGCACCATAGGGCAGATCGCCGGCCGGATCATCGGCACGATCGATGAGATCGGCCTTTTCCAGCCAGTACTTCGCCTGTTCGATCGATTCCTGCGATGCCCGCTTGTAGGCCGGCAAGCCGAGCAGACCGAGGATCGTGTAGCCCGAGGCCTTCATCAGCTTGTTGTGCTGCGCAACCAGCAGGTTTTCCAGAACCGTCAGGCCCGAGAACAGGCGGATGTTCTGGAAGGTACGGGCGACCTTGGCATCGCGCGTGATCTTCGAAATCCGACATGCGCTCCAGCAGGAATTCCTTGCCGGCCTTCTGGCGCATGGTGATCATGCCCATCGTCGGCTTGTAGAAGCCGGTGATGCAGTTGAAGACGGTCGTCTTGCCGGCGCCGTTCGGGCCGATCAGCGCCGTGATATCGCCGCGATAGGCTTCGAACGAGAGATCGTTGATGGCCATCAGGCCGCCGAAGCGCATCGACAGGTGTTCGACTTTGAGAATGGGATCTTTTGTCATCATGTTCACTCCGGTCGTCATCAGCCGTGACCTTCCTTGGTGAAGCTGCCGGATACACTCTTGCGTTTCGCGCAGGAAGGCCGTCGGTTCGCGGATGCCGACAAAGCCGCGTGGCTTCCAGACCATGACGACGACCATCGCCAGGCCGAAGATCAGCATGCGGTAGAGTTCCGGCGTGAAGTCCGGCCCGAAGATCTGCTTGAGGAACGTCCATTTCGCGCAGCAGTTCCGTGCCGCCGATCATGACGATCGCCGCAACCGCAATGCCGACCAGCGAGCCCATGCCGCCGAGAACGACGATGGCAAGGATGATTGCCGATTCCAGGAAGACGAAGCTTTCCGGCGATACGAAACCCTGGCGGGCGGCGAAGAACGAGCCGGCAAAACCGCCGAACATGGCGCCCGATCGCAAAGGCGGTCAGCTTGGTCGTTGACCGTGTTGATACCGAGCGACCGGCAGGCGATTTCGTCTTCACGCAGGGCTTCCCAGGCGCGACCGATCGGCATGCGACGCAGGCGGATCGTGACAAAGGCCGTCAGCAGGCAGAGTGCGAGGATCAGATAGAACAGGAAGATCTTGTAATAGGCCGACGACATCGGCAGACCGAAGACCTTGGCAAAGTTGTTCGGCGCGCTGACATCGAAGGACCAGATGCCGAAGACCGAGGCCTTGGCAATGCCCGAAATGCCGAACGTGCCCTTGGTCACTTCCGTCCAGTTGATCAGAACCAGGCGGATGATTTCCCCGAAGGCCAAGCGTCACGATCGCCAGATAGTCGCCCTTCAGCCGCAGCACCGGGAAACCGAGGATCATGCCCCAGAAGGCGGCCAGAATGCCCGCCAGCGGCAGAAGAACCCAGAACGACAGGCCGAAATAGGTCGACAGCAGCGCGTAGGAATAGGCACCGACCGCATAGAAGGCGACATAGCCGAGATCGAGCAGGCCGGCGAGACCGACGACGATGTTCAGACCCCAGGCCAGCATCACGTAGATCAGGATCTGGATGCCGAAGTTGTCGACATATTTCAGCGAGCCCTGGAAGCCGAAGAAATAGACGATGACCGGCGGATAGATGATCAGCGCGACGAGCGCCAGCATGTTGAAATGCGCGGCGATATAGACCCGGAAGTAGAAGAAGCCGAATGCCAGGACATAGACGATCGACATGGCCCGGATCATCGTGACCCAGGGAGCGAGTGCCGCCGGCACTGCAGCGGCGATCGTTTCGCCTGCAAACATCAGCACAACTGCGAGGATTGCCGCGGCAATCACCGTCGGGGTCCGGAAGAACCGCGTGGCGACGCTGTCGGGAAGAAGGCCGGTTACGGCGTTCGTGACCTTCTGGCGCGCGAAAAACGGGCGGACATAGGCGACAGCAAGGAAGCGCCCGACGGCAGCGATCGCGACGAAGACCGCAAGAAGGCCCCAACGCTGAACCAGGATCAGCTCGTTCAGGATGTTCTGGTCGGTCTTCAGACCGACGAACAGCACGAAGAGACCAAGAGCGACGAGAGCCGCATAGAAGGCCTCTCGCAGAGCCCGTGCCATCAGATTGTCGTCGGCGCCTGCGGGTGTGGAAGTCGTGTTTGCCATGGATTTATACCTTCTCGACTTCCGGACGCCCAAGAATGCCGGACGGCTTGAAGATCAGCACGATGGCGAGGATCGAGAATGTCGCGACATCCTTGTAGTCGATCGTGAAATAGGCGGACCAGAGGATCTCGATCAGCCCGATCAGCAGTCCGCCGAGCACGGCACCCGGAAGCGAACCGATGCCGCCGAGAACGGCCGCCGTGAATGCCTTGACGCCCGGCGTGAAACCATCGGTGAAGACGATGACGCCGTAATACATCAGGTACATGGTGCCGGCGACCGCAGCCAGCGCCGCACCCATGACGAAGGTGATCGAGATGGTCTTGTCGACATCGATGCCGAGCAGCGACCGCCATCTTGCGATCCTGCTCGGTGGCGCGCTGGGCGCGGCCAAGCGGCGTGTGATTGACGATGTACCAGAAGATCGTCAGCAGAACCGCGGTGACGACGACGATGATGATCTGCTTCAGCGAGATCGAGATGCCGAAGACGTCATAGACCGACGATGACCATGCGACGGGATCGGCTTGTTGCGCGGGCCCTGCGTCACCTGGATGAAGTTCGACAGTGCAATCGACATGCCGATGGCGGTGATCAGCGGTGCCAGACGGAACGAACCGCGCAGCGGCCGATAGGCCATCTTCTCGATCATCCAGTTCCACAGTGCCGGTCATGACCATGGCCACGATGATCATGATGAAAAGCGCCAGAGCAATGGGAACGCCGCCGAACAGCGAGACGAGCAGCAGATAGACGATCAGTGCTGCAAAACCGCCAAGCATGAAAATATCGCCATGGGCGAAATTGACCATGCCGATGATGCCGTAGACCATTGTATAGCCGATGGCGATCAAACCATAGATTGAGCCAAGCGTCAGCCCGTTGACGAGCTGCTGGACGAAATACTCCATATCTATCCCCCGGGCCTGATCCCCTTGGGGTCAGACCTCTTGTTCTGCAGGCTCTTTGCGAGCCCTTTCAATAAGGGGATTCCATAATGCTTTCGAAACAAAAGTGAAGCGCAAAATGATGCAGGCCGGAAAATCTTTGAATCTTTGGTGAAATTGACGCTTTAAGTGCCATTAAACCAAAAAAGCAGCAGTTTGGAGCCGAATTTTCAGCACCAAACCGTGAATTCTACGGGCGCATCGCACGCTGGCCAAGGTCAGCCATTTCTGCCCGAAGGGCGCGACTGCGATAGCACCGGCTTACGATCGCATGCGCGATCCGTTGGCGTCGAAAAGCGCCTGCGGTTGCAATCGGGCAGGCAGGATTTCGCCCAGAAGCTCGATCGACCAGTCGTCCGCTCTCGTCGGCAATTTCCTTGGGAACATACCCGATAGCGACCGAAACCCCGGAAGCATGGGCATAACCGCCGGAGGTGACCCAACCGCGGACTTCGCCGTTCAGGTAGATCGGCTCGTCACCGATGACATCGGCGTCTTTGGCCTCGATGATGAAAGTGCGCAGTCGCAACGTGCCGCCGTCAGACTTTTCCTTTGCCGCTGCCGCCTTGCCGATGAAGTCGGCCTCTTTGGACAGGGCAACGAATCGGCCGAGCCCCGCCTCATAGGGACCGTAGAGCGGACGGAATTCGCGCGACCAGCTGCCGAAGGATTTTTCGACGCGCAACGCATTGAGCGCGCGAAGTCCGAAGAGCCGGATGTGAAACTCGGCGCCGGCCTCCATCAGCAGGTCATAGATGTAGCGCTGATATTCCGGCTTCATCCAGATTTCATAGCCGAGATCGCCGGTATAGCTGACGCGCCCGACGATCGCCGGCGCCATGCTTCAGGTCCATGCGGCGGATATCCATGAACGGGAAAGCCGCATCCGACATATCGAGATGGGTGAGCTTGGCCATGACGGCGCGGGCATTCGGGCCGGCGATCGAAAGACCCACAAGGCCGAGATTGATGGCGCGGATCATCGACCGAGCCATCCCCGGGCAGGTGGCTCTCGAACCAGCGCATGTGATAATCCTCGGCAATGCCCGAGCCGATCAAGAGAAAATCGCCCTCGCCCAGTTTGGCGAGCGTGAAATCGCCGATCAGCTTGCCGTCGTCCTTGAGCATCGGGGCCAGCGCCATGCGGCCCGCGGCCGGCATGCGGCAGGTGAGCAGACGGTCGAGCCAGGCTTCCGCGCCCTTGCCGGTGATCGCATATTTGGCAAAGCCCGAGGTCTCCATCAGGCCGACACTGTCGCGCACGGCCTTCGCCTCGGCACCGACGACGTCGAAATCGTTGGAACGACGCCAGGAAAACTTGTCTTCTTCCCCCTTGGGCGCAAACCAGAGCGGCGCTTCCAGACCGTAGGAGGCGCCAAAGATCGCACCCGCATCCTTGAGCTTGTCGTAGATCGGCGTGGTCAGGAACGGACGTGCGCCAGGCAGTTCCTCGTTGGGATAGCGGATCGAGAAGCGGCGCGAATAGTTTTCGCGCACCTTGGCATTGGTATAGCCGAGCGTCGCGAAATCGCCGTAGCGCGATACGTCCATGGCAAACACGTCGAAGCCCGGATCGCCATAGATGATCCAGTTGGCGAGCGCGAGACCGACGCCGCCGCCCTGGCTGAAGCCGGCCATGACGGCGCAGGCCGACCAGTAATTGGTGAGGCCGCGCACCGGCCCGACCAGCGGATTACCGTCAGGCGAAAACGTGAAGGGGCCGTTGATGATCTTCTTGATGCCGGCATTGTTGAAGGCCGGGAAATGGCGGAAGCCGACTTCGAGCTCGGGCGTGATGCGCTCGATATCCTCGGCCAGAAGCTCATGGCCGAAATCCCACGGCGTCGTCAGCGGCGACCATGGCCGGCAGGCCTTTTCATAGGTGCCCATCAGCATGCCGTTGCGTTCCTGGCGCAGATAGATTTCCCCGTCGAAATCGACGCAGTGCATCAGCTCCTTGCCGGTCGTCTTGTTGAACTCGATGACCTCCGGCATGTCCTCGGTGATCAGGTACATGTGCTCCATGGCCAGCACCGGCAGCTCGAGCCCTGTCATGCGCCCGACTTCGCGGGCCCAGAGGCCGGCGGCATTGACGACATGCTCGGCGATGATCTCGCCCTTGTTGGTGATCACCCGCCACGAGCCGTTTTCGAGCTGCACAAGATCCTCGACCTTGGTGTGCAGGTAGATGTCCGCACCGTTCTTCTTCGCGGACTTCGCATAGGCATGCGTCGTACCATAGGGATCGAGATGGCCTTCGACCGGATCGAACACGGCGCCGACAAACTGGGTCGGATCAAGCAGCGGCATCAGCTCATGCGCTTCCTTGGGGCTGAGCAGATGCGCGTCGAGGCCCATGTAGCGACCCTTGGCGAGGATCGACTTCATCCAGTCGAAACGCTCGTTCGTGGCAGCCAGCATCATGCCCGAGGTCATGTGCAGGCCGATGTCCTGGCCGGAATAGTCCTGGATTTCCTTGTAAAGCTCGACCGTGTATTTCTGCAGCTTGGCAACGTTCGGATCGCCGTTGATCGTGTGCATCCCGCCGGCCGCATGCCAGGTCGAGCCGGACGTCAGCTCCGATCGCTCCAGAAGAACGACATCGGTCCAGCCGAATTTCGTCAGGTGATAGAGGATCGAACACCCGACGACGCCCCCGCCGATGACGACGACACGTGTATGGCTCTTCATGGAAACTCTCCGGTTCTCGGGCGCGCAGCTCTGTGCACACCCTTCAGATGCTGAAAGGATGATCTGTGAGAAACCTATTGCGAAAGTCGGAGCGGATAAAGAGAGCTGTGCGAACAGGTCTTGCCCATTTCCGCCATTTTCTGACCCGTCAACGCCGCATTTGCGTCAGATCATGACGCTTTCGTTTCTCAGCGCGACAAGAACACCGAAAGATCAAACGCGCGCCCCATCTGGCGCAGGTCGTGCAGCAGGGATTCGGCAAAACTGCGCATCACGATGAGCTCGAATTGATCGTCACCCACCAGCGCCAGATTGATGCTGATGTGACCACAAAGGACATTGGCCGATTGGCCGATCCGAAACGCGGAAGGATGCAGATCAATACCGACCCCCTTGGCAAGGATCGCCCGCGCATTGGGGCCGGACAGCCGCATCAACACCCGGCCGTGGCTCTGGTCGATACAATGGGCTGTCTCGCCCAGAAGGGCCGAAACAGCCTGATGCAGGAGCTCGGGCGTCTGCGCGCCTGAAACCACCAGCCATTCGCCCGGCGCCGAGAAACGGACCGAGATATCCTCATCGGCGGCAAGCACGGCAGCCACGGCGCGGTCCTGCCCGGCTGCAGCAAGCACGACCGTGATTGCCTGTCGCAATGCCACCGCCAGATGATCGGCGGAGGCCGAAGCGTCAGCGGTCACAAGATCTTCAACGGCGTGACGTTCCTGGAATTGGTGCACCATGTTCGTCCCTCAGGCGTTCAGCTTGGTATTGGCGGGATCGACGAAAACCGGATTGCAGACTTCCGCCAGCGTTTCCTCACCCCGCAACCGATCCCAGACGACGATCTTCTCGCCGAAGCGTTCGCGACCCGATTTCAGAAAAGCAAGCGCAATGAACTGGCCCAGCACCGGCGAGTAGCAGGCCGAACTGACATAGCCCTGGTCGTTCAGGGTGGAAGGCTTTGCTCCCTCGCGCAACAGATGCGCGCCGGCGCGAATATCCTTGTCCTTGTCCAAAGGCTTCAGCCCAACCATCTGCATGCGGTCGGCCGCCGTCAGGCCAAACCGTGTCGAGAGCCTTTTCCCGATAAAGTCGGCCTTCTGCGACGACAGCATGCGACCGAACCCGGCATCATCAGGTGTCACCCGGCCATCGAGTTCGGCATGGGTGACATGCCCCTTTTCGATGCGCAGCACATTGAGCGCCTCGAGACCATAGGCACAGATGCCATGCGCCCTGCCCGCCTCCATGACAGCGTCGGCGACAGCCTCGCCGTAGCCTGCGGGCACGGCGAGTTCGTAGGCCAGTTCGCCCGAAAACGAGATCCGGAACAGCCGCGCCTTCAGCCCACCCTTCAAGGTCACGGGCTTTGCGGCAAGGAAAGGAAACGCCGCGTTGGAAACATCGTCCTCGACCAGCGCCTGCACGACCAGCCGGGACTTCGGCCCGGCAATCGCCATTTGCGCCCATTGATCGGAAACAGAACAGAAGCGGACGTTGAGTTCCGGCCAGAGCACCTGCGCGCAATATTCCATGTGGGACATCACCCCGCCGGCCAGAGCCGTGGTGGTCGTCACGAGAAAATGCGCGTCCGACAAGCCGGCTGGTGGTGCCGTCGTCATAGACCATGCCATCCTCGCGCAGCATCAGGCCGTAGCGCGCCTTGCCGACCGGCAATTTGAGGAACGGATTGCAATAGAGACGGTTGAGGAATTCCGCGGCATCGGCCCCGAAAACCTCGATCTTGCCGAGCGTCGAGACATCGCAGAGCCCGACATTGGCCCGCACGTTGAGCACTTCGCGATCAACGCTCTCGCGCCAGGTCTTTTCACCGGCGCGCGCAAACCAGGAAGAGCGATACCAAAGGCCCGAATCGATGAAGACGGCGCCGTTCTTGGCCGCCCAGCCATGCAGCGGCGATACGCGTTTCGGAGCAGCATGTTCGTCGCGGGACGTTCCGGCCAATGCGCCGAAGGGCACCGGCGTATAGAACGGCCGGAATGTCGTCGTGCCGACATCGGCGGGGCTGATCCCCTGCATGCCCGAGAGAATGCCGACGGCGTTGATATTGGACAGCTTGCCCTGATCGGTCGCCATGCCGTTGGTCGTATAGCGCTTGGCATGTTCGACATGGCCGAAGCCTTCGCGCAGGGCAAGACCCAGATCCTTGACGTGGACATCGTTCTGGAAATCGACGAAGGCCTTGGATTTGGCGCCAGCGACATACCACAGCGCCACGAAGGACGGATCCACCTCCTCGCCGACGACAGGCTGATCGGAAGCGGTGGCGGGCAAGCCGAGATCGGCGGCAATCGCCTGGGCTTTCTCGACACCATCCCTGAGGCAGGCCGACAGCGAATAGAGACCGGCAGCAGAGCCGGCCAGACGAAGGCCGGCACCCACATCCGGCGCTAGAAAGGCCTTTAGCGCCTCCGACCACACCGGCTTTGCGCCGCGCTGGCAGGCAAGATGGATGACCGGGCTGAACCCGCCGGACATGCCAAGCGCGTCGCAGGCGATGTTTTCCTCAAAGCCGGACCGTTCGACGACGATGCCGGAAAGACGCAATCTGCCTTTCGTATCGACAATCGACCCGCCGCGGACGATGCGGGTCCCGGAAGCCGTCACGTCCGAGGATTCGGTGCGGCTGTCGATGATAGCGGCGATCTCGATCCCGTGCGCTGCAAGATCGGCGGCGGTGCGGTAACCAGCGCTGCCATTGGTGAAGATTGCAACAGACTTGCCGGCGGCGACACCATAGCGGTTGGCATAGGTGGACATGGCACCGGCCATCATCACGCCCGGCCTGTCATTGCCGCCGAAGACCAGCGGCCGTTCTTCAGCGCCCGTTGCCAGCAGTGCCCGCCGGGCGGCAATGCGCCAGACGCGCTCGACCGGAAGCTTGGAAGACGGCACGGCCACATGCTTCTGCACCCGTTCCAGCGCGCCGAAGACATTGTCATCGTACCAGCCGAACACGGTGGTCCGCGCCATCAGCGTGACATTCGGCAGCGTCGCCAGTTCGGCAAGCACCGTCTGCGCAAACGTCGCGGCCGAGGCACCGTCAACCGGCGTCGTTTCCGACAGCAGCGACCCGCCATGGCGAAATCCTTCATCCGCAAGTATGACCCGCAGACCGGCGCGACCGGCCGTCAGGGCTGCCATCAGCCCCGTCGGGCCGGAACCCACGACAAGAAGGTCGCAATGCGCCCAGCATTTCTCGTAAGCCTCCGGATCCCGCTCCAGCACGGCACGACCGAGGCCAGCCGCCTTGCGGATGATCGGTTCGTAGACCTTTTCCCAGAAGGCCGCCGGCCACATGAAGGTCTTGTAGTAGAAGCCGGCCGACAGGAACGGCGAGAGCATGCCGTTGAGCGCCCCGACATCGTGCTTCAGGGACGGCCAGCGGTTCTGGCTCTTTGCTTCCATGCCGGCGTAAAGCTCGGCAACCGTCGCCTTGGTATTCGGATCGCTGCGGGCGCCCGAACCGATGGTCACAAGCGCATTGGGTTCCGACGGGCCAGCGGTCACGATGCCGCGCGGACGATGATACTTGAAGCTGCGGCCGACCAGCATCCGGTCATTGGCCAGAAGGGCGGAGGCCAGCGTGTCGCCGGCGACACCCTGCATCGGCTGGCCGTCAAAGGTGAAATTCAGCGATGTGAAGCGGTCGACCAGACCACCCGAAGGAAGGCGATAGGCTGTCATCGGCCAATCTCCCAGGCCCGAACGGAACCGTCCGTCACTGAGAAGACCTCATGCGTGAACGTATCCCGCTCGACCACCAGAAAGCGGCGGCAACCGGCGACATGCTGCCAGTGTTCGCGGTAACGCCCACGCGGATTGGCGCGGATATGAACGTAGTCATTCCAGGTCTCATCGGACGAATCCGGATCTGGCCGCACGAGCGAGGCATCGCCGCGGATGGAAAACTCTTCCTTGGGGCGGATGCCGCAATGCGGGCAGTGGATCAGGCTTGCCATATCGTCACTATCTCAATGCAGGTTGGGCTCAATGCAGGTTGGCTCAATGCAGGTTGGGTTGCGGACCAGCGCCGTGTTCGTCGATGGGATAACCGCGTTCGAAACGATCGAGCCGCAGAAAACGGGCGACGGGATGGGTTTCGTTTTTGGCGATCAGGTGGGCAAAACACCAGCCGGATGCCGGCGTCGCCTTGAACCCGCCATAACACCAGCCGGCATTCAGGTAGAGATTGTCGATCGGCGTGCGGCTGATGATCGGCGAGCCATCCATGCTCATATCCATCACCCCGCCCCAGGAGCGCAGCACCCGGACGCGCGACAGGCCGGGGATCATTGTCACCCCCTCCTCCATCACATGCTCGACGGTCGCCAGATTGCCGCGCTGGGCATAGGAATTGTAACCGTCGATCTCGGCCCCGAAGACCAGCCCGCCCTTGTCCGATTGCGAAATGTAGAAATGCCCGGCGCCATAGGTAATGACATGGTCGATCGCCGGCTTCAGCCCTTCGGTAACGAAGGCCTGCAGCACATGGCTCTCGATCGGCAGCTTCAGGTCCGCCATCTGCCCGACCCGCGAGGTATTGCCGGCCGCCGCCAGTCCGAGCTTGGCGCAACCGATGAAGCCGCGCGTCGTCTCCACGCCGGTGACCATGCCGCCTTCGCGGCGAATACCGGTCACTTCGCAATTCTGGATCAGGTCGACGCCGTGTCTGTCGGCGGCGCGGCCAAAGCCCCAGGCGACGGCATCATGCCGTGCCGTGCCGCCGCGCTTCTGCAACAGGCCGCCCATGATGGGGAAACGGGCGTGATCGAAATTGAGATAGGGCAGCATCTTCTTCAGCGCCGCGCGGTCCAGAAGCTCGGCCGGAACGCCTTCCATCCACATGGCATTGCCGCGCCTTATATAGGCATCACGCTGACCGTCATTGTGGAAGAGGTTGATGATCCCGCGCTGGGAGAGCATGGCATTGTAGTTCAGGTCCTGCTCCAGGCCTTCCCAGAGCTTCATGGAAAACTCGTAGAACGGCTCGTTGCCGGGCAGCATGTAGTTCGACCGCACGATCGTCGTGTTGCGGCCGACATTGCCGGAGCCGAGATAGCCTTTCTCCAGAACGGCAATGTTTTGCACGCCAAACTCCTTGGCGAGATAATAAGCCGTCGCCAGCCCATGACCGCCGCCACCGACGATGATCACGTCGTAATGCGGTTTCGGATCCGGCTGTCGCCAGGCGGGCTTCCAGTTGCGGTTTGCCGAAAGGGCATTTCTGACGATGGAGAAGGCTGAATAGCGCATGCCGGGCAGGAATCCGTGTTTGTTGCAGCGCCACATTCGCACAGCCGGCGTTCCGAGCAAAGACCGCGACAACCGATCGGCGACATAAAAGCGCCACGGTAGTCTGACGAATGAATCAGTCTGATCTTGTCGCCTTGGCCTTCCGGATGCGTCAGCAAATATGTGTTTCAGACATTCCTGCGAAAGCTCTGGGTAAAGTTTGGCAGGTATCATCTTCTGCTGGACGAAAAGACCGGCACAGAGTGAACTGGGATGTCCGGCCCATTGGCCGGGAGGGTGGGAAAACGAAACGATGCTGGATATCCTGGAAAAGGCGGCGCTTGAAGCCGGCAAGGCCATTCTCGATATCTACCATGCCGGCCCGGACGTGACCTACAAGGTCGACTGTTCGCCCGTCACCGACGCCGACAATCTGGCCGAGGACATCATCCTGGGTTACCTTGCCATGGCTTTTCCGGATATTCCGGTGGTTGCCGAAGAGCAGGTTGCGGCCGGACATGTACCCGACATCGAGAGCAGGCCTTTCTTCCTCGTCGATCCGCTCGACGGCACCAAGGAATTCATCGGCCGCCACAATGATTTCACCGTCAATATTGCCCTGATCGACAAGGGCACGCCGATTGCGGGCGTCGTCTATGCGCCAGCGCTCGGCGTTCTCTATGCCGCCGCACGCGGAACAGCGGAGAAATTCGCCGTGACGGACGCATTCACCATCGGCGAACGGATCGTCATCGGCTGTCGCAGCCGCGGTGACAAGCTGACCGCCCTTGCCAGCCGATCGCACAACAGCCGCGAAACGCTCGACTATCTCAACGGAGCCGGCATCGAACGACTACGAGGCGATCGGTTCGTCGCTGAAATTCTGCCTTTTGGCCGAGGGTGTGGCCGATATCTATCCGCGCTTCAGCCGGACGATGGAATGGGACACGGCAGCCGGCGATGCCGTCTTGCGGGCTGCAGGCGGCGAGACGCTGACCATGGATGGCAATCCGCTCCTCTACGGCAAGCGCAACCAGACCGAGGATGTCGACTTCGCCAATCCCCATTTCGTCTCGCGCGGGAAAGTCTGAACCGGGCAGCGCCCTTCGATTTTTCCGTTTCTTATCAACAACGGCATCAGCGTTTCATTCCCGCCGTCCCATCCCGGCTTAGGCTTCTCCCGACAAACGGAGAAACCGATCGATGAGCGACACGACTGCCAATCTGGCAATGCCCTACATCCTGCCGTCGCAGGCGCAGAAACACGTCACCCACAATGAAGCCCTGCAGATCCTCGACGCGGTCACGCAACTGACGGTGACGGCCACATTGACTGCCCCGCCGTCCGATCCGCAGGAAGGGACCTGCTTTTCCATCGCCGCGTCAGCCACCGGCATCTGGTCGGCCAGGGATGGAAAGCTGGCACTGCGGCAGGATGGCGGCTGGATCTACATCACGCCGCGCGAAGGCTGGCGCGCCTGGTTCCTTTCCGAAGACCGTCTGCGCATCCATGATGGCGCTGGCTGGCAACCGTTCGACGCGATCGGCACGCCGGAAAAGATCGGCATAAACGCCGCGGCGGACCTCACCAACCGGCTCAGCCTGTCCTCGACCGCAAGCCTCTTCAACCACGACGGCAACGGTCACCAGCTCAAGATCAACAAGGCAGCAAGCGGCGATACGGCGAGCCTTCTCTTCCAGTCGGGCATTTTCGGGGCGGGCCGAAATGGGGCTCGCAGGCAATGACGAGTTTTCCCTCAAGGTCAGCGCTGACGGTTCAAGCTGGGCCACCGCCCTGAGCATGACCGGTCAGGGCCAGGTGCGGATGCCGCAGAGACCGCTGGTGCGCGCCACCCGCGACGGCGGTGTCGTCACCCCCTCCTCCGGTGCACAAACCGGCTTTGCGACGCTGAGCCTCAACCAGGGCGGATTCAGCCTCGGCGCATCGGTCGCAGGCGGTGGCAACCGGCTGATCATTCCGGTCACGGCCGCCTATCTGGTCTGCCTCGGGGTCGAAGCCAATCCGTCCGGCGCCTTCACGGTATCGGTCAAGGTCAACGGCACGACGACCATCGCCAGCATCAACGACAATGATGCTTCCGGCGCAAGCTATGGCAACACCGCAATCGGCCTTGCCCTGCTCAATGCCGGTGACTGGCTGACGCTCGAACACACGGGATCGACGCCGCTCGACTTCGGTTACGACAAGACGGAATTGACGGTGGTGATGTTATAGAGCCTCGACCCGGCAGAGTATCGTTTCCGCCATCGCCGCGTTTGCGCACGCAACGATGGCGGAAAGACTGCCTAGACCGGCACTGCAACCGTATCCTTGCCTTCGCCGACCGCTTCGCCGTCTTCAGCCTTTGGCGGCTTGATACGGAACCAGGCGACGTAGAGCGCCGGCAGGAAGAGCAGCGTCAGCACGGTGCCGACGATGATGCCGCCCATCATGGCATAGGCCATCGGCCCCCAGAACACTTCGCTGGCGATCGGGATCAGCGCCAGGCTGGCGGCGGCGGCCGTCAGCATGATCGGCCGCATCCGGTGCTCGGTCGCCTCTCGCACGGCATCCCATGGATGAATGCCCTCCTTGCGCAGATCCTCGATCTGTACAACCAGAATGACCGAGTTTCGGATGAGAATGCCGATCAGCGCGAGGATGCCGAGAATGGCGACGAACCCCATCGGTGCATTGCTGGAGAGAAGCGCTGCAACGACACCGATCAGGGCAAGAGGAGCCACGGCAAAGACGAGGAACAGCCGTGAGAAGCTCTGAAGCTGGATCATCAGGATCGTTGCCATGACGAACAGCATCAGCGGCACGACGGCGACGATGGGCGCCTGGCTCTTGGCACTGTCCTCGACACTGCCGCCGACGACGACCTTGTAGCCGACCGGCAGTTCCGCCGAATAGGCCGCCACGTCCTTTTCGAGCTGGGTAACGATCGTGGCCGGCTGTGTCGTATCGCGGATACCCGCCTTGACAATCAGCGTCGGCATGCGCGAACGGCGCCAGACGACGGGCTGCTCCATTTCATAGCGGAAATTGGCAACCGCCGCGAGCGGCACCGAATTGCCGTTCGTTCCGGGAAGCTGCAGGTCACGCAACGTCTCGATCGACTGACGTTCGGTGGCATTTGCGCGGGACACGACATCGATCAGGTAGATATCGTCGCGCACCTGCGTCACCGTGGTGCCGCCAACGATCCCGTTCAGCGCCGAAGCGATATCCTGGGAGGTGACGCCGAGCTGGCGGGCCTTGTCCTGCAGGACATCGACCTTGACCACACGGGCCGGCTCGTTCCAGTCATAGACGACATCGCTCAGCAGCGGTTGCGACCGACAACATTGCCGAGCCCCAACGCAATCTCGCGCACCTTGCCGATGTCAGGACCGCTGACGCGGTACTGCACGGGACGCCCGACCGGTGGGCCGATATCGAGCAGCTTCACATAGGCATCGGTACCGACGAAGGTCTTCTTCAGATAGTCCTGAAAATCGGCACGCAGCTTGTCGCGCACTTCGAGGCTCTTGGTGACGATGATCGTCTGGCCGAAAGCCGTGTTCGGCGGCTGCACGTCGAAGGACAGGACGAACCGCATCGCACCCTGACCGACATAGGTCGACCAACGCTCGACATCGGGATTGCCGACGAGCTTGTCCTGTTCGAACTTCGCCATCTGGACGTCTGTCTCGGTGATCGAGGCATTCTGCGGCAGCGACCAGTCGACGATCAGTTCGAGACGATCGGACGAGGGGAAGAACTGCTGCTGGACGAAGCCCATGCCATAGATCGATGAGGAAAACACCAGCACCGTGACAATGATCGTCATCCATTTCCAGCGCATGCACAGACCAAGCAGACCACCGAAAGGCACGCGCCACCGGGCCCTTTGAACCATGGTGCTGCTTCATCGTCTTCGGCAGGATCGTAACCCCGAGCAGCGGCGTAAAGATGACCGCGACGACCCAGGAGACCAGCAGCGAGACGGCGATGACCACGAACAGGGTGAAGGTAAACTCGCCGGCCGCGCTGTTGTTGAGACCGACAGGAATGAAGCTGGCAACGGTCACCAGCGTGCCCGTCAGCATTGGGAAGGCGGTGTGAGTATAGACATAGGTCGCCGCCTTGCGCAGCGAATCGCCCGATTCGAGCCGCGCCACCATCATCTCGACGGCAATCATCGCATCGTCCACGAGAAGCCCGAGCGCGATGATCAGCGCGCCCAGCGAGATACGCTGCAGCGAAATGCCGTAATAGGACATGAAGACGAAGGTGATCGCCAGCGTCAGCGGAATGGACAGTGCAACGACCAGGCCGGCGCGAATGCCGAGACTGATGAAGCTGACCACCAGAACAATGACCACGGCCTCGAACAGCGCCTTGGTAAATCCGGAAACCGCCTCCTCGACGATCAGCGGCTGATCGGAAACCAGATGAACGTCGACACCAACCGGAAGCTCGGCCTGAATCCTTTCGATCGTTGCCTCGACGGCTTCGCCGAACTCAAGCAGGTTGGCCCCCTGCTTCATGCCGATGGCAAGACCAACGGCATTTTCGCCGTTGAACCGGAACAGCGCCGATGGCGGGTCGGTATATCCCCGCGTGATCGTGGCAATATCGCTCAGGCGGAAGAAGCGATTGTTGACCTGAAGATTGACGGCCTTCAGGCTCTCTTCGGACTGAAACTGGCCGTTGACGCGGATGCTGACACGCTCGCCCTCGGCCTGCAGCACGCCCGATGGTGCGATTGCATTCTGCGCCTGCAGGGTGGCGATGACCTCGTTCTGGTTGACCCCGAAGGCGGCCAGCTGCCGGGGCGAGAATTCGAGATAGATGACCTCGTTCTGCGCGCCAACGATATCCACCTTGCCGACATTCGGCACGGTGAGGATATCCCGGCGGGCCGTCTCCACATAATCGCGCAATTGCCGCTGTGTCAGACCGTCGGACGTGAAGGCGTAGATATTGCCGAACACATCGCCGAAGCGGTCGTTGAAACTCGGATCGAGCACGCCCGAGGGAAACTGCCCGCGGATGTCGCCGATCATGTTTCGGACATTGACCCATATTCCGGGAACGTCGCGGGCCTTCGTCGTATCCTTCAGGTTCACGAAAACGATTGTCTGGCCAGGCGTCGTTATGCTGCGGGTGTAATCCAGCGATTCCAGTTCCTCGAGCTTGCGCTCGATGCGTTCCGTGACCTGCAGCGTGGTTTCTTCGACGGAAGCGCCCGGCCATTGGGCCGAAATGGTCATGGTCTTGATCGTAAAGGACGGGTCTTCTTCCCGGCCAAGGCTCAGATAGGAGAAGAAACCGAGCAGACCGAACACGATCATGAAATACCAGACCATGGACGCATGATCGAGCGCCCAGTCCGAGAGGTTGAACTTCTTCATGAACGGTCTCCGTCTGCAAATTTCACATTCTGGCCTTCCTTGAGGCTATGCACGCCGGCGGTCACGACGCGCATGCCGGGCTCTATGCCGGACGTTACGACAACGAACGTTCCGGACTGCGCGGCGGTCGAGATTTCCCGCGTACTGACCGTGGCTTTGGCCTCGTCGACCACCCAGACGAAGGGTTTGCCATCGCGGCGCAGAATGGCACTTTCAGGAAGGTGGATTTCTTCTGTTGCCGCGGCAGCGAGCGTGGCGGTGATCGTCGTCCCCAGCCGAAAGGTAGCGGGCGGATTGTCGAGCGCGATCTTGACGCGCCGCGTCCGCGTTGCCTCATCCGCCGCGGGTGCGATTTCGCGCACCTGGCCGACGACTTTGATCTCCGGGTTGATCTGAAGCGAAACGTTGAATGGCGTGCCGGCCGGCAGCATGGCACTGCTGTCAGGCACATCCACGACAGCGTCGCGCTCGTCCGGTCGTGCGACCGTGACGACGGTTTCACCGGCGGAAACCACCTGTCCAACCTCGGCGCCCGTTGCCGTGACCACGCCATCGAATCCGGCAGTCACCTGTGCATAGGACAGTTGCTCTTCTGCCTTCGAAAGGGTGGTTTTCGCCTGGATAAGGGCAGCTTCCGCTGCAGCCGTCGACTGTTCGGCGCTTTCGACCGCGGCCTGGGTCTGCGTTCCTGTCTTGAGAAGCGCCCGTGTGCGCTCCTCGACGGAGACCGCATTGGCGCGCGTCGCCTCGGCGCTGGCGAGATCGGCGCGGGCCGAACCGACGGCAAGCTGAAGCGTCGTCGGATCGATCGCCGCAAGGATCTGACCGCGCGTAACCGAATCGCCGATATCGACATTACGGGCGACCAAAAGCCCGATCACCCTGAAACCGAGGGCAGTCTGCACCTTCGGCTGAACAGTGCCTGCGAAGGTGACGCTGCCGGTGCTCTGCGGTGTCACGACCTGCGACAGGACAGGGCGTATCACTTCGGCATGTTTTTCCTCTTTTTCCTGGCAGGCTGTCAGCACAACAAGACCTGAGGCAAGGCAGGCGAGCCATGATATCCGGCGGTTCATCGCGCCTCCTCCTTCACAACGTCAACGACCTGGTCAGGTCGCAGAACCTTTATCCCATCCACGACCACCTGTTCTCCCGGCTTGACACCGTCGGACACAAGGACACGGCCGGTCTCATAGGCGCTGACGGTCACAGGTCCTCAGAGAGACCTTGCTGTCCTCGGGCTTGACGACCCAGACGGCGGGCTTGCCATCAAGCGTCGAAAGGGCCGTCCACGGCAGGATCAGAGCCTTGACCGGTGGCGATTTCGCAAAGCCCGTGACGGGCGCCCCAAGCGTCATGCGGTCGGGGGTGTTTTTCATCGCGATCTTGACCCGCACGGTTCCGGTTGACTTGTCGATCGTCGGCGAAATCTCGCTGACTGTCCCATCCGTCGTCACGGAGGGATCGCTGACCAGCGCCAGCTTGATCGTCGGCTCGGACGGTCTCTCGAACAGCAGGGATTCGTAGACTTCGAAGATCGCATCACGCGGCCCGTCCTGGGCCACGGTAAACATCGTCTGCGCCGCCTGTACCACCTGGCCTGCCTCGGCATTGCGAACCGTGACGATACCCGGCGCCTCGGCCCGCAATTCCGTGTAGGACAGGGCATCGCGAGCCGTACCGAGATTGGCCTGCGCCGTATCGAGCGCGCCGTTGGCCGTGCGCGACGCCGTCTGCGCCTGGTCGAACAGTTCCTGCGTTGTCGAGCCCTTGGTCATCAGCAGCTTCTGTCGCTCAAAGGCAGCAGAGGCCTGACGGACCTGCGCCTCGGCGGCACGAACCGCCGCCTCGGAGGCCTCGACATCGGCTTTTTGCTGCTGGGGATCGATTCGTGCCAGCACATCGCCCGCCGTGACATGCGCACCGACATCGACAAGCCATTCGGTGATCTGGCCGCTGACCCGGAAGGAGAGGTTCGTCTGGACATGGGCGACAATCTCGCCCGTCAGCATCACGCCCTGCGCGTAATCGACGAAAGCCGCGTCAATGGCACGGACCTGCGCTTCAGACTTGGGTGGCAGTTCCGACTGCTTCTGGCAGGAGGCAAGCACAAGCGTCGATACCAGCACTGTGCTCAAGGTGCGGGCTGGAAATATTCGATGGGAATTCATAGGCAACCATTCATTGGAGAAACCATACATAACCATTTAATGTGGACCCTCATTATAATGGAACTGTCCCACTGGCAAGATATCATAAAGGCCTGTGAATATAAGCAGCTATGCGGACAAGACACAAAAAAACGCCGGTCACGGTGACCGGCGTCGCATTTGGTGTGCGGCAGATATCGAAGTGCTGGCCCCTCAGAGAGCCACGCCGCTATGTTCCCGGCGGTTGGAACATGGCAGCCAGCAGGCTGCCCAGCGAATCCTCATTGAACGGCTTTGTAATTCGCGGCAGACCGCGCAGCGCCGGCGGAAAGATGGAATTTTCACCGTAGCCGCTGACGAAGCCGAACGGCACGCTCTTGCCAAGCAGGTTTTCCGCAAGATGAAAGCTCGTCTGCGTCCCGAGATTGACGTCGAGCAGGACGAAGTCGAACGCTTCCTGTGCAAGCAAAACCTCGGCCTGTTCGATATTCGTCGCGATCTCGACCGCGCCCACGCCGAGCGACTTCAAGATGTCTTCTGCTTCCATCGCAATGATGAAATTGTCCTCGAGCACCAGCACACGCTTGAACATCATCGCAATGTCTGAAGGCTGCACGGCTGGAATTTCCTGTCTTTGCTGCAAGGCACCGTCCTTCGCCTAATGTCAGGCATCTAAAACACGACGTTACGACAGATGCCAAATCAAGACATTTAAATAAGACATGCGTCGAACATATGAACAGCTAATCAGCGTCGATTTGGCCTTGTGGCTCAAATGAAAGGACGCTTTTGCTCCTTGTAGCCTTCCCAGCCCGCGAGCCGCAGAAGCCCCTCCTCGTCAAGGATATCGCATCCCTTGTCCGCCCAACGGATCATCTTGCGTTCGCCCAGTTTTTTCAAGGTCTTGTTGGTATGGACGATCGATAGGCCGAGCGTGTCGGCGACATGCTGCTGCGTGATCGGGATCGACACGCGCTCGTCGTCGAAAAGCTGCAGCGCCTTGGCGCGCTGATAGAGAAACACAAGCAGATAGGCCGCCCGCTCAAGGGCTGATCGCCGGCCGATGCTCAAGAGGTTCTCGTCGAGAATCCGCTCTTCGCGCGCGGCGATCCAGGTGAGATCATAGGCGAGATCGGAATGATTTCGAAAGATGCCGCCCAGCTTGTCGCGCTCGAACACGCACAGCGTCACCGGCGACAAGGCTTCGATCGAGTGCTGCATTTCGCCCATCAGACTGCCCTGCAGCCCGATGAGATCCCCAGGCATCATGTAGTTGAGGATCTGCCGGCGGCCGTCGTCGAGCATCTTGTAGCGGAATCCCCAGCCGGCGAGAACCGTGAACAGATGGGCGCTGTGCGAGCCCTCGACGAGAATGGTCGCGCCGGCATCGACGGCCAGTTCGCCCGTCTTGAAATTCGAGACGAATTCCAGCTCTTCCGGCGTGAATTTGCGGAAATGCTCCAGCTTGCGCAGGGGACATTGCTCGCAAGGAGTCCGCTGGCTGTTTCGTGTTCTGGTCGCGGCCATGGGATCCTTGATCTCGAAAAGGCAATGAAGCGGGACAGCGGATTGATTTAACACGCAAATCATTACCATGAACAAGATGCCCCGGTGCGGAATGAAACATCTTCCGGTTTTTTCTGTGATGCCGTTCATGCTGTTGCCTGCGGATGATGGACTTCATCGCGCCATCGCCCTAGCTTTCAACGCAGGCACGAACAACAAAATGACGGAAACACTCCCATGAACCATCCCGCTTTCGCCAGTCACCATGTCGCCGTCGTCACCGGCGCAGCCTCCGGCATCGGGCTTGCTGCCGCCCGCCGCTTTGCAGGCCTCGGCATGAAGGTCGTTCTGGTGGATCTGCCGGGCGAACGGCTGGAGCAGGCAACCCGCGAAACGGCTGCACTGGCGCCGCATGGCGCGGACGACGTCATCGCCATTCCGACCGATGTTTCCCGCATCGATGCCGTCGAGGCACTGGAGCGCGAGGTCGTTTCCGTGTTCGGTCGCGTGCATGTGCTGATGAACAATGCCGGCATCCAGCCGGGCAGCAGCCTTTTCGGCCCGCTGAAAAACTGGGAGGATGTGCTTTCCGTCAACCTGTGGGGCGTGATCAACGGCTCGCGTGTGTTCGCGCCCGGAATGATTGCCCATGGCGCCGCCGGCATCATCATCAACACCGGCTCGAAACAGGGCATAACCACGCCGCCGGGCGACCCCGCCTACAATGTCGCCAAGGCCGGCGTGAAGGTTTTCACCGAGGCGCTGCAGCACGAATTGCGCAACACGCCCGATTGCAACATCACCGCGCACCTTCTGATCCCCGGCTTTGTCTATACCGGGCTGACCGCCAATGGCCGCACCGAAAAGCCGGAGGCCGCATGGACTTCGGCGCAGACCGTGGACTTCATGATGGAGAGCCTCGAGAAGGACGATTTCTACATTCTCTGCCCGGACAACGATGTCAGCCGGGCCACCGACGAAAAACGCATCCTCTGGGCGGCCGGCGATATCGTGGAAAACCGCCCGCCGCTCTCACGCTGGCACCCGGATTTCGGTGAGGCTTTCAAGGCCCACCTCGCTCAACCACCGGCAAAGCCGAAATCGTGACGTGGCTATGGAGCACTTTATCGAACACTGACATTTCATTGTCATCCAAATCGTTGACAGTGCATCTGCGGTTCGGGCACTGGCCTTTCCGTTCGCTGGCTGGCTTTATGCCTCGGCAACGAGAGGGCTCGAGATCATGACAAGCGGTATCCACCACATCACGCTGATTACCCGCAAGGTTCAGCCGAACGTCGATTTCTACGCCGGTTTCCTGGGTTTGAGGCTGGTCAAGCGGACCGGTGGCTACGAGGATGCAACGCAGTTGCACCTGTTTTATGGCGATGCTGTCGGCTCTCCCGGCTCGCTCGTTTCCTTCCTCGTCTGGGAGGACGGCGCACCCGGCCGCGTGGGTCATGGGCAGCCGAGCGAGATCGCCTTTGCCATCGAACCGACCAGCATCGGCTTCTGGCTGACTCGCGCCTTGCAGCAGCAGATCCCCATGACCGGGCCCACCCAGGAATTTGGCGAACCGGTCTTGCGCCTCAAGGATCCCGACGGCGTCATCGTCAAGCTCGTCGGGACGAAGGATATCGAAGGCTCCAAACCCTGGACCATCAGGGACATTCCGGCGCAAGACGCGATCCGTCGCCTGCGCGGCGCGACGATCCTGACCGAGAAGCCGCAGGAAACAGCTGATTTCATGGAACGGCACTTCGGCTTTGCCGAGACGGCCGCGACCGACAGCATCCGCCGCATGACCTCTGCCTCCAAGGACATCATCGATGTTCGCGACGCCAGCGGCTTCTGGACTTCAGCACCGGGCACGGGCACGATCGACCACATCGCCTTTCGCGCCGCCGACGAGGCCGCCGTCAAGGCCGTTCGCACCGTCCTTGAAAACGAGGGCGCCGGCGACACCGCCGCCCACGACCGCAAATATTTCTACTCGCTTTACGTCCGCGAACCCGGTGGCTCGCTGTTTGAGCTTGCAACGGATGCTCCGGGCATGCTGGTTGACGAGCCGCAAGACACGCTTGGCACCGAACTTTTCATCCCCGCCCATTTTCAAAGCGACAAATCGGACGTCCGGGTGACGTTGCCGCAATTCGCGATGCCAGGAGAACCACGCATGACGGCCCGCGACCTGCCCTTCACCCATCGCCTGAAACAGCCGGAAAATCCGGATGGAACGACCCTCGTTTTGCTGCACGGCACCGGCGGCAACGAGACGAGCCTGCTGCAGCTTGGCACCCAGATTGCCCCGGATGCGGCGCTTGCTTTCGCTGCGCGGCCGCAGCCTGGACGAAGGGTTTCCGCGCTTCTTCCGCCGTTTGACCAACGTCACCTTCGACCAGACCGAAATCGTCTCGGAAGCCGAGGCCTTCGTCGCCTTCGTCCATGGCGCTGTCGAGGGCTATGGCATCGACCTGTCGAAAACCCTGTTCGTCGGTTATTCCAACGGTGCAAACATGCTCGGCGCCGTGATGCTGCTCCATCCCGGCCTCGTCCGCCAGGCCGCCCTGTTCCGGGCGATGAACGTGCTGGAGACAATCCCCGGCGGCGATCTGACAGGCACGCAGGTGCTGATGACCACCGGCGCACAGGACCCTTACGCCCCTTACACGCCGGCTCTGGAAAAGAACCTCCTGAACGGGAATGCAAAGGTCGAAAACACGCTGCTCAACACAGGCCACGAACTGAGCCTTCAGGATGTCAGCGTGACCAGGGCATGGCTGGCCGAAATCGGCTTCTAGGGCATCCCATCCCTTGACCTCACGGGCCGGCCTTCATTGGCCGGCTGCTATACGCGGGTTATCCCGCCGCCGATTGGCAATAATCCGCAAACGCCTCGACAAAGGCGGAGAGCCGCTTGCGTGCATCCTCGTCGATGAGCGTGCCGTCCTTGTCGAACAGCGCATTCGCCTTGGGCAGCATCAGGCGCTTGCCGGACCAGAGATCGGCTCCCAGCGTATGAAAGACCGGCAGCCAGGCATTCTGGCTGAGGATCGTACCGAAATTGCCCGGCGACGTGCCGGCAAGGGCGAAGGGACGGCCCGCAAACACGTTCGGCGCACCGGTCATGGAGGAACTGACCCAGTCGATGGCGTTCTTCAACACGCCGGGCATGGAATTGTTGTATTCCGGCGTGAACAGGATCACGCCGTCGCAAGCAGCCACCTGCTCCTTCAGCACGCGCACCGCCTCCGGCACGCCTTCCCTTTCGACATCGGCATTATAAAGCGGAATGCCTTCGATCGTGCCGACCGAAAACGCCACACCGGAGGGCGCCATGGGAATGGCCGCGCGCAGCAGCGCCGTGTTGAAGGATGCCTTGCGCAGGCTGCCGGAGATACCAAGGAGACTGGTCATTGAAATATCCTTCTGAGTGTTGCGCGGAAGAATGGTGCTCAATCGCAAAAAGTACAGACAAAAATGCCGGGAGCTTGACGCTCCCGGCTGGTTGTCTCACGCAATTTCAAACGAGCGGCTTCAGCCTCGCCTCGATCTGCGCGCGCTTGCCTTCGAGGAAGGGCGGCAGGGACAGGCTTTCGCCCAGCGTCTCCAGCGGTTCATCCACGGCAAAACCCGGGCCGTCCGTTGCGAACTCGAACAGGATGCCGTTTGGCTCGCGGAAGTAGAGCGATCTGAAATAATAGCGCTCGACCTCGCCGCTCGACGGCAGGCGGAAGCCCTGCAGCCGGGCCGTCCACTCGTGCAGCGCCGCCTCATCCGGCACGCGGAACGCAACGTGATGCACGGCACCCGCGCCCTGCCGAGCCGTCGGCAGGCCGGGCTGCACGGCGACATGCAGTTCGGCCGCAGGACCGCCCTCGCCCATCGAAAACACATGCACCTCACCGACGCCATCCGGCGACGGATAGGTCCGGCTTTCGACCATGTTCATGACATGGGTCAGCACGATCTCTGTATTGGTCAGATCAGGAACGCTCATCGTGATCGGCCCGAGACCCTTGATCTGATGCTCTGATGGCACCGGCGAGCGGTCCCAGGGATGCGACGGCGCAAGTCCGCCATCGTCGAGCAGACGAAAACGCTGGCCCTCGCCATCCTCGAAATCGACCGACAGACGACCATCGATTTCGATGACATCGCCCGCCGTGACCTTGAGTTCGTCGAAACGCGCCTTCCACCAGGCGACCGTCTCGGCGCTGCCGACACGCAGGCCGGTGCGCGAAATGCTGTGCGTGCCGCGCCCTTCGCGACCCACCGGCCAGTCGAAGAATGTCAGATCTGTCCCCGGGCTCGCAAGACCGTCGGCGTAGAACAGGTGGTAGGCGCTGGTATCGTCCTGGTTCACGGTCTTCTTGACCAGCCGAAGGCCCAGAACCTGCGTATAGAAATGCAGGTTTGCGGGCGCATTGGCGGTGATTGCCGTCAGATGGTGGATGCCGGTCAGTTGCAGGCTCATGGCTGCCTCCTTGAAGTGAATACGTTGAGGCGAATATCGGATGCCGAAGTCGTTTCACAAAGGACTATCTGACACACAGATTGTTCACGATTATCGAACGATCCACACTCGGCGATCAGCGCTTGAAATCAACACGGACGCGGGCAACCGGCAGGATGTATTTCCAGACGGTGGCGGTGTTGGTGATCGACTTGCCGTCATCGGACAGCACCATCTTGTCGAAGAAGCGCACGATGTTCTTTTCCGGGCCGGGATCCAGATCAACAAGGTAGTTGAAGCGCGCGGTGTTGCCATCGACGCGCAGCGTGGTCGTACCGATCACATCCTCGCGGGTGCCGCGATAGGTGGTCGGCCCCGTGCGGACAAAGCGCCAGGTCTTGCGGTCCTTTTCGCCATCGTCATAGACGAAATCCTCGCGCAGGGTCAGCGTATCGCCGCGCAGGCGCCCAGTGAGTACAACGTCGAATTTTCGGTTGACGCCATTGATGGCGGAGAATGAGCCGACCGCCGTCGTGTGGCCGACGAAGAATTTTTCCATCAGCGTATCGGCGGCAGATGCGAAGCTTGGCATAAAACTGACGGATGCCAGAACCGCCATCGAAAATACGAACCGCTTCATCGTCGTCTCCTGTTGTCTGTTTGACAGGAGATACGAAGATCGGACTGCAATGGTTTCCTCATCTGCGCGGCGTTGTCGCGGAATTTCGGATTACGCCCGGTTCACGTCGGCAAGATAGGTGTTTTCCGCTTTCGAAATCACGAAATGCTCCGGCCGGATCTCGGCGACCATCAGGTTTTCGCCATGCGATCCGGCACTTGCAAGCAGCGAGCCGTCGGGCGCAGCAATGCGCGACGATCCGGCGAATGTGAACCGCGCATCCGCGCCGCAATGGTTGATATAGGCGACGAAGACCTGGTTTTCGAAGGCGCGGGTCTGGATCATGTGATCGGTGATGAACGTGCCGGACCAGCCGGCCGGAAGCGCGGTCGGCACCAGAATAGCCTCGGCACCGGCCTGTGCCAGCCGCCGGACATTTTCCGGAAACTCGACATCGTAGCAGATCAGCATGCCGCAGGTGACGCCGCGGTGGTTGAACAGCTTGGTATCCGGCTTGCCGGGCTCGAACAGACCGCGCTCGTAGTCTCCATAGAGATGCGACTTGCGATAGACCGTGGGCGTGGTCGCACCATCGACATGAACAGCGCTGTTGAAGACCAAGGCACCATCCCGCTCTGCAAAGCCGGCGATGATCGCCACGCCGGTTTCCATGGAGATAACCTGCAAACGCTGGACGATCGGCCCATCCGCCGGTTCCGCCAGATCGGTGATGACATCGCCGGCGCCATAGCCGGTGATGCAGAGTTCGGGTGTGACCAGCATGCTGGCGCCAGCGTTGGCCGCATCCCGCGCCGCCGCTTCGACGCGCGCAAGGTTGGCCGAGACATCGGCATCGCTGGAGTGCATCTGGAGGGCTGCGAGCGTGATCATTTATCGTCCGATGCCATTGCGCCGAGCAGTTTTGGCAAATCGCCGAACCGCGCGACAAGGGAAAAGATGACGGCAGCCGTCGCCACGAACAGGATCGTCACCGACGCCATGGTCGGCGTGTAGCCGTAGCGCAGCGCGTTGAAGATCTTGATCGGCAGCGTTTCCATCACGAAGCCGACCGTCATGTAGGCGACGATATATTCATTGAGCGACAGAACGAAGGCAAAGGCATAGCCGGAGACGATATAGGGCAGGATCAGCGGCAACACGACGGTGCGGAAGATCGTCCGGTCGTCAGCGCCCATGGTGGCCGCCGCCTCGACCAGCGAGCGGTCGATGGCGGTGAACCCGAGCGAGAGTGTCACCAAAGGCAGCGTCACGAAGAAGATCGCGTGGCTGACGACCGCCGTCCAGGGCTGGCCGTAGAAGCCGGTCGTCGCCCAGAAGGTCAGAAGCCCGAGCGCCGTGATGACAGGCGGCAGCGTGAACGGCGCAACGCCGATCAACTGGAAGATATTCGCCCAGGGCGCAATGCGACGCCAGAGGAACCAGGAGAGCGGCAGCGCAATGGCAACGGCAAGTGCTGCCGAAAGCACGGCGAGCGTGACGGAGGCAAACAAAGCGTTGCGCCATTCCGGATTGAGGAAGATCTCGCCGTACCAGGACAGCGAGAAGCCCTTCGGCGGAAAGGCGAGCGTCTGCTTCTCGTTTACCGAGACGCCGGCAACGACGATCATCGGCAGCGCCAGAAACAGGCCGATCAGGAAGAAATAGAGCTTGCGGAACATGCCCGGTCATGCCGCTTCTCCCTTGCGCCCGGCAAGCACCGTCAGCGCCACGAGCCCGAGCGTCACCAGCACCAGGAACACGGCCATGGCAGCGGCAAACGGCATGTTGGACTGGTAGATCGCCTGATCGGTGATCAGCACCGACAGCGTCCAGTGCTGCGGCCGGCCGAGAAGCTGCGGCAGGAGATAGGAGCCGAGCGCGAAGATGAACACCATGATCAGCGTCGCCACGATCGTGTTGCGCAGCGCCGGCACGACGACGGTAAAGAACGCCTTGACCGGCGAGGCGCCGAGCGTGCGGGCCGCTTCGGTCAAGGTCGGGTCAAGCCGCACCAGGGCCGGATAGAGCACCAGCACCGTATAGGGAAAAGCCTGATAGACCATGCCGGTCAGCACCGCGCCGAAGCTCGGCAGCAGCGCCTTCGGCCTCGTTCATGAGCCCGACCATGACGAGCAGGTTGGTGATGCCCGCCGTGCGCGAAAACAGCGTCGACCAGGCAAAGCCGATGATCACTTCCGACAGCGACAGCACCGACAAGCAGCGCGACCAGCCAGACGATCTGGACCTTCCGCGTCATGCGGGTGAGCAGATAGGTGAACGGCAGCGCCAGCACCACGCAGCAGATCGCGACCACCACCGCCAGCATCAGCGAGAAGCCGAGCACATTGGCGAAGAACCAGCTGAGGAACCGCTCGTAGTTGCGACAGCACGAAGGCCGGCGACGTAGAAGCCGCCCTGCTGGCGCTGGAAGAACGACACGGCGATCATCGTCGCAAAGGGAACGACGAAGAAGACGATCAGCATCGTCGCCGGGAAAAACAGCGGCGCATAATCGCCGAGTTTCTGCGGCGCTTCGCGTCTCATCTGGACAGCACCACGCAGACCTCCGGCGAAAGCACGACGCCGACCGGCTGGCCGACGCGTCACGTCCGGCCGCGCGCGCGGCGTCGAGACCGCGATGATCTGGCGGCCGGCGACATCGACAAAGGTCTCGATCGTGCCGCCGAGATCGCGCACGAAGGTGACGGTGCCGGACAGAGCGCCGCGCGCCGGGCGCCGTCAGGTGCACGTCTTCGGGCCGAACCGACAAGGTCGCCTTTGCCATGCCCGGCTGGAAGGCGATGCCCTCGACCGGCTGGCCAAGGACCAGGGCGCGGCCGGCGCTATCGAGTTCGGCTTCGAGCAGATTGGTCTGAGCCGATGAAATCGGCGACGAAACTGTCGGCCGGCTTGCGGTAGATTTCCATCGGCGACGCCGCCTGGCGGATCTCGCCGCCCTGTCATGACGACGACGGTATCGGCCATGGTCATGGCCTCGCGCTGGTCATGGGTGACGACGATGGTGGTGATGCCGAGTTTCTGCTGCAACTGGCGCAGTTCCACCTGCATCGCCTCGCGCAGCTTGGCATCGAGCGCCGACAAGCGGCTCGTCGAGCAGGAAGAGTTTTGGCGAGATCGTCAGCGCCCGGGCGATCGCCACGCGCTGGCGCTGGCCGCCGGAGAGCTTGGATACCGGCCGGTCGGCGTAGCCGGACAGATGGATCATCGACAGCAGCTCATCGACCCGCCTGTTCTGCTCCTCCTTCGGAGCGCCCCGGATGCGCAAGGGATAGGCGATGTTTTCGCCGACCGTCAGATGCGGAAACAGTGCCAGCGACTGGAACACCATGCCGAGATTGCGCTTGTGCGTCGGCACATGGGTGATGTCCTCGCCATCGAGCCGGATCGAACCGCTGGTCGGCAGATCGAGACCGGCGATCATCCGGAGCAGGGTCGTCTTGCCGCAACCGGACGGTCCGAGCATGCAGACGAACGTTCCATGCGGCACATCAAGCGCGACATTGTTGACCGCCGTGAAGCTGCCGAATTCCTTGGTGACGTTGGTGAGGGCAAGGCCTGACATGGTGTTCCTTTAAATCAACTCGAGGTCACATGACGGCAATAAAGCATTGCGTATGCCGCCTTCACCCCCTCTGTCACTTCGTGACATCTCCCCCACAAGGGGGGAGATCATTCTTTTCCCTCGACGCCATCGAGTAAGGGAAGCGCAGAGTAAGCGGCCAATCTCCCCCCTTGTGGGGGAGATGTCGGCCCCCGGGTCTTGCCTCCGGCAAGCCCGAGGACAGGCTCAGCCGACAGAGGGGGGTAACCCCACCCTCTGTCGGATCAACCGACGATCAGTTCGGTCCATTTCTGGTTCAGCCAGTCGGACTTGGTCTGGTAGAGGTCGTAGCGCGGGATGATCGGGTCGATGTCGGACGACACGGCTGCAAATTCCGCATCGGTCAGGTCGGTCAGTTCGCGCTTGACCGTCGGCGACGTTCCGACCTTGCGCGACAGGATCGCCTGGATCGACGGCTGGCTCATGTAGTCGATGAACACATGCGCTTCCTCGACCTTGGTCGATGCCCGCGACAGCGCCCAGCAGCCCGAATCCTGAATGCCGCCTTCCTTGGGGAAGGTCGAGCGGACCGGATTACCGTCGGCAGCAGCGAGACCCGTGACGTCGTGGTAATACTGGCCCATCGGGATTTCACCCGATTTCAGCGACTGCTCGAACTGCGCTTCGTCGCGATACCAGAGCCGCACGTTCGGCTTGACTTCGGCCAGCTTGTCGAACGCCTTCTGGATGCCTTCCTCTGTGTCCAGCGCATTGGTGCCGCCCAGATAGGTCTTGGCCGTCACTTCGAGCAGGAAGGAGTTGGAGACGAGTGCGAGCAGGCCGAGCTTGTCGGCATTTGCCGGATCCCACAGCGCTTCCCAGGAGGTCGGCGCTTCCTTGTAGACATCCGTATTGGTGACGAGCGTGATGTACCAGGACACCGCACCGATGCCGGCCACGCGACCATCAGGATATTTGTTGACGAAGCGGTCGATCAGGTTCGACGCATTCTTGATCTTGGCGACATCGAGCGGCGCCCAGAGCTCGGTGGACTGGCCCTTGAGCATCGAAACCTGCGACATCATCGAGACGTCGGCAGGCGCGGCACCCGCCTTTGCGGCCTGTTCGAGCTGCACCAGCCAGGCTTCGCCCGTCGGCTCGGCAATCGATTCAACCGCAATGCCGGTCGCCTTGGTGAAATCCGGAAAGATGTTCTTGTCGAACGAATCCTTGAAGTAGCCACCGTAGACGCCGACCTTCAGCGACTTGTCCTGCGCCCGCAGGATGGACGGCATGGCGAGCATCGAAACGGCTGCGGCACCGCCGGCCAGAACGGCACGGCGACCAAGCGGCCTGTTGACGAGATCCTTCATCTTGTTTCTCCTTGTCTTCGGCCCTTGAGCCGGTTCCCATGTTTTACGACGAAAGCGCACGATGCGCCGGTTTAATATCTTGGTATCCCGGGTCCATGGTCCGATCGAACCGCGCGCCCGAAAAATCAGTCCCGCTTGCCCTGCACGAACGGGCTGAACACCATCAGGCTCAGGATCTCGAACAGCACCTGCGCGCCGACATGGGCGGTGTTGGTCGTCGCATCATATTGCGGCGCGACCTCGACGACATCGCCGCCGACGAGATTGATGCCCTTCAGGCCGCGGATCAGTTCCAGCACTTCGCGGGTGGTCAGGCCGCCGACCTCAGGCGTGCCGGTGCCCGGCGCAAAGCTCGGATCGACGCTGTCGATATCGAAGGAAAGATAGGTCGGGCCGTCGCCGACGATCGCCTTCGCCTTCTCGATGATCGCCGGCATGCCCATGCCGGTCACTTCTTCGGCGTGGATCACGGTCATGCCGCTGTCGTAGGAGAACTCCCAGAGATATTCCGCCGAGCCGCGAATGCCGATCTGCACGGTGCGCGTCGGATCGAGCACGCCGTCGAGCACAGCATTGCGGAACGGTCCGCCATGATGGAATTTCGTCTGGTCGAAGGAGCCGCTGGTGTCGCAATGGGCATCGATGTGGATCATGCCGACCGGGCGTTTCTTTCCGACCGCCTTCAGGATCGGATGGCTGATCGAGTGATCGCCGCCGACAGAAAGCGGAACGACGCCGGCATCGACGATCTGGTTGATGCGCTTTTCGATGTCGTCATGGCTGAGTTCCAGCCTGTAGCGGCTCTGGAACGGCACGTCGCCGATATCGGCAACCCTGAGATCGAACACAGGCGCGCAGTCCAGCACGTGATTGTAGGGACCGATCCGCTCGATCGTGCGCATGGCCCGCGGCCCGAAACGCGAGCCCGGGCGGTTGGTAACGCCGAGATCCATCGGCACGCCGCTGATCGCCACCTGCAGGTTGCCGAAGTCGGGATTTTCAGCATCGACAGGCATGTAGGGTGCGGTCAGAAACGTCGGAATGCCGGCATAAGGCGCAAGCCGCGTGCCGCTCTTGGAGAAAATCTTGTCGGCAACCTTGCGGAAGGCCGGATCGAACATCTCGCCGCCATGACCCGCGCCGTATTTTGCCCTGATTTCGCTAAGCTTCGCTTCGTCCCACGCCATGTCAGCTTTTCCCTGATCGCTGCGCCGGGGAATTTTCGCAACAGGCGCCCGGAGCCTTTAAAAGACTTCGAATGATCGCCAGATACGAAGTGCAGGCGAATGTTCGCTTTGCACCGCTTTTCCATGTTCCCCGGGCTTTTGCCTCTGTCGGCGGCATTAGGAAACAAATTGATTGGAAAATCAATTGACATTGTTATACCTTTTCATGTGAGAAATTCTCACATGTCGTTCTCCATCCCCGGAGTGCCTGCTTGTCCAGCCGCCTGCCCCCGCTGAACCCTTTGCGCGCCTTCGAGGCGACGGCGCGGCGTGGGTCGGTATCGGCGGCAGCACGCGAGCTGAACGTCACGCATGGCGCCATCAGCCACCAGATCCGCGCACTGGAATTGTCGTTCAGCGTCGATCTGTTCGAGCGCAGCGGCAAGCGGCTGAAGCTGACCTCGCAGGGTGCTCTGCTTTTGCCGGCCGTCACCCATGCCTTCGAGGGCATTGCCGCGGCAACGGCCGCAATGACCCGCCCGACGACCAGCGGCGAGCTGAAGATCACCTGCGTGCCGGCGCTTCTCTCCTTCTGGATGATCCCGCGCCTGCATCAGTTCACCGAGCAGTTCCCCGACGTCCGGCTGACGCTGGTTGCTTCCAACGATGCCGGACAGCTGTTTTCACCGGATGTCGATGTCTGCATGCTCTATGGTGACGGCAACTGGCCGGATTGCTGGGCGCGGCTGTGGAGCCGGCTGGAGCTTTTCCCGGTTGTGAGCCCGACGCTTCTCAACATGCGACCGCTGCGCTCGGTGCGCGACCTGCGCGACCATGTCATCCTGCATGGCGATGACGGGCGCGAGTGGAACACCTGGCTTGCCGCCGCCGACGGCATCGGCATCCCGAGCAGCCGCCAGCACTTCATGAGCGATGCACGGCTTTCGACGGAGGGCGCCCTGCACAACCAGGGCGTGGCGCTCGGCGATACGATCACCGCCGGCAGCCTGATTGCAAGGGGCGAACTGATCGCCCCCTTCGACCTGACGGTGCCCGCCAACGACGCCTTCTACGTCGCCTGCCGCAACGAGAACCGGGCAGCACCAATCGTGAAGGTCTTCATCGACTGGCTATTTTCTGCACTTGAAAGCGATCCGATGCCCGAGCTACAAACCTCGGCACGCACCATCATCCGCGCCCGGGCACCACATATCAGCGTGCCGAAAAGCGGCGTGCAAGCGCGACTTTCGCCAGAAGACACAGTGCAGCCAGTTTCCTCCCCTACGCGCGCCAGACAGCCGGAAGCCACCCGGAAACGCCGCGCAAAGCCTTGAACCACAGGATAGACGCAATGCCGCATTTCAATCCTCTGATTACCCGACTGGCACCACCGCCTGTCCCCGCCGTGCTTGCCTGGGCCAAGGCCTATGACGGCGCACGCGGACCGATGATCGATGTCAGCCAGGCCGTACCCGGCTATCCCGCCGCATCCCGACATGCTGACATGGCTGGGCGAGGCGGCGGCCTCCACGGCCTATACCGGCTATGGCGAAATCGCCGGCGAACTGGTCTTGCGCACCGCCTATGCCGAGCACGTTTCCGGGCTCTACGGCGCCAGTGTTTCGGCCGAGAACATCCAGGTCACCTCCGGCTGCAACCAGGCCTTCATCTGCGCCGCCATGGCGGTGGCCGGTGCCGGCGACACGGTCCTGATGACCAACCCCTTCTATTTCAACCAGGAAACGACACTTGCCATGCTCGGCATCGGCATGGAACTCGTGCCCTGCGATCCCTATGAAGGCTTCCTGCCTGATATCGCGGCGATCCGGTCCGCCCTGAAGCCCGGCATCCGCGCACTGGCGCTTGTCTCGCCCAACAATCCGACCGGCGCCGTCTATCCCGCCGAGCTTTTGTCACGGATCCATGAGCTCTGCCGCGAAAACGGCACATGGCTGATCCTCGACGAAACCTATCGCGACTTCATACCGTCAGGCAGCGGCGCACCCGCATGGTCTCTTGTCGGCCGACGGCTGGCAGGACAGTTTCATCGGGCTCTACAGCTTCTCGAAATCCTTCTGCATTCCCGGCCATCGGCTGGGGGCGATCACGGCGGGCCCGGCGCTGATCGAGCAGATCGCCAAGATCATGGACAATCTGCAGATCTGCGCGCCACGCTCGGCACAGGCGGCCGTCGCCAAGGCCATTCCCGCGCTCGACGGCTGGCGGGCGGACAACCGCGCCGAAATCGAAAAACGCGCCGATGCGCTGAAACTGGTGATGAGCAGGCTTTCCGGCTGGAGGGTGCAGGCAATCGGCGCCTATTTCGCCTATATCCGCCATCCCTATCCGGATATCCCCTCGGAATTCGTCGCGGAAAAACTGGCGAAGATCGCCGGCATCGTCTGCCTTCCCGGCGACTATTTCGGCGAAGGACAGGAAAGCTACCTGCGTTTCGCCTTCGCCAACGCCGATGTCGAGACCCTCCTGAAGCTCGAGGAACGCCTTTCAGGCTTTGAGCTGCCGGGGATTTGATCCTCAGCCGCGGCGCGCGACCAGAATGCCGATGAGCACGATGGCGCCGCCGATCGCCTGCATTGCTCCGACCGGTTCGCTGAGAAGCAGCCAGGCGAGGATTGCCGCGACGACCGGTTGAAGCAGCAGCGTCAGCGACGAGAAGGCGGGCGGCAGGAAAGCCAGCGCATAGATGATAAGCCCCTGCCCGCCGGCATGGCTGATCAGCGCGAGGCCGGCAAGCATGGCCCATCCGAACAGCGCCACCGGCATGAAATCCGCCTCGAACACCAGCGCGAGCGGCAGCATGCAAAGCGCGGCCGATGCGGTGCTCCAGATCATGATGCGGATCGTCGAGAACCGGGCACGCAACCGGCCGATGGAAAGGATATAACCGGCATAGAAAACGGCGGCGACAATGGCCGTTGCATCGCCGGCAAGCCTGCCGTCTCCAATCGCCGCCGGCCCGCCCTTGAGCACGACGACACCCAGGAGCGCCGTGACAAGGCCTGTAATGAACAGGCGGCTGACATGGGCACGAAACAAGGCCCATGAACCCAGCGTCACGAAGATGGGTGCGAGATTGGCCAGCAGCGTCGCATTGGCAACCGATGTCATGTGCAGGGCCAGATGCCAGGCGGCAAGGTCCGCGGCCAGAAACAGGCCGGGCATGACGAGAAGGCCGTAGTCGGCAAAGCCGGCCGGTTTGGTGTCCGTCGCAGTTGCGGCCGCGGCCCGCGACCAGATGAGTAACGGCAGCAAGGCCAGCGCCACCCGCCAGAAGGCCGTCGCCATCGGCCCGACTTCCGACAGCCGCACGAAGATCGGCGACCCACCGATAAAGACGCCACCGAGCAGAAGCGCTGCCAGCGCCAGACGTTTGCTGGCCGCGATTTTCAACGGGGAAGGAAGAGCGGTGTCTGTCACGAAAGCGGTCCCATGCAAACTGGCGCAACAACTCGCGGCGCGCGGGAAAGCATGGCAGCTACCAGAAGCCGGCCCATGGCAACAGCCATTTCTCCTCATGGGTCGATGAGAATTGGTGAAGCAAGCCTCTGCAGTGTGCAGGTCGGCAATCCGGAAAGGCCTCGACGGTCGAGCGCAACCGCATTCTCGGCCTTCCTCTCCTCGCGTCTAACCTGAGGACCTGTGGCAGGGATCCAGTGACCCGACGTCCGTCGGGTCAAAACTCTGTCAGCCCAAGGACTTGGGCTGGCTGGATGCCTGTGACAAGCGCAGGCATGACGAGCAGAGAGGTCAGGCCTGCCTGCAACCGAACCCGCGCGGCTTAGTCCGCGCGGGCCGGTTTCGATCCCTGTCGTCTCAGGCAGCCGCTTCCGGCCGATGCACCGTCTTCACCTCGAGGAAATCCTCAAGGCCGAACATGCCGCCTTCGCGGCCGTTGCCGGATTGCTTGTAGCCGCCGAAGGGGCTGCCGTAGCGATGCGGCCCGCCATTGATGTGAACCATGCCGGCGCGCAAGCGCGACGCAACGCGTTCGGCGCGCTTCGGATCACCCGTCTGGACATAGGCTGCCAGGCCGTAATTGGTGTCGTTGGCAATCGCGATCGCCTCCTCTTCCGTGTCGAACGGCATGATGGCGAGAACCGGACCGAAAACCTCTTCGCGGGCAATCTTCATCGTGTTGTTGACATCGGCAAAGATCGTCGGCTTGACGAAATAGCCGGTCTCGAAACCATCAGGCTTGCCGGGGCCGCCAACGAGAAGCTTGGCGCCTTCCGCCACACCCGCCTCGATCAGGGCCTGCACGCGGCCAAACTGGATATGGCTGACGAGCGGGCCGATATGGCTGCCTTCCTGCGTCGGATCGCCGACAGTGGCTTCCTTTCCGACGCGGGTCGCGATCTCGACGGCCTTGTCATAGACCGAGCGCTGCACCAGGAGGCGAGTCGGCGCATCGCAGGACTGGCCGGAATTGTTGAAGCATTCCAGCACGCTGCCGGTGACGCGGTCTTCCAGGTCGGCGTCTTCGAAGACGATGTTCGGCGACTTGCCGCCGAGTTCCAGCGTCACCCGCTTGACCGTCTCGGCCGCGTCCTTGCTGACGGCTATGCCGGCGCGGGTCGAGCCGGTGAACGACATCATGTCGACGTCCCTGTGCTTGGAGAGCGCTGCGCCGCATTGCAGGCCGTCGCCATTGACAAGGTTGAACGTGCCGGCCGGGAAGCCCGCCTCATGCACCATCTCGGCATAGAGAAGCGCATTGAGCGGCGTGAATTCCGACGGCTTGAGCACGCAGGTCGAGCCGGTCGCCAGTGCGGGCACGACCTTGAGCGCGATCTGGTTGATCGGCCAGTTCCAGGGGGTGATCAGCCCGCAGACACCGACCGGCTCGCGCAAAAGCACGTCGCCATTCGGCAGAACCTCGCGCATATGCAGCCGCTTCAGCGCATCGATGAAGCCCTGAAGGTGTCCGACGCCGACATCGGCCTGCTGCTCGGTGCTCATGGTGATCGGCGCACCGAGTTCCAGGGTGATCGTCTGGGCCATCTCGTCATAGCGGCGCTTGTAGATCGAAAGCAGCTTTTCGAGCAGCGCCAGCCGCTCCTCGACGGAGGTCTGGCTATAGGTTGCAAAGGCCGTCTTGGCGGCCGCAACGGCGCGATCGATATCGGCTGCTGTGCCCATGGAAATCACGGCGATCGGCTTTTCCGTTGCCGGGTTCAGCACCTCGAGGTCGTTGGCCACGAGCGGGGCGACCCATTCGCCATTGATGTAGAACTTGCGTTTGTCGAGCATTCGTCCTGTCCTTCCCGTCAGATCGTCTTGTGTTTTTCGTTCAGCCAGTCGGTGATCAACTGGCGATAGCGCTCACCGCCGAAGCTTGGAAAATGTCCGCCATGCACGATGCGCACGGGCAGTTTCAACAGGCGCTCCATGGAGGCGAGATAGTCTTCGGCGTTGGAATGATAGGTATCCTCGATCAGCGGACCATCATAGAGGATATCGCCGGAGAACAGGGTTTCGGTCGCCTTTTCGAAAAGCGCAATCCCTCCCGGGGAATGGCCCGGGCGTGTGGATGACCTCGAACACCCGGTCGCCGAGATCGACCATATCGCCGTCGTCGAAGAATGCGGGTCGCCGGCGCCTTCTTCACCGCATAACATTTCGAGCAATAGGGCTCGGGCGGCAGTGCGTCGAAGATATCGTCGGTGACGTAAGGATCGGCCAGCGTGTTTTCGCGTGTCGGGTTGGCCAGAAGATCAGCCTCGGCCGCATGCACCGCGCGGCATTCGAACTCGTGATGACAGCCGATATGATCGAAATGCGTGTGGCTGGCAACCGCGATCAGATCGCGTTCGGTGACCAGCGGCACCCATTCCCGAAGCGAAACGACGCCCATGCCGCTATCGACCAGCATGTCGCGATCGCGGCCGCGAACGTGCCAGATGTTGCAGCGGTAGAATTCCTGGATGAAGGGCTCGCAGATAGAGGTCACGTCATCGTCAAGACGCTTGACGGCATACCATTGTCCGGCGGGAATGCGTTGCATCGTCTCATGCATCCTTCATCCTGCCGCTCAAGACAACGACATCCTCTGCCGTGACCGCAAGTGTAACAGTCATCGCCGGTCCGACACATGGGCCGATTGCGGCATATGCGCAACCAGCGACAACTCGGGCGCGGCATCGGGCGCCAGATGGCAGCGGTAATGCGTACCGAAAAAGGCCTGCCGGTGATCCGCGCCTGGCCGAGAGCAACGCGATGCTCGTCCTCGCTTTCGGCCCTGCGGAAATGCTCTGGCCGGAGGCAGAGCGTCACACTCTGATCTGCGACTGGGAAAGCCGTTGGTGAAAGCCGCCGAGCGGCAGCGTCATGGGCCCCAGCACCGTATCGACCCGCGCTTCCCGGGCATCCGTTTCCAGCCACCTTGCCGGGGATGAAATTGACCTCGCCCATGAAGCCGGCCGAAAACAAGCGAGCGCGGCCGCATGTAGATATCGGCGGGCGCACCGATATCCTCGATGCGGCCCTGGTTCATCACCACGATGCGGTCGGCAATCGCCATGGCCTCTTCCTGATCGTGGGTGACGTGGACGAAGGTGGTGCCGACCCGCTTCTGGATCGCCTTCAACTCATCCTGCATCTGGCGGCGCAGCTTCAGGTCGAGCGCGCCGAGCGGCTCGTCGAGCAGCAGCACGTCGGGATCGACGGCGAGCGCGCGGGCGAGCGCGACGCGCTGACGCTGGCCGCCGGATAGCTCGTGCGGCTTCTTGTCGGCAGCAGCCCGCAAGCCCACGAGATCGAGAAAGCCGAGCGCCTTTTCGTCCCGCTCTGCCTTCCCCATGCCGCGCATCCGCAGGCCGAAGCCGACATTGTCGATCGAGCTTCATGTGCGGAAACAGCGCATAGTCCTGAAACATCGTCGTGGTCGGCCGTTTGGCCGGGGTGACATTGGTCATGTCGCTGGCCGCCGATCAGGACACGCCCGCGGCTGGGCGACAGAAAGCCGCCGAGAATGGAAAGCAGCGTGGTCTTGCCGCAGCCGGACGGGCCGAGCAGGACGATGAACTCGCCGGCGGCGATCTCGAGCGAAACATCGTTCAGCGCCGTGAACGCGCCGAAGGTCTTGGTGGCGTTCTCGACGGAAACCGCAGCGGTCATGATTTTCCGGACTTTCTGAAAAGCGTCGAGTTCCAGCACGCAGCAAGCACGGCGACGGAGACGAGGAAGACGAGCGATGCCGATGGCATTGGTCTTCGGATTGAGGCCGGAGCGCAGCATGCTCCAGATCTCGACCGGCAGCGTCACGTCGAAGCGCGACAGCAGGAAGGCGATGATGAACTCGTCCCAGCTGAAGGTGACCGACAGGAAGAAGGCGGCGAGGATCGACGGCATCAGCATCGGCGCGGTGACCAGCACCATGACCTTGAGGTCGCTGGCGCCGAGATCGCGGGCGGCACGCTCGATGTTGATGTGGTGATCGCCCATCGAGGCAGTAGATGATGGCAAAGCAGAGCGGCAGGTTGATGACCACATGGCCGATGCCGACCGTCCACAGCGACAGCGAAATACCGAACGTGTTGAGCACGGTCAGAAGCCCGAGCGCGATGATCAGGTAGCTCACCGTCATCGGCGCAATCGAGCAGGCCGCGCTGGAGCGCCGAGCCCGGCAGCTTGTAGCGGGCAAGCGCATAGGCCGCGAGGAAACCGAGGATGCAGGCGACCAGCGAGGAAACAAGGGCGACAACAAACGAATTGGCGAGCGCCGCCATCAGCTTGCGATCGGCAAAGACGGCGGCATACCACTGCGTCGAAAACCCGTTGAACGGCGGCACCGGCAGGCGACCATCCTGAAAGGAGAAGAGGACGAGGACCGCGACCGGCAGGAAGATAAAGCCGAAGATCAGCGTCGCATAGACCCAGGAGGCCGTGGAAATGAGGGCATTGCGCAACATCATGCCCTCTCGATCTTCAGCCAGCGGGCGCAGAGCACATAGGCAAGCGTCACCGCGAGCATCAGGATGATCGACAGCGCCGCCGCCATCGGGAAATCGGCGCGACGACCGAGCTGCAGCATGATGATCTGCGGCAGAACCAGTTCGTTGTTGCCGCCGAGGATCTGCGGCGTGACATAGTCGCCGATGCACAGAACGAAGGTGAGGAAGGCACCGGTCATGATGCCCGGCAGCGTCAGCGGCAGGATGACATGCCAGAAGGTCTGAAAGGCGTTTGCCCCGAGATCGGCCGCAGCGCGGCGATAGTTGGGCGAGAGTTGCACGAGATTGGCATAGATCGTCAGCGTCAGCAGCATGACGAAGAAATGCACGAAGCCGATCACCGTCGCCGTGCGGTTGCTGGCCAGTTCCAGCGGCTCGCTGACAAGGCCGATGCGTCATCAGCGTCTGGTTGACGACGCCGTTCTTCGACAGCACCAGCAGCCAGGAATAGGACCGCACCACATAGGACGTCCAGAACGGCAGGATCGCCAGGATCAGCGCCAGGCGCTGAAAGCGCTTCGGCACCCGCTCGGCGATGATCCAGGCGAGCGGATAGGCGAGCAGCACCGAGAGAACCGTGACGATCAGCGGTGATCTCGAGCGAATTGATCAGCCCCTTGAACAGCGCGGCCTTCTCGAAAAAGGCGATGTAGTTGTCGAGATTCCACGCCCTGACGATCTGGCCGCTCTGCCGCGACCACAGGCTCATGGCCGCCATGAACAGGAACGGCACCACGAAGAAGGCAAGCGTCCAGATCAGCGCCGGGGCGACAAAACCCCAGGCCTTGCGGCGTTCGGTATGTTCGAGGGTCTGGGTGGACATGGCGAGCTTTCAGGTTTGGAAAGGCTGCGGCGGGCGCAGCGTTATCTCCCCTCGGTGCGGCGAGAATGCAACGATCAGGATCCTCGCGAAACGCTAAGTCCTAGATTTTGCAAGAGAGGGGATGTCTGCGCAAGTCCCGCTCACCTGAAATTTCGAGCACTGAGCCTTCGGCAAGGAGCTGACATTGCTTCCGCTCCCACAAGGGCGAGGACAACCTTACTGCTGCATCATGTCCGTCCAGGCGTCCTGCATCTTCTGTGTCGAGTTCGGCGCTCGGGATCGGATAGAGCTGTGTCTTCTTCAGATATTCGGCCTGGTCGTTCCAGCGCAGCGCCGTCTTCTGGGCTCGCGTCAGGTGTTCGCCCGCCTTGGCGTTGGCCGGCATGGCCCAATAGCAGGACGAGGTGGCAAGCCGCGCCTGGCCTTCGGGGCTGACGATATACTGGACGAATTTCAGCGCCAGATCCTGCTTCTTCGACGTCCTTCATCACGCCGATCGACTGTGCCCAGCGCACGGCGCCCTGATCCGGCACGGTCCAGTCGAGATTCGGCTTTTCGCCGGACGAGAGCCGCCGTGATCCATTCGCCGCCGCCGACCAGAATATCGACTTCGCCGGTCGCCAGCGCCGTCTGCGAGGAGACGACGTCGCTCACCTGCTTGGAGACCTTCTTCATCTCGGACAGCTTTTCCTCGATCGCCGGCATGTCGGCATCCGAGAGTTCGGCGGTCTTCTTGCCGAGCCCGAGGCCGACCAGGCCGATCATCGGCAGGTAATAGTCATAGAGCGCGATGCGGCCCTTGTACTTGTCCGACCAGATCATCGACAGATCCTTCATGTCCTTCGGATCGACCTTGGTCTTGTCGTAGGAAATCGTGTTGTAGCCGAACTTTTCGGTGACGGCGTAGGTCTTGCCGTCCTTCGTGTTGTTGGCCTCCATCCGCACTTCCGGGAAGATATCGGCGGTCGGCAGCGCGTCGGCCGGTATTTCGGCAAGCAGGTCCATGCCGACGGCGCGCTGCACATCGACGCCGTCGATGACAAGCACATCCCAGTCGCCCGGCTGCGATTGTTCGAGGATCGAAAGCGCGGCACCGGTGCCCTCATAGTCCTTGAGGTTGACCTTGACGTCGTTGGCTTTTTCGAACGGCTCGATCAGCGCCGGGTCGGTGTGGTCGCACCAGACCAGCGCGTTCAGCTCTTCCTGCGCGAAGGCCGGGGTGGCTGTCGGAACAAAGGTAGCGGCCGCAACGGCAGCGGCTGCGGCAGACGACAAGAAACCGGCGCGCAATGCGCCCTTCATGGAAGATGTCATCATGTTGCCCTCTGGTTTGACGCTCATTCCGGCGCCTTCGAGAAAAAGATTGAATGAGTTCATTTTTTAAGTCAATGTTAAATTTGAGGACATTCAGAAAACTTGCAGGGCAGAAGGATCTGGCGATGACGGGACTTCGCGCAAGACAGAAGGCGGACCGAAACCGCCGCATCCTGGACGCGGCCACGCGCCTGTTTCGCGAGGTCGGCTATGACGCCGCCCGGATCGAGGACATCGCCCAGATGGCCGAGATTTCGGTCGGCACCTTCTACAACTACTATGAAAACAAGGGCGACATTCTGGTTGCCGCCGTCTCCATGGAAGTCGAGGAGGTGCTCGAAGCCGGCAAGGCGATCGTCGAAAATCCGCCTCCGACCGTGATCGATGCGCTGAAGTCGCTGATCAACCAGTATTACGACCACTCGCTGTTCTATCTCTCCAAGGAGATGTGGCGCACCGCGATGGCCATGTCGATCCAGCAGCCGGAAAGCCCGTTCAGCAAACGCTACACCGAACTTGATGGTCGCCTCTGCGAACAGGTATCGCTGCTGATCGGCAAGCTGCAGCTGCGCGGCGCCATCATGCCCGGCATCGACACGGTCGCCGTCGGCCAGATGATCTTCAACAATCTCAACATCATGTTCACGGAGTTCGTCCGCGACGAAGCCATGCCGCTTGAGACGCTGAAGGAAGAGGTCGCGCGACAGAACCGGCCGATTGCCATGCTGATGGCACCGCCGAAAACTTCATAAAAACAGGGAAAAATGGGATGGAACACACCAAGCAGGCCGTTCTTGCCGCTGCCGACCAGCTTGTCGCGGCCTTTGCGCGCCACGACCGCGACGCCTATTTCGCAGCCTTCTCACCGGATGCGACGTTCATCTTCCACAATCTCGACCGCACCTTGAAAAATCGGGCCGAATACGAAGCCGAATGGGCATTATGGGAAAGTCGCGACGGGTTCCGCGTCCGGTCTTGCCAGTCGACGCAAAGGAACCTGCAGATCGCGGGTGATGTTGCGATTTTCACCCATAGCGTTGAGACGGAAGCGGAATTTGGCGGCGAGCCTGTCACCAGCCACGAACGGGAAACGATTGTCTTCGCAAGATCGGCGGATGGTCAGTGGCTGGCCATCCATGAACATCTGTCACGGGCAAGCTGAGACAGCGCTAGAGGATGCCGCAGACGAAAGCGGATACGAACAGGAAGGCTGCAACGAGCGCAACACCCTGGGCTGCGGAATTCCAGTTGAACCGGGGCCCGGCGGCGGGACCGTAGGATGGATTGCGGAGCGGCTTTGAACTTTGCATGTCGTCCTCCTTGCGCGTTGGACCAGATCGGGGTGTTGCGACCCCGCAATGGCCATCAGCAAACTGACAGTGACGTTGTCCGATATATTCCACAGAATTTATAGATATTATTTTCCGGATTCCCGGCCGAAACTGAAAAATCAGTTCCGTTGTCGCGTTGGCATTCCCTGTGAACCTTTTCAGAGGTGGGAATGATCATGCTCGTGCTGATGTTCCCGCTCCTGGACATGCCTGGACCAGCGCTCGCTGAACCAGGGCTTCACAAGGGAAACGTCCGCCTTTTCATGGGAGCGGGTCATCGCCGCATCCCTCTCCTGGTAGGTCCATACGGTAAAGGTCGTCAGTTCATGCTGGCCGAAGGTCTGGATCAGCGGGATGTCAGCAGCGTCCCTCCCCCGCGCAACGGCGATACGGCCAATCCGTCGCGCATTGTAGCGCGCATCGAACGTGTACCAGCGATCACCGAGATAGACCTCGAACCAGGCATTGAAGTCCATCGGTGCCGGATTTTCCGGCACCCCGATATCGCCCATATAGCCGTTCACGTAGCGGGCCGGCATGTTCATCGCCCGGCACAGCGTGACGGCGAGATGCGCATAATCCCGGCTGACGCCGACACGCTCGTCATGCGCTTCCATGGCCGTGCGCAAGGTTGCCGCATAACCATAGCTGAACAAGAGCCGCTCGTGCACATAGTCGCAGATCGCCTGCACCCGCGCCCAGCCGGGCTCGACCTCGCCGAACAGTCGCCACGCCAAAGAGCCGAACCGGTCCGTCTCGCAATAGCGGCTGGCGGAGAGAAAAGGCAGGCAGGCAGCCGGCAGTTTTTCGACCGGAACGGCCTGTGCAGCGATATTGACAGGGTCATGGGCACCGCTGTCGCGGATCACCGCATCATAGCTGAGATGAACCCCGCCTTCCGGAACGACCATGCGCATGCAGATATTGCCGAAGGGATCGGCGATTTCGCTCATGGTTATGGCCGGACTGGCGATTGGCCCCCGTTCGCTGACAACAGCGTGCCGGCGATCTCGGTCAACCGAAAGATAGGTCATCATCGGCGTCGGCTGATCGCAATGGATGCCGATTTCGTATCCGAAACGTATGAACATGCAGAACCTCCACAGATGAGCGGAGAACAACTTCCAGCAGCATTTTGTTCCGACAGTTGCAAAGCCATTCATCCGGGAGGGTCGGATCACCGAATTTCCCCGCTGCACGTCCTTCGTGACGCGCGAAATCGCCCTCGCCTTCGGAACAATCGCTTGCTCCAAGACAATGTCTGGTAGAGGTCAATTCGAGAACACGGTGATCTTAAACGCAACCGATCTGAACGTCAGGGCTGACCATGATCCTGAAACCAGGTCTTCGAAAACCCGTCTACTGGCAATCATTCGGACAAAAGCCGGACGCGGCGCAAACAAAGTTGCAAGCGGCTCATTAGTTCATTCTAAGATGAATCGGTGCATGAGGCAACTGTTTCCGAAAAACGGGCAGGCAACGCATCCCTTCAAGCCAGAAAGCGTCTTTCCGGAATTTTGCATAAGCGCAGATGACTTCTCGTTCCCTCAGCCTATATGTATGTTCTCATGCCGCAATTCGGTATTTAAATTCCGTTCGTTTTTGAGAAGCAACTATGTCGAAACCCTTGTTCGCATCGAGCGGCGTTGATATCGCCGCTAAGATGGCAGACAGCGAGATGCTGCACCGTTTCGACACCATGCCCTGGCAGTCAACATCCCTCGGTCCGACGGAAACATGGCCGGCAACGCTGATTTCCTCCGTGAGGATCATGCTTGCCTCTCCCGTGCCGATGGTGCTGCTTGTCGGACGGGAAGGCATTCTCATCTATAACGAAGGCTACAAGACCATTGCCGGCAAGCGCCACCCACAATGCTACGGCGCATCGGCTTTCAGTTCCTGGCCCGAGGTTGCCGATTTCAACCGCATGGTTATCGACACGGTCTTTGAGGGCGGAACGCTGTCCTACGAGGACCAGCAGTTCACGCTTTACCGCAACGGCATAGCCGAAGAAGTCTGGCTCAATCTTTACTACAGCCCCGTCGTCGATGAAGACGGCATGGTCATTGCGGCCCTGGCCATTCTTTCGGAAACCACCAAGCGCGTTCTGGCAGAGCGGGCGCTGGCGCGCAGCCGCGAACAATTGTCACTGGCGCTTGGCGCCTCGGGTATTGTCGGAACCTGGGATTGGCATGTGCGGGAAGACAAGGTCTATTCCGACCGCCGCTTCTCCTCGCTCTACGGTGTCGATATCGAAAACCCGGAGGAAGGGGCACCTCTCACAGCCTACCTCTCCGGCATTCATCCGGATGATGTCGACTTTGTTTCGCGGTCGATGCAGGCAGCGATGGCGACAGGTCAACGCTTTTCCGCCGAATACCGTCTGCTGCAGAAGAACGGCGCGGTTCGCTGGGTGCTGGCCGAGGGCCAGCCGAGCCTCAATGGCGCCGGGCAATGCACACGCTTTCCGGGTGTCGCCGTCGACATCACGGAACAGAAGGCTGCGGTAGAGGCCCATCAACGGTCAGAAACCGCCTTCCGCACCCTTGCCAATGCCATGCCGCAAATGGTCTGGTCGACACAGCCGGACGGCTTCCACGATTACTACAATGCACGCTGGTATGAATTTACAGGTGTGCCCGATGGTTCGACCGACGGCGAAGGCTGGAACGGAATGTTTCACCCGGAAGACCAGGAGGGCGCCTGGGAAGCCTGGAACCATTGCCTGAGAACGGGTGAGCCCTACCAGATCGAATATCGCCTGCGCCACCACAGCGGCGTCTACCGCTGGGTACTCGGTCGCGCCCTGCCGGTGCGTGACGAAAAGGGCGCGATCACCCGCTGGTACGGCACCTGCACCGATATTCACGACGCCAAGATGACCATGGCCGAGCGCGAGATCGTCGCCCATGAACTCAGCCACCGGATCAAGAATATCTTTTCGGTGCTGAGCGGCATTATCGGCCTGTCGGCCCGCTCCGCGCCGGAATCCCGCGGCTTTGCCGAACAGTTGCGCAAGCGCATCGAGGCGATGGGCCGCGCCCATGATTTCGTGCGTCCGCACAGCAAGTCCTCGCGACCGGTTGCGGTCGACACGACCATGTTCGGACTTCTGCAGCGCCTGCTTGAGCCCTACGCGGCCGAAAACGATGAGACGCGGATAAACTTCAGTGGCGACGATGTGCCGATCGGGGACAGCGCAGCCACGCCACTGGCCCTCTTGCTGCATGAACTGGCGACCAATTCCGCCAAATACGGCGCGTTGTCCCATACCACCGGCCGCCTTGATATCATCGGCACGAAGACAGGCGAAAACTACGTCCTGGAATGGAAAGAAAGCGGCAGTCTGCATCCGGTGCGTCCACCGGAGGTCAACGGCTTCGGGTCACGGCTCATGACGATCAGTGTCGAAGGGCAACTCGGAGGCGTGTTGACCCGCAAATGGACCGAACAAGGCATCGAGATCGGCGTAACAGCACCGATCGCATCGCTCTCGCGCAGCAGCAAGCTTTTAAAGCCCCTTTGAGGGAATGGCGAAACACGCTGAAGACGACAAACTGCGAGGCTGGAACATCAGCCAGCCAGCGACCTTATGAAAACAGGGTCATCCGTGCCGGTGCTTCTGCTTCCTGAGCGAAACGCTTGGCGACGGCATAGTTGACAGCTTTGACCAACTCGTCTTCAGCCACAGGTTTGGGAAGAACACCAACTGTTCCGGGAATGCCATCTCCGAGCATCGAAGGATTGGCGGTCATGAAGAGCACGGTCACGCCATGCTTTTCGGCAAGCAGGCGACCGATCTCGATGCCTGTCGGCCCATCACGCAAATTGAGGTCAACGAGGGCTATGTCGGCCAATGGCGCGAGGTCAAAGGCCGAAACCTTGTCCGCAGCGATACCGATCGGGTGGTATCCGAGCTCGGCTACTACATATTCAATTTCTGTTGCGACGAAGATTTCGTCTTCGACTACCAGAATTTTGCATGTCATTTCATAACTCTCAAACTTGCCTGATCAGCGTCGGGAAATCTCCTCGTTTTTCCCTTTGAAGACGTCAATAGCTGTTGTTTCTAGTCTCTTCAGCCCTCGGCTTGACCTCAAAGCCACTGGCGAAGCCAACCTGAACGAGCCAAAAGACCTTTTGTTCCACGCATCCATGAGAAAACGCACCGACAAAAATTCGTCACCTTTGCCGTCACGCGGCTTCATATTATATGCGGTCCCGCAATTTCAACCGGCGATGTCGAAGTCATAGACAAAAATACCGTCGATGCCGCCTTCCGCAGCGGCAACGATCCGTCCGCCGGCTGCCTGGTGGGCCGGGTGCACAAGATAGGCATCGCGGGCGCCGGCATCGGCAAAGTCAACGATGAACCCGGCGCTGTAACCTCTGCCCAGTCCTTCGGGGCTGACATTGGGTCCGATATCAACGGCAAGATATCCGGGGATGAGCGGCTGAAGTGCCGGGATATCCGCGAGGATCGAAGCACGCTCCTCCGCTGAGATGCTGTCCTTGAAGCGAATGAAAACGCAGTGGCGGATCATGGCGGATTCCTAGCTGATGTGAGAGCGGGCGCGCGGCCGCTGGTCGTTGCGTTCATGTTCGAAGATGACAGGCGGCAAGGGCTGCCGGTTGCGGATGATGTCCGCCCCCTTTTCGCCCATCATGATCGTCGGTCCATTGGTATTGCAAGAGGGAACGCGGGGCATCACCGAACTGTCGCAGACGCGCAAGCCCTCCAGCCCGTGCACCTTGAGGTCGAGGCCGACGACGGCATCCGGTCCCGTTCCCATCTTGCAGGTGCCGACCGGGTGATGATCCGTCTTGGCATTGGCGCAGCCATAGTCGAACAGTTCCTCGTCGGTCATGACCTTTGGTCCCGGCAGGCGCTCGGCCATGATGAAGGGCTTGAGCGCAGCTTGGCTGAAGATCTCGCGGGCGATCTTGAGGCCCTCGATCGACATCTTGCGATCATGCGGATCGCTCCAGTAGTTCGGATCGATCAGCGGTGCTGCTGCCGGATCGGACGAGGAGAGCCGCACGGTGCCGCGCGAGCGCGGATGCAGATAGGCGGAATTCAGCGTCACGCCGGCATTCTTCAGCTTTTCGACGCCCGCTTCGATGCCGGAGCCGAGGCCGAGATGGAACTGGATATCGGGCGAGCGCGCATCCGGATCGGCATACCAGAAGCCGCCGGTCTCAAACAGCGAGGAGGCGACCGGGCCGGAGCGGAACAGCACATATTGCAGCCCGGCCCAGAGCGTCCGGTGCAACTTTGCCACGCCATCATAGGTGTGATCGCCGGTGCATTCGGAGATGACGAAAAGATCGAGGTGATCCTGCATGTTGGAGCCGACGCCCGGAAGATCGTGCTTCACCGCAACACCGACGGAGCGCAGGTGATCGGCCGGACCGATGCCCGACTGCTGCAAGAGCTTCGGCGAACCGATCGCGCCTGACGACACCAGCACCTCGCGCTCGGCCCGGATGATTTCCAGCCCCTTGGCGGTCGCAACTTCGACGCCGACGGCCCGTGTTCCCTCCAGCACGATCCGCGTCACGCGGCTGCCCAGCCGCACCGTCAGGTTTTTCCGGTCGCGGATCGGATTGAGATAGGCAAGCGATGCCGACGAGCGCCGGCGATTGCGCTGCGTCAGCTGATAGAAGCCGACGCCGGCCTGCTGCTTGCCGTTGAAATCATGATTATAGGGAATGCCGAGTTCCTGGGCCGCACGGATATAGGCGTCACAGATCGGCAGTGCCGGAAACCGGCATGGAAACACCGAGCGGTCCGCCATAGGAATGATAATCGTCGGCGAAACGCTGGTTGTCTTCGCAGCGCTTGAAATAGGGCAGCACGTTGCGATAGTCCCAGCCGGTGCAGCCGTCTTCGCTCGCCCACAGATCATAATCGGCGGCATTGCCGCGTGTGTAGAGCTGCGCATTGATCGAGGATCCGCCGCCGATCACCTTGGCCTGCGTATAGCGCAGCACCCGGTTCTTCATGTGTTTCTGCGGCACGGTCTCCCAGCCCCAGCTGGCGACGCCCTTGGTCATCTTGGCAAAACCGGCCGGCATGTGAAACAGCGGATTCCAGTCACTGCCGCCCGCTTCGAGCAGCAGCACCTTGACCTCGGCATCTTCAGTCAGACGGTTCGCCAGAACGCAGCCGGCAGGCCCGGCGCCGGTGATGATGTAGTCGTAGGTCATAGTCCCGTCCTTAACTTGTTGTCACCCACCCTTTGAGGAGGAGGGTCGGAGCGAAGCCCCGGGGTGGGGTGACCTTCCGCGACACCCAATGGATCACCCCCACCCGCGCGTCCGCGCGACCTCCCCCCTCAAGGGGAAGGTAAAGTTCACAACCGCCCGATCGACAGCCCGCCATCCGCATGGATCACCGTCCCGGTGGCGAAGCCGAAACGTCCGGAGGCAAGCGCCGCGACGATGCCGCCGATATCCGGCGCCTCGCCCCAGCGCTTCATCGGCACGAGACCGCCCTCGATCAGCGCATCATACTTGCCGGAAACACCGGCCGTCATGTCGGAGCGGACAATGCCCGGCCTGACCTCGAAGACGCCGATGCCGGTCTCGGCAAGCCGAAGCGCCAGCCCTTGCGAAAAGGATGCAAGCCCCGCCTTGCTGATGCAGTAATCCAGCCTCTCGGGCGAACTCATCGTCGCCGAGACGGAGGTGATGTTGACGACCGAGCGCGCCACGGCTGACGGCGACGCCAGCATCGCCTTGACGACCGCCTGCGTGAAAAACACCGTACCGCGCAGATTGGTAGCAACGATCGTGTCGAAATTTCCCGGTGTCAGGTCGAGGAAGTCTCCCCGCACGACAGAAGCCATGCCGGCATTGTTGACGAGGCAATCGATCGACCCGAAGGCAGCCAGGACCGCATCGACCGTTGCCTGATGCCCGGAGAGATCGGACAGGTCGGCCTTCAGAAAGATCGACCGTGCGCCAAGGTCAGCCAGGCCATCCAGCACGCCGGAAACCTGATCCGCCTCGCCGATGCCGGTAATGGCAATATCGAAGCCATCCGTCGCAAGCGCTCTGGCGATACCAAGACCGATGCCGCGGCGACCACCGGTGACGATCGCAACTGGACGCCTCTCATCCGTCATGCCGCGAGATCCTTCGCGACGATATGGTCGGCCACCCGCAGCGCCTGAGCGGCGATGGTCAGCGCCGGATTGACCGCCGCTGACGTCGGCAGGCAGCTGCCATCGACGACGAACAGGTTTTGGTGATCAAACGCCCGGCAGAACGGGTCCAGCGGCGCGGAAGCCGGATCATTGCCCATTTTGACCGTGCCGCACTGGTGCGATGGCGTGCGCTTGTCAAAAGGCTGGGACAGCACGATCGGATAACCGGCGGCCTTGAAATGCGCGCGCATCTTTGCCTCCAGAGCGGACAGCGCCTCCATGTTCGAGCGCCGCCACTGCATGATGATGCCTTTGCCATCGACCATGATGCGGCTTTCGGGATTGGGCAGATCTTCCGTCATCATGTACCAGTCGACCGCGTGCCCGGCCATGAAGTCGAGCGCGAAGCGCGGCGCATACCACGGCGCATTGGCCTTGAGGATGTCGCCGTTGATCTTGCCCAGCAGCTGGACATTGCCGAGCGGCAAGCCGTCGCGGCCACCGGTCAGATAGATAGTCATTCAGCATCAGCGTCTTCTGGTAGACGCTGTCATTGCGCCGGAACGGATTGATCGCCAGCATGGCGCTGCAATTGTGGTTCATGAAGTTGCGGCCGACCTGATCGGAGCGGTTGGCGAGCCCCTTGCCGCCCCCTTGGCCATCGCCAGACCGCAGCAGGATCGCGGCGGAATTGATCGCCCCCGCCGACAGGATCACCAGCTTGGGGGACAGCCGTTTCCTCTCGCCCTTGTGAGTGTAGTGAACAGCCTCGATCCGCCCGCCCGGCCCGGCCTCCAGCGTCTCGACATAAGCAGAGGTGACAAGCTCGATATTGGGGTCCTTCAGCGCGACAGCAAGCGGCGCGCTCTCGGCGTCCTTCTTGCCCTTGCCCGTGTTGGGAAAACCATCCCACGGCGTGCGTCCACCGGCCAGCCAGGCGTCGATGTCGACGCCGAGCGGCAATGTCGCCGGATGCAGTCCCTGCGCCTTCAGCTCGGTGCGGGCGCGCGCGATCGGCGGCTCGTCCGGCACGGGACCGTGAGGATAGGGTGTCGAATGGGCAGGCTCGGTCGGGTCCTGTCCAAGCTCGCCGCGCACCTCGAACAGCCGCTCCGCCTTGCCGTACCATGGCTCCAGTTCCTCGTAGGGAAACGGCCAGGCCGGCGAGACGCCGCCAAGATGCTGCATCTCGGTAAAGTCCTCGGCCCGGTAGCGCAGCAGGACCGCGCCAAAGAGCTTGGAATTGCCGCCGACAAAGTAGAAGTTCCCCGGATTGAACTCTGTTCCATCCGGTTCGCGCCACATTTCCTTTGGACGAAAATGGCCATCGACGAAGATCGACCGATAGCTGCGTGTTTCCGGCGTATCGGGAAGACGCTCGCCGCGTTCGAGGATGGTGATCCGTGCCCCCGAGCCCGCAAGGGCGGAAGCGATCGTCGCGCCGCCTATGCCGGAGCCGATGATGACGATGTCAGGCGTGTTGGACATGGGGGTTCTCAGCGGATGCGGCTCTGGCTTTGCGGATCGAAGTAGACGGCCTTGTCGAGATTGAAGGCAAGCCGTGCCGTCTGTCCAGGCGCGATCGGCGCATCGGCGCGCAGGCGGGCGACGACTTCCTTGCCACCGAGCTTGGTCACGGCAAACGTGTCGGACCCCGCAGGCTCGACGACGTCGATCAGGCAATCCGCCCTCGACGAGTGCGCGCGCATTGCGGTCCGCCCCGTCAGGGTCGGTCAGCGCTTCCGGGCGGATACCGAAGACGATCGACTTGCCGGCATAGGCGGAAAGCCCCTCCACCCGCGAAACCGGCAGCTTCAGCGGCTCCGCATCGGGACGCGCCAGCACGACGCTGAGATCATTGCCGCCGCCTTCGACGGTTGCGTTCAGAAGGTTCATCGCCGGCGAGCCCATGAAGTCGGCCACGAAGAGATTGGTCGGGATTGTTGTAGATCTCGGCCGGCGTGCCGAACTGCTGCAGCACGCCGTCCTTCAGCACGGCGATCTTGGTGGCCAGCGTCATCGCCTCGATCTGGTCGTGCGTGACATAGACGATCGTCGTCTTCATGCGCTGGTGCAGCCGCTTGATCTCGGTGCGCATGTCGACGCGCAGCTTGGCGTCGAGATTGGAAAGCGGCTCGTCGAAGAGGAAGACCTGCGGATTGCGCACCAGCGCCCGGCCCATGGCGACGCGCTGGCGCTGGCCGCCGGAAAGCTGGCTCGGCTTGCGGTCGAGCAGGTGATCGATCTGCAGCATGTCCGCGACCTGCTTGATCGCCTTTTCGCGCTCCTCCTTGCGGCACGCCGCGGATTTCCATGCCAAAGGCGATGTTTCCCGCCACCGTCATGTTGGGGTAGAGCGCATAGGACTGGAACACCATGGCGATGTCGCGCTTCGACGGATGCAGGCCGGCGACCGACTTGCCGTTGATGGCGATGTCGCCCGAGGTGATCGGCTCCAGGCCGGCGATGGTGTTGAGCAGCGTCGACTTGCCGCAGCCGGACGGGCCGACAAGCACGAGGAAGCCGCCTTCGTCGATCTCGAGATTGATATCCTTCAGGATTTCCAGCGCGCCATAGGACTTGCGCAGATTGGTGATTTTCAGAAACGACATGGCTTCAACCCTTTACGGCGCCGGCCATCAGACCGCGCACGAAGTAGCGACCGGAGACGATGTAGACGATGAGCGTTGGCAGGGCGGCGAGGATCGCGCCCGCGAAATGGACATTGTATTCCTTGACGCCCGTCGAGGAGGACTGACGAGGTTGTTGAGCGCCACCGTCATCGGTGTCGACGAGGCGCCGGAGAACGAGGCGCCGAACAGGAAGTCGTTCCAGATGTTGGTGAACTGCCAGATGACCGAGACGACGATGATCGGGCCGGACGACGGCAGCAGGATGCGCCGGAAGATCTGGAAGAAGCTGGCGCCGTCGATCTGCGCGGCCCGCACCAGTTCGGTCGGGAAGGCCTCGTAGTAGTTGCGGAAATAGAGCGTGGTGAAGCCGATGCCGTAGACGACATGGACGAAGACCAGGCCCGTCGATCGATGCCGGCGAGGCCGAGGATGCCGAGCATGCGCGCCATCGGGATCAGCACGATCTGGAACGGAATGAAGCAGGACAGAAGCAGCATGCCGAAGACGATGTTCGAGCCGCGAAACCGCCACTTGGTCAGCACATAGCCGTTGAGCGCGCCGATGATGGTCGAGATCGCAACGGCGGGAACGACCATCAGGATCGAGTTGATGAAGAACGGCTTCAGGCCCGTCGGCTGCACGCCGATCTGCGCCGTCGACCAGGCCGACAGCCAGGGCTCGATCGTCCAGACCTGCGGCAGGTTCAGCATGCCGCCCTGGCGGATTTCGTCCAGCGGCTTGAACGAGTTGACCACCATGACGTAGAGCGGCAGCAGGTAGTAGACGGCGAACAGGATCAGCGCGGTGTAGATCAGCGCGCGCGTCAGCCGGCCGCTGCGAGATCGCGTTGTCTGGGGTTGCTGAGCGCTCATCACCGCTTCTCCCTCCGGAGTTCGGAATAGAGGTAGGGAACGATGATCGAGAAGATCATCACCAGCATGATGATCGCCGATGAGGCGCCGATGCCCATCTGGTTGCGGGTGAAGGTGTAGGAATACATGAAGGTTGCCGGCAGTTCGGTCGCCTGCCCCGGCCCGCCGCCGGTCAGCGCGATGACGAGGTCGTAGGCCTTGATGGCGAGATGGGCGAGCACGACGAAGGCCGACAGGAAGACCGGGCGCATCAGCGGGATGATGATCCGGCGGTAGATGCATGCAGGCCGACGCGCCGTCGATCTGCGCCGCCTTGATGATCTCGTTGTCGACGCCGCGCAGGCCGGCCAGGAACATCGCCATGACGAAGCCGGAGGATTGCCAGACGGCCGCGATGACGACGCAGTAGATCGCGTAGTTGCGGTCCTTGATCCAGTTGAAGGAAAAGCTCTCCCAGCCCCAGAGATGCATGGTGTTTTCAAGGCCGATGCCGGGATCGAGGAACCATTTCCAGGCCGTGCCGGTGACGATGAAGGACAGCGCCATCGGGTAGAGGTAGATCGGCCGCAGGACAGCCCTCGCCGCGGATCTTCTGGTCGAGCAGGATGGCGAGCGCCAAGGCCGAGCACCGAGCAGATGACGATGTAGAGCGACGCGAAGATCGCCAGGTTGGAGATCGCGCGCCACCAGTGCGGCAAGGCCCAGAGCTTGGAGTAGTTGCTCAAGGCCGACGAAATTGTAGGACGGCAGCATCTTGCTGTCGGTGACAGACAGAAAGCCGGTATAGGCGATGAAGCCATAGACGAAGATCAGGATGATCAGGAAGCTCGGCGCCAAGCACGAGCTTGGGCAACAAGGTCCTGCATCCGGCTGCGGGTATCCATGGTCTTGCACCACCGTTGGAGGACCTGTCTTTGTGAAAGGTCCGGGATGCCCAGCTGGACGCTCCCGGACGGATCGAAACCGGCTTACTTGGCGCGCTTCGACGGCGGCGGCCAGTTCGGTTGACGGCCTCTTCCGACGGTCAGCTCGCCGTTGAACTGGCGGGTGACCACGTCATAGATGGCGTTCTTGACGGATGCCGGGTTGGCATGGCCATGGGCCATCGAGCCGTAGAGCGTGCCGGCCGTGTTGGCGTCGGCCAGATCCTTGATCGCCTTCTTGCCGCAGGCATCGAAAGTCGGTGTCTCGGACACGTCGGTACGGGCCGGAGCCGAACCCTTGACGACATTGAACGCCGACTGGAAGGCCGGGTTCTCGATGGCGGCCGCCATCTGCAGCTGCGCCGGCAACCTTGTCGTCGGCAACCTTGAACATCGCGAACTGGTCGGAGTTGAAGGTCACCGACCCTTGCGTGCCGGGGAAGCGCATGCAGACGAAGTCCGTGCCGGGCACCTTGCCGGCCTTGACGAACTCGCCCTTGGCCCAGTCGCCCATGAACTGCACGCCGGCCTTGCCCTCGATGACCATGGCGGAGGCGAGGTTCCAGTCACGACCGGAGAAGTTGTCGTCGACATAGGAGCGCAGCTTGGTCATGCGATCGAAGGCTTCCTTCATCTCTGTCGCCAGCCGAGCGCTGCCGGATCGAGATCGATGAAGGCCTTCTTGTAGAAGTCGTTGCCGAGCGACAGCACGACGGCGTCGAAGATCGTCGCATCCTGCCAGGGCTGGCCGCCATGGGCGACGGCGGTGATGCCCTGTGCCTTGAAGTTGTCGAGCAGGGCGACCAGTTCGTCCCAGTTCGCCGGCTCCTTGCCGCCGGCCTTGTCGAGCGCTGCCTTGTTGATCCACATCCAGTTGGTCGAGTGGACGTTGACCGGGGCTGCGATCCAGTGGCCGTCATATTTGGAGAACTGCTGCAGCGCCGTCGGAATGACCTTGTCCCAGCCTTCCTTGGCAGCGATCTCGTCGAGATTGCCGAGCGCGCCTTCCTTGGCCCAGTCGAGAATGTCGAAGCCGAGCATCTGCACGGCGGTCGGCGCATTGCCCGAGGTAACGCGGGCGCGCAGAACCGTCATCGCTTCCGTGCCGCCGCCGCCGGCAACCGGCATGTCGGTCCAGGAAATGCTCTTGCTCTCCAGATCCTTCTTCAGGACATCGAGGGCGGCCGCTTCACCGCCGGATGTCCACCAGTGCAGAACCTCGACACTTTCAGCCGCATGCACGGCCGAAGCGCCTGCCATGCTGCCCATCATGATTGCCGCCACTGCCGTCGTCGTCAAAAACTTGCGCATCGTATTCCTCCCGTTTGCAAGTCCAAAAATGCGGGAAACCTATCCCCGCCGCGAATGCCGTCCCGTCTCCTACGGGGTAGCAATTGGTCTGCGGCTCGCGCCGCTGGTGACATTTAAAACGTTATAAATCACCTCAAGTCAAGCACTGCAACAAACTCTTGTTTTTACGCTTCAAGAGACTGAAAACGAATGATTTATGCCAAAAAATTAGATTCCGCATTGCAGCAATTTCTTGATGTAAGACGTATTTATAACGTTTTCATAAAACGCATTGCGCATCAGTTCGTGCGGCTTTACAAATACCGACAGTCCTGACGGGCCAAGCAAAACTCATTGACAGCATCCTCGAAATCGACAGTGTCCGAAATCATGCTCAAGACTGGCAAACCGACCCTGCGAACGATCGCCGACATCACCGGATTTGCGGTGACGACGGTTTCGCGCGCGCTGAGCAATGCGCCGCAAATTTCTGCCGATACCCGAAGGCGCGTGCACGAGGTGGCAAGCGAGATCGGCTATCTGCCCGACCGGGCCGCCCAGCGACTGAAGACGGGCCGCACCAATGTCATCAGCGTCATTCTTGAGCCGCATGAGGAAATTCTCGGCTTCGGCATCTCGCTGATGCAGGGGCTGGCCCGCGCGCTGAAGGACACGCCCTATCACCTGATCGTCACGCCGAATTTCATCGACGACGGCAATATCGAGGCAATCAGCTATATCGTCCGCAATGGCATGGCTGACGGGATGATCTTTTCCCGCACCGAACCCTTCGATCCCCGCGTCCGTCTGCTGCTCGAAAACGGTTTCCCTTTCGTCACGCACGGCCGGACCGAATTTTCGACGCCGCATCCTTACGTCGACTACGACAATTTCTCCTTCGCCTACGAGGCGACGCGACGCCTGATTACGCGCGGCCGGCGAAAGCCGATGATCATCCTGCCGCCCAAGCGCATGACCTTTTCGCAGCACCTGCTGCACGGCTTCATGACCGCCGTCCGCGAGGCCGGCGTCGCCTACGAAATCCCCGACGAGATCGACCTCGACTGTCCCGTCGAGCAGATCCGCGCCTATATGAGCCGGCGCGCGGGCGAACCGGATGCACCCGACGGCTTTGCCTGCGGCGGCGAGGTCTCGGCTCTTGCCACGATCACCGGCATGAGCGATCACGGCCTGACGCTCGGCCTCGAATATGACATCGTCGCCAAGCGAACCTCCAAGCTGCTCAGCCAGATCCAGCCGAAGGTCGAGACGATCTACGAGGACCTGACCGACACCGGCGCGCAGATGGGCCGGGTTCTGCTCGCGCGCATTGCCGGAGAAGACATGTCCGGGCTGCAGGTTTTGCTGAAACCGCAGGTGGATTTTTTGGTGGTTTGGAGGCAGCGTTAGCTGTCCCCGTGCGGCTCACCCCCCTCTGTCGGCTCCGGGACATCTCCCCCTCAAGGGGGGAGATTGACCGCTGCTTTTGTGTCCGCTTACGAGATAATTGGCGAGGAAAAGCAATGATCTCCCCCCTTGTGGGGGAGATGTCACGCAGTGACAGAGGGGGGTAAGTCTCCCCGATCTCGGTCGAATTTGATGTCAGTAACGGAGCAAGACGGCAAGTGCTCCTGCTCCATCATTCAATCTAGTCTGCATCACGCCCTCCCTTCCCTTCATCGCCTCAATCACCTCAACCGCGCGGCATCCACCAGCCGGTGCGGCCGCCGATATGCATGTTGAGCGTCTTGGTTTCGGTGTAGTCCTCCACCGCATGCCGCCCGAGCTCGCGCCCGAGGCCGGACTGGCGGTAGCCGCCAAAGGGCAGTTCGGATGCGCCGTCCATGAAGGTGTTCATCCAGATCGTGCCGGCCCTGCACCTTGCGGCCGATGGTCAGGCACGTATCGAAATCGCGGCTCCAGACGCCGGCCGAAAGCCCGTAGTCGATGGAGTTGGCGATGCGGATCGCCTCGTCCGTCGTCTCGAAGGTCAGGACCGAAAGCACCGGCCCGAACACCTCTTCGCGCGCCACGGCCATGTCAGGCGTCACCGCCGACAGGATGGTCGGCGACATGAACTGGCCGGAGCCGAGATCGAGCGCCGAACCGCCATGCGAAACGATCGCGCCCATTGCTGGACGCGGCCGAGACATAGCCGACGATCTTTTCCAGATGCTGCGGCGTGATGATCGCGCCGACCTGGGTTTCCGGATCGAGCGGATCGCCGACCTTGACCTTTGCCGACAGTCGCCGCGATGCGGGCGATGACATCCTGCGCAATATCCTTGTGAACGATCAGCCGCGAGCCGGCATTGCAGCATTCGCCGGCATTGAAATAGGCGCCGAACACGGCGGCATCGATGAAATCGTCGAGATTGGCATCGGGAAAGACGATCTGCGGGTTCTTGCCGCCAAGTTCCAGCGAGACTTTCTTCAGCGTCTGCGCCGCATTCGTCATCGTCAGCTTGCCGACGCCGGTCGAGCCGGTAAACGACACCATGTCGACATCCGGATGCGACGTCATGATCGCCCCGACGTCAGGGCCGGTGCCGGTGATGATGTTGACGACACCGGCGGGCACACCGGCATCCATCAGGATTTCGCCCAGCACCAGCGTCGAGCCGGAGGTGAGTTCGGACGGCTTGACCACCGTCGTGCAGCCGGCGGCAAGCGCGAAGGGCAGCTTCTGGCTGACGATCAGGAAGGGGAAGTTCCACGGCGTGATGATCGAGACGACGCCGATCGCTTCGCGCAGCACAACGCCCAGCGTGCCGTCGCCCAGCGTATTGTAGCTTTCGCCATGCAGGTCGCGGGCAAGCGCTGCCGCATAGCGCCAGATGTCGACGGCACCGCCGATTTCGGCCTTGGCCTGGCTGATCGGCTTGCCGCTCTCGATGCAGTCGAGATAGGCAAGCTCATCGGCACGCGCAGCGATCATGTCGGCCGCCTTGAGCAGCACCAGCGAGCGCTCCGACGCCGTCATGCGCGGCCAGGGGCCGTTGTCGAAGGCCTTGCGTGCAGCCGCAATGGCGCGCTCGGCATCGGCCTGTTTGGCGGCCGGATAGCGGCTGACGGTGACGCCATGGCCGGGCGCCACGCGCTCCAGCGTCTGGCCTTCCGCCGCATCCACCCATCTGCCATCGATCAGCATCTTGAAATCGCGAACCGCGATATCGCCGAGCGCCTTGGGCTTTACCAGAACCGTCATTACCATTCTCCCTTGAATTCCGCGGGACGTTTTCCGGCAAAAGCCGCAACGCCCTCTTTCATGTCACCGGTCTTGGCGGCCAGGATCGAGCCCAGCGCTTCGACGGCGGTGCCATTGTCCTCGCCATTGGCCGAGGCGATCATCAGCTTGCAGATTTCGAGCGACGCCGGCCCGCGCTGGGCGATCCGCCCGGCATAGGCTCTTGCAGCGGAAAGCCCGGTTCCCGTCTCCGCCACCGCATCGACCAGTCCCAGTGCCCTCGCCTCCTCGGCCGAAAACATCTCGCCGCCCAGCACCATGCGCCGCACGACCTGCGCACCAAAACGCTTGACCAGCCGCTGCGTGCCCGACCAGCCCGGCACCATGCCAAGGCTGGTTTCCGGCAGGCCGATCTTCGCCTGCGCTTCCGCGATGCGGATATCCGCTGCCGCCGCAAGTTCCAGCCCGCCGCCCAGCGTATGGCCGTTGATCGCCGCAATCAGCGGCATGCGCAGCGTTGCCAGCCGCTCGAAGACGCGGTGGCCGAAGCGCACCCATTGATGGCCGAAATCCTGCGGCGCTCATGCGCGCCCCAGGCCTTGATATCGCCGCCGGCGCAAAAGGCCTTGCCTTCGCCTGTCAGGATCGCCACCCGCACCCCGGCATCCGCCTCGATCGTATCGCAGGCAGCGCCAAGCGCCTTCAGCATATCGATGTCGAAAGCGTTCAGCTTTTCCGGCCGCGCGATCGTCAGCGTTGCGATCGCGTCCTCGATCTCGATCCGGATCCGCGCATCAGACATGAGCGCCTCCTGCGAGACTGCGGCGCGGCTTTTCCGGCAGCGTCAGGCCGATCGGCGCTTCGTGGAAGAGCGCGCCATCCATGACCTTCAGGTCGTCGGAAACGATCAGCGGAAACTCCGACTGATCGAGAATATGGGCCTGCAGATCGACGCCCGGCGCGATTTCGGTGAGCATGATGCCATCAGGCGTCAGCTTCATCACGCAACGCTCGGTGACATAGGTGATGTCCTGCCCCTGTTCGACGGCGCGTCGGCCGGAGAAGGTGACGTGCTCGACCTCGTTGACAAGCTTCTTGAGCTTGCCCTCCTTCTCGATCACCAGCTTGCTGTCGGCCATGGAGAGTTTCGCCCCGGCATTGAACATGCCGGAAAACACGATCTTCCTGGCCCGCGCAGTGATATCGACGAAACCGCCCGCCCCTGCCGTCACATGCGGACGGAAGGAAAGCTTCGAGACATTGACCGAGCCGGACCTGTCGATCTCGAGGAAGGACAGGAGCGAGGCATCGAAGCCTCCGCCCTGAAAATAGGTGAACTGATAGGGCGACGGCATGAAGGCATCGGCATTCGAGGCGCAGCCGAAGGCGAAATCCAAAAGCGGCACACCGCCGACAGCCCCCTGCTCGATCACCCAGGTCACCGAGCCGTGCAGGCCTTCTTCCAGCAGAATCCGCGGCACATTGGCCGAGATGCCGAAACCGAGATTGACGCAAGAGCCACCTTGAAGCTCCTGCGCCACCCGACGCGCAATCACCTTCTGGATGTTGAACTCCGGCACCCGGAAACTGTCGAGCGGCCGGAAGATCTCGCCTGATATGGCCGGATCATAGTCCGTCAGCGTCGTTTGCTTCTGGTCTGGATCGACGATCGACATAATCCACCAGCATGCCGGGAACACGCACGTCATGCGGCTTCAACGAGCCCGACTTGGTGATGCGCTTGACCTGCGCAATGACGATGCCGCCATTGTTGCGGGCCGCGAGCGCCTGATCGAGGCCGCCGAGATAGGCGCCCTCATGCTCATAGGTCAGGTTGCCGCGCTCGTCGGCCGTGGTTGCGCGAATGATCGCCACCTGTGGCACGATCGCCTTGAAATAGAGCCAGTCCTCGCCCTCGAACTCGATCTTCTTGACCACCGGCATGGCAGCGGCCGAAGCATTCATCGCGCAGCCCTGCCGCGCCGGATCGACGAAGGTGTCGAGACCGATCTTGGTGAGCACGCCCGGCCGCTTGGCGGCGGCCTCGCGGTGCATGTCGAACAGCACGCCGGAGGGAATGTTGTAGGCGGCGACCTCGTTGCTGCCGATCATCTGCCAGATCAGCGGCGGCTCGGATGTCGAGGGACCGGACGGATAGGAGCCGCCGATGATCGTCTTCAGCAGGCCCTTCCTGGCGATGTGATCGATGCCCTTGATGCCGCTCATGTCGCCGGCAGCGATCGGATGCAGGGTCGTCAGGTCGCGCGGATGGCCGGTCGCCTCGAAACGTTCGCCGATCGCCTTCAGCATCAGGTCCGGGCAGCCGAGACCGCTCGACGAGGAGACGGAAACGACCGCTCCATCGGGGATCAGGGAGGCTGCTTCAGCCGGGGTGATATGCTTGCTCATGCGCGTCGTCTCAAAGTCCGGGTTCGATGGAAACGGTGGCGCCGCTCGCTGCGGCCTGCATCACGGCAAGACCGGTCGCCAGCGACCAGATGCCGTCCTCGCCGCTGCACAGCGGCTTGCCCTTGCCGGCAATCGCATCATCGAAGGCGGCGAGCGTGTTTTCGTAGAGATTGCGATGATCAAGCAAAAGCTCGGTCTCGCCCTCGGCATTGCGCAGCGTCACCGTGCCGATCGCCTTCTGCGTCATGCAGTTGCGGGCAAACAGCGAGCCGTCGGAACCATGCACTTCGAAGCTCGTGACGGCATATTTGGTGGTGAAACCATCATGGAACTGGGCGATCAGACCCGACTTGAAGCGGATGACGCCCATGGCCGCATCCTCAAGACCCGCCTTCGCCATGCCGCCATATTGTCCAAGCGCCACCGCCTCGACCGGATCATCGCCGAGCACGAAACGCAGCGCATCGGTATCGTGAACGGTAATATCGAGGATGACGCCGCCGCCGGCTTCCGGCCGGTCGAGCCGCCAGCCCTGCAGGTGCGCGGGCAGATAGCCGGCATGGCAGACGCGGGCCGCTATCGGCTTGCCGATCCTGCCGGCAGCGATGGCGTCGCGCATGGCACGATGGGTGGCGGCCCCGCGCAGATGGTGATTGGTCGCCAGGACGACGCCGGCATCTCTCGCCGCCTTGACCATGGCATGCGCATCATCCAGCGACATTGCCAGCGGTTTTTCGCACAGGATGTGTTTGCCGGCACTGGCCGCCGCAAGCACCTGATCGCGATGCAATTCGTTGGTGGTCGAGATATAGACGGCCTGGATGTCGGGATCTCCGACCAGTTCGGCAAGGCTCGTCACCGACCTGGCGATCCCGTGATCTCTCGCATAGGCGGCGCCGCGCTCAGTGCTCGTGCTCATCACAGAGACAATCTCGCCGCCGGTGGCGCGGATCGCGTCGATCACCCATTCATGCGCGATCGTGCTCGCGCCGATCAATCCCCAGCGTGTCATAACAAAGCCAGCCTTTCTCTCTTGTCGGATGCGGCACCACAGCTCTGGCGCACCACAAGCCGCACCGAACCGACGATGGCTTCCGCATCGGCCTTTCCGGCATTGATCTGTTTCAGAAGCAATTGCGCCGCCCGCCGGCCCATGCCCTGCGGATCGACGGAAATTGTCGTCAGCGCCGGCACCGCCGTCTGCGCCTCGATGACATCGTCGAAACCGACGACGGCGAAGTCCGGTCCCGGCTCCAGCCGATGCGCCCGCAGCCCGTCGCAAACGCCGAAAGCCACCGCATCATTGAGACAGACAGCCGCCGTCGGCCGCTCGCGCAACAGCAAGGCCCGCTCGACCGCCGCAACGCCACCAGCCCGCGAGGGGGCGGAACTGATGACCAGTTCATCCTCAGGCGTAAGCCCCAATGCGACAAGCGCGTCGCGATAGCCGGTCAGCCTTTCATTGAAGACCGCCGTATCGGCAAAACCGCCGAGAAAGGCGATGCGCCGATGGCCAAGCCCGGCCAGATGCCGCACCGCTTCATGCATGCCGGCACGATTGTCCGAGATCAGCGAAGAGACCTTTGCGCCGGCGATCTGGCGCACGACATTGACGACAGGAATGCCGCTCGCCACCAGCGCCTTCAGATCGGTCGCTTCCGTGCCGCGCGCCGGCGACAGGATGAGGCCCGAAATACCATGCTCGCGCATCGAGGCGATGACCTCGCTCTGGCGGTCGACGCTCTCGCCGGTATTCGACAAGAACTGCACATAACCGGCGGACTGCACCACCACATCAACACCGACGGCAAGCTCGGCAAAGAAGCTGTTGGTCAGGTCGTTGACGACGATGCCGATGATCTTGGACTTGGAATTCGACTGGCGCAGATTGGCGGCACCGCGATTATAGACATAGCCGAGATCGCGAATGACAGCATTGACCCTGGCACGCGTCTCTTCATGCACGAGCGGACTGCCCTGCAGCACGAGCGACACGGTCGACTTCGACACGCCGGCGGCGCGCGCAATATCGACGACGGTCACCCGCTCTCCGCTCATTTGTATCCTCCCTGCAGAGCCTTTGCGGCTCCGTTGTTGATCCTTAAATAATTGGATCGTTCCAATTTTGTCAAGCGACTGCATTGAAATTTCCTCCCCATCTCCAGACCGCCAGCAGGATCAGGATCAACAGTCTCACATAAAATGCACCTATATTAGGTAATTACAGGAGCTTATCACCGGAAATAACGCAGAACGCGGCGCAAAAGCCAGAAACCTGACCGTTGCAGACAGGATCGCGAATTCAGCAGGCAGCGGAAAATTTTCCACTTGAAATTTGGAACGATCTAAATTATCCGACATCGGTCATTGCGAGGAGGATCCCATGACAATCACCCTGCCGCTGCCGCGCGCCGATGGAAGTCTTGAGCCCTATCGCCTGACCGGAACGCCGATCGCCCGCCCGGCAGCTCCTCCGCGCTTCAACCGCATCGCTTACGCAGCCGCCCATGTCGTCTCTGATCCCTTGCGCGATGTGACGCCCTGGGGCCAGCCGGCGATCGATTGGGACACGACACTCGCCTTCCGCCACCATCTCTGGAGCCTGGGCTTCAGAATTGCCGAGGCGATGGATACGGCGCAGCGCGGCATGGGGGTCGATTGGGCAGGCGCTAAGGAGTTGATCCGCCGCTCGCTGGCGGAAGCGCGCACCGTTGCAGGCGCCGACCTCGCCTGCGGCGCCGGCACGGATCATCTGGCGCCAGCCGATGCCCGGTCTCTGGATGATGTCATCAGGGCCTACGAGACCCAGATCGGCTATGTCGAACAATGCGGTGGCCGCGCGATCATGATGGCCAGCCGCGCACTTGCCCGGATCGCCACGTCGCCGGATGACTATCGCCATGTCTATGGCCATATCCTGCGCCAGACGAAGGACAAGGTGGTGCTGCACTGGCTGGGCGACATGTTCGACCCGCAACTGAAAGCCTATTGGGGATCGGACGATTTCGAAACCGCCCTCGATACGGTCCTGTCGATCATTGAAGACAACAAGGCCAAGGTCGAGGGAATCAAGATTTCGCTGCTCGACAATGCCTGCGAGGTAGCGCTGCGAGACCGCCTGCCCGAAGGCGTGCTCTGCTTCACCGGCGACGACTTCAACTATGCCGAACTGATCGAAGGCGACGGCCGGAAATACAGCCACGCTTTGCTCGGCATTTTCGATGCCGTGGCACCGTCAGCCTCGATGGCCCTGGCCGCACTCGCAAACGGGGATGCCGCAACGTTCCGCAGCGTGATCGAGCCGACCGTCCCCCTGTCGCGCAAGATCTTCGAGGCGCCGACGCAATACTACAAGGCCGGCGTCGTCTTCCTCGCCTGGCTGAACGGCCACCAGAAGCATTTCACCATGCCGGCCGGCATGCAATCCGCCCGCGGCATCCTGCACTATGCCGATGTCTTCCGCCTCGCCGACCAGGCCAACGTGCTCGACCGGCCGGACCTTGCGGCCGAACGGATGAAGGCACTGCTGGTGACGCAGGGGATCTGACAACAGAGATCGATCATACGAAAACGCCCGGCATTGCTGTCGGGCGTTTCGTCGCGCCTGTGCATGGGAGGAAACGGGCGCGCATATTGGTCGATGCTCTGCTTCAGGTCTGCCCCGCCCCGCTCTAGCGATTGAAACCCGTATCGATATGGGGCGCCCAGAATTCGACCGACTCGCGGATCATGTCGACCACCAGATGATCGGTCGGCTCGCGCTCGCGGAAGGACAGTTCAAGGCAGATCTCGTTGTCGGTTCCCCCGCCGCGACGCACGGTCTCCAGAAGTTTTTCCGGCGTGATGCGGCCATCCTTGTTGTGGGCCGCGATGAAGGGCCAGTGGCCGCCCTTGTTCATCGACGACTGCTTGACGTGGATGATCGGCGATTCCTTCGGGAATGCCTGCGCCCAGGCATAGGGGTCGATATCATCAGGATTGCTGGAGGTCACATCGCCATGATCGATATCGACCATCATCTTCAGCGGGATCGGCAGGCCTGCCTGCGAAAGCCGTGTGTCGAGCGTGCGGCATTCCGCGATCGTATGGCCGAACTCGCGGCCGACGGACATCGGCTCCCAGAACAGATAGGTCAAACCCGCAGCCTTGGCATGCGCGGCCACCTCGGCCCAGCAATCGATCGCAATGCGCATCAGCGTCTCGCGACGGGCCGGATCGTCATAATCCCTGTGGGTAAAGATGGCGAACTGCGTGCCCATGCCGGTCGCGCCCAGTTCGGCCGAGATATCGGCGAAGGTCTTGAACCAGTCGACATAATAGCGCCGGACATCGGCATCCGGATGACCGAAGTGGTTGAGCCGCCCATAGGGTCCGGTCATGCCCGACGTCACCTTGACGCCGGTGCGGGTCAATGCCTTGCGAAACTGGCGCAGATGCCGGGTAATCGTCGCGGCCGGCCAGGACGGATTGATGAATTCATGCGTCAGTTGCACGTAGCCGATGCCGATCTTGTCGGCGATCGTATCGATGAGATCGTCCGCTTCAGCGAAGCGGTTGACCAGCGGATTGGTGTTGAGCGACAGCGTGAACGCCATGAGCCTCGTCCTTTACCAGAGAAATTTCGGCATGATGAAATCCGGGGTGACATCATGTTCGACAAACAGCGCCTGCCGCTCAGCATCCGAAGCCGTTTCGAGAATGCCTGTTGTCACCAGCACGGAGGCAAAGCCGGCGCTGGCGGCTCCGACGATATCGTGCTCGATGCTGTCGCCGATGCAGCAGATGCGCTTTGGGTCGATGGACCCAAGAAAATCGCGGGCTGAGGCATAAATGTCCGGAAACGGTTTGCCGATCCACCGGACATGACCGCCAAGCGCCTCATAAAGCTCGGCAATGCGGCCAGCGCCAAAGGCCGTGCCCTCCTTGGTCAGCATGATCTTGTCGGGATTGGTGCACAGGCAGGGCACATTGCGCGCGTGCTGCCGGCGCAAGCAGTGTCTTGTAGTGGGAAAGCGGATAGACATCGCCCTCGCTGGCCGCCAGAAGCACGAAATCGGCGTCCCCGCCATGCTCCGTGCGCTCGATGTCAATCCCATCGAGCGGCGAGGTGTCGCCGTCGCGGCTGATCAGCAGGCAGCGGCGAGCCACGCCTTTGCCCTTCCCCCGCTTTCGAATGCGAGTATGCGCCAGGCAACCTCGCCGGAGGTCAGGAACCAGTCCCAGCTCGCCGGGTCGAAACCGAGCGCGGCCAGGCGCGTGTCATTCTCGGCCGAGCGCTTGCCGGAATTGGACAGGATGACGATTTTCCTGCCCGCCTGCTTCAACCGGCTGAGAGTTTCCGCCGCGCCCGGATAGGGCCCCTTGCCGTCGCGCAGCACGCCGAACTGATCGATCAGAAACGCATCGAAGCGATCGGCAAGATCGCCAATGCCGGATAGGGAAAGGGGTGCTGGAGCATTCATAGGACGCCTGCCTCCGCAGCGCCGGACAGCGCCAGTCGTGCAGCCCCCGCTGCCGCTTCCTCTGAAAGCACCGGCAGGAACGGAACACCGAGACTGCGGCTTCGGATTGCCGTCCAGGCCGCATTTTGCGCCCCGCCACCGACGGAGCGGATCGAGCGCAAGGCAGGGCTTCCGAGCCCTTCCAACCGTTCATAGGCCAGCCGCTCGACACCGGCGATGCCTTCGAAGATCGCTTTCAGAAAGTCGATATCCTGCTCCGGTCTCGGCGTCATCCGCGGCTGCGAGCTGCGGATCGTTGATGGGAAAGCGTTCGCCTGGCGCGGACCAGCGGATAATAGTCGAGACCCGTTTCGATCGCTGGATCCATAGCGACGGACAGTTCGGCAATCCGCTCGCCGCTGAAATGGGCGGCAAGCACCACGCCGCCGGTATTGGATGCCCCGCCGGCCAGCCACATGTCGCCGATGCGGTGGCTATAGAGCCCGTATTCCGGCGCGAACAAGGGCCTCTCGGACAGCATCTTTACCGTCAGCGTCGTGCCGAGCGCGGAAACCCCGTCTCCCGGCTGGTCGGCGCCGGTGGCGAGAAAGGAGGCGCAGCCATCCGTGGTGCCGGCGACGATGACGACATCATCCGGCAGGCCGAAGGCGTCGGCAGCCTGCGGCGAAATCCCCGCGATCGGCGCGCCCGCCGGCAGAACATCCGGCAAAAGATCCACGCGTGCGCCGGTCTTCGATATCCAGTCGGGCCAGCAGCGCGCAACCGGGTCATAGCCCGTCTTCAGCGCATTGTTTTCATCCGACACATCATAGAGGCCGGTGAAGTGACCGGCCAGCCAATCGGCCTGATGCAGGACACGGAACGACATCCGGCAGCGACTGAAAGATCAAGAGCTTTGGCAAGCCCGGAGGTCGCGCCATGGGCAGCACTCTCCTTTGGTGCGGCCTGCGCGATGCGCTCGAGAATGGCAGCATCCGTTACCGGATCGTTGTACATCATCGGAATGCCCAGGGGCTCGCCGGACGCACTGACCGGAAGCAGCGTGCCGGAGGTCCCGTCTATGCTGATCGCCCGGACGCGCGTGGCATCGATTGCGGCAAGCACGCCTCGAAGGGCCGTCTGCAGCGCCTGCCACCAGACGCCGGGATCGCGATGATCGCCGGAAAAATCCGCCATCTTCGCCGATCCGGATGCAACGATCCGGAAGGACGGGTCCATGGCAACGGCGCGCGCGCCGGAGGTTCCGATATCGATGCCGATGACAAGAGGGGTTCCAGGTACCGCCGTCATTGCAGCGCCTGCCCGGCCCGGTTCAGCGCCTGCCGGTATTTCTCCGCGTCCCAGCCCAGAAGTTCGGCATTTTCAGCATCGGTCAGGTAGCGCAGCCGGGCGCCGTCAGGAATGCGCGACAGGACGTCGGAAAGGCACCGCGCCATGGCAAGCGCCCCGGCCGTGATCTCCCGGGAGACAAGCGCCCCCTTGCCGGGAAACAGGAGAAGTGGCGGCAGTGCGATGCCGTCGATTGCAAATCGTTGTTCGATCGCAGCCGCGGTTTCATGGGGGGCCGCAATCACCGAGCCCTTGCCCAGAAAGATCACGTGGTCGGGATAGAGACTGCCGCCGGCCGCAATCTTGCAACTGGCAAGATCGGTTGCCGCATCATGGATGCGAGGGTCCTGCGGAATGGTGTAGCTGCTATCGACGGCCAATCTCGACAGGGCAGCAATGTCGGCATCGGCTTTGACGCGCATCGGCAGTGCCAGCCGTCTGGAGACTTGCGCCAAAAGAGCCTCTGCTTCGGCCACCGTTTCACCGGCCACGGCCAGACCATGATTGCCGAGAATGAGAACGCTGGTGTCCTCGCGGATCCGGGCCGCGATCGCCTTTGCCAGCGGCAGCCCCGGACGGGCATAGGGCACGAAGACATGCGGGATATCATCCAGTTTCGACGCGGCGATGGCTTCGCCGTTCGCCTGCACCGCCGTCGCGATGGTTTCGACGCAATGGACGTGGATGACCACCTTTTGCGGCATCAGCGCATGCACGGTCGTCTCGATCGATGGCCGCAACCCCTGCGGATTGCGCTCCGCAATGACGAAATCCTGCGCCTTTTCGGTGGAGGGATCGTCGCGCTCCAGCGCATCGAGCAAGGGATCGAGCGCCACCGGCACCATGACGTCCCTTTGTCGCGCCTGCATCAGCCAGAGCCCGGAAGCCTTGATCCAGAGCGTCCCGCCTTCCTTGATCGAGGTATTGCCGCCGGCACCCTGCACCAGGTCAGGATCGGCGCCGACACGGGCCGACACATCCAGCAGGGCTTCAAATTCAGAACTTCTCACGTCAGTCTCCGATATCAATGTCAGGCCGCCAGCGATTGCTGGTCAAACCAGACTTCAAACGCCTCGCGCTCGCCTGATGTCATGTGCAGCCCGTGTTTCGTGCGTCGTTCCAGAATGTCCTGCGGCGTCTGCGCCCATTCGGTTTCGATCAGAAACTGTGCTTCACGCGCGCGCAAAAGCTTGTCCGAAAGCCTGCCCGAGATCGTCAAGCGAGGCGGCATTGCCGATCAGTTCTTCGGCGCGCGTGCCGTAAAGCCGCGCATAATGCTTGGCGAGGTCCATCGGCAGCCAGCGATAGCGGGCCCTGAGGTCGCCCAGGAACTGGTCGAAATCCGCATCCGGCATGTCGCCGCCCGGCAAGGTGCCCTTCGCGGTCCAGCCCGGCTTCATCGCCGGGAAAGAATGGCCGGATCTTTTCCAGCGCATGTTCGGAAAGCTTGCGAAACGTCGTTATCTTGCCGCCGAAGACCGAAAGAAGCGGCGCCTTGCCATCCGCGCCATCGACCTCGAAAATATAGTCGCGCGTGACGGCGGACGGGTTTTCCGCATTGTCGTCGTAAAGCGGCCGCACACCGGAAAAGCTGCGCACGATGTCGCTTTCGGCCAGTTGCTGCTTGAAATACCGGTTCACCGATTTCAGCAGATATTCGATTTCGTTGTCGTCCGCGCTCACATCCTCCGGCCGCCCTTCATAGGGAATGTCCGTGGTGCCGATCAGCGCCAGGTCGTTTTCATAGGGGTTGATGAAGATCACCCGCTTGTCCGGGTTCTGGACGAGATAGGCCTGACGCCCCTCCCAGAATTTCGGCACGATGATGTGACTGCCCTTGACCAGCCGGACATTGCGCGCCGAGTTCAATCCGGCAACCCGCCCGATGACATCATTGACCCAGGGACCCGCCGTGTTGACGACGCAGCGCGCCTTGACGGGGATCTTGCGGCCGGAATAGGCCTCGGTCATCTCGATATCCCAGAGGTCGCCGTTTCGCCGGATCGAGGTACAGGCCGTGCGGGTATGGATTTCGGCACCGCGCTCGCTGGCATCGAGCGCGTTCAGAAGGACGAGGCGGGCGTCGTCGACCCAGCAATCGGAATATTCGAACCCCTTGCGGTAGTCCCGCTTGATCGCCGCGCCCTCCGGGGCTGTCGCCAGATTGAGCGTGCGCGTGCCCGGCAGGCGCTTGCGACCGCCGAGATGGTCGTAGAGAAACAGGCCAAGCCGCACGAGCCAGGCCGGTCGATCGGACGAACTGTGCGGCAGGACGAAGCGCATCGGCCAGATGATGTGCGGTGCCGATTCCAGAAGCACCTCGCGCTCGATCAGCGCCTCGCGCACCAGCCGGAACTCGTAATATTCGAGATAGCGCAAGCCCGCCATGGACAAGCTTGCCGGAGCGCGAACTGGTGCCTTGCGCCAGATCGTCCTTCTCGCACAAAACCACCGACATGCCGCGCCCTGCCGCATCGCGCGCGATGCCGGCCCCATTGACGCCGCCGCCGATGATGAACAGATCGACTATGCCGTTGTCAGCACTCACGGGCGTTTCTCCTGCAGTCCATAGGTCGCAAAACCCTTGAGCACGCCGGCAATCTCCTCGTCCGGAAGGATCACCGGGCCACCGATCAGAAGCGCGTGATAATACTGCTTCGCGATGGTCTCCAGTTCGACCGCCGCCCACATCGCCTTTTCCAGCGTCGGACCGGTGGCGATCATGCCGTGATTGGCCATCAGGCAGGCGGAACGCCCTTCGAGCGCCTTCAGCACATTTTCCGACAGTTCCTGCGTGCCGTAACGGGCATAATCGCACACCCGCACGTCATTGCCGCCGAAAGCGGCGATCATGTAGTGGCAGGCCGGGATCGGCTTGCGCGCCATGGCAAGGATGGTCGAAAACATCGCATGCGTATGCACCACCGCGCCGATCTCCGGGCGGCCACGCAGGATATCGCGATGGAACGGCCATTCGACGGAGGGCTTCTTCGGCCCCTCCCAGGCCTTCGGATCGCCATCGACCGGCATGGAGGCGATCATGTCGGGCGTCATTTCGGCATAGGGAACGGCCGTCGGGTGTGACCAGCATGCGGTCGCCATGGCGCACGCTGATATTGCCCGATGTGCCCTGGTTCAGGCCGGTGGCATTCATGGTGCGGCACTGTTCGATGATCGCATTGCGGATACTCGAGTTCATTCATGGCAGATCACCTCAGCACGGATTGACCGGCGGCAGGCCGGCGATGTAGCGGCGCACCTCTTCGGCGGCCATTTCGGCGGCATAGGTGACCGTGCGCACCGAGGCACCGGCGATATGCGGCGTCAGCGTCACATTGGGCAATTGCAAGAGCGGCCAGTCGGCCGGCACAGGCTCGACGGCAAAGGTCTCCAGCATGGCGCCGCCGAGACGGACCGTCGACCAGCGCCTCATAAAGCGCATCATAGTCGACCAGCGGACCGCGCGCCGTGTTGACGAAGATCGCCCCGGGCTTCATCATGGCGAAAGCGCTCGGCATTCATCATGCCGCGTCGTTTCCTCGGTGACGCGCGGATGCAGCGTCACGACATCGGACGCGCGACAGCAGATCGTCGAGACGCGACATGCTCGACACCGGCATTGTGATCATCAGCGCGAAAGCTGGACATAGGGATCATGCACGAGCACCTTGCATGCCGAAGGCCCGCAGCAGCCGCACGACCTTGGTGCCGATATTGCCGTAGCCGATCACGCCGACCGTCATTTCCGAGAGTTCGCGGCCGGTCTTGTCGGCGCGGTAGAGATCGCCGCGCCATTCGCCCTTGCGCAGGGATTCGTGGCCTGTGCGGATCAGCCGTGTCTCGGCCAGGATCGCGCCGAGGGTAAATTCGGCAACGGCGCTTGCATTGCGACCGGGCGTGTTGACGACGAGCACGCCGGCATCGCTGCGCGGCCTTCATGTCGATATTGACCGGCCCGCCGCGCGAGACGGCGATGAATTTGAGATTTGGCAAGACGTTCGAACATGCCGCCGGAGAGCGGCGCAAGCTGGGTGATGACAATCTCGGCATCGCCGATGAAATCGACGATATCATCGGCCTTGCCCATATATTCCTTCAGTCCGTCCATGCCCTCGACGGCATAGCCATGCTCCATCGGCTCATCCGGCCAGGGCTGTTCCAGAAGACGAATGTCATGCGCGTCGCCGCAGGCTTCCACGACCTTGTCGTGGAAACATCGTCGGCAGCATGAACCGGTCTCCGATGATGGCGATCTTCTTCATTGCGGTCTTTCCTGTTCAGAAGCCGGGCCGGCGCCATGGGAAAGGGCGTGCCAGACCGGCCGAAGGGACAGGCGCGATTGCCGTAGGTTGGAAAAGCGGCGTCGAAATACGCCGCCATGGCTTGATCGGCCGGCTCCGGCGGCCGCTGGTAGGGCGTCACCCATTCCTTGACGCAGTCGGCCATGGAACCGTAGATGCCGAGCGAGACGGCGGCGATCATGGCAGCACCCGCTGCACCCGCCTCCTCGCGTTCGCTGGTCTGCACCGCGCAACCGAGTGCGCCGCCGAGGATCCGACGCAGGGAAGCACTGCGCGCAGCGCCCCCTGTGAGACGAACCCTGGATGGCAACGGGCCCATTTCGACATAACAATCACGCGCCGCCATGGCCAGACCGTTGAATACGGCGCGGACCATATCGGCAAAACCGTGGCCCGTTTCGAGCCCGATGAAGGACGCGCGGGCAGCAGCATCGACAAACGGTCCGCGCTCTCCGGCCTCGGAAATATAGGGGTGGAACAGCAGCGACGTTTCTTTTGCCTCGGCAAGCCAGGCCTCCACATGGCCAAGCAGCTCCGCCTTGCTTTTCTCGATGCCCGTGCGCTTTTCAGCACGCTGCCGGCAACGGACAGGATCCAGTCGATATTGAGCGTCGCTGCCATGTTGGATTGCATCTGCGCATAGGCGCCGGGAATGGGCAGGCACATCGTATAGCCCGTGAGACCCGGATTGAGCTGCACATCATCGGCATCCGTCGGCAAGCCGCATGTGCATGCCGGTCGAGCCGATGATCGAACACCCTGTGTCGGTGCCTGGCTCGTACAATCCAGCGCCAATCGACGTGCAGACCACATCGACATAGCCGAGCACAACAGGCGTTCCCGCAACCAGCCCCGTCAGGGCTGCGGCACTTTCGCTGAGCGCATGCTGCGTCACGGCGCCGTCGACGATCTCCGGCAGCAGATGACGCTGCTTTTCGAGGTCGAGAAACTCGATCACGTCATCGGAATACTGCCGTGTGCGGAAATCTCCGAAGGTGAAGACGGCCTCGGAGGGATCGGTGGCCCGCTTGCCCGTGAGCTTGAAGTAGAGCCAGTCCTTGCAATGAAACCCGGTGGTCGCGCCGTTCAGCATGGCCGGTTCGTTGTCGAGGATCCAGCGCAGCTGCGAGCCCATGCTGGCAGGCGGCGAGACCGGAGCCGGTATGCGCGAAACGGGCCGCATCGCCGCTGTCGCTGCGCAGGCGATCGACGGTGTCGCCGGCCCGCGCATCGAGCCAGAGCCAGCCCTTGCCGACGGGCTCACCATGCTTGTCGATCAGCCATGTACCGTCGCCCTGCGCCGTCACAGAGATTGCCGCGACACGGCTCGCCAGATTGTCGATCTTGTCGGCGAGGTTTGCGAGCGTCTTTGCCGCATCCGCCCAGGTCCGTGTCGAGATCCTGGACGACGCCGGTCCGTCCGACAGCTTTCATAGCTGTTCGGGATCGCCGAAAACCGCGATCTGCCGGCCGCCAAGATCAAAGGCGACAGACTTGATCACGGAGGTGCCGGCATCGATCCCGATCAGGATATCGCGCATCAGGCCAGCTCCCGTCCATGCGCAGATCGCCTTGCCGCTCTCGGTGTCGAAGACATGGAGGCTTGCGGGATCGAGCCGGATACCGACATTCTCACCGATCGACAGGTTGGTCCGGTCGTGTTCGACCAGAACCATGGTTCCGCCGGCAAAGTCGGTCGCAATATGGGTCTGGTCGCCGAGCCACTGGTTGACCGCAACCCGAGCGCCCACGCCATCTCGGAACGGCGAACGGCATAGGGCCTTATGCCGAGCACGACCTTGCTGCGCTTCATCAGTGCATCGCGCACGGCGGGCGAGAAATCGGACGACCGCATATTCCAGCTTCACGCCTTCACCGAGACCGAAGGCGACCTTGCTCCTCATTGCCGGAAATGCCGGCCGTGAAGACGTTCATCGGCGGTTCGCCGACAAAGGTTCCGGTGAAGAGGTTGGCCGGACGCTCCTTGATCACCTGCGGCGTATCGAATTGCTGCAGGACACCGCCCTCCATGACCGCGATCCGGTCGGCAAGCGCGTTTGCCTCCGTCTGGTCGTGGGTAACGAGAATGGCGGTGAGGCCGCGCTCCTTGATGAAATGCTTGATGCGGCCACGCAGCACGGCACGCAGTTGCGGCTCCAAGCTGCCCCATCGGCTCGTCCAGCAGATGCAGGTCCGCATCGCGGATCAGCGCCCGCCCGAGCGAGGCGCGCTGCTGCTGGCCGCCCGAAATCGAGCTTGGATAGCGCCCCAGGATGTCCTCGATTTCGAGAAGCTTGGCGACATAGGCAACCTTCTCCTCGACCACGGCCTGCGAGAGCTTCGAGGACTTGAGCGCAAAGGCGATGTTTTCCCGCACCGTCAGCGGCGGATAGAGCGAGTAGCCCTCGAAGGCCATGGCGACATTGCGCTTGACGGGCGGAAAGGTCTGGACCTCGCGCCCCTTCAGCTGGATCGTGCCGCGCGACACGGCTTCGAAACCGGCAATCATGCGCAGCGTCGAGGTCTTGCCGCAACCGGAGGAGCCGAGAAGCGCGATGATCTCGCCCTTCTTCACATCCATGCTGAGGTCCTTGACGGCATGGACGCCATGGTCGATCGGACCGTAGAACTTGTCGACGCCTTTGATCAGAAGTGCGGTGTCGCTCATGCGGCTTCTCCATTGCGTAGCGCGGACGTGCCGGCCGAGGCGATCAGGGCACCGCTTTCCTTGTCGAACAGGAAGGCCGTCCGGCCATCGACCGTGATATGCGCGGGTCCGGAGACCGGGCCCGGCGTGCCTGCCGGCCGCGAAACCAGGATTTCGCGGCCGACGCACGGTCATCACCAGCGTCACGGTCTTTTCATTGAGCGGCGTCTCGGCCTCGACGGTGACCGGAATGGCGCCCGGCGAACTTGCGTCAGCAAAGACGATGGTTTCGGGTCGCAGACCGATAACGCAGTTTTTGCCGACCACCGATCGCGGCATGCCGGGAAGCGCAATCTTCACATTGGAAAGCTCGACATAGACGCCGTCAGGTCCTTCCCTGGGCACGACGTCGAGGAGGTTGATCGTCGGATCGCCGAACAGCCGGGCAATCTCGATGTCAGCAGGCGCGTTGTAGATCTCTTCCGGCGTGCCGATCTGGCGGATACGGCCCTGCGACATGACGGCGATGCGGTCGCCAAGCGCCATGGCTTCCTTGTAGTCCTGCGTCACATAGACGACCGTCGCCCCTTGTGCTGCCAGAAGTCGCGGCAGTTCCAGCCGCATCTCGAACCGCAGCTTGGCATCGACATTGCGCAAGGGATCATCGAGCAGCAGCAGCGGCGGCGAACCGGCCAGCGCCCGGGCAAGCGCCGTGCGCTGTTTCTGGCCGTTCGACAGGGCCTTCGGGTGATGGGTCAGCACATGGTCGATCTTCAGCAGCTTCGCCACCTTCTGCACGCCGGCGGCAATCACATCCTTCGACGATCGCGTCGCCGTCAGCGGGCTGGCGATATTGTCAAACGCGCTCATGTGCGGAAACAGCGCGAAGTTCTGGAAGGCCATGCCGATGCCGCGATGTTCGGCATCCACCTCGGCCATGTCTTCGCCGCCGATCAGGATCTGTCCCTCGTCCGGCTCGATCACACCGGCGATCATGCGCAGCAGAACGGTCTTGCCGGCACCCGACGGCCCGAACAGGACCAGCGTTTCGCCATCGGCCACGCTGAGCGAAAGATCATCCAGAACCGTCTGGCTCTTGTAGCGCTTGACGATGTTTTTCAGTTGAAGCGTTGTCATTCCAAACTATCCCTTCACCGCGCCAAGCGACAGGCCTTCGACCAGGTAGCGTTGCGCGTAGAGTGCGAGTGACCAGCGTCGGCGTGATCGACAGCACGATGGCGGCCGCGATCTGTCCATACTGGATGCCTGATGCGGTGACGAAAGCAAGCGCTCCCACCGTCACCGGCTGTTTGTCGGCCGATGCCAGCACCAGCGCGAAGACGAAGTTGTTCCAGGCGAAGATGAAGGCCAGCAGGCCGGCAGCGGCAATGCCCGGACCGGCCAGCGGCAGGGCGATCTTGCGGAATGTCGCAAACCAGGAATGGCCGGCGATGCGATAGGCGTATTCGACATCGGCCGAGATGTCCTCGAAGTAGCCGCGCACGATCCACAGGATCAGCGGCAGGCAGATCAGCTGATAGACCCAGATCAGGCCGAAATAGGTGTCTGACAGGCCCAGCCACTGGAAATACAGGGTGAGCGGCAGAAGCACCAGCAAGGGCGGGGCAAAGCGGAAGGACAGAAGCGTGAACGCGATATCCTCCGAGCCGCGAAACTTGTGGCGTGCAAAGGCATAGGCCGCGGGAACGCCCAGAACAAGCGCGACTGCAACCGAGGCAACCGACAGGAAGACCGAGTTTCCAAGGTTTCGCATGAAGGCGATATCGAGCGTGCCGGCCGCCGAGGTCAGCTTGCCGGTGATCAGCGCCTGGTAGTTCTCGAAGGTCGGCGAGAACACCACCGATGGCGGAATGCGCAGGATCGTCTCGTTGGTCTGGAAGGACATCAGGAAGATCCAGAAGATCGGGAACATGAAGAACAGGACGACCAGCGTCAGGGCCGTGCCGCGAAAGATTTTCTCGAAGGTGGATGTGGTTTCCATGGGTGCTGCCTCCGCTCTCAGGCTTCGCCACGGGCGCGTTCGCGCAGCCGCAACCAGTTCTTGATGAAGATATTCGACAGGAAATAGGTGATCGCCCAGAGGATGATCATCAGCGCCGCCGAGCGCCCGACATTGGTCGACTGGAAGAAGTTGAGATAGGCCTCGACCTGGAAGACGGTCAGCGTGTCGCCCGGCCCGCCTTGCGTCATCGCATAGATGATGTCGAACTGCTGGATGCAGTCGAGCAGGCGAAACAGCGTCGCCGTCAGGATGTAGGGCGTCAGCATCGGCAGGGTGATGCGGAAGAAGACGAAGGTGCGCGGCACGCCATCCAGCGCCGCCGCCTCGAAGGGCTGGGTCGGCAGCGAGCGCAGACCGGCCAGAAGCAGGATCATGATGAAGGGCGTGTAGACCCAGATATCGACGAGAACGACGGTCAACAGTGCGGTATCCGGCGACGATGCCCAGCGGAAATCCTCAAGACCGATCAGGCCCGCAAAATAGCTGAGGATGCCGAAGCCCGGATTGGTCATCAGCTTCCACATCAGCGCAGCCAGCGCCGGCGCCGTCATCAACGGCATCAGCAGCATGATCGAGACGAAATTGTTGACGCGTCGAGCGCCGCTGCAGCAGCAGGGCAATGCCAAGGCCGAGCAGCAGTTCGAGCGTCACCGTCAGTGCCGGCATAGACCAGCGAGATCTTCAGCGTGTTCCAGAAACCCGGATCGCTCATGAAGTTGATGTAGTTGTCACCCCAGTTGAACTGGCGCGCCCAGGGCTGGCTCAGCCGATAGCGCTGGAACGAATAGACGACCGCCGTGAGGAACGGGATGAGAATGCCGATGCAGACCAGCAGCGCCGGCAGGCTGAGCACATAGGGCAAGGCCTTTCTGCTGATCCTGAAACCGGAGGCGGCTTTGCGTTGGTTTGCTGTTGAAGCCATGGTGAGCTCCGATCCGTTTGTCATTGAAGAAACCACGCAGGAACAGGGCGCGGCTTGCACGCGCGCGTCCGACGGCTTTTTCAGGTTGTTTTCAAGCCGGGAACGCTCTGCTCCGAAGGCCATGCGGGCGATACCCGGCGCTGGATGCGCCGGGTATCGTCGTCAGTGTGATCAGCCGAGACCGGCTTCCTTCAGCTGCGTGTCGATGCTCTGGACGAGCATGTCGAGACCTTCATCGACCGGCACTTCCTTGGCGACCATCTTCTGCAGCGTCGCGGCCCATTCGGTGGTCAGGTCGAAGAACAGCGGCTGCGGCGTGAACTTGATCATGCACCCGGTGCCGAGACTGTCGTGCATGTCGACATAGCCCGGATAGCTCTTGTTCAGGCGTTCGCGGAAGATCTCGTCCTTCCAGACCGACTGGCGGACCGGATTGACGAAGTCCATCTTGGTGGCGCCGAAGATGGCGTGCTCGGCACCGGACGCCCACTGCATGAAGTACCAGGTCGCATCCTTGTCCTTGGAGAAGTTGGACATGGCGAGCGACCAGATCCAGATGTTCGGCGTCGGGCCGAGGCTGCGGCCGGATTGGCGGCAAACGGCGCGATAGGCCGAGATTGCCGGCTTCCTTGTTGTCGCCGCCGTTCATGAAGTAGCCGAGGATGTCGGCGTCGAAGATCATGGCCGATGCGCCGGCACCGAGATCCGTTCCGACCTGATACCAGGTATAGGTCGACCAGTCCTTCGGGCCGCTTTCCTGGATCATCTGCACCCATTTGGCGTGGAAGGCCTTGGATCCAGCCGTGTTCATCGCTGCCGACAGCTTGCCGTCGGCCGATACGTTCAGGTCCTTCTGGCCAAAGTTGGCATAGCCCGACAGGAAGCCCGGATGGATGGTTGCCCAGGAGCGCGATCCACGAACGCCGATACCGTATGGTCCACCCAGATCCTTGGTCAGCTTGGCCGGCACGTCTCGATGCAGTTCATCGAGGTTCTTCGGGAACTGCACGCCGACCTTGTCGAACATCGTCTTGTTGTAGGTGAGGTTGTTCTGCTCATAGCCCCACGGAATGCACCACTGCTTGGCATCGTCCGAACCCAGCGCGCCGCCGGGTACGCCGTTCCAGGCGCAGGAGTTCTTGCACGCCGGGCAGGAAGTCATCCCAGGCATAGTTCGGATTGGTCTTGGCCGGATCCTTGATCCACTCGTTGAGGTCGGTGATCCAGCCGGCCGGACCATAGGTCCAGGTCATGTAGGCGCCGGTCATGAAGGCATCATATTCGGTGGAGCCGGACGACAGCGCCGCGGTCACCTTGTCGAAATAAACGTCTTCCGGGAACACGTCATAGGTAACCTCCATGCCGGTCAGGTCCTTGAACGTCTGCAGGTTGGCGATCATCGCATCGGCATAGGGATGCTTGTTCAAAAGCAGCTTCAGCGACTTGCCGGAATGGGCTTTCCAGTCGAAGTCCGCAGCATGCGCATTGGTCGCCATCATGTTGAACAGCGTGCCGGCAGTGCCGGCGGTTATCCCCATGGCGCCAAGCCCTTTCAGCATTCCACGGCGGTCCACCTCTCCGCGCAGAAACGCACCGATGAGGTCTTTTTCCTTTTCGTACATTGGTCTTCTCCTCCTTCGCGGGCAAAACAAGCTCGGTTGAGCCTTACCGGCTACCCGACCGGTATTTCCTCCAAAAGGGCGAAACAGATACCTCCCCGGCCCTGTCCTTCGCCCCGGTCTTCTTTCACGGCGCCGTTTTCAACCGGCGTCGGTCATCAACGTGCGCGCCGTGCGCTCGTCGGTGATCAGTCCGCTCAGAAAGCGGCTTTCCAGCACCGAGCGGATCGCCCGGGCCTTCACCTTGCCTCCGGCAACAGCCACGATGCGGCGGTTCTTCAGGTCCTCGCGCTTCATCGTGAAGGTGCGGTCCGACAGTGACGTCTCGATCGGCTGGCCTTTCTTGTCGAAGAAATGGCCAAGCAGTTCGCCGACACCGCCGCCGGTCTTGATTTCCTCGATCTCGCTCTTCTCGATCATCCCGGTCGCAACCAGCGAGGCTTCGCGCTCGACGGTACCGATCCCGACGAGCAGCAGATCGGCACTTTTGGCGAGGTCAAACACTTCGCGGACGCCGCGCTGGCTGAACAGCACATCCCTGTCCTCGATCGTATTGGCAAAGAACGGAACCGGCATGACATAGGCCTCCGCGCCGGTGCGCTCCGCCAGCCGGTGGATAACGTCGTGCGGGTTGGCCGAGAACTTGCGCGTCAGGCCGCCGAGCAGAGAAACGAAACGGACATCGTTGTTCGTCGTGCGTGGCAGATACTCGACGCAAGCCGCAAGCGTGCGGCCATGGCCCATGCCGATCAGCACATGCCCTTCGCGCTCGATCTCGCGCTTGAGGAACTGCGCACCGGAAATGCCGAGGGCCTTCAGCGGCAGGTCTTCCGGATCGAAATCCGGCACGACTTCGCAATAGTCGAGGCCGTAGCGGGTCGAAAGCTTCTGCTCGAGTTCGACGCATTCGGAGACTTCGCCGTCGATATAGACCTTCACCAGACCGTCCTGGTTGGCCTTCATGATCAGCCTGTGGGCCTTGAGCGACGACAGTCCCAGTCGCTTGGCAACCTCGGCCTGCGTCAGGCCGCCGGCATAGTGAAGCCATGCCGCACGGGTCGCCATGCTCGACTCGTCATCCCTCAGGGAGCCTCCACCCGTGATCGCCATGTTCTCCGCCCTCAGATTGATATTTTTTTCTGATTATGAAAATATTTTCATCTGGTGAAAAATTTGTCAAGCGGCCTTGAGAGCCGGCCGCGCCTTGAAAGGCTTGTCGGCGAGCGGAAGGCAGCACGGCCTTGGCAGGGACTTTGAGGATAAGACAAGGAATTCAGACTGTTCTTGCAGTGCGAAAACAAATGGAAAAAACCTCGAAAAAATCCGATCTATCGTTGGAAAATCGGACAAACAGCTTGGAAAAACCGAAAATCGTTCCATTTTCCAGGTTCATGCTGTAGCGCAGGCGATGAAACGCCGAAAAAGACTGGATCCGCAATGCTGACTGTCAAAAGGTTGAAACGCCGGATCCGAAAGATCAGAAACAGGTTTGCGCGTCGATTCTTCGACACGCGCTACGGCCGCGAATTGCTCGTCAATGTCCTGCCGCCGCGCCTCTTGACGATGACGGTCGATTGCGGCGATCACCTCATGACCTTTTCCCCGCATGATTACATCGGCCGCAAAATCTTCCGGAAGGGTCATTTCGAGCGGGAGCATGTCGATCGGTTGCTGGCCCTCCTGAAAGCACGCGGCATCTGGCGCGCGGACAAGGTGCTGCTGGAGCTGGGCGGCAATATCGGCACCCAGACGGTCTATTTCGGCCTGAGCAAGGCTTACAAGCGGATCGTCAGCATCGAGCCGGACCCGCGCAATTTCGAGCTTCTGCGCGCCAACATCGCCCAGAACGCGCTGAATGACACGGTGACGCTGGTCAATTGTGCGGCGGGCGAGACCGAAGGCGAAATCGCCTTTTTCCAGCATCAGGACAATCACGGCAAAAGCAGCGCCCTGCGACAAAGCCCATCCGACAAAGAGATTTCCGTGCCCGTCCGGCCGGTCGGCACGATCCTTTCTGACGCAGGCATCGAGCCCTCTTCAATCGGCCTTGTCTGGATGGATATCGAGGGCTACGAGCCGGTCGCCTGCCGGTCCATGGAAGCGCTGATGGCCGCCAAGGTGCCGCTCTACATGGAATTCTCCCCCGCCTTTTACGGCGCCGAGGGCTCAGCGGAGTTCATCCGCTATCTCGCCGGCTTCTACACCGATTGCCTCGTCTTTGCCGAAGACGAAGACCCGGTCGCGCTCAAGGTCGCCAAGATGCCGATCAACCGCACGCAATACGACGTGCTGCTGCTGCCGTCGTGACGCTCAGCGTTTGCGGTAAAGGAAGTAACGATCCGCCTGCACCGTGGATGGCAAAGGCTGCGGCTCGAGATCGGGATGCTCCAGCGGCAGGCCGCTGACCGCAATACCGCCGCTGCGAAGGCTGCCCGCCGCCAGTTGCGGCAACCAGGTCAGCGTCACTGCATCCTTGTCCGGATAACCCGTACCGATATCGGCATGCACCAGCGCTGCCTCTGTGCCGACAAAGGCCTGCGCCGTTTCGCGGATTTCGCCGATCACCAGATCCGCCGGCTCCGGCGTCGAACTCGCATGGGAACCGATGGCCCGGTCGAAGGCCACGATGCGCCGACCTGGAAACTTTTCGCGCAAATGGCTGTAGGTGCGGCCATTGCCGAGGCCGATTTCAAGAACCGCCCCCTCTGCCAGTCCATCCATCATCGTTTCACCGACATGGTTGAGAATGTCGCGCTGGGCGCTCAGGCGGCGGATGAAACTGTCGAGGCGGCTCATGTCTGTGGCAATCCGTTTTTTTCTTCGAAGGGCCCGGCTTAACACGACACCGTTCCTGCGGTCGATGGTTTCCACCTTTGATCCCGCATCAAGATTTTGTCAGGACCTGCGCGCCGGTCTCAATCGCATCGCGCTCTCGACTGTGATAGGCTTGGCCATGGCAGAGATTTCCAGCGATACTTTTTTCAGCACGCTTCCCGTTTTCGTCGAGTTCGAGGGGGTGGCTGACGGCGACAACTACCAGCCGCTGCCGGACGACTGGGCACTGGCAACGGCCGATATCGTCGATTCGACCGGCGCGATCGAAGCCGGGAACTACAAGTCCGTCAACATGGCCGGCGCCAGCGTCATCTCGGCCATCCTGAATGCGCTCGGGCAGCACGATCTTCCCTTCGTCTTCGGCGGCGATGGCGCCCTGGTTGCCATTCCGCCATCGGCACGGATCAAGGCGCAGGAAGCGCTTTCGGCTGTGCAGAACTGGGTCAGGGAGGAGTTGCAACTGACGATGCGCGCCGCCCTCGTGCCGGTCTCCGACATAAGGGCGGCCGGCGTCGACGTGCGTGTTGCGCGCTTTCAGGTGAGCGAAGGCGTGTCCTACGCCATGTTTGCCGGCGGCGGCGCAAGCTGGGCGGAAACCCGGATGAAAGAGGGACATTATGCGGTCGCGCAGGCACCCGCCGGCACACGGCCTGATCTGGCCGGCCTCTCCTGCCGCTGGAACCCGATCAAGACCCGCCACGGCGAGATTGTCTCGATCATCGCCGTGCCCAGCACGGCGGGCAGCGGTTTGGCCTTTCAGAACCTGATCACCGATGTCGTGGCGCTTGCTGCAACGCAGGAGCGCGAGGGGCATCCTGTTGCCCCGGAAGGCCCGCAGCTTGGGCTGTCGCGCCCCGGTCTCGAAGCCGAGGCCAGGGCGACCGCGCCGAAGGACCGGCGCCTGCGGCAAAAGCTCTTCATCATCGCCCAGTATCTCTTGACCGTGACGCTGTTCCGTTTCGGCGCATCGCTCGGTCGCTTCGATCCCAAGGTCTACCGCAGCGATGTGGCGCAGAACACGGATTTCCGGAAGTTCGACGACGGACTGAAGATGACCATCGATGTCAGCGAGGCGCAATTGCAGCAGATCGAGACAAGGCTTGAGGAGGCCGCCAAGGCCGGGATCTGTCGCTACGGCCTGCACCGGCAGGATTCAGCCCTGATGACCTGCATCGTGCCGACGCCGCTCAGCCGCACGCACATGCACTTCATCGATGGCGCCGCTGGTGGTTATGCCGTTGCGGCCAGCCGCCTCAAAAGCAGCCTTTCGGCGCAGCCGAAGACGTCCGCCGCCACACCCTGACCATCAGATCCTGACGATCAGGCCTTCACGATCCTGTCGCTTTCCAGCTGTCGTCGCGCGAAGGCATTGCGCGTATCGACGATCAACGGCGCCCAGCGGGCAAGTGCTGCGTAGTCGACAGCATCATGGTCCGTAGCGATCAGCACGGCATCGAAACCCTTGATCGTCTCCTCGTCCAGAGAAACCGAAGACCGCCCCTTGAGCATCATGTATTCGCGCGTCGGCGGAATTTCGGCGATATGCGGATCGTGATAGGCGGTCGTGCCGCCGCGCTCCTCGATCAGTTCGATCAGCTTCAGCGACGGGCTTTCCCGTGTATCCGGCACGTTCTTCTTGTAGGCAAGACCGATGACGAGAACGCGCGACCGGCTGAGCGCCTTGCCGCTGTGGCGGTCAAGCGCTTCCGCAAGCCGGCCGACCACATGGCGCGGCATGGCGGAATTGATCTCGCCGGCAAGCTCGATGAAGCGGGTCGGCAACTCGAATTCCCGTGATTTCCAGGTCAGGTAGAAGGGATCGATCGGGATGCAGTGACCGCCAAGACCCGGCCCCGGATAGAAGGGCATGTAGCCGAAGGGCTTGGTCTTCGCCGCATCGATCACCTCCCAGATATCGACCCCCATCGCGTCGTAGACAACCTTCAATTCGTTGACCAAGGCGATGTTGACGGCCCGGAAAATGTTCTCGGTCAGCTTCACGGCTTCCGCCGTCGCATTCGAGGAGACCGGCACCACGGTCTTCACCGCCGCAGAATAGAACCGAACCATGAGTTCGGCCGCCGCAGGCCCGTCGCCGGCGACCACCTTCGGGATGCTTGAGGTCTCGAAATCGCGGTTGCCGGGATCTTCCCGCTCGGGCGAGAAACCGAGGAAGAAATCCTCTCCGGATTTCAGTCCCACCTTCTCGAGGATCGGCTTCACGACCTCGTCGGTCGTGCCCGGATAGGTCGTCGATTCCAGAACGATCAGCTGGCCCGGCCGCAGAGCTTCGGCGATCTTTCCGCAGGTCTTTATGATGAAGGAAAGATCGGGGTCACGGTGTTTCGTCAGCGGCGTCGGCACGCAGATGATGATCACGTCGCAATCCGCGAGCTGTGAAAAATCGGCCGTCGCCTGAAAACGCCCGGTGCCCGTGTGTTCGCGAAGCACCGTGTCGGACACCGCCTCGATATAGGATCGGCCCGCCTCGATCGCGACCATCTTCGACGGATCGATATCGAAGCCGGTCACCGGAAAACCGGCACGCGCGATCGTCATGGCAAGCGGCAGGCCGACATAACCAAGGCCGATGACGCCGGCGCGGGCGGTCCGGGCATCGATGCCGGCGAGGAGGGTTTGATGCGGGGAGGAAAGAGAGGTCACGTTCGTCTTCTCGTCTTTTATGCGGGCTCGAATGGGCAGCACTGGAGGTGGGCGTAAATCATCCGGGTGTCAAGCACCGGCGCGACTGGCACCGGCGCGACCGGATCGCCTCGGCCAAAAACAAACGCCGACTTTTGTTCGTCGCAAATCTGGTTTTGCAATCACCGCCTCATTACATTGGTCCTTGGTGATTTCATCCAGTCCACCGAAAGAAGAGACTGGATAGGCCGTGCCGGCGGGGCGCCGGTGTGCGGAAGAAAGATCAAGACCAGCGATGAACACACACCGGGCGCATGTCTCGACCACCCTCCTCGATCGCGTTTCCCACTGGCTGCAGCAGGCGGCACTGAGCGGGGAAACGCTTGAAAACCTTGTCCAGGGCTTCTGCGAGCGGCTGGCCGCATCGGGCCTTCCGCTGAACCGCGTGCATCTGAGCTTTTCCATGCTGCATCCGCTCTATGATGCGCTGGGCTTCACCTGGATGCGCGGCAAGGGCGTGACGGTCGAGGGCTACCGGGCAGACAACGGCCCCGGGGACACGAACCGTTTCCTGCACAGCCCCTATTATTATCTGCTCAGCAACAATCTCGACCATATGCGCCGGCAGATCGACCCGGCAACGCCATCGGAATTTCCGGTGTTCGAGGATTTCAAGGCGCTCGGCGTGACCGACTATATCGCCTTCGTACAATCCTTCGGCGAATCGGCCGGCCAGGGCATGATGGGCTCCTGGGCCACCGATGCGCCCGACGGTTTCAGCGACAATGTCATCGAGGCGCTTTTGCGCATCCAGAACAGCCTGGCTGTTGCCGCCAAAATGGCGGTTCTGGGCAAGCTTGCCGACAACATGCTGACCACCTATCTCGGCGGCAATGCCGGAAAGCGCGTCCTGTCCGGCCAGATCCGCCGTGGCGACGGCGAAACCATCCGGGCCGCCCTTGTGATGGCCGACATGCGGCAGTCGACCATGCTCGCAGAAAAAGAGGGCCGGCAGGTCTATATCGACACGCTGAACCAGTTCTTCGACGCGATCGCGACGCCGTTCAACCAGCGGGGCGGCGAAATCCTGAGCTTCGTCGGTGATGGATTTCTTGCCGTCTACCCCTGCGGCCGCCATCGCGAACCCTCGCAGGTGGCAGCGCTTGCAGCCATGGGCGCCGTGCGGCAGGCAACCGCCCGCATGGCGGAACTGAACATCGACAGGAAGCGCCAGGGATTGGGTGAAGTCCGCTACGGCATTGGCCTGCATGTCGGCAATGTCATGTTCGGCAATGTCGGCCTGAAGGACCGCCTGACCTTCTCCGCCTTCGGTGCCGCCGTCAACGAGGTGGAACGGCTGCAGGGCCTGACCAAGAAATACGCCCATCCCATCGTTGCCAGCCAGGCCTTTGCCACCTATTGCGGCGGCGACTGGACGACGCTGGGCCAGGAAAAGCTGCGCGGCGTCGGCCAGAAGTTCACCGTGCTTCTGCCGGGCGAAAGCAACATGAAGCTTGACCATGCCGAAGTGGCGCAGAACCAATCCCACGACAAGCGCTCCGAGGCAGAGCAGGTCATGCTGCTTTATCGCAACAGCCGCAGGGGAACCGGCACGCAGAGGCTGAACGAATTGCTGCAGTAAACGAGACGACAGTTTTCTCCGCGGGAATGGACATTTGCGAGTGGCTTCGGGCCACGCTGCGGGCCGTCCTCTTCGGCTGTAAGTTTCCCGTTACCGGGTCATGGACAGGGCAAATTCGCTAGGATAGTCTCGGCATTCAGAAGCCGAGCGTTCCTGTGAGCGCGCATGTTCAATGCGGCGACCGAAGAAGACAAGGAAAACTGCTGGCATGACCACAGGCGCGGACCTGCTGCGGATCGAGAACCTGAACATCTCGTTCGCAATGCTCGGCGGGAAGCTGGATGCAGTGCGCGATGTCAGCCTGCGCGTGCGCCCCGGCAAGGTCACCGCTCTTGTCGGTGAATCTGGCTCGGGCAAGTCCGTCATCAGCCAGGCCGTCATGGGCATCCTCCCCCAGACCGCATCGGCCAGCGGACGCATCCTGTTCTGCGATGCGGCGATCTCTGACACGCCTGCCGACCTGCTGCAGATGCCGCGCGACGGCGCACAGATCCGCGCGATCCGCGGCAACCGCATGGGCAAGATCTTCCAGGAACCGATGACCTCGCTGTCGCCGCTCCATACGATCGGCAACCAGATCAGCGAAGTCCTGCGCATCCATACCAATGCCTCGAAGAGCGAACGTCGCGAAAAAAGCGAAGAAATGCTGGGACTTGTCGGTTTTGCCAAGCCGTCCCGCGCCTTCGACATGTACCCGTTCGAACTGTCGGGTGGCATGCGCCAGCGTGCCATGATCGCCATGGCCCTCATCTGTCGGCCAGCGCTTCTTATTGCCGACGAGCCGACGACGGCGCTCGACGTGACGATCCAGGCGCAGATCCTGCAATTGCTGCGCGACCTGCAGGGCAAGCTGAACATGGCGATGCTGCTGATCACCCACGATCTCGGCGTCGTCGCCAACGTCGCTGACGAAGTGGTGGTGATCTACCATGGCCAGATCATGGAGGCCGGACCGGTCGATACGATTTTCCGCAATCCGTCCCACCCCTACCTGAAGGGGCTGATGGCGGCGGTTCCGCATTTCGACATGAAAGCGGGCGAACGACTGAAAGCGCTGCGCGAGATACCGGTCAATGCCGGAAATCTGCTCGGCAAAAAGGCAGCCTCGACCACCGGACCCGAGGTGCTGCTGTCGGTCCGCAATATCGGCAAGACCTTTACCACCCGCAAATCCAGCTGGTTCAACAAGGGCGACACCGCGCAGACCCTGGCCGTCGATGATGTCAGCTTCGATATTCGCCGCGGCGAATGTCTTGGTCTCGTCGGCGAAAGCGGCTGCGGCAAGACCACGCTCAGCAAGATCCTGATGCGGGCGGTGAAGCCGGACACGGGCACGATCACACTGCATGGAAATGACGGCGACCTCGATGTTCTGGCCGCGGAAGGTGCCGGCCTGAAAGCCCTGCGCACCCGTATCCAGATGGTGTTCCAGGATCCTGTTTCCTCGCTTTCGCCACGCATGACGATCCAGAACATCCTGGCCGAGCCGCTCGAGATCCACGATCGCGGCAATGCCCATGCACGGCAGGAAAAGGTCAAGGCCCTCATCCAGGCAATCGGCCTCGACCAGCGTTTCCTCAACCGCTATCCGCACAGCTTCTCCGGCGGCCAGCGCCAGCGCATCGGCATCGCCCGGGCCCTTGCGCTCGGCCCCGATCTTCTGATCTGCGACGAACCCGTCTCGGCCCTCGACGTCTCCGTTCAGGCGCAGATCCTCAATTTGCTCAAGGATCTGCAGAAGGAACTGGGCCTCACCTATCTGTTCATTTCGCACAATCTGGCCGTGGTCGACTATATGGCCGATCGCATCGCCGTCATGTGCGGCGGCCGCATCGTCGAGATCGCACCGCGCGAGACGCTGATGCGTGCGCCCGTGCATCCCTACACGAAATCGCTTCTGGCAGCCGTGCCCTTCCCTGACCTCGATCGGCCGCTGGATTTTGCCGCCCTCAATCCGAGCGGCGCCTCCGACAAGCGCAGCTGGGGTCGCCAGTTCTCGGGTGACGAGGGTGAGGTTCTGCTGCCGGCCGATCTCGGCAACGGCCATCTCGTTCTCGCCCGCCGAAATGTAGATGCAAGGGAACTCGTCGGATGATCAAGCGCCGCACCACCCTCGGCCTCATTGCCTCGGCCTTCCTGCCGGGCATCGCGCGCGCCGGCTTCGTCGAGCCCGACTTCCTCAAACCCCTTCTGCGCGCCGCAGCGCTGCCGGACCTTGCCGACCGCCTGCCGAAAACGCCCCGCGTCGTCAATCTTGCCGCCATGGGCCGCGAACCCGGCCGGTACGGTGGCGTGGTGCGGACGCTGATCGGCAGCCAGAAAGACATTCGCATGATGACGATCTACGGCTATGCCCGTCTGGTCGGCTATGACGAAAAGCTGGCGCTTCAGGCCGATATCCTGGAAAGCTTCGAGCATGTCGACGAGAGTGTCTTCACGTTCAAGATTCGCGAGAAGCATCGCTGGTCCGATGGCAGCTATCTGACGGCGGAAGATTTCCGCTACACCTGGGAAGATGTGATCCTCAACGAGGATCTGCGCCCCGGCGGGGTCCAGCGCGAGTTGCTTGTCGACGGCAAGCCGCCGCGTTTTGAAGTCATCGACAAGTACACCGTGCGTTACAGCTGGGATGGCCCGAACCCGGATTTCCTTCCGAGCCTGGCCGCCGCCTCGCCGCTCACCTTGCTTTTGCCACACGCCTATATGCGGCAGTTCCACCGCAAATATCAGGACGATATTCGTCTTTCTGCGCTGATGCGGGAATACCGGGTCAAGAAATGGGCCGACCTGCACATCAAGATGTCGCGGCAGTATCGGCCGGAAAACCCGGAACTGCCGACGCTCGATCCCTGGCGCAACCGCACGGCGCCTCCGGCCGAACAATTCGTCTTCGAACGCAATCCCTTCTTCCACCGGGTGGACGAAAACGGCCTGCAACTGCCTTACATCGACCAGTTCACGCTCAACATCAGTTCTTCGGAAATCATCTCCGCCAAGACCGGGGCGGGCGAGAGCGATCTGCAGGCAAGCGGCATCGATTTTGCCGATTACGCCTTCCTCAAGGATTCCGAGAAGCGCTATCCGGTCAAGGTCAGCCTGTGGAAGCGAACCCAAGGATCGCGCGTCACGCTCCTGCCCAACCTCAACTGCAAGGATGAGGTCTGGCGCAAGCTGTTCTGGGACGTGCGCGTCCGCCGGGCGCTGTCGCTCGCCATCGATCGCCACGAGATCAACATGGTCTCCTTCTACGGCCTGGGCAAGGAAGGCGCCGATTGCGTGCTGCCGGAAAGCCCGCTGTTCAAGCCGGAATATGCCGCCGCCTGGAGCGCACACGATCCCGACCAGGCCAATGCGCTGCTGGACGAGGTCGGGCTGACGAACCGCGACGACGACGGCATGCGGATTCTGCCCGATGGCCGAACGGCACAGATCGTCGTCGAGACCGCCGGCGAAAGCACACTCGAAACCGACATTCTCGAACTGGTCACGGATCATTGGCGCAAGATCGGCGTCTCGCTGTTCATCCGCACCTCGCAGCGCGATGTCTTCCGTTCGCGGGCGATGGGCGGCGACATCATGATGTCGATGTGGTCGGGCCTTGAAAACGGCGTGCCGACCGCGGACATGAACCCCGGCCAGCTTGCCCCGAGCGCCGACGACCAGATGCAGTGGCCTGTCTGGGGCATGCATTATCTTTCGCTCGGTCAATACGGCCATGCGCCGGAAATACCGGAAGCGGCCAGGCTGGTCGATCTCCTGAAGGCGTGGCGGCAGACGACGGAAAGCAGCCAGCGCGTCGAAATATGGGCACAGATGCTCGACATCTACACCCAGCAGGTGTTTTCGATCGGCATCGTCAACGGCGTGCATCAGCCTGTGCTGCGATCGGCGCGATTGAACAACGTGCCGGCCGAGGGGCTTTACGGTTTCGACCCGACCAGCTATCTCGGCGTCTATATGCCGGATACCTTCTGGTACAGCGGCAGCGGAGATAGCTGATCATGCTGCGATACATTCTCTGGCGCATCGCCGCCATGATCCCGACCCTTCTCATCATTTCAGCCCTTGTCTTCACCATCATCGAGCTGCCGCCGGGCGATTATTTCGAAAGCTACATCGCCGAACTGCGCGCCCAGGGCGAAAACGTCGATGTGGCCGAGATCGAGGAGTTGCGCCGGCAATACGGCTTCGACAAGCCACCGGTGCTGCGCTACTTCCACTGGGTCGCTGGCATGCTGCAGGGCGATTTCGGCTATTCCTTCGAATATCAGCTGCCGGTCAACGAGGTCGTCGGCGACCGGCTGTGGCTGACCGTTCTGGTTTCGCTGGTCACGATCATCTTCACCTGGCTCGTCGCCTTCCCGATCGGTATCTATTCGGCAACCCATCAGTACAGCTGGGGCGATTACGGTCTGACATTCGTCGGCCTGATCGGCATCGCCATCCCGAACTTCATGTTCGCCCTGATCCTGATGTACTTCGCCAATATCTGGTTCGGCACCTCGATCGGCCATCTGATGGACCAGAAATATCTGGCCGAGCCGATGAGCTGGGAAAAGGCGAAGTCGATCATGGAGCATTTGTGGATCCCGGTGCTGATCGTCGGCACCGCCGGAACCGCCGGCATGATCCGCAGGCTGCGCGCCAACCTGCTGGACGAGTTGCAGAAGCAGTATGTCGTTACCGCGCGCGCCAAGGGCCTGCATCCCTTCCGCACGCTGATCAAATATCCGCTGCGCATGTCGCTCAACTTCTTCATCTCCGACATCGGCTCCATCCTGCCGGCCATCATCTCCGGCGCCGAAATCACCGCCATCGTGCTCTCGCTCGAAACGACCGGCCCGATGCTGATCAAGGCGCTGCAGAGCCAGGATATGTATCTCGCAGGCTCCTTCCTGATGTTCCTGGCATTCCTCACCGTCATCGGTGTGCTGATCTCGGATATCGCGCTCGCCTTCCTCGATCCGCGCATCAGGCTGCAAGGCGGGAGCACCAAGTGACACTAGCGACCCAGCAAAACGGCGATACGCTGCCACATTTCGTCTCCACGGCACCCTTCGATCCGCATTCCGTCGAGGCAATGACGGAAGAGCAGGCCTATGTGAATCAGGCGTCGCAGACGCGGCTGATGTGGTGGAAATTCAAGCGCCACAAGCTCGCGCTGATCTCGGGCATCTTTCTCGTCATCCTCTATGCGATGATTGCGATCGTCGAGTTTCTGGCGCCCTACAATCTGCATACGCGCAATGTCGACTTCATCCATTCGCCGCCACAGGCCGTACATCTGTTCAACGAGGGAACCTTCGTCGGGCCCTTCGTCTACGGCCGCGACATGCGTCTCGACCTCGACACGCTGCGCCGCGTCTACACCGAAGATCGCACCGACATCCAGCCGCTCCGCTTCTTCTGCAGCGGTGACGCCTATAAATTCTGGGGCCTGTTTGACGCGACCACGCACCTCGTCTGCCCGGCCGAGGGCGGCCAGTTCTTCCTGCTTGGCAGCGACCGGCTCGGCCGTGACGTGCTGTCGCGCATCCTCTATGGCGCGCGTATTTCGCTGACCATCGGCCTGCTCGGCATCACCATGAGTTTCGTGCTCGGCATCGTCATCGGCGGCCTGGCCGGCTATCACGGCGGCATGTTCGATCTGATCGTCCAGCGCATCATCGAGGTGCTGCAATCAATCCCCTCCATCCCGCTGTGGATGGCGCTGGCGGCGATCATGCCGGTTACCTGGAGCCCGATCGTCATCTACCTCGGCATTACCGCCATTCTCGGCCTGCTCGACTGGACAGGCCTTGCGCGGGCGGTACGTTCCAAGCTGCTTGCCCTGCGCGAGGAGGATTACGTTCTTGCCGCACAGCTGATGGGCGCCAAAAGCGGCCGCATCATCGGCCGTCACCTGGTTCCCGGTTTCATGTCGCATCTCATCGCCACGGCAACGCTGGCGATCCCCGGCATGATCCTGGGCGAAACGGCGCTGAGCTTTCTGGGCCTTGGCCTGCGCCCGCCGATCACCAGCTGGGGCATTTTGCTCACCGAAGCACGCAGCGTCAGTGTCATTGCGTTCTATCCCTGGCTGCTGTTTCCGACTATTCCGGTCATTCTCGTGATTCTGGCCTTCAATTTTCTCGGTGACGGCCTGCGTGACGCTGCCGATCCCTATAAGTGAAGTGGAGTAAACCATGTCCAAGATATACCAGTGGGAGGTGGACTTCGCGGGGGAAAACAGGGGCTGGGCTCGTGATGCGCCGGATCGAAGACGCCCGCATTCTGATGTACAGCCATGACACGTTCGGGCTGGGCCACCTGCGGCGGTGCCGCACAATCGCGCATTCGCTGGTCGAGGATTACCGCGGCCTGAACATCCTGATCATATCGGGCGCCACCATCGCCGGTGCCTTCGATTATCGTGCCCGCGTCGATTTCGTGAAGATCCCGAGCGTCATCAAGCTGCGCAACGGCGAATACACGTCGATGGACCGGCATATCGACCTGCACGAGACGCTGAAAATGCGCCAGTCGATCATCCGGCACACGGCAGAGACCTTCCAGCCGGACATCTTCATCGTCGACAAGGAGCCGATGGGGCTCGGCGGCGAGGTCGAGGAAACACTCGCCTTTCTCAAGAAACGGGGAACGACGCTGGTGCTCGGGCTGCGCGAAGTCATGGACGCGCCGCATCTGCTCGATGCCGAGTGGAAGCGCAACGATGTCATGCGCAAGATCGGCCAGTTCTATGACAGCGTCTGGGTCTACGGTCCTCCGGATTTCTACGATCCGCTGGTCGGGCTTGACGTCCCCGCGACGGTCCGCTCGAAAATGGATTTCGTTGGCTTCCTCCAGCGCAGCACCTCCACGGATGGCGAGCCGGACCACAAGCCGAAGGGCGACTATATTCTGGTGACGACCGGTGGTGGCGGCGACGGTTCCGAGCTGATCCATGACGTGATTGATGCCTACCAGGAAGACCCGACGCTCACCCATCGGGCGCTGATCGTCCTTGGTCCCTATATGCCGGCAAAACAGCGGCAGAAACTGATGCGCAAGGGCGCAAAGGTTCCCTATATCGAGGTCATCGAATTCGACAACCGGATGGAAGAACTGATTGCCGGTGCGACCGCCGTGGTCGCGATGGGCGGCTACAACACCTATTGCGAAATCCTCTCCTTCGACAAGCCGGCCCTGATCGTGCCACGCGTCGTCCCGCGCGAGGAGCAGTTGATCCGGGCAAGCCGTGCCTCCGAACTCGGCCTCATCGACATGCTGCTGCCGGAAGAGGCGAGTGATCCGATGCGGCTGGCGGCGGCCCTCAAAGTCCTGCCCATGCGCGATCCACCGTCGAAAAGCGCAGCCGGCATGACGCTGGAAGGACTGGCGAATATCTCGCAGATCGTCGGCGAATGGCTTGGCCGTCGCGACAGGGACAGCGAGCATCTTTCGGTCGTAAAAGGTTAGTCACTTGACGCATGCCCGTAAAATCGTCGTGGTGCTGAAAGGCTATCCGCGGCTTTCGGAAACATTCATCGCACAGGAACTTCTGGGACTTGAAAGAGCGGGCTTCGAACTCGTTCTTGTCGCCCTGCGCCGGCCGACGGACAAGAAACGCCATCCGGTCCATGACGAAATCCGCGCTCCGGTCCATTACCTGCCGGAATATCTGCATGAAGAGCCGCTTCGGGTGTTGAGCGCTTTGGTCTTAGGCCTGCGCAAGCCGGGCTTCTGGTCAGGCCTTCGCGCGATGCTCGTCGATTTTCGCCGCGACCGCACCCGCAACCGCATCCGGCGCTTCGGCCAGGCGGCCGTGCTTGCCGCCGAATGGCCGCAAGGTGCCGGTTGGCTGCACGCGCATTTCATCCACACGCCCGCCTCCGTCGCTGCCTATGCCAGCCTGATCAGCGGCACGCCCTGGACCTGCTCGGCGCATGCAAAGGACATCTGGACCTCACCCGACTGGGAACTGGCCGGCAAGCTCGCCAGCACGCGCTGGACCGTCACATGCACGCATACCGGCTTTGACCATCTGCGGACCCTGGCGAAGGGAAAGAGCAAGGTGCATCTGAGCTATCACGGGCTCGACCTTGCCCGCTTTGCCCCCTTCGCCGACCAGCGCCCTGCAAGGGACGGAACAGCATCGGATCAGCCGGTGACGATCCTGAGCGTCGGGCGGGCCGTCGAGAAAAAAGGCTTCGATATTCTGCTGCGGGCGCTGAGCCAGCTGCCGGCCGACCTTCACTGGCGGTTCGAGCATATCGGCGATGGCGGCGAACTGAAGACGCTGCAGGCGCTCGCACGGGAACTGGGCATCACCGAGAAACTCGTCTGGCGCGGCGCACTCGACCAGAAGGACGTTCTGGCGCGCTACAGGCAAGCCGATATCTTTGCCCTGCCCTGCCGCATCACGGCCGATGGTGATCGCGACGGCCTGCCCAATGTTCTGGTGGAAGCCTCCAGCCAGCGCCTCGTTTGCATCTCGACCAATATTTCCGGCGTACCGGAATTGCTGATCGACGGCGAAAACGGTTTTGTCGTGCCTCCGGAAGATCCGCGGGCCTTTGCAACCGCGCTTGAAACGGCCATCCGCAATCCGGCACTGCGACACAGCCTGGGTGATGCGGCAGAAAAGCGGGTGCGGACGGAATTCGATCATCACGCCAGCATTCGCCAGCTGAAAAACCTCTTCGAACAGCAATGGCAGGCGGAACAACAATGACGGCAAATCTGAAAAAGCCGCGCGTCTTCTTCTATGTCCAGCACCTGCTTGGCATCGGCCATCTGGCGCGGGCAAGCCGCATTGCTGCAGCCCTGGCCGATGACGATTTCGAGGTGACCGTTGTCACCGGCGGCTCGCCGGTCGCAGGCTTTCCCGGCCCCGGCGTTCACCATGTCGCCCTCCCCCCGATCCTGTCGGGCGATGCCGGGTTCTCCGGCCTGATCGACGAACACGGACAGCCCGTGGACGACGCTTTCAAGGAAAGACGCTGCGCGCTGTTGCTTGAGGCCTTTAAGGCATGCAGCCCGGATATCGTCCTGCTGGAGGCATTTCCCTTCGGCCGCCGGCAGGTCCGCTTTGAACTCCTGCCGCTGCTTGACGCCATCGCTGTGGCAAACCCCAAGCCTCTGCTGATGACATCCCTGCGCGATATCCTGCAGGAGCGCGCAAAGCCGGGACGCGACGAAGAGACGGTCGCCCTGATCAGGCAGCATTTCGATCGTGTTCTCGTGCATGGCGATCCAACCTTCGCCCGGCTGGAGGACACGTTTCCGCTGGCATCCGAAATCGCCGACAGGGTCGTCTATACCGGCCTCGTCGCCGCGCCGCCGCCGGCTCCGGCTGCCGAGCAGTTCGATGTCATCGTGTCCGCCGGGGGTGGTGCCGTCGGCATCGACCTGATCACGGCCGCCCTTGCCGCAGCGAATACGACCGCCATTGGCCGCTGGTGTCTGATAACAGGTCCCAATCTTCCCCAGGCGGATTTCGATGCGGTCACGGCGAAGGCGCCCGCGCATGTCAGCGTTTTCCGCTTCCGCAGGGATTTTGCAAGCCTGCTGTCGGGCGCCCGGCTTTCGGTCTCGCAGGCAGGTTACAATACCGTCTGCGACGTTCTGCGCGCCGGTTGCCAGTCCTTGCTGATCCCGTTCACCGCAGGCGGCGAGACGGAACAGACAACACGGGCCCTGAGATTGCAAAGGCTGGGACTGGCGCAGGTGCTGACGGAGGACGACCTGTCGGCCGAAACCATGACGCTGGCCATCGAGCAGGCCCTGTCGAACACGGCCGCACGGCCCCATACACTGGATCTCGACGGCGCCCGGCAGACCGCAGCCATTCTGCGCGGCCTGCTGTGATCAGGCTCAGACCGAACCGATCAGCATGAACCGCGTGTATTTCTTCATCGGCAACGATCCGGAATAGTCCAGCTGGCTCAATCCGGCCTGGGCAATAAACGCCTCCAGCGACGGCACGCAGTTGATATGCGTCGGCTCGCTGAAATAATCGTTGGACTGCAGAAGCACGCGGGTGCCGGGCGGCAATAGCGAGAGCCAGGCACGCAGATTGGCAATATGCTCGCAACTCGTATTGATGACGAGATCGGCGTCCAGCCCCGTATAGTCCAGCGCGTACATATCCTGCGTCAGCGCGTGGAAACGATCGCCCGCAGCGGCGTTCAGCGTCGTGGCCACCTCGGCAACGCTATCGTCGATATCGACGCTGTCGATCCGCTCGATCGAGAAGCGGCCGTCGTCGAGCAGCATGCCTGCCAGAACGCCGTACCACCCGCCGAGCACGACGATGCGTCCGTATACCCCACCGAGACTTTCGAACAGCATGTCGCGCGCCCAGGTCTTGCAGGCGACCTGCTTGTGATTGAAGGCATTGCCGACATCGGCGTCCGGATGCCGGGCCATGACTGCGGCCAGTCCGGCGATCAGGGAGCTCCCCGTATAGGCGGATAATCCGCGCACGACATCGAACGCGCTATCGTGCCAATCTGTTGTGTTTGCTTCATTCGGGCGGATGGTTTTCGTCATGGCCGTGTTGTAGTCTGCCGTTTTCGGGAGCGCAAGGAATGCAGGTCAAACCGGCGGAGGGTTCCGCTTCACCGCAGAACGGGGCAGCAGCGAACCTGCCGCATCTCTCAGGCGTCGGCTCCTCCATACGTCAGGTCGTGGCTGCGCATTTCCTGCGCGATTGCCCGCACATCCTGGAAATCGGCGGACACGCCCAGCCGATCACCGGATATTTGACGCACAAGCCGCTCTCGGTCGTCTCCGTGGATCCCAAGACCGAGGCCCTTGAAGCCGAGGAATTGAACGGGAGCCCCTGCCGCGTGCGGCATGTGCCTCAGAAATTTCAGGAAATCGACTATGACTACGAAGCGGGAAGCTATGGGCTCGTCCTGCTCGGTTACTCCCTGAAGCCGTTCGGAAACCGCGATCCGCTTGGAAAGCTCTTGTTCTCGCTCATCGACAATGCCAAAACGGTGATCATAGACTATGCGCCGGAATTGGAGCGGGCAGCGTCTCAGGTTCCGCATATCGTCAATCGACCGACACTTTCTCTGCGCTGCATGTTCGACCTGCGCCTGCACGACGAAGAAATTGCCGGCACACCCTATGCAGACCGGCGCTTCTACGTTCTGGACCCCCATCCTACGGTACCTTGAATTTATCCATGGAAAAACGCCTCACCCGCTACATCTGGACCCACACCCGCGCTCAGCAGCTCTGGATTCTGCTGGTCGTAGCCGTCTCGATGATTCCCTACTTCCTGTCCTTCGACCTGCCCAAGCAGATCGTCAACGGCCCGATCCAGGGCGCCGGCTTCGAGACGCCAGGCGCCACGCAGCTGTTCATGGACATCAGTTTCGATCTGCCATGGATCGGGAATGTCGTGCTGTTCCCGGGTATCGCGCTGACACGCATGCAGACGCTGTATGCTCTCAGCCTGGTGTTCCTGCTGCTCGTGGTCGTCAACGGTCTCTTCAAGTTCTACATCAACACCTATAAGGGCCGCCTCGGCGAGCGACTGCTGCGCCGTATCCGCTTTGAACTTGTCGATCGCATCCTGCGCTTTCCGCCAACCCAGTTCAAACGGGTCAAGGGCGCGGAAATCTCCAGCATGGTCAAGGACGAGGTGGAGCCGCTGGGCGGCTTTACCGGAGACGCCTTCGTTTCGCCGGCACTTCTCGGTGGCCAGGCCCTGACAGCGCTGTTCTTCATCTTCATGCAGAATTTCTGGCTCGGCCTGATCGCTGCCGGCATGGTCGCGGTTCAGGGCGTCATCATTCCGCGCATGCGCCGCCGCCTTCTGGTCCTTGGTCGCGAACGCCAGATTACCGCGCGCGAGCTTGCCGGCCGGGTCAGCGAAATCGTCGAAGGCATTGGTGCAATCCACGCCTATGACACGTCAAACTACGAGCGCGCCGATATCGCCCACCGGCTCGGCCGCATCTTCAAGATCCGCTACGATCTCTACCAGTGGAAATTCCTGGTCAAGTTCATCAACAACTTCCTCGCCCAGTTGACGCCCTTTCTGTTCTATTGCGTCGGCGGCTATCTGGCATTGCAGGGCCGGCTCGACATCGGCCAGCTCGTCGCCGTGATCAGCGCCTACAAGGACCTGCCCGGCCCGCTGAAGGACCTGATCGATTGGGACCAGACCCGCCAGGACGTTCAGGTCAAATATACCCAGGTGGTTGAGCAATTCACGCGTCGAGAAGATCCTGGAACCGAAAGTCCAGACAATGGCGGTCGCAAGTCCGGGGCCGCTCAAAGCCCCACTGGCGGCGGTGAACCTGTCTCTGTCGGACGACAGCGGTGCCAAGCTTCTGGAGCGCGTGTCACTGCAGATCCAGCCCGGCGAAACGATCGCCATAGTCGGAGGCGCGGCAGGCGGCGGCGACGCGCTTGCCGAAGCCTTTGGCCGGTTGATCTGGCCCGAAAGCGGCAAGATTGTCGCTGGCAGCGACGACCTTCTGGAACTGCCCGAATCCGTCACGGGCCGCAGCATCTCCTATGCCTCGGCAGACAGCTATTTCTTCTACGGCAGCCTGCGCGACAACCTGCTCTATGGCCTGAAGCATGCGCCCTACAAGGCGGCTGTCTACGAGGGTCCAGGTGACAAGCAGCGCAAATGGGAAATCCTCGAGGCCAAGATGGCCGGCAATCCGGATTACGACACCAACAGCGACTGGATCGACTATGAAGCGGCCAGCGCCACGCACCAGGAGGACCTGTTTGCAGCCATCCTTCCGGTTCTCGATACGGTACAGCTATCGACGGATATTCTCGATCTGGCGCTCCGTTCGACGGTCGATCCTGCCGAACATGCCGAGCTGGCAGCCAGCATCGTGGAAATGCGTCATGCGCTGAGAAAGGAACTGGAAGAAGAGGACCTTTCAAGTCTCGTCGTGTCCTTCGAGCCCGGAGCCTACAATACAGAGGCAACCGTTGGCGAAAACCTCCTGTTCGGCACGGCAACGGGGCCGGCATTGCGCGGCAAGGCGATTTCCACCAACGCCTATTTCCGCTCGGTGGTTGGCCGCACGGGGCTTGCCAGCGAGCTCTTCGACATGGGCTACAGCATTGCGGAGAACGCGGTCGAACTGTTCTCCGACCTGCCTCCGGATCATCCCTTCTTCCAGCAGCTGACGTTCATGACGGCCGACGACCTCCCGCTTTACCAGCAACTGGTGCAGAAGCTGAAGGGCAAGAGCGTCGACCAGGTCTCGGAAGAGGACCGATCGAGCATCATCCGGCTCAGCTTCGTCTATATCGAGCCCCGCCATCGTTTTGGTCTGCTGACAGACGAGTTGATGGCAAAGATTGTCGATGTTCGCCGCGAATTCCACGATGGTTTGCCGGAGGATCTGCGCGGCGCGATCGAGCGCTATGACCCGGAGCACTTCACGGCATCCGCCAGCCTGATGGACAATGTCCTTTTCGGACGTATCAGCCACAAGCATGCCGACGGACCGAAACGCATCCGCACCATCGTCAGCAATCTCCTGAACACGCTTGGTCTGCTTGAACAGGTTCTGGCGATCGGTCTCGACTTCAATGTCGGCGCCGGTGGCAAGCGGCTGACCTCTTTCCAGAGGCAGAAGCTCAATCTGGCCCGCGCGCTTGTTCGTCGCTCGGAATTTTACATCTTCAACCGGCCACTGCCGGGGCTGGACCACCGCTTGCAGGAAGAAATCGCACGGGACGTGCTGAAGCTTGTCAAGCGCAACGGCCAGAATCCGGGCGTCGTCTGGGTTCTGTCGAATGCCAGCCTGGCCCATATGTTCGATCGCGTCATGGTGTTCGACCGGGGCATGCTGGTCGAGGACGGAACGCACGCGACATTGCTCGAGAATAACGGTATATTTAAAGAACTTGTGTCATCATAGACTGGGAATGTCTGCGCTAAGCGTGTCGCCGAAAAATGAAACAGGCTGTTCGGACATTTGTTTTGCGCGTCAGCGCTCACGGGGAACTTAGGGGTACAGGCACGTCATGCTTCTCAAGGATGAAGTTCAAATGTTGCGGCGGGTGCCGCTGTTTTCCGGCGTAGAGCCTGCAAAGCTGAAACTGCTCGCCTTTACCTCGGATCGCGTGGGATACCGCGCGGGCGAAGTCCTCTTCCACCAGGGCGATTCCGGTGACGCTGCCTATGTGGTGCTGACCGGTCGGGCCGAGATCCTGGTGGATTCACCCGGCGGCCAGTACAAGATTGCCGAGGTCGAGAACAACGCCATTGTCGGCGAAATCGCTATCCTGTGCGATGTCGCACGCACAGCGACTGTCCGTGCCGTCACGGCCGTGGAAGCGCTGCGCATCCGCAAGGAGCATTTCCTCAAGCTGCTGACGGATTTTCCCGAAATCACCATTCAGGTCATGCGCGTGCTTGCCGACAGGCTCAGCCACACGACGAGCGAACTGACGGCAGCCCGAAGCCGGGCGCGTCAATCCGAATAACCGTTCGTCAGCCTTGTGCTGCAACCTTCACAATATCGCCGGTGGCCAGTTCGACCCTGAAATTACGGGACGGCAGGCCTGAGATGAACTTGCCATACATGCGAAACAGCACCGCAAGGCGCGCCTGCACGCCGCCCTCTCCCGTCCAGATGCCATTCCTGTAAGAATCCGCGACCGCTGCGTAAAGTGCCAGCCGTTCCTTGCCGATCACATCAAGCGCCAGTTCGCTCGCCATGCGCAAGCGATACCAGTCGGCAAGGAAAGACAGCATCGATACCGACGCCATCGCGTCCATCGTCACGCCATCGCTCTTTAACTTTGCCTGCAGACGGGCGAGAGCCGAGGGCCTCACCCGAAGCGTCTCGATTGCCGAGACAGCCCCACGGGTCGCAACGGCCTGGGCTTCACCGGCAAGAAGCGCGACGTCGGAAAGGCTGAGCGTCTGAAACAGCGAAACGAGATCCCGTGGCCATTCCCGCTTCAGGAACCGGCGTCCGACCAGATGACCAAGGTGCTCGTAGAGAAACGCCCCATAGTCGTTCGCATCGAGCATGTTTCCCGTCTTGAGACCGGTCCGCGATGCCTCGCTCCGATAGAGCCCAAGGACCACCTGATCGAGCGGCATGTCGCCGATGCCGATGGTCTCGACATGCAGATATCCGGCCTCGGGCGTGATGATCTTGTAGGCGCAGGGAAAAGCGACCAGCGAGGGCATGCCGATATTGATCAGATAGGCATCATCGCGCCGCACCCGCGCGGTATCGTTGACATGCAGGTGGCCGCTGAAATGAATGGTGATACCGGCATCCATCAACGCCGCCGCCACATCCGGAAAGGGGATGCGATCCGAGAAACTGGTCGGCCCCAGCAGGGCACGTTCATCCTCCAGCGTGTCGTCCAGCGGATCAATCGCCGGATAGTGGGAAAAAGCCAGCAGGCATTTCCCAAGGCCTCTGGCCCGATCGGCGACGTCCTTTATCCAGTCGAAGATGAACTGCTTGTGGCGCAGCATCCCGTTCCAACCGGCCCCTGTGCTGTCGGCAAGATCACCACTCGTGCCGACAGGCACGCCTGAGATCGGCTCGAAAACATTGGCATCGATCATCAGCAGCCAGAGGCCCGGCAAGGGCTCTGTCAGATAGGACGCATCGACCAGTTGACGCACGACGGTGCCGTCGGCGGACTGTACCGTGTAGCGCCGCGCCTCCAGATCATCGTCTCCGCCAAAGGGTGTTTCCCAGTGCAGATCGTCGGCACGGCGAAAAAAGCCGACATCCGGCAGGGCGCGCAACCCCTCGGGATAGCCCTCGCAATACATCAGTGGTGTGAGATGAACCATCTGTGCATGAGCGTCCGAGAGGTCTGGGTCGCTTGTCGCGACGCTATAGCCGCCTGTTGCAGTTAAAAACCGCTTCGATCGATGACGGCCATGCTCGCCAAAAATATCATGGTTGCCGACCGTCGCGTGGAAGCGCATGCCGAAACGGCTGGTGTAGTCATCCAGCACGCGGCGGACGCCAGCGACGGTGGCGATCTGTCCGTCATCGGAATAGTCGCCGAGCAGCACGACGTGCCGGATGCCACGCGCGGCGATGTCATCCAGCGTGAACCGAAGCGCGCCATGACTTTCGTTGAAAACCCGGGTCGAGCGTGCCGTATCCGCCAGCATGCGAGCCGCCAGGCGACCGCCGTTTTCGGCACTGTCCGCAAAGCCGTAATCTCCGTGAAGATCATGGAAATGGGCATCCGCAACAATGGCGATCCGGGGAATGTTCGAAGGCGGCATTCTTTTTCGGTTTCCGTAAGCGAATTAATGATGGTTTGCGTGTTGTTTCCTTCTGAACCACAGATCGGAAGAAAAAGCGAATTCGACACTCGCCTAAGCAGGACAGTTTGGCTAACATGGCAAAAATGAGGCGATAAACATGCCGGAACGATCCAGAAAAAACGACTTAAAGCCCTGAAAGAACAGGGATAATTTTAGCCATCTGAATACCTTCCGAAAGTTGCTCCGGGAGCAGGCTGGTCAGAGGCAAGTGAGAGAGTGAACAAAAACGTGTTTCGGGTGCGCTTTTGGGGAGTGCGTGGCAGCCTGCCGGTATCGGGCGCGGCCTTCCAGCAATATGGGGGTAATACGGCCTGTATCGAAATGCATTGCGGGGATCACCGGCTGCTTTTCGATGCGGGATCGGGTCTCATGCCGGCCGGCCAGGTGTTGAAGGCCGAGGGCGTTTCCGATTTCAACATCTTCTTCACCCACTGCCACTACGACCACATCATCGGGCTTCCCTATTTTCCCGCACTTTTCGATCCGAAGGCTTCCGTCGCGCTGTGGTCCGGCCATATGGCGGGGCGGATGAGCACACGCCAGATGATCGGCGAATTCATGCGCCCGCCCTGGTTTCCGGTCGAGCCCGATATTTGCCGCGCCAGCATCGGCTGCATCGATTTCCGCTCCGGTGAAGCGCTCTCGCCGCATCCGGGTGTTGTCATCCGCACCGGCAGCCTCAACCATCCGGGCGGCGCCGTTGGATACAGGGTCGAATGGAACGGCAAGGCCGCAGCGCTGATTACCGACACCGAACATACGCCCGGCATTCTCGATCCGACCGTGCTCGAACTGATCCAGGATGCCGACCTGTTCATCTACGACTGCACCTATACCGATGATGAAATGGCCCGCCATGTCGGCTACGGGCATTCCTCCTGGCAGCATGCGATACGGCTCGCGCGCGCGGCAGGCGTCAAGCGCATCGCCTTCATCCACCATTCGCCGCTGCGCACGGACCCCGAACTCGACGCGATCGGCGTGGCCGCAGCGCGGGAGTTCCCCGGCGCCTTCCCCGCCCGCGATGGGCAGGTCATCGACCTCTGAGGCAGCTTCAGCCTTCGGCAAGAATATCTGTGACGGATGCCCAGCGACAGGCTGGATGACCGGACGTTGCGGAAAACAATCCATCCAGAAAATCCCAGACCGTTCGGTCGTGGACAAGGTGATGGGTGAGCACGCCGACCGTTCCGCCATGGTCGAAGACATGCCGCAAGCGCGCCAGAACTTCGGCGACAAGAACCGCATGATCGCGGCCACCGCGCGTTCCATGCCAGTCCATGACATCGACATGGGTATTGAGCATCCGGATCGGCGCCGGTTTTTCCGCCCCATAGACGGACAGTGCTGAAAAGCCGATCCCACCGAGCGAGGGCAGCAGGCTGGCATCGATGCGGTTCCAGGGCGGCACGAGAAGCGGGGTGAAGCGATCGCCGAACAGATCGGAAAGCAGGCGATACCCATCGGAAAGCTCGGCCAGCACCGTCTCCGCCTGTCTGTCGGGACCACCAAGCTCCTGCTTCTTGCGGCCGCCTGTCGCATGATTGATATGCGCCCAGCCATGGACGGCCACCGCAGCATGCGAAACGCCCATCAAGCGCTGCGCCAGTGCAGGCCCCGTCCCTGCCGGAATGACGGCAAGCACCACAGGAACCTGATGACGCCCTGTGCTGTCGAGCAGTTGCTCAAGCGCTGCCGTCGGTTCGATGGCATCGTCATCCCGCAGCCAGAAGGTTGCGGCCCGCCCGGCCGCTTGCCAGCGGTCAAGCTCCGCCACAAGCGGCGCAAAGGAAACATCATTCGTCATCGGCAAACCTCGATATGGGTGCGCAGGATCGTATCCAGCCGGTCGGCCGCCGTTGCCAGATCGCGTTCCGCGCCAACAAAGCCTCGTGCTTCCCGCGCCATCACCTGCCGCTCGCTGTCATCAAGGAGCAGGCGCCGGATCGCGCTGGCATAGGCCTCGACATCGCCGGCCGGCGTCAGAAGCCCGGTCCGCGCGTGCATCACGACCTCGGGCACGCCGGCGATCGCCTGGGCGACAACAGGAAGCCCGCTTGCCTGTGCCTCGAGATAGGCAAGCCCGTAGGCCTCGCCACAGCCGGGCCAGACATACAGCGCGCTTTCAGACAGAAGTGCGGCAATGTCGGCCGGGGCCTGCTCTCCGCACCATGTGATCCGATCATCCGGAAAATCGGCGAAAAGCGCCTCCACCTCAGGACGGCATGGCCCGTCGCCGATCACCGCAAGCCGCCAGCCAAGGTCCGGCAAAAGGTGCAGCGCTGCAGCCAGCATGCGGTAGCTGTCCATCTTGTCGCCCGGGCGCATCATGGCGATCGTGACGAGACGACCGGGCTCCGGTTTCGGTTCGGCCGCAAGAAAGCCAGAGGCTTCGATGAACGGAGGCAGCATCGCCATGCGCGCATCCGGCACCGCCTCCAGAAGGCCATTCCGGTCCCGCCCGGTAAAACAGATATTGACGGTCGCCTGACGCACCGCATCGGCAACATTTCGCTGGGCCGCGGCCCAGGGTCCGATATTGCGGCGGGCGGAATGGGATGCCTCAGCCGTCACATAGGCAATACCGAAACGACGGGCGAGGTCCGGGCCGATCAGGTCCGGCGCCTTGTAATAGGGATGATAGCAGAACCAGACGTCCGGCTTGCCTTCGGCCTGCCAGTGCTGCGCGATGCGCTCCCGTTCCGCTTCGGCTGCCTGTTCGATCGCCACGGCGTGCTCGACAGACGGAACCTTGCAGAACGTCCGCAGTTCGGAAGCCACCTCAACCGTGTGCCCCGACTGGCGAAGGGCCGCGATCACGAGACGTGCCATCAGCCTGTCTCCGGACGGAACAGGATGATGGGGCGATTTCAGCGGCGCATGGAAGGCAATCTTCATGGGAGCGCAGTTGTAGGAGGCCACCGCCGTTCTGTGTCAATCGAACGGCAGGTCAGAGATAGAAATCATACTCGACGGCACTCGGCGCATGGAACAGGGCCTCGAACTCGCCCATCCGGTTGTCGCGGAAAAGGTCGAGGAAGCGTTGCGGGATATACTCCTTCAGCACCGTCCCGCCGGTCATGCGGTCGAGCGCCGAAATCAGGTTGCGCGGCAGGTCGCTGCCGTCGCCCTCGGAAATGCCTTCGGTCGCCGGTGTCGGCTGCCACTTGCCCTTGATGCCGGCATGCATGCCGGCCAGGATCGCCGCGACGACAAGGTGCGGGCTCGCATCGGCGCCGGCAACGCGATGCTCGATGCGGCGCGACTTGTCGGAGCCGGTCGGGACGCGAAAGGCCACCGAACGATTGTTGTAGCCCCAGCTCGTATCCATCGGCACGAACATCTTTGGCTTCAGGCGGCGGAAGCTCGAAAAATTCGGTGCGTAGAAGGCCATGGTCTCGGCCAACGTCCGCTGCAGGCCGGCAACCGCCGGCTCCAGAAGCCCGTCGACGCCGGACATCCGGTTGTTGCCGTCCTTGTCGACGAGGCTGACATGGACGTGCATGCCGCTGCCGGGTTGATCGACGAACGGCTTTGCCATGAAGGTCGCATCATCGCCGCGCGCGCGTGCGACGCCCCGAACGATGCGCCGCAACAGCACGGCCTGATCGGCCGCCAGAACCGGATCAGGCCCATGCTCGAGATTGATCTCGAATTGCGCGATGCCGTATTCGGAAATCGCCGTCCCCACGGGAACGCCCTGCGCCTGCGACGCCGCCGCTATATCGGCGATGAAATCGGCATAGTCCTCGACCAGCGACAGGCTGAAGTTCTCTTCCGTCCGCGGTGGCGCACCCGTGCGCGACAGATTGGCTGGAGAAACACCGCCATCCGGCGTGCGCTTCGCAGCCGTGAGATAGAATTCCAGTTCGCAGGCAACGACCGGGAAAAGCCCATCGGCATTCAGGCGATCGACGACATCCTGCAGGATCTTGCGCGGATCGTACCAGAAGCGCTCGCCGGTCACCGCATGGCGCAGGTCAAGCAGGCATTGCTGCGTCGGCACTTTTGCCCATGGCACAGGCACGAGATCGCCGATTACCCGGGCGCTCGCATCGGGATCGCCGTCATAGCCACCGATGCCTTCCGGCGTCGGGTTGACGCCACGCGCATCGAACAGAAGCGCGCAGGCCGACATGTTGAGGCCGTCGCGCAGCAGCCGCGCGCTGTCGCGGGCCGGCTCCCGCTTGCCGTAAAGCTGGCCAGAAATGCCGATGGCGAAGGCATCGATATAACCCGTGCTCGATCCCTTCATCGTCATGCAAAGCCCCGCTCTTTCAGTTCCACCGCGGTGCGATCAAGCACGCTGCGGGCCGTTTCGATGATAAAATCCACTTCATCGCGGCTGACGATGAAGGGCGGTGCAAGCAGCATGGTATCGCGCGTCGCGCGCATGATCAGGCCGCTTGCAAAGGAAATATCGCGGCAGACCGTTCCGGCAGACCCGACCTTGGCGAAGGGCGCGCGGCGGGCCTTGTCGGGCGACAGTTCGAGCGCGCCGATCAGACCGACCATGCGCGCCTCGCCGACGAGGGGATGATCGGCAAGCTCGGCCCAGCGCTTCTGCAGATAGGGGCCGATATCATCGCGGATACGCTCGATCAGCTTTTCGTTCTGGATGATGCGGATGTTGGCGATGGCAGCCGCGCAGCCGGCCGGATGGGCGGAGTTCGTATAGCCATGGTTGAAATCGTCGCCGATGCTGTCCAGCACGTCGGCCACCTTGTCGGAGACCAGCACGCCGCCGATCGGCTGGTAGCCGGAGGAGACCGCCTTGGCGAAGGCGATGAGATCAGGCTCGAAACCGAAGGTCTCGCAGCCAAACCAGTTTCCGGTCCGGCCGAAACCACAGATCACCTCGTCCGAGATCAGCAGAATGCCGTACTGGTTGCAGATCCTCTGGATCTCCGGCCAGTAGCTCTTCGGCGGAATGATGACGCCGCCGGCGCCCTGCACCGGCTCGCCGATGAAGGCGGCCACCTTGTCGACGCCGATTTCCAGAATGGCCGTTTCCAGCTGTCGGGCGATGCGAATGCCGAAAGCGTCCGGATCCTCGTCGCCGCCTTCGCCGTACCAGTAGGGCTGGGCGATGTGGTGAATGCCGGCGATCGGCAGGCCGCCCTGCGCATGCATGTATTTCATGCCGCCAAGGCTGGCGCCCCCGATGGTCGAGCCGTGATAGCCGTTCCAGCGGCCGATGATGACCTGCCGATCGGGCTGGCCCTTCGTCGCCCAATAGGTGCGGACCATGCGGATGATCGTATCGTTCGCCTCGGAACCGGAGCTTGTATAGAAGACGCGGTTGAACTGCGGCGGCGAAACCTCCGCCAGCAGTTCCGACAGCTCGATGGCCGGCATGTGCGAGGTCTTGAAGAAGGTATTGTAGTAGGACAGCTGGTGCAGCTGCTTGGTGATCGCATCGATGATTTCCTTGCGATCATAGCCGACAGCAACGTTCCACAGGCCGGACATGCCATCGAGGATCCTGTTGCCGTCGATGTCGTAGATATAGACGCCTTCCGCCCTGTCGATGATACGCGAGCCGATCTGGGCGAGTTCATGATTGTCGGAAAAGGGATGAAAGTGATGCCGGGCATCGGTCTGCTGCAGAAGGCTGAGCGTCGGGATTTGAGACATTTTCGCGTTCTGAACCATGCGCCTGCCTTAGCCTCTCTGGATGTATTCGCGGGATCGACACAGGCCCCGGCATCGCGGGCACCTTTTCCCCGGCCCTTGCTGTCGAATCTGCGTGGACAGCACACTAACCCCAGCGGGTCGGGCGACGCCAGCGCTTGTTGAGGCAAAGTTTTATCAGACCAGCGCAGAACCTGGCTGCCAGCCCTTGCCTCAGAGCATTGTTCCGGAGTGAACGATCTCCTCGGCCTCATCCCTGTTCATGGCGAAGACCGTCTTGCCGATCTCGAAGGCAAAGCCGTTGCGGGCGAAAGCGGATAGCTCCTTGATTTTCCGCTTCTCGTCGAGTTCCAGGCGTCGAAACGGGCCAAAGCCGCGCTTGCGGGCAAAGACGACGGCGGCAACGAGATCGTTGCTTTCCTCAAGCGCCGCCTGCGCCGTTTCCCGCGAAATGCCTTTGACCGACAGTTTTTGCGCAATCGCTTTTTTCGACTTGCCGTTGCGCACGCCGGACCTTGTTCGAACCTCGGCATAGGTCGTGTCGTTCAGTCCGCCGATCTCATAGGCAAAAGCCACGGCGGCGGCGGCAACGGCCTGCACCTGAGCGCCGCTGATATCCTCGAATTTCGTGCGGGCCTTGCGGGCAATGGCATCGGAAAGCTCACGCTCGCTCATCATCCGCCGGCCGAGCCGATAGATCGTCGAGTTTTTTGCCCAGGAAAGCATGCGCTTGGTCGGCAGGTCGGCAGTGGCCGCATCATCGGCGGCAGCTTGGTCGTTTTCAGGAAACATCAGCAGCTGCGGACAAGGCGGCAAGCGCATGGCCGCGAAACGGTCGTCCCCTTCAAAGTCCATCCTCCGTCTGCGCTGCCGATAGACACCCAAGCCATTCCGGCAATCTATGCCATGAGGGAAACGTCCTGCAACAGCCAGAAAAATCTGATGAACGCCCAAAACGAAAAAAGCCTGCCGCGGGAGGAGGTGCGGCAGGCTTTCAATATCGAAGCAGCGACTGGGAGGAGGAGCGCCGCTGCTTGCACAAGCAGCCCTGGGAGGAGGAGTGGGCTGCAAGCTGAAATCGAAGTTCTGCGGGAGGAGGTGCATCCCTTCGATAAGTATGACTATATATGATTCTTGCTCATTTCATAGGCAGATCTTTGCAGGGCAGATATGCAATTTTCGCATAACGAAACGTCTCATTCTTCGCGACAGCAAAAGCAAAACGCCCGCTGGATGAAAGCGGGCGTTCGAGGCATTTCAACACTCGGCCGAAGCCGGAAATATCAGCGCGCGATCGATGCGCGGGCAACCGAGCGGATGTCGGCGCGGTCGATACCGAGGTCGCGCAGTTCGCGGGTCGACATGCGATCGAGTTCGTTGACCGTCTGACGGAACTTGCGCCAGTTATTGAAAGAGCGTGCTACGTTCATGATGATCCCCTTTCGTGAGGTCCTTTGACGCCAGCAACCGCACTTGGCCCTGTCGTCGTTTCATGAGGTGAATATAGGCGCCTGCCCCGCCCGCGAACAGCGCCAAGACCTCAGGGCACCTATGCGCTGAATGCACGGGTTTGGACGGCTGGAATACGATGGTGAGACCGGGCTGCATGGCAGTCTGCATGATCCCCGGTTTGCCGTGCCACAAAAACGCGTGTAAGCCGGCACCGGAAACAGACAGGGACATTGCATATGGAAACCGTTGAAATCGAAAGCCGTAGCGATTTCGCGCTCTGGACGATCCAGCGCGCCCGGGAAATCGTCACCGCGGAGGGTGCGGCCTTTGCCATGGCGGCGCGCGACATGAACGAGGATGCCCTGGCGCAGACCGCAGCAGCGCTGGGCAAGGCGATCAGCGAAGCCATGCTGGAAGTATTCGACGGCTTGATATCCGATTGATTGTTCGCGCATCGGGCACTTTTCGGAATGCGCTGGTAAGAGCACCGGCGAGCATTGCGAGATAACCTTCCGGCTTGAATGTAAAAACACGGAACCCCACATGGTGTTTGTGCATTTGCTTTCTGGAAGGAAGGTCAACAATGGTCTCGCTCAGCGACAATGCAATCGTTCAGGACCCGCGCAACACGCTCACGCGAACGCAGCAGGATGCCCTGAAAGCCATCGCCTTCTTTCGACGCCAGCGAAAGACCGGCAGCCGCTGGCTGGTGGGTGACAAGCGGATTTCGCAGAAAATCGTTTCGGATCTCGAAAAGCTCGAACTCGTCGATGAAGGCCGTGTGCGCAGCGAAAGCGTGCTCGTCCTGACAACCGCCGGGAGCCTGGCTGTCGAGCGTCTCAGCCACTAGAGCCGGATCACGCTTCGTCCAGAATCGATCTTATCTTCTGGCTCAGTTGATCGATGCCAAACGGCTTCTGCAGGAAATTCGTGCCGTGGTCGAGCATGCCGTTGTGCACGATGGCATTGCGCGTATAGCCCGTGGCATAGAGCACCTTCAGGTCGGGCCGCAATTCCAGCGCAGCCAGCGCAAGCTGGCGTCCGTTCATATCCGGCATGACGACGTCGGTCAGCAACAGCGTGATATGGGTGCCGCTTCTGAGAATGCCGAGCGCCTCGGGCCCGCCGGATGCCGACAGGACATTGTAGCCAAGCTCGCGCAGCGCCTCGACCGTAAACAGCCGCACGCGATCTTCATCTTCCACCACCAGAACGGTTTCGCCATGCGACCGCGCCGTCGGCGCATTTTCCGATGCCTCTGCCGGACCATCCAGTTCGCCGTAGAAGCGCGGCAGATAGATCCGGATCGTCGAGCCGAGCCCGACCTCGGAATAGATCTTGATGTGACCGCCGGTCTGACGCACGAAACCAAAGACCTGGCTTAGCCCGAGACCGGTGCCCTTGCCCACGGCCTTCGTGGTGAAGAACGGATCAAACGCCTTCTTGATGACGTCAGGCGTCATGCCGGAGCCAGTGTCGGTGACGGCGATCAGAACATATTGTCCGGTTTCGATGTCATTTTCGCGCGCATAGGCCTCATCCACATGGGCGTTGGCCGTCTCGATCGTCAGCTTGCCGCCATCAGCCATGGCGTCCCGCGCGTTGACGGCAAGATTGATGATGGCATTCTCGAGTTGCGCCGGATCAGCCTTTGTTCGCCAGAGCCCCGCTGCAGAAACGGTTTCGATCCGGATATGCTCGCCGAGTGTGCGGGTCAGAAGATCGTGCATCCCGGCCACCAGCCTGTTGCTGTCGATCGGTTCGGGTGCCAGCGGCTGCTGACGCGAAAAAGCCAGGAGCCGCTGCGTCAGCGCGGCCGCTTTCTGCGCGCCTTCCATGGCGCCGTCGATGAACCGCTCGACATCCGTCTCCCCGCGCCGCAGCCGTCTTTGCAGGAGATTGAGGCCGCCGATCACGACGGCCAGCATATTGTTGAAGTCGTGGGCGATGCCACCGGTCAACTGCCCGACCGCCTCCATTTTCATCGACTGGCGAAGCTGCTCTTCGGATTTCATCAAGGCCGAGGTGCGTTCGGTCACCTGGCGTTCCAGCGACACCGTCAAGGCCTGCAACTCGTTTTCTGCGCGCCGCCGCTCGACAGCTTGACGCGTCCGCTCGGCAATCTCGCTGATGAACCGCAACTCGTCTTCGGTCCATTCGCGCGCCGTCGCATGATTGAGATAGAGAAGAGCGACAAGCCCCTCCTGCTCGGTCACCGGCACATTGACGACCGACTGGGCGCTGATGTCCTTCAGGGCCTGGGCTGTCGCCGCTGTGCGCGGATCGACTTCGGCATCGGCGAACACGACGGTCTCGCCGCGCTTCAGATCCTCGATATAGCTTCCATAGTCCCGGAAATGCAGCACGCCGGCGAGGCTCTGGATGCCGGGCCCATTCCAGTCCTTGTCGATCGTGATCGTTTCGGCAACGGGATCGATCGTACCGTAGCCGACGCGACTGACATCCATGAACTCGCCCAGCATGCGCGACGTGACAAAGGCAATATCGGCGGGATCGGTCAGTTCGCGGATTTCCTCCTGCAGTCCGAGCGCTGCCGACCGTTGCAATTGAGCCGTCTTGATCTCGTGAATATCTGTCCACGTGCCATACCAGCGCGTGATCCGTTTCTCCTCGTCACGAACGCAATTGGCTCTGCCGATGACCCAGCGATAGGCCCCGCTGCGATGGAGCAGTCGATATTCCGCATGATAGGGCTCGCCGGTTTCAAGGCACTGCTGCCACTGGCTCCACGCACGGGCCTGATCGGACGGATGGCAGACCGTTTTCCACTCGAAACCATCGGCCGCACCATGGGCAAGGCCTGTAAATTCATACCAGCGCTCGTTGAAATAGTCATAAAAGCCGTCAGCGCGCGTCGACCAGATCATCTGATCGATCGAATTGGTGATGGCCTTCAGCTGCTCCTCGCTTTCGCGCACTTTCTGCTCGGCATCGTGACGATCGCCGATATCGATGACGGAGCCGATGTAGCCGAGGAACAGGCCGTCGAGACCGAAACGCGGTTCCGCGGCATCGATGGCCCAGCGATAGACCCCATCCGCCCGGCGCAGACGATACTCCGTCCGGAATCCGATGCCTTGCGCATTAGCGGCAAAAAAATCGCGCTCCGCCCTCTCGCGATCATCCGGATGCGTGGCGTCGAGCCAGCCGAAGCCCTCCGCCTGCTCAGGCGTTTGCCCTGTAAACGCATACCAGGAGGCGTTCAGGTAGGTACAGAAGCCCTCGCGATTGGTCACCCACATCATCACGGGTGAATGATCGGCCATGTTGCGGAAACGCTCTTCGCTTTCGCGCAATTCCCGCTCGGCGCGGCTTCGCTCGGTCGTCTCGTTGACCAGGCAAAAGACGCCGGCCACGGCACCCGTCTGGTCCCTGACAGCGGAATAGGAAATATCGAACGTCACCCGTTCGAGAAAACCGTGCCGCACAATGTCGAACGGCCGATCCTTGGCGAGGATCGGCTCGCCGGTCAGGCGCACCTGATCCAGAAGTCTCTTGAGATCATCCCAGAGTTCCGCCCAGTTTTCACGAGCAGGGCGGCCAAAGGCGCCGGGGTGTTTGTCGCCAATGGTCGGCGCATAGGTGTCGTTGTAAAAAGCGAGGTATTCCGGTCCCCAGAACAAGACGATCTGGGCCGGGGTGTTGATGATCAAATCCACCGTATTGCGCAATTCCGATGGCCATGTGGCCAGTGCGCCGCTCGGCATATCCGCCCAGGCAATCGTCTCCAGGAGATGCTGCACACTGTCGTCTGGCCGGGATGTCGCCGTGGGCATTCTGTCTTCACTCGTTTTGAAAATGGCTAAGGACAACGTGGAGCGAGTACATAGAGCACTGCTTAAAGCAGGCTACTCTCCGTAACATCTTTTTTGAGGCCAAATATACTTTTCGAAACGATGAAAAACAGCCTGCACTTGTCGCAGCAGAAAAACGGCCGCCACAATCCGCGGCAGCCGTTCAAACATCCTTCAGGCGATGATTACGCCGCCCGCTTCAGGGCATCGCCAAGCATCGAAACGATCTCGTCGATCTGGGTCTTTTCGACGATCAGCGGCGGCGACAGGGCGATGATGTCGCCGGTGACGCGGATCAGCAGGCCCTTTTCGAAGCAATCGACGAAGACGTCATAGGCCCGCGCGCCGATCGCGCCGTCGCGGGACGACAGTTCGATGCCGGCGACCAGACCGATGGTGCGGATATCGATGACATGCGGCAGGCCCTTCAGCGAATGCATGCGCGTCTGCCCAGCATCCGGCCAGGTCGGCAGCGCGGGTCAGCAGCCCCTCGTCGCGCGTAGATGTCGAGCGTCGCGATACCGGCAGCGCAGGCGACCGGATGGCCGGAATAGGTGTAGCCGTGGAACAGTTCGATCTGTCCTCCGGCCCGTGCATCAGCGCGTCGTGAACCTTGCGGCTGGCAAAGACGGCGCCCATCGGGATCGCGCCGTTGGTCATCCCCTTGGCGGTCGTCATGATATCGGGGGTCACGCCGAAATAGTCGGTGGCAAAGGGCGTGCCGAGGCGACCGAAACCGGTGATGACCTCGTCGAAGATCAGCAGGATGCCATGTTTGCGTGCAGATCGCGCGCAGGCGCTCCAGATAGCCCTTCGGCGGCACCAGCACGCCGGTCGAGCCGGCCACCGGCTCGACGATGCACGGCGGCGATGGTTTCGGCACCGTGCAGCGCCACCATGCGCTCCAGATCGTCGGCAAGTTCGGCGCCATGCTCCGGCTGGCCTTTGACGATAGGCATTGCGCGAAAGATCATGGGTGTGGCGCAGGTGATCGGCCGGGCATCTGCGGGAAGACGCGGCGGTTGTTGACGAGACCGCCAACCGATATGCCGCCGAAGCCGACGCCGTGATAGCCACGCTCGCGGCCGATCAGCCGGGTGCGGGTGCCCTGCCCGATCGGCGCGCTGATAGGCAATGGCGATCTTCAGCGCGGTATCGACCGATTCCGAACCGGAACCGGTGAAGAAGATGCGGTCGAGCTTCGCATCCGGACCACCCGGCGCGATCTCCGCCAGCCGTTCGGCGAAATCGAAGGCGATCGGATGGCCCATCTGGAAGGATGGCGCGTAGTCCAGCGTGCATGAGCTGACGCTCGACGGCAGACGCGATCTGGCGGCGGCCATGCCCGGCATTGACGCACCAGAGGCCGGCGGTTCCGTCCAGCACCTTGCGCCCGTCGGTCGTGGTGTAGTGCATGCCATCGGCGCTTGCCATCATGCGCGGCGCCGCCTTGAACTGGCGGTTGGCGGTAAACGGCATCCAGTAGCTGTCCAGGCTCGGGGCGTTCGGTTTGGAATGGGCGTTCATCGGCATCTCCTTCTGATGCACGCATAGCCGCCATGATTTCGAAGATCGAACAAGTCCTTTTCTACGCTCATTCAAACCATTGAAAAACTTACCTCTGAATGTGTATGTTTGCGATATTTCGAACAACTGAAACGGATCGGGCATGTCTGTCGATATCGGAAACCGCCTTCGGCATCTGCGCATGCTGCACAACCTCTCGCAGCGCCAGCTGGCCAAGCGCACCGGCGTCACCAATTCGACGATCTCGCTGATCGAATCGAACGCCTCCAACCCTTCTGTCGGCGCGCTGAAGCGCATCCTCGATGGCATCCCGATCGGGCTTGCGGAATTCTTCGCTTTCGAACCCGACAAACCGCGCAAGGCATTCTATGCCTCGGAGGAACTGACCGAAATCGGCAAGGGGCCGATTTCCTATCGCCAGGTCGGCGACAATCTCTTCGGCCGCAGCCTGCAGATCCTCAAGGAATGCTACCAGCCGGGTGCCGATACCGGCAAGGTTCCGCTGGTGCACGACGGCGAGGAAGGCGGCGTGGTGCTGTCCGGCCGGCTGGAAGTGACTGTCGATGACGAGCGCCGCATTCTCGGCCCCGGCGACGCCTATTATTTCGAGAGCCGCCGCCCGCACCGCTTTCGCTGCGTCGGCCCCGTTCCCTGCGAGGTCATCAGCGCCTGCACGCCACCGACCTTCTGACGCCATATGCCACCCGAACAGATTGTTTCATCCCTGATGAAGGTGTGATTTGATAGTGCTCAACCCCGAAGGAGATACCCCATGCCGACAACGGTCCGGATCGAAAACCAGTCTCTTGCCGTCGATGTCTCCTCGCTTGGCGCGGAAATGCAGGCGCTGACCAGCAAGGACGGCCGCTCCTGGCTGTGGAACGGTGATGCGACGTTCTGGGGCGGACGTTCGCCCGTGCTGTTTCCGATCGTCGGCAAGGCCCCCGGCGACAAACTCGGCATTGACGGACAGGACTATCCCATGGGTCAGCACGGTTTTGCCCGGCGCAACGAATTTGCCCTGGAATCCTCCACCGCAACCGCCTGCCGTCACGAACTCGTCGCTTCGGAAGCGACCCGGGCGATCTACCCTTTCGACTTCCGCCTCGTCCTGGAGCATTCGCTTGACGGCAACCGGTTGACGGTTGCAGCCGAGGTAACCAACAAGGACAACCGCGGCCTGCCCTTCGGCATCGGCTTTCACCCGGCCTTCGTCTGGCCGCTTCCGGGCGCACGAAGGCAAAGCGCACATGGTGACGCTCGACAATGGCGGCGAGCCGCCGCTGGCGCAGTTGGACGGCGGATTGATCAAGACCGGGCCACCTGCCCTCGCCATTCAGCGCCGGACGGTTGGTCCTGCAGCCGGACATGTTCGACAATGACGCCCTGATCTTTGCCGAAGGTGCTGGAACCGGGCTCCATTATGGGGTGGAGAGCGGACCGGCGCTGCACTTCACCTTCGAAAATCTGCCCAATCTGGCGCTCTGGACAAAACCCGGCGCACCGTTCCTCTGCGTCGAACCCTGGCACGGCACGGCCGCTGAAACCGGTCGCTCCAACGACATCATGGAGCGTCCCTACAGCCAGATGCTCAAACCGGGAGCCATGGCCCGGTTCTCGTTCACCGTCGAAATTCCGGCCTGATCGGGCAGCCTCACGCTTTCTCGGAAAAGATCGGGTCCTTCGTGAACATGCCGCCCTGATAGAGCGAGAGCGGCGAGGATGCCGGCGGGCGACCGACCGTGGCTTCGAGTTCAGCCCGGAACGTCTCGGCATTGTCGCGGGGCTTCCAGCCGAGATAGGCGGCGTGCGAATTGTCCCACCAGCGGCTGTCATTGTTGGAGATGCCCCAGATGATCGGGCAGCCGAGCATCGGCGCACGGAAGATGCAGGCGATCATTTCCTCGAAATCGCCATAGGACATCCAGGTCGAGAGCATGCGGTGGTTGCTCGGCCGCTCCATGCAGCTGCCGATGCGCACCAGCGCCGTCTCCTGCCCGAATTTCTCGAAATACATGCGCGCCAAAGCCTCGCCGAAACATTTGGAGACACCATACAGACCGTCCGGCCGCATCGGGGCCTTGACGTCGATATGCTCGTCCTGCCGGTAGAAGCCGACCGTATGATTGGAGCTGGCAAACAGAATGCGCGGCATGCCATGGGCACGGGCTGCCTCGTAGAGATTGTAGAGCCCGAGCAGATTGGCATTGAGGATCTTGGAAAACTTGTCCTCGACCGAGATACCGCCGAGATGAACGATGCCGTCGCAGCCTTCGACGAGCTTCATCACCGCATCGGCATCGCCGAGATCGCAGGTGACAAGCTCCTCATGGGCGGCAGCCTCGCCGAGATCGACGATGTCGGACAAGCGCACCGTCTCGGCAAACCTGCCCATGCGCGCCCGCATGGCCCGCCCCAACCCGCCGGCGGCGCCGGTTACCAGAAGCCTTTTCACGCAATTCCTCCCAAAGCATAAACGCGCCCGTGCGGCGTAGATATGAAAGCCATCATACAGGTTGCTGGATTTGCGTCAACAAGTCGGATATACAGATCCAGACAGGTGGAAAACTTGACAGACGACCACGGGCAGCCTCACTTGGGCTCAAAGGCATCGGCGGGAGGAAATGCGCGCATGGGACTTCAGGCCAAGACCGAGAAGCCGAAGAGCGAAACAGGCACGCTGACGGCGCGACTGGGCGAAAACCTGCGCCGGGCAATCACATCCGGCCAGTTTCCGCCGGGCAGCAAATTGCCGAGCGAATCGCAATTGAGCGAAGCCCATGGCGTCAGCCGCACCGTCGTGCGCGAAGCCATCGCAACACTGCGCTCTGACCGGCTGGTCGAAACCCGGCAAGGGGCCGGCGTCTTCGTGCTGGAGGCGACAGCCACCGCCTCTCTTCCCCTACTGTCCGTCCAAAACCTTGATCCTGCTCGTGTTTCCTCGATGATCGAGCTTCTGGAACTGCGCACGGCGGTTGAGGTGGAGGCCGCAGGCCTTGCCGCCCTTCGCCGTTCGCCCGCCCAGGAAGAGGCCATTCTTGATCGCCACTATGCCGTCCGCGCCTGCCTTGAGGCTGGCGCCTCGACCAGCGAGGCGGACTTTGCCTTGCACCTCGCCATTGCCGAAGCCACCAACAATCCGCGATTCCGTGAATTTCTTGCCATGATCGGCAAGGGCGTCATTCCGCGCGCTGCCCTGCGCAATGATGATTCGGAGCATGACCAGACCGCCTATATCCGCCTCATCGACAACGAGCATAACGCCATTGTCGTCGCCATATCGAACGGCGATGAAGAGGCCGCACGCGAGGCCATGCGCCGCCACCTGCGCGGCAGCCAGGCCCGCTACCGCGCGCTTTTGCGCGAACAGCGCCAACCTGTATGATGACTTCTTGACACCTGTCTGCTGACCATGTAGGACAAGCATGCCGGAGGAGGCATCAAGAGGAATTCAAGTATGACGCCGCAAGAGATCAAGGCCGCGCTGGGCGCGGGCCTGTTGTCCTTTCCTGTCACGCATTTCGATGCGGAGGGAAAATTCCAGCCGGAGAGCTACCGTCGCCATGTCGAATGGCTGTCGGGCTTCGATGCCCCGGTCCTGTTTGCCGCCGGCGGTACCGGCGAGTTCTTTTCGCTTTCGCCCAATGAAGTGCCCGACATCGTCCGCGCCGCCAAGGAAGCATCCGGCAAGACCGCGATCGTCTCCGGCTGCGGCTACGGCACCGACATGGCCGTAGACCTCGCCCGCTCCATCGAAAAGGCCGGCGCCGATGGCATCCTGCTTTTGCCGCACTACCTGATCGATGCGCCCGCAGGAAGGGCTGTACATGCATGTGAAGCGCGTCTGCCAGTCGGTCGGCATCGGCGTGATGGTCTATAACAGGGACAATTCCATCCTGTCCTGCGAGACGCTTCAGCGCCTCTGCGACGAGTGCCCCAATCTGGTCGGCTTCAAGGACGGCACAGGCGATATCGGCCTGATCCGCCAGATCACCGCAACCATGGGCGACCGGCTGACCTATCTCGGCGGCATGCCGACGGCGGAACTGTTCGCCGAAGCCTATCTCGGCGCCGGCTTCACCACCTATTCCTCCGCAGTCTTCAACTTCGTGCCCGGCCTTGCCGTCGAGTTCTACAAGGCATTGCGCAGCGGTGACCGCACGCGTTGCGAGACCATTCTCAAGGACTTCTTCTATCCGTTCATGGCGATCCGCGCCCGCCGCAAGGGTTATGCGGTCGCCGCCGTCAAGGCTGGCGTTCGCCTGCAGGGCTTCGATGCCGGCAAGGTTCGCGCGCCACTCGATGATCTGACGCGGGACGAGGAAGAGATGCTCGACAAGCTCATCGGCCCCTGGAAGCGTTGAGGGAAAAACCAGGATGAAAATCGCCGCCGTCCGCACCCATCTCCTGGAGCACCGCCTGTCGGTCCCGTTCGAAAGCGCCTCGATGCGCTTCGACCGGCGGGCGCATGTTCTGGTGGAAGTGATCTGCGAGGACGGCACCATCGGCTGGGGCGAATGCCTTGGCCCGGCCCGGCCGAATGCGGCGGTGGTTGCGGCCTATACGCCCTGGCTGATCGGCGAAAATCCGCTGGAAAACGAAAAACTCTGGGCACGTCTCTACAATGCCCTGCGTGATCAGGGCCAGCGTGGCCTCGCCGTGACGGCCCTGTCCGGCATCGACATCGCGCTCTGGGATATCAAGGGCAAGCATTTCGGCGTGCCGGTCTCGACCCTCCTGGGTGGCCGCTTCCGCGAGAGCGTGCGCGCCTATGCCACCGGCAGCTTCAAGCGCGACGGCGTCGACCGGATCGAGGACAATGCAAGCGAAGTCGCGCGCCACCGCGCCGACGGCTTTCATGCCGCCAAGATCAAGATCGGTTTCGGCGTTGCGGAAGACCTTGCCGTCATTCGGGCGGTGCGGGATGCGGCGGGGCCTGACATGCGGCTGATGATCGACGCCAATCACGGCTATGACGTGATCGAGGCCGTGCGTCTCGGGCGCGCAGCCGCGCAATACGATATCGACTGGTTCGAGGAACCGGTCGTTCCCGAACAGCTCGGCGCCTATCGCGAGGTCCGCGCCGCCCAGCCAATCCCGGTTGCGGGCGGTGAAACCTGGCACAGTCGCTGGGGCATGCGCGAACCGGTCGAGACCCGCGCGGTCGATATTCTCCAGCCGGACCTTGCCGGCGTCGGCGGTTTCACCGAGGCCAAGCGCGTTGCCGACATGGCCGCGCTGCACGGCATCCGCGTCGTGCCGCATGTCTGGGGCACCGCCGTGCATATCGCCGCGGCACTCCAGTTCATGGCGGCGATGATCCCCAGCCCGGTCCGCGTCAACCCGATCGAACCGATCCTCGAATTCGACCGCACCGACAATCCTTTCCGCCAGGCGGTCATCCGCACACCGATCGAGCATGTGAACGGGGTCGTGAACATCCCGGATGGCCCCGGCCTCGGCATCGAGATCAACCGCGATGCGCTGGCGCAATTCCGCATGGGAGACGTTTGATGATCGTCCGGCCACTGACGGGGCGTGCCCTGAAATTTCCGCTGCCACGCGGCGCGGTCGATACGCAGATGCACATGTATCTGCCCGGATATCCCGCCACTGCCCGGCGGGCCACCGCTGCCCGGCGGCGCGCTTCCGGATGCCGACCAGTATCGCCGGTTCATGTCCTGGCTCGGCATCGACAGGGTCATTATCACCCAGGGCAATGCCCATCAGCGCGACAATGCCAATCTTGTCGCCTGCCTTGCCGAAATGGGTGACGCCGCCCGTGGCGTTGCCGTCATCGACGGCGACACACCGGACGGGGAACTGGATGCCTTGTCGGCATCAGGCGTGATCGGCGCGCGCATCATGGACCTTCCGGGAGGCGCGGTCGGGCTCGATGCGCTGGAGGCGATCGACGCCCGCGCCAGCCTTCGCGGCTGGATGCTCGCCGTCCAGTTCGATGGCAGCAATATTCTCGAACACGAAACACGGCTCGCGGCGCTCAAATCCCGCTGGGTGCTCGACCATCACGGCAAGTTCTTCGCCGGCGTCACGCCTGACAGTCCGCAGATCGCCGCCGTCAAACGGCTGATCGATGGCGGCAACTGCTGGTTCAAGTTCGCCGGGGTCTATGAATCGTCGAAGTCAGGCGCGCCCGATTATGCCGATGTCGCAGCGGTCGCTTGCGGCCTTGCCGCCCATGCGCCGGAACGCATCGTCTGGGGCTCGAACTGGCCGCACAACCTTGCAAAGACGACGGAAGATTATCCCGACGACGCGGCCCTTGCCGATACCGTTCTCGGCTGGCTGCCCGGCGACGACGCCCGTCGCCTGGCGCTGGTTGACAATCCCGAACAGCTTTACGGCCTTGCTCCGTTCCAGGGCCAGGGAGACTGAAACTGCCGGATACGGAGCGAGGAGGCTCCGGTCCTGTTTTCAAGGAGGAGAGAAACAATGAAACTTGCAAAAACACTTTGCGCTGCCCTGGGCTTTGCCCTGGCCGCCGGCACCCTGCACGCGCAGGAAATCACCCTTCGTTCGGCCGACATCCATCCCGACGGTTATCCGACCGTCGAGGCGGTGAAATACATGGGCGAGCTCGTTTCCGAGCGGACCAAGGGCCGCATCAAGATCGAGGTGATGAACAACGCCACGCTCGGCAATGAGAAGGACACGATCGAGCAGACCCGCTTCGGCGTCATCGACATGAACCGCGTCAATGCAGCGCCCTTCAACAATCTGGTTGCCGAAACGACCGTGCTCGGCCTGCCCTTCCTGTTCCGCTCGACGGAGCACATGCACAAGACCGTGGATGGCCCGATCGGTGATCAGGTGCTCGCCGCCTTCGAACCGCACGGCCTGATCGGCCTTGCCTTCTACGATTCCGGCGCACGCTCCTTTTACACGACCAAGAAGCCGATCGAGAAGCTGGAAGACCTCAAGGGCATGAAGATCCGCGTCCAGCAGTCGGATCTCTGGATCGCCATGATGGAAGCCTTCGGCGCCAATCCGACACCGATGCCGATGGGCGAAGTCTACTCCTCGCTCGAAACCGGCGTGGTTGACGGCGCGGAAAACAACTGGCCGTCCTACGAATCTGCCCGCCACTTCGAAGTCGCCAAGAACTACACGCTGACCGAACACTCGCTGAACCCGGAAATCCTGGTCATTTCCAAGATCGCCTGGGACAAGCTGACGCCTGAGGATCAGACGGTCCTGCGTCAGGCAGCCAAGGATTCGGTCGGCAAGATGCGCGAATTGTGGGCGGCCCGCGAAAAGGTCTCCGAGGAAAAGGTGCGCGCCGCCGGCAACACCATCATCAAGGTCGACAAGACGGCATTCTCCGCTGCGATGAAGCCGGTTTATGATCGCTTCGTCACCGACCCGAAGATGAAGGCCCTGCTCGAACAGGTCCAGGCCGTTCAGTAAATTGGGGCAAGGCCGGCCCGTCGGTCGACGGGCCGGCCTTTTATTCCGCCTGCCTCACGGCGGGCGGGTCACGGGGAGGAGTTTCAACAATGCGGCAATTTTTGCTGGCCATCCGGCCTGCGCTGACCTGGCTTAGCCGGATAGCGCTTTATGTTTCCGGCGCAGGCATCGTCGCGATGACGGTGATTGTCGGCTGGCAGGTCTTTGCCCGCTACGTGCTCAACGATACGCCGAGCTGGGCAGAGCCCCTGTCCCTCCAGCTCATGTCCTGGTTCATCCTTCTGGGTGCTGCCGTCGGCGTGCGCGAAAGCGTGCATCTGGGTCTCGATTATGTCAGGCACTATTCGCCGGCGCCCGTTCAGCGCGCGATGGACCTCCTGAGCCTCGGGCTGATCTTTCTTTTCGGGCTGGCCATGAGCTTCTACGCGACGCTTTTGGCCATCGGCACCTGGACAGCAACCATTCCCGTGCTCGGCTGGCCCGGCGGCGTCGACTTCTTTCCCATGATCGGCGGCGGCGTGCTGTTCGCCATCTTTGCCGCCGAACGTTTTCTCGATGTCCTGCTCGGCGAAGCCGTCGCAGCCGACATTCTCGTACAGGAAGCCGCCTGATGGCCTATACCATTCTCTTCGGTACCTTTGCCCTGCTCATGATGATCGGCATGCCGATCGCGTTCTGCCTCGGCATCGCTTCGGTCGCCACCGTGCTCTACATGGGCCTGCCGCCGATCGTCGTCTTCCAGCAGATGAATTCCGGCATGAACGTCTTTGCCATGATGGCGATCCCGTTCTTCATCTTCGCCGGCGACCTGATGGTGCGCGGCGGCATCGCCGCCCGGCTGATCCGCTTTGCCGCTGGCCTCGTCGGCCATATGCGCGGCGGTCTCGGCCAGGTGAATGTTGTCGCCTCCACCCTGTTCGGCGGCATATCCGGCTCGGCCGTGGCCGATGCTTCGGCGGTCGGCGGCCTGATGATCCCGCAAATGGCAGCGCGCGGCTACGACCGCAGCTACGCGGTCAACATCACCGTCAATGCCGCCATCATCGCCCTGTTGATCCCGCCATCGCACAACATGATTCTCTATTCGATCGCGGCCGGCGGCACGGTGTCGGTGGCCGACCTGTTTACCGCCGGTATCGTTCCTGGCATTCTGCTTGCCGCAGCCCTGATGGTGACGGCCTATATCGTTGCCCGCCGGCGTGGCTATCCTGCCGAACCCTTCCCGGGCCTGCGGCGGCTCGGATATTTCTTCCTCGCTTCCGTTCCCGGCCTGCTGCTGATCGCCATCATCTTCGGCGGCGTGCGCTCCGGCGTCTTCACCGCGACGGAAAGCTCCTGCATCGCCGTCTTCTACGCGCTGATCGTCGCGCTGCTTGTCTACCGCGAACTCGACTGGCATGGCTTCGTCGAAGCGGTGCTTCAGGCTGTGCGCACCACGGCCATGGTCCTGCTCGTCATCGGCACGGCTGCGTCCTTCGGCTGGCTGATGTCCTTCCTGCAGGTGCAGCAGTCGATGGTCGCGCTGATCAGCGCGATCTCCGACAATCCGATCATCGTGCTTTTGATGATCAACATCGCGCTGCTTCTGCTCGGCACCTTCATGGACATGGCACCGCTGGTCATCATCTCGACCCCTGTGCTGCTGCCGGTGGTCAAGGCTTTCGGCATCGACCCGGTGCATTTCGGTGTCGTGATGATCCTCAATGCCGGCATCGGCCTCAACACGCCGCCTGTTGGCACGGTGCTGTTCGTCGGTTGTGCGGTGGGCGGTATCTCGATCCGCGAGGCGATGCGGACGATCTGGCCGTTCTTTGGCGCCAGCGTCGGCGTGCTGTTGCTCGTCACCTATATCCCCGGCCTCTCGCTCTGGCTGCCGGCGCTGTTCAAGTAACAGGACACGCATTCATGGAGCTTCGGGTGAAATAGCGCCCGAAGCGCTCTTCCATCACGCGGACATTTTGGTATGACCGCTTCTTTCGAAGGAGAGAAGATGGCTGCGCGGGATCGATATTCGAGAAAGCTGGAATGTGCCCAATGCGGGCATACGGGATTTGCCGACGTCTCCGAAGACGACGACGCCAATCGCAAGACACGCGGTTTCCAGATCGATTCCCTGCCGAAAGGCTTCGAGACCGAATTCGCTGCAAACAATCCGCGCAAGCACATCATACGCTGCCGGTGCGGCCACAAATTCAAATTCGAACAGCAGACAGCCTATGCGCCATCCGGCGAGCCGAGGCGCTAGAGCGCTACGCAATTCCAGGGATGGATGACGGACCCCATAGGAGTTCCGACCATCGATGCCGGGTGGAAGGGCGACCGCAGGCCGCCCTCCTATTCTGATCACCCGAAAGGGCCGATCGGAATTTACTTGTTGGCCATCAGCCACATCTTGCCGGCCATGGTAATGCCGCGCGGGTCGTTCGCTACATCGTCTTCGAGATGGCTGCGCTCCAGAAAGCCGAATTCTTCCAACTCGTTCACGGTGGTGGTCGTCAGGAACTTGATTTTCTGCGGGCGCTCCTGAAAGCGATCTGTCTTCGCATAGGTGACCTTCGCGTCCTGATGAGTCCACTTCTTCGCCGGCTGTGGGAAAAGATTGCCTTCCTTGGCAAGCTTCAGTCCTCTGATCTGGACCGGCGTGAGTTCAAGCTTAATCATATTGTGTCCTTGGATAGGCTATCGATCTGAAATGGAAAAGGCCGCTGCAAGCGGCCGGAGATCTTGAGAAAAAAATCTTGCGACCTGCGCAAGGGCGTAGAAAAGAGGCCCTGTTCGGCCAGGACAATCTTCAGTGTGCGCAGTCTAACATACTTCCACAGCAAATTGGCAGAATAGATTCGGGCGCGGTGACGCAGCGGCAGAACGGCACATTTCAGAAAGGCAGCGCTTCCTGGGGGCCTGAAACTCCAACTCGACATCCAGCCCTGAACAGGGTAGGAAGCTCCCATTGCCCCTCGCCTGTTCTCTTGAAAGCGGCGAACACTGCCCCCAATTAAGGTTAAAGACGAAGCGATTGCTGCCTGAAGACAGTGCGGCCACTCTTGTTGCTTCGCGCTCAACTCCCTCAACCGAACCGAACCGGACGAAGTCGTCCCGATCGTTGCTATCCGGAGAATAAAATGTCCGCCACGAAACAGAATGCCGCGTCCGTCGACCAGCCCTATCAGCCGATCCCCTTTGCCAAGAAGCACAGGATCTCCGTCGAAGACGCCAAGACCATCCTTGAAAAGCATGGTGCAGATCGCAAGTCTGCCGACAAGGAAGCGCGCCGCGTCGCGGTCTGACCACGACTTTGCTATAGGACTGGATCCCGGGGTTGCCCGGGATCGTTCTGACCCCTTCGACCGCTAGACCAGGATCTCCGGCGAAGAGGCAGGCAATCTTACGGGCCGCGTGCCGGACAGCCCGGCAAGCGGCGCCACGGTTGCCACCAGGGCGGCTGCCGTATAGGCCTGCGTCACGATTTCAGGCACAAGATCGATATCCGGCAGCGAGCCGAGACCAAGTGGCCCGATGGCAAACAACCGCCCGTCTCCTGCTCCCCTCGGCGTCACCACCTCCCCCGTCCCCCTGACCGCAAGTCCGAGTTCAAGCTCGTCCTTGACGGCAAGACCGGTCCGCAACAGCCCGGCGATCAACGGATCCGTGAGATCCGGCGACAGGCACCGGCAATCTATAACCTCATCTGCAAGGAGCAGATCTTCCCGTTCGGATCCACGCCATCGGACGACCAACCCATCCGGGGTTCGTCTCAAGGCGCGGCCGCGCTTCATCCTCGTCATCCCACCGGCCAGTTCGCGCTCCAGTCGTCCGTGCATATCAGGCGGAAGCCGGTTGCGGTGACTGTCGTAGATGGCGCGCAGGTGACGGTTGAACTGGCGTTTCTCGTTTTGCGGAAGGGCTGACCAGAGCGATCTTGCCCGCTTGCGCAGGCCGTTCATTGCCGCCTGCCAGCCTCTGCCGTCTGCTTCCGCCTGCGCGCAGACCTGCCGGACGTACCGCAGGATCGCCGGAAGTTTTTTTGGCATGGCCTGCGCCGGAAACACCGGATCGGCGGAGAGACGCGTATGCGACTGCGGCAGGAAACCACGGCGCGACAGGATGGTGATTTCACCTTTGAAACCGGCATCCCGCAATTGCAAAACCCGGTCCACGGCACGCAGACCGTTGCCGAGAACCACAATATGGCGAGCGTCGTTCAACCGACGACCGGTGAAATCGCGGCGAAAGTCCGGCCGGACGTCAGATACAGGGCCCCTCGCACCATAGCCGGTGGCAAGGCAAACCACATCGCAGCGCAACGCACCACCCTCTTCGACGTCCACGAGAAATCCGTCATCTGCGGTTCGCCGAATACCGGTGGCGATGTCGTTGAGCATCTGGACTGTGACGTCGCGTCGTTCTGCCAGCGCCTCGGAAAAACGCTGATTGACGTAGTCGCTGAAGATCGCCTTCTGCACGAAAATCTGTCCGAACCCGGGTATGGCAGCCGGCACGGCCTCGCGAAACTCCGGATTGTCCATGAGCCAGTCGGTAAAATCCTCCGTTTCGCCGGAAACGGAAAGATCGCGAACGCGGCTGTTGAGGATCTCAGTGGATTGCGCAGAGGCCAGGGCCTGACCGCCGCTGACGGTCGGATGAGGATCGAACAGTCGAAGCTGGAACGGCCGCGTAACGGTTTTCAGAAGGGCGATGGCCATCATCATGCCCGAGAAACCACGTCCGATGACGACGATCTGCAGCCTATCCTTTTGCTCTGAAGTTGGCGTCGAAGGACTGTGAACCGTCATATCATCTCCTCTCCGCCGGCTTCGACGGGATGGTTGAACAATGGCACCCGCCTTCCAAAAAAGGCGGGCAGTTCACGAATACGCGGTATACTCTATAAATTTTGTAGCATTAAGGCTCAAAACCAGGCCAGGTTCAAGCGGTTTTTGCACCGCCGCTTTCGTCGCCTTGCGCCGTGGAAACGGGGCTGCGTTTTCGATCCATCCTCCGCAAAAACGCGGCCAGATCGCCGCTTCCATGGCGGAGTTGGCGTTTGCGGGACAGGACGAACATGATCCGTGCCGCCGTCGATACGGACATTTCATCAAGCGGCGTGGTCCCGGTCCAGGGCCGCGTCAGTCGTTCCTTGATCGCACCGAGAAGATTGTTCGGCAGGATGTCGGTGCAATCCCGCATGTGAGCAAATACGGCGCTGATAGGCACGGCATCGCCCTGGAACATCACGACGGGTTCGTCAGAGCCGTCATCCCAGTCGTCGAAACGGTCAACGGCATCCCGAAACAGTTCGTGCAGGGTGATCGGGGCATGCCCCTCATGAAGCTGTGGCAAATGCGGCATCTAAAATCCTCCACCATCCGGTTCAGTTTCCGCGCTTTGGCCGGCAAGACCGGCAACAGAAAACGTCCCCTCCACCGCGAGGTTCCCGCCTCTCCCTCAAATCCATCTAAAGCTATGGTATTACTGGTGTTTATTTTTGGAATGTTTTGTTGCTTCTGCGCAGAGCTGGGGAGAAATGAACCGCAGGCAACAGCGCAACGGCTAAGAAATTCAGGATGCAAAGAAGCCGAAACCGAAACCAAGAGATAAAATGGTGCCCCATGCCGGAATCGAACCAGCACTCCTTTCGGAACTCGATTTTGAGTCGAGCGCGTCTACCAGTTCCGCCAATGGGGCACGGGGATCGTTACGGTAGCAAAATGCGTTTACACGAAGGCTTTCGGGCGGGTCAACCGGGATTTTGCAGAGAAGCGAAACGGAATCACGAAAGCGTGCCCTTCGCACTGCAGCAGGACATTTACAGCCCGGTCATTCCTGCCTAAAAGGCTTTGGACTTCAACAGGGGCCTGCGCATGCTTCGACGACTTTATGACTGGACCATGTCGCTCGCTGCCCGCAAATCCGCGGAAACCTGGCTCGCCGTCATCGCTTTCATCGAAAGCTCGGTCTTTCTCGTTCCGGCCGACGTGTTGTTCCTGCCGATGGCGCTCGCACGGCCCGAACGGGCCTGGCGCTATGCGCTGATCGCTACAGTCGCTTCCGTGCTTGGCGGCATTGCTGGCTGGTATCTCGGCCATTACGCCTATGAAGCCATTGCCAAGCCGGTGCTCGAATTCTACGGCAAGCTCGAAACCTTCGAGACGATGAAGGCGACCATCGGCTACGAGATGCTCGTCCTGCTGCTGATCACGTCAGGGCTTTCGCACCTGCCGCCGATCAAGGTGGTGACCATCCTTGCCGGCGCGATCAACATCAATCTCGGCCTCTTCATCATCACGGCAATCATTGCCCGCGGCGCGCGTTTCTTCTTTCTCGCCTGGCTCTTGCGCCGCTATGGCGAGGAAATCCGCGATTTCATCGAGAAGCGTCTCGGCATGCTCGCCGCCATCGGCTGCGGCGTGCTGATCGTGCTGTTCATCGCCTATCGCCTGTTCATGTAAGCCAATCGTCCGGAGTTTGTCGTGAACCATACCAGTACCCAGCCATCGACAGGACTTTTTCCGGCGCTTGCCACCACGTTCGGCATGGCCGGCACGGTCGGCGGGGCGCTCGCCTTCGAGCATATCGGTGGTTACATCCCCTGCGCGCTCTGCCTGATGCAGCGCGACCCCTATTATTACAGCATCCCGCTCGGCATTGCTCGCCATCCTCAGCATCCTGTTGAAGCTGCCGGTCTGGACGACGCGCGTGCTGCTTTTGCTGATCGGGATCGCCATGCTGATCGGCGCCGGCATCGGCGTCTATCACGCCGGCGTCGAATGGCATTTCTGGGAAGGCCCGGCGACCTGCGCCACCACGGCCCAGGGCGTCTCCTCCAATGTCGGCGATCTCCTGGGCGATCTCGACAGCAAACATGGCGCCGTCCTGCACGGATGCGGCGCTGCGCGTGCTCGGGCTTGTCCTTTGCCGGCTGGAACGTCATCGCCAGCCTGATTTTGGCGGCAATCGCGTTGCGAGGCGCTGTAAGATCCGCCGCTAGCCGGCACAAACCATCCGCACAAAGAAAAGGCGCCACAGGGGCGCCTTTGTTTTTCACGGCTGCAATTCGACATCCCAGTAGAGATAGTCCATCCAGCTTTCATGCAGATAGTTCGGCGGGAACAGCCGGCCGTTGTTGTGCAGGTCCTGCACCGTCGGGTGATACGGCTTCTGATGCGGGAACATGCCGGCCAGACGCGGCAGCTTGCCGCCCTTGCGCAGATTGCAGGGCGAGCAGGCGGCAACGACATTTTCCCAGGTCGTCTGGCCGCCGCAGCAGCGCGGAATGACATGGTCGAAGGTCAGGTCATCGGGCGAGCCGCAATACTGGCACTCGAACTGGTCACGCAGAAATACGTTGAACCGGGTAAATGCCGGATGGCGCGACGGCTGCACGTAGCTCTTCAGGCACACGACACTTGGCAGGCGCATGGAAAAGCTTGGCGAGGAAACCTGATGGTCGTATTCGGCGAGAATATGCACGCGGTCAAGGAAAACGGCCTTGATCGCGTCCTGCCAGGACCAGAGCGACAAAGGGTAATAACTCAGTGGCCTATAGTCAGCGTTCAACACGAGCGCTGGAAGGGCCTGCGGTGAGACTGCAATCGTCAAGCCAGTAAACTCCTGCTCGATTCGGCATCTGTACCTTCTATATTAGGCGCGTTACGTCAGGATTGTGAAGCCAAAAGGAAAAAGGAAACAAAAGATTCGCTTTTTCTTTCAAGCCGTCACCGGCAGCCCGTTCCGGCGCATTTCGCGGGCATAATAGGCCCAGAAAAGCCTGGCTGCGACACTGCGCCACGGCGCCCAGACCTGCGTCAACGCCATCCAGTTCACGGGCCGTGGGCTTTACCTCCAGCGCCAGTGCGTGGCCGACGGCATTCTGCAGCGCCACATCGCCGACCGGGAAGACATCCGGGTGGCCGGCGCAAAACAGCAGATAGACTTCCGCCGTCCAGCGGCCGACGCCCTTGATCGCCGTCAGCTCGCGGATTGCCAAAGCCGCCTCCAGAGAGCAGACCGCATCGAGATCGAGCGCGCCTGATACCACCGCCTGTGCCACGCGGTGCAGCGCCTCGGCCTTGGCGCGCGACAGGCCGGCAAGACGGCACTGCTCGTCGGTCATGGCAAGTCACCGCCGGTGCCGTGATCTCCCCCAGCATCGCCTCAAGCCGTTGCCAGATGGCGTCAGCACTGGCTTTCGAAACCATTTGCGAGACGATGATATTGGCGATGCCGCGATAGCCGGGATCCGTGCGCCTGAGCGGCACCGGGCCGGCTTTGGCAATCACAGCCTCGAGACGGGCATCCAGCATGACCAGGCCTTCGAGACCGGCTGCAACATCGTCGTGCGTGCGGATGATCCGCATCGGGAAACCTCCATGGAAGACGGGCTGTTCGGCACGATGTCGAAACACGTGGCCCGCTGTCCGCTTCCGTGCCAAAAAGAAACCATGAACAAGACTTTGTCAAAACCACCCGTGTTTCGCTTTGCCCCCAGCCCCAATGGCCTGCTGCATCTTGGACACGCCCTCTCCGCCATCCTCAACGCCGACATGGCGCGTCAGGCCGGCGGCCGGCTCCTGCTGCGCCTGGAGGATATCGACACGGCGCGCTGTACGCCGGAATTCGAGGCGGCAGCGCTGGAGGATCTTGCCTGGCTTGGTCTTGAATGGGAGGAACCGGTGCGCCGGCAGTCGGATCATTTCGACGTCTACCGCGAAGCGCTGGGAAAATTGATCGCCCTGGATCTCGCCTATCCGGCCTTCCTCACCCGCGGCGCCATCAAGACGACCGTCGAGACATTCGAACAGCGCGGCAAGCCATGGCCGCGCGATCCGGACGGTGCACCGCTCTATCCGCCGGAGGAGAGCCGGCTTTCGGCCGTCCAGCAGCAGCGCCTGCTGGTATCGGGCAAGCAGCATGCCTGGCGGCTCAACATGCAAAAGGCGATGGCTGCGGTCGGCGAGCCTCTGTCTTGGCAGGAAACCGGAAGCGGGCCGAAGGGCGAAGCAGGCACGATTTCCGCCGACCCGTCGGTCTGGGGCGATGTCATCCTGTCGCGCGCCGATGCACCCTCAAGCTATCATCTGTCGGTCACGATCGACGATGCGCTGCAGGGGGTGACGCATGTCGTGCGCGGCCAGGATCTGTTCCACGCAACGTCCGTGCACCGGCTGCTGCAGAAACTGCTCGGCCTGCCGGAACCGATCTACCATCACCACCGGCTGATCCTCGGACAGGACGGCCGCAAGCTCTCGAAGAGCAATCGGCGATACGGGCATATCCACCCTGCGCGCGGCGGGCAAAACGCCGCAGGATATCCGCGACCTTGTCCTATGAGACTGTTTCGGCCGGACGGTCGGGCTGCGCGGTTTCAGCCTTCGGCTCATGCGGCTCTCTTGCGCCGCGAAAGCTCTGGATCACCATGCGCTTGACCTTGTACTTCATGATCGCCGCATTGATCTCGGCACCGATAATGAAGATCGCGCCGACGATATAGAGAAACACCAGCGCGACCATGATCGAGGCGAGCCCCGCATAGGTCGAGACGTAATTGGCAAAGGAGGCGAGATAGGAGGCAAACAGATAGGCCCCTACCGACCAGGCCGAGAGCGTGAGTATGATACCGGGCAGCACGTCCATGATCTTGCGCCGCCCGTCCGGGAGCCAGAGGTGGCTGACGATCAGCCCTGCCGTCAGCATGGCGAAAACACCGGCAAGGCTCCAGCTGTTGAGCAGGCTGAGAAGATTATTGAACAGCGGGAAATACGTGCCGGCATAGCGCAGAGCGAGCGGTACCGCGACAAGCAGGATGCTGACGATCGCGAGAATGAGCGTGCCGGCAAGAACGAAGCCGAGGCTTGCCAGCCGGGTCTTGTACCAGGCCCGGCTCTCTGAAACGCGGTAAGCGCGATTGAGCGAAACACGCAGGGCCTCGACGCCATTGGAGGCGAAATAGGCGGCGGCCAGAACCGAGATCGTCAACAGACCACCGCGCGGATTGGTGAGAACACGCACGACCTCGTCGGAAATCGGCTTGGCAATCGATTCCGGCCAGGTATCGAAGATGAAATGCACGGCGGTAACCGCAAACTGGTCGGCACCGAGGAAGCTGCCGAGTGCCGTCCCGAAAATCAGGAACGGAAAGATCGCCAGCAGCGTCGACAGAGCCACATGGCTCGCCATTGCCCATCCATCATCCTCGCTGAAGTGCCACAGCGCGTCGAAGATGACCTTCCAGGCGATACGAATGAAGGCCGGCATCCTGTCTCCAATTGTCTCTTGCGCTATTCAAGTGTAACCCGTTCCCGAATATGGGAAACCGGGCGGAAATGTCCACGGGAGCATGCCGAATGAACGAAAAACCCAGCATAATTGTCACCGGCTGCTCCTCCGGCATCGGCGCCTACTGCGCCCGCGCACTGAAATCCGACGGTTGGCGGGTCTTTGCGACCGTACGTCGCACCGAGGACCTGCAGGCGCTCGAAGCGGACGGCATCGAAGCCTTTATCATGGATTATACCAATCCGGACAGCATAGCGGATCTGATCGACCAGGTCTTTGCACGCACCGGCGGCCGGCTCGATGCACTGTTCAACAACGGCGCCTATGGCCAGGCGGGCGCCGTCGAGGATCTGCCGACGGATGCTCTGCGCATACAGCTGGAAACCAATGTCATCGGCTGGCACGACCTGACACGACGCGTCATCCCGACCATGCGGGCGCAGGGGCACGGACGCATCGTCCAATGCTCATCCATTCTCGGCATCGTGCCGTATAAATGGAGAGGCGCCTACAATGCCTCGAAATTCGCTTTGGAAGGCCTGTCACTGACGATGCGCATGGAACTGGAAGGCAGTGGTATCGAGGTCAGCCTCATCGAACCGGGACCGATTGCCTCGCGTTTTACGGCGAATGCGGTCACCCATATCGAACGGCACATTGATCTCAAGGGCTCGGTGCATGCCGCAGAATACGAAAAGCAGATGCGCCGGCTGCGCGGAGAAGGCAAGCCTGCCACCGGCAAACTCAACCCCGATGCGGTCTATGACGTGCTGAAACACGCCCTGACGGCGAAGAAGCCGAGACCGCATTACATCGTGACCCGACCGGCCCGGCAAGGCGCTCTTTTGAAGAAGCTCCTGCCCGCCGGTCTGTTCTACCGCATCATCGGCCGGCTCGGCTGATCTGAAAGGCAAAGGTACGCTCGCATGTCCAGTTTTCTCACCGGCCTGACGTTGCTCGTCATGGGCCTCGTCGTCATCGTTCTTATCCGTGGCCTCATTCACATGGCAAAGGGCGGCAACGGCAACACCTCGAACAAGCTGATGCAGGCACGCGTCGTGCTGCAGGCCGTTGCCATCGCGCTGATCATGCTGACATTGTGGATCACCGGCGGCGGTCGCTGACGCAAAGAAGAACGGCATCATGGTCAAGCTCAACAAGATTTACACCAAGACCGGCGACGACGGCACGACGGGTCTGGCGACCGGTCCGCGCCGCCTGAAGCGCGACCTGCGCGTCGAGGCCTATGGCACGATCGACGAGACCAACTCCGTCATCGGCCTGGCGCGCGAATATACGGGCGATATGCCCGATCTCGACGCGATGCTGATGCGGATCCAGAACGATCTGTTCGATCTGGGCGCCGATCTCGCGACACCGGAGACCGGCGAGGCACTGGCATACGAGCCGCTGCGGATCATCGCTGCGCAGGTCGCCCGCATCGAAGCCGAAATCGACCTTTTGAATGCCGATCTCGAACCGTTGCGTTCTTTCGTCCTGCCCGGTGGCTGCAAGGCGGCGGCGACGCTGCATATCGCCCGCACGGTGGCGCGTCGTGCCGAGCGGCTTATGGTTGAACTTGCCCGCCATCGAGGGCGAAATCGTCAGCCGGCCGGCGCTCAAATATATCAACCGACTTTCGGATTTCCTGTTCGTGGCCGCGCGCTGGACCAATGACAAGGGCCGCGCGGATGTGCTTTGGGTTCCGGGAAAAAACAGGTAAAGTTGCTCAGCATCTGATCGCTCAGGGGACCGCATGTTCATACCGCTTCACGACGCGAATTCTCTGAAACATATCAAGCTGCAATATGTCACGATCAGCCTGATCGCTCCTTAACGTGCTCGTCTGGCTGATCACCGGGCCGGTGCTCGCGCCGGAAGCATTTTCCAACGCCGCGGTTGTCGGGCTCGGCTATATCCCGGCCGTGATCTTCGACTATGCGACGCTGGATCCCGGACTGGTGCTGGTGCCGGACGAGGCGACCTATGTCACCTATGCCTTCCTGCATGGCGACTTCTGGCATCTGGCCGGCAACATGCTGTTTCTCTGGGTGTTCGGCGACAATGTCGAGGATGCGCTGGGCCATCTCCGCTTCCTGATCTTCTATCTCCTGTGCGCGGCCGCGGCGCTTTCCTGCACGGGTTGATCGATGCCGAATTCGCAGGCGCCGCTGATCGGCGCCTCGGGCGCGATCTCCGGCGTCGTCGCCGCCTATTTCCTGCTGCATCCCAAGGTGCGCGTCTGGGTTCTGGTGCTCTTCCGCATTCCGCTGCCGCTGCCGGCCTTCATTCCGCTGGCCTTCTGGATCGGCCAGCAATTCTTCATGCTGGTGATCGATCCCGAAGGCGGCGTCTCCTGGGGTGCCCATGTCGGCGGCATCCTTGCGGGTGCCGTGCTGGTTGTCATTTTGCGACGCCGAGGCGTGCCGCTGTTCGACCGGACGATCGTCAGGCCGCGGGCCGTCGAGCATATCCAGGCGACACCAGCGGAAGCCGCAACGACGATCGAGGCGAAACCCGACCGCCCGAGCCCTGGGGCCGGCCGACCTGATGCGGACATTGTCAACAGGATCGAGAGCGGGTTCAGGCCCGCAAATTCAGGGGCTTGATTAGGAAACACGGCGCCTCCGCCCGAGATGCTTCGCTCAATCCAGAGAATCTTGCAGGCGACTTTATTGACGTGCACGTAAACGTCATTTAAATTCCGAACGTATAGGCACAAGCTGCATCCGGGCAAAGATTGTAATTCGGGAAAAAACGCGTATCGATGTCGCCAACCGACAATCAGGCACGCTGCGTTAAAGCGCATTTTCCTGCAAACGCATTGAAGGAAGGACTCCATGAAAATTCTCGTCACCGTAAAGCGGGTCGTCGACTACAACGTGAAGATCCGCGTCAAGCCGGATGGCTCCGGCGTCGAGCTCGCCAATGTGAAGATGTCGATGAACCCGTTCGACGAAATTTCCGTCGAGGAAGCGCTGCGCCTGAGGGAAGCCGGCAAGGCCGACGGAAGTGGTCGTCGTCTCCGTCGGTCCGGCCAAGGCCGAGGAAACGCTGCGCACGGCGCTGGCCATGGGCGCCGACCGCGCCATCCTGGTCGAGACCGACGATCAGGTCGAGCCGCTCGCCGTCGCCAAGATCATCAAGGGCGTGGCCGAAGCCGAACAGCCCGGGCCTGGTCATCGTCGGCAAGCAGGCGATCGACGACGACTCGCAACCAGACCGGCCAGATGCTGTCGGCCCTGCTCGGCTGGGCACAGGGCACCTTTGCCTCCAAGGTCGAAATCGGTGACGGCAAGGCCAACGTCACCCGCGAAGTCGATGGCGGTCTGCAGACCATCGAGATCAAGCTGCCGGCGGTCGTCACCACCGATCTGCGTCTCAACGAGCCGCGCTATGCCTCGCTGCCGAACATCATGAAGGCCAAGAAGAAGCCGCTCGACAAGAAGACCCCGGCCGATTTCGGCGTCGACACGGCAGCCGCGCCTCAAGGTGCTGAAGACCGAAGAGCCGAGTGGCCGCAAGGCAGGCGTCAAGGTCAAGTCGGTCGCCGAACTGGTCGACAAGCTGAAGAACGAAGCCGGCGTCCTCTAAGGATCCAGAAAAGGAGATTACAACATGGCCATTCTTCTTCTGGCTGATCACGACAACGCAACCCTGTCCGACCAGACCGCCAAGGCGCTGACGGCCGCCAGCCAGATCGGCGGCGACGTGCATGTGCTGGTCGCCGGCAAGGGCGCCCAGGCTGCTGCCGACGCCGCTGCCAAGCTTTCGGGCGTCTCCAAGGTGCTGCTCGCCGAAAGCGACGATCTCGCCAACAACCTCGCCGAACCGCTGGCAGCCCTGATCGTTTCGCTCGCCGGCTGCCTATGACACGATCATCGCGGCCGCGACGTCGATCGGCAAGAACGTCTGCCGCGCGTCGCAGCCCTGCTCGACGTCGATGCAGATCTCGGAAATCACCGAAGTGATCTCCGCCGACACCTTCAAGCGTCCGATCTATGCCGGCAACGCCATCCAGACCGTGCAGTCGACCGACGCCAAGAAGGTCATCACCGTGCGCACCGCCTCCTTTGCCTCCGCCGCTGAAGGCGGTTCGGCATCGGTCGAGAGCATCTCGGCTGCAGCCAATCCCGGCCTGTCGACCTATGTCGACGACGCGCTGTCCTCGTCGGACCGTCCGGAACTGACCTCGGCCAAGATCATCATCTCCGGTGGTCGTGCGCTCGGTTCGTCGGAAAAGTTCCAGGAAGTCATCCTGCCGGTGGCCGACAAGCTCGGTGCCGCCGTCGGCGCATCGCGCGCTGCCGTCGATGCCGGCTACGCGCCCAACGACTGGCAGGTCGGCCAGACCGGCAAGGTGGTCGCCCCGCATCTCTACATCGCCGTGCGGCATTTCCGGCGCCATCCAGCATCTGGCCGGCATGAAGGACTCCAAGGTCATCGTCGCCATCAACAAGGACGAGGAAGCCCCGATCTTCCAGGTCGCCGACTACGGCCTCGTCGGCGATCTCTTCGACGCTCCTGCCGGAACTTGAAAAGGCGCTCTGAGCCCTTCATCCGCAAGAAATCAGGCGACCCGTCAATGGCGTGGTCGCCTTTTCGTGCCTGCGCCGCAGCGGAACGCGCCCTTTCCGAACATGGCAAAGTTGCGGCGGCCCCGACAATAAACGCTGGAAAATTAGGACATATGGCTTTATCACTTGCTCCGGACCGGCTCTGCCGGGTTCCAGAGTATGTGCATGAACGGAAGCCGCAATCGCCTTCCGCCCTGATGATGGAAAATCGGCTCGATGATCAAGAATGTCGGAATTGTTGGCGCTGGACAGATGGGCTGCGGTATCGCCCAGGTTTCGGCGATCGCCGGCTACAAGGTGCAAATCTACGATATTTCCGCCAGACCGCATTGAAACCGGCCTTGCCACGATCAACGGCAACCTCGCCCGCCAGGTGCCATCCGGCAAGATGACGGACGAAGAACGCAAGAAGGCGCTATCGCTGATCAAGGGCTCCGCCGACATCAACGATCTCTCGCCGATGGATCTGGTGATCGAGGCCGCCACCGAAGACGAAACCGTCAAGCGCAAGATCTACGGCCAGGTCTGTCCGGTCCTGAAGCCCGAAGCGATCCTGGCCACCAACACATCGTCGCTGTCGATTACCCGCCTCGCCTCCGCCACCGACCGTCCGGAGCGCTTCATGGGCATCCACTTCATGAACCCGGTCCCGGTGATGAAGCTGGTCGAACTGGTGCGCGGCATTGCGACCGAGCGAGGAGACCTTCTCGTCCGCCAAGCAATTCGTCACCGCGCTCGACAAGACGATCACGGTTGCCGAAGATTTCCCGGCCTTCATCGTCAACCGCATCCTGTTGCCGATGATCAACGAGGCGATCTACACGCTTTATGAAGGTGTCGGCTCGGTCGAAGCCATCGATACGGCGATGAAACTCGGCGCCAACCATCCGATGGGCCCGCTGCAGCTCGCCGACTTCATCGGCCTCGACACCTGCCTGTCGATCATGCAGGTGCTGCATGACGGCCTGTCGGATTCCAAATACCGCCCCTGCCCGCTGCTGGTCAAATATGTCGAAGCCGGCTGGCTCGGCCGCAAGTCCGGCCGCGGCTTCTACGATTATCGCGGAGAGGTGCCGGTTCCGACGCGATAGGTATCAAGCAGCGGTCGATGCCTGATCCCACAGGGCATCGATTTCTTCCTTGCTCAGATGTTTTCCGTTGGGGCCAGCCTGTTGCGCCAAATCGTCAGCAATGCGGGCGATAGGCGATGACAGGCGTCGAAATCATCCCCCCACCGCCGCCTTCACCAGCGCCTTCGCATCCTCGCTGTCCCAAACGGCCGGACCGTTCATCGACGAAATCAGGCATCCCTTGTCGTCGATCAGCAGCGTGACGGGCAGGCCGAAGGCAAGGCCCTCCTTCTTCAGCGCATTGAAGACGCCCATCGAGGCATCGCGGTAATAGCCGAGGTCGTGAACCTCGGTCTCATCGAGAAAGGTCTTCGGCTTCTCGTCGTCGCCGATATCGATATTGACGGCGACGACTTCGAACCGGTCGCTGCCCTCGGCTTTCTGCAGCGCGTTCAGGGCCGGCATTTCCTCGCGGCAGGGCACGCACCAGGTTGCCCAGAGATTGAGAAGGACTGTCTTGCCGTCGAAATCGGCCAGTGTCAGGTCCTTGCCATCCTTGTTCTTGAAGGTGAGCCCGGCAAGCGGACGCGGCTCGCTGACCGGCGCCATGGCGGCCACCTCCCCCTTCAGGAATGGCGTGATCGCGGCAACCCTGTCCTTAGCCGCCTCGCAGCGCCCGGCATCGGCGGTTTCCGCGACTGGCGCCATTGCCAGACCGGGTTTCCATCACGTATACCGCCTGCCGCACCGGCAAGAAGCCCGGCAATGGCGGCAATCACCACCAGCCTGGCGGCCGAAAGGCGTTTCTTCGGGTCTGTCGTTTGATTTTCCAAGACGGATCATTCTCCAAGGCGGGCATTGTTCATGGCTGACGGCATCTCGGAGACCAAATCCTCCAACCAGATGTGGGGCGGACGTTTCGCCTCCGGGCCCGATGCGATCATGGAGGAGATAAATGCCTCGATCGGTTTCGACAAGAAGCTTTTCGCCCAGGACATCCGCGGCTCAATCGCGCATGCCACCATGCTGGCCCATCAAGGCATCATTTCGGCCGAGCGACAAAGACAAGATCGTTCACGGTCTGAACACGATCCTGTCAGAGATCGAAAGCGGCAAGTTCGACTTCTCACGCAAGCTTGAAGACATTCACATGAACATCGAGGCGCGGCTTGGCGACCCTGATCGGCCCGGCCGCCGGCCGGCTGCACACCGCCCGCTCGCGCAACGACCAGGTGGCGCTCGATTTCCGCCTCTGGGTGAAGGCAGAGCTGCAGAAGATGCGAGAGCATGCTGACCAGGCCTGATCGCCGCCTTCCTCGACCGCGCCGAAGAGCATGCCGATACCGTCATGCCCGGCTTCACCCATCTGCAGACCGCCCAGCCGGTGACCTTCGGTCATCACTGCATGGCCTATGTCGAAATGTTCGGCCGCGACCGTCAGCGCGTGCGCCACGCCATCGAGCACCTGGACGAAAGCCCGATCGGCGCGGCCGCGCTTGCCGGCACCGGCTTATCCGATCGACCGCCACATGACGGCGCAAGGCGCTCGGCTTCCGCGAGCCGACCCGCAATTCGATCGATACGGTCTCCGACCGCGATTTCGCGCTCGAATTCCTGTCGCTCGCCTCGATCTGCGCCGTGCATCTGTCGCGGCTGGCCGAAGAGATCGTCATCTGGTCGACGCCGCAATTCGGCTTCATCCGCCTGTCGGACGCCTTTTCGACCGGCTCCTCGATCATGCCGCAGAAGAAGAACCCGGATGCCGCCGAACTGGTGCGCGCCAAGACCGGCCGCATCAACGGTTCGCTGATCGCGCTGCTGACCGTGATGAAGGGCCTGCCGCTCGCCTATTCCAAGGACATGCAGGAAGACAAGGAACAGGTCTTCGACGCCGCCGAAAGCCTGGAACTGGCGATTGCCGCCATGACCGGCATGGTCGCGCGACATGACCATCCGCACCGACCGGATGAAGGCCGCCGCCGGCTCGGGCTATTCGACCGCCACCGATCTGGCCGACTGGCTGGTGCGCGAGGCCGGCCTGCCCTTCCGCGATGCCCATCACGTGACCGGCCGTGCCGTGGCGCTGGCCGAGAAGCAAGGGCTGCGATCTGGCCGAGCTTTCGCTGGAAGACCTGCAGGCGCATCCATCCCGGCCATCACCGACGACGTCTTTCAGTGTCCTGACCGTCGAGGCCTCGGTCGCCAGCCGCACATCGCTTCGGCGGCACGGCGCCGAGCGAAGTCCGCAAGCAGATCGCCTGGTGGCGCGCCCGCAACTGAGCATGGAAGATTCAGGGTGCACAACATCCTGAAAACTCGGTATGAGTTCTGACGAATTGCTAGAGAATGGCCGATATTCCGGGCCGGGACAAGAGTTCCATGCTTGTTGCGAAATACAGTCTATCTCCTCGTCGCGCTGGCTGCCGGCCGGCGTCGCGCTTTCGGGCTGCGGCCGCAAGGGCGATCTCGACCGTCCGGGCATGAGCACGCCGCTGAACACAAAGACGCCAGCCGGCACGACAGAGAAGAAACAGCGAAGCCGAAGACCGGCCGTTCCTTCTCGATCCCCTCCTCTAGTCAGAGCACTCCCTTGAACCATTTCGAATATCGCGACGGCGTTCTCCACGCGGAAGACGTGCCCTTGACCGACATCGCCAGGGCTGTCGGCACGCCCTTCTATTGCTATTCGACAGCGACGCTGGAGCGCCATTATCCGGTCTTCTCCAAGGCCTTCGCCGATGTCGATGCGCTGGTCTGCTATGCGATGAAGGCCAATTCCAACCAGGCGGTGCTGAAGACGCTCGGCCGCCTCGGCGCCGGTGTCGACGTGGTCTCGGAAGGCGAATTGCGCCGGGCCCTGGCGGCCGGCATTCCCGCCTCGCGCATCATGTTCTCCGGCGTCGGCAAGACGGTCGCGCGAGATGGATCTCGCACTCGACGCCGGCATCTACTGCTTCAACGTCGAATCCGAGCCGGAACTGGAAGTGCTGAACGCGCGTGCCGTGCGCGAGGGCAAGAAGGCGCATGTCTCCTTCCGCATCAATCCGGATGTCGACGCCACGAACCCATGCCAAGATTTCGACCGGCAAGAAGGAAAACAAGTTCGGCATTTCCTTTGAGCGCGCCCGCGCCGTCTATGCCCATGCCGCCACCCTGCCGGGCATCAAGGTGACCGGCATCGACATGCATATCGGCAGCCAGATCACCGATCTGCAGCCCTTCGACGATGCCTTCAAGCTGCTTGCGCGAACTGGTGGATACGCTGCGGTCAGACGGCCATGCGATCGATCATGTCGATGTCGGCGGCGGTCTGGGCATTCCCTATCGCGAAGACAACAACCCGCCGCCGCTGCCCGATGCCTATGCCGAGATCGTCAAGAACCAGCTGCGCGAACTCGATTGCAAGATCGTCATCGAACCGGGACGGCTGATCGTCGGCAATGCCGGCATTCTGGTGACGGAAGTCATCTATGTGAAGGACGGCGGCACGAAGACCTTCGTCATCGTCGACGCGGCGATGAACGACCTGATCCGCCCGACGCTCTACGAGGCCTATCACGAGATCCGGCCGGTGCGGATTTCCGCCGCCAATGCGCCGCGCATCAAGGCCGACGTCGTCGGCCCGGTCTGCGAGACCGGCGACTATCTGGCGCTCGACCGGGAAATGGCCATGCCGAAGCCCGGCGATCTGCTGGCGGTCGGTTCGGCCGGCGCCTATGGCGCCGTGCAGGCGGGAACCTACAACACCCGGCTGCTGGTTCCGGAAGTCCTGGTCAGCGGTGACCGCTTCCATGTGATTCGTCCGCGCACCGAGCTATGAGGACCTGATCGGTCTCGATTCCGTGCCGGACTGGCTCGCCTAGCCGCAGAGCCGGAAAATCCGCTTCACATCTGTTGATGGCGCGACGAGCGTGGTTGCTTTTCGATCACGATTTCGTTGTCGCCCTCGTCTTCGCCACAAAGAGTGTTATCCTTTGTCCCATCATTGGTCTGGCCCGTGGTCGGTCGGCAAGGCGCGGCCATGCGCAGGCGCGAAAGGGAAAAACAGCGGATGACGGAAATCCGGCGGGATGCATCAGGAATGAAGACGCGGCTCGCCAGACTGCTGGGCGTCAAGCGGCTCCTTGCCAGTCTCGTTCTCGTTGCCGAGCAGATCGTGCCGCGCGCCTTTCCCCCGGCGATTGTCGGCATGCTGTTCCTATCGGCGGCCTGGTTCGGCTTTTTCCGCAGCGTTCCCGCCTGGCTGCACGGCCTTACCCTCTTTGCCTTTGCCGTCGCCTTCATCCTGCTTTTGATCCCGCTCGCCCGCATCCGCTGGCCGGATGTTTCCGAAGCCGACCGCATGCTGGAGGCCCGCAACGCGCTGCCGCATCAGGCCATCCGCGTGCAGGAGGACCAGCCGGCCACCGAGGGCGCCTTTGGCCTCGCCCTTTGGCAGGAACACCAGAAGCGCATGGCCCGCATGATCGGCGCGCTCGACGCCGGCCTGCCGCGGCCGGATATCGCCCGACACGATCCCTTCGCGCTGCGGGCGATCCCCGTGCTGATCCTCTGTGTCGCCTTCGTCTATTCCTATTCCAACCGGGCCGGCCTGCTCGCCGATGTCGTCCACCTGCCGCAACCGGTGGTGTCGAAGCCGGATGTCCGCATCGACGCCTGGGTGACGCCGCCGGCCTATACAGGGCGTGCGCCCATCTTCCTCACCGGCAACCAGGCCGGCGAACCGGAAAATACGGATACGCTGCGCATCCCGCAATTCAGCGAAGTGACGGTGCGCATCACCAGCGCGGCAGGCTCGACCCCGGTGACCTATCTGGAGAAGGACGCAGCCGCGCCGATCGTCATTGCGGCCGAAGAGGCAAAGGCTGAGACCGGGACCACGGAAAAGCCCGTCGAGACCGCAGCGCGCCGCGACCAGCGCCGGCACAGGGTGAGACCCACCTTTACAAGATCACCCGCGACGGCGCACTCGATGTGGGCGAACGCCAGTGGAAATTCACGGTCATTCCCGACAGCGTGCCGGAGATCGCCTTTGACGGCCTGCCGCGCGGCACCGTCAATGCCGCGCTGGAAATCGGGTTCCTTGCCAAGGACGATTACGGCCTGCAGCAGGCCTGGGCGGAGATCAAGCCGCTCGAAACGCCGGCCACGGATGCACGGCCGCTCTATCCGCTGCCAGAATATCGCCTCGACCTGCCGCGCCGCAATGCTCGCGACGCCAAGGGGCTGACGAGCCGCAATCTCAGCGAACATCCGCTTTCGGGCAAACGCGTGCGGATCACGCTGGTTGCCCGCGATGCCGCCGGCCAGGAGGGCCGCAGCGTTCCCCAGGATATGGTGCTTCCGGGCCGTCAGTTCTTCGAGCCGCTGGCCGGCGCCGTTGCCGAGCAGCGGCAGGTCTTTGCCCTTGATGCCAACCAACTCCCCCGGGCGCTTGACCTCAATGATGCCGTCATGATCCGTCCGGACGAGAACATCCCGAACCTGACCCATTACCTTCTGCTGCAATCGGCCCGCGGCCGCATGGAAATGGCCTACAACGACGACATGCTGCGCGATGCCGCCGATCATCTCTGGGAAATCGCGCTCGGCATCGAGGACGGCGACCTGTCTCTGGCGGACCGTCGCCTGCGCGATGCGCAGCAGGCCCTGTCCGATGCGCTCGAAAAGGGTGCCTCCGACGAGGAAATCGCCAAGCTGATGCAGGAACTGCGGGACGCCATGCAGGAATACATGAAGGCGCTGGCCCAGCAGGCAATGAAAAACCCGCAAATGGCGGCCCGGCCGGAACAGAACAATTCGCTGCGCCAGCAGGATCTGGAAAAAATGATGGACCAGATCGAGAATCTGGCGAAGTCCGGCGCCAAGGATCAGGCGCGCCAGATGCTGTCCGAGATGCAGCGGATGATGAACAACCTGCAGGCCGGCCGTCCGCAACAGCAGCAGCAGGGCCAGGAAAACAGCGAAATGCGCCAGCAGATGGACAAGCTTGGCGAATTGATGCAGCAGCAGCAGCAACTGATGGATGAGACGTTCAAGTTCGATCAGGCCCTGCGTGACCGCATGCAACGCGGCGACCCGCTTCAGGGCGAGGATAACGAACTGTTCGGCCAGGACATGCCGCAGGATCCGGGCCAGGGGCAACAGGACCAGCAGCAGGGCGGCGAGCAGAGCCCGATGGACCAGATGACGGCAGAGCAACTCAAGGAAGCGCTGAAACAGCTGCGCGCCCAGCAGGAGGCGCTCGGCAAGCAGCTGGGCGAAATCCAGAAGGGGCTTGAGGGCATGGGCATCAAGCCCGGCAAGGGTTTCGGTCAGGCCGGTCGCGAAATGAAGGGCGCTGCGGGCGCTCTTGGACAGGGACAGGGCGAACAGGCGCGTCGGCAGCCAGGGCCGCGCGCTGCAGGCGCTGCGCGAAGGCGCGCAGGACATGATGCAGCAGATGCAGGGTCAGGGCCAAGGCCCCGGCCAGGGACAGGGCGTTCCGCAATACGGTCAGAACGGCCGCGATCCGCTCGGCCGCCGCCAGCAGAACGCCGGCCCGGATTTCGGCGATCAGGTGAAGGTGCCGGACGAGATCGACACGCAGCGCGCGCGCGAAATCCTGGAAGAAATCCGCCGTCGTCTCGGCACGAACTCATCGCCGGAAACCGAGCGGCAGTATCTGGAGCGGTTGCTGGATATCAGGTGAGGTGTGAACGAAGGTTTTTCGGCGTGTATCGAAAGTGCCGAAGATACCGCTTCTGTCGGGTACGCCGACATCTCCCCCAAAGGGGGAAGATTAACCGCTCATACTCTGCGCCCCTGACTTTAAAGCATCGAGGGAAATGGATGATCCCCCTCTTGTGGGGAGAGGTCACGCAGTGACAGGGGGGGTAAAGTGTCCTCAAACACTGCCCCTTCAAACACCCCTTAAGCCGCCAGCGCCACCGCGACCGCCTTGCGGATATCCGGCAGCGAAAACGGCTTCGACACGACGTCGACGACCTTCGCCGAAAGATTGTCGGCCCGTTCGCGCTGTTCGGCATAGCCGGTCATCAGCAGGATCTTCAGCGCCGGAAAGGCCGCCGACGCCTGAGGGCGAGCTCGATGCCGTCCATGACGGGCATGCGGATATCGGAGAGCAGCAGGTCGAAACTCTGGTCGTGGAGCTCCGCCAGACCGTCGGCACCATCGACCGCCTCGACGGTTTCGTGTCCGTCCAGTTGCAGCGCGCGGGCAACGAAGCGGCGCAGGCAGTCCTCATCTTCGGTAATCAGGATCTTCGCCATCATGGCTCCCGTCAGCATGGTGCGCTCCGATAGCGTCACCTCAGCTTGCCAAGAAACAGGCTCTTCGTTTGCTTTTCGTAAACGGCGGAGGGCCTGATCTAACGGGTCAGCCCGTCTGGATGGTGTCGCGGATCACTCGGCGTCGCCGGTGACGATGCCGACGAAGGGCAGTTCGCGGAAGGCATAGGCCACGTCCATGCCGTAGCCGACAACGAAATAATCGGGACATTCGAAGCCGACATAATCAGCCTCGAGCTCGGTGCTGCGCTTGACCTTCTTGTCGAGCAGGACGGCGATCGTCACCGTGCGGGCGCCACGCTCATACATCAGTTCCTTGGCAAAACGCAGGGTCCGGCCGGATTCGAGAATGTCGTCGATCAGGAGCACGTCGCGATCGTGTACGTCGCTGTCGATATCCTTGATGATCTTGACACCCTGCGACACGGTGCCTGTGCCATAGCTCGACAAAGTGATGAACTCGACCTCGGGAGCAAGTCCGGTGGTGTGCATGGCGCGGATGAGGTCGGCTGCGAAAATGAACGAGCCCTTCAGAACGGCGATCACGAGAAGATCGTTGTTCGGTCCCTTGGCGATCTGCTCCGCCATTTCGATATTGCGGGCCGCAATCGTCTCGGCGGTATAAAGCGGGTCGATGTTTTTTCCACGCACGACAGGCATAAGAACGTCTCCGGATACTTCACTGTGGAGAGGCGATTAGCATAGTCAGGGCGCCGACGCACCCGGCTTGCCGAAGGAAACGGTCACGTCCGGCATTTTTCCACCCGTGTGCAGGAGACGCGTGGAAAAGGGCCGGCTTTCACCGGCACCAAGCGCCTCAGACGGCAGCACGCGGCTTGCGGTCACCCGTTTTCCATCGGCAATGACATCGACGAGAATGGTCGGCACGGCCTTGGGGGCGTTCGACCGGTTTTCGACCGTGCCGAAGACGGACAGCACCTTCATGCCGTTCGCTTCATTCACGGAGGTCGTGACATCCGCCAGCACCAGAGGCGGTGATGGAACAGCCACGGCACCGCCCGGCAGGCCGATGAAGAACACGAAAGTCGAGGCACAAATGCCGGCCACAAGCGCGGCGAATGTTTTCGGCGACGCCGTCTGCAGGATCATCTCAAGCCGTTGCAGCACCAGCATAGGCAGGGATTGTGCAGCCTTGGCTCGACGGCTGTCCGATCCGGCGCGGCTTTTATCGTTGAACACCGGATAGGACGTACGACGCGCAGCGATCGCAACGGTTTCGAACTCGACATCCACGACATCGGGCGAGCGCGAGATCCCGGCCCTTGCGGCGGAACGCGGCGCACGTTCGGGTGGCAGAAGATCGATGGAAGCCGCAGCATCCTTGCTGTTGAACCGGAAAGCGTGCATCGCCTGTCCTTTCGCAAAACGGGGCAGGCCCGCGCGATACCCTCATTCCGCATAGCCAGAATAGGGGCATTGAAACAAATCCTGTCGAGACGTAAACCTAAATGGTTAATGCTTCGGAAAGAGCGCCCTTAAAGCGGCGTGTTTTCATGGAAAATTAACGCCTGTTTAACCATGCTGGAACGGTATTCGCGCTTGCGCGGTGAGCCGGCCGGAATGGCCGTATAAGAAAAAGCGAAGAACAGAAACTGGGCTGGCCCGTTGATTCATTTTGAAAATGTCGGATTGCGCTATGGAATGGGGCCGGAAATTCTCCGCGACCTGACCTTCGATATTCCGCAGCAAGTCGTTCCAGTTCCTGACCGGCCCTTCCGGCGCCGGCAAGACCACGCTGCTGCAAGCTGCTGTTTCTGTCGCTGCAGCCGACACGCGGCCTGATCCGCATGTTCGATCGCAATATCTCGGCCATTCCGCGCGAGCGAATTGCCGATGCTGCGCCGGCGCGTCGGCATCGTCTTCCAGGATTTCCGCCTGCTCGATCATCTCACGACCTATGAGAACGTCGCGCTTGCCGCTGCGCGTCCGGGGCAAGGAGGAGCACACCTACCGCTCGGACGTGCGTGGAACTCCTGAACTGGGTCGGGCTCGGCGAGCGCATCAATGTGCTGCCGCCCGTGCTGTCCGGCGGCGAAAAACAGCGCGCCGCCATTGCCCGCGCCTTGATCGACCGCCCGGAAATCCTGCTCGCCGACGAACCGACCGGCAATGTCGATCCGCCGATGGCCCGCCGGCTTCTCAATCTCTTCATGGAACTGAACCGGCTCGGCACAGCGGTCGTCATCGCAACCCATGATCTTTCGCTGATGGATCAGGTCGAGGCCCGCCGCATGATCCTGTCGCAGGGGCGGCTCGATATCTATGAGTAAGGCCCCCTCCCCCAAACGCCAGACGGCAGAGCCGGCCGAGCCCGCCCGCAAGGCGGCCTTGAAGGTGCGTCCGACGGCGCCGATCGTGCCCTCCACCAACGTCTCCGGCAATGCGCTGATGCTGGTCATCGCCATCATGTCCTTCCTCGCCTGCCTGACGCTCGGGGCGGTCAGCATGGTGCGGGCAACGGCGGAAAGCTGGCAGAGCCAGATTTCCCGCGAAATCACCGTGCAGATCAAGCCTGACGAAAAGCTGGATATGGACAAGGCGCTTGCCGATGCGCGCGATCTTGCCCTCACGTTTGACGGCACGACGGCCGGCAACATCGTCGACAAGGAAGCAACAGCCCGGCTGCTCGAGCCCTGGCTTGGCGAAGGTCTCGATCTCGACGAACTGCCGGTGCCGCGCCTCGTCATCATCACCATCGACGAGCGCAACCCGCCGGACTTTGCCGCCATGCGCAAGGCGCTGACGGAAGCGATCCCGCAGGCCTATCTCGACGACCACAGGACCTGGGTCGATCGGCTGATCGCCATGGCCCATACGACGGCGCTGATCGGCACCGGCGTTCTGGTCCTGGTCTTCTCGGCCATGGTGCTCACCGTGATCTTTGCCACGCGCGGCACGCTGTCGGGCAACCGCCATATCGTCGAGGTGCTGCATTTCGTCGGTGCCGAAGCAGGTTTCGTCGCCTCCGAATTCCAGAAGCATTTCCTCAAGATCAGCCTTAAAGGCGCCGGCGCCGGCGGGCTTCTCGCCGCCGGCTGCTTTGCAGCGGCAAGCTTCTGGCAGTCAAGGGCGCTCGCCACGCCGCAGAGCGACCAGGCAACCGCCCTGTTCGGCACATTTGCCATCGGCTGGACGGGGTATCTCGGCATTGTCGCGATCATGATCGTCATCGCGCTGCTGACGACACTGACAGCGCGCTACACCGTGATGCGAACAATTTACGAAATCGACCTGATCCGATCCGATCCGGCGCGAACAGACACACACCAGAATTAACCGCCATGCTGGAATTCGCCATGATGATTGCCCAGACCCGAATCATGCCTCTGCCGCAATCGTGCTGCAAGGGATGGATTCAAGGACTGGCTGAACGCGCGGACACGGCATGACGGAAGAACAGCAGACGATCGGAACCGTTCGCAGGCGCAGAGGGCCTGTGCGCCGGTTTGTGCGGCTGACTTTCTATGTGCTGTTGATCTGCATCGGGATTTTGGCTGCCGGCTTCCTGCATTTCGCCGATCAGGTTGCCTCGCTGCAGCCACCGACAACCCCTGCCGCCGATGCGATCGTGGTCCTGACAGGTGGTTTCCAGCGCATCGACCAGGCTGTCGATCTGCTCAAATCCGGCGCCGGCAAGCGCCTGCTGATATCGGGTGTGCACCCCACGACAACCGGCACCCAGATCCGGCGCAATACCCAGAGTTCGGTCGACCTGTTCAAATGCTGCGTCGATATCGGCCATGATGCAATCGATACGATCGGCAATGCCAACGAGACGGCGAACTGGATCCGCGACAATGGCTATGAGAGCATCCTTGTCGTCACCAACAATTATCATATGCCGCGCAGCCTTCTCGAATTGCGCCGGGCCAATCCGCAAATCCGCTTCATCGCCTATCCGGTGGTCAATTCCGACCTGAAGAGCCAGAACTGGCTGCGCAACCCGACGACGCTGCGAACCATCCTGTCGGAATATGCGAAATACTCCGTCGCCTATGTCCGCGACTGGATCGGGGCCGGCACGCCGAGCGGCTTGCGGACCGAACAGGGCAACATCACGCCTGCCTACCAATAAAGCGGACAAACATCAGGTCAGCCGGAACAGCGGTTTTCCTTGGCGGAATATTCGTGTACGCAGCCTTCGTCCCTATTCTGCGAAAGCCTCGCTTATGATCATCCTGCGTTCCGTGCTCTTCAATATCGTCTTTTACGCCAATCTGATCGTACAGATGATCGTGCTGACGCCATTCTACTTCCTGGTGTCGCGCAAGACGGCCCTGATCGTTCCGAAGAACTGGGCGCGCAGCAATCACTGGCTCCTGGAAAAGATGGTGGGCACCACCTTCGAGATCGAGGGCCTCGAGAACATCCCGCAAGGGGGCTACATCTTCGCACCGAAGCATCAGTCCTTCTGGGACGTCTTTGCGCTCCTGCCGTGGCTGAGCGACTTCTTTTTCATCCTCAAGCGCGAACTGATGTGGATTCCGCTGTTCGGCTGGTATGTGCAAAAGCAGCGCATGGTACCCGTCGATCGTGGCGCCCGTGGCAGGGTCATGACCGCCGTCATGAACCGCGCCAAGGAGGAGATGGCTGCCGGCCGGCAATTGATCATCTACCCCGAAGGCACCCGCCGGCCGCCGGGCGCGCCGCCGGAATACAAGTATGGCATTGCCCGCCTCTATCGCGATCTCAACGTTCCCGTCGTGCCGGTCGCCATGCACCCCGGCCTGTTCTGGCCGCGCCGCAAGTTCCTGCGCTATCCCGGCCATTTCAAGGTCCGCATCCTGCCGGCCATCCCGGCAGGTCTCGATCCGGATGAGTTTCTGCAGAGACTGGTCGATGTGACGGAGGCGGCAAGCGATGCGCTGCTGATCGAAACGGTACGGGACAATCCCAAGCTGCCGCTGCCGCCGACCGCCGTTCAGCGGCTGAAGGAACTCGGCTTTCAGCGCTGATACGGTTCCGCTTGATCAGACCGGATACTGTCTTGCGCCCATCTGCGGAAGCAGGCTCGCAACCTCTTCCAGCCAGTGATCACGGATACCCATGTCCTGCATATGCGCCAGCGTGTTGAGGACATAATCCGGGTTCGCGCCCGATTTGCCCTCGGCGCCGGCGACGATACGTGCCGCTTCCTCGACCGACAGCGCGCCCGCATATTGGACATGGGCGCGGTCGATCACATAGGTCAGCGCTGGCGCGCGCCGGCCATCGGCCAGAAGCACCGGCATGGTGCGTTCCTTGTAGACATGCGTCACCAGTTCGCGCTCGCGCAGGTAAGCGACCACGTCGCCCCTAAGCTCCGGCGCGATGCGAAATGCCATGCCGCGGCAGGATCCGCCGCGATCGAGGCCGAGCACGAGGCCCGGTCTTTCCTGCGTTCCACGATGCACCCAGGAGCGGACGCAGAGCGATCGCCGATAGCCGAAAGCCCGCGCCGTCATCTTTTCTTGAAATGCAAAGCCCGGGTTCCACATCAGGGAACCGTAGCCAAAGACCCAAAAATCGTCCATATCCACTGCCATTCACAAAAAAGCCGCGCCCATCCACCAATGCAACGCGGTGCATTCAACCTTGCCAAAGCCTTTCGGCCTGGCGGAATCGCCAGTTCTGGCGAGGATGCGTAAACCGACCTTATGCCACTTGTCTGCGGGCGCGAAAGCATCCAGACACGCAAAACCCCTGGAGAACTGCATGACAACCACGGATACCGTCGCCTCGCCGGCAAGCCGGAAAATCTGGCGGCTGGCCATCGGCATCATGGTCGTCATCCTGCTCTACACCGGCGCCTGGTTTTTTGCAGCCCATCAGATCAAAACGCGGCTCTCCGCGTTCCTGACAAGCGGCACCGCAACCGGATTTTCGGCCGAATGCGACAGCATGGATGTGCGCGGCTTCCCGTTCCGCATCGGCGTCTTCTGCGATAACGTGCGGATCGACGATACGGGCGCGGCGGCCTCCGGCTCCTTCGGCGCGTTGCGCTCCGCAGCCCAGGTCTACTGGCCCGGACACGCCATCGTCGAACTGGACGGCCCCGCTGAAATCCGGGTCTCGCCCGGCCTTTCCCTGTCGGCCGACTGGGCGCTGATGCATGGCAGCCTCAAGGCCAATCTGAGCGGTCTTGACCGCACCTCGATCGCCTCGGACAAGCTCGCGGGAACCCTGCTGATGACCGGCACCGGCGAGAGCCTCGCCTTTGCCGGCGAGCACAGCGAGATCCATCTGCGCCGCAACGGCCCCGATCTGGATGCGGCGACGTCCGTTACCGCCCTCGACATCAAGACCGGCGCAAGCCAGAGCCTGCTTCCCCCTGTCAATGCCAGCATCGACATGACGCTGGTGGACAGGGCCAGCCTTTTGGACGCCAGCGGATCAGCGCCCGACGCGCTCTACAACAGCCGCGGCGAAATGCGCAATCTGACGCTCGACCTCGGCGACGGCATGGTCGGCACGGTAACCGGCCCGTTCAGCATCAACGGCGAGGGTCTCATTTCAGGCGAATTCAGCGTCACCCTGAAAAACATCGAAGGCTTTCGCCAGAACCTGACGAAAGCCTTCCCGGACGAGGACAGCACCGCCCTCATCAACAACATCGCCAACATGCTGACGGCCCTTGCCGATGGAAAGAACGAATCGACCGTCAAGCTCAACGTCCGCGACGGCACCGCCTTCCTTGCCTTCATCCCGATCGGCGTGCTGCCGCAGCTGTGAGAGGTGGTCCAACTCAAGCTTGGGGCTTGATCGCCCCTCCCCTTGAGGGGGAGTGTCGGCGCGAATTTGACGGGGTGAGGGAATATGCTGCAACCTCCTGTCGTCCCCTCACCCTGTTGCAGCGGGTGAGTAGGCTCGCTTTAGGCCAAAGCTTGGACTGGAAGCCACACTGGCCCCATCCAGTTGATCAACAGGCGGGGGGACCGTCACCAAACCTAAGTCTTCTGATCCGTCACATGCCGCCCGAAGTCGGCCTTGTCCGTATCCTGGCCGGCCTGGACGATCGAGCGGCGGATGGCGCGGGTGCGGGTGAAGAGATCAAACAGCTTGTCGCCGTCGCCCCAGCGGATCGCGCGCTGCAGATAGGCAAGATCCTCGGAGAAGCGCGCCAGCATTTCGAGGATGGCGTCCTTGTTGTGCAGGCAGACGTCGCGCCACATGGTTGGGTCGGAGGCGGCGAGACGGGTGAAATCGCGAAAACCGGAGGCCGAATATTTGATCACTTCCGATTCGGTCACCGCTTCCAGATCGTCCGCCGTGCCGACGATATTGTAGGCGATGATGTGCGGCAGATGCGAGACGATCGCCAGCACCTTGTCATGATGTCCGGGATCCATCTCGTCCACCATCGAGCCGAGCGCCTCCCAGAAGAGGCGCAGCTTTGCCTTGGCGGCATCATCGGTGCCCGGCGGCGGCGTCAGGATGCACCAGCGACCCTGGAACAGGCCGATGAAACCGGCATCCGGGCCGGAATATTCGGTTCCGGCGATCGGGTGGCCGGGAATGAAATGCACGCCTGTCGGGCATGTGCGGTTTCATCTGCGCGATGACCGACCCCTTGGTCGAGCCGACATCGGTGACGATGGCGCCCGGCTTCAGATGGGCGGCGATTTCGGCGGCAACGCTTCCCGATGCGCCGACCGGCACGGAGACGATCACCAGATCGGCATCCTTCACCGCATCGGCGCTCGATGTCGTATAGCGGTCACCGAGCCCCAGTTCCTCGGCCCGCTTCAGCGTGGCTTCGCTGCGTGTCGAAACGACGATCGAGCCGGCAAGACCCTTGTGGCGAATTTCGCGGGCAATCGACGATCCGATGAGACCGATGCCGATCAGGGCAATGGTGTCGAACTGCTTGGCCATCACGGACGTCCCATGAATTCGGTGAGTGCCTCGATGACGCCTTCATTGGCCTCGGCCGAGCCGATCGTCATGCGCAGCGCATTGGGAAAACCATAGCCGCGCACGGCGCGCAGGATGAAGCCGCGGCTCGTCAGGAAATCATCGGCATCGGCCGCGCTTTTTCCCTCGGTCTCCGGAAAATGGATGAGCACGAAATTGGTGACCGATGGCGTGACCGTGAGCCCGATGGACGACAGCGCGCCGGTGACCTTGCCGAGCCACAAGAGATTGTGATCGACAGCCGTCGCGGCAAAGGCCTGGTCGCGGATCGCGGCGGCACCGGCGGCAATCGCCGGACCATTCATGTTGAACGGCCCACGCACCCGGTTCAGCGCATCGATGATCGGCAGCGGCGCATACATCCAGCCGATGCGCAGCGCGGCCAGTCCGTGGATCTTCGAAAATGTCCGGGTCATCACGACATTCTGGTTCGAGGACACGAGTTCGATGCCGGCTTCATAGTCGTTGCGGCGGACATATTCGGCATAGGCGGCATCGAGAACCAGAATGACGTTCTTCGGCAGACCGGCCTGCAGGCGGCGCACTTCGTTCACCGGCACATAGGTGCCGGTCGGATTGCCCGGATTGGCGAGAAACACGATTTTTGTGCGTCGGGGTGACGGCTGCAAGGATCGCGTCGACGTCGACGTGGCAATCGCTTTTCCTTGACGGTGACCGGCGTGGCGCCGGCCGCCATGATCTGGATCTTGTAGACGAGAAAGCCGTGTTCGGTGATGATGCCTTCGTCGCCAGCGCCGAGATAGACATGGCAGAGCAGACCGAGCAGTTCGTCCGAACCATTGCCGCACATCATATTGGCGGTGTTCAGCCCATAGACCGAGCCGATCGCCTCGCGCAACTGCATGGCCAGGCCATCCGGATAGATCTCCAGCTTTTCAGCGGCCTTCTGGAAGGCCTCGATCGCCTTCGGGCTCGGGCCGAGCGGCGTTTCGTTGGACGACAGCTTGTAGACCTTGGCAACACCCGGCGCATGCTCCTTGCCCGGCACGTAAGCGGCAATATCGAGGATACCGGGACGCGGAAGGGGCGAGAGGATTTCAGTGCTCATGGGCGCGGCTTTCAGGGACAAGGCAAGGACGGAAAACGAGCATCAGCCATTAACGAGGAACACCGATTTTGTCGAGGGCGCTGGATGCGGCATGGATGCGCGGGGTACCCGATCAGCGAGGATCGCCGGATACCTTTTCCCGCGTCGTCGGCACGCCGTGCGGGGCAAGAACCGGCACAAAAACGCGGCGCGACGCCCGCGCGGCAACCGGGAGGCCCTGATAGAGCCGCTTCTGCGCCTCGACGATGATGACGCCTGAGAACATCGGCCAGAGCGAGCGGCCGATCCGCTCGAAACCGCGCCGCAGTTTCAGCACGGTCTTGAGCTTCGAGGGCGGAAAGAACAGCGCGTCGGCAGAGGCGCCGGGCGTGAAATTGGTTTCGCGCAGAAGCGCCGTCAACTGGCCGCGCGAATAGGGCCGGCCCGAGCCGAAGGGCGTGTGCTCCATGCGCGCCCAGACGCCGCGCCGGTTGGGCACGACGATCACCAGCCGACCGCCCGGCGCCAGAACCCGCCAGAGTTCCTTCATCGTCTCACGCGGGTTTTCGGCAAATTCCAGCGAATGCACCATCAGCACCCGGTCGATCGAGGAATCCGGCAGCGGCAGTTCCTCGTCGAAGATCAGCGCCGTAGACGACAGTTCGGCAACCGGCCAGTTCACCGCCCCCTGCCCCGCCGGCATGAAGGCGAAGGTGCGCTCCGTATCGGCCCGGAAGCGCTCGAGATAGGGCACGGCATAGCCCAGCCCCACCAGCCGCTCCTCCGGCAGCCGCGCCCAGAGCGACGACAGCGCCATGGTGATCGACTGCTCGGCAAAGCGTCCGAGGCGGGAATGATAGAACTGGCGGAGATCGACGATATCGGCGTGCATGGTCCCAATGTTAGACCGGAACGGCTGGACTTCAAGACGCGTCCGACTACATTCACCGCAACCAACCGTTTTCGTCCAAACCAGGAATGCCCATGGCCGCGCTCGATATCGAACTCTTCCTCTGTCGCACCGATAATTTCGGTGTGCTGATCCATGATCCGGTGACCGGCGAGACGGCATCGATCGATGCGCCGGAAGAGGCACCCATTCTGGACGCGCTGGCGCGACGCGGCTGGACGCTGACGCAGATTTTCACCACGCATCACCACCAGGACCATGTGGAGGCCAATCTGGCGCTGAAGGACCGGTTTGGCGCCACCATAACCGGCCCGGTGCACGAGGCGGACAAAATTCCGGGGCTCGACAGGACGGTCGGCGATGGCGACCAGTTCGATTTTGCCGGCCACCCGGTGAATGTCTTCGAAACGCCCGGCCACACGGCCGGCCATATCTGCTTTCACCTGCCGGACGATAAGCTGCTGTTTGCCGCCGATACGCTGTTTGCGCTCGGATGCGGCCGCCTCTTCGAAGGCACGCCGGCCGATATGTGGACATCGCTCCAGAAACTGATGGCGCTGCCGGATGATACTGCGGTCTATTTCGGTCATGAATATACGCTGACCAATGCCCGCTTTGCGCTGACCATCGATCCGCAAAACTCGGACCTCGTGCTGCGGGTCGCGGAGATCGAGACGGCACGGGCTGAGGGACGGTTTACCGTGCCGACGACCATCGGCCTTGAAAAACAGACGAGCCCGTTCCTGCGTCCCAATGATGCCGGCATTCGCGCCCATCTCGACATGCTCTCGGCGACGGACACGGAAGTTTTCGCCGAGATTCGCAAACGCAAGGATCATTTCTGATGGACGTCCAACTGCCGCTTTCGGCGCGCGCGATCATAGAGACGCTGAAGATGGAGCGGCACCCGGAGGGCGGCTGGTACATACAGACCTTCAAGGACACCGCCGGCGGCCCGCGCGGCCATTCGACTGCCATCTACTATCTGCTGGAACGCGGCGAACGCTCGCACTGGCACCGGGTGCGCGATGCGGCCGAGGTCTGGCATTTCTACGCAGGTTCGCCGCTGGAACTGAAGATCGCCGAAGATGGCAAGCCGGAACAGGCCTTCAAGCTCGGCTCGAACATTCTTCTGGGCGAGATGCCGCAGATTGTCGTGGAGGCAAACTGGTGGCAATCGGCAAGCTCTCTCGGCGCCTGGACGCTGGTCGGCTGCACGGTTTCGCCCGGCTTTGACTTCTCGGCTTTCGAAATGGCCCCGCCCGACTGGCATCCTCCGAAGGACTGACAGCCAGCGAAAATATGAACCCTATTCGGCCGGCGTGCCTTGCTTTTCGCGACGGCCGAAGATCATGTCGCGTGCGGCCAGAACGGCCCCGCCGGTGACGAACAGGCAGGCGAGTGCAATCCGCAGGGACGGTTCGGCAAAACCGAACAGGATCAGCACAAGCGTCGACAGCACGGGCGCTGCATAGCTGGCAACGCCAAGGATCTGGATGTCACCGTTCTTGACCCCGTAATCCCAGGCATAGAAGGCAGCACCGACGGGCAGCAGGCCTAGACCGGCCACAGCAAGCCATTCGGTTGCCGATTGCGGCCAGACCGTCGTCTCAAGCCCGAGATGGCAGAGAAACGACAAGGCGGCCGTCGCCATGCAGAAGCCTGTGACGACATCGGTCGACACCGCTTCGAAGCGCCGGGTCAAGAGCGAATAGCCGGACCAGGTGAAAGCGCAGGCCAGCGCCGCGCCATAGCCGAGTGCATAGGCATTGTCGAATTCGACCCCATTGCGCGCGACGATCATCACAGTCCCGAGCAGACCACAGATGGCGCCGGCCACATGATACCAGCGCAGCTTTTCACCCGGCAGAAGCGCCGAGCCGACGACGATCAGAAGCGGCCACAGATAGGCGATCAGTCCGGCCTCGACGGCAGGCGCGTTGCGCAGCGCGGTGAAATACAGGAAATGATAGCCGAACAGGCCGGCAATACCGACAATCCAGACCTTGGCCGGCTGCTTCAGCAGCGCCAGCCGCTCAGGCCGCAGAGCCAGCACGATCAGTCCGGGCAGGCTGCCGATGGAAAAGCAGATGGCCGAAAGCTGGAACGGCGGCATCTTTCCGGACGCGGCTGTGAACAGGGCCAGAAGCGACCACATGAGGATCGCAGAAAAGCCGATCAGCGTTGCCTTGAGTTTCATGATGCCAGCCCCCGGTCACGCCGGACGTCGGCGCGTTATGATCGATCAGCCGCCGAAACGCGTGGCGGAAACCGTGACCGGGCCGAGCCTTGTCGGGATCCGGACATAGACCGGAGCATATACATCCACCGCTTCGGCCTTGGCAAACCAGATTTCCATCGAAGCCAGCCGGCGCAGATATTCGACGTCGTCGCGCCCCTTGCGGAAACCGGATTTCGGCACGAACTGCACGCCGCAGACGATGACGTCACCCTCGAATCCCTCGGTCTTGAAAGGTCGCGTTCCCTTGGCCGAAAGCTTGAGATCGACACGCGATTCGCCGTCGAAGATCGGCAGGGTCTTGGGGCAGACCTTGGTCTTGGCAGGAAAAATCAGCCCGGAAAGCGGATCGACCACATTGCGCATGTCCCCCGGCTTGACCGGGATCCAGTTCTTGGGGATCAGCCGCTTGGGCGTCATGGTCGCGGATGTGACATTGCCGTTGCGGAACTGGACATCGATATCGCGGCCCTTTTTCCCGGTCTTGTAGGAGACGGAATATTCGGAGGCGCGCAGCTTGTCCTGCTGAACGACACCGGAAACACGGGTCCGTCCCGATGTGCTGCTGATGACATCGGCGAGCCCTGCCGAATTGAGCGTGCCGGATATCGTATAGCGGTCGTCGATGAGTTTGGTGTGAAAAGAGGCCTTCGCGATCGGGAAGCCGGAAAGCGCGATGCTGTAGTCCGTCTCATGCTCCACATCTGCTGCTTGAGCCTGACCTGTGGAAAACAGCCCTGCGGCCAGCAACAGAATCGCAAGAGACCCATTTCGCACGTTCATTCTGATTCCCATCGCATTCGGCAGCATCAAATCTGAATAAGTTGCGTTTACGGCGATTCTACGCCTCAATCCCGTTGGTGTTCTAGCGCATGCAAGGTCGAAACGGAACGGGCAAGATAGACCGGATTATTTGTGATAAACTGCTGTTTCAAGGCGGTTTATCCATAGGAAACCCTGAAATTCCACCAGGAGTTTTCCCTGACAATGAAGGTTTGGCTTGACGCGCCGTGCTTCTCTGACTATAGAACCGCAACTTTCCAATCATGGCCAACGGAATGCGGCCTGGGCTTATGGCCCGCCAACGCATTGACCGGAAGCGAAAAGAAAATAGGTGTATCATGTCCCGTAGTTGCGAATTGACCGGCAAGGGCGTCCAGTCGGGCAACAATGTGAGCCACGCAAACAACAAGACCAAGCGCAAGTTCCTTCCGAACCTGTGCCAGGTCACGTTGATTTCCGACGCTCTCGGCCAGCGCTACCGTCTGCGCGTTTCGGCTGCGGCCCTGCGCTCGGTCGAACATCGCGGCGGTCTCGACGCTTTCCTCGTGAAGGCTGACGAAGCTGAGCTTTCGCAGCGCGCTCGCCTGCTGCGTCGCCAGATCGTCAAGAAGACAGCTGAAGCTGTCGCTGCCTGATCAGCACGCTTTGACAACGATTTGAGGGCTTGCCTGGGCAACCGGCGAGCCTTTTTCTCGTATGTCTTTTCCTGAAAACCGTTTCGCAGCCATTGCTGGGCACCGGCCCTGACGTGACTGCGAAACCACATCCCTCCAACTGGTGGCATCACCCAGGATAAAAAAATGCTGACGAACCGCACGTTCTTTCTCTACGTCGCCATGATGACCCTTGTGGTCGTCGCCTCCAATTTCCTCGTCCAGTACCCCCTGCCCGGCAGCATTGCCGGCATGCAGCTGGGTGACCTCCTCACCTGGGGCGCCTTCAGCTACCCGGTCGCGTTCCTGGTCACGGATCTGACGAACCGCCAGTTCGGCCCGAAAATCGCCCGCAAGGTGGTCATCGCCGGTTTTGCCGTTGCCGTTGTGCTGTCGATCTTTGCCGCCACGCCGCGCATTGCAATCGCCTCCGGTTCGGCTTTCCTGCTTGGCCAGTTCCTCGATATTTCGCTGTTCAACAAGCTGCGGGCGCAGAGCTGGTGGCGGGCACCGCTCGTCGGCTCGCTGGTCGGCTCTCTGCTCGACACGACGATCTTCTTCTCCGTCGCCTTCGCCGCCTTCTTCGTGTTTGTCGGACCGAATGACGGCTTTGCCCTGGAGAATGCGCCGCTGCTCGGTCTGCTCTCGACAGAGGCCCCGCGCTGGATCTCCTGGGCGCTCGGCGACCTGATCGTGAAGATCCTCGTCGGCATCGCGCTGCTGCTTCCCTACGGCGCGCTGATGAGCGTTATCAAGCCGATGCCGGGCGTCAAGGCATCGGTCTGAGGCCGCCCGTTTCCGCAAACAAAAAAGGCGGCGTCCCACCGGATCGCCGCCTTTTTTCATGTCCGGAAATGACTACGCCCGCTCTTCCCAAACCTTTGCAAGCTCCACCAGCGTCTTCACGGCACTTTCCATGTCCTGGCGGCTCACCCACTCCAGCGGCGAGTGAAAGGCGTGGCCACCGGCAAAGAGGTTGGGGCATGGCAGCCCCATGAAGGACAGGCGCGATCCATCCGTGCCGCCGCGGATGCTGCCGCGAACCGGAGCGAGACCAGCCCGAATTACCGCCTCCATGGCGTTGTCCATGATCTCCGGATGCCGGTCGAGGATGACCTTCATATTGCGATACTGATGCTTGACCGTGAACGTGTGGGAGGAGCCGGGAAAACCGGTCATCACATCCTTGACGATCGCCTCCAGCATGGCTTCCTTGCTTTCCAGCCCGGCATCGTCGAAGTCGCGGATGATGAACCCGAGACTGGCCTTCTCCATCGATCCTGTGATGCCGACCGGATGGATGAAGCCCTGTTTGCCCTCGGTGGTCTCCGGCGCGATATCCTTCGGCAGGCGATCGATGATGGCGCCGGCAATCTTGATGGCATTTTCCATGCGGTCCTTGGCGAAACCCGGATGGATGGCGACACCCTGGATCGTGATCTCGACGCCATCGGCTGAAAACGTCTCGTCTTCGATATGGCCGGCAGTCTCGCCATCGACGGTATAGGCGAACTGGGCACCGAGCTTTTTCAGATCGACCTTGTCGACGCCGCGGCCGATCTCCTCGTCGGCGGTGAAGAGGATCTTGATGTCGCCATGCCGGACCGTCGGGTTGTCGACGAGGAATTGCGCCATCGTCATGATCTCGGCGACACCGGCCTTGTCGTCGGCACCAAGCAGCGTCGTGCCGTCGGTCGTGATGATATCGTTGCCGATCTGGTCTGCGAGGGCCGGATGATCGCTGACGCGAATGACCTGCTGCGGATCGCCGGGAAGCCGGATATCGCCGCCGCCATAGTTGCGAATGATCTGCGGCTTCACATCGGTTCCGGTAAAATCCGGTGCCGTATCGACATGCGAGCAAAAGCAGATGACCGGCACCGCTTTGTCGGAGTTCGACGGGATGGTCGCATAGACATAGCCATGCTCGTCGAGATGGGCATCGGACAGGCCCATGGCAAGCAGTTCCGAGACAAGCAGGCGGCTGAGGTTCTTCTGCTTGTCCGTGGAGGGCTGCGTTTTAGACCCCGCATCCGACTGGGTGTCGATGACGACATAGCGCAGGAAGCGATCGAGAACGGTGTCGGTCATTGCATTTCTCCTGCCGCAGCATGTCGCGGCCATTCACTGAACCAGCCGGAACTCCAGCATCAGGTTGCGTTCGAGGATCGAGTGATTGTCGTCGGAAACGACGATGATGCGAATCTCGCCATTGGGGAGTGAAAGGACGTCCAGTCCCTCCATATTGTCGATCTGGTAGCGCATGTCGGCCGAAAGAATCACCGGCCCATCGACCACCGCACCGGCCTTGATCGTATCGCCTGGAATACGACGGATCTGCATGCCGAGGCCCTGGGAAAAGCTGAAGCGACGTTCCAGCAACAGCAGGTCCCCGTTCGGCAGAAACGCCCCGTCGGTAATCGCAAAAGGATCGCTCTGGACAACGCCGAATATGCCCTTGCGCGGACCATCCAGAATTTCTGCAAGCAGGTGATTGGCCTTGTCGAAGCTGAGTTCGGAAACGATGACCACGGCGCCGTCAAGCGGGCTGCCGGCGGGGGAAACGGCAATCGTCTCGAGGCCGCGGTTGCCACGCAGGGCGCCCGGCTGGATCAGCATCGGCAGGCTCGCGGAAGGCCGCGCCTGTGCAAAGCCCGGATCGGGATAGGCATCGACGCGGTGAAGCTGTTCGAAGCTGACCAGGGCCTGGCCGTTGCGGAGCGCGAGCCCCTCCGAGTCCATCAATTCCTTGACCCGCTCGGAGCGCCCCTTGCCGTCCATCATCGAGGTGACCGTAACGTCTGAAAGACCCGACAGGCGTCCCTGAGGATCGCGCGTCACGGATCCCTCCAGCCAGTGTCCTGTATCCAGCACCGCAACGAAGGTCTTGCCATCGGCCCGGAAGCGGATCGATGACACAGCGCCCAGCAGTGGATTGGACGACGAGAGTTCGAGACCGCCAATGAATTCGAGTTTGCCGAAGCGCGTCTCGTCGGATCCGATCTTGAAATTGGCGATCTGCCGGCTGATGACCGGGACCGCTTCGCTCTGCGGTGGCGATGCTGCCAGGGGCGACGGCAGCAGAAGCCAGGAACTAACGAGAACAGCAAGAACAGAACGGATTTTCAAAAGGGCGTCTTTCTACGACTGACCAAGGCAATGGGTTCCGTCAAAACGGTCATGCAGGACAAAGAACCAAGCCACCGACTGCCGCGCAAGCGCTCGGTCGCTCAGGCGCGACGGCGGCCCGCAGGTTTACGGCGCCGGCTCTCATCCTCGAACAGCGAGGCCAGTTGCTCGGTCATCGCCCCGGCCAGTTCGTCCGCGTCGACGATCGTCACAGCCTTGCGATAATAGCGCGTGACATCGTGGCCGATGCCGATCGCCAGTAGCTCGACCGGCGAGCGCGTCTCGATCTGCTCGATCACGGCGCGCAGGTGCCGCTCCAGATAATTGCCAGGATTGACCGAGAGCGTCGAATCATCGACCGGCGCACCATCCGAGATCATCATCAGGATACGGCGCTGTTCGGGCCGTGCCAGAAGCCGGTTATGCGCCCAGATCAGCGCTTCGCCGTCGATGTTTTCCTTGAGCAGGCCTTCGCGCATCATCAGGCCGAGATTGCGCCGCGCGCGACGCCAGGGTGCGTCCGCTGACTTGTAGATGATGTGGCGCAGGTCGTTCAACCGGCCCGGCGTCTGCGGCTTGCCGCTGGCGAGCCACTGCTCGCGCGCCTGACCGCCCTTCCAGGCCTTGGTGGTAAAGCCGAGAATCTCGACCTTGACGCCGCAACGCTCCAGCGTGCGCGCCAGGATATCGGCGCAGGTCGCCGCAACCGTGATCGGGCGGCCGCGCATCGATCCGGAATTGTCGATCAAAAGCGTCACCACCGTATCGCGGAAATTCGTATCCTTCTCGCGCTTGAAGGACAGCGGCTGCATCGGATCGATGATCATGCGCGTCAGCCGCGCCGAATCGAGATAGCCCTCTTCGAGATCGAATTCCCAGGAGCGGTTCTGCTGCGCCATCAGGCGGCGCTGCATGCGGTTGGCAAGCCGGCCGACCGCACCCTGCAGGTGCGCCAGCTGCTTGTCGAGGAAGGCACGCAGCCGATCAAGCTCCGCCTCGTCGCAAAGCTCTTCCGACGTGATGATCTCGTCGAAGGCTTCCGTGAAGACGGAATAATCGACCTTCTCGTTGAAATCGGAGAACGGGCTGTTCGGGCGCTTGGCCTCGCCGGGCGTCTCGCTGTCGTCTTCGCCTTCGTCCTGCAGGTCGTCGTCGGATATCTCCGCGCCGTCCATCTCGCCTTCGTCCATCTGTTCGTCGGCGGATTCATTTTCGTCTGCAGGGGCAGCATCGGAGCCGGCATCTTCCTCGGAGCTGTTCTCGTTCTCCTCCTGGCTGCGCGGCTGGTCTTCGTCGGTCTGGCTTTCCTGATCGTCAGGCTCGACGTCGTCATCGCCGTATTTCTCGGCAACATCCATGGACGAAAGCATGTTGCGGACGACCTTGGCGAAAGCCTGCTGGTCGTTGATCGTCGCCGACAGATTGCTCATGTCGCCGGCGGCCTTGTCCTCGATGAAATCGCGCCAGAGATCAAGCACGCGGCCCGCAGACGCCGGCGGCTTCTGCCCCGTCAGCTTTTCGCGAACGATCAGCGCCACGGCCTCTTCCAGCGGCGCATCGGCCTGCCGGTCGATGGCGGCAAAATTGGCGCGCGCATATTTGTCGTCAAGCATGGTCGTCAGGTTGGCAGCGACGCCGGCCATGCGTGTGGACCCGATCGCCTCGACACGCGCCTGCTCGACTGCATCGAAGATTGCCCGCGCATCCGCCCCCTGCGGCGACATGGTGGCATGGATGCGCATGTCATGGCAGGCCTTGCGCAGGGCCATGGAATCGCCAAGCCCGCGGGTGACCGACAGTTCCTGCCGGGTCGGACGCTTGGAGATTTCCGGCAAGCGGACACGCTCGCCGGCAAGCCCCGGTCGTTCGTTTGCAAAGACGACCTCGACCTCGGGATCACCGGCGATCGAGCGAATGCAACCGGTCAACGCGCGGCGAAACGGCTCCACGTCCACGGTCCCGCCGGGTCTCGGCTTGGAATTGTCGCCACGCCCTGCCATCGGTTACGCCGTTGCTTCGAGAACGATGTTGGCAGCACTTTCCTTGAGTTCGACGCCGAAGGCGCGCTGGTAGTGTTCGGCAACCAGCGTGCGTTCGAGTTCGTCGCACTTGTTGAGGAAGGTGACGCGGAAGGCGAAGGCGATATCGCCGAAGATATGCGCATTTTCCGCCCAGGTGATGACGGTGCGCGGGCTCATGACGGTCGACAGATCGCCATTGACGAAGGCCGCACGCGTCAGATCGGCAACGCGCACCATCTTGGACACGGTCTCGCGCCCCTTGTCCTTGGTGAAGCCCTTGACCTTGGCGGCGACGATATCGACCTCGTTGTCATGCGGCAGGTAGTTCAGCGTGGTCACGATCGACCAGCGGTCCATCTGTGCCTGGTTGATCTGCTGCGTGCCGTGATAAAGGCCGGTCGTATCGCCGAGGCCAACGGTGTTGGCGGTGGCGAACAGGCGGAAGGCCGGGTGCGGCCTGATGACGCGGCTCTGGTCGAGCAGGGTCAGGCGGCCCGATGATTCGAGCACGCGCTGGATGACGAACATCACGTCCGGGCGACCGGCATCGTATTCGTCGAAGACGAGCGCGACATTGTGCTGGTAGGCCCAGGGCAGGATGCCATCCTTGAATTCGGTGACCTGCATGCCGTCCTTGACGACGATCGCGTCCTTGCCGACGAGATCGATGCGGCTGACATGGCTGTCGAGATTGACGCGCACGCAAGGCCAGTTCAGGCGGGCAGCAACCTGCTCGATATGGGTGGACTTACCCGTGCCGTGATAGCCCGACACCATGACGCGGCGGTTATGGGCAAAACCCGCAAGAATGGCGAGCGTCGTCTCGCGATCGAACAGGTAGTCCGGATCGAAATCCGGAACATAGGCATCGCCCTTGGAATAAGCGGGCACGCGGATATCGGAATCAATGCCGAACACCTCACGAACAGACACAGTCGTATCGGGAAGGTTGGAAATATCGAGGTCTACCTTGCTCATCATGTCTCCAGCGCGGGAACCAGACTGCTCCCGTAAAAATCGTCTTTGAAAGCGTGGACGTTCAAGTTGGTCCGCTTGAACGCGGCAGGCTTCAGGGGAAGGGTATTAAAGTGCGTTCCTAGCAGAAGCCAGCCTGTTTTAACAATTGATATGCCTGGATAACGGCTCGAAAACGATCTTCCGATCCCCTGTCCCCGCCATTTGCATCGGGATGATGCTTTTTTACAAGTTCCTTGTAGGCCGTCTTCACGTCTGCTGCCGTCGCATTGGCATGCAGGCCGAGCGTTTCGAAGGCCTGGGCCTCCAGCGTCTTCAGCTTGCGGGCGCGCGGTTCCTGGCGCGGCGCCCGGGCGCGCGCCTGGTCGACGAAGCCGAAAGGGTCACGCATGCGGGCCTGGGCACCGGCACTTCCCGACCGTTGCTGCGACTGTGCAGGGCCATTCTTGGCATTCTTGTTGACGCCAAGCGTCCAGGTGGGGCGATGGCCGGTCAGGGCCTCCTTCTGGTAGCGGGCAATCTCGTTGTCGGACAGGCCGGAGAAATAGTTGTAGCCCTTGTTGTACTCCTTCACATGCTCGAAGCAGAACATGAAGTACTGGTTCTCGGCATTGCGCCCGACCGGCGCCTTGTGGACAGCATTCTCCCCGCAGCCGTCCCACTGGCAGGTGGGCGCCATCGGCTCCGGTTTCTGGCTCGGACGGCGCCTTGTCCGGATGCCGTCAAAATATTTTGAATCAAGTTTCATGGCGCTAATTATGGGGCGTGGCGAGCGCCACAACAAGAATTGACAAACCGGAATGTTGCAGGCTTTGTGAGGCTATTTTGCGCCGTTCAAAACGCAGCCGGAAACGTGCATTCCGGTCGATGGTTGATTGTCCGGAAAAGCCAGAGAAACGGGGCCAAAACATGTCTCTCCAGAGCCGAATTGAAGCCAAACTCACGCAGGCCTTTTCGCCGGATCGCTTGATCGTTCTGAACGAGAGTCATCTCCATGCCGGCCATCATCCCGATATCGACGGCAAGGGCGAAACCCACATGCGCGTGCGCATCGTTTCAAACGCCTTTGCCGGCATGAGCCGCATTGCCCGCCACCGCGCCATCAATGATGTCCTGAAGGCGGAGATCGATGCCGGCCTGCATGCGCTTGCGCTGGAGCCGGCTGTTCCCGGAGAAACAACCCGCTGGTAAAAAATCCCTCATGGTGATCGAGAGGACAGCATGTGTACTTCGGCTGGCGGAATTGACGATCGAATAAAACGGCCATAATCTCCGTTTTTGAGACTATGAAGGACATTGGACGTCCGCATCGTCGGTTTTTACTTCGATACATTGCAGTCATATCTTTTCATCGGAAACGCAGGCCGAAGGTCTATCCCGACCGCGGACCTGAATGAGGGCTTCTGCCATGTTGAACGGGTTCAAACTGATTGCACTCTTCTTTGCCACGGTTTTGTCGGTGGCGCAGGCGCATGCCGCGACGCCGCCGGGCAAGCGCGTCGCGCTGGTCATTGGCAACAGTGCCTATCAACATTCCGTGCCGCTTCCGAACCCCAAGAACGATGCGCAACTGATCGGTGAAACCCTGCGCCTCGCCGGTTTTTCGGTCATCAGCGGCTTCGACCTCAACAAATCGGCCATGCTCGATATCGTCGATAAATTCACCGAGGAAGCCTATGATGCCGATACCGCACTGGTCTTCTATGCCGGCCACGGCCTGCAGGTAGACGGCCAGAACTATCTTGTACCGGTCGACGCCAATCTCGAGAAGGCAGCACAACTGCAGACCCGGACAATCCCGATCGACAAGCTGCTGGCAGCACTGCCACCGGCCCCGGCCGTCAACATCGTCGTGCTCGACGCCTGCCGCGACAATCCGCTCGGACGATCGCTTGCGGCATCGCTTCCCGCCGGCCGCTCGATGGGCATCAGCAAGGGCCTGGCATCCGTCCAGACGAACAGTGCGACCGGGGGCGGCCTGTTGATCGCCTATGCGACCGATCCCGGTGCCATTGCCGGCGACGGTACCGAAAGTCACAGCCCGTACACGACAGCTCTTGCGCGGCATCTGACAACGCCAGGTCTCGAAATCCAGAGCGCGCTCACCCGCGTGCGGGCCGACGTCTCCGAAGCGACGCGCGGCAACCAGAACCCCTGGCACAACGCCTCGCTGTCCCGCGAAGTCTTCCTCGGCGGCGAATCCGCATCCAAGCCGGCGGTGGCCGTCACCGCCGAGACGATGGGGCTGGCAACGATCCCGGCAGCGGACAACTCCGCCATCGACTGGACCATCGAGCAGAAACTCTGGGACGAAGCATCCAAGCGCAACACCGCGGCACATTACGAGCTCTATCTCGCGAAATACCCGAACGGCAATTTCGCGACGCTCGCCAACCTCAACCTTGATCAGTTGAAGGCGCAGGAGCAGGCCAAGGTTGCGGCGGTCGATCCGACCCCTGGCGAAGCGACGGAGTTCGCGTCAACGTCCCGCACAGCCGTCGCCATGCCGGAAGACATCAAGTTGGTGCCCGGCACGCCTGAAACAGAAACCCTGCTCAATCTCGACAAGGCCGGCCGCATCGATCTGCAACTGCGCCTCAGCGCACTCGGCCATGTGACCGGCGGTGCAGACGGTGCGCTTGGCGCAAAATCACGCGGGGCCATCGGCGCCTGGCAACGGCAGAGCGGCCTGATCGAAACGACCTACCTGACACCCCAGCAGCATCTGTTCCTGATCGTCCAGACCGATCCGTTGATGGCGCAGGTCAGGGCACGCTACGAGGCCGACAAGGCAGCCGCAGCAAAAGCGGCAACGGAAAGCAGAACGCAGAAGACAATCGCCAAGGCCCCCCCGAAGAACAAGAAGAACGAGAAGTCCGTCCGCCGGACGAACCGGAAAAAGGAAGTCACGCAGGAAGCAACGCTTGAAGGTCCGGTCGAAAGCGAAAAGGAAAACAAGAGCCAGATGACACCCGAAGGTGCAGCCTTTACCGGCGCCCTGCTGGGCGGTGCACTGGGTGGGATCTTGAGCAACCGCTGAGGCCAGCGAAAGACAGCCTTTGATAGTCACACCCGTTCAGCGCAACCGCTCTGCCGATATGTCCTTTCAGGAGGTCGTATCGGCAGAGTTTTGCGTCGCATCATCCGCCGGGCGGATGCGCAGGCGCACGATCCTGTTCTTGAGCCGTTTCATCACCACGAAGCGCTTGCCATAAAACGTGAAGGCCTGCCGCTCCTCGGGAATCGTGCGCGATTCGTGGATGACAAGACCGGCAATCGTGGTTGCCTCGTCGTCGGGCAGGTTCCAGTCGAGGGCGCGGTTGAGGTCACGGATCGGCACGTTGCCATCGACCACGATCGAACCGTCCGCCTCCTGACGCACGCCCTGAATTTCGATGTCGTGTTCGTCGGAGATATCGCCGACGATTTCCTCCAGAATATCCTCGAGCGTCACCAGCCCCTGCACCTCGCCATATTCATCGACGACGATGGCAAAATGCGCCTTGCGCCGCAGGAAGGCATTGAGCTGGTCTTTCAGGTTGGTCGTATCCGGCACGAACCAGGGCTTCTGGGTAATGCGGACGATATCAAGATTTTCCGGCTCGACATCCGGCTCGGCAAGTGCCCGCAGGAGATCCTTGGCATGCACGACGCCGATGATGTTGTCGGCCGACCCGCGCCAGACCGGCATGCGGGTATAGGGGCTTTCCAGAATGGCCCGGACGCAGACCTCCGGCGGATCGTCGGCATTGATGGCCCGCATCGAGGTCCGGTGCACCATGATGTCGGACACTTCGAGCTCGCCGAGGTCAAGCACGCCGCCCAGCCGGTCGCGGTCGGCCTTGATGACCGAGCCTTCCCGATGGAGAAAATCGACGGCACCGCGCAGTTCCTCATGCGCCGTGAGCATCGAAATTTCCGTCGAAAGGCTGACGCCGAACAGCGCCAGCAGGCGCCGGACGATACCGTTGACGAGGCTGGAGAGCGGACCGACGACGACCACGAAAGGACGAACGAAGGGCGCGACAACAAGCGCGAAGCGGTCCGGGGCCGCAATCGCCCAGCTTTTCGGCAGAACTTCCGAAAAGATAACCAGCAGGACCGTCATCGCAAGCGTGGCAATCGCCACGCCGGAGGCGCCGAAGAGACCGAGAAACAGACTGGTCGTCAGCGAGGATGCGAGAATATTGACGAGATTGTTGCCGATCAGCAGCGCACCGATCAGCCTGTCACGGCGGGCAATCAGCGCCGTGACGATGGTCGCGCGCTCGTCGCCATTGGTTTCCAGCGTGTGCATGCGTGCGCGCGATGCCGCGGTCAGCGCTGTTTCCGAGCCGGAAAAGAAGGCCGAACACAACAGAAGGCCAATGACCGATACAAGCGTCAGCCAATATTCGGCCAGGAAAGCGAGCACATTTTCAACCATCATTGCGGATGTTTCTCCTCAAGGAAACGGACCACCTCGGAAGATGGCACATCGTCGGCAACGAAGGACTGGCCGATGCCGCGCGTCAGGATGAAGGTCAGCTGGCCGCCCTTGACCTTCTTGTCCTGTGCGATCGCGTTCATCAGTGTTTCGACCGGAGGCAGCTGGCCGGGAATATCGCTCATGCGTGTCGGCAGGCCGACCTCTTTCAGATGCGCCTCGACCCGTTGTCGCATCATCAGGACTTGCAAGATTCATGCGGGCCGAAAACTGGTGCGCGAGCACCATGCCGATCGAGACGCCTTCGCCGTGCACCAGCCGGCTGCCATCATACTCCGTCGCTGCTTCCAGCGCGTGGCCGAACGTATGCCCGAGATTGAGCAGGGCGCGACGGCCATTTTCCCGCTCGTCGGCAGCCACCACATCGGCCTTGGCCTGGCAACTCGTGGCAATCGCCTCGATGCGGGCCTCGCCGCCGGCAAAGACGGCGCGCCAGTTCTTCTCCAGCCAGTCGAAGAAATCCGGTTTGTCGATCAGGCCATATTTTGCGACTTCCGCATAACCGGCGCGGAATTCGCGCGGGCTCAGCGTATCGAGCACATCGGTGTCGGCGAGAACGAGGTCGGGCTGGTGAAAGACGCCGATCAGGTTCTTGCCATGCGGCGAATTGATGCCGGTCTTGCCGCCGACCGAACTGTCGACCTGCGCCAGAAGCGAGGTCGGGATCTGGATGAAGCGCGAGCCGCGCCGCGCAATGCCGGCGGCAAAGCCGGTGAGGTCGCCGATGACGCCGCCGCCAAGCGCAATCACCGCATCGTTGCGCTCGATCCGCGCGCCAAGGATCGTGTCGCAGACGGGGATCAGATGCTCGAAGCTCTTGGTCTTTTCGCCGGCCGGCAAAACCAGCGACACCGCCTGAATGCCCGTTTCGGCAAGGCTGTCCATCAGCGGCGCCAGATAGCGTGCGCCGACATTCTCGTCCGTGATGACGGCCATGCGCCGGCCCTTGAGCCGGGATGCAATCTCTCGCGCAGCGGAGGCGATCAGGCCGGGGCCGATCAGGATATCGTAGGACCGATCGGCAAGATCGACGCGGACGGTGCGCTTGGGCGCAGATGGTTGCATGGCTGTTCATGGCGTCACTTCTTCGGCATGCGAGGCGATGGCGGCGAGAACCTCTTCTACCATGACTTCCTTCTTCACATCGCGCGAAACGACCGTAAGATCCGCCTCGGCATAGATCGGGTAACGAATGTTCATCAGGTTTTCGAGTGTCTGCTTCGGGTTTTCAGTCTTCAGCAACGGACGGTGTGTCGCGCTTGTTGACCCGTTCCCACAGCACGTCGAGATCGGCATTCAGCCAGATGGAAAGCCCGCTCTTCTTGATGTGCCTGCGCGTCCGCTCGTTGATGAAGGCGCCGCCGCCGGTGGAGACCACCCGCGGACCGGAATGCAGCAGCCGCTTGATCACCCGGCTCTCGAGCGCGCGAAACTCGTCTTCGCCATAGGCCGCGAAAAGCTCGCTGATGGTCATGCGCGACACGCGTTCGATCTCGTGATCGGAATCGACGAAGGGAATATTGAGCACCGTCGCAGTCATCCGGCCGATCGCCGATTTGCCCGCGCCCATCAGGCCGACGAACACAAGGTTCCTGCGGCCCAAAGCAGCCCTTGCCCGCTCTACCAGCGTTTCGGAAACAGGCTCGATGACGTCGTCCATGCCGTTTGATATTCCCCGTTTCGCAACGGTATCGACAAAACGGCGGGAAGCGTCAAGACGGAGAGCCCGCAAAGGCCACCCCCAACGCATGGAAACGCAACGCTTCTTGCGCTCGGTGGCCCGCATGGTCATATAGTCGGCAAGTCCAAGGAGTTTGAAATGCCGACCCTGTTCCGCTTCCTGTTCATCTGCGCGCTGATCGCCGGAAGCATCTATGGAACCATGCTGGCGCTGGTGACCTTCGTCGACCCGGTCGAACGCGATGTGACGATTCGCATCCCCTCCGAACGCATCAATCCGGCGCAATGATGGATCTTTCCGCCGCCCATCTCGAATCCTTCCTGGAAATGATGAGCGCCGAACGCGGCGCGGCCAACAACACGCTCATCTCTTATGAACGCGATCTGGATGACGTGCATTCCTTCCTGAAAGGTCGAAACGTGCGGCTCAACGAGGCCGGCAGCGACGACCTGCGCGCCTATCTCAGCCATATGGCCGGACAGGGCTTCAAGCCGTCGTCACAGGCGCGGCGGCTTTCGGCGCTCCGGCAGTTCTACAAGTTTCTCTACGCCGAGGGCCTGCGCACCGACGATCCGACAGGCGTGCTCGATGCGCCCAAGAAAAGCCGCCCGCTGCCAAAAATTCTGAGCATCGACGACGTCTCGCGGCTGATCACGCAGGCCGAGCAAGAAGCAGGACAAAGCGGTCGGCGACGTCCTGACCCGGATGCGCATGCACGCGCTGATCGAGCTTCTCTATGCCACCGGCATGCGGGTGAGCGAACTCGTCTCCCTGCCCGCTTCCGTGCTTTCGCAGAACGGCCGCTTTCTGGTCGTGCGCGGCAAGGGCAACAAGGAGCGCTGGTGCCGCTGTCCGCACAGCGCAATCCGCGCCATGCAGGCCTACGGTCAGGCGCTGCCAGGGACGTTGCCGCCCGCAAGGATCCGTTGCCGGAAAGTCCATGGCTCTTCCCGTCCTCCGGCAAGGCCGGTTTCCTGCCGCGTCAGGTGTTTGCGCGTGATCTCAAGGATCTGGCCGCGCGCGCCGGCATTCGTGTCGCCGCCATATCCCCGCATGTGCTGCGCCATGCCTTTGCCAGCCATCTGCTGGCAAATGGTGCCGATCTTCGCGCCGTTCAGGAATTACTCGGCCATTCGGACATTTCAACGACACAAATCTATACCCATGTGCTGGAAGAACGGCTGCATCAACTGGTGCAAAACCATCACCCTCTTGCCAAACAGGCAAAAAAACAGGATTAGGAGCGCCATAACCCTTGGCCAGAAACACTGGGATCACAGAGCAGGCGGCTATCGGCGCTACAGGATCGGAAACGCAGACCATGCATCAATTATCTCGATTTCGAAAAACCAATCTCCGATCTCGAAGGCAAGATTCACGAGTTGAAGAAGATTGCGCAGCGAGGACGAGAGCATCGACACCGCTGACGAGATCGAGCGGCTGGAAGTGCGGGCGCGCGATGCGATGGCTGAAATCTATTCCAAGCTGAACCCCTGGCAGAAGACGCAGGTTGCGCGGCATCCGCAGCGCCCGCATTTCAAGGACTATGCCTGCGGCGCTGTTCACGGAGTTCACGCCGCTGGCCGGCGACCGCAAATTCGGCGAATGATGAAGCGATCCAGACCGGTTTCGCCCGGTTTCGCGGCACAGCCCGTCGCCGTCATCGGCCAGGAAAAGGGCAGCGACACGAAATCGCGCATCAAGCACAATTTCGGCAGCGCCCGGCCCGAAGGCTATCGCAAGGCGATCCGCGTCATGGAAATGGCCGATCGCTTCGGCCTGCCGCTGATCACGCTGATCGATACGGCCGGCGCCTATCCCGGCATCGGCGCCGAAGAGCGCGGCCAGGCGGAAGCCATCGCCCGTTCGACCGAAATGTGCCTGAATGTGCGCGTTCCGATTATCTCCGTGGTTCTCGGCGAAGGCGGCTCCGGCGGCGCCATCGCGATTGCCACCGGCAACCGCGTCTACATGCTCGAACATGCGATCTACAGCGTCATCTCGCCGGAAGGGGCTGCCTCGATCCTGTGGCGCGATTCGACGCGCGCCAAGGAAGCAGCGACCAACATGAAGATCACGGCCGAGGACCTGAAGTCGCTCGGCGTCATCGACGGCATCATCGCAGAACCGGTCGGCGGCGCGCATCGCGATCCGCAGGCGGTGATCGAAAGCACCGGCACGATTATTGCCGACACGCTGAAGGAGCTTTCAGCACGCACCGGCGACCAGCTGCGTTCCGACCGCCGCCAGAAATATCTGAGCATCGGCCGTCAGCTTTAAGCGTTTCGGCACCTGTTGCCGGCGCTTGCTCCCCGCGAAATTCAACTATGGCCAAACCTTGGCCATATTCCTGCGCTCTGGAACGGTTTGGGGTAAGGCTGTAGTACCAGGGTAATATTTTGTGAACTATAAACACGCTATTGATTCCCTGGCCTTCCCTGCTGCGGGCACGCGCCGCGTTTGATCGTTCTGCTTGATGGGCTTTTGCTGATGCGCCTGACACATCTCCTTGCCGTTTCCATTCTGGCTGCAGGCCTTGCGGGCTGCACAGCCAACGAGGCACTGGACACGGTGGACGTCGATCTTTCGAAAGTGTCCAGCAAGACGAATTATCAGCTCTCCGGCAAGATCGTGCAGAAGATGCAGGCCATGAGCATGGCCAAGACCTCGCCGATCATGCTGCGCATCTTCAAGGAAGAGGGCGCGCTGGAGGTCTGGAAGGCCAACAGCGCCAACCGCTTCGAGATGCTGCGCCAGTACAAGATCTGTGCCTGGTCGGGCAAGCTCGGGCCAAAGCTGAAAGAGGGCGACCGCCAGGCGCCGGAAGGCTTCTACCCGCTGTCGCCGGGCCAGATGAACCCCAATTCGAGCTATTACCTGGCCATCAACACCGGCTACCCCAATCGCTATGATCAGGCCAACGGCCGGCACGGCTCCAATCTGATGATCCATGGCGCCTGCTCGTCTTCGGGCTGCTATTCGATGACCGACGAGCAGATGCTTGAGATCTTCGCGCTCGCCCGCGATGCCTACAAGGGTGGCCAGCAGACCATCCAGCTGCAATCGCTGCCGTTCCGCATGACGGCGGAAAACATGGCGCGCCACAGAAACAGCCCGCATATCGAATTCTGGAAGATGCTGAAGCCCGGCTACGACCAGTTCGAGATTTCCAAGCGCCCGCCTGAGGTCAATGTCTGCGAGAAGAAATACGTCTTCAACCAGCAGACGGACGGCAAGTTTTCGCCGACAGGCCAGTGCCCGGCAATGTCGACACCGGCGGCCATGCAGTCTGCCCTTGCAGCTTACAACAAGAAATACGAAGCCGACTATGCCAAGGCGATATCCAAGTATGAGGGCATGGTCTGGTACGAGCCGACCGAAGCCGAACGCAAGGCGATCGTTGCCAAGCAGCGCGTCGGCAAGGAGCTTGCCTATGCGCCGACCGGTTCGTCGCTGGACGCAGGCAAGCTGATGAAGGTTGCCGATCTCGAAAAGCAGATGGCCCGACGCGCCGAGCTGGAAGAAGCCAAGAAGGCGATCGAACTTCAGAAGGCCGAACTCGAAAAGACGACGCGCAACGGCAAGAATATTCCCGTGCCGCAGGAAAACCCGATCGCACGCCCGGTCGAGCAGGCAGCGATCGAACAGCCGTCCGCAAAGAAAGGCTTTTTCGGCAGCCTGTTCTCGCGAAAGACGGCTGATGAGCCGCAAGGCGCGGCGCAGACCCCGATCGACGCCGCACCGGCAGACACAGCCTCGACCGCAGCTGCAGCCGAAAAGCCTGTCGAGAAGAACAAGACGCAAGCAAAGGCCGCAACGGCCCAGACGACGGCTGCAACCACCACCGTTGCAACGGCAGAAAACGGCGAGGCAACGGTGACGCCGCCGCTTGAGCAGGCCGCGACCGAGCAGCCTCCGAAGAAAAAGCCGTTCTGGAAGATCTGGGGCAATTGATGCCCGACATGATCGTAGAGACCTATGATCTCAAGGGGCTGAAATGCCCCCTGCCCGTCCTGAAAACCCGCAAGCGCATGCAGTCCCTGACAGCGGGGAGCCTCATTGCCGTCGAGACGACAGACCCCCTGGCCGTCATCGACATTCCGCATTTCTGCCATGAGGACGGCCATGTGATGGAACGATCCGAAGCGATCGACGGCGGGCACAGGTTTCTGATCCGGAAAATCCGATAGAAGCCCACGCCGGAATCTGGCGCGACGGTCGCGCCTGATGTCCGAAGCCTCGCGTCAACGACAAAACGCCAAGCCTACCGCGCAGGCTTCACAGCGCGAATGGCATATCGGTGCTGTGATTTTCGAACCATGCCCTTCAAGACGTTCCAGTTCCTCGCCTGCGTGCGGTGAATGTCGCCAAGGCGGGTATCGATGGTGATCACCTCAAAGCCCGAACGCATCAAAAGGTCGGACACAGCCTCGGCCCGCGCACCGTCCCGGAAATACACCCGCGAGAGAATGCTCCGGTGGGTTTCCATCATTTCCGGGGGGGCGTGAACCGGATCAGGCTTCAGCCAGCCAAACCGCTGCCCCCACCCAGCCAGTTTTGACAGAATACGTTCGCGAAGCGTCGCGTTGACGAAATCGCCATCGATGATCAGCAGGGTGCCGCCGGGCTTCAGCACGCGAAACCATTCCGCAAAAGCGCCGGCGGGATTGACCAGCGTCCAGACGAGATGCCGATTGACGACGACATCATAGTGATCATCCGGCTCCATGGTGTTTTCCGCGTCACCCAGGCGGAAGGATATGGTGCGTGCCCGTGACTTGGCCTTGGCCCTCGCCAGCGCCAGCATCGGCTCCGACCAGTCGAGACCGGTCACCTTGAACCCCAGATCGTCCATCAAATGCGAGATGACGCCGGTGCCGCTGGCAAGATCGAGCGCCAACCGCCCCGCCCCCTGGCCAAGATGCTGCGTGAACAGGCGGTGCCATGCCGCACGCTCCTCCTCGGAAAAAATCTCGTGGCCGGGCGACAGGTCAAACGTCGCGGCCCGCGCGGACCAATAGGCCTTGATCTCGTCACGCAAGCCGTAGTTTGGGCCGTGATTCGTCAGTTCGGAAACGTCGCTCATGGGGAATTGCCTTGCAGATTTCAGTGCCGATTTGGTCAGCGTTAGAGTAGAGGCTTTCTAAAAGATAAAACTTGACTGTCAACATCAAGAAATTTAGAACCCGCTCAGTTTTCGAGACGGAGTTCAAAATCATGACTGTATTTCGCAAAGCGACCTTGGTCGCTGCGGGTTTCTGCGCGCTTTTTTCCGGAACAGCATGGGCTGGGGAAAAGGTGATCATCAAGGATGTGACGGGTCGCGACGTCGAAGTCAGCGTGCCGGCCGAACATGTCATTCTGGGCGAAGGCCGGCAGATCTATTTCGTCGCCGCCCTTGACCGCGATGCGCCCTTCAAGCGCATCGTCGGCTGGCGGGATGACCTGCCGAAGGCCGATCCGGAAAGCTACGCCGCCTATCTCGCGAAATATCCCGATATTGCCAAGCTGCCCACCTTCGGCGGCATGAAGGACGGGACGTTCGATATCGAGCAGGCCGTGGCGCTGAAACCCGACGTGATCGTCATGAACCTCGATGCCAAGACCGCGACGGAAGAGGCCGGTTATATCGAAAAGCTCGGCAAGGTCGGCATCCCGCTCGTCTATATCGACTTCCGCGAAAAGCCGATGGAGAACACCGAAGCCAGCATGCGCATCATGGGCAAGCTGCTCGGCCAGGAAGCCAAGGCCGAAGATTTCATCAAGTTCCGCGCCGACAGCATTGCCAAGGTCACCGATGTGCTGGCCAAGCAGCAGCCGACCCGACCGCTTGTCTTCGTCGAGCGCGCCGGCGGCTATTCCGACGATTGCTGCATGTCCTTCGGCAACGAGAATTTCGGCAAGATGGTCGAGATCGCCGGCGGCATCAACATGGCCAAGGATATCATCCCCGGCACGTTCGGCGCGGTCAATCCGGAACAGATCATTGCGGCCAACCCCGATCAGATCATCATCACCGGTGGCAACTGGCAGGGTTATGTTCCCGGTGGCGATTGGGTTGGCGTCGGCTATGGCGCAGACGTCAAGGAAGCGCACCGCAAGCTTGAAAACCTGACAAAACGCCCGGCCTTTACCGGCGTCAAAGCTGTCAAGGACGGCAACGTCCACGCCATCTGGCACCAGTTCTACAACAATCCGTACCAGTTCGTCGCGATCCAGGAGATCGCCAAATGGCTGCATCCGGATCTCTTCAGGGATATCGACCCGGAGGCCACCTTCAAGGAACTGCATGCCCGCTTCCTGCCGCTCGACTACAAGCCGGGATACTTCGTCTCGCTGAAGGACGAATGATCGATGGCCGTTGCCAGCCAGCCTATTGAGATGACATCGGGGCGCGGTCAATACCGCGCCCTGGCCTTGCGACGCATTGTATTGCTCTGCGTCCTGCTGGTCGCCCTGTGTCTCAGCCTGTCGATCGACATGGCGCTCGGACCGGCGAACTATACCCTGCGCGAAGTGTTGTCGTCGCTGTTCCATGCCGAATCGGTCGGGGATCAGTTGCGCGTCGTCATCTGGGATATCCGCATGCCGATCGCCCTGATGGCGATCACCGTCGGCGCCTCGCTTTCGCTTGCCGGAGCGCAGATGCAGACGATCCTTGCCAATCCTCTGGCGAGCCCCTTCACGCTCGGCATCTCGGCCGCCGCAGGTTTTGGTGCAGCCCTCGGCCTGGTCGGTGGCGTGGCGCTGTTTCCGGGCGCCGTGCAATTCATGATCCCGATCAACGCTTTCCTGATGGCGATGGCGGCGGCGCTCTTCATCCATTTCGCATCCACCATGCGCGGCGTCACCGTCGAGACCATCGTGCTGCTCGGCATCGCGCTGGTCTTCACCTTCAACGCGCTGCTGTCGCTGCTGCGAATATCTGGCCTCGGAACAGGCGCTGGCCGCCGTTGTCTTCTGGACCATGGGCAGCCTCACCAAGGCGACCTGGCCGAAGGTCTGGATCACCGGGGCCGTCCTCGTCGTCGCCATACCGCTGTTTGCCCGTCAGGCCTGGGCGCTGACCGCGCTTCGGCTGGGAGAAGACAAGGCCGCGAGCCTTGGCATCAATGTCCGCCGGCTGCGGCTGCAGACCATGCTGACGGTCAGCCTGCTTGCCGCCATCCCCGTCTCCTTCGTCGGCACCATCGGCTTCGTCGGTCTCGTCGGTCCGCATATCGCGCGCATGCTTGTCGGCGAGGACCAGCGGTTCTTTCTGCCGGCCTCTGTGCTCTGCGGCGCGCTCCTGCTGTCGGCGACCTCGGTTGTTTCCAAGGTCCTGATCCCCGGCGCCATCCTGCCCATCGGGGTCATCACGGCGCTTGTCGGCGTGCCGTTCTTCTTCGTGCTGATCTTCACCAACCGGAGGCGGTCATGGTAGCCCTCACCCTCAACGGCGTCGGTGCAAAATACGGCAAGCATACGGTTCTCTCGGACGTGAACACCGACCTGATGACCGGAGGGGGCATGACGGCAGTCATCGGCCCCAATGCGGCCGGGAAATCCACGCTGTTCAAGCGGATTGCCGGCCTCTCCTCCGGGCCGGGTACGGTGGTTCTGTCCGATACGCTCAAAGGACCGGAGACGATCTGCTACATGCCGCAGGATACCGGCGCCAATGCCGTGCTGACGGTTTACGAATCGGTGCTTCTGGCTTCCAAACAGGGCTCCAGCTGGCGGGTCAGCGACAGCGAACTGCACGAGATCGACCGGACGCTGCAGGCGCTGCGGATCGAGGATCTCGCCTTTCGCGGTCTCGGAGAGCTTTCCGGCGGGCAGCGACAACTGGTCTCGATCGCCCAGGCGCTGATCCGCAAGCCGGAAGTGCTTTTGATGGACGAACCGACCTCGGCGCTCGACCTGTTCAGGCAGATCGAGGTTTTGAGCTTCATGAAGGATCTGGCTGCCAGGACAGGCATGTCGGTTCTGATTGCCCTGCACGACCTCAATCATGCGCTCCGCTATTGCGAAAACACGATTGTCATTGCCAATGGTGCGATGGCCGCGAGTGGCCCGACGAACGAAGTCGTCACCGCAGCCATGCTGCGTGACGTCTACCGGGTCGAGGCGCGGGTCGAAACCTGCTCGCTTGGAAAGGCGCATGTCATCGTCGATCACTCGATCGTCTGAGTTTCAGGCGCCTCGCAAACCTCAGATCTTCAAACCCGGTACGGCAAGCGGATTGTCGAACAGCGCCGCTGCATCCGGCCGATCGATGCGCGGACGCGCCGGTAAACGCATCGAACAGGTCGCGTACGAAGGCTTCCGGCAGGTCCCTGGTGATCAGCACCATGCGGGTGCGGCGGTCAGTAGGATCGGGCCATGCGGCCAGCCGCTGCGGCGCATGAAAGACGCTCTGTACGCCATGCAGGATAAGCGGCCGCTCCGGATTGTCCGACATCGAGACGATCGCCTTCATGCGCAAGAGCTTTTCGCCATGCGCCGAGCGCAACAGATCGATGAACATGTCCAGCGCCATCGGGTCGATCGGCCTGTCATGGACGATCGAGAAGGAGCGGATATCGGCGCCATGCCGGTTGGCATCATGATGATGATCGTGATGATCATGGTCGTGATCGCAATGAGCATGGTCATGGTCATGATGATGGTGGTGATCACCGTGATGCGCATGTTCGGCCGCGGTCTCGTCCTGCAGCCAGCGGTTAACATCGGCGATCTTGGTTGCGGGATCGTAGAGCCCGCAGTGAAACAGCTCGGCCTTGCCAGCCTCGGGAAGATCGCCATCGATCATTTCGGCGCGCGGATTGAGCTGCCGCAACCGGGCTTTCAGGTTTTCCAGGACGTCCGGAGACGCCAGCGTTGACTTGCTGATCACCAGCCGGTCGGCCACAGCCACCTGCTTGACGGCTTCCTCGTGATTGCCAAGCGTCGCCAATCCGTTGACCGCATCGACGACCGTTACCACCCCATCAAGCCTGTAGCTCTGGGCAATCACCGGATTGCCCATCACCGACTGCAGCACCGGTGCCGGATCGGCAAGGCCGGTCGTCTCGATGACGACGCGCTTCAACGGCTTGATCTTCCCGGTCTGCATCCGGTCCATGAGGTCGGCCAGCGTATCGACCAGTTCGCCACGCACGGTGCAGCAGAGGCACCCGTCGGACAGTTCGATCACGCCATCGCTGGATGCTTCCACCAGAAGATGATCGATCGACACGTCGCCGAATTCGTTGATGATCACGGCCGTATCGGTGAGATCCGGATCCTTCAAAAGCCGGTTGAGCAGCGTTGTCTTGCCCGCACCGAGAAATCCGGTGAGGATCGAGACCGGAACGGCCGATGATGTCAGGCTCATGATGTTATCCGATAAAATGAGGGCCGTGTATGACGGTCAGTAGGCGGGCCGTGGGATCGGGATCGGTACATTGGCCACTTCGCCGCTCCCCGCTGCTGCCCCTTTTGCGCCTTTCGTCTCGGCCGCCGGAATAAGCCCGGCATAGACGAGTTTCAGCGGCCGGTTGATTTCGTGGATATAGGGCGAAAGCAGCTTCTGGCGCCCGACTTCATCGCGGCCTTCGCTGCGGATCTTGGCGGCTTCCTTGGAGCAGATCTGCTTGCTGATGTCGGTCACGCTTTCGCGCGTGGCGCCATAGGGCGCGATCTTGCCAAGTCCGGGTTTGCCGGCGCCGCTGCCGGTCAGGCCCAGTTGCAGCAGACGCGCCGATTCGTCGGCCCGGCCGCCGAGGCTGTCGGCCCCCAGAACGACGGAGACGACGCTGCGGCCATTGCGCGTGGCGGAGGAAACCTGGTTGAAACCCGAGGCGCAGATGAAGCCGGTCTTCATGCCGTCGGCGCCGTCAAAGCGGCCGATCAGCATGTTGTAGTTCGGAAAATTCTTCTTGCCGGTCGTAAACCCTTCGAGCGCGAAATAGCCGGCATATTCCGGAAACTCGCGCTTCAGCGTGATCGCCAGAACGGCAAGGTCGCGCGCCGTCGTGTACTGGCCCGGCACCGGGAAGGCCGTGAGGATTGATGAAATGCGAGGAGGTCATGCCGATCCGTCGCGCCTCAGCATTCATCTGCTCGATGAAGGCCGCTTCCGATCCACCCACCGTTTCGCTGATCGCCACCGCAACGTCATTCGCCGACTTGACGAGCAGGATCTTCAGCGCACTGTCGAGCGTCAGCGCCTGTCCCGGCTTGAAATACATCTTGCTGGCCGGTTCCGCGGCCGCATTCTTGGACATCACCACAGGCGAATCGAGCGTCAGCCGGCCGGACTTGATGGCGCGGAAAGTGGTATAGGCGGTCATCAGCTTGGTCAGCGATGCCGGATACCACTTCTGGAAAATGTCCTCATGTTCCAGAACCTTGAGCGAATTGACATCCACCACCAGGCGTGGATTTGCGGCAGCCGGCGCAATCGCCACCAGCAGCGACGCGCAGGCACCGGCCAGAACGCCCAGAGCCTTCATCTTGCCATCCGTCCAAATTCGACCTGTCACCACAATCCAACCTTCAAATTTCGGGAATTGCCTCGTATCGTTCGGCTATTTACCTTATATGGCAGGGTGATGGCAAAGGCCATTCTATCCATGCCGATGGCAAAATCACGCTGGACACCCCCTGACCGCACCGGATCCACAGGAACGCATCATGCCCATTCTGAACAGAGCAGCCGAACTCCAGAGCGAAGTCGCCGAATGGCGACGCCATCTGCACACCAGGCCCGAACTGATGTTCGCGGTCGAAAATACGGCAGCCTTCGTCGAAATGAAACTGCGCGAGTTCGGCGTTGACGAAATCGTGACAGGTCTGGGCCGCACCGGCGTCGTCGGTCTGATCCGGGGCAATCTCGGCCCGGGCCGCACCATCGGTCTGCGCGCCGATATGGACGCCCTGCCGATGACCGAAACCAGCGGCGTGCCATGGGCCTCGACGACACCGGGCAAGATGCACGCCTGCGGCCATGACGGCCACACCGCCATGCTGCTGGGTGCGGCCAAGTATCTCGCCGAAACCCGCAACTTCAAGGGCGCGGTCGCCGTTATCTTCCAGCCGGCTGAAGAAGGCGGCGGCGGCGGCAATGAAATGGTCAAGGACGGCATGATGGAGCGCTTCGCGATCGAGGAAGTCTACGGCATGCACAACATGCCCGGCATGCCGATCGGCGAATTCGGCACGCGCGTCGGCCCGATCATGGCATCGACCGACGAGTTCACCATTACGCTGCAGGGACGCGGCGGCCATGCGGCGCAGCCGCACAGGACCATAGACCCGATCGTCATCGGTGCCCAGATCGTCGGCGCGCTGCAGACCATCCCCTCGCGCACGGCCGATCCGCTGGCCTCGGTCGTCGTCTCCGTTACCAAGTTCAACGCCGGCTTTGCCCACAACGTCATCCCCGAGCAGGCTGTTCTGGCCGGCACCGTGCGCACGCTGCGCGCCGATGTCCGCGACATGGCCGAGACACGCATCCGCGAAATTTCGCAAAACATCGCCGCAGCCTTTGGCGCCACCGTTCAGGTTCGCTACGGCCGCAATTACCCTGTTACGGTCAACCACCGCGCCGAGACGGCCCACGCGATCGAGGCTGCGGCCAGCATCGCCGGCGACGCAAAGGTTATTGCCGATATCGACCCGATGATGGGCGGCGAGGATTTTTCCTATATGCTTCTGTCACGTCCCGGCGCCTTCATCTTCATGGGCAATGGCGACACGGCCGGCCTGCACAATCCGAACTACGATTTCAACGACGAGGCGATCCCGCACGGCATCTCTTACTGGGTCAAGCTGACCGAGACGCGGCTGGCGGCCTGAGCACGCAGAGGAAAAGGGAGCGGCATGTACGAGATAGACAAGATCGACCGCCGGATACTGCACATCCTGCAGGCAGACGGGCGCATCACCAATCTGGAACTTGCCGACCGCATCGGCCTTTCACCGACCGCGACCAGCGAGCGGTTGCGAAGGCTGCTGAAAGAGGGTTTCGTATCGGGCTTTGGCGCGCGGCTCGATCCGCACAAGCTCGGCTTCGGCCTGCTGGTCTTCATCGAGGTGATGCTCGACAAGACAACCGCCGAGGTTTTCGACAAGTTTGCCGCCGCCATCAAGCAGGCGCCATCGGTCCTCGAATGCCACATGGTGGCCGGCGGCTTCGATTATCTCGTCAAGACCCGCTTCGAGGACATGATCGCCTACCGCAACTTCCTCGGACAGGTCCTCTGGACACTTCCCGGCGTCAAGGAAACGCGGACCTATGCGGTGATGGAAGAGATCAAGAACGACGGGCCGCTGCCTTTGGGATGATGAGTAGTGAGTAGTGAGTAGTGAGTAGTGAGTAGTGAGTAGTGAGGAAGCGGTCAGGATAGCTGCCAAAGGCAAGCTGCTCAGACCAAATTTCCTACCCTACCCACTAATCACTACCCACTATCCACTAATCACTATTCACTCATGCCTTACAGCGTCGCCATGTCGATGACGAAGCGATAGCGGACGTCGCTCTTGATGACGCGCTCATAGGCTTCGTTGACCTGGTCCATGCGGATCAGCTCGATTTCCGAGACGATGTTGTGCTTGCCGCAGAAATCCAGCATTTCCTGGGTTTCCTTGATCGAGCCGATCATCGAGCCGGAAATGCTCTTGCGGCCCGGAACCAGCGAGAAGGCGTGCACCGGAACGGCATTTTCCGGGATCCCGAGCAGAACCAGCGAACCATCGACCTTGAGCAGGCCGAGATAGGCGTTCCAGTCGATCTCGGCCGACACGGTGCACAGGATCAGGTCGAACGTGCCGGCCAGCGTCTTGAAGGTTTCAGCGTCGCTGGTGGCATAGTAGTGATCGGCGCCGAGCTTCAGGCCGTCTTCCTTCTTCGACAGGGACTGGCTGAGAACCGTAACATCCGCGCCCATGGCGTGGGCAAGCTTGACGCCCATATGGCCAAGGCCACCCATGCCGACGATGGCGACCTTCTTGCCGGGACCGGCCTTCCAGTGAACCAGCGGCGAATAGAGCGTGATGCCGGCGCAGAGCAGCGGGGCGGACGCGTCGAGTGCCAGATTTTCCGGGATCGAAAGCGCGTAACCTTCCTTGACGACGATGTGATCGGAATAACCGCCATAGGTCGGTGTCACGCCATCGGCTTCGAAGGCGTTATAGGTGCCGAATGAGACCCGGCATGTACTGCTCGATATCGAGATCGCGGGTGGCACACTGGGTGCAGCTATTGACGAAGCAGCCGACGCCAGCGCGGTCGCCGACCTTGAACTTGGTGACCTTGGCGCCAACAGCCGTGACGATGCCGGCAATCTCATGGCCGGGAACCATGGGGAAGCTGGAATTGCCCCATTCGTTGCGGGCCTGGTGGATGTCCGAATGGCAGATGCCGGAGAATTTGATGTCGATGACGATGTCGTCATCATTGGGTTCGCGCCGTTCGAAGGTGAAGGGCTGGAGCGGTTTCGACGCATCTGTCGCCGCATATCCTCTTGCCTGGGCCATTGTGTCTTCCTTTTGTGTTGGATCGGAGATGTGCAAGCGAGGCGCGGATCGCGCCTCCTCCCCGACTGCACTATGCGCATGACGGCGAACAAGCGTTAGTTCAATCCTGCAAAATTTTTGCACAATCCTGCAAAATAGCGAAGAGGGCTTTTGCAAATCTGCTGAAAACAACTAACTGTGCGATCACAGGATCTCACCTAAATCATTGGAAAGACGGTTCAATATGACGGAAACAAGACACAGCCGCCAACAGGAACTGATTGATCTTATTGCCCGTTTCGCTGAAACGGACGGCGACCACGCGACCGCTATCGCAGGTCTGACCATTCATCGCCGCTCGACGCTGGATATGCCGGCCTGCGGATCCTACAAGCCGAGCCTGGCGCTGATCGCGCAGGGCACCAAGCAGGTGACGCTGGCGGACGAGACCTATCGCTACAGCGGGTCCGACTATCTTTTGACCGCCGTCGATCTGCCTGTCATCACCAGGATCGTCGAGGCGGAACCGGCCATCCCCTATCTCAGCATGTCCTACCAGATCGACACTGGCCGGCTTCCCGGCCTGATCGCGCAAACAGGTGTGACCGGCCCGCTTCCCGGACCAACCGCCCGCGGCATGGCTGTCAGCCCGGTGACAGACGATCTGCGCGACGCGGCAATCCGCATGCTTCGCCTGCTCGACAGGCCGGCCGATATCCCGGCGCTGCTGCCGCTGATCGAGCAGGAACTGGTCTATCGTCTCCTGACGGGGCCGCAAGGGGCACGCCTGCGCCACATGGCGGTGGCCGAAAGCCAGTCGCACCAGGTCAGCCGCGCCTGCGCCTGGCTGAAGGAGCACTATGCCCTGCCATTGCGGATCGAGGAACTGGCCCATCGCGTCAGCATGAGCGTGTCTTCGCTGCACCACCACTTCAAGGCCATCACCGCCATGAGCCCGGTCCAGTACCAGAAGCAGCTTCGCCTTCAGGAAGCGCGCAGGTTGATGCTGGAAGACATGCTCGACGCGGGATCTGCCGGGCATCAGGTCGGCTACGAAAGCCAGTCGCAATTCAGCCGCGAATATGCCCGCCAGTTCGGCGCTCCGCCGCTGCGCGACGTTGGCCGCGTGCGTCAGAGTCTGGTCGAACGGTTGACCGGCGGCATGGAGATGCTGAGCGAAGGATAGACGTTTTGCATCGCTGTCGATCTGAGTGAAACGGCATGACAGCGCGCCGACAGCTTGCCCGTGAGAGACTGGGGACTCGAGGGGGGTAGTTTTGCGAATGAAGAGTAAATCCGTGCCGGTCGGCATCATTTTGATCGGTGCGCTGATCGCCGCCGTCTGCAGCATCCTGCTGGTACCCCACAGGGCGTCCGGCCAGACGACGGTACATGCTGCCGTTCACCGTCACACCTGACGGCATGTAGCCGCCGAAGCGGTTCTTCTGTCCCCAGTGCGCGCTTGCCATATCCCCTCCAGGGGGATAGGTTGATCGCATGACCGAGCACCGCCACGAGACCCACCCCGAAATCATCAAGCGCCTGAAACGGGCGGAAGGCCACCTGAAAAGCGTGATCGCGATGATTGAGGGCGGCAAGCCCTGCCTTGATGTCGCCCAGCAACTCCACGCTGTCGAAAAAGCCATCACCCAGGCAAAGCGCACCCTGATTCAGGACCATCTCGATCATTGTCTCGAGGACGCCGTGGGCACGCTACCGCGCGAACAGCGACATTCGATCGACGCGTTCAAGTCCATCACCAAATATCTCTGAAGGTCGCCAAACCATGCTCGATTTTGCCGAACTCATCCAGCAAGGCTCGGGCCACGCCTGGATTTTCATACCAAGCGCGATCCTGCTGGGCGCTTTGCATGGCCTGGAGCCCGGTCATTCGAAAACGATGATGGCCGCCTTTATCGTGGCTGTGCGCGGCACTGTTGCCCAGGCGGTGCTGCTCGGCCTTGCCGCGACCATTTCTCATACCGCTGTCGTCTGGGGCATTGCCTTTGCCGGCCTCTATCTGTGGCAGGGTGTCGACGCCGGTACCTTCGAGCCCTATTTCCAACTGCTGTCAGCGGTCGTCATTATCGTGATTGCCCTGTGGATGCTGTGGCGCACCTGGCACGACCAGCAGGCTGCGAAAGGCCATGCACAGCAGAAACACCATCACAGCCATGACCATGACCATCATCATGACCACGGCCACGGTCACGATCATGCGCACCACCACCATCATCATCACGACGAACCGGCCGGCGGAGACGGTGAATATCAGGATGCCCACCAGCGGGCGCATGCGCGAGACATTGGCCAGCGTTTTGCCGACCGCAAGGTCACCACGGGGCAGATCATCCTGTTCGGCCTGACAGGCGGACTGATCCCCTGCCCGGCCGCCATCACGGTTCTCCTGCTCTGCCTGCAGCTGAAGGCCTTCACGCTTGGCTTCGCGCTGGTTCTTTGCTTCTCGATCGGCCTTGCCATCACGCTGGTGACGGTCGGTGCGCTGGCCGCGCTCAGCGTGCGTCACGCCACGAGCCGATGGTCGTGGCTGAATGATGCAGCCCGCAAGGCGCCCTACTTCTCCGGGCTGCTGATCATCGCCGTCGGGCTCTATATCGGCCTTCATGGCTGGCAAGGGATTGCCGCACAGAACGCCCCTCCTCCAGCCGTGACGACAACACCCTGATGGCCGATTTTGCCGCCTATGCCGGCCTGTTCTTCTCCGCCCTGATCGCTGCAACCATTTTGCCGATGCAGTCCGAGGCCGTGCTGGTGGCTTTGCTGGCCGGGGGCAACCATTCGCCGGCGCTGCTGATCACGGTGGCCAGCCTCGGCAATATTCTCGGAGCGGTCATCAACTGGCTGCTCGGCCGCGGCATCGAGCGCTTCCGGGATCGACGCTGGTTTCCCGTCGGGCCGGCAAAGCTGGAACAGGCGCAGGGCTGGTATCGCCGCTACGGAAAATGGTCGCTGCTGGGGAGTTGGCTGCCGATCGTCGGCGACCCGCTGACCGTCATGGCCGGCGTGCTGAAGGAACCTTTCCCGATGTTTCTGCTTCTGGTTTCCATCGCCAAGATCGGGCGCTATCTCGCCCTGGCTGCGGTGACCTCGCAGATTTTCTGAGACAGCCCACAATTTATTTTCAGACATGTGGAATGAGACGCCGCCGGGCCTCGTATACTCTTGCATGGACTTGAAACAGCGCCCCTTCGATGTGCTCGGTCAGCTTACTGCGCTCAGGCGGTATGCGCGCTCGCTGGTGCGCAACCCGAACGATGCCGAAGATCTGGTCCACGATACTCTGGTGAAGGCCTATGAGCGGCGCGTCACCTTCCGGACCGGCGCCGATCTGCGCAGCTGGCTGCTGTCCATTCTTCACAACACCCATGTCGATGGCCGTCGGTCGGCGCGCGCGCAGCAGCGTCGCGACGACGCCGTCCTGCAAGAGGCCGAAATTTCCAAACCGGCCAACCAGGAAAGCGTGGTGCGGCTTGGCCAGATCCGCAACGCCTTTTACGACCTGCCCGAAGACCAGCGTGAGGCCCTGCACCTCGTCGCCATTGAAGACCTGTCGTACCAGGACGCCGCGGATGCCCTTGGCATTCCGGTCGGCACGCTGATGTCGCGGGTCTCCCGCGCCCGCGCAAAACTGCGCGCCTTTGAAAACACACCCGCATCGCAAGCACATCTGAAGCTTGTCGGAGGCAAAGATGACTAATCCGGAACCCGTCCTTGAAAGCGAACTCGACGCCTATGTGGACAACAGGCTTTCGCCGGAAGCGCGCATACGGGTGGAAAGCCACCTGTCGAAAAATCCGGCAGAGGCTGCCCGGGTGATGGCCGATCTCGAGATCCGCAGCTCGCTTCGCCTTGCCATCGGCGAACATGATGCCCCGCATCGCGCAGAAACAAGGGAGGCTGCCCGCCGCCTTGAGAGCAGCCTGTCGATGCGCCACACCTGGGCAAACATCCAGCGGATCGCGGCCGTCGGCATCCTCGTTGCCACCGGCTGGGTGGCCGCTTCGCAGTTTGGTCCGTTCAATGCCACGACGGTCAACGCCTCCGTGCATGCACCTGGTTATGTCGAGGAAGCGATCAGAGCCCACCAGACCAGCGAAGTGCGCGCCGGCATGGCGTCGCAACGCGAGGCCCCCGGCTACGATCCGGAGGAAATTCGTGCCGCAACCGCGATCGTGATGCCGAAGCTGCCGGAAACCTGGACGGTGTCCGACGTGCAGATCTTTCCGTCCGACTTCGGCCCGAGCGTCGAAATGTCGATCAAGGATGACCGTGGCGCCCGACTTTCCCTTTTTGCCGTCCGGCCGGGCTTCTTTGCCGTCGAAACGGTAACCGACGTCAACTTGTCCAGTGCCGAGGCGGCCTACTGGCAGATCGGCGAAGTCGCCTATGCCCTGGTCTCGAGCACACCCGATACGAAACTCGCGGCCGATGCCCGCGCGTTGTCGAAAACCCTGTACTGACTTCAACAAAGGAGACTTTCATGTACCCCAACGAACAGCGCTTCGGCGCGACAACAGCCCAGTCGGGCGCCATTTTCGACGAGGGCCTGCGCAAGCATATGCTGCGCGTCTACAACTACATGGGCGCCGGCCTGCTGATCACCGGCATCGTTGCCTTCGTCATCGGCAACACCCCGGCACTGTACGTGCCGATCTTCTCCTCGCCGCTGAAATGGGTGGTGATGCTGGCCCCGCTCGCCTTCGTGCTGTTCTTCTCGTTCAAGATCCAGACCATGTCGGCGGCGACGGCACAGACGATGTTCTGGGCCTTCTGCGCGGTGATGGGCCTGTCGCTTGCTTCGGTGTTCCTGGTCTTCACCGGCGCCAGCATCGCGCGCACCTTCTTCATCGCCGCCACCATGTTCGGCGCGACCAGCCTCTATGGCTACATCGACCAAGCGTGACCTCGACCCAGTTCGGCTCGTTCCTGATGATGGGCCTGATCGGCGTCGTCATCGCCGCGGTCGTCAACATCTTCCTCGGCTCGTCTGCCCTGCAGTTCGCGGTCTCGGTGATCGGCATCGTCGTCTTCGTCGGCCTGACCGCCTGGGACACGCAGAACATCAAGGAGCAGTATGCCGAAAACTTCGACCAGGAATCGCAGCAGAAGATGGCCGTCTTTGGCGCCTTGTCGCTGTTCCTCAACTTCGTCAACATCTTCCAGCTGCTGCTGTCACTTCACCGGCGAGCGCGAATAGCCCATCAGCACGGGCACGCTTCGCTCTTTGGGCCGCGGTTTACACCGCGGCCTTTTTTCGTCGAGAGACCGCCCGTCTCGGGAACCATCTGCCCTGTCCGGTGTTCCCCCTGCGTCAACGCGGAGCCGGTCCATGAGCATGCAAGCCTTGCTTTTCACAGCCATCCATCTGACAGCCGGCCTTTGCGCCCTGGCGATCGCGCATTTCTACTATCTGCCAAACCTGCAGAATGGCGCAACAAGCCTGCTTCAGAGCTATGAGACCGAAGACACGGCGGACAATGCGCAGACGCGATGGAATGAAGGATAGGAAGTTTATCTGAAAGCACTCTTCAGCGGCCATGCCATGCGGCTGGACGCCAAACATGAGCGGATTTCGGATAAAGCAAGGCAGGTCGCCTTTGAGCGATTCGCACCATACAACTGGAGACGATCAGACCCATGAAAATTATCGCCCTCGCCCTTGTCGCAAGCATATCCATCCTCTCGGGATGCGCCAGCAGCGCTTCAAGCAACACGACCTATGCACGCATGGGCAATCCCAGTTCCGGCTCCGGCGCCGTCAGCATTCCACTGAACTGACCGCACCCCATCGTCACGACGGCGTAATGCCTGACGACCACTCTCAGGAGGCCACGCGCAGCGTGGGCTCCTGCGATCAGGAGCAACCGCTATCGGCGCGCCGCGCGGCATCGCTTCGAACAGAATTTGACCTCGTCCCAGTTTGCAGACCATTTCCGCCGCCATGCAAACAGCAACCCGCAGGAAGCGCAGACCTTCTTCGGCAGATCAGCCTTCTTGATCATTTTCGGCACGCGGCTTCACCCTTTCATTGCACGACGATCCAGTCTCTCACCGCTCGCCTTGCGCAACGGGACCTGACAGATAGCCGTCCGCAGGCGCCTGTCGTTGAAGGCATGCGTGCAGATACGCACAGGTGTTTCGGCCTGGATCGCAAATTGCCCTCTCCTCACATCTGCAGCCCCGTTTCAAAAGAAATTTTAATCATTGGTGGTATATTACAACTGCAGATGTACGGAGAAACCGAGTGATGAAACAGTGCAATGGCTGTCGCGACGGCCAGGCGTTCGGATTGCCCTTTTCAATGGCATTTCAGCCGATTGTGGATATCAACACAGGTGCCGTTTTTGCCCATGAAGCGCTTGTGCGGGGAGAAAACGGCGAAGGCGCAGGCTCTGTTCTTGCCCAGATCAAAGCCGACAACCGGTATGCTTTCGACCAGCAATGTCGGGTCAAGGCCATCGAACTTGCATCCCGCCTGTACAATCCGGCTGACGCCGTCAAATTGTCGATCAACTTCATGCCGAACGCGGTCTACGAGCCGAGGGCGTGTATCCGGCTTACGCTCGAAACGGCGCTCAAAACCGGCTTCCCTCTGGACCGCATCATATTCGAGTTCACGGAAAACGAGCACCTCGACACGGCGCATGTGCTGCATATTCTTCGGTCCTATCGGGACATGGGGTTCAAGACCGCGATCGACGACTTTGGCGCCGGCCATGCGGGTCTCGCGCTGCTTGCCCAGTTCCAGCCCGATATCGTCAAACTCGATATGGACATGATCAGGGGGATCGACACCGATCCTGTCAGGCGGACAATCGTCAGACACACCCTGCGTATGCTCGAAGAACTTTCTGTCGTTCCCCTGTGTGAGGGCGTTGAAACGGTGGGAGAACTGAAGGCCCTGCGGGATCTGGGCGTATCGCTCATTCAAGGTTACGTGCTGGCCAAGCCCACATTCGAACGGCTGGCTATCCCGACTGCCCCTGCCGGCCTGTTTGCCAGCGCCGCATAGGAACAGGTCTCCGTCTGCAACCCTGAACAGGGCAACAAAAAAGGTCGGGGCGAAACCGCACCGACCTTCGTGTCCGTCGCTTTATCACTTGTGCCAGTACATCCGTGGTCAAAAGGCTCAAGCGACGAAGGCATTGCGAACATCCGCGAAGTTCTGGGACGCTCACCAGCAATGCCGATAATCTGTATATAGAGGACGACTATGTCGAATTCAAGACATATGGAAAAAAATGGTAGCGGGAGAGGGACTCGAACCCCCGACCCCAGGATTATGATTCCCGTGCTCTAACCAACTGAGCTACCCCGCCGCCGGGACAGTGACTGTGGATTTACCGCGTCGCCGTCATCAGATGGCGGCTTATAAGGTGCGGTTCATGCTGGTGTCAACCCGACCCGTTTCAAAAAATTCAAAGTTTTCCACTGCACGGTGGACAAGGTGAAAAGAAGGCCCACTGCCGGACAGTCGCCTGCAAATCAGGCTGCGGCAACGCCCTGCAACAGGTCCTTGAGCGCCGCCTCGGCCGTAGCTTCGCGTTCGGAGCGCAGGATGAAACCGCCGCCATAGACACGGGCATCTTCGCCAATGCCGGAATAGAGCGCACAGGCCTGCCCCGGAGCAACGCCCGCCTCGCCTTCCAGCAGTTCGACAGAAATCCCCTGCGCATCGGCACGCAGGATCGCCGGCGCCGGCTGGCGGGTGGAGCGCACCTTGGCAAAACATTCAAAGCCGTTGGCCGCGACATCGTGGATATCGCCGTCGCCCAGCCAGTTGATGTCGCGCAGATAGATGCGGCGGGTTTCCAGCGCTTCCCTCGGACCGACGATGACCCGGCGCGAGCGTGCGTCGAGATGCACGACATAGAGCGGCTCGCCGGTGGCAACGCCGATGCCGCGGCGCTGGCCGATCGTATAGTGCAGGATACCCTCATGGCTGCCGAGCACCCGCCCGTCGAGATGGACGATATCGCCGGCCAGCGACGCGTTCGGCTTCAGCTTGTTGATGATATCGGCATATTTGCCCTGCGGCACGAAACAGATGTCCTGGCTGTCGGCCTTCTTGGCAACGACAAGACCCATCTCTTCGGCAAGCGCCCGTGTTTCGGCCTTCGTGAGATGCGCCAAGCGGGAAGCGCAGGTAGTCGATCTGTTCCTGGGTTGTGGCAAAGAGGAAATAGCTCTGGTCGCGATCCGCGTCGATCGGTCGAAACAGCGCGCGGCGACCCGGCGCGCCCGGCTGCGGATTGGCCCGCGAGCGGATATAATGGCCGGTCGCCAGCGCATCGGCGCCCAGATCGCGCGCGGTCGCCAGAAGGTCGGCAAATTTGACCGTCTGGTTGCAGGCAACGCAGGGGATCGGCGTTTCGCCGGCAACATAGCTTTCGGCGAAGGGATTGATCACCGTTTCGCGGAAACGCTGTTCGTAGTCGAGAACATAATGCGGGATGCCCAGCACCTCGCAGACGCGGCGGGCATCATCGATATCCTGGCCGGCACAGCACGAACCAGCACGGTGCACGGCAGCGCCATGGTCGTAAAGCTGCAAGGTAATACCGAGAACGTCATAGCCCTGGCGTTTGAGGATGCCGGCGACCACGGAACTATCGACACCGCCGGACATGGCGACGACGATACGCGTGTCTTCGGGCTTGCTATCAAAATCGAGACTGTTCACGGCATCCAATCCGGTCTTCTGGCCTGTCAGTGACCATACCCTTTTTCGGGGAAACGGCAAAACAGCGAGGCGTGCCCGTCTGCAGGCATTCCGCCGCTGTCCGGCACGGCTGCTATATAGAAAGTCGTGACGCTGCTAGCAAGGCCGTCGAAAACATGGCCCGAGGCCTGATGGATGACCTCAGATCAGTTTCAGCCGCATGGCACGGGCAATCGCCTGCATGCGGTTGACGGAATCCAGCTTTTTCGCCGCCGTCTTGAAATAGCTGGAGACGGTATAGACGGATATTCCGAGGATCGTGGCGATCTCGTCGCTGCTCTTGCCGGCCGCAGCCCAGCGCAGACATTCGATCTCGCGGGCCGACAGGCGGTCGCGCACGGAAATACCCGCGTCGAACGTCCGCTCCAGCGTCTCGAACAGTTGCAGCAGCACGAAACAGAGTTCGGCAGCCTCTGCCCTATCCGGCTCGCTGCGGCGGCCCAGAAGCATCGCGATGAAAGGTTCGCCATAGGTTGTGTGCAGCGTCATTGCGAAGATCTGCGCCATGCAAGGCTGGGCCATTGCCGGATCTTCGCCAAGAAGCAGCGCTGCGTCACCAAAAACCGGCAGCTTGGTCTGTCGAAGACGCTCCACGAGAGGCGACGAATGAAAGAGCCCTGCCGCGTCATACTGGCGAACGAGTTCGGCCGGCCAGCTGCTGAGCACCAGACGTTCGGAAAAGCGCTGCTGCTCTCCGAAAGGCATGCGGGCAACCATGAAATGGCTGAACCCGAATTGCGCCGCACACTGGCGCATCAGATGCAGGACTTCATATTCCGTCTGGATGACAGTGGAAGGCATGACATGTAGAAAATCAGCATAGGCCTCGCCGCGCAAGGCCAGTTTTTCCGGGTCTCTCATTTTTGATCACCAATCAGCCGGACAATAGCGCCGGCGCAAAAAATTCCAGGGCTCCGGAAATTTTTCTGCAGCACGACATTTGACCAAACATAAAAAAGCGCCGTGAAGCGCCTCTTTCGTTGCTAAAGAAGCAACCTGCTGCAGTCTGGAAATAATGTGATGCGACAAAGAGCATTCCGGGAACATCAAAGCGATGTTCATGCTCAATTTCTGACCTCTTATAGCAACAATTTTATGCAATTTGAACCGATTTATTTGCATGGCTCCCATGCACCGCAAAAGATGCACGAAAATGGCCCAGGCCTGGGTCCGCTTGCCCGGTATGGCCTTTGAGCAGCGATAGAGGGATGCCTATTTTTTACTCCCCGCTGGCGACGATCGGCGGGTCTGTGCCAACCACGCACAGGCGAGGTGATGGAACGCTGCGAAGTCCCTCAAATTATGAGCAAATTGTTACCGGCGGCTTAGGCAAATGTTAAATGTGGCAGAGTAAGTTGCCTGAATATGGTCTTGCGTATGTGTAGAGAGTCCGATGACCGAAATGATACGACCCCGCGTTAAATATGTCATCGGACCCGATGGCAGCCCCCTGACGATTGCCGATCTGCCGCCCGCCAATACGCGGCGATGGGTGATCAGAAGAAAGGCTGAAGTGGTTGCCGCCGTTCGCGGTGGATTGCTGAGCCTCGAAGAAGCCTGCGAACGCTATACCCTGACAGTCGAAGAATTCCTCTCCTGGCAGTCCTCCATTTCCGATCACGGCCTGGCCGGTCTGCGCACCACGCGCATCCAGCAATACCGGCATTGACAGGCGCCTCCGTCAAATTCTGAACCATCCGTTTCTTTATTCGGGCGGCTGTGGAGAGATCCGCAGCCGCCCGAAGCTTTGCAGCACGCCCGCAGCAATGGCCGAGGCGGTGTAGAACCAGAGACCGGGCTGGGTGAAGGCCGAGGCGACACCGCTGGTTTTCGCGGCAAAGATCAGCAGCGCCACCAGCATGACATCCATCATCGACCATTTCGACAGAAGCGGCAGCAGCCGGGAGATCGCCTTGGATCGCTGCGTTCCGGGCACGACGCCGTAGAGCAAAGTCGCCGTCGCCAGCATCTTCACAAGCGGAAAGACGATGGAAAACAGCCCGACCAGCAGGCACAGAACATAATTGCCCTCGTCCCAAAGCGTCCAGAGTATCCCCAGCAGAGACGGCGTTTGCGAGAAAAAGTAGAAACTCTCGAAACGAACCAGTGGCAGGACGATGCCGAGCGCCAGAAAAAACGGGGATAGCACGACAAGCAGCGGCAATATCCAGATCATCGAACGACGTCCATCCTCTTTTCTCCGAGGCCTTGACCGTACATAGTCACGACCGGATCGGAAACCCGGCAGGAAACAAACAACATGGATATCAGCAACGAGGAGACCGGATCGCACGGTCGCTACAGCGTAACCATCGAGGGCCATACCGGTGAAATGACCTATTCCCGGGCATCGCCGCAGTTGATCATCATCGACCATACCGGCGTTCCGGATGAGTTGCGCGGCAAGGGCGTCGGCCAGGCCCTGGCGCAAAATGCAGTGGAAGAAGCCCGCAAGGGTGGCTGGAAGATCATTCCGCTCTGCCCGTTCATGCGGGCACAGTCGCTGCGCCATCCCGAATGGGCGGATGTGATACAGGGCTGATTCAAGACAAATCGCCAGAAAAGCACCTGGAAAAACAAAAGGCCCTTCTCACAGACTTGGGCAAGTCTGTGAGAAGGGCCTTTTTGTCCGTCCAGTCACAATGACGTGGACAGTCGAGGCGCCGTGCTGCGCCTGCATAAAATGCGCAACCGGTCACGGTCGATCGTCAGGCTCGCATACGAGTGGCGCTGTCGCGCTCCTCGATTGCCGCAGCCTTGGCAAATTCCGCCTGGACTTCCTCAAGGGATAACTCGGCTGCATCCTGCTGGACTTTCAGCTCGCGGATGGAAACCTGCAGGTTGTCTGCCCTTTGACGGGCAGCCTTGGCGAAGGTCGGATAGGCGAAATGCGAAGGATCCGAGATACCGGACTTCTTCTCTTCGAACGTGATCTGGTTTTCCAATTCCTTGGTCATCCGCTCAAATTCGGACATCATCAGCTGAAGCTGGCTCAGCTGACGCCGTTTCTCCTTCACCTGAAATTCCTTCAGGCGAACTAGGCTCTCACGTGACTTCATACGCAATACTCCCGTGATGCGAGATCCCGGTTACTGGATTTTGGCCCGACTAACCGACCAGACAGTGTCGGAAACGAAAATTTTTCAGCGATCTTAACAAATACCTACCGCTGGTAACCTTTCGTTTACGGGCATCGTTAATCATAGGGACGATCATTTAAGGGTCAGTAAATGCCGCTCATTAAATTTTATGGGCGGGATAGATTGAGTCAGATGAGTCAGTTATCGGGTTTTCCTCATGTTTCTGATGAAGAAAGCCATTCTAGATTCACATGCAAAATCAGAGGACTGCAAAAAATATTTAACATTTCCGATACACCTTGCCAGAGTGAATCAGAATTTGTTAACCATTTGCGTGGCAGCCTCCAAATCAGGCAACGTCTGGATCCGTATCGCGTAAGGGGGCCAAAACGACCTTTCGGCGGCGGAAAAGGGGATAAAATATGCGGGTTCTACTCATCGAAGACGACAGCGCGACAGCGCAGAGCATCGAATTGATGCTCAAGTCTGAAAGTTTTAACGTTTACACCACCGATCTGGGTGAAGAGGGTGTCGATCTCGGCAAGCTCTACGACTACGACATCATCCTCCTCGACCTGAACCTTCCCGACATGTCGGGCTACGAGGTTCTCCGGACCCTGCGTCTGTCCAAGGTCAAGACACCGATCCTGATCCTTTCCGGCATGGCCGGCATCGAAGACAAGGTTCGCGGCCTCGGCTTCGGCGCCGACGACTACATGACCAAGCCTTTCCACAAGGACGAACTGGTTGCTCGCATCCATGCGATCGTACGCCGCTCCAAGGGCCATGCCCAGTCGGTCATCTCGACCGGCGAACTGATCGTCAACCTCGATGCCAAGACCGTTGAAGTCGGTGGCCAGCGCGTTCACCTGACGGGCAAGGAATACCAGATGCTGGAGCTGCTTTCGCTCCGCAAGGGTACGACGCTGACCAAGGAAATGTTCCTGAACCACCTCTACGGTGGCATGGACGAGCCGGAACTCAAGATCATCGACGTCTTCATCTGCAAATTGCGCAAGAAGCTCGCAAATGCAGCCGGCGGTGCAAACTACATCGAAACTGTCTGGGGCCGCGGCTATGTGCTGCGCGAACCGGAAGGCGAATTCGCCGAAAGCGCCTGAGCGACCGCATCAGCGGCGGACAATGATGTCCCGCATCCCGCATATGCGGAGGCGTCGTGTCTGTTCATGATCCGTGTTGAAAAAGTCCGTCCTTCACAGGTCGGGCTTTTTTTATTGCCGCGGGTTTTGAGACCGCGCCCGGATGACAATTGCATCCGGCGTTGCGCACAGCAAAAAGCCGCAGGCGAACTGCGGCTTGCTTCATGGCTGGCATGCAGATGTCGTCAGGCGGCGATGGCCAGGCTCGCAAAGACATTGGTGAGGATCTTGCGGTCGAAAGGCTTGAGCAGGAAATCATCCGCACCGGCGCGCTTGCCGGCCATCATCTTCTTGAGATCGGCCTCGACGACGCAATAATAGATGCGAACGGACTTGCCCTTTTCCATGAGACGGATGTTGGCGATCAGTTCGAGCGCGCCATTCAGACCTGCGTCGACGATGATGATGTTCGGCAGTTCCGCGTGGCAGTTGGAAAGTGCCTCCAGTCCGTTGGAAGCCTCCGAAACAAGGAACCCCATTCCGGAGAGAATTCTTTTTCCAACCTTGCGGACCACGTCGGAATCATCGGCAATCATCAAGCGCTGCATATACGGCTCCTATACGCCCGAAGACTAACCCGGGGAGCAACTTACTGAGAAACAACCGTATCGCCCTTTGGCAAAGATTCTATTACCGCGTCGTCTAAAACACGTTTTATGTCGACGATGTCGCAGCCATGCGAACCAGAAACAGGATCTCTTCGCTGGTGGACGACACCTCGATTTCCATGCCGGCTTCTTCAGCAAGCAAGACCGTGTAGTAAGGCTGGATCGTATGCGCGTCGACGGCTTCCTCGAGGGTGCCGGACAGCAGTTCGACAAGACGCGGGGGAACGCGCATCATCCGACCCTTGGCGATCAGCTTGAAAACGGCGTCATATTCCGGGTTTTCCAGGATAACGTCGATCGAACCACCGCGCGGTATGGCACCATAGGCGATCAGAAACAGGTTGAGCAGAAGCTTGACGCGATTCTTGGCGATGATGACGCGCGGACCGGTCCAGGTCACTTCCGTCTTCTTTTCGGCCGCGGCAAAATCCTTGGCAGCCTTTTCGGCTTCGCCGGTGTCGATCGATGCGCCGACCGATCCGGACGCACCGAAAGCGAGCCGGGCGAATTTCAACCGGACCGACGCATTCAGTGCGCTGGTCCTGATGAGGTCCATGGCATCGGCATCGGCACCACCTTCGTCAAGCAGTTCGAGACCGTTGTTGATCGCACCCACCGGAGAAATGATGTCATGGCAGACGCGGCTGCAAAGAAGTGCTGCCAGGTCGGGGCCGGTCAGCGTGAGATTCGGGTTCTTTCCCATAGAATATCCTCAATGGCCTTCGTTCGGCTTCCGGTGTCATTCCGGCAATTGGCTGGCCGTTTACATTCAACCATCCCGCCTAATATGCGGTGAAGATTGCGCGGACATATCCGCAAAGGCGAAGGTCATAAAGACACCACATTTGGTAAACCGATTGTTAAGATCATGGGTTCAAATTGCATCAATGGGACGTGGACCTATGGTAAATCGGCGCTTGCGTCGGTAACCGGTTCATCGGCCAGCAAGCCGCGCCCCTTCCAGGTCCACGAAGGCAGGCTTTGACGGAGGAAAGAATGCAGTCGATCATCAATGCCGCAAAGTCCCTGTTCCTCAGACTGTTCGTTGCGACGGCCGCCGTCGCCGCTCTGACCATCCCGGCACAGGCACAACAGGCAGGCGGCACGCAATATACCGCGCAGGAAATCGTCGATGCCGGCCACGGCTTTTTCGGATCCACATCCGGCGGGCTTGCAAAGGTCGTGGAACGCGCTTTCCAGAATTACGGCCTGCCGAACGGCTACATCCTGGGGCAGGAAGGCTCCGGCGCTTTCGTGGCCGGCCTCACCTATGGCGAGGGTGAACTGAATACCAAAAATGCCGGCCAGCATAATGTCTTCTGGCAGGGCCCCTCTCTCGGCCTGGATTGGGGCGGGCAAGGCAGCCGCACCATGATGCTGGTCTACAACCTTCCAAGCATCCCTGCCCTCTACAAGCGCTATGGCGGCGTATCCGGCTCGGCCTATGTGGTCGCCGGTGTGGGCATGACCGTATTGACCGACGACAATGTCGTGCTGGTCCCCATTCGCACCGGCGTCGGCGCCCGGCTCGGGATCAATGTCGGTTATCTGAAGCTCACCGAAAACCCGACCTGGAATCCCTTCTGATCTCCAGCACCGCCACGTATTAAATCATCGTGCTCGCCACCGAATACTTGATGTTACAAGAACGTCGTGCTTAGAGCATAGATGGAGAAAAGCGGGACGAGAACATCTCGACACATTTTGGCAGTTTATAGCCGTGTGAACAGATGCCGGAGGCCGCAGCATTTGAAAAATACCTGTAAACGTATCCTGAGTGGTTGTGGCCCGTGATCGAATTTGCCCTGCTGTTTGCCTTGGGTTTTCTGACAGCGGCCATTATCGGCCTGATGCTTGCTCCTGCCGTTCACAAACGCATTGTCCGCTTCGCCGAAGACCGGCTGAAGGCCACGATGCCGCTTTCGCCGCAGGAAGTCCGCGCCCAGAAGGACGCTGCCCGTGCGGGCTACGCCGCCGAAAATGCACGGACCAGCCAGGCGCTCAAGCGTGAGCGTGACAAGGCGACGGCACTTTTGGTCACCAATGGCACCGTGCTCAAGGAAGCCCAGCGCCTGACGGGCGAGAATGCCGAACTGCACAGCCAGATCGCCGACATGAATGTCGAGGCCGCCGACCTGCGCTCGACCATCCGCCAGTTCGAACTGCGGCTGGAGCGGTTGAAGACGACGCTTTCCTCCGTTGAAACGGACAATGCGGGAAAGACCAACGAAATCCGCACGCTGGTGCGCCAGTTGGACCGCATTTCCGCGGATGTCGACAGCATGCGCATCGACCTTGCCGCGCGCGATACCGAGGTGGAAAACCTGAAAAGCCGGATCGCGGGTCTTCGTGACGAACGCGAAGGATTGCGCACGGAACTGAAGGCAGAAGGTGCGCGGGCGCGCGAAATGGAGGTCCGGCTCGGTCGCGAGGAGGTGCGCATTCGCCAGCTTGAATCACGGCTGTCGAAGGAGGTCGCGTCCAACGCAGACAAGGACAACATCATCGAACGGCGCATGGCTGAAATCGAGCGCCTCAGGGCCAAGAACAAGGAGACCGGGCTTGAACTTCGCGACGCATCGCGTGCCTTGCGTGCGGCCGGCGTGACCCCGCTGCCGCGGAAGGAAAAGAAATCGACCGAGACCGCGGTTGTTGGCGAACCGCCCCGTCAAGCGATCGATGTTCCGTTGCTGTCCGACGAG
>CAWGHM010000006.1:0-151985 GCA_963822365.1 uncultured Alphaproteobacteria bacterium
GCGGATCATAGCGGTCAAACTCGACCATCGCGGTCGGCAAATCCAGCTCCGGTCCCGGCCCGGGGTCGATCACCCGCGCCAGACCGATGGAGCCCAGCATCTCGCGGTAGCCCGCCACCAGATCGCGGCGCTGTTTGCTGCTGGTCAGCACGCCGGTCGCCTCATAGCGGTTGGCATCCTGCCAGGCGGCCATCGCGCTGCGGGTGCCGGGCCCGATGGAGCCGTCTATGGTCGAATTGTAGAAGCCCTCCCACTGCAGTGCGGTTTGCACCTCCTCGCGCTCCTCGCGCGTCAAAAGGCGCTCGCCGTCGCGCGCTTCGGCCACGGTTTCTTCGGTGGGAACCAGACGGTGCGGGGGCTGCGGTTTGCTCGATCGGGCTGTCAGGCACGACCCTGGGGCGCCTGCAGGGCCGATGCGCCCACTGGCCAGAATTGCTGCCGGAAGTTGCTGCCATCGGCGATGAAGGCGTCGCGCGGAATACGGCCAGAGTTGCGAAGCTGCAAAAGCTGAGCCTCGGCATCGCCGGGCTCGAACGGACCAAGCGCGATCGCATACCAGCCAGAGCGCAGCGCGAAGCCGTTCACGAATTGCAGCGCCCCGGCATAATCGCGCACCCGGTCCTGCGCCTCGGTAAGGTTGCGCTTGGCCTCGACCTGCACCCAGACCGATTGCGCCGCAGCGCTGCTTGCCAGCATCCAGATGGCCGCAAGGGCCACACCAATAAACATCTTCATCATTTGTCGAGACTGCCCGTTTTTGCGTGCAACCCCGAATCCAGTGGAAAGTGTAGTGCGCAAGAGCCGGATTGCACGTCGTTTTGCGGTCCGGCACCGTTCGGGAGAACTGAGGCCCGTTCCGGGCCACACCTTTCCTCTCTGCTGTCCGGGCACTCGGAGCGGCACTCAGCGTGCAAAAAGTTCCGCGGAAAACAGACTGCGGTCTGGTTCGCGCCCAGGATCAGGATTGGCCGTCGGCCGTCTCCAGCCGGGCGACCAGCGGCCGCAACAGGGGCCTGAACGGAAACAGGACGGTTCTTGCGATTGATGACAGGATCGGATGCGCCCGCCGCATCATCTTGCGGGCATAGTCATTCGCCTCCTGTTCCTGTTCGGCCACTGAACCCCCCTCGATGTGGCCGCAGGTATGATGGCCAACCTCGTGATAAAAGGTGAATTCGGCATCAAGCCGCCGCCACCATCGGTGCCATCCGGGGACCCGAGCCGCCGGCCAGGTCAGGATTATTCCAGAAAAGAAGAGGTTGTAGAGACCAAGATAATCAAGATGCGGATGTCGAGCGATGACGTCGATTTGCGTTACTCCGGCCAGTTCGAGGGTCACGGTACGGCTCCAGTTTTCGAGGTTCCGGACAACTTCCGAACGGTCGGCGATGTCGGCCGCGACAAAGACCGGAATGCAGGGGCCAATATGCGTTTTCGGTTGTTCTTGGCAGCGATGTGCCAGCATCGCGACGGTCTTGCGGTGCAACGGATGAAGCGGCGTGGCCAGCAGTCGTTTGATTTCCCTCTCGAACACACTCGGGTCCAGTTCATCCAGCAGCGACAACAGGACACCCAGATACCTAGGCAGCGGACCGCGCGGATTGTATTCCCAGGCGTGAGAGGCGAGTTTGGCCAATACCGCCGGAACGGCACCGGTTTTGTCCGCAAGAAGCTCTCTCCAGGCGTCTCGCACCGTTTCGACATGATTGGTCGCGATACCGCGAAGCAGGCGGTCAATCGGGGATGTCACACTCGCGGTCATGCGGCCAGCCTGGCGGGTGACTATGACGAAATTCGGGTCCGGCCGGTGCGGTTTCGCGGCGCACCAACCCGCTCGGCAACCGACAGACCACCTTCCAGACCGACGGCGTGGGCCGGCCGGGCAGACGACCGATCCGTTGGGCTATGCTTCGGTCAGCGAGTACAACGGAGTGGATCAGTTGACCCGGATGACCGATGCCCTCGGACAGGCCACCCGCTACACCTACGACGCGGCCGGGCGGCTCGCCCCGGTGATCGACCCGCGCACGAATGCGATCGAGTCCTACCAGTACGACAGCCAGGACCGGCTGGCCGCGCGCATCGACGCGGCGGGTAAAAGCACCGGCTATCAGTACGACAGCGCCAGCCGCCTGTCGCAGGTGACCGACCGCAGGGCGCAGGTGACGCGCTTTGAGTACGACCCGGCCAACCGGCTCGGGGCGATCGTGTTTCCCGATGCGACCCAGAACCGGGTGTACGACGCCCTGGGGCGGGTAAGCGAGATCCGCGAGGGGGGTAACGCGGTGTCGTACAGCTACGACGTGGTGGGCCGGGTGAGCAAGGTGACCACCGACAATGCCTCGGGCAGAAACGAAGTCGCCTACGAATACGACACCCTGGACCGTGTGGTCACAAGAACCGTCAACGGCACCGACCCCACCACCTACACCTACGACAACGCCGGCCGGCCGCTGACCATCGGCTACCGTGGCCAGAGCACGACCTATGTGTGGGACACCGCCAGCCGCCTGACCAGTAAAACTCTCCCCAACGGCATCCGCCAGGAATTCACCTACGACGACGCCGACCGGCTGCTCACCCTCACCTACCGCAAAACGGATAACTCAGTCCTCGAGCAGCTTGCCTACAGCTACGACGCCAAGGGCCAGCGGCTGACCAAGAGCTCGGGCACCACCAGCGTGGCGGAGACGCCGATCACGGCGCTCTACGACACGGCCAACCGCCTCACCACGCTGACGCTCACGGCCACCGGGCAGGTGTTTAATCTGGCGTATGACGACAACGGCAACCTGAGCAGCAAGACCGAACAGGGCGGCGCGGGAGCGGTGACGAACTACAGCTGGGATGCGAGGAACCGCCTGACCGGCATCAGCGCACCGGGCCTCACGGCGAGCTTTGAATACGATGCATTAGGCAGAAGATCATCGAAGACCGTGAACGGCCAGAGCATCGGCTTCGTGTACGACGGGGCGCAGGCGATCGGGGAGGTGACCGGCGGGACGATTAGCACCGCGATCCTCACCACGCTGGTGATCGATGATGTGGTGGCGAGATACACAACGCAGGGAACCAGGACGATTCTCGTGGATGCGCTCGGCAGCGTGATCGCGCAGGCGAAGGACGATCAAAGCATCCAGAACTACTACGGGTATTCGGCCTACGGCGAAGCGCAGACCCTGGGGCCGGATGAGGGGAACGCGATCCAGTACACCGGGCGGGAGGTGGACGGGACGGGGCTGATGTACTACCGGGCACGGTATTACGATGCGGTGCTCAAAAGATTCGTTAGTGAGGATCCGATTGGGTTGGCGGGTGGGGGGAACTTTTATCTGTATGTTCAAGGGAATCCAATTCGCAATGCTGATCCGTATGGGCTTTTTTCATTCGACAACCATTTTCTAATTACGCTTGGTGCGGCTGCAGACGCAGGGCTGGGTGTTGGTGATAGTTTTGCGCTTGCGTGGCATACCGCATGTTCTCACCTTCAATCTCAAGGATTTTCCCGACAGCGTGGTCGAGCCATTGGGTATCGAGATCGTACATCCTGACACATTTTTTCAGGATATCTTCGGAATCTCCGCCGAACTGTTCATCAACGCTGTTCGATGGGATTTCAAGCACTACAAGGCCCCGCCCCTTACCTTCGACCAATATGTCGAAAACCTGGTCAAAGCCGATGTACCGCAGACGGCGAAGCTGATCGAAGGCCTGCGCGTCCTGATCGACAGTGCAGACTAACCTTTTACGCCAAGCAATAGTATATCTCTGGCATCCCCGACATTGGCAGAACCCTGTGCAAAGCAGTTCGTCCTGATCCGATCCGGATACATGTCGAAAGCCTTGCCGTTGACGGTGATGCGGACGGCCTTCATCAGCATCTCCTTTTCATCCAGTGAGCGATTGCCGAGAATGGTGATGGCATCGCCGACATTGGCAGAACCCTGCGCAAAGCCGGAGCGCTCGGTCTGGCGGGGATTGCTGAGATCGATCTGCCAGTCGGTCCCATCCGCTGCCGTGACCTCCAGAGACGGATGCGGCGGGGCGAAGGAAATGCTCTTGATCGTTCCGGTCAATTCGGTCTGTTCGCCCTCAGCCCACGACCAGCCATGATGCGCAGAGGCGGTTGTCGCGGCAAAAATCGAAAGAGCAAAAGCGGCAAAGAGACTTGGACGCGTGATGGTCATGTCGGGCTCCTTTTGTTTGCACTATGGTAGGACATGGCCCCCTGCCTTGCGAATGACAGGGTGGTCACAGTTTCTTGAACACACGACACTTGCGGACGAAGGAGATGCGGCATGGAGCGATTGACGGGCGGTTGCCTTTGCGGCGATGTCCGACTTGTGGCATCGGGAGCGCCCTATCGAGTGGGCATTTGTCACTGTCTCGACTGCCGCAAGCATCACGGGGCGCTTTTCCATGCCTCCGCGATCTTCCCTCAGGATGCGGTCACCGTTACAGGCGAAACGCAGGACTACGCCGGCCGTTTCTTCTGTCCGCGATGCGGTTCATCCGTTTTTTCGCGCAGTGGAGACGAAATCGAGGTGAACCTGGGCTCGCTGGATACGACGGACCAGCTGACGCCGACCTACGAACTCTGGACGAGCCGTCGCGAGGCCTGGCTGCCGCCGTTTCCGCTGGCGAAACGGTACGACCGCGACAGGGATGCCGAGGGACGCTTTGAGGAATAGCTGCGAGCAGGCACCAGTTCAATGATAGTCGTCTTCGCGCTGGTGCCGGATGGCCAGGATCGTCACGGTTTCGCTGTCGTCTATTTCAAACAGGGCAACATAGCCGGCCGAACCGAAGGGGATGACCAGTTCACGCAGGAACGGATTTTCCGCAGACATCTTGCGGCATGCGAAGGGGAATGCCTCAAGCATCTTGAAACTCGTTTCAATGGCGGCAACGGCGCGCACCGCGACGTATTCATCGAACTCCAAGAGATAAGCGTAGTGCCGCACGATATCAGCGCGTGCGCCCGGGGAGAAACGAACCCGGTAATTCATCCCGCTTTCTTTGCCTGTTTGGCTGCCAGCATGTCTTTCAACTCAGCGACAACTTCTTCCGCGCTGTAGTAGATCCCGGTACGCTTGGCTTCTTCTCTTGAAGCCAACCCGCGTGCAATGAACTCCTCCTGCGTGCGCCGCCTGTGGATCTGCTCCCTTAACGACGCTTCCACGAAGGCGGACAGCGTTTCGCCATCCTTCAGGACGCTTTCAGCATCGGCTCGCAATTGCGGATCGACGCGCAGGGAAGGAATGGTTGCCGATTTCATCGCAGTCGCTCCTTGCATTGCAATTGCGATGCATGCTGCCAGACAGAGGCAAAATGGTCAAGCAAGCCCACTTGGCAGACTGAGTAATCTACTAAGTTACTAGATTTTTCGCTATTTTTGATGAAGTTAGAGACATTTGCTCCCATCCAGCAGCAATTGAAATCCGTTTTTCTGTCTTTTGTCACACAGGGCTGCGATATTCCGTGACAACCAGACAGGATACCGCAATGACGTCCCTATCCCTTGAAAGTGCCGCCAAGGCTCTTGATCAGCAGCTTGCAGGCCTTGACCTTGCCGGTCGGCTGGCGCTTGTCGCCGGTCTTGACGGCAAGTCCGTGTTTACGACCAGCCTCGGCATCGAGGATCAGGTGATCACCGCTGCGATCGGCACCGGCGAGTTCAGCATCGAAGTGTCGACACTCGAGACCGGCCGCCTGTTCAACGAAACCGTCGCGCTGATCGACAAGACCGAGGAAACCTACAACATCCTCATCAAGCGCTTCTATCCGGAACAGAACGATATCGACGCCTATGCGGAAAAATACGGCCTGAACGGCTTTTACGACAGCGTCGAAGCGCGGCATGCCTGTTGCGGCTGTCCGCAAGCTGAAGCCGCTTGCGAAGGCACTCGAAGGCGCCACCTACTGGATCACCGGCCTGCGCCGCGGCCAGTCGGGCAACCGTGCCGAGACGCCGTTTGCCGAGTTCGATGCCGAGCGCAACCTGGTCAAGATCAATCCGCTGGCCGACTGGAGCATCGAGCAGATCCACGCGCATGTCGCAGCAGAAGCCATTCCGGTCAATCCGCTGCACCTGCGCGGCTATCCGTCGATCGGCTGCGAGCCCTGCACCCGCGCCATCAAGCCCGGCGAACCGGAACGTGCCGGCCGCTGGTGGTGGGAAAACGACGAAAAGCGCGAATGCGGCCTGCATGTGCCCGAGGCTGCGTCCTCCACCATCCCGCAATCAACGATTGCCTCATCGAGCGAACTGGCAAGCAGCATCGCGCGATAAACGCGCAACTGCCGGCCACCGCAACAGACTTCTCCCGGAGATTTGAAATGTCCCCCATCCATCCGGAAACGGAACTGCACAATCCGCAGAGCGCGAAGATCCCGCTCGATCCGCATCTGAAGGCGCTGGAAAACGAAGCGATCCACATCTTCCGCGAAGTGGCTGCCGAATTCGACAATCCGGTCATGCTCTATTCGATCGGCAAGGATTCGTCCGTCCTGCTGCACCTCGCGCGCAAGGCCTTCTATCCCGGCCGCGTGCCCTTCCCGCTTCTGCACGTCAATACGGGCTGGAAATTCCCGGAGATGATCGGCTTTCGCGACGCGATCGCCAAGGAATACGATCTCGACCTGATCGAGCACATGAACCCGCGCGGCGCGACCGAAAACATCACGCCGTTTTCGCATGGTTCGGCGCTCTACACCGACATCATGAAGACCGAGGCGCTCCGCCAGGCGCTGGATGCCGGCGGTTATGATGCAGCCTTTGGCGGCGCGCGCCGCGACGAGGAAGCAAGCCGTGCCAAGGAACGCATCTATTCCTTCCGCACGCCCGACCACAAATGGGATCCGCGCAACCAGCGCCCGGAACTGTGGAACGTCTATAACGGCATGATCCGCAAGGGCGAAAGCGTGCGCGCCTTCCCGCTGTCGAACTGGACCGAAGTCGATATCTGGCGCTACATCCAGGCGGAAGACATTCCGCTGGTGCCGCTCTACTACGCCAAGCCGCGCAAGTTCGTGGACCGCGACGGCATGCTGGTCTGGGCCGAAGACCCGCGCTTCGAGCCCCTGCCGGGCGAGCAGATCCAGGAAGGCATGCTGCGCTTCCGCACGCTCGGCTGCTGGCCGCTGACCGGCGGCATCCGTTCCCACGCCACGACGCTCGACGAAGTGATTGCCGAGCTTGAAATCGCCACCGTCTCCGAACGCCAGGGACGCGCCATCGACCGCGACCAGTCCGGATCGATGGAGAAGAAAAAACGCGAAGGATATTTCTGATGACCGTTTCCGCCGTTGCGTCCGCGCCCGTTACCACCACCGCCCAGCCGCATCACGAGCCTGCCCATGCCGTGCGCGATACGCGTCCGCTGCGCCTCATCACCTGCGGCAGCGTCGATGACGGCAAGTCGACCCTGATCGGTCGCCTGCTCTGGGACACCAAGGCCGTCAAGGAAGACCAGGCCGCCACGCTGCACCGGGACAGTCGGCAAGCAGAACGATCTCGGCCTGCCCGATTTCGCGCTGTTGCTCGACGGTCTGCAGGCCGAGCGCGAACAGGGCATCACCATCGATGTCGCCTATCGCTATTTCGCCACCGACAAGCGCTCCTTCATCGTTGCCGATACCCCCGGCCACGAGCAGTATACCCGCAACATGGCCACCGGCGCCTCGACCGCCGATCTCGCCGTTCTGCTGGTCGATGCGCGCACGGGCCTGCTGGAACAGACCCGCCGCCACGCCACCATTGCCTCCCTGATGGGCATCAAGCAGTTCGTTCTGGCCGTCAACAAGTTCGACCTTGTCGGCTATGACCGCGCCCGCTTCGACCAGATCAGCCATGAATTCCGCGAACTGGCACTGTCGCTTGGCGTGCGCCAGATCACCGCCATCCCGATGTCGGCGCTGAAGGGCGAGAACGTCGTCTATGACGGCAAGCGAGTCGATGCCCTGGTATGATGGCCCGACACTGGTTCGAGGTGCTGGAACTGGCAACCGTGCGCTCGTCCCAGACGGTCGGCTTCCGCCTGCCGGTGCAGCGCGTCTCGCGTCCCGGCGAAAGCTTTCGCGGCTATCAGGGCACCGTTGCCGGCGGCTCGGTGAAGCCCGGCGACAGCGTCGTCATCCTGCCGTCAGGCATGGTTGCCAATGTCACCAAGATCGTCACCTTCGACCTCGTGCGCAACGCCGCCGTTGCCGGCGACGCGATCACGCTGGTGCTCGACCGCCAGGTGGACGTGTCGCGCGGCGACATGATCGTCTCGATCGACAGCCAGCCGCAGACCGGCCTTGCCTTCGACGCGCAGCTCGTCGCGCTCCAGTCCGACGGCATCCAGCCGGACAAGCGTTACTGGCTGAAGAGCGGCTCGCGCCGCCAGCGCGTGCAGCATCGAGCCGGCAAGCCAGCTTGACCTGAAGAGCGGCAAGTGGAACCCGGCGCAGTCGCTGCCGATGAACGCCATCGGCAAGGTGCACCTCGCCTTCGACGAACAGGCGATCTTCGACAGCTATGAGCAGAACCGCACCACCGGCGCCTTCATCCTGATCGATCCGGATACCAACAACACGGTGGCCGGCGGCATGATCACCGGCCGGCGTTCGTCGCTGTCGGGCATCCATACCGAAGACAGCCGCGTCATCCTCTCGCTGCCGGCCGATCTCGCCGACCAGTTGCTGGCGAGCGAACTCTTCGCCAGCCGCCGCGAGGAAATCGAACTGCGCCGCGTCAACGCCGGCCGCGCCGCCGAAATCTTCGACGGCATCGACGGCTGAACGGACGATTATCCGTTGACAGGGGGTCGCGATTTGCGACCCCTTTTTTTGTGGGAAACGCCGCCGTCCGCACCCCCTTCAAGCGCTTTCAGGAGCCTCGCCACCGCGCGGTTATTGAAGAACAACCACTGCTTCCACCTCAAAGAGCATGGGATCGATGGCCAGTTTCGGGACCGGCACAAGGGTCTGCGCCGGTAGCCTATCGCCGAACATGTCCCTGACGCTCCGGGTGAGAATCCCAAGCTTCGCCATATCGTGATCGACCACGAAAATGGTGAGTTTGGCGACCTGATCGGGCTTCGCACCGAGCGCATCAAGCGCCGCACGCAGATTGGCGTAGGCTTGCTTCACCTGCGTCTCGAAGTCGGTTGACAGTGTTCCGGTGTTGTCTTGTCCGCCCTGCCCGGAAACATAGGCAAGTCTGGCCCCGGCCGGCACGATGACCGCCGTGCTGTAGCCATTCGGCGTCGGGTCGCCCAGATCCGGGGGATTGACGATCGTCAGTTCCTTCGCAGTCGTCTCGACAGACATTGCCATGATGATCAATCCTCCAATGAGCAGATGTTTGATTGCGTGTGCCATAAAACGTTTTCCTAAAGTCCGAGGTATGTCGGACAGAGCCTTATCCGCTTGCTGCTCCCGGCCGACGGACACATTCTAAGCCGCCATACCTGTCAATTTGCGTCAGGTTGGATTAGGCTTTTTGACATGCGTGCAAGCCGGCTTCTTTCCATCCTCACGACACTGCAGGCGAAGGGCCACGTCACGGCTCAGGCGCTGGCGTCCGAATGCGAGGTGTCGCTTCGGACGATCTATCGGGATGTGGATGCGCTCAGCGCCGCAGGGATCCCGGTCTACAGCGTGCAGGGCAGCAGCGGAGCTATCGGCTGCTGGACGGCTATCGGGTCCGTCTGAACGGCTTGTCTTCAAATGAGGCCAAGGCCCTGTTCCTGGCCGGTCTCACGCGCCAGGCGGCCGATATGGGAATGGGAGCCATCGCAGCGAGCGACCCGCACGAAACTCCTGGCCGCCCTGCCGGGAGGACATTCGATCCGGCGCGGCCAAGGCGCGTTTCCACTTCGACGCACCGGCGTGGTTTGCAGAAGCGGAGATCTTGGACGAGCTGCCCGCCATTGCCGATGCCGTGTGGAACCAGAATCCGATCCGCCTCCACTATAAAAGTCGGACGGCGGCCAAGGAGCGCTACGTCGAACCGCTTGGGATCGTCCTGAAAGGCGGCGCCTGGTATCTGGTCGCCCAAACGGACAAAGAAACTCGCACCTTCCGCGTCTCCCGAATTGGCGAGATCGAGGTTCTGGCGGACCGTTTTTGACTTTCGCAAGGCTTTCGACCTTGAAACCTATTGGACCGAGAGCATCCGGCGCTGACGAAATGGATCTTCATCCGAACAGAGCTGAAATCCGTCTCTCTCCCTGGGGCATCGAGATGATGGAGGAACTGCTAGGCCCTATGTCCGCACCGGCGCCGTGATGTCCGGGAGACCCGACGCGCGGGGCTGGCGGCGGGTCAGCGTGTCGGTGGGGTCCATCGATCATGCCGCAGGGAGCTTCTGCGCTTCGGCACGGAACTCGAAGTGGTCGGGCCGCCTGAACTTCGAACCAGGATGACGGATATCGTCGGCACTTTGGCAACGGTTTATGCAGGCGATGCGGTACCTTAGGCGCAGACGCGCGCAGAGGTCGAGGTGATCGTCGTGCCCGCCCGTTGACCGCCCGTCTCGGTCTTTATCGTCGAGATTTCGCGGCGCCTGCCTCACCTGCCTCGGCAATCGCCTTCAGCATGGCGAGGTCGCGCGCCTTGAGTTCCTCGGCGTCAAGATCGTGCCGGCCGCGAAACCAGTCCATGGCGGCCGCAAGCGCCTCGGCGAAGGGCGGAGGATAGCCACCAAGCCCCAGCACCCATTCGCGTACCGTCTCGCGCTCGATGCGGCCGGCGGAATAGCGGCCATGGATGCTCTCTACCGAGGAAATCAGGGTCGTCGATCTTCTTCATCCGGCGGTCCCGTGGCGCATCGGCCTATTCCTGCACATGGATTTCGGCCTCTGCGGCGGCGGCGAGGAAAGCCTTGCGGGCGTCTTCGGGCTGCTTCTTGCCCTCGGCGACCGCAGCGCAGATATCCAGCGCGCGGGTGAGGAACGGCGCATCGTCCAGCGGCCAGTCCTCGATCATCGCCCAGGATGCTTCCACCGTGTTGGTGATGGTCGTGTACTTGCCCGGCCCTTCAAGGGCGAGCGTGACGCTTTTGCTCCAGGGTTTATCCATCGTCGCCTCAATCCCGTCTGACATCACGCCACCGCAGAATGCCCGCGGACGCTGCCGCAGTCTTAACCGGAAACGGCCCGACAAGGCCAGCGGCAAGCAGGCTTTGCCCGCTGATTTAGCGCCCGAAACCCGATATTCGTGACGAGACGACATGCCCGGCAGAAAAAAGCACGTTCTTAAAAAGCGCGTATTTTTCAAGGGTAATTCGCTTCGGGAAACCGGTTCAAGCTGGTCGGGGTGAGAAGGTTCGAACCTCCAACCCCGTCGTCCCGAACGAGATCAAAAACACCAGAAATCCCGGAAAACATGGGTTTCTGCACAACGAACGGCAACGATAAACGCCCTTTGTTCCCGTTCATTCATTGCCAATCGTTGCCGTAGATATCCAACTGGTCCACCGCCACGGTATCGAACCTTTGGCACCCTCCAGAGGCTGAATGAAACCATCCAATTTCAGACGTTTACACACCCCGCCGACAACGCGGGCGCGCCTTTGTGCGCTTTAACAAGGAGCATCCATGCGGGTCCTTTATTGCCATCGCCTTCCCGAACAACGGCGGGCGGCGTCTACCGGAAGAAATCGGCCGACTGAGGTCCGCACATGACAATCGTTGCGGATCCCAGCCTCGCCACCTTACGGCTGCTCGCGCGTCCCTGGCGAGGCTTCTCGCTGGTCAGCGTCTTCCATATCCGACGCTACGAGGAACTGGTCCCCGCCCAGCCTGGCGCGTTCCCGCACCGCGGCTAGGTTCGGCTCGTCATCTGGACCTACGATTGCCGCCTCGCCTTGGTCGATCTCGCGCTCTGCTTGGCTCCAGTGCTCATCATGCCGGCCTTCAGGCGAGCCAGCATTCTGCCACAGGCTATGAGCGCGCGCTCTAATCTTGTTTGCGCGATCTGAGTTTTCCATTGAGTTCTCCTTTGGTTGTTTCCGGCCTAAAACAACGCAAGGCAATTATGGTTCCAGGCGTTCTGCCTGTTTGTGGTAGGGTGCTTGCATGTCAACCGAATGGCCGATGTTCATAATGCAATCGATCGTCGTAATAGCCTTGGTCGGCGCGCTGTTCATCCGCGGGGATGGGGACGACTGAGGTGCGCGTGGCACCGGGGGTATCCAAACATCCAGCCATCCCACCCTGCCGACCAGTCGGGCAGTTCAGCGTCATCGCAAATACAGATTTTCCGCTCTCACGCGTACGCTTACCCTGCGCGCGAGAAATCATTAGACAATTTGGCGGTTTTACCGGAACAGCGCCATCACATTCTCGGAATTTGCGTTGGCGATCTGGAGCGCCTGGATGCCAAGCTGCTGCTGTGTTTGCAGAGCCTTGAGGCGGGTCGATTCTTCATTCAAGTCCGCGTCAACCAGGCGGCCGATGCCTTTGTCGATTGTGGCCATAAGTTCTGCAGTGAAGTCAGATTGCATGTCGATACGGGACTGCAAGGCACCGAGGAACGAGGCGCCGGCAACGACGGCTTCCGTCATAACGTCTACAGCGGAGATCAGGTCGTCGACGTCCGCTGTGGGGTCGGTAACGTCGATGGACAGGAAGTCGAACCCGCTCATGGTGACATAGGTGGAGGTCGTTTCTACGGTCAGGATATCGGTGACGACCATGTTCGATACGTTGAAGATCGCATACCGACCGATGTGTGGACCAGACGGATCAGGCGAGATCGAAAGATTGCCACTGCTCTGGGAGAACGTCAGGTCGCTGACCACCGAATTGAGAACCGTCACGAAATCGTTCAAGTTGCCCACGATGCCGTCACTGGTGCCGAGGGCGGCATCCACGTCGGCCTTTGTCACCGTGTAGCTCTGGCTCGTGCCTGCCGTCGGGAAATTCACGTCAAAGGAAAACTGCGAGGTGGCGGCCAACTGAAACTGGAGCCCGGCCGTGAACGGTACGTAAGCGGAAGGGGTAATGTTGTTGTGGCTGCTTATCTGGGACATGCCAAAGTTATAGCCGCCAGCAAGCGTAGAGGTGACATTGCTGATCGAGATGCTCGATCCCTGTCCCGGCGAAAGCGCCTCGACTGAGAAAATATCCACGAGGCTACCACCGCTGGACGTCGGCCAGTAATGATAGTCACGAGAACTGTCTGCAGGCACTCCCGCAGCCGTCAGGGCAGCCTTGAGGACGCTCGACATTTCGGACGAGTTCGTGATCGATCCGTCGCTTTTGCCCAGCGCCGCGTTCACCAGTGTCTGGTCTATCGTCACGTTATAGCTGTTGCCGGCGGAATAGGCGCCGTTGGCATCGACCAGAATACTGAAGGAAATCTGGTCCGTAGCATTGAGGCTGCCGGTGCCAGAGAAACTAAACCACGAGTGCCCGTAATGGGGCAGATCGGCGGACGCACCATTCTGAAGGCCGCCGATGTCGGAAACCAAGCCGCCTGGAGTGGTGACCGTTTTTGTGATGTTAACTGACTGCAGCAGGCCACCGCCCGTGCTGTTAAAAAGCGAGATTTCGTCGAGACTGAGCTCCGCGGTCTTGATTGCCACGGAGCCGCTGGGCGCTCGGACAAAAGAAGAAACGATCGAAACCTTGTTTAGCGCGGGGTCATAGAGCTCGGCGAGATCGGTATTGAGCCAGTTTTGACCGCTGAAGCTGGCCGAGTTGGAGATGCTCACCACTTGTTCTTTGAGTTGCCCCAACTCCTTTTGAATTTTGGCCTTGTCAACGCCTGGCTCCTTCGCTGCGACGAGCTTAGCCTTAAATTCAGACAGCAGGTCGATCACCGCATCCATGCCAGAATAGGCCACATCGACTTTCGCAGCCCCAAGCCCAAGCGCATCGGCCACTGCGGAGAGCGCCTTGTTATCCGACTTCATCGTCGTCGAAATTGCCCAATATGCGGCGTTGTCCGAGGCGGCCGCAAAGCGCAACCCTGAAGACACACGGCCCTGCGTCGTCGCCATATCCGAGCCGATTGATCGGAGAGTATGGAGCGCAGAAATCGCCCCGGCATTCGTGTGAATACTGGTCATATTAGCTCACGTTAAAATTGATTTGTTGCCCATCATAGGCGGAATGGTTGCACTTACACAACCAGATTTATGGTTAATTGTTGGTTAACGGTGGGAAATTTTTCAAATATTTCAATTGCCTAATAGTGCAGAGAGGCTGCATTCGCTGACATCTTGGCGTTCTGGAAACCCTCTCCCAAAAAAGTCCGCGAACGTGCAGACAGACCCTCCTGGCGTCTGGATCTGAGGCTGGGTCATTTAATGTTCAAAGATCGGCAAACCGGCATACCCGCACACGTGACGCCGCAGCCCGGCGGGGCGCAGTCTAAATAACGTTGCGTCGATAGCCTTCAGGCATCATTCCTATCCGGGCACGGACGCCACCCACGCGTGAATCCGAGACTTATGCTATTCGGGCCAGTGCATGCAGTGGAGCGGCCGATGCCGCGGAGGCGGCTAGAGAGGCTACCGCTATCTAACGGCATGATGGCTGGTAGCGCTACCTCACCAATTGTTAACCATGCCAACCAGCCCCTAAAACTTTAACGGTCTTCCGCACGTTGCTGCAGTGATAGGGTGGGACAATCATGAAGATCAGTCGAGTCGAATGGTTGCTGGCGGCTAAAAAAAACCCCAGCCTTCGCCGGAAGATGGGCCTAGTGCTTCTCATATTGGCAAGTCCGGAAACGACAGACGAAGAGCGTGACCTTGCCTTGCGGTTAAAAACATTACTGCATGATATCGCCGGTCTCGCGATTGCCCCTGCGTCTCGCCTGAGGCGATTTCGGTTGCGGTTCGCAGTGCTCTCCGAAATGGTTGAAAAGAATACGACTCTAGCGGTCGCCACCCGCGCGTAGAACTTAAGTCCATTGCAAGCTGGTCCAAAAGCAAATTTGCCCTGCTACTGACTGCAGTCGTCTGACTACGTGCTGACCGCTGTCTCGCCCTGGGAACAAACAGACCGCTAAACCGTTCTCGTCGCGGTGAAACCAGCGTCATGGACGCGGAGAACAGCAAAATGAAAAACGTAACTGGTATAGTAGGACTCGCTTTGGTCTTGAGCCTGAGTAGCGTGGTTGCTCCGGCTCAATTTGCTCATGCGCAGGATCTGGAACTGCGGATCGGTCCCGACGGGCTGAAGCCAGTGATTCGTGATCGCAACACAGATCGGGATAGCCGGCGTGACCGTTGCGGCGAACGCGAAGCGCGTGCTGCAGCCCGGGACTCAGGGCTGCGCGACCCGGAGGTCGTGCGCGTCACTGAGCGGCGTGTCGTCGTTGAAGGCATGACGCGACGTGGTCCCGACCGCATAACGTTCGCCAATCGCCGCGGCTGCCCGGAGATTTGATATTAAGTCGGTAAAGGCCGCCATCCCGTTGAAGATGGCGGCTTAGCAGTGGGCGTCGCCACCTCACCTTTTCCTATCAGAAACGATAGCTGAGCTTCACACGAACGGTGTGAAGGTCGAAGTCGTCACTGGTCCCAAAACCTGTGGTTCCAGCTCCGAACGGACCGCCACCACCAGCGCCGGCGAGATTGGCGCGGAAGTCATTGCCGCCGAGATTTGTGTAAAGATATTCTGCGCCCAGTGAAATGTTTTCCGTGATTTTTGTTTCGGCGCCGGCACCGACGGTGTAGCCGAAATCGCTGTTTTGACCACCCGAGGTGGTGGTGATCGCTGTGGATCCAGGCTGTGAATAAGAGAAGTCCACCTTACCATAGGCAAGACCGCCGGTCGCGTAGAGGAGGACGCTATCGGTTACAAGATATCCGAGGCGACCGCGCAGGGTAGCAAGATAGTCAAGGTCGCGCGCAATCGTATAGGTGGCAGGCGTGATCGAATTGCCAACCTGTTCATCGCCGAGATCTGTAAAATCGAAATCGAGAACGGCGCCGGCAACGACGCTGCCCATCTGCCAGTCGTAACCGACATGCGCACCGCCGACGAAGCCATTTTCGAAATCACCGCTGAAACCCGGAGCAAAGGCTGTTTGCAGTGCAGCTCCGAACGGCGACAGGGCGAATGTACCCGTATCGCCGAAACCGCCCCCGATCTGGACGCCAGTGTAAAGGCCAGTCCAATCGGAAATTGGGCTAACGGACTGGATAGGCGCCTCCATCGGCGTCATATCTGCGGCGATGGCGGCGGAGGCCACAGGAAGTGCCAGCACCATAGCAAAAAGAGTTTTTTTCATCGGTCGTCCTCACGGAATGCATTGTCGTTCTTGCGATGCAAGAAATATCAATTACACATTTTGAACTTACAACTAAATTTGATGTGATCAGCAAACCAATGCAGAACAGTGGCCAATAGATCACATGCCATCATGAATAAATCATAATATATCTAAAACAATATTAGGATATAATTGAAAACATTTCACTAAATGTCGGCGCCGTAACTGTCGGCGCAGTTTTTTGGAATTGCAGAAGACTACGCCAAGATGACGATTGCTGGAGTTTTGGGAATCCCATCTGCGTAGCGCGCAACCAAAAAGCCGCCACCTCTTTAGGGGTGGCGGCTTGACAGCGTGCCGGAACATGTGGGGACGGCTTTTCTATGCAGTTCACCGCACCTCGAGCAACATCAGTCTTCCGTCGTCTAGCGGCCTCTGCAGCGCTTTCGCTTGATCCCATGGCGCCGTCAGCCATTCCTCGACTTCGTCGCGCTCCGTGAGAACTACAGGCATTGCTTTGGGGTGGATCGGACCGACGATGTCGTTTGGCTCGGTTGTCAGGAAAGCGAAAAGGTCGGAGAGGATCAGTCCCTCCTTGACCTTACGGACACTCTCCCATTGCGGCACCCAGATCCCGGCGAAAAAAATCAGCGGCTGATCGATCGACCGGGCGAACCAGGCGTTCGGTGTTCGTCCGCCTTCGACCTTGGCAGCCGGGTTTGGTTCGGCGAACTTCGTCATGGGCACGACACAGCGGTTTTCGACGCCAAGCCAGCGGGTCCAATGCTTGCTCGCTGTGTTGCGGACGTTGGTCGTGCCGCCATCCGGTTCCATTTTCAGAAGCTCGTCGAAATTGATCTCTTTGCCCTTGGCCCGGAGCTTGTCGGCGCGTTTCGTTGCCGCCTGATAAAGTGCCTGCTTCGAACTCGGCATGCCCCAGCGCACGCTGGTCAGTTCGCGCTGGCCGTTATTGTTGCGGACGATCGGCGCCATGCGGTCGGGGTATACGTCGATAGATGGCTCCATGTTGCCAAGGGTATCGACCATGGCACGGGTCATTTCGCGGATGGCTTCCTGGCTCGTCGTGACATTGTAAAGATTGCACATTGCGACGCCCTACAGCGGAGTTTCTTTCCATACCGGCCGCCGAACGATTTTAATCGCCACCAACCTGCGAACCGTCATTCCCGCTCGCTCTTCGGCTGACGGGTGATGAATGTCGGCTTTCAAATATTCCTTCTTTCCACACTTCTGGCAACGGAAACGATTTTCGATCTCCCGAAACATGACGTCGCCGAAGAGGATGCGCAAATCGCTTGGAAAATACCAATGGCTAAGTATGCACCATGTGCAGGTGATCTTTATCAACTGGCCGCCGGCTTCAAAAACCGACATTTTCGGTATCTTGGTTTCAACGGCCGGGTGGATCATTTCGCGCCGGTAGCTTTCAGGCATCGATCGTTTCCGACGGTCTGCAGGTCAAATGAAAAGCGTCAATTCAGTTCGTTGCACGCCAGTGGTTATCGCGGCAAATATCGTGCAATGCTTCTGCGGCCTTGTCGACATCGGTGACCGGTATCCACAACGGCTTGGTCGAGCACAGTTTTACGACGAGCTGGCCGTCAATGCTGCCGGCTGTCGAGTATGAAAACGCCATGCAGATGCGGCCAGCCGATCTGTCGAGCAAAAATTCGAAAATGCCAATCGGTACGCAGCTTTCGACGTCGAAGGTAGTGGTCACGTAGGCTTGCAACTGATCCACCGGCGCCAGGCGGATCGCGCCGCGCATAGTATCGCTCAGTTCGATTAGATCGACTGCCTGAATTGGCACCCAGTACGCTTCAGCGCCACGCTCTCTTCGCAGTGTGTTTCGCATCGTCTTCTCCATTGGTCGTTAGTCGGGATTTGCTTGCGGATCAGGCAACCACCCGCGAGTAAAACCCGCGCTCATGGCGATACGGGCTAACGCAAGCTGTTCGCGGAGATGCCGGCAGTCGTCCAACAACGTGCCGACCGCGGCCCTGGCGTCACCGTCGTGCCATGCGATGGCCGCCGCGACTTCGTCGATGTCCGCAACGTCTTCTTTTTCCAGCGGTCGCATTAGTGCGCACGCGCCGCGGGCTTCGTCGGGAAAACGAAATGCAGCTGCCCTTTCGTAATCTGGGCCAGTTCGATGCGTGCCTTCAACAATTCGCGACCAGCTTCGGAGCGCTCCCGGAACGCGCGGCTCTTTGCAAGTATTTGCTGTGTGCGTTCCAACACGGCTTGGGTATCACGCATGATGTTCTCCTACGTTTGTTCCCTTTATGTTCTCATTTTGGGAAAGAGGAGTCAATGCGGATGGTGAAGGTGCTTTGGTGGATCGGCGGCGACAAATTAAAAAACCGCCACCCTTTCGGATGGCGGCATGGCAGCGTGCGACTTGTGTTGGCGTCGGTGGTGGCTTCGCTGCTACGCGCGAACCATCGCACCGGCCCATTCACCGTCGTCGATAAATCGCGCACCGGCAGCTTCATAGGCCCGTCGAATGTCGTCGACCGTTCGCTCCTTTAATTCCTCCCCGTTTTCGAGGCAGTTCCAGCGCGAAGCTGGCCGGCCTTATGTCGATCTGCAAGAAGGTGTGTTCTACAGGGCGGCAGAGGATGAAGTTGTGGCCGCGAACAAGAAGGCACCACCCATTCGCCTGCCGGCCCGCCTATTCGCTCATTTCAGACGCTGGCACAAGAACGGCGCGAAATACGTTGTTGAGTATCAAGGCCGGCCGGCCGACCCGAAACGAGCTTTCCGAAATTTGGCAAATGAGGTCATAGGCGAAGATGCTGTTGGTGTCGTTCGTCACACCATGCGGCACACCTCCGCAACTTGGTTGATGCAGGCCGGCGTCGATATGTGGCAGGCATCGGGTTATCTGGGAATGACAAAGGAGACGCTTGAGAAGACCTATGGCCACCATCATCCCGACCATCAGGGTGATGTTGGAAACGCATTCACAAGAGGAAAGGCAGGCAGGCGAAAATGAACCAATCATTGCCGCAATCATTGCCGGGAGAAACCAAAGGCGCCACTAAGCCTTTGATTAAGCTGGTCGGAGTGAGAGGATTCGAACCTCCGACCCCGTCGTCCCGAACGACGTGCGCTACCAGGCTGCGCTACACTCCGTGACCAGCGGCGCTTCTATAGATCAGCATGTTCCTTTCCACAAGCCGCAAACCACAAAAAGAAGACAGTCATGTGAAAAATTTGACGACGAAGCCCGTCTGCTTCGCCGAAATATCTGTTTTTGCTTGTGAAACCGTCTATCGAAAGGATGCGCGTCTGGCTGTTCACCACGGGTTGCGCGGGTGTTTGCCAGAGGCGTACGGTGACTTTTCAAGGTGACAAAGCGCAAGGGCCGGCATGTCGACTGCCGCGCCCGGTGACAACAGCATGGGCCATTCGGCAAGGCTGTGCAAATTATCGTACGATTCCGTCAAACAGCCGATTTTCTTTCGCCGCAATTAGCGCTAGAGGCAGGGCGGAAGCCTTGGAAATGCGTGCGTTGCGCGTTTCCGCGCAAGCACTGTTTTAGAACAAGAGACCAAAGGGACGACGACATGAATTTCCGCCTGATGACCGTGGCCGGCCTTACGCTGGCGCTTGCCGGATGCACCACCGTGGGACCGGCGACGAACGCCGTCGAGGCCCGCTGGAACGGCCAGCCCGCCGGTATCTTTTTCGCCAAGTTCGGCCCTCCGACCTCGGACGTCGAAAGCGGCAGCTCGACGGTCTATTCCTGGAAGGGCGGCTACAAGACCCGCCGCACGCCGGCCGAATATGCCAAGACTTCCGACGGCAAGCGCGGCAAGAAGATCGCCAATGCGAAGACGGAATATCTGAGCTGCTCGGTGCAACTCACCGTGACATCCGACTACGTCATCCGCTCGATCCGCGTCTCCGGCGGCAGCACGGACTGGTGCACGGAATTCCTGACGGCCGACAAGGCCAAGTAAAGACCAGACCCCTGCAATAGCATGAGGGCCTGCCGGCGTTTGGCAGGCCCTTTTTGCTGGCCGTCCCTGCAATCCGGCGGCTGCGCGCAGTTCTGCGTGTGTACGCCCGTGCGAGCAACGACGATCGGTCGGCTTTGAACAGCGCGACGCAGACAGATTTGGGCTTGATCTGCATCGCATTTGCCGCGATATTGCCGGCATCAACGGACCCGTATTCGGGTGGCTTCTCCGAGCGCCTATCCCTCGGCAACCAGCTCGCTCGCTGCATCGATTTTTCGACATTCTGCAACGTGGCTTCCGATTGGACCTTCCCGATGACAGTGACAGTTTAAGGCCGCCCGTATTCCGGCTGCTGGCGACCCTTTCAGGATCGGAACAGGCAAGGTCGTTCGACCTGTCGTGATTTGCCTTGCCCCCTCATGCGGGACAGCAAGCGACTGCGATCCGTTTCCAGCATTTCCATTTCAATCCACTGCAAACGAAAGCCGCGGCATCTTTCAGGGTCCGGCATGGAGATAGTCATTTGAACCAGGATTTTCTGATCCGCATGCGCGCCGAATGGTTCGGCAATATCCGCGGCGACGTGCTTGCCGGACTTGTCGTTGCACTCGCCCTCATTCCCGAAGCCATCGCCTTTTCGATCATCGCCGGCGTCGATCCCAAGATCGGCCTCTACGCGTCCTTTTCCATCGCAGTCCTGATCGCCTTCGTCGGCGGACGTCCAGGCATGATCTCGGCGGCAACGGCTGCCACGGCCGTCCTGATGACAACGCTCGTGCGCGATCACGGCCTGCAATACCTGCTTGCCGCCACCGTGCTTGCCGGTCTCATCCAGATCGTTGCCGGGCTTTTGAAGCTTGGCTATCTCATGCGCTTCGTGTCGAAATCCGTGATGACCGGCTTCGTCAATGCGCTGGCCATCCTGATCTTCATGGCGCAGCTTCCGGAACTGACCAATGTGCCTGTTCTGACCTATGTCATGGTCGCCGCAGGTCTTGGGATCATCTATCTGTTCCCCTACGTGACCAAGGCGATCCCGTCGCCTCTGGTCTGCATCATCGTTCTGACGATCGTGTCGATCGGCTTCGGTTTCGACATCCGCACCGTCGGCGACATGGGTGAACTGCCCTCGACGCTTCCGGTCTTCCTCATCCCGCAAATCCCGCTCAACCTGGAAACCCTGATGATCATCCTGCCCTATTCGGCGGGTGTTGCGGCTGTGGGCCTGCTGGAATCGCTGATGACGGCGCAGATCGTCGATGACCTGACCGATACGCCGAGCAACAAGAACCGCGAGTGCATCGGCCAGGGCATCGCCAATACGGCGACCGGCTTCATCGGCGGCATGGCAGGCTGCGCGATGATCGGCCAGTCGATCATCAACGTGAAATCGGGTGGACGCGGACGTCTGTCGACGTTCTGCGCAGGCATGTTCCTGCTGTTCATGATCCTGGTTCTCGGTGATCTTGTCAGCCAGATCCCGATGGCAGCCCTTGTCGCGATCATGATCATGGTATCGATCGGCACCTTCTCCTGGTTGTCGATCAGGAACCTGAAAGATCATCCACGCTCGTCGTCGATCGTGATGATTGCCACGGTCGTCGGCGTCGTCGCGACGCACAATCTGGCGATCGGCGTTCTGATCGGCGTCCTTCTCTCGGCCATCTTCTTTGCCTGGAAGATCTCGCAACTCTTCCGGATCACATCGGCGCTCTCCGGGGATGGCACGGAACGCATCTATATCGTCGAAGGCCAGCTGTTCTTTGCTTCGGTCGAGGATTTCAACAGGGCGTTCGATTTCAGAGAGACGCTGAAGAAGGTCGTGATCGATGTGACCCACGCGCATATCTGGGACATTTCCAGTGTCGCAGCACTTGACATGATCGTGCTCAAGTTCCGCCGCCAAGGTGCAGAGGTCAAGATCCTCGGCCTCAACCAGGCCAGCGAGACCATCGTCGACAAGCTCGCCCTGCACGACAAGCCCGGCGCCATGGAACGCCTCATGGGCCATTGAGGGGGGATCAGACGCCGGCGGTCTGGCCTGACTTGGGCGCAAACCTTCCGGCCCGGGCGCGAATGATTGCGATCAAGAGGAACAGCGTCGCGCCTGCAGCACCCAGAACGATGCCGGTGGAGAGCGCCGTGTTGACGCCCCAGCGTTCCATGGCAAAGGCAAAGGCGAAGGGCGCGAAGGCAGAGGAGAACTGGCGGGCCGCCGTGACCCAGCCGAGCCGCGCCCCGTAACCGGCGCGGCCGAAGAGTTCGAGCGGGAGCGTGCCGCCGACGATGCTGGCAAGGCCCGAGCCGAAACCGAACAGGATCGCAAAGACCACAACTCCCGGAAGCCAGGGGCTTGATGCAAACAACAGCAGCAGGGCTGCGGGCAGGAGCGTGGCGGCGATGACCGCCAGCGCCGTCTGCGACAGCCGGCCGCCGAACAGCATGTTGATGAAGCGGCTGGCAACCTGGGACGGACCGAACAGCATCGACACCATCAGCCCGGCGGCGCCAAGGCCGATGGCGTTCATCATCGGCACCATGTGCACGAGGATCGCGGCAAGGACGAGCCCTTCCACCGCAAAAGCCGCGAGCATCAGAAGAAACAGGCTGTTGGCGCGGCGCGCATCGTCCGCAGCCATCGGCAGAGGCGGCCGGGCATGGGCGCCGCTCGCTCCCGCCGTTTCGATGTCTCTTGGAAGGCCGGCGATCCAGGCATGGATGGGCAGGCAGACGGCGATATTGAGCACGGCAAACAGGCCGTAGATCATCCGCCAGGACAGATGTTCATGGAGGGTGGCCGTGAGCGGCCAGAACAGCGTCGAGGCGAAACCGGCAATGAGCGTCAGATGGGTGATGCTGCGCTGGGCGTGTTGGGACCCAGCCTGAACGATGGCTGCAAACGCTGTTCCGTAGAGCACGAAAGCGGAGGCCACCTCCATGGCGACAAGCGCTGCGGCAAGCGCGGTCGCATTGGGCGCGGCGGCGGCACAAAGCAGCGACAGACCCGCGGCAAGCGAGCCTGCCATCATCAGCCGGCCGGCGCCGAAACGGTCGGCCCAGCGGCCGGCCCGCGGCGCGACGATGCCGCCGCAGAGCAGCGCGAAGGACAGGAGGCCGAAGAGCCAGTCGAGCGGCAGCGAAAATTCCCGCGCCATATCAGGCGCAAGAATGCTGAAGGAATAGTAGAGTGTGCCGTAGCCGATGATCTGGGTGAGCCCAAGCGACCAGATCAGGCGGGTCGATGCTTTCTGTCCGGTCATTCGGCAGGCTCCGGCATGCGATCCGCCTTGGCAACTCCACAGCCACAGCCCGCCCGGCCCGCCGATTTCGCCGTCTGATCGGCGACGCAACAGGCATCGACATCCGCCGCGACAGGGCCGCCGCAGCATGCGGATGATCCCGCCTCACCGCCGCCGTCAATCAGATCGGAACTGCACACGCCGGTTTCCGGCAGCACGAGATGGACTTCACGCGCGGCCGCATGGTCGCCGGCGAGATCGGCAACGACCGAGCGCGCCTGCTCGTAGCCCGTCGCCATCAGGAAGGTTGGCGCCCTGCCATAGGACTTGGACCCGATGATATAGAAACCCGGCTCCGGCTGGGTCAATTCCTCAACGCCATGGGGCGGAACCGTGCCGCAGGAGTGCAGATTGGGATCGATCATCGGCGCAAGCTGCCGCGGGGCTTCGACGGCCGCGTCAAGGTCGATCCGCAATTCGCGCAGGATCTGCAGGTCCGGACGAAAGCCTGTCGAGACGATGATCCGGTCCACCTGCATGCGGCCGACCTGCCCGTCCTGCCGGACGTCGAGGTCGAGCGTGTCACCGTTCTTGGCGATCGACAGAACCGAGAAGGGCGACAGCAGGCGCAGGCGTCCCTCGGCGATCGCCGCCTTGGCAGCGATGCCCAGCGCGCCGCGCGCCGGCAACTGGTCGTTCAGGCCGCCGCCCAGCAGTTTCTCGATCCGGTTGCGGCGCAGCCCCCAGGAGACGCTTGTATCCTGTGCCGTCTTTTGAAGCTCGAGAAGGGCGAGAACATTGTTGATGGCGGAATGTCCGCTGCCGATGACCAGCACATGGCGGCCTGCATAGAGCGCCCTGTCCGTCCCCGTCACATCCGGCAGTCCATAGGCAATCCGGTCCGCTGCCGCTTTTTCGCCCGCAACGGGCAGGCCGTTGACGCCGATCGGACTGGGGGTATTCCAGGTGCCGGAAGCATCGAGAACCGCGCTTGCGACCATCTGCATTTCCCGACCGTCCGCGTCTCGATAGTGTACGTCGAAGGGCGCGGCCCGGCGCCCGGCATCCGATACCTTGTCGAGGCCCTGCCTGGAGATTGCCGTGACGGTCGCGTTGTAGTGAATATGCTCCGCAAGCCCTGGAACCCTGGCCAAAGGCTCGAGATAGCGCTCGACGATTTCGGCACCGGTGGGCAGGGCGTCAGGATCCGGCTCCGTCCAGCCGGCATCGAGCAGAAGGCGGCGGGATGCGGCATCGATCGTATATTGCCAGGGCGAAAACACGCTGACATGGCCCCATGCGCGCAGGGATGTGCCGACGGACGGCCCCTTTTCCAGAATCACCGCCTCCAGTCCGCGTTCGACGCAATTGGCGGCAGCCGCAAGGCCGACAGGCCCGCCCCCAATGATCAGGACGGGAAATTTCCGGTTCTCTCGCATCGAACAGTCCTTCTGTATTTCTAGTTTATTCGAAGTTGTTGGGCAAAAAAATCATGCCTCGACCCGGTTTGCGATCGGCGCCTCCTCGCAGCGTCCATCGGCGCAGCATTCGTCGGAGAGATAGCCGATCAAGGCCGTCATGCCCTTGTAGTTCGCCCGGCAGATCAGGGTCGTGCCCTGCCGTTCCTGCGTCACCAGACCGGCGTCGATCAGCTTGCGGCAATGATGCGACAGGGTCGACGCGGGAATGTCGAGCTTCTGCTGCAGGCCACCAACCGCAATGCCATCAATGCCGGCACGAACGACCGCCCGATAGAGGCGCAGACGCGTCGGGTTGCCAAGGGATTCCAGCTGGGTTGCTGCTGTTTCGAGTTTCATGGAAATAGGATGACGGAGATTTCCCGGATCGTCAATGAAGAATTTCGACAATCATGGAAATATAAGTCAAAGCAGAGGCCAGGCGGCAAGAGCATGCTGGGACATTATGGCTGGGGCCAGCGCTGAAGGGCTTCGCGGCCGGCTTCGGTCAGACCGTAGACGCCCCTGTCGAGCCGTTCGAACCAGCCATAGACATTCGACAGCAGGACCTTGCCGGCATCAGGCACGCCCGTTCTTACATCGCGAACACGCGCGGGCCCGGAGGCCAGAGCCGCCGCACAGCCAAGGGCCTGCTGGCGGTAGGCGGTCATCAACGGCACGCGCGTGCTGCCGCCAATGGCCGGATCACCGCGTCTTTTCTGGTGTTCGCGCATCAGGCGCGAGCGGCGCTTGGGATTGGTCCGCGGCATGGGCGTAACAGAGCCGACGATGACACTGACATCGCCGCGATCGGATATGCCGAGCATGCCGATGCCCAGCCGCCGGCAGAGATCGCGGTAGCGCTTGTCGGCTTCCCGCCCCCTGCCCTTTGCGGAAACCTTTGCGGCGATCCAGACCTCGTCGGAGATCGCGGCCCTGTCGACGGCCTGGAGGATGAGTTCCAGATTGAAGCTCAGCTTGAGTTCGCAGACCACCACGACCGCCGGCTCATTTTCGCTGATGCCGACGAGATCGCAACCGCCAATCTCGCCTTTGACGACATAGCCCGCCTTTTCGAGGAAGGATTTAACAGGGAGATACAGGGACGTTTCCATGAGATGCGCTTTGAACCGGAGAATCGGGATTGAACCCTACAGGGCTTGCCTGTGGCGATCACGATCGGTCGTTACAGAAATGGCGTTGCGCGGAGCGGGAAAACACCGCGTCGCACGGGCTGCTGTCAGAAGCCCGCTGCGGCAAAGCCCCTGCCCGTCCCGATCACGACGGACGGGGCCTCGGGATCGGGACATCGACGGCGTTTTCATTCTGCCAGGTCCGCACCGCATGAACCTGCCCCGCTATCTGGTCGCGCAGATAGGTTTCCTGGCCCGGCAGCCCCATCGGATAAAGCGCGTCACGGCTCGCCTCATAGGCTGCACTCTGGTCCGTGCAGAGGCGCACGCGCATATCCTGCGGCGCGATGTCCGGCCGGTTTTTCACATCGTCAACGCGACCCGCGGCAGGCAGGCGGCCCTCGAAGGCCTGCGTCAGAAATTGCGCGGACCGTTCATTGCGCTCCCGCTCGGTGGTCGCGCCAAGGAGAACCACCATCACCCGCTTTCCCTGTCGCGTGGCAAGGCCGACATAATTGCGGCCGGAGGCACAGAGGAAACCGGTCTTCATGCCGATCGTGCCGTTGAACCGGGTCAGAAGCGCATTGTTGGATTTGATTTCCTTGCCATCGATCGTCACGGCCGAGGCCTGGAAGAAGCGGCTATATTCGGGAAACAGCCGGTCGACTTCCATGCCGAGGATCGCAAGATCGCGCGCAGTCGTCACCGTGTTGCGGTCAAACAGGCCGTTCGGACTGGAAAAATGCGTGCCTGTGAGGTTGAGGCGCGCCGCTGCCGCATTCATGCGCTCAACAAAAGCCGATTCTTTGGAAGCCACCGCTTCCGCCAGAGCGACCGCGACATCATTGGCCGATGCGGTGATCGTGGCGAACAGCGCATCTTCGAGCGTCATGGTCCGCCCGAAGGTCAGGCCCGATTCCAGAAAAGCCTGTTTCGTCGCATTGCGCGTCATCATGACCGGCGTGTTCAGGGTGACTTCACCGGCGCGAAGGGCTTCGAAAACGACGAGCGCCGTCATCAGCTTGGTGGTGGAGGCCGGATACCAGGGAACGCCGGCATCTTCCTGATAGAGAACAGCGCGGCTTGCCGTATCGACGACAAGCACGGGCGTGGCATTGGCAGGGGCCGCCATCAGGAGCGCTGCAAGCAGCATCCACGCTTTGCGTGAGCGTCTTTTGCCTGACCGTCCGGCCGAAGGTATTTTGGTCATGCGCCAGTCTCCATGCCCCAGTCTCCATGTCCCGGTCCCAATGCTCAGGCTCCCGGGAAAGTGCCGTCATGCCATGAGGCACCCTGCCGGTACAAGTGTTTGCGACGATGTGACGCCGCAGGTCGGGCGCAGCACTGTTTCGCAGAGCCTTCCCGGCCATCATCAGAGATAGCGCGGAACTGGCCGATGCCAACGGTATCGTCCCAAATGGGGCGCGCAAAGACCTGACGCGCCGGATCGGCACAGGGGAAGGACATGGCTGTGCGTCCCCTGTGCCAGCGCGTCAGCCTTTCACCGTCAGCAGCGGCTTGATCCTCGCCACCCTCTCGACAAGTCCGGCATCGACCATCGGATCGACAACCTGGTCGATCGGCCTGTAGGCGGATGGAGCCTCTTCGTTGAGGCGGGCTTCGACCTCTCCCAGAATGTCGGCACGCGCGCGAATGCGTGGATCCTTCGTGTCGACGGGGCCGACGACACGAAGGTGGCTGCCGATCCGGCCGACGGAGCGCGCTTCCTGCCGGGAAAGCTTCCGCCCGGCACCGTGGGCTGCGGACGACAGGCCTTCGACACGACCGCAGCCCTTCAGGAGCCAGCTTCCATCGCCCATCGAACCCGGCAGGATGACCGGTTCGCCGAGCCATTCATAGGGACTTCCCCTGAGGTCACCGATCCCGCGCGCCGTGCAGGCCCCCTTGCGGTGCCTGACGATGCCATCCTTTTCCCACACGGTATTGTGCGGCGCGTCGTAGACCAGCCGTCCGCACAGTTCCCGCCCCGCCGCACGCGACAGGGCCTCCACGGCCGCAAGGCCGATGAGGAACCTGTTGACGAAGGCGGCATTGGCCGCATTGGCGTGGCCGGCAAGGTAGGCAGCATGCAGATCATCGCCGCGCGGCAGGATGCGATAATCCGTCCTGCCCAAACGGCTGGCCATGAGCTTTTCGCGAACCGACGACCCGACATGCTGGCCGAAGTCGAGGGATCCGGAGTGGACGACAGCAACGACGGTTCCGCGACGCAGGCCCGCCACTGACGCGAAGCGGCCATCTGCGATATCGTCGACGATGCCGACTTCAACGAAGTGGTTTCCGCCACCGATCGTTCCCATCAGCGCATCCCGGCGATGGACATCGTCGATTGTCGCATAGTCGGCGAACCCGCCGACTATGCCCGAGCATGAAAACTGCCCGTCATCGCAGGTACGGTCGACATCCTTCCACGCCTGATCGAGATCCATCCTGGCGAGAAGCCCCTCGCGTCCACGCGACAGGCTTTCCAGCAGGCCGGGAATGCCCTCGCGCAGAAGGGCATGCCGGTCATGGCCGGTCAGCGCGATGTCCCGGCCGCCCTGAAAGAAGACATGCCGCAGATGATGCTCGAGTTCCGGCCGCAGGTCGTCCTGCGTCAGACCATCGAGGGCAAGCATGCGCATGCCGCATCCGATGTCGTTGCCGATCAGATGCGGAAGGACAGCGTCTTCGACATCAACGACGACGCCGACAGGCACAGGTTTGCCGGGATGGAAGTCAGGTGTGGTGACCACCGCGCGCAGTGTTGCGCCCGCGTCGCTGAAGGCTTCGGGTGCCGGCAGCGCCGAGGACAAATCCTGCAAGGCGCGCAGGTGATGTTGCTCCGGCTCGTCGCGCGCAACGACGGACCGGACGGAATGACCGGATGCGAAGCTGCTCCGGACCGGGTCTTGAATGTGGGACATGTTGTTTCTCCGTTGCCATGGTTTCAGCAGCCGCGGCAAAACAGATTGAAACTTTGCTATCGGTCAAAACGGAAAAAGTCAATTCCCCGGGGAACCCCGTATTGCAGGGGATTGCGTCGCCACTGCCGGAACAATGCCAGCGGGCTGCGGGTCAGGCTGCGGGGTCATGCGGCGCGGTCGGGCGGCAGCCACATTGCTCCTTGCCGACAGACGCGATATCAGAAACAAGGCACGAATGGACGAAGCGTATTGGACGCCAGCCCAACGCCGATGAAAAGATCGACCAGGACCCATGGCCCGCAAGATTAGAGAAGAAGTCTCCTCCTGGGACACGACGCCGGAGCCGGTGTTCTGCCCGATCTGCGAGCGCGTGATCCCGGAGGATCAGAAAGACGCCCATCACCTCGTGCCGAAGAGCAAGGGGGGCAAGAAAACCGTCTGGCTGCACAGGATCTGCCACGATCATATCCATGTGACGTTCACGAATGCCCAACTGGCCAAGACGTATTCGACGATCGAGGCGATCCTCGAAGACCCGGCCATGCAGACCTTCGTGGCATGGGTGAAGGGCAAACATCCAGGCTTTTCCGACTCGGCAAAGGTATCGCGGCAAGGTCCTGGCCGAGGGCGCAGGTAGCAATCGCGCAATGCCTCCTGACCAGGCCGGCAGCGCTCAGTGCCGCCGGGTCGCTCCTTGCCAAAACGGACGCGGTTTCATGCGCGTCCGAAGGCCAGAGCCCGGTGTCTGGCATCATAAGGGCGATCCGTGCGCACAGGCGTTACGACGCCGAAAATGTCACCGTCACGCCGCGCTGGCGGAAATAGGCCTGCAGGAGCTTTCGGCCGGACCGGTTGTTCTGCACCAGCCTGGCCGGATCGAAGACCGCCTCCTTCACCCCCGCCCGCGCCAACGCAGCCTTCAGCGTCGCGATATGCGCGTCGATATCGGCATTGTTCGCCTGGAGCGATTCATAGATACGGTCTGTTGCATCGGCTACGGTCGGTTCACTCACGATTACACTCCTGACATTGTTTGGCGGGCGCATACCACATTTTTTGGCATGACCCTATCGTGGCGAAAGATTTCCCCGTCAACGGCACGATTTTCCAACCGCAGCTAAGCGAAAGTGCTGGAAAACCTGGATTCCTGGCTTGAAAAGGAGTGTGTGGCTGGGGCGCCTGGATTCGAACCAGGGGTGCCGGTACCAAAAACCAGTGCCTTACCGCTTGGCTACGCCCCAACGCTTGGCGCGCTGCAGGGCGGCGGGCCAAATCAAGAGCGGTTTAGCAAAGCTCGCTGCGAGCGACAACGGCTAAGTTGACGCTTTTGCGAATTTATTCGGATGGTCTGCAAACCTGGCAAGCGGCGTGGCGGACGGCCCTATCGAGCGCTTTGGTCTGCTTCGGTCTTGCGCAGCTGATTGTTTCGGCGACGGGTTGCGGCACCCTGCTGCGCGACGATTGGCTGTGGCTTTTTCGAGCGCGGATATTGATAAAGTCCGCAGTAGGCACATGTTCTGGGGATTGCTTCCAAGGAGATCCTGCCATGAAGATGTTTGTCGTCAGCCGCCGCCTGCCTTTCGCTTCTCGCCCTGTCGGGCTGCGGCAATACGGCGAGAGGGTTGAAGCAGGACGGCGTGCAGAGCAGCAATGCGCTCGACAACGCCTCGCGCAGGATCGCCAACGCCAACGCAAACTGATTTGGGCCGCATGACGCGTCCTGCGACGCAGGCGGCTGTACGTATCGACAGGGTAAGGCGTTGAAAAGACGCAGGGCCGAACCGGGAAGCCCATTCCGGTCTCGGGATTTCTGCGTTACGGTCACGGTGCAAACCGGAGACACCCATGAGCCAGTATCGCGCCCGCCCGCCTGCCAAGCCGACCATCCTTCTCGATGACGCCGTGGTGCGCATCACCCGCTGGGATTTCGAGCCGGGGGCCGATACCGGCCATCACGTTCATGGCATGGGCTATGTCGTCGTGCCGATGACGGACTGCCAGTTTCTGCTCGAGGAGCCGACCGGCGAGCGCCGGGTCGATATTGCGGCCGGTGCCGCCTATCGGCGCGAGGCAGGCGTCGAGCACAATGTCGTCAATGCCGGCACGGCTCCGATGTCCTTCATCGAGATCGAGTATAAGTGAAGAAACGGATGGACGGGCCTGACTTCGACCTCGACTTCAAACCGGCGCATGGAGAGGCGGTAACCGTCGCGCCGAACGTGCAGCGCATCACCGTCAACAATCCCGGCCCTTTCACCTTTCACGGCACCAACAGCTATATCGTCGGCGATCGCTCGGTGGCGGTGATCGATCCGGGGCCGGAGGACGATGCGCATTTCCATGCGCTGATGGCGGCCCTTGCCGGCCGTGAGGTCACGCATATCGCCGTCAGCCACACGCATCGCGACCACTCGCCGCTCGCACGGCGGTTGAAGGCTGCAACCGGTGCGCTGGTGGTTGCCGAGGGGCCGCACCGGGCCTCGCGGCCGCTGCATGAGGGCGAGATAAATCCGTTTGCCGAAAGTTCCGACCTGGATTTCAAGCCGGACCGGGTGCTGGCCGATGGCGAGACGATTACGGGCGACGGCTGGGCGCTGACCGCGCTGATGACGCCGGGACATACCGCCAACCATGCGGCCTTCGCGCTCGAAGGCACCGGCATCGTCTTTTCGGCCGATCATGTGATGGCCTGGGCGACCAGCATCGTGGCACCGCCCGATGGCGCAATGGCCGACTACATGGCCTCGCTGGAGGCGCTGCTTGCGCGCGACGACCGGCTCTACCTGCCCGGCCATGGCGGACCGGTGAGGGAACCTGCCGCCTTCCTGCGGGGCCTGCGCACCCACCGGCGCATGCGCGAGCGGGCCGTGCTGGAGCGGGTGCGCGCCGGCGACACGTCAATTCCGGACATGGTCAAGGTGATCTATGCCTCGACGGATCCCCGCCTGCATGGCGCGGCGGCCCTTTCGGTGCTGGCGCATCTTGAAGACCTGGTGGAGCGCGGCCAGGTGGAGACGGACGGGCATCCGGCGCTGATGGGGCATTATCGGCTGGCGCCCGGCGGGGCCGGATGATGACCCGGCACGCGCCCTACAGCTACCGCAGCGACAATTCAGTCCCGGGCTTTGACGATACGCATCCGGTCATCGTCTTCGACGGGGAATGCATCTTTTGTTCGGGGTGGGTGAATTTCGTGCTGCGCCACGATCGGGCCGGGCGTTTCCGGTTCCTCACCGCGCAATCATCGCTCGGTACGGCACTCTATCGGCACTACGGGCTCGATACCCGCAATTATCAGACGAATATCCTGATCGAGGATGGCCGGGCCTTCTTCAAATCGGAAGGCTCGATCCGCATGGCGGCCGGGCTCGGCTATCCCTGGCGGCTGGCCACGGTGCTGCGCATCCTGCCGCGCCGGCTTGCCGATGCTCTTTACGAACAGGTTGCGCGCAACCGCTACCGGATCGGCGGGCGGCGTGATCGCTGCTTCGTGCCGACGGCGGAGCATCGAGGCCGGTTCATCGGGTAGCGAAAAGGTCTAACCGCCAGCTATGCCCAGAAGCTCCGCATCAAGCGCTTTCAGAAAACTCTCGGCGAAGTCGGCGCCGAGGCCGAGGTCATGGGGGCCGTAGCGGGAGGCGACGCGCAGATCGACAAGGGTGGTTTCGGCTTCTTCCCTCAGACGGATCAGCACGTCGAAGCGCATGCCCGTGACCAGCGTGCGCCATTCGCCCTGCAGCAGCACATCGCTGGAGCGCCTGCCTGGCGACATCTCGCCGGGCACGATCACATCCGGCCGTGACAGCGGGATCGGCACCGAATCCGGCTCGCTGTCGCGCGGTTCGGTTTCCGGCTTGACGACCAGATCCTCGAGATCCGCCTTGGTGTTTTCAACCCCCTCCTCCGCCGTGATGGAAGCGCCGGTCTTTTCGGTCACGTTGCGCACCCCCTGGTACACCCGGTCGAGCGCGCCGTCATAACGGCGTCCCGTCAGGCCGGGATAGGCGACGCGCTGGGCCGCACGATCCTCCGCTGTCACTTCTGCTGCGCGGCGAAGCCAGCCCTGTGCTGCATCCGGAGGACGGATCCAGGATGGCGGCGCCTGCATGTCGGTGGTGACGTCATAGATCGCGGGGCGGGAGAAATAGGCGGCGAGTTCGACGCCGGCAAAGCCGAGCGGCCCCGCAGCATAGACAAGCGCGGAAAAGGCCGCGACGCCGCCGATCGCAGCCACCTGCCACAGGCGAATGAAGCCAATGATGGCCAGCACCACCGCGAGCAGCGCCAATCCGGCAGCCACCCCGCAAAATGCCAGAAAATGCGGCGTCGTCAGCGGTCCGAAGCGATGGGCCAAAAGAGCCACCACGAAAAACCCGAAGGAAAAGCGGGCTATACGCCGTGCCCACAAGGCCGCATGCGAGATGGGACGCTCATACTTGATCATCATGAAACGGAATCAGTCCCCTCTCACCCGCTGGCATCTTCGTTGTTTAAAGCGGAACGCCCAGCGAGGGAACAGGCAAACGCAGGCCCCGCTTCCGCGACCATGCCGCAAATTCGCCATTCTCGTTAAGCAATTGTGACGGACGGGGGTTATCACGCGTGCTGTCGGCATCACCGGCGCATGCACTGTCAGGATCTCGGGGCAATGCCGGAAACGGCGCGCACCGTGCAAGGAGTGCGATCATGCTGTCATCTGAGCCCACCACGACATCCGGCACCACCAAACCCGCCATCGCCCGATCGCCCGTTGCCCCGCCGACCGTCTCACCGCCCGGCACGACGACAGCCGAACCCGGCTTGCAGATGGAACTGATCGAACTCGAGCTTTCGCTGGATGGGTTCAGCGCCGGTGCCGCCGGTTTTTCCAGGCATGTGCGGATTGCTGCCGAAGGCATCAAGGGCGCCTTGCTGTTCGAGCTTCCGGCTTCCGGCCTGATTGCCGATTGCGAGCGCATCGCGGTTTTGCGTATCCCCGAAGGTTCAGGCGCCGCCATGGCAACGATCTTCGCCTGCCTCGAAAGCGATGGCACAACGATCCGCATCGAGCGCCCCGACGAGACGACCGCTGGCCTGAGGAACTTTGCCGATGCTTTCGTGGATGTGCTGGAGCGGATCTGAGTAGCCGGAACTGCTGCGTGGCGTGTGGCTAAAATGCTTTCGGCAGGCCAGCCTGTTTCAGCGTTTCATTGGCGGTATGGCGCGACTTCATCCCATGATCGACCGTGAAATGGCGTTTTGAGAGAGGGCTGAACCATATTTCATGGTCACCTTTGCCCGACCTCACTTAGTAACATCCCGCTTTCGTCAACAACTCTTTGAGATCTCTCAATCTCGACATCGGCGCTCAGAAGTGCGGAGTCGGAACGCGGGAAAAGTGTTCGGAGAGGATATGCACGGGGATTTCGCGCAATTCCGAAGAGATTTCGTTCAACTCCAGCAGATCGGAAATGGCAGCCAGTATCTTTGGCTCCAACGTCTCGATCGTGTCGGCTTCCACTGCAAGACCATCGATATCTGAACTTGATGCCACCCAGACGCGAGCCTCGTCATCCCAGTTTGCTCTAACAATGATGGACGCGTGTTTCATGGAAACGCCCATGCGTGTTCAACACAGGTCGGATGAAGGGTCATTCCAGTCAAATTCTCCGTCTTTTGGCCCGGTCACCCCTTGCCGTTGATCGCCGCCTGTGCGGCGGCAAGCCGTGCGATCGGCACGCGGAAGGGCGAGCAGGAGACGTAGTCGAGGCCGGTTTCTTCGCAGAAGCGGATCGAGGCGGGATCGCCGCCGTGTTCGCCGCAAATGCCGAGCTTCAGCCCGTTCTTGGTACGGCGGCCGCGTTCGGCAGCGATCTGGATCAGTTCGCCGACACCGTCGAAATCGAGCGAGACGAAGGGGTCCTGCTCGATGATGCCCTTCTGGATATAGGTGTTGAGGAACTGGGCAGCGTCGTCGCGCGAAATGCCGAAGGTCGTCTGCGTCAGGTCGTTGGTGCCGAAGGAGAAGAATTCGGCGCTTTCGGCGATGACATGGGCGCGAAGGGCGGCGCGCGGCAGCTCGATCATCGTGCCGACGAGATATTCGATCTCGATCCCGGCCTCGCCGATCACCTCTCTGGCAACCGCGTCGATGCAGGCCTTGACATAGTCGAGCTCGGCTTTCAGGCCGACCAGCGGCACCATGATCTCAGGCACGACCGGGGCTCCGGTTTCCCGCGCGGCCTCGACCGCCGCCTCGAAAATGGCGCGCGCCTGCATTTCGCAGATTTCCGGATAGGAAATCGCAAGCCGGCAGCCGCGATGGCCGAGCATCGGATTGAACTCGTGCAAAGCATCGACCCGCTCGCGCAGATCGGCCGGGTTCATGCCGAGAACGCCTGCGACATCGGCGATTTCCTCGTCGGTTTTCGGCAGGAATTCGTGCAGCGGCGGGTCGAGCAGGCGGATGGTGACCGGCAGGCCGTGCATGATCGAGAACAGCTCGGCAAAATCCGAGCGCTGCATCGGCAGGAGCTTGGCAAGGGCTGCGCGGCGGCCGGCCTCGTCGCTCGGCCAGGATCATTTCGCGCATGACGTTGATGCGCTCGCCTTCGAAGAACATGTGCTCGGTGCGGCAAAGGCCGATGCCCTCGGCGCCGAAGGAGCGCGCGGCGCGCGCATCGGCCGGCGTTTCGGCATTGGTGCGCACCGTCATGCGGCGGCTCTTGTCGGCCCATTCCATGATCTTGCCGAAATCGCCCGACAGTTCCGGCTGCAGCATCGGGATCTCGCCGCGCAGCACCTGGCCGGAAGAGCCGTCAATGGTGATGATGTCGCCCTTCTTCAGCGTGACACCGGCGGCGATCAGGAGTTCGTTGCGCAGATCGACGCGGATATTGCCGGCGCCGGAAACGCAGGGAATGCCCATGCCGCGGGCAACGACGGCCGCATGGCTGGTCATGCCGCCGCGCGAGGTCAGGATGCCCTCGGCGGCATGCATGCCGTGAATGTCCTCCGGGCTCGTCTCGATGCGCACGAGAATGACCTTGCGGCCTTCCTTTTCGGCCAGAACGGCCTCTTCCGACGTGAAGACGATCTCGCCGGTGGCAGCACCCGGCGAGGCCGGCAGGCCGGAGCCGATGATATCGCGCCTGGCGCGCGGATCGATGGTCGGATGCAGCAACTGGTCGAGCGAGGCCGGATCGATGCGGGTGACGGCCTGGTGCCGCGTGATCAGCCTTCGAATCCGCCATGTCGACGGCGATCTTCAGCGCCGCCTTGGCGGTGCGCTTGCCCGAGCGGGTCTGCAGCATCCAGAGCTTGCCGCGCTCGATGGTGAATTCCAGATCCTGCATGTCCTTGTAATGGGCCTCGAGCGTATCGCAGATGGCGCGAAACTCTTCGAAGGCTTCCGGCATCAGCTTTTCCAGCGACGGCTTGTCTGAGCCTGAGGCGAGCCGCGAGGCTTCGGTGATGTTCTGCGGCGTGCGAATGCCGGCGACGACGTCCTCGCCCTGCGCATTGACCAGAAACTCGCCGTAAAGCTCGTTTTCGCCGGTCGAAGGATTGCGGGTGAAGGCGACGCCGGTGGCCGAGGAATTGCCGAGATTGCCAAAGACCATGGCCTGGACGTTGACGGCCGTTCCCCATTCGGCGGGGATATTGTGCAGATGGCGGTAGGTTACGGCGCGGGCATTCATCCAGCTGGAAAAGACGGCGCCGATCGCGCCCCAGAGCTGGACCTCCGGATCCTGCGGGAAGCTCTCGCCAAGTTCCTCCTCGATCGCCCGCTTGTAGAGCGAGATGACATGCTGCCATTCGACGGCGGAGAGTTCGGTGTCCTGCCCATGGCCCAGACGCCCCTTCTCGTCTTCCAGGATTTCCTCGAAAATCTCGTGATCCAGCCCCATGACGACATCGCCATACATCTGGATGAAGCGGCGATAGCTGTCCCAGGCAAAACGCGCGTCGCCGGCATCATGGCCGAGCGCCTGCACCGAGCGATCATTGAGCCCGAGATTGAGAACGGTATCCATCATGCCCGGCATGGAGGCGCGAGCGCCCGAGCGCACGGACAGAAGCAGCGGTCGCTGGTTGTCACCGAAGACACGCCCGGTGATCTCCTCGATCCGGCTGATGCCGACACGAACCTGCGCCTTCAAATCGTCGGGGATGGTGCGGCCGTTCTTGTAATAACCGGCGCAGGCATCGGTGATGATGGTCAGGCCGGGCGGCACCGGCAGGCCAAGATTGCACATCTCGGCCAGGTTTGCGCCCTTGCCTCCCAGAAGATCGCGATCAGCCGAAGCCCCCTCGGCCTTTCCCCCGCCGAAGGTATATACCCACTTGGTCATTCCTGCTCTCCACCCAACAGTTCGTATCGACGCTACAGCAAACGCCACGGCTTGGAAATCCATGCCCTTCTGAAAATTGCTGCATCGCATCAAATCTGCGATTTCATCGCTGCACTGCACGCGGCACCCGGCGTTTCAAGCCAGCGGCGCGTTTGAAACTGCCGGCTGCAGCAATGTTCGAGCGATCCCTGCTCTTGTTAATCGCTCAGGCTGCGGACCGGCGCCAGGTGTTCTTGCCGGCGGCCTTTGCCGCGTAGAGTGCGGTATCGGCAGCGCTCATCAGCCCATCGGGATCGATGCCGTTGCCCGGGGCCACGGAGATGCCGATGCTGGCGCTGATGCCGATCTGCTGATCGGCGATGCCGAACGGCTGGCGAAGTGCGCGGATGCAGCGCTGGGCTACATCTTCGGCATCAAGGGCCGGGGCATGCTGGAGAATGGCGAACTCGTCCCCGCCGAGCCGCGCCACCAGATCACCTGTTCGCAGGACCGCGCTCAGTCGCTGCGCCACCTGGATCAGCAGGATATCGCCGGTCGCATGGCCAAACGTGTCATTGACCGGCTTGAAACCATCGAGATCGAGGTAATGCACGGCAACTTCCTTGCCGCTCCGCATCGCCTCGCCCAGCGCCACCTCCAGCGTCTGGCGGAACCGCATGCGGTTCGGCAGGCCGGTCAGCGCATCATGGTGGGCAAGATGCGTTGCGTGGGCTTCCGCGCGAACCCGGTCGCTGACATCGGCGACCGTCAGGAGCAGGCGGCGATTGCTGCCTTCGTTGAGGAACCGGATATATATGAGGACATGCCGCTCTTCGCCGTCCACCGTTCGGTGACGCCAGACGGTTCGCGCCTCGCCTTTGCCATCAAGGCCCAGGAGCGTCGTGGCAAACCGTGCGCCTTCATCGCCGACATGCAGATCGGTCGCCACCTTTGACAGGAGTTCATCCCGGCCAAAACCGTAGAGGGCGATTGCCGCTTCGTTGACGTCGAGGATGGCGAGCGTGCCGACGTCGCACAACATCATCGGCATGGGGTTGGCATCGAACAGCTGCCGCATGGCTTCTTCGCGGCGTTTCAGATCGGTAATATCGATGCGCATGCCGATGGCCCCGCCATCCGGCATGCGACGGTCGTCATGACGCACCCAGCGACCGTCGCACAGCATCTGATCATCCTGTGATGACGGTTGCGCGTGTTTTTTCATGCGCTCGTCGATCCAGTTGTTCGTATCCTCGATCAGTTCCGGCATTTCGCCGCTTTCCAGGCTGATGCGCAGGATATCGCGAAATGGCACACCCGGCCGAAGATGCGGTGCAATTTCCGGATAGAGCGCGGCGTATTTCTCGTTCCAGAGCACATATCTGTCTTCGGCATCGAAGACGCAGGCCGCCTGGGGCAGCATATGGATAATGAAGCCCAACCGCCGATGCGCGGCCTCTGCCTCGACCAGGCTCTGCTCGTTCTGTCGCTCAAGTTCCAGGCGCATGGAATCCACAGCCCGCTCGTCGATCAGGTCGCGGATCACGACCCCGGTTTGCGTTTCGCCCTCCCGCTCCCAGCGCACCAGAGAAAGCTCGACGGGTACGGCGCTGCCATCATGACGCAGCAGGATCGTCTCGCGACGGAAGGATTTGGCCTTGGTCGCAGAAAGTTCATGCCATTGCGGAAAGAGCCGCGAAACCGGTGTTCGGGCAAGGTCTAGACCGCCGCCGACAATGGCGCGGACGGTCTCGTTCGCAAACAGGATGATGCCACCATCATTGACGCAAAGGCATGCGGACGGCACTGCTGCGAGGAACATCAGTGCATCTGCGCTTGTGAAGTCGGTCAATTCGTACCTTCCCCGCACCGCAAACCGCGGAACGATTGCGCATCGTGCGGCAAGAACGACAAGATTGCGTTACCGTGGCTGCGGGAGCAGACAAAAGCATCGCAACTCCCCCTTCAGCCTACTTCGACCTGCCTCTAAACAGCACTCAGGAACGGGTTCCTGATGGTCAAGCGACCGAAGACACGGCCGTGCTGCATGTCTTCGCTGAACAGCGTGTCGCAGCCCGCTTCCATTGCGGCGGCGACGATGAGGGCATCGTAAATATTGAGGCCATGATCGCGGGCGAGCGGCAGGGCGGCGGCGTGAAGTTGGGCGGTGAGTGGGACGATATCGGGAAACCGTAGCTTCAGCACCGATAGCGCTCGCTCGATCGTCGGCCAATCCCTGTTCTGCTTCCTGCGCAGAACGTTGGTCAACTCGTTCAACACCTGCACGCTGATCACGCCGCCATCAGAAATCAAGGCGAGTGCGACCTCACGCTTTTCATCCTCGGAGAAGGAATAGACCAGAATGTTGGTGTCGAAAAAAGCGCTCAACGTTCGTTGGCTTCTTCACGATCGAACTTGTAGTCGGCAGGCAGGGGAAATCTGAATTCCTCCATCCTTCGAAGAAATTCAGCTTTTTCATCAATCTTTTCGACGACAAGGGTTCGATCGGCACTATCGACAACCTTGATTTCGTCGCCCTCGACCAGCCCCATTTCCTCAACGAGTTTTTTGGGCAGCCGTATGGCCAGGCTGTTGCCCCATTTCGAGACCTGCATGCAAACCTCCATGATATACGTTTTTCAACTGTATATCATCGAAAACATCCTGCGACAATCGAACCTCAGACGGCCTCGCGCAGCTGCTCCGCCGTCTGCAGATCCACCGAGACCAGCTGGCTGACGCCCTGCTCGGCCATGGTGACGCCGAAGAGCCGGTTCATGCGGGCCATGGTGATGGGGTTGTGGGTGATGATGACGAAGCGGGTTTCGGTGGAGGCCGCCATCTCGTCCATCAGGTTGCAGTAGCGCTCGACATTGTGGTCGTCGAGCGGCGCGTCGACCTCGTCGAGCACGCAGATCGGCGCCGGATTGGTGAGGAAGACCGCGAAGATCAGCGCCATGGCGGTCAGCGCCTGTTCGCCGCCGGACAAGCAGCGTCATGGTCTGCGGCTTCTTGCCCGGCGGACGGGCGAGGATTTCAAGCCCGGCTTCGAGCGGATCGTCGCTTTCGATCAGCTGCAGCTCGGCCGTGCCGCCGCCGAACAGATGGGTGAACAGCCGCTGGAACTGGACGTTGACGACGTCGAAGGCGGCCAGCAGCCGTTCGCGGCCTTCGCGGTTGAGGCTCTGGATCGCGGCGCGCAGCTTGCGGATCGCGTCGATCACGTCGTCGCGCTCCTTGATCAGAGCGTCGAGCTTGTCGGACAGTTCCTTCTGCTCTTCTTCGGCGCGCAGATTGACGGCGCCCAGCCGCTCGCGCTCGATCTTCAGCCGCTCCAGTTCGCGCTCGATGGCGCGCATGTCGGGCAGGTCCTGATCGACGGCAAGGCCGGTCAGGCGCAGGACTTCATGCGGCGCGCAGTTCAGCGCCTCGCGGATGCGCGGCCTCGGTCTCGACGCGCCTTTCGCGGGCCGACACCAGCCGTTCCTCGGCGCGGCCGCGCTTTTCGCGGACTTCGGCCAGCTGCGACAGGGCCGTTGCGGCACTGCGGTCGGCCTCGCGCTGGCGGCTTTCCGCCTCGGCCAGCCGGTCGGCGGCATGCGCGGCGCGCGGTCTCGGCCTCTGGCGAGTTCGCTCATCAGGGCGCGGCGCTTTTCGTCAAATTCGTCCGGCGCGTCCATCAGCTCCTCCATTTCGTCGCGGGCTTCTGCCTCGCGGTCGCGCAGCGTGGCGATCTGCTCGCCGGCACTTGCGGCACGGGCACTCCAGGTCTGGCGCTCGGCGGCAATCGCGGTCAGGCGGCGCTGCCGGGCCTCGTTTTCGCGCGCCAGACCATCATGAGCGGCACGGGCTTCGGCAACGGCAGCGCGGTCCTGCGCAACCTCAAGCGCCGCTGTCGTGCAGGCGCATTTCGAGATCGGACAGATCCGGCGCATCTTCCAGCGCGATCGCGGCATCCTCCATCTGCTCGGCCAGTTCCTCGAGCTGCAGTTCGATCTGGCTGTCAGCTCTCGGCCACCACGGCGCGACGGCGCACGAGATCGCCTGACGCCCGTTCGGCCTGCGCCAGTGCATCGCGGGCTTCCGACAGCCTTGCGCGCCAACAGGCGCTGCGTCATCGCGCGCCTGGCGCAGGCGTTCGTCCTGGCTGCGAATGGCGGCCGGCTGCCGCAGCGAGATCGGCCTCGCGCCGTCGAGTTCACGCCTGCGCGTCCTCGACTTCGCCGTCGAGTTCCGCCAGCCGGTTTTTCTGCGCAAGCCGCAGGGCCGCGGCACTCGGCGCATCGGCGCCGGTGACATGGCCGTCCCAGCGCCAGACGGCGCCGTCGCGGGTCACCAGCCGCTGGCCGGGCTTCAGCAGCGGCATCAGGGCTCGGCGGCGGCATCATCGGCAACGATGCCGATCTGGCGCAGGCGCGCGGGCAAGCTCCGGCGGGGCCGCGGACATGATCGGCAAGCGGGGTCGCGCCCGCCGGCAGCGCCGCATCGCTCCGCCTCGTCCCGGCATGCGCCAATGGGCGGGCGCCGACGGATCGAGCGGCGAATCCAGATCATCGCCAAGCACTGCCCCAAGCGCCGTCTCAAAACCGCGATCGACCTTCATCTCTTCGACCACCGGCGGCAAGGCCGCCCTGCACCGTTGCCGCTTCCAGCATGCGGCGGATGGTGCGGGCCTCGGTCTCGAGGCCGTTCAGCTGCGCGCGGGCGGCATCGACCGGCGGGCGGGCCGCGGCTTCCGTCCGGCGGGCAGCGGCAAGCGCTTCCTCCACGGACAGGATTGCGCCATCGGCATCCTCCAGCGCCGCTTCGGCAGCCTCGACCTCCTCGCGTTTTGCCTCCGGATCCGGCAGACCGGCGATCTGCCGGTCGAGCGTCTTCGAGTTCGCGGCCGGTCGCCCAATTGCCTGGACAAGCCGGCCCTGGCGCTCGGCAAGATCGCGGATGGTCTTTCCAGCTGGTTGCGGCCGCCTGCACTTCGGCGCGCTCGGCTGTCAGAAGGTTGACTGGCGCTCGCTTTCGGCCAGTTTCTCGCTGACATCACCGCAGGCCGCTCCTGCGCTTCCACGGCACGATCGTCGGCATCGGCCAGCGTATCCAGCAGCACCGCCTCTTCCTCGTCGAGGCGCGCGAGAATACCGGCATTGTCGGCGACATGCTGCTCCTCGCGGCGGATGTCGTCGGCCAGCTGGGCGAGACGCCGCTGCAGTTCGTCGCGGCGGCGCAGCGATGCGCGCGGCATCTTCGTCCAGCTGGCCTTGGGCGATCTGCAGGCGCTGCAGGGCGGCGGCCACGCTGGCCTCCGTCCTCGCGCAGTTCCGGCAGCTTGAGGCTGGCAATGGCCTGCGCCTTGGCCGCTTCCATCTGCGCTTGCGCCTTTTCGGCGACCAGCGAGGTGGCCTGGTTCAGCGCGCTTTCGGCCTCGCCTTCCGCCTGCTTGGCCTGCACCCAGCGGATATGCAGCAGCATCGCCTCATGGGCGCGGATATCGGCCGACAGCATCTTGAAGCGGTTGGCCTGGCGGGCCTGACGCTTCAGGCTTTCGATCTGGCTTTCGAGCTGCGCGGTGACATCTTCCAGCCGCTCCAGATTGGTTTCGGCCGCCCTTCAGGCGCAATTCGGCCTCGTGGCGGCGCGAATGCAGGCCGGAAATGCCGGCGGCCTCTTCGAGCAATTGGCGGCGGGCCTGCGGCTTGGCCTGGATCAGCTCGCCGATCCGGCCCTGTCCGACCATCGACGGCGAGCGCGCGCCGGTCGAGGCATCGGCAAACAGCAGCTGCACATCCTTGGCGCGGGCTTCCTTGCCGTTGATGCGATAGACCGAGCCCTGTTCGCGCTCGATGCGGCGCGTCACCTGGATTTCGTCGCTATCGTTGAAGGCGGCAGGCGCGGTGCGGTCGGAATTGTCGAGATAAAGCCCGACCTCGGCGGTGTTGCGCGCCGGGCGATTGCCGGAACCGGAAAAGATCACGTCGTCCATGCCGGACGCGCGCATGTTCTTGTAGGAATTCTCCCCCATCACCCAGCGCAGGGCCTCGACCAGGTTGGACTTGCCGCAGCCATTCGGGCCGACGACGCCGGTCAGGCCCGCGCTCGATGACGAATTCGGACGGTTCGACAAAGGACTTGAAGCCGAGAAGGCGGAGCGTTGAATTTCATGCCGGTCCACCCTCACCCTCAGGGATGGACAAGGTCGCAGGAAAACGGCGCGCAACAAGGCGCCCGTCGATTGTCGGCAGGCGACGCGTCGGCTCAGAGCATCGCTGTCGATGAGGGCCGACATGCTGTCAACCGACATGTCTCCCGAATAGTGTCTTGCCATTGATGAAGAAGGTCGGGGTCGAGGCGACACCGAAATCCTTGGCCGCCCTTCTGCATCGTCGCATTCACATCATCCAGAAGCTTCTGGTTCGTCAAGCAGGCTCTCGAAGCTCTCCTGTGTAAAACCGGCCAGTTTGGACATCTGCAGCAGGGCCTCGCGGCCATCTTGGTGCAGCGGCCCACTGTTCCTGCTGTTTGAACAGCATGGAAACCATCGGGAAATACTGGCCTTCCGGCGCGCAACGCGCCAGCATGAAGGCGGCGGCAGCCCGCGGATCGAACGGGAATTCGCGCAGGACGAAGCGAACCTTGCCGCTATCGACATATTTCGTCTTGATCGTATCGAAGGTGTTGTTGTGGAAGGCCGCGCAATGCGGGCAGGTCATCGACATGTATTCGACGATGGTGACAGGCGCATTGGCCTCGCCGAGCGCCATTTCCGGCAGCGGGCCGGGTGCCATCAGGGTCGCAACATCGACTTCGCCTTCGGAGACCGGAAGCTCGACCTTGCCGGCCGGTGCAGCCGCCTGGGCCATCTGGGTCTGGCCGGCCTCTGCCGTTGCCGGTGTCGTCGCGGTTGCGGTCGAGGCGGTCGTTACCGTATCGACCGGCTTCGTCTCGGACTGCGTGGCAGCCGTGACGCCGGTGTTGACGACGGTCTTCGTTGCCGTGTCGGTGGTTTCAATCGCCGGGGCCGAGGATGCGGCTTCCTTGTTTTCATCGCTGCAGGCAGAGAGCGTCACGGCAAGCGCTGCCAGTGCAACACCGCCCAGAAGGCGCTTGCCCAGAACGGTCTTGAAGGGGCTCATATCGGAAAGGGGCATGGAATCACCTGGGTCACGGGCTGAGATAATTTGGATTTGTAAGTCCGATAACTTGCCTTACCGGCTCTCACAAGCGTTACTCGGTACAAAGAGGTCAAACAATTGTGACCGCTTGATGATCCCATTGATGATCTTGGTCATTTTTTACGCTGCGACATCACCGCCGTGCCGAGACGGGTGAGTGCGGCCTTCAGGGCGTCGCTTTCGATGCCGTCGATCATGGCGTCGAGCCTGCGGGCGGGCTCGCCGGTCAGCGGCCTTGGCTTGCGGTTGGGCTTGCGGGGTGCTGCCACCGGCTTCTGCACGATACGGATCTGGTTGATCGCCGGGAAACCGAAAAAGCCGTTGATCCGCTGGATGAGTTCGCCCTGCGCATGGGTCAGGAACAGCGCGCGCGCACCTTCGCAGGCAATCGTCAGCACGCCCGGCAGATAACCGCCATCCTGACCACTCCCTTGGCCGCTTTCGGACGCCCGCCTTTGCCAGGCGATCTTTTCCGGCCGGGTGCAGTCGGCAAAGTCCTCGCCGGCGATCTCGTCCCAGGAGCCGAGCAAAAGCGTGTTGATGCCGGCGCGCTTGGCGAGCACCGGGTCGATCAGGCCATTGGCGACTTCGCTGATCTGGACGACGCCCCGGCGCGTAAAGGGTTGCTTCAAGAGATGGGCTTCCGGTTGTGGTTTTCAGACGTTGAGGCCTGTTTCCGCCCTGAAGGCCGGTTTTGCCTTGAAGGAGATCGAACACTTCGCCAAGTATAGGATATAAACCGACCTTCCGGCAAATGATGACAACGACTTCGAAAGCGGCCGACGCCGCAGCCCTCCTTCTTTCCTGGTATGACAGGCATCATCGCGATCTGCCGTGGCGGATCTCGCCTGTCATGGCGGCGCGTGGCATGCGTCCCGATCCCTATCATATCTGGCTGTCGGAAGTGATGCTGCAGCAGACGACGGTGCAGGCGGTCAAAGCCTATTTCGAGAAATTCCGCAGGCTCTGGCCAACCGTCGGCGATCTGGCCGCGGCCGATACCGAAGAGGTGATGAAGGCCTGGGCGGGGCTTGGCTATTATGCACGGGCGCGCAACCTGAAGAAATGCGCCGAGGCGGTGGCGGGCGAGCACGGCGGGCAGTTTCCGGACACGGAAGAGGGTTTGAAAGCGCTGCCGGGGATCGGCGACTATACCGCAGCCGCCGTCGCCGCCATCGCCTTCAACCGGCAAAGTGCTGTGCTCGACGGCAATGTCGAGCGGGTGATCTCGCGGCTTCATGCGATCGAAACGCCCCTGCCCGCCGCCAAGCCGCAGATGCGGGCGCTGGTGGCCGAGATGACGCCCGGCGACCGGCCGGGCGATTTCGCGCAAGGCATGATGGATCTCGGCGCAACGATCTGCACGCCGAAACGTCCGGCCTGCTCGCTCTGTCCGCTGAACGACGGCTGCCTGGCGCTGAAGACCGCTGATCCCGAAACATTTCCGCGCAAGGCGGCAAAAAAGGACAAGCCGCTGCGTGTCGGTGCCGCCTTCGTGGCGATGGACCAAACCGGTGCCGTCTATCTGCGCAAGCGCGCCGAAACGGGCCTTCTCGGCGGCATGACCGAGGTGCCCGGCACCGCCTGGACATCGCGGATCGATGGCGACAATTCGATCGAGGCGAAGCCTTTTCCGGCGCAATGGCAAGCCTGCGGCGCCATCAGCCACGTGTTCACGCATTTCGAATTGCGCCTGTCCGTCTACAGCGCCACGGTCGTGCGCTCGCCGCAGATGGCCGGCAGCGGCGAAAACGGCTGGTGGGAGCCTGCCGAAACGCTGGGTGCGCAGGCGCTGCCCACAGTCATGAAAAAAGCAATCGCTCAGGCTATACCGCATGCCTTCAACGACGGCGCAGAGCCGAAAAGACAAATGAGGAAAACCGCGACATGAGCAGCATCGATATCCAGCACATCGTCTTCGACATCGGCAAGGTGCTGATCCATTACGATCCGCATCTGCCGTTTTCGCGGATCATCCCCGATGATGCCGAGCGCAACTGGTTTTTTGCCAATGTCTGTACCCATGACTGGAACCTCGAACAGGACCGCGGGCGCAGCTGGCAGGAAGCCGAGGCGCTGCTGATCGCCGAGCATCCCGAGCGCGAGGAGCAGATCCGCAGCTTCCGGAAATACTGGCACGAAATGGTGCCGCATGCCTATGTCGAGAGCGTATCGATCATGGAAAGCCTGATCGCCAAGGGCCGCGACGTCACCATGCTGACGAATTTCTCCGCCGACACCTATCGACAGGCGCAGACGCTGTTTCCGTTCCTCACCTTGCCACGCGGCGTCACGGTTTCGGGCGAAGTCGGCCTGATCAAGCCCGATCCCCAGATCTACCACCTGCATGCGCAGACCTTCGATCTTGACCCGGCCAGGTCGATCTTCATCGACGACAGCCAGGCGAATGTCGAAGGGGCTCGCGCCAGCGGCTGGCATGCGGTGCATTTCACCGACGCAAAAACGCTGCAGGCGGATCTTGCCCGCCACGGCATCCAGATCTGATTGTGCGTTTAGTGGAGCAGAGCCAATGAGCCAAGACCCCGCCGCGCTTGTGATCCGGTTTCATGAAGCGATCAATGCGCTGGACTTTGCTGTCATCGATGCCTTTTTCGCCGACAACGCCACCTATGCGTCCGGCAAGATCGGTGCGGTCAAGGGCAAGCCGGCGATCATGGCGGCGTTCCGGCAGTATTTCGATGAATATCCCGACCAGGTGGCGAGCGACAGTCTTGTCGAAACGGTTTCGCCCAACGCCGCCCGTGCCGTCTGGCATCTGGAAGCGACCAGCACCAGAACCGGCGAGCCGTTGGTGCGCGATGGCGAAGAGACCATTACTTTCGACGATGCGGGACATATCCTCAAGGTCGAGGTCACGGACTATACGGCTGCCTGAGGCCACCTCCGGCAATTCAGCTGCCTTTAGAGCGATCCCTCATCCCATGTCAGGCGCAGTTGCCAAATAGGAGACGCCCGGGGCTCTTTTGAACCCCGGGCGCTTACGTTCCTGTCCGGGACTGAAGGTACAAAAACCGGACAAGAATTTATGACGTGCCGACAGAGGACCGGAGCAGCACTTGCGTGGTTGATCACGACTGCCCGGCCCGTATCGATAGTAGGGGAAAGATGGTTAAGGGGATCTAAAAGCCCAACCCGCCGCGAACAATTTCGAGGGCAGGAACATTTGCTGCGTCGCAAAACGGCGTGCGGTCAGATCGGACCATCGCGGCGCATTTGCCGTCTGTTTCTGACAGCACAACTGAAAGACCTGCGCGGTTCGCGCACATCTGCGGAACCGCGGAGGTATGACAATCAGCACAGACGCTTTATTCGGAAACAAGGCGACCGGAACGTCCGATTGCCCGTCTTCGTTCAGGAGACGCGTCGATTGTTCGACATTGCTGCCGATGCTTCGATGAGGGAAGCGGCGATGGCTCTCGCCAGCAGAATGCCATTTTCGCGGATCGCATTGTGATCGAAACTGCGGGCTGATTTGGCGAGGTCCATGCCCTCGCGCTGCAGGATCTGCTGTGCCCGATAGATTGCCCAGTTGTTGACGTCGTCGCGCTCGTTCATTGCGCATTCCCCTTGGCTAATTCATTTAGCGTTTTTCTTCGGCTCCGAACATCCGGCCTACTCGGGAACATCAAGCGAATCGCTAGAGCATGCTCCAACATCGCGTATTTACAGCATTTTTGAAGCCTAAATTATCAACCACGAATAGTTGTTGTTTCTGGACTTGAAACAAGAAAGGACCCGCGCGAGGCAATCGCGCGGGTCCGGGACTGGATGGAACGATGAAATCGGCTCAGTTCATCCTGGCCATGTCGCTGCGGATGACGGCGCGCAGGTCGTCGATCGGGCGCAGCATGCCCTCGTCCTCATAGTGCCAGAAGGTCCAGCCGTTGCAGGCATCGAGCCCCTGGACCTTGGCGCCCAGACGGTGGATCGAGCCGGCCTCGCCGCCGACTGGCCAGCGTACCGTCGGCGCGGACGATGGCGCTGTAGCGGCGCTTGGCATCGGTCAGGACCGTGCCGGGCTTGATCATGCCGCTTTCGACCAGCGTGTTGAAGGCCACGCGCGGCTTCGGCCTTCTTGCCGGTCATCGACGGTCAGTTCGGCCTTGCCGAGCGGCTCGACCGCGGCGATGCGGGCGCGTTGCCGCATCGATATAGTCCTGCTCGCGTTCGATGCCGACGAAATTGCGGCCGAGACGCTTGGCGACAGCACCGGTGGTGCCGGAGCCGAAGAACGGATCGAGGATGATGTCGCCGGGCTTGGTCGAGGCCATCATGATGCGGGCGAGCAAGCGCTTCCGGCTTCTGCGTCGGATGCACCTTCTTGCCGTCTTCGCCCTTCAGGCGCTCGCCGCCCGAGCAGATCGGGAACAGCCAGTCGGAGCGCATCTGCACATCGTCATTGGAGGCCTTCAGCGCATCGTAGTTGAAGGTGTAGCCCTTGGCCTTCGGCGTCGCGGCGATGCCCAGATCATGGTCTCATGCGCATTCTGGAACCGGCGGCCCTTGAAGTTCGGCATCGGATTGGTCTTGCGCCAGATGATGTCGTTGAGGATCCAGAAATTCAGGTCCTGCAGCGTCGCGCCGACGCGGAAGATGTTGTGGTAGGAGCCGATGACCCAGATCGTGCCGGTGCGGCTTCAGCACGCGGCGGCAGGCCAGCAGCCAGGCGCGGGTGAAGGCATCATAGGCCTCGAAGGAGGCGAACTGGTCCCACTCGTCATCGACAGGCATCGACCAGCGACTGGTCGGGACGGTGCAAGCGCGCCGCCGAGCTGCAGATTGTAGGGCGGGTCGGCAAAGATCGACATCGACGGAATTGTCGGGAAGCGCTTCGAGGGCTGCGACGCAATCGCCCTTGATGATGGTGTTGAGCCAGCCGGAAGGACGGGCGGCGCGGGAGATTTCGGCCGTTGAAACAACTGATGACATGGGCAACTCGCAATCACGCTTACTCGGAACAGATTTCAGCGCTTATGGTTACCGAACTTGGTTACCAAACACTGAAAGCATTGCCGAATAATCGAAATTTTCTCGCGGCGGCACGGATTTATTCGAATAGAACAGGCACAAGCGCCGTTAACCGGACTGTATTGCAAGCGCGATTGCCGCGCCCTGCGGACCATGCGAGAGTGGTGGCAGCAGCGTTTGACGGGGAGAATGACGTGCGGATTTCCAGCATCCTTGCCTTCGGCCTATTCATCCTGTCTTCGACGCTTGCCCAGGCTGCCGAGCGCACCATCGTGGTGCTCGATGCCTCGGGCTCGATGTGGGGGCAGATCGACGGTCGTTCCAAGATCGAGATTGCCCGCGAAACGCTGGGCACGGTCCTGCAATCCGTGCCCAAGGACACAGAACTCGGGCTGATGGCCTATGGGCATCGGAACAAGGGCTCGTGCTCGGACATCGAGCTTGTCGTGCCGCCGGCTGTCGGCAACGGACAGAAGATCGCCGATTTCGTCAACACGATCACGCCGAAGGGCAAGACGCCACTGACGCAGGCCGTGCGCGAGGCAGCCGAAGCGCTGAAATACACCGAGGAAAAGGCAACCGTCGTGCTTCTGACCGATGGCCTGGAGACATGCGAGGCAGACCCGTGTGCGCTGGCCGCCGAACTGGAGAGCAAGGGCGTCGATTTTACCGCCCATGTCGTCGGCTTCGGGCTGACGCAGGAGGAAGGCAAGCAGGTCGCTTGCCTTGCCGAAGGCACGGGTGGCCAGTATTTCCAGGCCTCGGATGCGCAACAGCTGGTCGCAGCCCTTGCGGCCACGGTCGCCGCCCCTCCGGTTGTCAAGCAGAAGACCGAACCGGTGGAGCCGGTCGAGGCTGCCGAACCGGTCAAGCTCGAGTATAACGCCATGCTCGACAGCACGCTTTCGCAAGGCGGACCGTCGCTGGGCGACATCAATGACGTGCAGTGGAAGATCTTCAAGGCCGGCGCGGATGGCCAGCCGGAAGGCGACTATATCGCGCTGGAATACAAGGGAGCCTATTCGGCCACCTATCCGGCGGGGAAATACATCGCGGAGGCAATCCTGAGCAGTTCGATCGAGCGCCGGGTGGCCTTCGAAATCAAGGACGGAGACGTGGCAAAGCCCAGCGTCAACTTCGATGCGGGTTCCGTGATCATAACGCCGAAGCGCACGCCGCAGGATGCGGAAGCCGACGCGAACGCAGCCGTCGAGATCGGCTTCGGCGACTATTCGACGACTTACTACGGCACCGCGAAATTCTACGCCTCAGCCGGGAATGTCCGCCTCAAGGGCACGATCGGTCCGGCGGTCGTCGAGGACGCCATCACCGTCAAGGCAGGGGAAACGATCGAGCGTGACCTCGTCATCGGTTCGGGCGTCATCGACAACAAGGCGATCTATTCGGATGGCGGGCTGGCGGTGGACTCCTCGGCGATCTTCTTCGAGATCGTTTCGGCGAACAAGGACATCAACGGCGAACGCAAGCGCTATGGCAGCACCTATGGCACGGGAACGACGCTGGACACGCCGATCGGCGATTATATCCTCGTCGCAAAGCTCGGCGAGGTCGAGGCCGAGACACCGTTCTCGATCAAGGCCGGCGAGCGCAAAGACGTGACCGTCAACCTCAATGCCGGCGTTCTCGCGATCACCGCGCCCGGTGCGGAAAAGCTCGAAATCCTCGCGGCGAAGAAGGATATCCAGGGAAACCAGACGGTGCTCGTTACCTCCTACGGGGTGGAATACACCGAGACGCTGCCGCCCGGCGACTACATCGTGCGCGCCAGCTATACCGGCGACGTGGCTGCAAAGGAGGCACCTGCGACGGTCAAAGCGGCCGAGCGGACGGAAGTGACGGTGCAGTAAGTATGCGCAAAGCAAGGAAAACGTGTTTGTAACGTCTCCGGTCTGCGGCTTTTGATGGCAACATGCCTCCGAGCTGGCGCCCCCCTCTGTCGGCGACGCCGACATCTCCCCCACAAGGGGGGAGATTGGTCGTTGGCACTGTGCCCAGCAACAATTCGAAAACAAGAACCTGGCGACTGATCTCCCCCCTTGTGGGGGAGATGTCACGAAGTGACAGAGGGGGTGAACCGCGATCAGAAAATCGGATTGGCCCTCAGCAAGCTTGCCGTGAATTTCACGCTAAGCAACATCCCCTTCCCTTGCCTGGTGAAACGCGAAGCTGTCCGCAGGCGCCGCCTCCCGCTCCGCAATGCCGTAATCACGGATGACGCCGGCGATGCGCAGGCGATAATCGGCAAAAATGCCGTCCCGACCGGCCGCCTGGGCGGCGCGGTGTTCCGGGCCGTTGCGCCATGTCGCGATCGCCGCCTCGTCGCGCCAGAAGGACAAGGAGAGGATCTTGCCGGGCAGTTTCAGGCTTTCGAACCGCTCGATCGACAGGAAGCCGTCGATCCGGTCGAGCCGCATGTGCAGTTGCGCAGCCAGATCGAGATAGGTCTTGCGGCAGCCATAGACGGGCGTGACCTCGAAGATGACGGCAATCACAGCGACACCTTTTGTGCGTGCGGGGCAGAGACGTTCTTCAGGAAGATGCGATCTTCCTTCAGGATGAAGCGCTTTTCCCGGGCGAAACGATAGTTCTCGGCACCCAGCGGATCGGCCTTGAGGCTGGCGCGGTAAGCCTCGTAGGCTGCGAGGCTTTCGACGGTGTAGACGCCGTAGGCCGTGGTCGACGAGCCCTCGTGCGGGGCGAAATAACCGATCAGATCGGCACCGTTGCGCGGGATCGCCTGTCCCCAGTTGCGGGCGTAGGTGGCGAAATCCTCCTGCGCGAACGGATCGATTTCATAGCGGATGAAGCAGGTGATCATCGTCGTCTCCTTTGTTTCGACGATGCCTTTTGCCATCTTGAATGTGCCGCATGCTTCGGTTAGCATCGAAGTATGAAAGAAGGACCGGACATAGCCCAGATCGGCGCGCTCATCGGCGATCCCGCCCGCGCCAACATGCTGACGGCCCTGATGAGCGGCAAGGCGCTGACCGCAACAGAGCTTGCGGGAACGGCGGGCATCACGCTGCAGACCGCAAGCTCGCATCTGTCGAAACTGGAAGCCGGCGGGTTGATCGGCCAGCGCAAGCAGGGCCGGCACCGCTATTTCACGCTTTCGGATGACGAGGTTGGTCTTTTGCTCGAAAGCCTGATGGGCTTTGCCGCCAGCCGCGGCTTTACCCGCCACCGCACCGGCCCGAAAGACCCGGCACTGCGCAAGGCGCGGGTCTGCTACAACCATCTGGCCGGCGACTACGGCGTGCGCATGCTCGACAGCCTGATCGCCGAGGAAGTGATCGCTGGTGCCGGCGACGATCTTGCCCTGACGGAGGCCGGAGGCGAGAAGATGGCAGCGCTCGGCATCGACCTTTCAGCCCTGAAAAAACAGCGTCGGCCCGTTTGCCGGACCTGTCTCGACTGGAGCGAACGGCGCTCGCATCTGTCCGGTTCGCTTGGCGAGGCGCTGCTGTCGCTGTTTCTCGAAAAAGGATGGGCGAGACGCGAACCCGACAGCCGTGCCGTGCACTTCACAGGCGGCGGCGAAAAGGCCTTTTCAGCTCTGTTCGGCAGGTCCGGCTGACCCGACGAGAACATCCCGGTAGCCCTTGTCTGCGACATCGGTACACAGCGGCGACCATTCGCAGCCGGTGCAGCCGGAGCGGATATCGCCGGCACGAAAGGCGTGGCGTAGCCGCGCGAGGATATCGGCATCGGGCGTGATCAGGCTGCCGCCGACGACCGGCCTGTTCAGCAGTTGCGAAACGGCAATCGCCGCTCTTTCATCGCGGTCGGTGACGCTGTCCTGAAGGCAATGTTCTTCGGGCAGGCCTGCCAGCGGTGCGCAGATATCGTCCGGGCCGGTGACGAGTTCAATCGTTTCGCCCGCCGACAGCCGGGCGGCGATCCGCCGGTAATTTTCGGTGAATTCCGGCGTATAGCCCTTGCCGATGAAGGTCAGCATACAGAGCAGATGATGGGCGCGCAGGCGGACTGTCACGTTGGAATGACCTCTTTTTTTTGCAGCCCACGAACCCATGGCAGGCGGCAATCCCCTTGCTCTATTGCCGCGCTGCCGGGCAGATGTCGAGGGCGCGGCAAACGCATTGCATGGCAGCCACCCGTTGTTGGCGGTTGAGGTTTGAGCCGCCATCGTGTAAGTCGCGGCCATCCTCCCCAAAGTGATCGCCTCAAAGGAACTTACCGGCATGACCAGCATCGACCTCATTCTTTTCGACTGCGACGGTGTTCTTGTCGATTCCGAAATCATCGCCTCGCAAGTCGATGCCGGGCTTCTGACCGAGGCCGGCTTTCCGATCAGTCCAGAGGAAATTGCCGAGCGCTTTGCCGGCATGACATGGCACAACATCCTTCTCGCCATCGAGAAGGAAGCCGACATTCCGCTTTCGGCCAACCTCATCACCAAGAACGAGGCCATCCTCGACAAGCGGCTGGCAAGCGACCTGACCATTATCGAGGGCGTCAAGCCGATGCTGGCGCAGATCAAGCTGCCGTACGGCATCTGCTCCAATTCGACATCCGCACGGCTGGCGATGATGCTGGGAAAAGTCGGCATCAAGGATCATTTCGGCGCGCATATCTATTCGGCCCGCGATCTCGGTGAAGACCGGGTCAAGCCGAAGCCGGACATCTACCTGCACGGCGCCAAGCAGTTCGGCGTCGATCCGTCGCGCGTCCTGGTGATCGAGGATTCCGTGCATGGCGTGCACGCCGCCCGCGCTGCCGGCATGCGCGTCGTCGGCTTCACAGGCGGCAGCCACACCTATCCATCGCACGCCGACAAGCTGACGGAAGCCGGTGCCGAAACGGTGATTTCGCGCATGAGCGCGCTTCCCGGCGTCATCGCCGCGCTTTCGGAATGGTCGGAAGAGCTGACCGCCTGACGATCAGGCCTGTCCCTTTGAGCCTTACGTGGAATATGGCGGCTCCACCCTGCGTCATCATCCTCGGGTCAAGCCCGAGGATGACGGCGTGAGTGCCGTTTTACTTCTTCTTCTTCGTCTGGCCTTCGTCGAAGGTGACATAGACCTTGGCGAAGTCGCCCGCGCCGCCGGGCAGGACAGCGCTCTTGGTGAACACGAACTGCGCCGTCCCTTCGGCCGGGATCTCGACCGGAAACTGGGTCAGTTCGGAATAGAGCGTATTCTGGCCATCGGTTGCGGAAACGCTGATCGGCAGATTGACGGTACCGGATCCGCCGGCCGGTCCGGAAATCACGCGGCCCTTGACGACGACATTGACCGTCAGGCTCGTTTCGCTCTGCACGCACTGACGTGTCGTATCGGCAAGCGATGCCTGGTAGATGATCTGCGTCGGATCGTCCTTGGCGCCCTTGGCATAGGTGCGGTAGGTCGACGTGTTGTCACGCAGGTAGATCTGCGGGCACGTGCCCTGTATCACCGCCGGCGTCGGCGCAACCGCACTGCCGCCGGCATCGATGGCGCCGCCGGTATCCGTTTTGTTGCAGCCTGCGACGAGCGCAAGAAGTGAAATTCCGAGAAGACGGCTGGAAACCTTACCAAACACGTGACGTGACCCTCTGCTTCGCCCTTGAGCGCTTTTCGAACATTTCGCCGCAAACAACGACATTTTTCTGCCCGAGGCGCTGGAACCTTTTGTCTTTCAAGACCCTTGGCGATGGTCTATAGCAGCGGCGCATGGAAAAATCGATTGGAGTCTGTGCGGCGCGATCAAAAATTCAGCTGCCCGTGAGGCGCGAATTGCCAGGCTTTCCGAAGCCCTTTCATGGACGCTGCGCAGGGATTTCCTCGCTTCGCCAGGGACTGACGCAAAGAGAACCACGTTTGCAGCCCGGCTCGAATAGGGTCGGGACAATCTCACAAGCCGCGGAGGCGGCGACGAACGCATGACGAAGGATGGTAAGGTGAAGTATGTTTCGACACGGGGCGAGGCCCCTTCTCTCGGCTTTTGCGATGCCCTGATGGCCGGTCTTGCCCGCGACGGCGGTCTCTATGTGCCCGAGACATGGCCGACCTTTTCCAAGAAGGAAATCCGCGGCCATGCGCGGCAAGTCCTACCAGGACATCGCGTTCGACGGTTCTGACGCCCTTCGTCGGCGGCGAGATCCCGGCCGACACCTTCACGCGCGATGATCGACGAGGCCTATGCGACATTCCGCCATCCGGCCATCGCGCCGCTGGTGCAGACCGGGCCAACTCCTTCATTCTGGAACTGTTCCACGGCTCGACGCTCGCCTTCAAGGACGTCGCCATGCAGCTTGCTGGCGCGGCTGATGGACCATGTGCTGGGCGAGCGCGGCGAGCGCGCCACGATCGTCGGCGCGACCTCGGGCGATACCGGCGGGGCGGCGATCGACGCCTTTGCCGGGCGCGAGCGCACCGACATCTTCATCCTGTTTCCGCATGGCAAGGTCTCGCCTGTCCAGCAGCGGCAGATGACCACATCGACGGCATGCCAATGTGCATGCGATGGCGATCAACGGCAATTTCGACGATTGCCAGAACCTCGTCAAGGCGATGTTCAACGACACGCCTTCCGCGACGAGCGTGCGCTTTCCGGGCGTCAATTCGATCAACTGGGCGCGCATCATGGCGCAGATCGTCTATTATTTCACCGCGGCGATCGCGCTCGGCGGTCCGGACCGCAAGGTCTCCTTCACCGTGCCGACCGGCAATTTCGGCGATATCTTTGCCGGCTACGTTGCCAAGCGCATGGGCCTGCCGATCGACCGGCTGGTCGTTGCCACCAACGAGAACGACATTCTGGCCCGGACGCTGAAGACCGGGCGCTACGAGATGCGCGGCGTCAAGGCCACGACCTCGCCCTCCATGGACATCCAGATCTCCTCGAATTTCGAGCGGCTGCTGTTCGAAGCCAATGGTCGCGATGCCTCCACGGTGCGCGCGGCCATGGAAAGCCTGAAGCAGTCGGGCGGCTTCGACCATCGGCGAAACCGCGCTCGAAGTCGATGCGCAAGGAATTCCGCGCCGGCCGCGCTACGCGAGAAGGAGGTGGCCCAGACCATCAGGGACATGCTGGCCGAGACCGGCTATCTGCTTGATCCCCATACAGCGATCGGCGTGCTTGTTGCCGCAACGCATCGAAAAGCCCAGTTCGCCGATGGTGACGCTGGCCACCGCGCATCCGGCAAAATTCCCGGCTGCAGTAAAATCGGCCAGTGGTATTGACCCGGCGCTTCCAACGTGGCTTGCTGGATCTGATGGACAGGGAGGAGCGTTTCGACATTCTGGAGCCAGAGCTTGACAGCGGTTGAAGGCTACATCAACCAGCATGCACGGATCCGGAAATGAGGAGTGCAGAAAGACGGATGATGAAAGTTGAGTGCACCCGGCTCGCCGTCGGGGTTGACGGTCGTGACCGAAAACATGCCGCATCTCGAGAGCGTCGCTCTCGGTGTATGGATCAAGTCCGGTTCGCGCAACGAAACGGCAGACGAGCACGGCATCGCCCATCTTCTGGAGCACATGGCCTTCAAGGGCACGGCCCGGCGATCAGCGCGCGACAGATTGCCGAGCAGATCGAAAATGTCGGCGGCGAAGTCAATGCCGCGACATCGACCGAAACCACGTCCTACTATGCCCGCATCCTGAAGGACGATGTGCCGCTTGCGGTCGATATCCTGGCGGATATCCTGACGGAATCGTCCTTCGACGACGAAGAACTGCAGCGCGAAAAACACGTCATCCTGCAGGAAATCGGCGCGGCCAACGACACGCCCGATGATGTGGTCTTCGACCAGTTCGCCGAAACCGCCTTTGCCGACCAGACGATCGGCCGCCCGATCCTCGGCACGCCCGACACCGTGCTGTCGTTCACGCCGGACCAGATCCGCGCCTATCTCGACCGCAACTACACCACCGACCGCATGTTTGTCGTCGGCGCCGGTGCCGTCGATCATGACAGCTTCGTGCGACAGGTCGAAGACAGGTTTTCCAGTCCCTGCCGCAGACACCGGCCATGCTCCGCCAGTGTCCGAGGTCGCCCACTATACCGGCGGCGATGTGCGCGAAGACCGCGATCTGATGGATGCGCAGGTGCTGCTCGGCTTCGAGGGCAAGGCCTATCACGCCCGTGATTTCTACTGTTCGCAGATTCTCGCCAATATTCTTGGCGGCGGCATGTCGTCGCGGCTGTTCCAGGAAGTGCGCGAACATCGCGGGCTCTGCTATTCGGTCTATGCATTCCACTGGGGCTTTTCCGATACCGGCATCTTCGGCGTTCATGCCGCAACCGGTGGCGAGAACCTGCCGGAACTGATGCCGGTCATTCATCGATGAATTGCGCAAGTCCTCGATGAAGATCGACCAGCAGGAAATCGATCGCGCCCGCGCCCAGATCCGCGCCCAGTTGCTGATGGGACAGGAAAGCCCGGCTGCGCGTGCCGGACAGATTGCCCGGCAGATGATGCTCTACGGCCGCCCGATCCCCAACGAGGAACTGATGGAGCGGCTCTCCGGCATTACCGTCGAGCGCCTGACCGATCTCGCCGGCCGCCTGTTCTTCGATACCGTGCCGACGCTTTCGGCCATCGGTCCCGTCGAGAAACTGGCGCCGATGCAGGATATTCTGTCGTCGCTGTCCAGACAACACGCCATTGGCGCGCACACCGGCGGCTGAATAGGTTCATGCACCTGGCAGTTGTCGAGCGTTCGGCATATGGCACCGGATCAATCAGGGATGGGAGCATGGCAAGATCGGTATTTCGGTTTCTGTCGCGGCAGCCGGATCCGATGGAAATCGCCAACGCCACACATTTCCTGCGTCTGCCCCGCACCTGCGACTATCGCCAGTGGTTTGCCCTGCGCAGCGAAAGCCGGGCCTTCCTGGAGCCCTGGGAACCGACCTGGCAGAGCGACGAGTTGGGCGAAAGCGCGTTTCGCGCCCGGGTGATCCGCAACGAGCAGGAATTTTCCTCCGGACAGGCGGTTCCACTGTTCCTCTTTTCGACGGACAGACGCCACCCTTCTGGGCGGAATAACCATCGGCTATATCCGCCGCGGGTCCGCGCAATGCTGCATGATCGGCTACTGGATGGGCGAGCGTTTTGCCGGCCAAGGCCATATGGCGCAAGGTGTCAAGCTGGTGATCCCCTATATCTTTTCCAGCCTTCAGTTGCACCGTATCGAAGCAGCCTGTATTCCCGAGAACCAAAGAAGCATAAGGCTCCTTGAAAAGGCCGGCTTTCAGCGTGAAGGCTACCTGCGGGAGTACCTGAAAATCAACGGGCAATGGCGCGATCATCTGATGTTTTCCCTGCTTTCGAAGGACATCGCGCCAAACAGGAATTTGAGTATCTGATGTCTTTCACCCGTCGGTCGGTTCACTCGTCAGCCACAGGCATGATTCGCCTTGTTGCTCGCCTTGACGGCTGCCCTCGTATCTCTCGTCGCCAGTCCTGCGCATGCGACCGAGCCCGTCAAGATTTCACGCGAGGACACGGCCCTCGACCTGACGGCGACCACCGAAATCTACACGGGACGGGCGAGGCCTTTCAGGTTTCCACAGCACCCGGCACGGATGGCATCGTGCGGCGCATCGAGGTGCGTTCCAGCGCCGAAAACCACCAGGGCGACTGGGCGGTCTTTGCGCTGGCCAATGTCTCGGAGGAACAGCTCGAGCGGGTCATCGTCGCGCCGCATTTCCGGCTGGTGAATTCCAAGCTGTTCTGGCCGGATCTCGGCTCGCAGCGCATCCTGTCGATCACGCCGACGGAAGGCTTCTGCGCTCGACCGCCAGCCGAGTGACGAGGCCGACGTCTTCCGCATCACGCTCAATCCGGGCTCGGTCATCACCTTCGTGGCCGAACTGGCCACACCGGAACTTGCCGCAGATCTATCTCTGGGAGCCGGACTCCTACAAGGATACGGTCAACGCCTTCACGCTCTATCGCGGCATCGTGCTTGGCATTGCCGGCCTGCTTGCGGTGTTCCTGACCATTCTGTTCGTGGTCAAGGGCACCTCGATGCTGCCGGCGACTGCGGCGCTTGCCTGGGCGGTGCTCGCCTATATCTGCGTCGATTTCGGCTTTCTGTCGAAACTGATCGCGATTACCGCCGGCGACGAGCGGATATGGCGGGCGGGAACCGAGGTGTTTCTTGCCGCCGGTCTCGTGATCTTCCTGTTCACCTATCTCAACCTCAACCGCTGGCAGCCAGCACCTGTCCTATGCGACGCTTGCCTGGATCCTCGGCCTTGGCCTTCTGTTCGGTGTCGCCATCTACGATCCGGCCATCGCGGCCGGCATTGCCCGCCTCTCCTTTGCGTTGACCGGCACCGCCGGCATCGTGCTGATCGCCTATCTCGGCTTCAACCGCTATGATCGCGCCATCCTGCTCGTGCCCGCATGGCTGCTCATCCTCGTCTGGCTGTTCGGCGCCTGGCTGACCGTGACCGGACAACTGGCCAACGATATCGTGCAGCCGGCGCTCGGCGGCGGTCTCGTTCTCATCGTGCTCCTCATCGGCTTCACGGTCATGCAGCACGCCTTTTCCGGCGGCGCCTATAGCCAGGGCCTGTTTTCCGATCTCGAGCGCCAGTCGCTGGCGCTGACCGGTTCTGGCGATACCGTCTGGGACTGGGACGTCGCGCGCGACCGGGTTGTGACCATCCCTGATATCTCGGCGCAGCTCGGCCTTTCGCCCGGCACCATGCATGGTGCGGCCCGCAACTGGCTGCCGCGCCTGCACCCTGACGACCGCGACCGTTTCCGCGCAACGCTGGACGTGCTGCTCGAACATCGCCGCGGGCGGCTCAACCATGAATTCCGGGTGCGCGCCGAGGATGGCCACTATCACTGGCTCGCCATTCGCGCCCGTCCCGTTCTGGGCTCCAATGGCGAAATCATCCGCTGCGTCGGAACCATCGTCGATATCACCGAGCAGAAGAATTCCATCGACCGGCTGCTGCACGACGCGCTGAACGACAACCTGACGGGGCTGCCAAACCGGCAGATCTTCCTCGACCGGCTGCAGTCCATCCTGTCGCTGGCGCCAGGATCCAATTACGTTCGTCCGACCGTCATTGCCATCGATATCGACCGCTACAAGCAGGTGAACGAGAAGTTCGGCATCGCCGCCGGTGACAACATCCTGATTGCGCTGACACGCCGCCTGCGCCGCCTGCTGAAACCGCAGGATACGCTTGCCCGGCTGGGCGGTGACCAGTTCGGCCTGATGCTGATGTCGGAGCGCGATCCGTCCAAGGTCGCGGATTTCGCCGATGCGGTCTCCAAGGCCATCATGGTGCCGCTCAATTTCGGCAAAAACGAAATCAACCTGACCGCCTCGATCGGGCTGGTCTCCTGGGTCGACCAGCAGGAAAATGCGGCTGGATTGCTTGGCGATGCGGAACTGGCGATGTTCCGTGCCAAAAAGGCCGGCGGCAACCGGGTCGAGCCGTTCCGCCCCGCTTTCCGCGCCTCGGGCACCGACCGGCTGCAGCTGGAAAGCGACCTGCGCCGCGCCATCGAGCGCAAGGAACTGTCGCTCGTCTACCAGCCGATCGTGCGGCTCCATGATGCCGAGATTGCCGGTTTTGAAGCGCTGATGCGCTGGGACCATCCCAAGCGCGGCAATATTTCACCCGACGGAATTCATCCCGATCGCCGAAAACTCCGATCTCATCAACCAGCTCGGCATGTTTGCGTTTGAAAAAGCGGCGAGCGATCTTACCGAATGGCAGATCCAGGTCGGCGAGCTGCCAATCTTCGTCTCGGTCAACCTGTCGAGCGCGCAACTGCTCAACAACGATCTCTACGATGACATCCGCGCGGTTCTGAACAAGAGCCGCTGCGACCCGCAAAAGATCAAGATCGAGACTCACCGAATCCGTCGTCATGGAAAATCCCGAACAGGCCCGGCTCGTTCTGGAAAAGCTCAAGGAAGCCGGGCTCAGGCTGGCGCTGGACGATTTCGGTACCGGCTATTCGTCGCTCGCCTATCTGACCCGTTTCCCCTTCGATACGATCAAGATCGACAAGGCGCTGGTGAAGGACCCGAGCGACAAACGCACGATCCTGTTGCGCTCCGTCATCACCATGGCCCGTGACCTCGACATGCAGGTGGTGGCCGAGGGCATCGAATCGGAAGAGGACGCCATCCAGCTTGCGCAGATGGGCTGTGATTTCGGCCAGAGCTTCCTGTTCGGCCCGCCGATCGGCGCGGAATCGATCCAGCGCCTGCTGAAGGAACGGTTTCCGTTGATGAAGAGGGCGTGAGGGTAGTCGAGCGAATAGCGAATAGCGAATAGCGAATAGCGAATAGCGAATAGCGAATAGCGAATAGCGAATAGCGAATAGCGAATAGCGAATAGTCGATATTACTTGGCCGGCCGTCAATCGAAGTTTGTCGATCTGACGGTAAATTCCTCCGCCTTCGCGATTAATCTATTCGCTATTCGCTACCAACTATTCGCTTCCTTGCTACGGCCCATTCACCAGAGCCAGAACCAGACGATGGACATTGCCGCCGTCGTTGAGTTCGACCTGGTCGAAGTCCCGGCTTTGCTGGCGCTGTGCCATGGAGAGGGCGCCGAGACGCTTGTTCATCTCGGTCTTGATTGCCTGGCATTTCGGATCGCCGGGGATCGTCAGCCCAACGGTGGCCGCCTCGATCTTGCGGACCATGTCCTCGATGATATCGCCATGCACGCGCTCATGGGCTTTGACGCCGGTGATGAAGGTTTCCCAGCTTGCCTTGACCGCCTGGGGCGGCTTGCCGGTCAGCTTGGGCAGATGGTAGGTGACGATCAGTTTGGGTCGGGCGGAGACAAGCACGCAGGCATCGCCCTGCCGCTCGTATTTCCGCGTCCAGGTCAGCTTGAAATTCGTGTAGGCGATGACGCGCGCAAGGCCACCGATGTCAGGGCCGTTCTCGCCGATCGACTGGTACAGCTCGGCACCGGAGTTGCCCCGCACCGCATAGGTCTTGACGACCTCGCTGCGCGCCCAGTCCGCCTGCACAGGAATGGCCGAGGACGCAAGAAGGGCCAAAGCCCAGAACAATGGAATTGTTGATTTCACGCCTCACCCATCAAATGCTGTCACAAGGCTGTTTATAGGCAGCCCCGTGACAGCATTCAATCAAGCACATGCTGCAGCGGCTCAATTCCCGCCGGCGCGGCGGATCAGGCGGTTGATGAAGCCGAGCTTGTCCACGACAGGTGGCGACAGCACGAAGGGGTAGCTGTCGGGCTGGCCCATGCTGCGCTGGATGCTGTTGAGCGCGACGCTGAGCGGGATCCAGGCGTCTGCGAGCGTTTGCGCATCCCAGACGCGGTAGGGATCGAAATCGACCTCGGCGGCCATGGCGCTATGCCGCCAGGGATCCGTCGACAGACCGAAGGCGCGCGCCGTCTCCAAGACATCGACGATGTGGAAATAATGCGCCCAGCACTCGGCGAAATCTTCCGCCGGATGGCAGCTGGCATAGGTGCGAGATAAAGCGGCTCTGCCAGTCCGCTGGCGGCCCCTCTTCATAATTGCGCTTCAGGGCTTCCTCGTAGTCTTCGCGCTCATCGCCGAAATAGCGACGCGCTTCGGAAAGCGTTTCCTCGTCGCGGCAAAGCTGGGCGAAATAGAAATGGCCGACCTCGTGGCGGAAGTGGCCAAGCAATGTGCGATAGGGTTCACCCATCGAGACGCGCACGCTTTCGCGCGTGGCATCATTGGCCTCGGCGGCGCGCAGACTGATCAGACCGTCCTCGTGGCCGGTCATCGCCGGAACCACCGAACCATCCGCCTTGACCTCGTCGGCCAGGAAATCAAAGACGAGACCGCCTTCAGGATCGACGTCCCTGCCCGGACGCGGCAGGTTCCAGCGGATCAGGGAATAGAACAGATAACGCTGCGCCCGGCCGATGTTCTGCCAGCGCGAGAGCCCCTCCGGATTGTCGGTGACCGGCACGATGCGATTGTATCGGCAGGCCTGGCAATAGATGTTGCTGTCCGCCTCGGTGATCAGCCAGTTGCAGATATCCTCGGCGGCATTGGCGCAGAACCGCAGGGTGCCGAGCGACCAGGACGACGTCTGCCATTGCAGATTTCCGGGCAGATTTCCGGGCTGATTTCCGGGCTGATCACCAGCGGGCGTGAGGGCATGGATCGCCGCCGTTTCCGGCAGGAAGCCGAGCTGCGAGCCGCAGCTGATGCAGACGCGATTGTCGAAATGCACGGGCTGACCGCAGTTTTCGCATTGGTAGAGTTTCATGGAATTGCCGCCGTTGGAAATAGAGATGGTGAAATCGGAGTTATCTTCTTAACAGAGAAATGCCCGCCGGTGCTAAGCACACAGCGGGCATCGGCGCGAACTTCTACTCCGTTGAACCCGTCGGAGCCGAAGCGCTGCGCACTGCGCTGCCCGGACATGACCTAACACATCCGGGCAATGACATTGTTACATGCGGTCGACGGCGCCCTTGACGCTGTCCTTGGCCTTGCCGGTCGCCGACTGAACCTTGCCCTTGACTTCCTGACCCTTGCCTTCGGCGCGCAGCTTGTCGCTACCGGTCGCTTCGCCTGCTGCCTGCTTTGCCTTGCCGGCAACCTGGTTTGCGGCGCCAGAGATCTTGTCGGATGTGCTACCCATGTTCAGTCTCCTTGAGAGGTTGAGGCACGATCTTTGTCGTCGTTGCCTTGCGACCTGAAAACGGCGGCGCGGCGAAAAGGTTCCGCAGCAGGATTGATTTTGGAGATTTCGTCGGACGCGGCCGACCGGTCCGGCCTTGTCAGGCGTGGCCGGCATCCATGGAGAGCATGGCCGGCGTGACGCCCATCAATGCCAGCGCACGGTCATACTTGTCGCCAAGGCCGCGATCGAAGATCAGGTCTTCGGAGGCCGGGCAGTTGAGCCAGCCATTGCTGGCGATCTCGTTTTCAAGCTGGCCCGCCCCCCAGCCGGCATAACCGAGCATCATCATCGCCTTGCTCGGGCCGTCGCCGCGCGAGATCGCCCTGACGATGTCGAGCGTTGCCGTGAGGCAGATCTCGTCGCTGACGGGGATACTGGATTCGCTCAGGTAATCGTCGGAATGCAGTACAAAACCACGGCCGGTCTCGACGGGACCGCCGGTCTGGATCTGGAAATCGCGCGTCATCGAAGGCAGGCGGATGGCCTGGTCCTTGTCGATGATGTTGAGATGCAGCAGCACGTCGGGAAAGGTCAGATTCTGCGGCCGGTTGAGCACAAAGCCCATGGCGCCATCGCTGGAATGGGCGCAGACATAGATCACCGTGCGGGAAAAATTGCTGTCGAACATACCCGGCATGGCGATCAGGAACTGACCGTCAAGCAATCCGCGCTCACGTTTCTTCTGGAACGTCGCCATGGTTACCATGCCAACAGCCTATCAATTCACCGCCAAATGAAAAGCCGCTCCGTCGCCTTTTTCGGATTTTTTCGCAACTGCGTTGTCGCCGGTTGCAATCACGGCCCATCAACTGAATATGATGGCGCGGAAAAAGGCTGGCTCTTTCAGGATCGTGGCAGACAGGTTATTTCTCGGTTCATGACAAATCCTCGCCCCTTCTCCGCTGCCCTTCCAGCCACCGGCCTGCTGATGGCGGCCATCTGTTTCGGGTCGCTGCTTGCAGCCCCGCAGGATGCAAAGGCTGCTGCGAGCGACTGGGTCTCGTCCGAAGGCGGAGACGTGCGGATCGTCGCCGCGCCGCCGCTCTTGGACGGCACCCTTCCGGCGATCCTCGAAATCAGGCTGAAGCCCGGCTGGAAAACCTACTGGCGCGAACCGGGGGCAAGCGGCATTCCGCCGCAAGTGACCATCAACCCGCTGTCGGGCGTCATGTTTACCGGCCTGCTTTTCCCCGCCCCGAAGACCTTCGACGACGGTGTCGTGCACTACACCGGCTATGACCGTTCCGTTGCCCTGCCGATGCAATTGCAGTTGCTCGATCCGACCAGCGCCGTCGATCTCAAGGCCCAGGTGTTTCTGGGGATCTGCAAGGATATCTGCATCCCGGTGCAGGCCGAGCTGGCGGTCGCGATTCCAGCCGGAGCGGCCGCGAACCCGCTGGAGCAGGCGCGCATCGACGCTGCGCAGGCCGCCCTGCCCGGCGCACCGGCCGCCGATTTCAAGGTGACGGAGACCAAGGTCGATGCTGCGGCAAAGACCCTGCATATCCGGTTTGCCGCGCCTGACGGGGAGCAGGAAGCGCCGGAAATTTTCCTTGCCGGCCCGGCCGGATTTTCCTTCGGCAAGGCAGCGATTAAGCGTGCGGCCGATGGCGGATTTAGCGCCGATATCCCGTTTCGCACACCGGCAAAGGGCGGCAACCTTGCAGGCAAGACGGCCGTGCTCGTGCTCCGTTCCGGTGCGCGCAGCATGGAAACGGCGCTTGCCTTTGAGTGAGCGGAATCTATATTCCACACGAACTGGACTGACCCGCAAAATCCAGTAGAGCGTCCCTTATCCACGTATCCCATTTCGAGGAGCCACCATGACCATTGCCGTCGGAGACAAGCTGCCGTCCGCCACCTTCAAGGAAAAGACTGCTGACGGTCCGGTGGAAATCACCACCGATCAGCTGTTTGCCGGCAAGAAGGTCGTTCTCTTTGCCGTTCCGGGTGCGTTTACCCCCACCTGCTCGCTGAACCATCTGCCGGGTTATCTGGAAAACCGCGACGCGATCCTGTCGCGCGGGGTCGATGACATCGCCGTTGTCGCGGTCAACGATCTGCACGTCATGGGCGCCTGGGCCACCCAGTCCGGCGGCATGGGCAAGATCCACTACCTGTCCGATTGGGACGCTTCCTTCACCAAGGCGCTCGGCCTCGACATCGACCTGTCAGCCGGTACACTCGGCGTGCGCTCGAAGCGCTATTCGATGCTGGTCGAGGACGGCGTGGTCAAGACGCTGAACATCGAGGACAGCCCCGGCCAGGCCACGGTCTCGGCCGCAGCCGCCATGCTCGATCAGCTCTGATTCGTTTTTTGGGACTTCGCACCGGGCTGGCAACAGGCCCGGTGCACAACAGGAGTGCGGTCACAGTCGTCACGGCTCTCTTCACAATGGCCGCTCGACGAGCCTGGCCAGTTGTCCGATGGCGGTACCCCAGCCATCGTAGAACCCCATTTCATCATGCTCAGCCCGCTCGGTGCTGGTCCGGTGCATCACATGGGCGGCATAGTCGGTTCCCTCAGCATGGTCACGCAGCGTGATGATTGCCGTTATAAAGGGCTTCTCAGCAGGCCGCCAACCGCCCAAAAGCGCATTGGTAAAGACGATGCGCTCCATCGGATCGACGGCCAGGAAACAGCCGCTGACATGCGGGCCGAATTTACCGCCGTCCTCGCTCATCAGCGTAACGAAAGCGCCCCCGGGAATGAGGTCCATCTGCTCGACCCGGCAGCGTGTCGGCGCGGGGATCCACCACTGTTCGAACAGCGATGGCGTCGTCCAGGCGTTCCAGACGGCGGAGCGCGGCGCCTTGATGATGCGCGCGATCCTGAGGTCGAGTTCCGGATTGAAAGCTTCGGTCATGTCGAGGTCTCCTTTTAGCGGTCTTTGCCCCTATTGTAGTCCTGGCCGGCGATCACGAATTGCTCCAGCCGGTCGGTTCGCTGCTTCCCACAGGGCGCGCTGCTCGCCGAGCCAGTCGTCCACGACGGCAAGCCGCGCTTTTTCGAGCGTACAAGTCCGCACCCGGCCATGCTTTTGGGTGCGAATGAGGCCCTTGTCCTCCAGAAAATGGATGTGCTTCATGAAGGACGGCAAGGCCATCTCGAACGGCTGCGCCAGCGCGCCGATGCTCGCCGGGGCGAACCCAGCCCGGCTGAAGGCGCTCGGCCTCGACATCGACCTGTCAGCCGGCACACTCGGCGTGCGCTCGAAGCGCTATTCGATGCTGGTCGAGGACGGCGTGGTCAAGACGCTGAACATCGAGGACAGCCCCGGCCAGGCCACGGTCTCGGCCGCAGCCGCGATGCTCGAACAGCTCTGATCGAAACGACCGACAGCCTGTGCCACTGGTAACTGCCCGGATCGCAAGATTCGGGCATTTCCATATCAAAGGGTCAGTCGGGTCGGGGAATCAGTTGGATATGTCGGGCGAAGGAAAATGGCGGCAGCGCAGCACCGCAAACGTCTACAGGGCGACGACGCTTTTCCTGCAGGACGTCGTTTTTGCAGATCGAAGCCGGACGCGACGATGGTGAGCGGCTGAAGCAGCTTCTCGCGATCTTGATCGTTATCCGTGCGAAAGCGTCAAGCAGATGGGGATCGTGTTGCGCTCGGCTTTCAGTCAGGCTCCAGGCCCCGAGGAGCCCGTTTTCGAGGGTCCGCTCTTCTATCGGTTCCGCCGGAAGCCGCCGATGGCTGTTGCTTCCGCCCGCCGATTATCGCTGGCTGCAGCTTTTCCATCCCGACGGTTTTGTCCGCGAAAAAGCGCTGAACACACTTGATGCCGTGCCCGGCAGTGCTTTCCGGCTCGCAGCGCTTGTGCTGCGCCTGAACGACTGGGTACCGGCGGTGCGCCTTGCTGCGCAAAGAAGCTCTGGACCGTGTGACCCCCATGTCGGGATCAAGGTCATTGCCGAATCCGTTCCCTTTCTTGTTGCTTATGCGCTTGACCGATCCGGACATGACCGCCGACCTCTCGTCCATCGACTCGATGCTGCACCGACCGGGCGTCCAGGCTCTATTGCTGGATCGCCTGATGCACGAAGAAGAAAGCAGGCTCGGAAAACTCACCCGGCTCCTGCTGCGAACGAACCTCATCGATGCACAGCTGCCCGCCCTGACCGGTGCACGGAACTATCTGGTGCGCGCCCGCGCCCTGAAAGCGCTGATCGACGGCGAGGCCGAGTTCATCGTCGGCACGCAATCGACGATGACAGTCGGCTATAGCGGGCGATACCTGTACCGCGAGCCCATCGTGGAGAAACGGAAAATCGACATCGCCGTCGATATCCCCGCCCTGATCACCACCGCGGCACGCGACCCTGCCACCACCGTGCGCAAGGTTGCAGCCGACGGCCTCATCCGGCATCGCCATGCGATTGCGGATATCGACACGGTGATCGCGGCCTTCGAGCGGGAAACCAATGCATCCATCCGGGAGCGGATCGATTTCGTGAAGCGCCACAAGGGAAATCCAGAATGACAAAAGCCCTTTCCCCGCTCCAGCAGAAGCTGAGGCTGAACAGCCTGAAACGGGTGCGCACCGAACGATCACGACGGCTGGCACCGGTTTTCGCCGCCTTTGCCGAAACAACCGGCCGCTTCTCCTATGCCCTCGACCAGGACCGGCAAAAGGCGCTGAGGACCAGCATCGAGGGGCTCCATTATCCCTATAATGCGGCCCTCCTGACCGGGAGCACGACCCCCTTGCCCGGAGAGGATGCGCTCCATGCGGAATTGACAGCACTCGCGGCCCAACACGGCGTCAACGGAGACGCGCACCTCTGGTTCGGAGATTCCTGCTCACCCGCCTCCCACGTCGCACCGCAGGAGCTTGATCTGGGGTTCTTCACCGCCGATTTGGCGGATCTCGCGCGCGTTGTCGCACGAATCGTCTCGATGGAAGAGCAGGTGATCCGTTGCGACATGGTGCTCGTCGCGGCTGACAGCCGCTGGATGATCTATATCAACCGGGACGGCACGCTGACGCTGACCATGCCGCGCTGAGACAGTTTTCCGGCCTGTTCCATGCGAAACAGCGCGCGTCTGAACGCCATGGCATTGTCGGGTCACTGGATGAGACGAACTCATCCCCAACCCGGATCAAAGGATAGATACCATGCGCAAGTTCATCATCTCCGCCATCGTCGCCGCAGTCGCCACCGTCTCCTTTGCCGCTCCTTCGCTGGCCGGTGGCTGCAACGATGACTACGGCTATTCCAAGAGCTACGGCCACAAGAACTACGGTTACAAGAAGACCTACGGCCACAAGCAGTACGGCTACAAGAACCAGAGCTACAAGACTTACGGCTACAAGAAGCACTACAGCGAACAGGTCGTCGTCGATTACGACTACTGAGCCGACACACCAACGAACTGACCTCCCCGAAGCCCGGTCGTCCCTGCGACCGGGCTTTCGGTTTGTCTCTCGCTGTCCCCGTGCAAGCCCCCCTCTGTCAGCGACGCTGACATCTCCCCCACAAGGGGGGAGATTGGTCGCAAGCAAAGTACGTCCATGACTTCGATAGCGACCGGGGAAAAGAACGATCTCCCCACCTGTGGGGGAGATGTCACGAAGTGACAGAGGGGGGCTGGCACGGGGACAATGGAAGACCCTTCGCGGCCCCTCACCGCCCCTTCTTGAACGGCTCCATGCCCTTGCGCGCCAGTTCATCGGCGCGTTCGTTTTCGGGGTGGCCGGCATGGCCCTTGACCCAGTGCCAGGTGACCTTGTGGCGCTGGTTGGCGGCGTCCAGCGCCTGCCAGAGTTCGCCGTTCTTCACCGGCTTCTTGTCGGCGGTTTTCCAGCCGTTTTTCTTCCAGCCGAAGATCCACTTGCCGATGCCGTCCATGACATATTTGGAGTCGGTGTAGAGATCGACCTCGCATGGCGTTTTCAGCGCTGTCGAGCGCAGTGATCGCCGCCAGCAGTTCCATGCGGTTGTTGGTCGTGTCGGCCTCGCCGCCGCACAGGTCCTTTTCGACCTCGCCATAGCGCAGCACGGCCCCCCAGCCGCCCGGCCCCGGATTGCCCGAGCAGGCGCCATCGGTGAAGATATCGACATGTTTCATGGGGTAAGGCTTTCACGCACGAGACCGTATTCGGCGGCTGATGCGACCGAGCGGTGGAAGCGCAGCTTTCTCAGATATTCCAGCGGGTCCTTCTTCACCACCAGCGCGCCGGCCGGCGTCATCAGCCAGTCGTAGAGCCGGGTCAGGAAGAAGCGCAGGCCGAGCCGCGCGCACAGCAGCGGCAGGGCTTCGACTTCTGCAGTCGCTGAGCGGCCGGACGCACTGATAGCCCTCAAAGCAGCGCCATGCCCTTGGTGATGTTGTAGGCGCCGTCCTTTTCGAAGCACCAGGCGTTCAGGCAGATCGAGACGTCATAGGCAAGGAAATCGTTGCAGGCGAAATAGAAGTCGATCAGGCCCGGAGAGGTCGTCGCCGAGGAAGAAGACATTGTCGGGAAACAGATCGGCATGGATGACGCCGGCCGGCAGGGTCGCTTGGCCAGTGCGCCTCGAGATGATCGAGTTCCGAACCGATCTCGTCGGAAAGACCCGGCTCGACCTCGTCGGCGCGGGCGACCGAATTGTTCCACAGCGGCCGCCAGCCGGAGACCGACAGCGCATTGCGGCGCGTCAGTTCAAAGCCTTCGCCGGCCACATGCATGGCGGCCAGCGCCTTGCCGACTTCGCGGCAATGACTGGCATCGGGCTTGCGCAGCCACATGCCGTTCGAGAAAGGAGATCACCGCAGCCGGACGGCCGGAGAGTTCGCCGAGCAGCTTGCCGTCGAACCGCGGCGATCGGCAGCGGGCAGGACAGGCCGTTTCCGGCCAGATGATGCATCAGCCCGAGGAAAAACGGCAGGTCGTTCTGGTCCACCCGCTTTTCGTAGAGCGTCAGGATGTAGGCGCCCTTGGTGGTCTGCAGCAGGAAATTGGTGTTTTCGACGCCCTCGGCAATGCCCTTGTAGGAGGTCAGCGTGCCGACGTCATATTGCGTGAGAAAGCCGCTGAGATCGTCTTCGGTGATGTCGGTGTATACGGCCAAGGTTTGCTCTCTCGGTTAACAGTGGCGAACAGATTCGCTTGAGTATGGATCCTCGGGTCAGGCCCGAGGATGACTATCCTGTATATTGTGGCATTGAGAGACGGACCGTCGCGGCTGAAAGCGCCCTCCCCCAAGGTCATCCTCGGGCTTGACCCGAGGATCCATGCCACCCACGCCCCTGCAATTATTCCCCGTTCACGAACGCCATGTCGGCCGCAGTCAATGGCACGTGGCGCAGTTCGCGGTTGACCAGGAAATTCTCGGTTTCCTCGACGGTGTCGGCAAGCTCGACCTGCGCATCATAACGCAGCGCGGAACGCCTCGATGATCTCGTCGACGATGACTTCCGGTGCCGAGGCGCCGGCCGACAGGCCGACCACGGAGAGATCGCCGACGGTCTCCCAGTCGATTTCGGAGGCGCGCTGGACAAGCACGGATTTTTTCGCCCCGGCCCGCAAAGCGACCTCGACAAGGCGCTTGGAATTGGAAGAGTTCGGCGCGCCGACGATCAGGAACAGATCGCAGCCGGGGGCCGCCTGCTTGACGGCTTCCTGGCGGTTGGTCGTGGCATAGCAGATCGAATTCGGCGGCGGGCGCCGTGCAGGTTCGGGAAACGTTCATGCAGCCGCTTGATGACGCCGGCGGTATCATCGACCGAGAGCGTCGTCTGGGTGACGAAGCCGAGATTGTCAGGATCCGGCGGCGTGTAGACATCGGCATCCTCGATCGTCTCGATCAGCGACACCGCGCCATCGGGCAATTGCCCCATGGTGCCGATCACCTCCGGATGGCCGGCGTGACCGATCAGGACCACATGACGGCCGAGCTTCTGGTGGCGCATGGCCTGCTTGTGGACCTTGGAGACCAGCGGGCATGTGGCATCGAGATAGAACAGGTTGCGGCTCTGCGCATCCGCGGGAACCGATTTCGGCACGCCATGGGCCGAGAAGACCACCGGCTGCTTGCGATGCTCCGGCGGGATCTCGTCGAGTTCCTCGACGAAGATCGCGCCCTTGGCCTCAAGGCCTTCGACGACGATAGCGATTGTGGACGATCTCGTGGCGGACATAGACCGGCGCACCGAAGTCCTTCAGCGCCAGCACGACGATCTGGATCGCGCGATCGACGCCGGCGCAGAAGCCGCGCGGCCCGCAAAGACGGATGGTGATAGGCGTTTTTACCGGAAGAGAAGAAGCCATTGATCAGGAAGCCAGAAGCAGGAACAAAAGGGCGGCGATGGCCGGACCGCCCTGTATGAGCAGGATGCGCGGCTTCACCGACCATGCGCCATATATAGCCGCAACGATGACGCACACAAGAAAGAACAGCTTCAGCTGGAAGGCAAAATCGGGCTGCGGATGGATCAGCGACCAGACGAGGCCGGCAGCCAGAAAGCCGTTATAAAGCCCCTGATTGGCCGCCAGCACCCTCGTCGCCTCCGCCTGTTCAGGCGTCATGCGAAACACCTTGCGCCCCTGCGGCCTGGTCCACAGAAACATTTCCAGGACGAGGAAGCCGAGATGGGCGAGCGCGGTCAGGGCGATGAAGGTATTGGCGATGATGGTCAAGGCTGAAGACCTCCTATGAACTTTTCCTGATATGGAGGTGTACATGCGGTTCGGTCAACAGGCCACCAGGGCAAACTCAGTCGCGGCTTTTCCTGCGGAACACGAAAACCCCTGTGATCACGACGAGTGCCGCAGCCAGCCCGTACCAGGTGACGGCGTATTGCAGGTGGTTGTTGGGCAGTTCGAACTGGGTGACGCCGCCGAGCGGCAGCGTGCCGGGATTGGGCGTGGCGTCGGCATCGACGAAGAAGGGCAAGACCTTGTCTTTCGGCAGGCCATCCGTCTCGGCCATCGCGTCGAGGTCCTTCCAGTAGAAGATGTTCTTGGCGAGGTCATTTTCCGGCACGACCCAGGACGGCTTTTCGGCAAGGCGCGCGCGGGCAAGGCCCTTGATCGTCTGCTGCCCCGTCAGCTGACCGAGCTTGCGGGTTTCCGGCTCCTTGGCGTCGAAGGGCGTAAAGCCCCTGTTGACGAAGAGGTAGCGCCCGTCGGCAAGCTCAAGCGGCGTGTAGACGTAATATCCGGTTCGGCCCTGATGGGTGGCGAAGAAATGCCGCTCCCTGTTGTTGAGAAAACGGCCCGAAACCGAAACGGTCCGGTATTCGATGTCGCCGCCGGCCGAAGCGAGCGCCTCGATCGCGGCCAGATCGACCGGTGGCGCATTGCGCCGCTCGGCGATGGCGGAAAGCAGGCTTTCCTTCCAGGCGAGCCGCTGCATCTGCCATGTCCCAAGCGAAACCAGCGCTGCAAAGGTCGCGAGGACGGCAATCATGCCTGCAAGCCGCACCAGCCTGCGGCCGGCTGTTGAACGCACGTGTTCAGCCACGGTCGATCTCGCCGGAGCGCGCATTGTTGCGGAACTGCAGATTGATCAGCACGCCTTTCAGCATGCGCATGGTCACCAGTGTCAGAACGGTGGCCAGCGGGATCCAGAGAAGAAAGTGCAGCCAGAGCGGCGGATTGACATTGACCTCCATCCAGAGCGCCGAGCCAACGACGATGAAGCCGACGATCAGGATGACGAAGACGACCGGTCCGTCGCCGCTGTCGGCGAAGCCGTAATCGAGTTCGCAATTGCTGCAGGCCGGCTTCAACTTGATGAAGCCATCGAACAGCTTGCCCTGGCCGCAGCGCGGGCAATGACCTTTCAGGCCGCTCGATACCGGATCGACGGGAGGATAATGGGCACTGTCTTCGGTCATCTTTTCAATCCTTCAAACGAGTGAGGCGGCCCCGTTTCCGCGACCGCCCCCCATATTTCAACCATTCTTACCAGATCACCCGTGGGCGATCGGCGCGCCCCAGCCGCCCCAGATATAGATCGAGAAGAACAGGAAGAGCCAGACGACGTCAACGAAGTGCCAGTACCAGGCAGCAGCCTCGAAGCCGAAATGCTGCTTCGGCGTGAAATCGCCGCTTCAGCGCGCGGAACAGGCAGACCAGCAGGAAGATCGTGCCGACCAGAACGTGGAAGCCGTGGAAACCGGTCGCCATGAAGAAGGTCGCGCCGTAGATCGAATCCTTGAAGCCGAACGGTGCGTGGGCATATTCGTAGGCCTGGACGAAGGAGAACAGCACGCCGAGCACGACCGTCAGCACCAGGCCGTTGATCAGGCCCTTGCGGTCATTGTGCAGCAGCGCATGGTGCGCCCAGGTGACCGTCGTGCCGGACAGCAGCAGGATGACGGTGTTGTAGAGCGGCAGGTGCCAGGGATCGAGGACCTCGATGCCCTTCGGCGGCCAATGCCCACCGGTGAAGGCGACGCGCGCGGCCTGGATCGGCTTCGGCGGCAAACAGGCTGGCATCGAAGAAGGCCCAGAACCAGGCGACGAAGAACATCACTTCGGAGGCGATGAACATGATCATGCCGTAGCGCAGATGCAGCGACGACGACGCGGGTGTGGTGGCCCTCATGGGCTTCCTTGATCGTGTCCGACCACCAGCCATACATGGTGTAGAGCACGATGAGCGAGGCCGATGAAGAACAGCCAGGGGATTGGCGAGTTCGAGGCCGAACAGCTTGAACGAGCCGCCGGCCAGCGTAGCGCATATAGGCGACACCGCCAAAGGCCATGATGAAAGCGCCGATCGAGGCGAGCAACGGCCATGGGCTCGGGTCGATGATGTGGTAGTCGTGATTCTTCTGGTGTGCATCGGCCATCTTGGTCAATCCCCGGATATGTCTGCTCTTGTCGTCATTTCCGGCATAGCCGAAAACAGTGATGAATCAAAGTCTCTTGTCGGTCTCGTCTGCCGTGGTCTTCAACGAGACCAAGGGCTTGGAAGGTTCGCTGGGCGTAGAAGGTGTAGGACAGCGTCAGCGTCCGGATGTTCTTGGTTTCAACCGTCTTGACGATCTCCGGATCGACGAAGAAAACCACCGGCATCTTCATCTCTTCACCCGGCTTCAGCGTCGTCTCGGTAAAGCAGAAGCACTCGACCTTGTTGAAATAGGCCGCCGCCGCCATCGGCGTGACGTTGAACATCGCCTGCGCCGTCGTCGGTTTCGCTGGCAAGGTTCTTGGCCGTGAAATTCGACCTGCACGGTTTCACCGATCTTGATCTCGATCTGGCGGTTTACCGGCTTGAAATCCCAGGGCAGGTCGGACGACGTATTGGCGTCGAACGTCACCTTGATGGTCTTGTCGAGGATGACGTCGGAGGCCTGCTCGACACGTTTGCGTCGTGCCATTGTAGCCGGTGACCCTGGCAGAACATGTCGTAGAGCGGAACGGCGGCATAGGCCATGCCGATCATGCGCGACGACAAACGTCAGGCAGGCTGCGACGACCGCGCCATTGCGACCTGTCCTTGTTGTTTTGCGCCGGCTGTGTCACGTCCGCCCCTCCGCTCAGTTGGCCATGCCGTTGCCGAATCTTGACCAGCGTGACGACGTAAAAGAGCACGACGAGGCCGAACAGCACGAGCGCCGAGCGCGATGTTGCGACCGCGGCGCGACTTCTTCTGGGCGTCGCTCAGTTTAATCATGTCCATCAGGCAGCGCCTCCGATAGGCTGAGCCACAGCGTGGCGACAAGGTGATCGATCATCAGGGCAGAGAAGATCGCAAACAGATAGAGGATCGAATAGGCAAACAGCTTCTTGGCCGGCACCATCTTCTCGTCGCCTTCGGGCATGCGCCAGACGCCGATCGAATACCAGATGAAGCCGAGGCCGAGCGCTGCGGCAAAAGCGCCGTAAACCGTCGCTGGCGAAGCCAAGCACGGTCGGCACGACGCCGATGATCGCGGTCAGCACCGCATAGATGACGATCTGGTTCTTGGTTGTCGCCTCGCCGCTGACATTGGGCAGCATCGGCACGCCGACGGCACCATAGTCGCGCATCTTGAACAGGGCCAGTGCCCAGAAATGGGCCGGCGTCCAGAGGAAGATGATGAGGAACAGCACGATGCTTTCGATCGACGACGCCACCGGTCACGCAGGCCCAGCCGATCATCGGCGGAAAGGCGCCGGCGGCACCGCCGATGACGATGTTCTGCGGCGTCGAGCGCTTCAGCCACATCGTGTAGATCGACGGCGTAGAAGAAGATCGTGAAGGCAAGCAGGCCGGCCGACAGCCAGTTGACGACGAGGCCGAGAATGCCGACCGAGAAGACCGAAAGCGTCGAGGCCGAAGGCCAGCGCTTCGTCCGGGCGGATACGACCGGACGGGATCGGACGCGTGGCGGTGCGGGTCATGACCGCGTCGATGTCGGCGTCATACCACATGTTGAGCGCGCCGGAGGCGCCGGCGCCGACGGCAATGCAGAGGATCGCGATGAAGCCGATCACCGGATTGATATGGCCCGGCGCCAGCACCAGGCCGGCCAAGCGCCGTGAAGACGACGAGCGACATGACGCGCGGCTTCAGAAGTTCGAAAAAATCGCGCGAACGTCGGCCTCGGACGATGCTCGGACTGTCGCTTTCGTCATGCCGGCCACTCGTGACTGTTCGATAACTCGGTCATCATTCCATCAACGTGCCCGAACGCATGTCCATGACTGTGCTTGTACTGGTCAGCCGAGGAGATCGATGCAAGCCGCTGGCTGAGACCGGCGCCGCTTGTCCTGCGTTTGCGCTGAAGCATCCGCGGCTTACTTGATGCGCGGCAGCTGTTCCCACTGGTGGAACGGCGGCGGCGAAGACAGCTGCCATTCCAGCGTGTTTGCACCTTCGCCCCAGGGATTGTCGCCAGCGACGCGCTTCTTGGAGAAGGCTTCGAAGACACCGAAGAGGAAGATCAGGACGCCGACGGCCGAGATGTAGGAGCCGATAGGACGACACGCAGTTCCAGCCGGCATAGGCATCCGGATAGTCGATGTAGCGGCGCGGCATGCCGGCAAGGCCGAGGAAATGCTGCGGGAAGAACACCAGGTTCACGCCGACGAACATGACCCAGAAATGCAGCTTGCCGAGGAATTCGCGAGTACATGTAGCCGGTCATCTTCGGGAACCAGTAGTACCAGGCGGCGAAGATGGCGAAGACGGCGCCGAGCGACAGAACGTAGTGGAAGTGGGCAACCACGTAGTAGGTGTCGTGCACGACGCGGTCGAGACCGGCATTGGCGAGCTGCACGCCCGTCACACCGCCGACGGTGAACAGGAAGATGAAGCCGATCGCCCAGATCATCGGCGTGCGGAAGCGGATCGAACCGCCCCACATCGTCGCGATCCAGGAGAAGATCTTCACGCCGGTCGGAACCGCGATGACCATCGTCGCGAAGACGAAGTAGCGCTGCGTGTCGAGCGACATGCCGACCGTGTACATGTGGTGCGCCCAGACGATGAAGCCGACGGCGCCGATCGCGACCATCGCATAGGCCATGCCGAGATAACCGAAGATCGGCTTGCGCGAGAAGGTCGAGACGATGTGGCTGATGATGCCGAAGCCGGGCAGGATCAGGATGTACACTTCCGGGTGACCGAAGAACCAGAACAGATGCTGGAACAGGATCGGGTCGCCGCCGCCTTCAGGCGCGAAGAAGGCCGTGCCGAAGTTGCGGTCGGTCAGCAGCATGGTGATGCCGCCGGCCAGAACCGGCAAGCGAAAGCAGCAGCAGGAAGGCCGTGATCAGAACCGACCAGGCAAACAGCGGCATCTTGTGCAGCGTCATGCCCGGAGCGCGCATGTTCAGGATCGTGGTGATGAAGTTGATCGCACCGAGGATCGACGACGCACCGGCAATGTGCAGGCGCGAGGATCGCGAGATCCATGGCCGGACCGGGCTGACCCGATGTCGAGAGCGGCGGATAGATCGTCCAGCCGCCACCGCGCCGTAACCGCCGGCCGGGCCTTCGACGAACATCGAGAGCAGCAGCAGCAGGAAGGCCGGGATGATCAGCCAGAAGGAGATGTTGTTCATGCGCGGGAACGCCATGTCCGGCGCACCGATCATGATCGGGACCATCCAGTTGGCAAAGCCGCCGATCAGCGCCGGCATGACCATGAAGAAGATCATGATGAGCGCGTGCGCGGTCGTGAAGACGTTGTACATGTGCTTGCCGCCGTCGATGGCAGCATCGCCCTCGAAGCCGTAGACCATGGAGGCAAGGCCGTGGAAGATCTGGATGCCCGGATCCTGCAAGCTCCATGCGCATGATGACCGACAGCGTACCGCCGATGATGCCGGCCATGATCGCGAAGATCAGGTAGAGCGTGCCGATGTCCTTGTGGTTCGTCGACAGAAACCAGCGCTGGAAAAACGACAGCGGCTTGTGGGCATGATCATGGTCATGCGCGTGCCCGTCATAGGCATTTGGCGCATGATCATGAAGGTGATCGTGATGAGCGGATGTTCCGGCCATGAATATAGCTCCCCTTCGAATTCTTTAGGGCGAATTACTGTGCGGCGTTTGCAGCGACGTCGACGGTCTTCGCCGCACCATCGATTGCAGCCATGAGCGCCTTGTTTGCATCACCGATATTGGTCGCGGCGGCAGCAAGCCAGGTGGCGTACTTGTCTTCGCTGACAACACGGATGGCGATCGGCATGATAGGCATGGTCCTTGCCGCAGAGCTCGGAACACTGGCCATAATAGAGGCCTTCGCGGTCAGCCTTGAACCAGGTTTCGTTCAGGCGGCCGGGAACGGCATCGATCTTGACGCCGAAGGCCGGCATGGCGAAGGCGTGGATGACGTCGGCCGGCGGTGACGAGCAGACGAACATTCTTGCCGACGGGCACGACGACTTCGTTGTCCACTGCAAGCAGGCGCGGATAGGCGCCGTGTCTTCCTTGCCGAGGCTTGCGCGGTCTTCATCCTTCAGCAGGAGGCTGTCGAAGGAGAGCGGGCTTTCGCCGACTTCGATATTCATAGGACCAGTACCACTGGTTGCCGGTCGCCTTGACCGTCAGATCCGGATTTTCCGGCGGCGTCAGCTGCGCGGTCAGAAGCTGGAACGATGGAATGGCGAGGAAGAGCAGGATGATGACCGGACCAACCGTCCAGACGATCTCGATACCCGTGTTGATGGCTGGTCTTCGACGGCACCGGGTTCGCGCTTTCGCGGAACTTGACGACGACGATGATCAGCAGAAGCAGCACGAACAGCGTGATCGGCACGATGAACCAGAGGGTGTAATGCTCGAACCAGGTGATCTCTTCCATGATGCCGGTGGCGGCATTCTGGAAATTCGTCTGCCACGGCACTGGCTTATCGGCCCAGGCGTTCGAAGCAAAAAGCAGACAGGCAATCGCCGCCAGAACTGCATAAGCCTTGTTTTTCACGATAGTGTCTCCCTCATGCGCTTGATCAGGATCAAACCAAAACGCAGAATCCCTGCGATACTGAAGCGCTTCAAACCACAGTTTGGTTGTTGCCGCAACATCTGTCCATGGAAGCCCGTGCGGCATTTTTGCGCAAAGTGCGCATTCTCCACGCGCCAACCAGGGCAACCGTTGTTTTTGTAGCACGAAAAGTGCGATTAACGCCAACGGCATTGCCGGATTCGCCGCCGAAAATAGCTTGGCGGAAAAGCCCGCCCAGCTTGAGACCCATCCGTGAAAACAGGGGAAAATGCCGCCACCCTATAGCGGTGCAGATTGGCACGGACGCGGTTTTCAAATCTCTTTATTATCCAGCCTCCGCAAAACAACGGGACAGCGGGCACGGGCATGTTTGAAAATGCACGGTTGCGCGACCTGCAATGGTTTTGACAGCAGCGATACATTGTTAAATGCTATTCATGGCCTGTTCCGCGGCCCAATTTCGGCCATACCCGGCTGAAAGGACACTTCGGGCTTTTCATTTTCGCGCTCGCGCTTCAAGAATAGCGGCACTGATTCTTACGTTTTGAGGTTTTCATGGGCCTGTCCCTCGTTTCCCGCCTGCCGGTCATGGCCCTTTTGTCGATCGCGGCCCTGGGTTTGTCATCGGCAATGCTTCCGCAGCAGGCATTGGCACAGCAGCAGCCCGGAACGCCGGGAACGGTCAAATCCAACCATGGCGCATGGTCGATCGTCTGCGACCAGCCGGCTGGTGCCACCGCGGAACAATGCGCGCTGATGCAGAACGTCATTGCCGAGGATCGGCCTGAAGTCGGCTTGTCCGTGGTCGTGCTGAAGACTGCCGACCGCAAGGCGAAGATCCTGCGCGTCCTGGCGCCGCTCGGCGTGCTTCTGCCCAACGGGCTGGGGCTCAATGTCGACGGCAAGGATATCGGCCGCGCCTATTTCGTCCGCTGTTTCTCCGACGGCTGCTATGCCGAGGTGGTTCTTGAGGAAGAACTGCTGAAGACCTTCCGCAGCGGCGCGACGGCGACCTTCATCGTTTTCCAGTCGCCGGAAGAAGGCATCGGCATTCCTGTCGATCTCAAGGGCTTCGGCGAAGGTTACGACGCCCTGCCTTGATGCATCGCAGTGGGCCCTGATCCGCATTCATGATCAGTGATGCATCGGCCGGTTGATCCAGGCTTGAGCCGGCAGAGCTTCGAGCGCGTAGGCTTGAGCACGCTTGCATCTGCTGCGTCCCTACATGCAGGCCATGCCCAGAACCGGAGCCACGTCCATGAACACCAGATCTTCTCACCCTCTTCGACAGCGACGAAGCATGCGCTGCGCGCGGGTTGTCGCGGAAGCGCTTAAGGGCGCCGATGACGGCGAATTGTTCATCGAGCACGGCCAGTCGGAATCGCTGACCTTCGACAATGGCCGCCTGAAGGGCGGCAGTTTCAACACCGATCAGGGTTTTGGCCTGCGCGCCGTTGCCGGCGAAGCGGTCGGTTATGCCCATGCCGGCGAACTTTCGCTTTCCGCGCTGAAGCGCGCGTCTGATGCTGTCGGCGCCGTGACGCGCGGCTATTCCGGCTCCTATGCGGCCGCACCGCAGCGGCACCAACAAGAAACTCTATGGCGACGAAAACCCGATCGGCGCACCGAGCTTCGAGGAAAAGGTCGCGCTGCTCTCGGAGATCGACGCCTATCTGCGCGGCAGGGACTCCAAGGTTCGCCAGGTCACGGCCTCGATCGCCGCGAGCTGGCAGGTGGTCGATATCCTGCGCGCCGACGGGCACCGGATGCGCGATGTCCGGCCGATGACGCGCCTCAACATTTCCGTCGTCGTCGGCGATGGCGACCGGCAGGAAAGCGGCTCCTACGGCGTCGGCGGCCGACGCGGGTTCGGCGATTTCATTGCCACCGACAACTGGCAGCCATGGCGCCGACGAGGCGCTGCGCCAGGCGCTGGTCAATCTCGAAGCGATCGACGCGCCGGCCGGCACCATGGATGTGGTGCTCGGCCTCCGGCTGGCCGGGCGTGATGCTGCACGAGGCGGTCGGTCACGGGCTGGAAGGCGATTTCAACCGCAAGAAGACATCGGCCTTTGCCGGCCTGCTGGGCGAGACAGGTGGCGGCCAAGGGCGTAACCGTCGTCGATGACGGCACGATCGAATGCCCGCCGCGGCTCGCTGACCATCGACGACGAAGGCACGCCCTCCGGCTACAATGTGCTGATCGAGGACGGCAAGCTGGTCGGCTACATGCAGGACCGGCAGAATGCCCGCCTGATGGGCATGAAGCCGACCGGCAACGGCCGGCGCGAATCCTATGCGCATGTGCCGATGCCGCGCATGACCAACACCTACATGCTCTCCGGCGACAAGACGCCCGACGAGATCATCGCCTCGGTGAAGAAGGGCATCTATGCCGTTTCCTTCGGCGGCGGACAGGTGGACATCACGTCCGGCAAATTCGTCTTCGGCTGCACCGAAGCCTATCTGATCGAGAACGGCAAGATCGGCGCGCCGGTCAAGGGCGCCATGCTGATCGGCAACGGCCCGGAAGCCATGCAGCGCATCACCATGATCGGCAACGACATGAAGCTCGATACCGGCATCGGCAATTGCGGCAAGGGCGGCCAGTGGGTGCCCGTCGGCGTCGGCCAGCCGCATCTGCGCATGAACGAGATGACCGTCGGCGGCACGCGGGCCTGAACGTCAACATCCTGCCCCTGAGCAATCGCTCCGAAGCGACGTCCTGCCGATCGACCTGATGGAGCTATCATCAGCGAGTGTCGGTGTGCGCGGCGTTTGCGGACACTGCGATCTGCCGCCGGCCCGCAACTCTGTGTTTGTTGGAACCAAATCTCCTGGTCGGCGTTATCGGACCACGCTGCAAAATCTGTGAAATCGCAGCCGGTAATTCCAAAGGAGAGACATTATGGGACGTGGAATTCTACTCTGGCTGATCGGTGTTCCGATCCCCATCATCATCCTTCTCGCGCTCTTTTTCCGATAGGGGAAACGCATGACAATGCCGGTTTCCACTGCGCACGTCTCTTCACACGCGCCCGCCGTTGAGTCTTCGCGCTCGGCCGTCAGCTGGGGCGCGATCATCGCCGGGGCGGTAGCCGCCGCAGCCGTTACCCTCGTCCTCACCCTCGTCGGCTCCGGGCTCGGCCTGACCATGGTTTCTCCCTGGTCGTCCGAAGGCGTCTCAGCCACCACATTCGCCGTCTCGACGGCCATCTGGATCGTTATCGTGCAGTGGCTTGCCTCAGGCATGGGGGGCTATATCACCGGACGCCTGCGGACCCGCTGGACCGGAACGCAGACGGATGAAGTGTTCTTCCGCGACACGGCGCATGGCATTCTCGCCTGGGCGCTTGCCACCCTGATCATTGCCAGCACGCTGACCTCGGCCGTAACGTCGACCGTCAACAGCGGTGTACAGGCGGCTTCGACGCTGACTTCGGGTGCCGCCATGGCAACGGCATCGGCTGCCGGCGACATGAACAACGGCCCGACGGCCTATTTCGTCGATACGCTTCTGCGCCCAGCCGAACCGGGCGCGACGACAGGTGAAACCAATGCACAGGATGCGGCCCAGGTGTCGCGTATCCTGATCAATGGCGCTGCCGCCGGTGAAATTCCGGCAGACGATCGGGCCTATCTCGGCCGCCTCGTTGCCGTGCGCACCGGCCTCTCCGAAGCGGATGCCAATGCCCGGGTCGATACCGTCCTGAAAAGCATCGAGGATGCCAAGATCGCCGCTCAGGAAGCCGCCGACACCGCCCGCAAGACCGGCGCGACACTGGCCCTGCTGACGGCACTTTCACTGCTGATCGGTGCCTTCATTGCCGGCGTCAGTGCAGCCCTGGGTGGCCGCGAGCGCGACGTGATCGACGAGTCCTTCATCAAGGGCTGAGACTGTCGATGAAACCTGCAAAACGGCGGCTCGCGCATGCGGTCCGCCGTTTTTCGTTCAACAAGGCTTAACGCCCTGCCATCTAAAGTCCTCCTTGAGCAATGCCACAACCGGGCCACCACCGGCAGGCGAAAATTTCACGGGTCGGACACATGGTTGCCAGGATCGTAAAGCGTGCCGTGATTACCGGCGGCCTATTTGCTGCGAACCTGCTGAGCAGCGTCGGCCTGATGCGCGCGGCGCGCGGTCGCGGCGCCATCTTCACACTGCATCATGTTCGCCCGAAACAGCCGCGCGTCTTTGATCGGAACGCCCATCTCGAGGTCACCCCGGACTTTCTCGATGCCGCAATCCGCCGCCTGAAAAGCGACGGTTACCGCTTCATCGCGCTTGATGCCCTGCCCGCGCACCTCGCCTCGGACGATCCGCAACCGGTCGCGGTCTTTACGCTCGACGACGGCTACCGCAACAATCTGGACCATGCAGCGCCGGTCTTTACCCGGCATGGCGTTCCCTTCACCGTTTTCGTCACCGGCGGTTTCATCGACCGCACGCATACGCTGTGGTGGGAGACGCTGACCGATCTGCTTGAGGCCGAACAGAGCCTGCCCTTCGATTTCGGCTCAGGCCCCGAAACGCTTGCTCTTTCAAGCTATGCGCAGAAGGATGTGGCTTTCGACCGCATCGCCGCCTTCATCCAGGACGGCAACGAAGCGCTTGCCGTTGAAGCGTTGAACAAGGCAGCCCTGCGCCAGGGCATCGATCCGCTGGGCCTCACCGAACGGCTGACTTTGGACGAGGCCGGGCTGAAGCAGCTATTGCAAAACCCGCTGGCAAGCCTTGGCGTGCATACGATGAGCCATCGGGCACTGGCCCGGCTGACGGCAGAGGATGCCCGCGAGGAACTTGCCGCTTCCGCCGATCGCATCGAGACGATCACCGGCATCCGGCCAACCACGCTTGCCTACCCCTACGGCGATCCGTCGGCGGTTTCGCCACGGGAACACAGGCTGGCCGCCGACCTCGGTCTGACCATGGCGGTCACGACGCAACCGGGCACGCTGACCTCCGATGTGCCGCTGACCGCCCTTCCCCGCATCTCGCTGAACGGCTACTACCAGAAACAGGCCCATGTCGGCGCGCTCGCCTCGGGCATCCCTTTCCGGATGCTTCGCCGGAGTTGAGTGCAGACCGCGTTACGGATACATCCGCACCTTCTCCCAATCGGCATCACCGTCCCGGCGGCGGAATTCCATGCGGTCGTGCAGGCGGAAGGCGCCGTCCTTCCAGAACTCGATCGAGGTCGGCCGGATGCGGAAGCCGGACCAGTGGTCCGGGCGCGGAATATCACCGACGGCATGCCGCAGGCCGTATTCGGCCACGGCCTTTTCCAAGGCAAAACGGCTTTCCAGCGGGCGGGATTGTTTCGACGCCCATGCACCGATGCGGCTGCCGCGCGGACGGGTCTTGTAGTATTCGTCGGCTTCCGCGTCGCTGACGATCTCGACCGGGCCGCGCAGCCGCACCTGCCGGCGCAGTGACTTCCAGTGGAAGCACATTGCGGCCTTCATGCTGCCGAGGATCTCCTGCCCCTTCTGGCTTTCGAAATTCGTGTAGAAGACGAAACCACGCTCATCGAAGTCCTTGAGCAGAACCATGCGGACATTCGGCAGGCCATCCGCATCCACCGTTGCCAGCGCCACGCCGTTGGGATCATTGATCTCGCTCGCCTTGGCTTCGTCCAGCCAGGCGCCGAAAAGCGAAAATGGTTCGCTTTCCTGCGTGAAGTCACCAGTTGTTAACCCAGTCTCGCTCATATTGTCTTCCAATGCCGTGATGTGTTGAACGGTTTGCAGTCCGCGCAAATCGGACCACCCGCCAGCACGTGAACAGTAAGGTCCCGCAGATCGTATCCCCGACGGGATGTTTGCGACCTTTGCCTCCGAGTCTTACAGGAATGCCGTGCAAGACATAGCAAAGTGCAGTGATGACACAAAGGGGTTATCCCGTCGCAGGGCGAGGCTGGGCGCGCTGTGCGCCGCGGTCAGCATTGTCACGCTGTCTCTTTCGGGCTGCATGAGCGCCGGGCTTGACCTGGCCGATAGCGCCAATGTCGACCGGTCGCTCTCCACGGGCTCTGTCCCCAACACCCTCAATACCGACAGCCTGTCGGATGAGGTCGCGGTCCGCAACGCGGTCTCGTCCGCGGATGTCGCAAGGACCGGTGGCAACCCGATTCCCTGGGCCAATTCGAACTCGGGCAGCGCCGGCGTGATCAGCAGCATTGTCGAAGACCGCTCGAACGGGAAAATCTGCCGGCGGTTCACCACGACCCGTCACTCCTACCAGGGGATCGCAAAGTTCGACGGCAATACCTGCCTGCTCGGCAATGGCGAATGGTACCTGACGAGTTTTGGCCCGCGCAGCTGAAACCAAGCGTTAACCACAGTTTCGCAAACATCCGCAGGATTGCCGTTCCCGGTCTCATCCCTCCCGTCCAGGCACCCGCGGCTAACTCATATTTAGCAACTCCTTCGCATCATCGCCTTTCAAGAAACGGACCGCCAGCAAGGCAGTCCGCTTTTTATCCACAGGCTGAAACGGTCGCTGGATGCGGCTGTCGGGAGCTCTAAAAGATGTCAACGATGCGCGACCCCTATTCGATCCTCGGCGTCCGGCGAAATGCGGGTCCAGACGAGATCAAGGCCGCCTGGCGTGCTATGGCCAAGGCCGTGCATCCCGACCAGAACCGCGACGACCCGTTGGCCACGGCCCGGTTTGCCGAAGCGGGTCGCGCCTATGAGGTGCTGAAGAATCCCAGGCTCCGCAGCCGCTACGACGATGCGCGCCGCGAGGCGGAACTGCGCCGCATGGAGGAACTGCATCGCAAGACCCGCGAACCGGAACAGCCGATCGGCGAGGTCGATCCCGAGACCGCAGAGGAAATGGTCTCGCGCATCTTCGGCAGCGAGCAGAAGGCACGAAAGCCCGAACCGGCGGCGACCGCCTCTGCCCCACCACGTCCGAAGGCCACGGTGAAGCCGGACATCAGACCGGAACCGAAGGCGGAGACAAAAGCCGACACGGCAGCGGACGTGCGAGCGGAAGCGGCGCCGGAGGCAAAAACCGAGGTGCCGGAGAAACCGGCTCCCTTCACCCTTTTCCCGCGTTCGGCGGCACCGGCTGCCGAGCTTGTTTCGGCCATCGTGCGACGCATTCGCGGTGCGGCAAGCAAACCGGTCGAAAAGGTCCCGGATATTGCCTGTGAAGTCACGGTTTCGGTCGAGGACCTGTTCAACCGCGCCAAGGCGACCGCGACATTGCCCGATGGCCAGACGCTGAAGGTCGCCCTGCCCGCAGGCACGACCGATGGCAGCATCATCCGCATGAAGGAACTCGGCTACCGGCTGAACGGCATGCTGCGCGGCGATATCGTCGTGACCGTGCGTGTTCGCCAGGACGGCACCATGCGCACCGATGGACTTGATCTGCGCACCACCTTGTCGATCGACATCCAGAATGCCGTGCTTGGCTGCGAGACCACGGTGACGACCCTGACCGGTACCGTCGATATCGCCGTGCCGGCATGGTCCGGCTCCGACAGGGTTATCCGGCTCGAGGGACATGGCCTTACCGACGCGGACGGCCGGCGCGGCGACCTTCTGGTCGAGCTTCGGCTGATGCTGTGGGAAACACCGGACGAAAAGATCACCGACCTGATGCGCAGCCGCCAGCAGGGGCTGTTCCTGTAACAGTTTCATGACGTTCTGACCCATTATTACGGGGACTAACAGTTCCTGATCCGCACCGTGCTTGAACCACCGGGGTGGCTATGCCATAGGCAATGCTCCAAGACGGGCCGCCGTGATTTGACAGGCAGGACGGCGCTCGCAACAAGTTCAACACATGCGGACTTTCCGATCGGCATCGGCTGGGGAAAGTCAGGCATAAGCGGGGGCATCATCATGTCGCAAACATCCGGATTGATGAAGGGTAAGCGCGGCCTCATCATGGGCGTCGCAAACAACCGTTCCATCGCATGGGGCATCGCCAAGGCGATCCATGCACAGGGCGGCGAGATCGCCTTCACCTATCAGGGCGAAGCATTGAAAAAGCGCGTCGAGCCGCTGGTCGCGGAAGTCGGCGGCGTCCTCGTCGGCCATTGCGACGTCAGCGACGAATCGACGATCGATGCGGTCTTTGCCGAACTCGAAAAGACCTGGGGCAAGATCGATTTCATCGTCCACGCCATCGGCTTTTCCGACAAGGACGAACTGACGGGCCGCTACGTCGACACCTCGGCCGACAATTTCGCCAAGACGATGCAGATCTCGGTCTACTCCTTCACCTCGGTTGCCCGGCGCGCTGAAAAGCTGATGACGGATGGCGGCTCGATGCTGACGCTGACCTATTACGGCGCCGAGAAGGTCATGCCGAACTACAACGTCATGGGCGTCGCCAAGGCCGCCCTGGAAGCCAGCGTGAAATATCTGGCGGTCGATCTCGGCCCGAAGAACATTCGCGTCAACGCCATCTCGGCCGGCCCGATCAAGACACTGGCCGCCTCCGGCATCGGCGACTTCCGCTACATCCTCAAGTGGAACGAATACAACGCACCGCTGCGCCGCACCGTGACCATCGAGGAAGTCGGCGATGTCGGCCTCTACATGCTCTCGGACCTCTCCCGCTCGGTGACCGGCGAAATCCACCATGCCGACAGCGGCTATCATGTCATTGGCATGAAGGCCGTGGACGCGCCTGATATTTCCGTCATCAAGGACTGATCCGGCTTTTAAGGGTTTTCCCGTGCTCATCTATGTGATCCGCCACGGCCAGACCGACTGGAATGCCGAAATCCGCCTGCAGGGGCAAAAGGACATTCCGCTCAACGACATCGGCCGCCAGCAGGCGACCGGCAATGGCCAGGCGCTGGCAGCCCTTCTCGGATCACAGGCCGGACGCTTCGATTTCGTCTCGAGCCCGCTTCATCGCACGCGCGAAACCATGGAGCGCATGCGCCTTGCCATGGCGCTCAGTCCGACGGAATACCGAACGGACGAGCGCCTGCGCGAAGTCTCCTTCGGCGACTGGGAAGGCTATACGATGGCCGAGCTGGAGATGAAGGTCCCTGACCGGGTCGCGGAACGGGAACTCTCCAAATGGGATTTCATTCCGCCTGGCGACGAAGCGGAAAGCTACGAAATCCTGTCCTGGCGCGTCGGGGCGTGGTTGAAGGACGTCACGACCCCCACAGTGTGCGTCGCCCATGGCGGCGTCATCCGGGTTCTCTTCAAGATTTTCGGAGCGATGCCGCAGGAAGAGGCGGCCATCGGCGCCATCCCGCAGGACCGTATCCTGAAAATCGAGAACGGCGCCATCGGCTGGATCTGACGTCCGGCGGCGCTACCGCCCCTGCTGCCGACAGGCCTTTGCAAAGGCTGCCTTACTGGACGATCTCGAGATCGTTGATAACCCGCTTGCCGTCGATTTCCGTGTAGAAGACCAAAACCTTGACGCCTTCCTTGAGGCCATCGAAATTGAACTCTTCGGGCGCCTGATAGCTCTTTCCATCATCAAGGGAGAGGCTCAAGCCGGCAGTATCGACACCAGTGATCACGGCCTCGACATCGGCACTTTCCGCAAAGGCGCTCAACGGCGAAAACAACCCGGCGGCGGCTAAAAGTGCCACAACTACGAAACGCATCTTCAGTGCCCTCTTCAGTGAATCGGTAATTTTTCTTATCCCCATCCCTTGATACCCGATTGTGGCAAAAATTGCCCGTAGCCGCGTCATTTTAAACCTCGCAGAACAAAACACCTGTCATTGGCGATCTTCGTAAAACACATCACAATTCGTCAAAGCGGCAATTTCATAACAGGAACAGGCTCTAAAGCCAATGTTAAGACTCCGTCCCTAAGGTTGCATGGGGGGTGACTTTGGGGTGTTTGACGTTGGGGATAACAGGCACAATCCGCCGCCATGCCGAGACTGTCGCAAGATTGGCGAAACCGTCTCTCGTACCGGCCTTCATCGCGGCTGCCGTGGTGTTCACGGTCGGCTATCTGTTTGAACAGCAAAACCGCGAGAATTTCGGTAACGAACTGAAAATCAACGTTCAAAACGAACTGAACCTGATTTCAACGCGCCTTCAGGGCGAGATCAACACCAACATCGCCGCGCTGCGCGGCCTTGCCAACAGCGTCTCCGTCAGCCCCAACATGAGCGTGCGATATTTCGACCGCCTTGCCGCCAAGACCCTGCTTCAGAACCCGCAGATCGTTCGTCTCAGCCTGGCCCCAAATGCCGTCGTCAAGACGGTCTATCCCCTGCTGGGCAACGAACGCATGATTGGCACGGATTTCACCCGTTTCGGATCTTCCCGGCTGGCGACGGATCGGGCGAAATCAAAGGCAAAGCCGATCATCGCCGGTCCGGTCCGTCTCCCGAACGGCGAGACCGGTTTCAACCTGTTTTTCCCGGTCTTCTCCAAGGTCAACGGCCACCCTGCCTTCTGGGGCTTTATCGAGGCGATCGTCGACGAGAAAAAACTCTACAAGAACGCCAACCTGCTGGAGGAGGCAGGCGAAGCTGCCGGTATCGCCGCGGATCACCGCCACGTCGAGCTGCAACTTGCGATCCGTGACATTTCGGTGACAAAAAGCGCTCAGGATCCGTTTTTCGGCGATTCCGAGGTGTTCAAGAAAGCGCCGGTCATTCGCATATTAAGGCTTCCCGGCGGCGTCTTCGAGCTGGCCGCAATCCCGGCAGAAGGCTGGGAGCAGACGCCGGGCAACGCCAGCGGTCTGCGCCTGACCATCCTTGTTGCCGCAGCCGTGGTCATTATCCCGATTTTCCTGACCGGTGGCCTCGTCAGCGAGCGCCAGCGCAACCGGGCCAAGATCCGCGCCCGCGAAAGCGAACTGCTGACGGTCTCACACCGGCTCAACCTCGCGCTGGAATCATCCAAGATCGGCATCTGGGAGATCGATATCGAGACCCAGAGCCGGACCTGGGACGAGCGCATGTACCATCTGCACGGCATGCCGGCGGAGACCGGCCAACCGAGCTATGAGGCCTGGCGCGACACCGTGCATGTCGACGACATCAAGTCGGCGGCGAATTCGCTTTTCAGGACGCTGGACGAAGGTCTCAAATATCGCTCGCAATACCGGGTCATCCTGCCCGACGGCAGCATCCGGCATATCCGCAATGTCGGCTCCACCCATGAGGATTCCGATGGCAAGGCCAAAATCACCGGCATCAGCTGGGATGTGACGGACGACGTTCTGATGACCGAGCAGTTGCGCGCGGCCAAGGCCATGGCCGATGTCAAGAATGAGGAACTGGCCCACGCGAAGGACAGCATCGAGCACAATGCGCTGCATGATCCGCTGACCGGCCTTGGCAACCGACGCATGCTCGACAACGAGCTCGAGACGCTCTCCGGCAGCAACGGCCTCGTCAACGTGGCCATCCTGCATATAGATCTCGACCGTTTCAAGCAGATCAACGACACGCTCGGTCATGCGGCCGGCGATGCCATGCTGGTCCATGCCTCGGAAATATTGCGCTCCAACGTCCGGAAGAACGATATTGTTGCGCGTATCGGCGGCGATGAGTTCGTCATCGTCGTCAGCAACCCGCCGAGCAATTTCTTCCTGTCGCAACTGTGCGAGCGGATCATCGGCCAGATGCGCCAGCCCGTCGATTACAACGGCTTCCCCTGCCGGTTCGGCGTCAGCATTGGCATCGCCGTTGCCCGCGAGACGGCGGTCGATGAGCGCAAGCTTCTGGTCAACGCCGACATCGCGCTCTACCGCGCCAAGGAAAACGGCCGAAACAGGCACGAATTCTTTACGGAGGTCCTGCAGGCGGAGATCATCAAGACCAAGCGCATCGCCGACGAGATTCTTGAAGGCATTGAAAAGAACGAGTTCGTCGCCTGGTACCAGCCGCAGCTGGAAGCCGGCACGCTCAAGCTTGCCGGCGTCGAGGCGCTGATCCGCTGGAACCACCCGCGCGAGGGGCTGTTGACCCCGGACAAGTTCCTCAAGATCGCCGAGGAAATGAATGCCATGGCGACGCTCGACCGCATCGTGCTCGACCACGCGCTGATCGACGGCATGCGTTGGGCAGCCGAGGGGATTGATGTACCCAAGATTTCCGTCAATGTTTCGGCCAAGCGTCTGCGCGACGAAACGCTGGTCAATTCGCTGAAGGGCCTCAGCCTGCGGCCGGGCCAGATTTCGTTCGAACTGGTGGAATCAATCTTCCTCGACGAAAGCGACGATATCGTTCTGGCCAATATCGAGGGCATCAAGAAGCTCGGGATCGACATCGAAATCGATGATTTCGGCACCGGCCATACCTCGATCGTCAGCCTCCTGAAAATCAAGCCGAAGCGCCTGAAGATCGACCGGCAGCTGGTGGCGCCGATCCTGCGTGCGCGCAACGAACAGGCGCTCATCCGCTCGATCATCGAGATCGGCCGGTCGCTCGGCATCGAGACGGTGGCCGAGGGCGTGGAAACCATGGCGCATGCCGAGATGCTCGGTCTGCTCGGTTGCGATCTTCTGCAGGGCTATGCCTTCGCCAAGCCGCTCAGCGCCGACGACTTTTCCCGTTTCGCGCGCAACCAGCTGCTGAAACTGGCATCCTGAACGCCAGCGCCTCGTCGCGACGGATAAACACACTGTTGCGGTAAAACCGGCTTTCCCTTTTGCCGCTCGCAATCTAATAGTCACGACCGAAGGCAATGGCGGCTTGCCGCCCTTTGCCCGCAGTGTTTCAACAGCCGGTCCTGCTCGCCATGTCGCATAATACCTTCGGTCATCTTTTCCGCGTCACCACCTGGGGCGAAAGCCACGGGCCGGCGCTTGGCTGCGTCGTCGATGGCTGCCCGCCCGGCATTCGCTTCACGCTTGCCGAATTGCAGGCCTGGCTCGACAAGCGCAAGCCCGGCCAGTCGCGCTTCGTGACGCAGCGCCGCGAGGATGATCTGGTCAGGGTACTCTCCGGCGTGATGCTGGACGAGGACGGCGAGACGATGATCACGACCGGCACGCCGATTTCGATGATGATCGAGAACACCGACCAGCGCTCCAAGGATTACGGCGAGATCGCCAAGCGCTATCGGCCCGGCCATGCCGACTATACCTATGACGTCAAATACGGCATCCGCGATTATCGCGGCGGCGGACGCTCTTCGGCGCGCGAAACGGCGGCCCGCGTGGCGGCCGGCGGTCTTGCCCGCAAGGTCGTGCCCGGTCTTCTGGTGCGCGGTGCGCTGGTGCAGATCGGCAAGCACAAGATCAACCGCGACAACTGGGACTGGAGCGAGGTCGGCAACAATCCGTTCTTCTGCCCCGATCCGGCGATCGTGCCTGTCTGGGAAGACTATCTCGACGGCATCCGCAAGGCAGGCTCGTCCGTCGGCGCGGTCATCGAAGTGGTGGCCGAAGGCGTGCCCGCCGGCATCGGCGCGCCGCGTCTATGCCAAGCTCGACCAGGATATCGCCTCCAACCTGATGTCGATCAACGCCGTCAAGGGCGTGGAGATCGGCAATGGCTTTGGTGCTGCCGAAATCACCGGCGAGGAAAATGCCGACGAGATGCGCATCGGGCCTGACGGCGAGCCGGTGTTTCTGTCCAACAATGCCGGTGGCATTCTCGGCGGCATCTCCACCGGCCAGCCGGTCGTCGCCCGCTTTGCCGATCAAGCCGACCTCGTCGATCCTCACCGAGCGCCGCTCGATCGACAGCGACGGCAACGAGGTGGATGTGCGCACCAAGGGCCGCCACGACCCCTGCGTCGGTATCCGCGCCGTGCCGATCGGCGAGGCCATGCTTGCCTGCACCATTGCCGATCACTACCTGCGCGACCGCGGCCAGACCGGCCGATTGAAATAATCCCAGGCCTTTTCGAGGAAGCACACCATGTCCTATGACCAGAAGCGCGTTGTCGATGCCATCCGGGCTTTCGAAGCCGGTGAAATCGTCGTCGTCACCGATGATGACGGCCGCGAGAACGAAGGCGATCTGATCGTCGCTGCCGTGCATTGCACGCCGGAAAAGATGGCCTTCATCGTGCGCCACACCTCAGGCATCGTCTGCGCGCCCATGCCGAGGGAAGAAGCCAAGCGCCTCAACCTCAACGCCATGGTGGCCGAAAACGATACGGCCCATACGACGGCGTTCACCGTGTCGGTGGATTTCAAACACGGAACCACGACCGGCATTTCGGCGGAGGACCGGACGGTGACGGTTCGCAATCTCGCCAATCCGAATGTGGGCGCTGCCGACTTCATCCGTCCCGGCCATATCTTCCCGCTGGTCGCGCGCGAAGGCGGCGTTCTGATGCGCTCCGGCCATACCGAAGCGGCCGTCGATCTCTGCCGGCTCGCCAGCCTGCCGCCGATCGGCGTGATCTGCGAACTGGTCAACGACAATGGCACGTGTCATGCGCGGCCCGCAGGTGGCGGACTTTGCCGAGACGCACGGCCTGAAGCAGGTCTCCGTCGCCGATCTCATCGCGTACCGCCAGCGCAAGGACAAACTGATCGAGCTGGAAAACAGCTTCGACATCGAAACGCCCTATGGCAAGGCCAGGGGCCATGCCTATTCCCTGCCCTGGGATCCGATGCAGCATCTTGCCGTCGTCTTCGGCGACATCAGGGACGGTGTCGATATTCCGGTGCGCCTGCATCTGGAAAATGTCGGCGCCGATGTGTTCGGCAAGGACTGCCAGCTCGACAAGATCATGAAGCGTATTTCCGAGCAGGGCCGCGGCGTCATCGTCTACCTGCGCGAAGGCTCCGTCGGTGTCGGCGTTTCCACGACGGCGCGCACCGCCAAGCATGAACGCGAAGGCCATAACGAGGCACAGGCCCGCGAAAGCGAATGGCTGGAAATCGGCCTCGGCGCGCAGATCCTGAAGGATCTCGGCATCAGCTCGATCAAGCTGCTTGCCTCGCGGGAACGGCACTATGTCGGCCTGGAAGGTTTCGGCATCGAGATCACATCGACGGATCTTATCTAAGGGCGGGGACCAGCTTGTAATTTTGAAAAGGGATCGTCTGACCCCTTTTCTGCTTATGACGGGCTACTTTATGGCGTCGCCCTTGACGATCGTGCCCTTGCCTTCGCTCTTGCCGTCCTTGAACCATTCGAGTTCGTTACCCTTGATGGTCGCCTGATAGCAGCCAAAATCCGTTCCGGGATAACAGACCGAATCGTTTTCGATCACATATTTTCCGGTGCTGGAAGCGTCCTTGTAAACACCGTCCGGAGCAAAATAGCTGGTATAGGCTCCGCCGCCCATGCCGCCCTGGAAAGTGTTGCCGACAAGTGCTGCGGTGATTTCCGCGCTTGTGGATGCCGCGGACGCCCCGCCCGCAAAAACCATAGCCGCACACACGCACAAAGCCGCCAGAACTTTTTTCATCGAAACTCTCCATCGGCCGTGACCCAGCGCCCAGCCATGCATGAAAGCTAGACCGCTGCCGTGCCGGCGGTAAGGTGTCGCCTTCGCCAATACGCGGGCGCGGCATCACGTTGGCGTGATGAACTGGATTGCTGCCTCGGCGAATAGTTTGGGCACGCCGCCCGTTTTCGCTGTGTATACAAGAGGCCCGCCATGGTTATCATGGCAGCCAGGGGCAAACGGGGACGGGCGGCATGTGGGATTTCGAGATCGGCAGGACCATTGGCATTCTCATGCGGACGATGCCGTTCATCCTGATGCGCATGGCGATCTATTTCGGCATCACCATGGCCTTCATCCTGACGACCGGAATGGGTGCCGGCATCGGCTACGGACTCGGCGCCTGGGGCGGCGATCCGGAATCCTTCACCGTCTGGGGTGGTATCTTCGGCTTCGGCCTCGTTGCCGGCGCGATCTACTGGGTGCGCGAATGGCTGCTCTACATGGTCAAGGCGGCCCATATCGCCGTCATGGTGCGGCTGATCGATGACCAGCCGATGCCGGAGGGCAAAAGCCAGATTTCTTATGGTCAGGAGACGGTGACGGCGCGCTTTGCAGAGGCGAACGTGCTGTTTGCCCTCGACCAGTTGATCAAGGGCGTCATTTCCGTCATCACCGGCCTGATCGGCGGCATCGCCGCATTCCTGCCGATCCCGGGGCTGGACACGATAGCCAGCTTCGTCAACACGGTGATCCGCATCTCGCTCACCTATGTCGATGAAATCATTCTCGGCTACAATATCCGCATCGACAGCAAAAACCCCTGGGAAACGTCGCGGCAGGGGCTGGTCCTCTACGCCCAGAACGGCAGGACGATGATCCGCAATGCCGTCTGGCTGTCGATCTTCCTCTATGTGCTGGCGATCGTCGTGTTCGTGCTGGCGCTCGCACCGGCCGCAGCCATTCTCTATGTCTTTCCCGGCGAATGGGCCGGCTACGCCTTCGTGCTCGCCATCGTCTTCGCCTGGTCGTTCAAGGCAGCCGTGCTTGAGCCTTTCGCGATTGCCGCGCTGATGAGCGTCTATTTCAAGGCGATCGAGGGCCAGGTGCCTGATCCGGAATGGGACGCGAAACTGTCGTCCGTCTCCGACAAGTTTCGCGCGATCAAGGACAAGGCCTTTGCCGGCAAAGGCGTGACGGCGTCCTAGTTGTTTTCGCCTGTCTGTCGAGGGCTATCAGGCAGCCGCAGACGGAGGCGACGCCGCGATCACCGCCAGTTCCGCCATGGCAAGGATTGCCTCGCGGGTACTGGCTGCGGCGACAAAACGCCCATTGTGGCAGAAGCTCGCGCCGGAGACGCCGGAGACGGCCTCGAGATCCGCGCCCGTGAGACCGGCCCAGGCGGCCGGCAGGTCGGCGCGCACCTCGAACCCCTCGTCGGCGCGACGGATCGTCGTCAGGCACCAGTCCTTGTCGCGCGGATGGACGACGAAGAGAAGATGATCGGCGCCGGCTTTCATGATGGCAGGGCGGAAGGGCATGCCCATCGGCAGTTCGAGGATGCGCGCCTCGCCCGCATCGACGATCGCCTGATGCACCAGACTTTCGGCCCGCAGTTTCGACGCACTCTGGGAAATCCTTGCCTCGACGAAGCTGCGGGCGATCGCCAGTGCGTTGTGGAAGGCACGATTTTCGGCCTCGGGATCCGTCTCGTCGAAAACAGGTTTCAGGGTTTCGAGGAGGACCGGCAATGTCAGCGGGGCGAGCGGTCCCGCCGCAGCGGGGTTGAGCGCGCCATTGTCCATCAGATCGACGGGCAGCACGAAGCCGGCGTCGAAGGAGGCGTGCAAGGCATCGATATGCGCTGCGGGAAGGCCGTATGCCGCCAGGTAGTCCAGGCCGTAATGCTTCCAGATCAAACCGAACGAACTGTAGGGCTGTCCGTCCTCGCGAAGCGGTGCACCGCGCTGGTGGTGATCGAAGATCTGTTGCGCCGCGTCATAGGCACCGCCGACATCGTAGATGATGCGGTCGGCACCGGGCGTGATCCATTCCGGCGCCCGGCTGCGCATGATGCGCGCCTGCGGGAAAAGCCTGGTCAGGATGACGCTCGACAGCAGTTCATCAGCATGGAAGCCACCGGAATGGGTGACGAGGAAATCAGGATTCATTCCGGTATAAACCTTATTGTTTGCAGACAGGCCGCGCAGCAACGGATGCAATTCCGGTTCTCAGATAGCCTTTGCCGGATGCCATCTCAACCCGCAAAAGGCAGATTTTGAGGGGGCGCCGTCGCAATGCTGCGCTGTTGCGTTGTTCTGGACCAAACCCCGGTCGAAAAGCTGCGGGAGGTGCATTCCTCGGAGCAGCGGCAGATGCGCGATTGATCGATGCAGGGATCAGATGCGCGGGGGAGCAGAGGATCGCGCAGCGACCCTATCGAACTCATTGAGATCGACGCCGAAATGACCGGCGACGTCATCCAAGATTGCCTTGAGTGCGCTGATTGCGGGGTCAAGCTCTTCTCTCGCTGCCCTCGCGGGCAGCCGCCCGGCATCCTTCGGGTACCGATACGTCGTGGCGTAGGCGGTTAGAAACGTCAGAGAGGAAAAACGGTCCTTGAACGCATTGGCGTCGGGCAGCATGTCGCGCAACACATCGACGCGATGCGAATCCTTTCGTTCTGCTTTGATGCCTTCGCAGGTCAGAAGGGCGAGGAGAATTTTTTCAGCAGCCTGCTGCGCATGATAGGCATCATATCTGTTGCCCTTTGCGGACAGCATCTCCGCAGCCTCAATGTCCTCACGGGCCAAACGCAATGCATTGGCGATATGAAGCTCAGCGGACATCGATAACGACGCCGTCATCCACCATATGGCTGACCGCTGAATTGGCAACAGCAAGATCGGCGCGAAAATCGGAAAGCCTCGTGCAGGAAACGTCAGCGTAAACGCCAGACCCCTCCTGGATACGCCAGCCAAACATCGGCGAAAATAGACTCTCCGGAGCGTCGTCGGAAACGATGACCTTTAGATCCCAGTCGCTCTGAGGGGTTGCCTGTCCCCGCGCCCGGCTCCCATAAAGAATGACATCGATCGGATCATACGCTGCTTTGATGCGGGCAAGCAGGATTCCCAACTCCGGAAACGAACCCGAAGACACAACCCGCCCACCAAAACTCTTAGAAACGACGCTCACAGGCGCTCCATCTGAAGCCGACACCACAACATACGCCGCCTCGCGATCATTTGCCAGAGCGCGTGTCCACCGCGTCCGATCAGAAGATCGGCAGCAACACGCTTGATATCAAAGTCACTACGCGATTTTCACGATTTCGAGTTCATGGCCACCGGCCTCGACCACATCGCCCACGGCCTTTCCCATCATCACACGCGCCACCGGGGACATATGGGAAATCGTGCCGATCTTGGGATCGGCTTCGTCCTCTCCGACAATGCGATAGGTCTGCACGCGCCCGTCGTCGCGGCTGAAGGTCACGGTGCCGCCAAAGCCGACGATATCGGTCGTCAAAGGGTTTGCGACCAGCTGTGCGCTGGCAACCCTTGCCGCGAAATACCGCACATCCCGCAAGGGGCCAGCGGCCTGTCGGCGTCGCTCGTTGACGTCGTCGATGCCAGTCGTCGCCTCATAGGCTTCACGGGCTTCATGCAGCTGTCGTTCGAGCGCCGCCAGCCCCTCCTCCGTCACCAGGTTCGGGTGGGGTGAAACCGGGCGGTCGGGCAACAGGGTTTCCGCTGCCGTTTCGGAACTTTCTTCCTTGGTAAAGGCGACACTCACTGCAAACTCCGTTCAGGCTCTGTGCGCCGCTGAAAAAGGCCGGACGCTGGCACGCTTCTATATAGGGTCGCGCCTGCGGAAATCCTTGCCAATTTTTGCCGCAACGAAAAAGGGCGGCCGGTCCGCCGAAGCAAACCGAGCCGCCCTTTCCCAGATCTTGAGGCTATTCTTATTCCGCGGGCTGAAGAACCACCTGCGGCAGGGCCTCGTCAGTCGTACCGCCGAGTGCTGCGGCGAGCTTTTCCGTGTCCAGCTCGTTTTCCCAGCGGGCAACGACGATGGTCGCGACCGCATTGCCGACGAGGTTGGTCAGCGCCCGGCATTCCGACATGAAACGGTCGATGCCGAGGATCAGCGCCATGCCGGCAACAGGGACCGCGGGCACGACCGAGAGGGTGGCGGCCAGCGTGATGAAGCCGGCGCCGGTGATGCCGGCAGCGCCCTTCGAGCTCAGCATGGCAACGAGCAGCAGCAGGATCTGGTCGCCCCAGGAAAGGTCGATGTCGGTTGCCTGGGCGATGAACAGGGCGGCCAGCGTCATGTAGATATTGGTGCCGTCGAGATTGAAGGAATAGCCGGTCGGGATGACGAGACCGACGACCGAGCGCGTGCAGCCGGCCTTTTCCATCTTGTTCATCAGGTTCGGCAGGGCGGCTTCCGAGGAGGACGTGCCGAGAACCAGCAGCAGTTCTTCCTTGATGTAGCGCAGGAGGGCAACGATCGAGAAGCCGTTATAGCGGGCAACAGCACCGAGCACGACGAAGACGAAGAGCAGCGAGGTGAGGTAGAAGGTGCCGATCAGCATGGCGAGGTTGGCGATCGAGCCGATGCCGTATTTGCCGATGGTGAAGGCCATGGCACCGAAGGCGCCGATCGGGGCGGCCTTCATCAGGATGGCGACCAGCTTGAAGACCGGCGCCGTCAGGGCATTGAGGAAATTGACGACCGGCTCGCCCTTTTCGCCGACCATGGCGAGCGACAGGCCGAACAGCACCGAGAAGAACAGGACCTGCAGGATATCGCCATCGGCAAAGGCGCCGACGATCGTCGTCGGGATGATATTGCTGAGGAAGCCGACAATGCTCTGTTCGTGCGCCTTTTCGGTATAGGTCGCAACCGCCGTCGGATCGAGCGAGGCGGGATCGATGTTCATGCCGGCGCCGGGCTGCACGACATTGGCGACGACAAGGCCGATGACCAGCGCAAGGGTCGAAAAGGTCAGGAAGTACAGCATCGCCTTGCCGGCGACGCGGCCGACCTTCTGCAGGTCGCTCATGCCGGCGATGCCGGTGGCGACGGTGAGGAAGATCACCGGCGCGATGATCATCTTGACGAGCTTGATGAAGGCATCGCCAAGCGGCTTCAGCTGGGTGCCGAGTTCCGGATAGAAATGGCCAAGCAGGATGCCGGCGGCGATGGCGGCCAGGACCTGAACATAGAGATGGCGATAGAAGGGTGTTTTCTGCGCGGGCTTTGCGGCCGCATCATAAGGTGCTGCAATCATGATGTCCTCCATGAGGCCCGTCCGGAACGAATTCCGGCCTCCCGAGCCGTTTGCTTCAAATCCAACGACAAGTCCGTTGTTGGAGGACGTATTCGCAAGCGCCGTGCCAAATTGCAGACCGAGAACAAATCATTGAAATATATTCATTATTTTTTACGACGGAATTTTCTCTGCGCAATCAGTGCGGATATTCGCACAAATTGAATTGCGGCTCGTGCGGAAATATGCACAGATTATTCATGGCTCGGTCTTCCGCATCTTCCCCGCCTTCCCTGCCTGCCCGCCTTCGCAGGGCCTGGCTGATCTTTGCCGCGGTGGCGCTTACCGTTACCGGCTGTGCCCTGTGGATCAGCGGCGAGATCGGCGCTGCACGGGCACAGGCGCGCGTCGCGGCGCAGGCACGTATCGATGCCAGTATGAATGCCGCCCTGCTGCGCACGGTGCTGGAGAAATACCGGGCCCTGCCCTTCGTGCTTTCGCGCGACAGCGCGCTGGCCAGGACGCTTTCGGCAAACGATCCGCAGGCGCTGCGGCAGCTGGACGAGAAACTGGAAACGCTGTCGGCGGGAACCAAGGCGGCGGTCATCTATGCGGTGGGGCTGGACGGCATTGCGGTTTCCGCCAGCAACTGGCGCGAACCGACGAGCTTCGTCGGCAACGACTATCAGTTCCGGGAATATTTCAAAGGGGCGCTTTCCAATGGACAGGCTGAGCATTTCGCGCTTGGCAGCGTCAGCCGGAAGCCGGGCCTCTACATATCCCAGCGGATCGACGGCGAGAACGGCCCCGTGGGCGTCATCGTGGTCAAGGTGGAGTTCGACGCGGTGGAGGCGGACTGGGCGGCGTCCGGAAAGCCATCCTATGTGGTGGACGAGCGCGGCATCGTGCTGATTACCAGCATTCCCTCCTGGCGCTTCATGACGATCCGGCCGATCCCGGACGACCAGCTTCTCGCCATTCGCGACAGCCTGCAGTTTGGCGATGCCCCGCTTGAACCGCTGCCATTCGACATGACGGGCGAGCCGGATGATACGGGCGCCGTGCTGCGCACGGTGATGCCCGGCAGCGCGGGACGGACGGCATTCCTGGATGTCGGCATTGCGCTTGCAACGACATCCTGGACCGTGCAGCAGCTGGTGCCGCTGCAGGCCCCTGTCAATGCCGGCATGCGGGAGGCACAGCTCTTGAGCCTTTTGGCGCTGCTGCCGCTGATGGCCGGGGCCGCCTATCTGCTGCGCCGGCGGCACGTGGTCGCGTTGCGCATCGATCGCGAGGAGCGTGCCCGGGCAGAACTGGAGCGGCGCGTCGAAACCCGAACCAGAGATCTCAGCCAGGCGCGAGACCAGTTGCAGGCGGAGATCAACGACCATCGCGACACCGAAATCCGCTTGCAGCAGGTGCAGCAGGACCTGGTGCAGGCCAACCGGCTGGCGATCCTCGGCCAGGTGGCGGCCGGCGTCGCACACGAGATCAACCAGCCGCTGGCGACGATCCGCGCCTTTGCCGACAATGCGCGCGTTTTTCTCGATCGCGGGCAGACGCGGCCGGCCAGCGAAAACCTCGACAGCATCGCAACGCTCACCGAGCGCATTGCCGGCATCACCGACGAGCTCAAGATCTTTGCCCGCAAGGGCCGCAGCGCCGCCGAGCCGACCGCGGTGGCGGAGGTCCTCGAAGGCGCGGTGCTTTTGCTGCGCAGCCGCTTTGCCCTGCAAATGGACCAGCTCGACATCGCCATGCCGCATGCGGCGCTTCGGGTCATGGGAGACCGCATCCGGCTCGAACAGGTGCTGATCAATCTTTTGCAGAACGCGCTGGAGGCCGTGGCGCCGAAGGGGCCGGATGGTCGCGTCGAAGTCCGCGTCAGGGAAGAGGGCGAGATCATACGACTGACGATAGCCGATAATGGGCCCGGCATTGCGCCTGATATCCTTGCCGACCTGTTCGCTCCCTTCAACACCTCGAAGGAAAGCGGGCTCGGGCTCGGGCTGGTGATCTCCAAGGATATTCTTGCCGATTACGGCGGAACCATCGCGGTGGAAAGCGACAGCGGCGGAACCCGTTTTGCGATCTGCCTGAGGAGTGCCTGACATGCTCGAGCTGCCCCGCGTTGCGTTGATCGACGACGACAAGGATCTGCGCCGAGCGACCGCCCAGACGCTGGAACTCGCCGGCTTTTCGGTCCTGGCCTTTTCGGATGCACGATCGGCGCTGGATGGTCTGCCCGCAGACTTCGAAGGGCCTGTTGTCAGCGATATCCGCATGCCCGGCATTGACGGCCTGCAGCTCTTTGCCATGCTGAAGGAACGCGATGCCGACCTGCCGGTAATCCTGATGACCGGGCATGGCGATATCCCGATGGCTGTGCAGGCGCTGCAGAACGGCGCCTACGACTTCATCGCCAAGCCCTTCCCCGCCGACCGGCTGGTGCAGAGCGTGCGCCGCGCCAGTGAAAAGCGACAGCTGGTGATGGAGAACCGCGCACTGCGACAGGCGGCCGAAACGGCGCAGGACGGGCTGCCCCTGATCGGCCAGACGCCGGCGATGGAGAACCTGCGCAGCATCCTGCGCCATATCGCCGACACGGATGTCGACGTGCTGGTGGCCGGCGAAACCGGCAGCGGCAAGGAGGTCGTCGCCCAGACGCTGCACCAGTGGAGCCGACGCCGGCGCGGCCATTTCGTGGCGCTCAACTGCGGCGCCCTGCCCGAGACGGTGATCGAGAGCGAGCTTTTCGGCCATGAAGCCGGCGCCTTCACCGGCGCCCAGAAGAAGCGCATCGGCCGCATCGAGCATGCCAGCGGCGGCACGCTGTTTCTGGACGAGATCGAGAGCATGCCGGCGGCAACCCAGGTGAAAATGCTGCGGGTGCTGGAAATGCGTGAAATCACGCCGCTCGGCGTCAACGAGGTGCGGCCGGTCGATCTGCGCGTGGTTGCCGCCGCCAAGATCGATCTTGGCGATCCGGCGGTGCGCGGCGATTTCCGCGAAGACCTGTATTACCGGCTGAATGTCGTGACGATCTCCATCCCGCCGCTGCGCGAACGGCGTGACGATATTCCGCTGCTGTTCCAGCATTTCGCCACCCGCGCCGCCGCCCGCTTCAAACGCGAGGTTCCCGCGATCTCCGCTTCCGTGCGCAACCATCTCATGACCCATGCCTGGCCCGGCAATGTCCGCGAACTCTCGCATTTCGCCGACCGGGTCGTGCTGGGGATGGAAGGCGGCGGCACGCCAATGGCCACGACGGAGCCGAGCGGAGGCACGTTGCCGGAAAAGCTCGAACGCTACGAGGCGCAGATCATCCGCGACGCGCTGGCGGCGCATGACGGGGACGTGCGCGGCACGATCGAGGCCCTGGGCATTCCCAGAAAGACCTTCTACGACAAGCTGCAACGGCATGGGATCAACCGCAGCGGTTATGCCCTCGGGAAGTGACCCGAAAGGCAGGCTTTCTGGACAAAAAAATCCCCAGATCTTACGTATTGCGACGCCGGAAAATGTACATATTCTACCCGCTATGGTTTCACAGGGGGTGAGAGCGTGTTTGATTTTCTCGATTCGGCGGATATCGGAAAACTGTGTGATGCTATCGAAGCCCGCTGCAAGGAGCTTAACATTGCTCCGAACAGCATGGAGGCGCAAATGATCGCGAGCCAGTTGCTGGATATGTTCCGCAACGGGGTGGCGGACGCCGAGGAACTGGCAAGCCGCCCGATTGTCCTGGAGATTGTCCAAAGACACGGCTGAAGGCCCGCTGCGCGGTACCGGCCTGTTTTCAGCGCCGGTGTCCCGCCAGGGTTCATGGCACCTGGGGTTCAGGGCAGCAAGGGTTCATGGCAGCTGGGGTTCAGGGCACCCGGCTATTCCGGTGTTACCCCTGCCAGCCATCCAGCCAGCGCACCTCATCCACGCCGGTGAACCTGGCCAGTCGTGAAAGTTCTGCCTCCAGCCGTTCGATACGTCCAGCCGAGCCCTTCACGCCGGGCTCCCACCAGAGGCGCCTGACGTCGAGCGTGCCGGCCTTGCGGTCGGCCTTCATGTCGATGCGGCCGACAAGGCGGTCGCCTTCGAGCAGCGGGAAGACGTAATAGCCGTATTCGCGCTTGGGTTCGGGCACGAAGACCTCGATGCGATAGAAGAAGCCGAACAGGCGCTCGGTGCGGTTTCGGTCGCGGATCAGCGGGTCGAAGGGAGAGAGAACGCGGATCCGGGCGGGCGGCTCCAAAAGCGCGCCCTGATTGTCCGGAAAACCGGCGAAGGCAAAGCTCTGGCGCGACTTGCCGCCGTCGGCGGGCGCTATCAGCACTTCGCAGAGTTCGTCACGATGGTCAGAAACCCAATCCTTTGCCTCCTCGGGCGAGATCAGCGCGAAAAAGGCGGCGAGTTCGCCGTGCGTCGCAAAGCCGAGACGCGTCAAGGCCTGACGGCAGCACCAGTCGATGAAGTCCGCCTCGCTGACCTCCGGTGCATAGTGATGGGCGGGTATGACGCGCTCCGTCAGGTCGTAGACCTTCTGGAAATTGCGGCGGCCGGCAATGGCCAGCTTGCCGGTGTGCCAGTAATATTCAAGCGCGGTCTTGTTTGGATGCCAGTTCCACCAGCCGCCGGACTTGTGGTCGGCGACCTTGATATCGCGCGACATGGCGGGGCCATTTTCGGTAATGCGCTGCAAGGTCTCCTCGAAGGCGGCATCGAAACCCTCGCCGTGCCATTTGCGCCAGCGTTCGCGCAGGACCAGTTCGCGGCGAGCGAACCTGTGTTTCCAATAGGGGAAAAAAGCGCTTGGGATCACCGAGGCATCATGCGTCCAGTGCTCGAAGAGCGCGCCGTCCTTTTCGAGAAGCGTGCTCAGATGCTCGCGCCGATAGGTCTGGTTGCGGGAAAACAGGATCTGATGATGGGCCCGCTCGACGGTCTGGATGCTGTCGACCTGCACGAAACCGAGATCATTGATCAACGTCAGCAAACCGTCCTTGCCCAGCGCGCGGTTGGGCGACGCCGCAAGCCCCTGCCTGTTCAGGAAAATCAGACGCGCATCGCGGTTGGAAACAAGAATCGACATGGACCAATCTATGCAGATGTTCTCTTTTTGTTCAAGAGCGGATGTTTTCGGCCATTTCCTTTCCGCAGGAATCCATCCTATAGAGCCTCGATAGCGTGCGGGAGATCACGGATTGGACATATGCTTTGCCAATTGCACGGTCAGCTTCGGCGGCCGGATTGCGCTGCATCCGTTGACGCTGACGCTCAGCGAGCGGCGCATCGGCATCATCGGTCTCAACGGCTCCGGCAAGACGACCTTCGCGCGACTGATCAACGGGCTGGTCAAGCCGACCGCAGGCTCGGTCACCGTCAACGGGCTGGATACGGTGCGCGATCACAAGGCTGTTCTCGGACAGGCAGGCTTCATTTTCCAGAACCCGCAGAACCAGCTGATCCTGCCGATTGCGGGCGACGACATCGCGTTTGGGCTGAAGAACCGCGGGCTTTCGAAAGCCGAGATCGACGACAGAACGCAGGCTGTGCTTGACCGTTTCGGCATTGCCCACCTCGCCCGCCGCCGCGTGCACGAACTTTCGGGCGGCGAGACGCAACTGGTGGCGATGGCAAGCGTCGTGGTGACGGGACCGGATATCCTCATCCTCGACGAGCCGACCAACCAGCTGGACCTGAAAAACCGCAGGATGGTGTGTGATACCATCGCCTCGCTGGAACAGCAGACGCTGGTCATCAGCCACGACCTGCCTCTGCTGGCGGATTTCGAGCGCGTGCTCTTGTTCCATGAGGGGCATCTCGTCGCCGATGGCCGGCCGGAGGAGACAATCCGCCGCTACCACGAGGTGGCGCTGTGCTGACCAGCCTCTATATCGAGGGTGATACGGTCTTTCACCGGCTGTCGGTGCGGGTGAAGCTCGCCAGCCTGCTATTGCTGAGCCTCGTTCTGTTTGCGGTCCCGTCGCTCCGGGTGCTTGTTCCGGCCCTTGTGCTGACGGCGGGGCTTTACGCGACGACGGGGGTGAGCCTGCGGGATGGCTTTGCGCGCATCGGTTTCGTGTTTTTCACCATCCTGTTCCTGGGTGTCGTCAATCTCTTCCTGCTGCCGCCGCTGGAGGTTCTCGTTGTCGTTGTCCGACTGATGACGCTGGTGCTGTTTGCAGCCACGGTGACGGCAACGACGACCATCAACGCCTTCATGGATGAGATCACGGTGCTGCTCACACCCCTGGAACGCATCGGCCTTGTACGGGCGGCGGATGTGAGCCTCGCGCTCGGTCTCGTGCTGCGTTTCGTGCCGGAAATCTTTGCCCGCTATCAGGCCATCCGCGAGGCGCATCAGGCGCGCGGGCTGCCGCTCAGGCCGATGACGATCATCGGGCCGCTGATCATCCTGACATTGAAAGATGCGGATATGATTGCGCTCGCCATTGACGCGCGGGGATTTCGCCGCCACTGAATGTGCCCGATAAAATGGACGTTCCGATCAATATGGGAAGACAGATGACAACCAGAGACATCGTGCTAATCGCCCTTTTTGCAGCCATCATCGTTGTGCTTGGCCTGATCCCGCCGGTCACGCTGGGCTTCATCCCCGTGCCGATCACGGCGCAATCCATGGGCGTCATGCTGGCAGGCTGCATCATCGGCGCCAAGCGCGGCGCGCTTGCCTATGTGCTGGTGATCCTGATGGTAGCCATCGGTCTCCCGGTTCTGGCCGGTGGCCGCGGTGGTCTCTCGGTGCTGGTCGGCCCGACCGGCGGCTTCGTCTTCGGCTGGGCGATTGCCACCTATGTGACCGGCCTGATTGCCGAGCGGACCATCCGCGACGGCCAGAACGAGTTGCGCCAGTTTGCGGGCTTCTTCATCGCCTCCGTCATCGGCGGCATTGTCGTGCTCTATGCCATCGGCATGCCCTGGGTTTCCGTCGTGACTGGCACGCCGCTGATGGCCGTCGTCACGGGGTCGATGGCCTTCATCCCGGGCGACCTGTTGAAAGCTGCGATTGCAACGCTTGCCGCCCGCGCGGTTCTCGCCGGCTACCCGCTTTTGCCGCAGCGCGCCTGACTGGCGATACTGGACTGACGAACCCTCCCGTGGCGACACGGGAGGGTTTTGCATGTCTGCCCTGTTGAAAACAGCTCACCTGCCTACCTATGCCATGGACCTCGAAACGCTGAACTCCTAGGGTCAGACCATGACAACCATCCTTTACGAAAACCCGATCTTTCTGGAACACAAGGTTCCCGAGGGACATCCGGAGCGACCGGACCGGCTGAAGGCGCTCAATCTTGCGCTGGAACACGAGAACTTTAAGCGGCTGACGCGGCTTGAGGCGCCCCAGGCCAACGAGGATTATGTGCTGCTCGCCCATCCGGAGGAGCATTTGCGCACCGTGATGTCGGTCATTCCGGAAGAGGGCATCAACTCCTTCGAGGCCGATACCCATGCGAGCCCTGCCAGCCTGCAGGCGGCGCTGACCGGGATCGGCGGGGCGGTTGCGGCTGTCGACGCGGTGTTTTCCGGCAAGGCCGACAATGCCTTCGTCGCCTCGCGCCCGCCCGGCCACCATGCCGAGAAGAACAAGGCCATGGGCTTCTGCTTCTTCAACAATATCGCGATTGCCGCGCGCCATGCGCAGCAGAAGCACGGCGCCGAGCGCGTCGCCATCATCGACTGGGACGTGCATCACGGCAACGGCACGCAGGATATCTTCTGGGACGATCCGTCGGTGCTGTTCTGCTCGACGCACCAGATGCCGCTCTATCCCGGCACGGGCGCCAAGCATGAGACGGGTGCCGGCAACATCGTCAATGCGCCGCTCTCGCCCGACACCGGCAGCGACCACTTCCGCGAGGCCTTCAAGTCGCGCGTCCTGTCGGCAGTCTCGGATTTCAAACCGGATTTCATCCTGATCTCGGCGGGTTTCGACGCACATCACCGCGATCCGCTGGCGCAGATCAACCTTGTCGCCGAGGACTTCGACTGGGCGACCGCCCGCCTGATGGAACTGGCCGACAAAACTGCTGCAAACCGGGTCGTCAGCCTGCTTGAGGGCGGCTATGACCTCCAGGGACTGGCCGAGTCGGCCGCCATGCACATCCTGCGTCTGATGAGAGGCTAACCATGACCACCGCACCGCAAACCGATGTCGCCACCCTCTCCTTCGAAAAGGCCGTCGAGGAACTCGAAGCCATCGTTTCGGCGCTGGAGCGCGGCGATGTCGCGCTCGACAAGTCGATCGAGATCTACGAGCGCGGCGAGGCGCTGAAGAAGCATTGCGAAGCACTGCTCAACGCCGCCGAAAACCGCATCGAGAAGATCCGCCTCGACCGCGCCGGCAAGCCCGTCGGCGTCGAGCCGCTCGACGGGGCTTGAGGGTCTCTCAAGGAAAATACCCCCTCTCTGCAAAAGCCTACTTCACTTTGCATTTCAAAAGGCTAGTTCCCCTCAGGTGAGCAGCCGTGCCGGTCAAGATCGGCATGCGAAGGGAGAGACAGATGGCGACGACGGAACCAGGGACTTCGGGTAAACAACCTGAGCTGAAACGGGTGATGGGACCGGGGCTGCTGCTTCTGTTCATTATCGGCGACATTCTGGGCACCGGCATCTATGCGCTGACGGGCCAGGTCGCGGCAGAGGTCGGCGGCGTGGTCTGGCTGCCCTTTCTCGTGGCTTTCGGCGTCGCCCTTCTGACAGCCTTCAGCTATCTCGAACTGGTGACGAAGTATCCGCAGGCGGCCGGAGCCGCGCTCTATACGCACAAGGCCTTCGGCGTTCATTTCCTCACCTTCATCGTCGCCTTTGCCGTCATGTCATCAGGCATCACGTCGGCAGCGACCGCGTCGCGCGCCTTTGCCGCGAATTTTTCCGGCGGTCTCGGGATCGACATGGGCGAAGCCGGTGTCATCGGGGTGGCGGTGCTGTTCATCGCGCTGGTTGCGGCGATCAATTTTCGCGGGGTGGGCGAGAGCGTCAAGCTCAACGTGGTGCTGACCGTCATCGAACTCAGCGGTCTTCTGCTGATCATCGCCATCGGCATCTGGGCCATCGGCAACGGCCAGGGCGATGTCTCGCGGATCTGGACCTTCGTGCCGCCGGAGGGCAGCAGCGGCGTGTTCTGGCCGGTGATTGCGGCAACGACGCTCGCCTTCTTCGCCATGGTCGGCTTCGAGGACTCCGTCAACATGGCGGAGGAGTGCAAGCAGCCCAGCAAGATCTTCCCCAAGGTGCTTCTCGGCGGACTGCTGATCACAGGCGCGATCTACATGCTCGTTTCGATTTCGGCGATCACGCTTGTATCGGCGGAAGACCTTGGCGAAGGCGAAACGCCACTTCTGAAAGTGGTGCAGGCGGGCGCACCCGGCTTTCCCATCAGCATTTTTGGCCTGATCACCATGCTCGCCGTTGCCAATTCCGCGCTCATCAACATGATGATGGCCAGCCGGCTGCTCTACGGCATGGGCCGCGAGGGCGTGATCCCGGCGATCCTGGGCAAGGTGCACAGCAGCCGGCAGACGCCCTATATCGCGATCCTCTTCACCACGGTGCTGGCGATTGCGCTGATCACCCTTGCCGGCGGCGTGCCGGAACTCGGCGGCACGACGGCGCTCCTGCTGCTCTGCGTCTTCGCCGTCGTCAATGTGGCCGTGCTGGTGCTGCGCAAGGATACGGTCGAGCACAAGCACTTCCGCACGCCGACCATCGTTCCCGTTCTGGGCGCAATCACCTGCGCCTTTCTTGCCGGGCCATGGACAGGCCGCGAGCCGGTGCAGTATTTCATCGCCGCCTGCCTGATCGGCCTCGGCGTGGTTCTGTGGCTGGCGACGCTCGGCATCATGCGGCGAACGGAGAAGGTGGCGGGTTAAGGCAGGGGCGCAATCTCGACGGCGTCATGAAAGCGGTGTAAAATCTTCCTATGACCAAGGAAGAGATCATCGCCAGACTGCTGCAACACAGGGCCGAACTTGAGGCATACGGTGTCGAGCACCTGTCCCTGTTCGGTTCCGTCGCGCGCGATGAGGCGACGGCAGATTTCGGATATCGATGTGGTGGTGAAGCTGGAGGACGCCATCATGCAGTCGGGACTTGGATATATCGGGGCCTTGATGGATCTGAAGGATCGACTGGAGGACATCACCGGTAAAAGCGTCGACATCGTTTCCGAGCCTCTTCGCAAGGAACGCTTTCGTCAAAATGTAGAGCGAGACCGGGTCGTTGCCTTCTAAAAGACCCAAAACACGTCTCCAGGATATTGTCGATAATATCAACCTGATCGGCACATATACCGATGAGTTCAAATCCAGCGTTTACGACGACAGCCAACTTGTTCGCGATGGCGTGGCACGTTGTTTGTCGCGGATATCGGAAGCAGCGGTCAAGTTAGGATCGACGGCTGAGGATCTGCTTCCAGATCATGACTGGAAACCTATGCGAAGTATCGGCAATATCTTGCGCCACGAATATGATAACATTCAAGATGCAGACGATATGGGCGATTGTGTCTAAGCACCTACCGCCACTGTTGGTCGATATTCAGAACCTTATCCCACAGCTGCCCGACGAAAAATAGGTTTCCTCTATGTCCTTCTTCCCCGGAAACGATCCCATTGCCGGTGATGCGCCGGCCTGCGATGCGATCGAGCATCTGATCATTCCGCGCACCAGCGACATCGGCAATCTGCTGGTGCGCCGGGCGCTGCCGACGGCCAAGCGCCGGCTGGTCGGGCCGTTCATCTTTTTCGACCGCATGGGGCCTGCGCTCCTGAAGGCCGGCGAGGCGCTCGACGTGCGGCCGCATCCGCATATCGGGCTTTCGACCGTCACCTATCTGTTCGACGGCGAGATCAAGCATCGCGACAGCCTCGGCACCGAAATGGTGATCGCGCCCGGCGACCTCAACCTGATGACAGCCGGGCGCGGCATCGTGCATTCGGAGCGCACGCCGGAAAACCTGCGCGGCAAGCCGCAGTCGATTTCCGGCCTGCAGACCTGGCTGGCGCTGCCCGATGCGCAGGAAGAGATCGATCCGACCTTCGCCCACACCGCAAAGACGCGATCTGCCGGCCTTTTCCGACAAGGGCGCTTCACGGGCGCGTGGTGATCGGCTCCTTCGAGGGCATGGCCTCGCCGGTCAAGGTGTTTTCCGACACGATTTATGTGGACCTGACGATCGAGGCGGGCAAAAGCGCGTTCCCGTTCGCAGCGCAATGGGAGGAGCGCGCGCTCTACATTCTCGAAGGCGAGGTCGATCATTGCCGGCGACCATTTCGCCAGCAACCAGTTGCTGGTTTTCCGCCCCGGCGACGAGATCACCGTGACGGCCGGGCCGCAGGGCTGTCACATCATGCTGTTCGGCGGGGCGCCCATGGGTTCCGCGCGGCATGTCTGGTGGAATTTCGTTTCCTCTTCCAAGGAGCGGATCGAACAGGCCAAGGAAGAGTGGCGCACCGGCCGATTCGACATCGTGCCCGGCGACGAAGACGAGTTTATCCCTTTGCCGGAGCGGTAATATTCGTTAAACTCTTTGTTCGCGCCGCGAAAAACCGGCTTTGCACTCCGCACGGAATGCGTCTAGAAGCCGACCTGCGGACATAACTTTCTGAAATCGCGCCCGATTGGCTGACGGCGCGATCGTGAGGCCTCTTAGCGTGACACAACTGCCAGTCCATCCGATGCCGGCGACCCCTCTCCTTGATCAGGTGGTTTTTCCTGACGATCTGAAAAAGATCGACGACAAGGATCTGCCGCAACTGGCAACCGAACTGCGCTTCTGAAATGATCGATGCCGTATCGCGCACCGGCGGGCATCTGGGTGCCGGGCTTGGCGTCGTCGAACTGACGATCGCGATCCACAAGGTCTTCAACACGCCGAATGACCGGCTGATCTTCGATGTCGGCCACCAGTGCTATCCGCACAAGATCCTCACCGGCCGGCGCGACCGCATTCGCACGCTGCGCCAGGAAGACGGTCTTTCCGGCTTCACCCGGCGGGCCGAAAGCGAATATGATCCCTTTGGCGCGGCCCATTCCTCGACGTCGATTTCCGCCGGCCTCGGCATGGCGGTGGCCGCCGATCTTTCGGGCGCGAACCGCAACGTCATCGCCGTCATCGGCGACGGCGCGATGTCGGCCGGCATGGCCTATGAGGCGCTGAACAATGCCGGCGCGCTCGATGCGCGGCTGATCGTCATCCTCAACGACAACGACATGTCGATTGCGCCGCCGACCGGGGCGATGAGCGCCTATCTGGCGCGCCTCGCCTCGGGCCGCACCTATATGGGCTTCCGCGAACTCGGCAAGAAGCTGACGGCCTATCTCGGCAAGACGGTCGACCGGGCGATCACCCGCGCCGTCGAGCATGCGCGCGGCTATGTCACCGGCGGCACGCTGTTCGAGGAGACTGGGCTTCTACCATATCGGCCCGATCGACGGCCATTCCTTCGAGCATCTGCTGCCGGTGCTGCGCAATGTGCGCGACAATGCCAGAGGGCCCGGTGCTGATCCATGTCGTCACGCAGAAGGGCAAGGGCTATGCGCCGGCGGAAGCCGCCGCCGACAAGTATCACGGCGTCAACAAGTTCGACGTGATCACCGGCGCGCAGGCGAAAGCCAAGCCGAATGCGCCCGCCTATACCTCGGTGTTTGCCGAGGCGCTGGTGCAGGAAGCCGGCTTCGACGACAAGATCGTCGGCGTCACCGCCGCCATGCCGGCTGGCACCGGGCTCGACAAGTTTTCGCCGAGCCCATCCCGATCGCGCTGTTTCGACGTCGGCATTGCCGAGCAGCATGCGGTGACCTTTGCCGCCGGGCTTGCCTCCGAAGGCTACAAGCCGTTCTGCGCGCTCTATTCGACCTTCCTGCAGCGCGGCTACGACCAGGTGGTGCATGACGTGGCGATCCAGGGACTGCCGGTGCGCTTCCCGATCGACCGGGCCGGTTTCGTCGGCGCCGACGGGCCGACCCATGCCGGCTCCTTCGACACGACCTATCTCGCCACCCTGCCCGGCTTCGTGGTCATGGCTGCAGCCGACGAGGCGGAGCTGAAGCATATGGTGCGCACCGCCGCTGCCTATGATGACGGCCCGATCTCCTTCCGCTATCCGCGCGGCGAAGGCGTCGGCGTCGACATGCCGGAGCGCGGCGAAATTCTCGAAATCGGCAAGGGCCGGATGATGAAGCAGGGCACCAAGGTGGCGCTGCTGTCCTTCGGCACGCGGCTTGCCGATTGCCTGCTGGCGGCGGAAGATCTCGACGCGGCCGGCCTTTCGACCACGGTTGCCGATGCCCGCTTTGCCAAGCCGCTCGATCAGGATCTGATCCGCCGGCTGGCCCGCGACCATGAGGTGCTGGTCACCATCGAGGAAGGCGCCGTCGGCGGCTTCGGCAGCCATGTGCTGCAGTTTCTTGCCAAGGAAGGCCTGCTCGACAACGGGCTGAAGGTTCGTCCGCTGGTTCTGCCTGATATCTGGATGGAACAGGCCAAGCCCGAGGTCATGTATGCCAAGGCCGGTCTCGACCGCGCCGGCATCGTCGCGACGGTGTTCAAGGCGCTGGGCCAGAAACAGATCGACGTCGGCGCCGCGGTGTAGGAAAGCATTTTTCAAAGCGCGCCTGAACCGTTTTACGGATCTCTGACACCTTGAACGAAAAAGTCCCCGGGTTACCCCGAGGACCTGTAAGACCTTCTACGATAAAGAGAACTTTGGTCAGGCAGCCCGTCGGTAGCCGGCGTTTTGCGAAGCGCTGCCAAGCTGGAACTGCGAGATCAATTCGCGCAAGCGGTTGGATTCCATGGCGAGCGTCGCGCTTGCGGCATTGGTTTCCTCGACCATGGCGGCATTCTGCTGGGTGACCTGATCCATCTGGTTGACGGCCGTGTTGACCTCGGCCAGACCGACCGACTGCTCGCGCGATGAGGTGGCGATCGCATCCATGTGCTGGTTGATGGTGATGACGTATTGCTCGATCGTCTTCAGCGCATCACCGGTTTCGCGTACCAGCTTGACCCCGCCTTCGACCTCGGCGCTGGAGTTGCGGATCAGATCCTTGATCTCCTTGGCAGCCTTGGCAGAGCGCTGCGCCAGTTCGCGGACTTCCTGGGCCACGACGGCAAAGCCCTTGCCGGCATCGCCTGCACGCGCGGCCTCGACACCGGCGTTCAGCGCCAGCAGGTTGGTCTGGAAGGCGATCTCGTCGATGACGCCGATAATGCTGGAGATCTGGCTGGACGATTGCTCGATCTTCTCCATGGCATCGACCGCATTGGCAACCACGGTCCCGGACCGGGCGGCACTTGTATTGGCCTGGATCGCCACGGTGCGAGCCTCTTCGGCGCGCTTGGAGGAATTCGACACATTGACGGTGATCTGGTCGAGCGCCGCCGCGGTTTCCTCCAGAGAGGCTGCCTGCTGCTCGGTGCGCTTCGACAGGTCGTCGGCACTGGTGCTGATTTCGCGGGTGCCGTTGTCGATCGAGCCCGCCGAATGCGTGACGGCCGACAAAGTCTCGCCGAGCTGCGAGACGGCAGCGTTGAGGTCGTGGCGCAGGGCCTCGAAATCCGGCGCGAACGGCTCGTTCAACTGGAACGACAGATCACCGGCGGCAAGCCGCTTCAGGCCGGATGCCAGGCCCGAAGTCGCCTGAAGGAGACGTTCCTGGGCAGCCGCTTCGGCTTCTTCGGCGACGCGGATTTTTTCGGCTTTCGCGCGGGCGCGCTGCTCTTTTCCATCGGCTTCGAGACGACGATTTTCAAGCGCTGCTTGCCGGAAGACTTCAACCGCACCGGCCATCTCGCCGATTTCGTCACGGCGACCGGCATAGGGCACGGCCGTATCAACGTCACCTGCCGCCAGATCCGTCATCGAGTTGGTGATCCCCTGGATCGGCCGTGCGACGCCGCCGACAGCGAAGGACACGGCGGCGACAAGCACGAGGGCCGTAACGCCGATGACAATGACGACCTGCAGCAGAACAAAGTTGTAGACATCCGTACTGACCGTCTGCGCGGCTTGCGAGCCGGCGACGTTGAGGGCAATCAGTTTGTCGATGGCATCGTTGATCGTGGTGGCTGCGACGCGCATCTCGCCATCGAAGAGAACCTTCGCGAATTCCTTGTCGTTGTCGCCGGACAGTTCGAGCATTTCGGCACCGAGCTTGCGATAGACGACAAAACCTTCGCGGAGAGAGGCGATCAGTGCACGCTGGCCGTCGTCGGAAACGAGCTTTTCATATTCGGCCAGCGTAACGTCCGTGGCAGCAGCCTGGTCGGCAACAACCTTGCTCGCTTCTGCCATCTGCTCCTTGTTGACGGAAAGAATGTGCTTTGCATAGGCAAGGCGCTCCCAAAGGAGCGATGCATCCATTTTGTGCGCGGCCGAGACACTTGGCAGCCATTTCTCGGCCAGTTCGTCGGTATTGGCATGCAAGGTCTGCATACCGCTGACGGAGAACCAGGAAAGGGCAGCAACGACGAGGGCGATAATCGAAAATGTACCGATCAGGGCTGTCTTGATCTTCGGGCGACGCATCGATAACTCCGGCGTTATAGAAGGAGCAGAGCGCTCCCGTTTCATTTGGACCGGAAAAGTCATCATGTCAGACCGGGCGATAATCACCGGGCATCATGCCGGCGAAATTCTTGAAAAGAATTTCCAAAACATACGCACCCAACGTTAAAAATTGCTGAAATACAAATCCCCTCTCGATCACTTGTCACTCTACAGCGCATAAAAATCACGAATTTCAATCGCCGCATCCGGAAATTGCGTGCTCCACCAGCCTGCCGCCAGCCAAGGGGCCGGCGTGCCAGTGTTTGTAAAATTTGCCACTGTCCTTCAAAATTGCGCCGCCAGCCTGCCGAAAGGCTGCAATATTCGGCTTTGATGCTGCAAACATCTTGCCATGGACGCCCTGAACGGCCATGAGAACCCATGTCAAACGAACCTAAAACAAGTATCCGCCTCGACCAGCTTCTCCTGAACCTTGGTCTCGTTGCCAGCCGCTCGCGGGCCCGCGATGCGATCCAGCGTGGCACCGTCAAGGTCAACGACCGCGTCGTGATCAAGCCATCCTCGACTTTCCCGGAAGATGTCACGATCACCATCGACGATCCGGTCCAGGCCTATGTCTCGCGCGCCGCGCTGAAGCTGAAGGCGGGGCTCGAACATTTCGGCCTTTCTCCGGACGGACAGGACTGTCTCGATATCGGCGCCTCGACCGGCGGCTTCACCGAGATCCTGCTGCATGCGGGTGCCGCCCATGTCATCTCCATCGATGTCGGTCATGGCCAGTTCCACCCGCGGCTCGATGCCGACGAGCGCGTCACCAATATCGAGGGGCTGAATGCGCGGGCGCTGGACGAGGACCATCTCGACGGCCGCGCGATCACCTTCATCGTCTCAGACGTCTCCTTCATTTCGCTGAAACTCGCCCTGCCACCGGCGCTTGATCTTGCCGAACCGGGCGCGCACTGCCTGCTGCTGGTCAAGCCGCAATTCGAGGCCGGACGCGAAGCGATCAGCAAGGCCGGCCTGCTCAAGGACCCGACGACGGCGCCCGCCGTTGCCGCGGAACTGGAACGCTGGCTGATCGAGGATATGGGCTGGGAAAGCCTTGGCCTCATCGCCTCGCCGATTGCCGGCGGTGATGGCAACGAGGAATATCTGCTGGCCGGGCGCAAGCCGCTGGACGATGACCAGATGGACGATGACCAGATGGACGAAGACGCGGCGGACGAAGCATGAGCCTGGAAACGCTGACGATCGAGAAGATCGGCCTTTCCGGCGACGGCATAGCGCGCGGCCCCTTCGGCCCGGTCTATGTGCCCTTCACGCTGCCGGGCGAAACCGCTGCCCTTGCCGTCAACAAGGACAAGGGCACGGTGATGTCGCTCACCGACCTCTCGCCCGAGCGCGTTGCGCCGAAATGCCGGCATTTCGGACCGGAAGGCGAGAACGGCACCTGCGGCGGCTGCAGCCTGCAGCATGCAAGCGACGGGTTCTACCAGGCCTTCAAGCGGCAGCTGGTCCTTGACGCCCTGAAATCCAAGGCATTGACCGCCGAGGTCGCCCCGCTGATAACGGCGCAGCCAGGCGAGCGGCGGCGCACGGTGTTCACGGCGCGGCGAACGGAAAAATCGCTGCTTTTGGGCTATAACCAGCCGGAAACACACAACATCGTTTCCATCGTCGAATGTCCCATCGCAAGTCCCGGCATTGTTTCGCAGCTTGCCACCCTCAGGACGATCGCCGCGGCGCTGGCCGTCGGTGCCGAACCGTTCCGCATGACGGTTCTGGAAACCCTGTCGGGCCTCGATATTTCCGTCGACGGCATCAAGGCGCTGCCGGATCGTCAGCGGCGCATGGCCATCGAGACCATCCTGACGCAGCAGGGCATTGCCCGCGTTTCGCTGAACGGCGAGATCCTGATCGAGCCGCACAAGCCGGTCATCGATTTTGGCGGTATTTCGGTCTCGCCGCCCGCCGGTGGTTTTACCCAGGCGACGAAGCCGGCCGAGGATGCCATGGCCGCCCTGGTCATCGCCCATATCGGCAAGGCAAAGCGCGTTGCAGACCTGTTTTCCGGCTCGGGCACGTTTGCACTCAGGATAGCCCGTACGGCGCGCGTGCATGCCGTCGAAGGCGAGGACAAGGCGCTGAAGGCGCTGGACCACGCGGCCCGCAACACGCAGGGACTGAAACCGGTCACGATCGAGAAACGCGATCTGTTTCGCCGCCCGCTGATGGCTTCGGAACTGAAGGTCTTCGACGCCGTTGTTTTCGACCCGCCGCGCGCCGGTGCGGAAGCGCAGGTCAAGGAACTCGCCCGCTCCGGCGTCAAAAAGATCGTCGCCGTCTCCTGCAATCCGGTAACGCTGGTGCGCGACCTGCGCATCCTCGTTGACGTCGGCTATCGCATCACATCGGTTACGCCGATCGACCAGTTCTTGTGGTCAAGCCATGTCGAGGTGGTGGCGACGCTGGAGAAGTGAGACCGGCGAAGCGAGAGCCGCCCTTGCGGGCGGCTCCTGCCATGGTTATCCCAGAAGGAACTCCAGAAGATCGCGGGTAAAGCGCGCCTTGTGGGTTGCGAACAGACCGTGCGGAGCGCCGTCATACTCGATCAATTTCGATTGCGGGATTCCGGCCGCAGCCGCCCGTCCGGCCGCATCGATCGGAACCGTCTTGTCGGCGGTGCCGTGAATGATCAGCGTCGGAACGGTGAAGGCCTGCAGATCACCCCGGAAATCCGTTGTCGCAAAGGCTTCGGCGCAGGCAAGCGTCGGCTTCAGGCCGGCGAGCATCGACTGGTTCACGGACCAGTCCAGCACTTGCGAACTGACCGGCTTCTCGAAGAAGCCTTCGCCGTAGAAATCCTTGAAGAAGCCGGCGAAGAAATGCGCACGATCCTCCTTCATGCCCTTGGTCATCTCGTCGAATGTCGACTGGGGCGTACCCTCGGGATTGTCTGTCGTCTTCAGCATGAACGGAACGACGGAGGAGATCAGGGCAGTCTGACGGACGTTTGCGCCGCCATGCCGCGACATATAGCGCGCCACCTCGCCGCCACCCATCGAGAACCCGGCCAGCGTTGCATCCGAGGCTCCGGTGGCAGCAATGACATCCGCCAGATCGTCGGCCAGCGTGTCGTAATCATAGCCCGTCCAGGGCTGATCCGAACGGCCGAAACCGCGGCGGTCATAGGCAATGGCGCGCATGCCGGCATCGGCGATGGCCATCGCCTGATCGTCCCAGCTGTCGGCTGACAGGGGCCAGCCGTGCATGAGGATGACAGGGCGGCCGGAGCCCCAGTCCTTTACATAGAGTTCCGTTCCGTCGCGAGACTTGATCTTCGGCATATGGTTTTCCCTTTGAACGTTGGAAGCCTTTGCAAACGGCCGGCCCGCCGCTTGGTTCCAGAGTTCAAATGCACGTCACCGTGAAGGAAACGACGGTATGCGGAAGAAGCGCCGTATGGCCGAGGGAGAAGATGCGGCCAGCATCATGCCACCGGTCATGAAATATGATTGCAGAGACTGATCCTACGTTCTGGCTTTAATCACGGACAAAAGATCCGGCTTTTTCAAACCCCAGGCGGTTGCAAGATGCATGGAGGACGAAATCCCCGCATCGAGCATGAACGGTCCGGGCATATCCGCTTTCGGCCGCGAGACAGGACGCGGCTTGATCGGCGTGCCGTGGCCCATGCCTTCGATTACGTAGAACTCGACCGCGATTTCACCGGCCGCGTCGCGCCAGGTGCGTTTTGCGTGACCATCAACGACGCTCTGGGTATAGGCTGATGCGTCGAGCCCGTGCAGGTGAAGCCATTGGGCGAGCGAGGCATGAGCGTTGGATATCGAGACCGTCGCGTCCTTCGTGCCGTGCCAGATCGATACACGCGGCCAGGACTTGGTGGGGGGCGCTGCCGTCCTGACCAGATCGCCCCATTCGTCCGGGGATCGTTCCGGTGCGCTGCGCATGGCGTCCAGGGCCCGGCGGACATCGCGGGCGGCACCGAAAGGCAGTCCGGCAATGATACCGCCGCCGGCAAACACGTCCGGATAGGTGGCGAGCATCGCTGCCGTCATCGCACCACCGGCTGAAAGACCCGTCACATAGACCCGCTTCCGGTTGATGCCGTGCAGGCTGGCCATCTTGGCGATCATCTGCCGGATCGAGACGACCTCGCCGCGGTCACGCGTGACGCTGCTCGGACGAAACCAGTTGAAGCAGCGATTGCCGTTATTGCTGGTGGTCTGCTCCGCATAGACGACGGCAAAGCCGCGCTCACGCGCCAGCGTCGACCAGCCGCTGCCGGTATCGTAATCCTCGGCGGTCTGCCGGCAGCCATGCAGGACAACGACGAGCGGCGCCTTTTTCGGCAGGGATGGCGGCACATAGCGCAGCATGCGCAGGCGGCCGGGATTGGTGCCGAAGGATACCACCTCTTCCAGCCGCGTCGCGGTTTTCGCCCGGGCGGGCGTCCGTGTCTTCTGCATCGCTGCCGTTGTCGCCAGCACGGTCCGCGACATCTTGGCCGCCTTGAGGATCGTGCGCTCCCAGCGCCGATGCTGTTTCATGAGGCCGGAAAAGGGCAGTTTGAAATCTTGAACGCATGGCTGGATCGCATCTTTCACATGGTGGCGCTTACCCCCAAAAACGCCGAAACCCTCCACACTGACATCAGCATATGGGGCGCGACGGGCTTGCGGCAAGTCGAAAACGCCGCAGTTCCCAGACCGTTCCGCACCTGCGAACAATCAATCGAGAAAATCACGCAGCGCCGAAACCAGGTGATCGAAGACCGCCCGCATGCGCGGACTGCGGTTGAGATCGTCATGGGCGACGATCCAGACCGGAAACGCAGCAACGGCGATGTCCGGGAAAACCCGAATGAGGGACTGGTCCCGTTCGCCGACCTTGACCAGCGCCGGCCCGATGCCGAGGCCGGAACGCACGGCCGCGAGCTGGCAGGGCATGGAGGCCGACCGGAAGCGGACGTCGCCCCTGCCGAGCGGGACGGAATGCTCGACGCCAAAAGCAATCGCCCGCCGGGCCTGCTCCTCGCCGATGATCAGATGGCCCTTTACGTCCTGCGGCGTTTGCGGAACCGCAAGACCGGTGCGCTCGAAATAGGCATGACTTGCAAAAAGGCCCATCTTGGTCGAGCCGATCTGCACGGCAATCAGATCGTCCTGCGTCGGACGGAAGAACCGGACGGCGATATCGGCCTCGCGCCGGAGCAGGTTGGCGACGTCGTCACGCACCGACAATTCGATTTCCAGTCGCGGATGGTGATGCAGCAGGTCGCACAGTATGGCCGGCAGCACCTCGACACCGAACAGGTGACTTGTCGTTATCCGCACCGGCCCGGCAAGGCCCGGGCTTTCGCCGCGCAGCGAGCGGCTGAAGGCAACCACGGCATCGTCAAGCGTTTCAGCTTTCTCGAAAAGCTCGGTGGCGCGTTCGGTCGGCCGAAACCCTCCGGGGATCCGGTCAAACAAGACTTCGCCGGTCAATTCCTCGAGCTTGCGGATGTGTCGTCCAACCGTGGGCTGGGTCGTCTTCAGCAATTTTGCGGCCCGCGTCAGGTTACCGGTGCGCACCACCGCGGCGAACGACCGGATCAGGGCCCAATCGATGGCGGCGAGATCGAAAGTGTCAGTCAGGCGGCGGTTCTTTTCCATGCATGTACGCATGCAGTCCATGCAAAAACTGTCAAGTTCCAAACAGGAAATATCGATCTATGTTTGGCCTTCGATCGAACAGGACGAAAGCAGGCGAATGAACACCGACATGCTGTTTTCCCTCAGCTCGACGCTGGCGCTTGCCGGCTGGGTCTGTCTGTCGGTTTCCGTCCTGACGGGACGGCTGAATGTCCTGCGTGACGTCATCGCGCGGCTTCTCATTCCCTTTGTCTTCGCCGGACTTTACACGGCGCTCATCGCCGGCTTCTTCATGGATGCCAATGGAGGCTATGACAGTCTGTCGGAGGTCGCCGCGCTGTTTAAGAGCCGAGAAATCCTGCTGGCCGGCTGGATCCACTATCTGGCCTTCGATCTCTTCGTCGGCACCTGGCTCGCAGAGCGCGGCGCACGCGAAGGCATGCCGCGGCTCGTCATGCTGCCGGTTCTCGGGGCCACCTTCCTGTTCGGACCGGCCGGTTTTCTTGCCTATTTCGCGCTGCTGCCGCTGTTCCGGTCGACTGGCATCAGAACCTACACACCCACCGGCCCATCGGAGATCCGTCATGTCTGAGGCAATGCCGCAGCCCCTGCCTGCCTTTCAGCGGTTAACGACGATCCGGTTCCTGCCGTTGACGGCGGAGCGCAACCTGATGGGCGCCGCCATATTCCTCTTTCTGCTCAGCCTGCCGCTGGCACTGCTGATCTACAGCGACATGCGTCTTGTCTATGGTGTGCCCGTCTGGCTGAAGCCGTGGAAGTTTTCAGTCTCGCTTGGCCTTCACCTGGCCAGCATAGCGGTCTTCTGGCGCTGGCTGTCACCGGCCCTGCGCGATGGCTGGACCGGAGGACTGCTGATCCGCCTGCTGCTGGTCATGAGCTTCTTCGAGCTCTTCTACATGGCAAGCCAGGCAGCGCTGGGACAAGGCTCGCACTACAATGTCTCGACACCCTACACGCAACTGATGTTCCAGTTGATGGGCATCGGCGCGGTCATTCTCGTCACGACGACGTTCATTGCAGGTGTCTCCGTGCTGCGCGCACCTTTTGATGGCAATCCGGTCATGCGCCGCGCCATCGGGCTCGGTCTCGTCCTCTCGGGCAGCCTGGGCATGATCACCGGGGCGGCACTGGGCGCAAACAACAGCCATCTGGTCGGCATAGCCGCCGACCCTGCCAATGCGGTTCCGCTGCTCGGCTGGTCGCGTGAGGTCGGCGATTTGCGGATCAGCCATTTCTTCGGGCTGCATGCGCTGCAGATCCTGCCCGTTGCAGGCTGGATCGCCGCTCGCCGCATGACAGCGGAAAAGGCGATGACGCTGGTGCATGCCGTCGCCATCCTTACAGCACTCTTGTCATTGGCGACGCTCGGCCTTGCCCTTTCCGGAAGGCCCCTTCTCTAGGCCGACCGGCCTTATCGCCGCATGAAGGCTTCGAATGCGGCGCGGGCCTCCGCGCTCTTCAACTGGCTGGCGAAGTGCCCCGCCTCCTCGTCTATCCGGGCCATCACGTCCGAGCGATCGCCGCGGATGAGGTTGCGGGCGATGCGCAACGCTTCCGGCGGTTTCCTTGCAAGACTGGCGGCAAGCGACAGGGTTTCGTCCTCGACGGCATCCTGGCCGACGATTTTCCAGATCAGGCCGGCCTCCTGCGCCTGCGCCGCGGAAAACGGCTCACCGGCGGCCAGCAGCGCGAAAGCCCGCTGATGGCCCATCAGACGCGGCACGAGCAGGCTGGAAGCCGCCTCGGGCACCAGTGCCAGATCGACAAAGGGCGTCTTGAACACGGAACGGGCGGAAGCGAGCGTCAGGTCGCAATGCAGGTGAATGGTGGTGCCGATGCCGATCGCCAGGCCGTCGACACCCGATACGACCGGCTTTGGTGCCGCCGCCAGGGCCCTGAGAAACTCGATGACCTCCTGCCCCATGGTTCCCCCCATGGCAAAGGCCATGAAATCCGCCATGTCGTTGCCGGCAGAAAAGCAGCCATCGGTGTCCGAGAAAAGCTGTCACGCGGATCGCCGGGTCATCGGCGGCGACGGTCAGCGCATTGGTCATGCTGGCATACATCGCGCTTGGTGATGGCGTTCTTCTTTTCCGGGCGGTTGAAGCGGATCACCAGCACGCCCGGATGGCTCTCCGGACGTTCGATCGAATATGGTCGGTCATCGGGTCGTCCTTCAATCCAGCGCAATGCAGTTCAGTGCGATACGGGCGGCAGCCAGGCTGGCCGCACCATTGATCACCCGGTCCTTGAGCGTCGCTGTTTCGGACAACCAGGTTTTCGGCAGCAAAGCGGCAGAGCGCGATGCGCACCGTGCTGCCGGTCATCGCCGCCATCGGCAAGCCCGCCCTTGGCGAGATAGACGCCGCGTCAGGGCCAGCCCGAAAAGCGCTGAGGTAGGGCGGTGGCGCCGGCCAGCGCCTCCGCGATCCGGCCCTCGCCCAGCGCCTGAAGCAGCCATTCGGTGGTTGCCTCCAGATCGGCAAGGGCAGCGTCCAGCCGGTCGGCCGTCATGCCAAAGCCCGTCGAGATTGGAGGCGCGCGCACCGCCTGTGCGACCTGCCTTCAGTCTCGGCGATCAGGCCGCGCACATGCGCACCGCCGGACAAGCGGCAGCTTGCGGCTGACGAGGTCGATCGCCTGAATGCCGTTGGTGCCTTCATAGATCGGTGCGATGCGGGCGTCGCGCAGAAGACGGGCAGCCCCGGTCTCCTCGATGAAGCCCATGCCGCCATGCACCTGGATGCCCATGCGAGGCGACATCGACACCGACATCGGTGGCGAAGGCCTTGGCGATCGGGGTCAGCAGGCTGGCGCGCTCCTGCCAGTGGCGGGCCGCGTCGCCTTCGCGTGGTATGCGCCATGTCGATGGCATGGGCGCAGGCATAGGCGATGGCGCGCGCGCCTTGCGTCAGCGCCTTCATGGTCAGAAGCGTGCGGGCAATGTCGGGATGCTCGATGATCGGGCTCATGCCGGCGCCGGTCCAGCCCGGCGCCTTGCCCTGGGTGCGCTCCCTGGCATAGTGCGATCGCCTTCTGGGTCGCGGCTTCGCCGATCGGCGACACCCTGCATGCCGACGGCGAGGCGGGCATTGTTCATCATCGTGAACATGCAGGCGAGACCGCGGTTTTCCTCGCCGATGAGGTAGCCGATCGCGCCCTTTTCGGCGCCGAAGCGTGCCGTCGCCATAGATCATCGTGCAGGTCGGCGAGGCATGGATGCCGAGCTTGTGTTCGAGCGAATGGCAGAAGAGATCGTTGCGCTCGCCGAGCGAACCATCCGCATTGACCAGGAATTTCGGCACCAGGAAGAGCGAGATGCCGCGCGTGCCGGCCGGCGCATCCGGCAGGCGGGCGAGCACCAGATGGATGATGTTGTCGGTGAAATCATGTTCGCCCCAGGTGATGTAGATCTTCTGGCCGAAGATGCGGTAGGTGCCGTCGTCGCGCCGTTCGGCGCGGGTCTTCATCACGCCGAGATCGGAGCCGGCATGCGGCTCGGTCAGGTTCATGGTTCCGGTCCATTCGCCGGAGATCATCTTTGCGAGGAAATCTGCCTTCAGCGCGTCGGAGCCGTGCTTTTCCAGCGCCTCGACCGCGCCCATGGTCAGCGTCGGGCCGAGCGCGAAGGCCATGGAGCCGGCATTCCACATTTCCAGCGCCGCAACATGCAGCATATGCGGCAGGGCCTGGCCGCCGAATTCTTCAGGCGCTGTCAGCGCTGTTCCAGCCGCCGCCGATCCAGTCGCGATAGAGATCACGCCCAGCCATCCGGGGTCTTGACCACGCCATCGACCAGCCGCGAGCCCTGCTTGTCGCCGATCTCGGCCAGCGGCGCGACGGCCTCGATGGCGAAACGGCCGGCCTCGCCGACGATCGCATCGACCAGATCGGCGCTCAGATCACCGAAACTGCCTTCCTCAAGAGAGGCTTCCATGCCCGCCACATGTTTCAGCGTGAACAGGATGTCTTCCACCGGTGCCTTGTACATTGAATATTCCTCCCGTCTTAACATGACAGCATCGCCGGCCCACCGTCCAGCAAGCGCCTATGTGTTCCTCCGAAAAATATTGATTTTTACGTAAACGTCAATTGATGATCGTTCCCGTCATCGAGGAATCCATACAGGCCGGGACGAAGGTCTGTAACAAAACTGTCATGAAAACCCCATAGAGCGAAGGCTGGCCTTCTCCCGGGACCCTGCCGATGAACCTCGTCTCCCCTGAAATACCCGGCCTTGTCTGGGCCTACCGCTTCCTGCCCGGCGAAAGCCGGTGCGTGCGGATCGCCGCCGATTCCTCCGTTGATTCGCTGATGGCAGGCGACGGCTGGCTGTGGCTGCATCTTGCGCTGAGCGATGCCCGGACGCCGGGCCTGATCGAGCGCATCGCCGACCTGCCGCAAGCTGCGCTGGCAACGCTCTCCAGCCATGACACCCAGGCTGCCGTCACCGTGGCCGACGACATGGTCTGTGGCACGCTGGTGGATTTCGAGCGCACCTTCGATGCCGTGACCAAGACCATCGGCTGGCTGCATTTCGCCGTGACCGACAAGATCATCATCACCACGCGCCTGCATCCGCTGCGCAGCATCGACCGGGTGAAAGCCGCGATCGAGAAGAATGCCCGCTGCACGCGGCCGATCGACCTGTTCGAAATGCTGGTCATGGAATTCCAGCGCACGTTGATCACCTTGGTGCTGGAACTGACCGAGGAACTCAATATCATCGAAGACGATGTCTATGGCGAGCAGGGCCATAATCACCAGCCGGGACTGGCACCGCTGCGCCGCACCGCCGTGCGCCTGCACCGCCATCTGCGCACGCTCTTGGCGCTTTTGCGGCGGGCGGGCACTTCGGAAGAGGACGAAGTGCCGGCCGGCTTTCTCGACGTGGCGGAGCGCCTCTCCGATCGGCTGGAAGCCGTGGACCGCGATGTGTTTGCGCTGCAGGAGCGGGCCCGACTGCTGCATGAGGAGATCGACAGCAAGCTTTCGTCCGAAACGAACCGGCATCTCTACATCCTGTCGCTGATGACGGCCTTCCTCCTGCCGCCAACGCTGGTCACCGGCTTTTTCGGCATGAACACCAGCAGCCTGCCCTTTGCGGACGGAAACCACGGCACGCTCGTTGCCTTCCTGTTCATCATGATATCGATGGGGGCAGCCTGGACGATCCTGAAGCGCATCGGGATCATCTGAGCCGCGCTTGAAACACAAGCATAAAAAAGGCCGCGATCACTCGCGGCCTGTAATTTCTGCTGAATGTCTGACCGATCAGTACGGCGAATTGCACCGACGACGCGGTCCGTTGTTCGGCTGGTAGGTATTGTCGGACACGCGATACGAACGATAGCGATTCTGGCACCAACCGACATGGCTGCCGCCGTAACGGACAGGACGGTCGGCAATCGCGCCGCCGATGATCGCGCCGGCTGCAAAGGCGCCGAGCGGGAACCAGACGCCATTGTGCTGGCGATAGCCCGGACGACGTTCGCGGTAGCCGCGATGGCCGTTATAGTAGGAATATCCACCCTGGCGATAGTAGCCACGCTTGCGCAGGATACGGCGATCATCGCGATAGCGCGGGCCTGCATTGTTGCGGTCGCGCCATGATTCACGCGACTGTACGGGCAAAACGTCGGCTGCGCGCTGGGCTGCAATCGGCGCAACCGGCGTGAACGCCTGCGATGGCACGACGGATGTCAAAATCACCACGGCCGAAATGGCAGCAGGCAACAGATTCTTGAATGTGAACACGGAGTTCCTCCTTGGGAATAAGGTATCGGCAGCAGAACGGGCTGGATGCTGTTATTGTTCCAAACATTCTCCGCAGGCAGTCCCTGCGAAATTTCGCCATAGGGACATTTACCTTTGGTTAACCATGTTTGCGCACCCTCTCCCTATGGAAAAGCGCTGGATAGTGAGCTGCAACACCCTTCTCCGCCTGGTTCTGGCCTGCGGTAGCCTGCTGGCAGCGGCGGAAGGCCAGGCACGGGACATGGCTCCCTGGACCCTGCCCGATCATGCAATCGTCATCGATGCCTATGAGATGAACATCATCGACTGGGAAAAGATGGCTGGCGACAAGAAGATCGCCGGCTTCATTTCAAAGGCTTCCGACGGCCTGCCCGAGAGCTTCGACTGCAAGGGCGAGCACAGGGGCGATACGGTCGCTCACTGCAAGACCATGTGGCGCAAATACGCGGTCAGCCGCGAACTCTATCAGACACGCCGGCTGATCGCCCGCTCGCAGGGACTTCTCTGGGGCGCCTACCACCTCGCCCGCCCCGGCAACCCGATCGATCAGGCAAACCACTTCCTGGACTATGCCGAACCTCGCGCCGACGAATTGATGGTCCTCGACATCGAGGGCATCGATGCGGAAAAATACATGTCGCTGGAGGACGCCGCGATCTTTGCCGGGCACATCAAGGCCCGCACGGGACGCTATCCCATGCTCTACACCAACCATGCAACGGCAAAACACATCGCAGCGAACCGGGCCGACCACAGGCTCCTGTCGCGGCTGCCGCTGTGGTATGCGCGCTACAAGCCCGGCATCCGCAATGTGTTTCCGATGGGCAACTGGGACGATTATGCGCTGTGGCAGTTCTCATCCGGGTCCAATTGCGGAAAACGCCGCTGCCCCTATCGCGTGCCCGGCACCCTGAGCGACATCGACGTCAATGTCGCTCCCTTCGATGCGAAGACCCTGAAAACCGTCTGGGCCAGAGGCGACCTCCTGCCTGAAAAGCCACTGGAGGAACCGATGATGATCGCCAGCGGCCGCGCGCTGATTTCAGCGGGAGCCGGCATCAGCCTCGACCTGACAATGACGGCATCGATCCACCGCCCGATCACCGGCAAGGGCACAGCCGGGCGACACGCCGTTCCGGTCCGCTATGCACCGTCGGCCAAAGCGCAGCTATCATGGCGCACGGAGTACCGTCGACCGTGATGGGAACGGAGGTCGGGCAACGCACCGGAAACGACACTCCCGCGTAAAGGCGCAGTCACCCACAGGGCGGAACTCTATTTTTCAGGAGACAGTCCCGTCCGAAGGTTCAAGCCTCGATCTGCACGTCGCCGATCGGGCGGGAGCAGCAGGCGAGGATGTAGCCTTCGTCGATCTCGTCGTCGAGGATGCCGCCATTGTGGTTCATCTCGACCTCGCCCGAAATCTTCATCACCCGGCATGTGCCGCAGAGACCGCCTTCGCAGGCAGCACCGATGCGCACGCCGGCAGACGCGTGCCGTCTGCAGGATCGTCTGGCCGGGCTGACACTTGGCCTGCTTGCCGGCCATGGTGAAGGTGACGTTGGAAACGGAGGCCGGATCGACGGTGGCTGCGGAGCCGGCGCGGATCGCGAGTTCGGCCGGATCAGGCGCATTCGCCGGCTGGAAGCTTTCCTCATGGTACTGCGCCATGTCGAAACCGGCAGATGTCAGCGTTTCGCGCACGCCGCGCATGAACGGTTCCGGCCCGCAGCAGAAGACGGTCCGCTCCATGAAATCGGGTGCAAGAAGGGCAAGCTTGTTACCATCGACGCGACCGCGCAGGCCGTGCCAGCTGTCCTTCGGGGAATGGCCCTCGACAATGAAGCCGAGCGACATGTTCGGCATATGCGCCGAAATCACCTCGAGCTCGCCGCGGAACAGAAGATCGTCGGGGCGCCGGGCGCAGGAAATAAACGCGACATTGCCCTGCGGCGTGCAATCGGCCATCCAGCGTGTCATCGACATCATCGGCGTGACGCCGGAACCTGCCGAGATGAACAGGTATTTTTCCGCCGGGTACCGCACGAAGGTGAAATCGCCCAGCGCGCCGAAAGCTCTGAGCGTCATGCCGGGCTTGAGGTTGTCAAACATCCAGCGCGTGCCGATGCTCTCCTTCTGCGCCTTGACCGTGACGGCGACCGAGAAGGGGCGCGACGGGCTGGAGGACAGCGTGTAGGTGCGCATGACCGGCTCTTCCGGCGTGACCGGCAGTTCCAGCGTCACGAACTGGCCCGGCAGGTAGCGGAACCAGCCGGGCTTGTTGGAGCGGAAGGCAAAGGTCATCACATCCGGCGCCTCGGCGGTGACCGAAATGCATTCCAGAAGATGCTGGCGGTCGTTCCACGGCTTCAGCTCGTCGAGATGCTGGAAGGATGCGGCAATCGTCATGTCAGGCAACCCGAACCAGAGAGGGAGACGCGGTGGCGCCCTGCAGGCGCTCAGCCATGAAGTTCGTGTACCATTCGACGAACTGCATGACGCCGCCTTCGTGTTCCGGCGAATAGGGGCCCGGCTGATAGGCCGGGGACCGGATGCCGAAGGCATTTTCCTCGACGATCTGGCGATCCTGATCGTTGGTTTCCGTCCAGACATGGGTGAGTTCGTCGATCGTGTAGTCGACACCCTCGACGGCATCCTTGTGCACCAGCCACTTGGTCGTGACCTGCGTCAGTTCGGGCGCCGAGCGGCAGGACGCGGAAGGTGATGGCGTGATCGGCCAGAACATGGTTCCAGGTCGATGGATAATGGAAGAGCAGCAGCGTGCCGATGTTGCTCTGGCTGACATCATCGGACAGCTGGCGGCTGCACGGCGCGCTTGCCCGACATGGTGTAGCTTTCGGCACCTTCGACCAGCGGCATGCGGGCAACGCGGAACTGGCCGGTCGTTATCGATGCTTGAACTCGCTCGGCAGGCCGGAGGCTTCGCAATGGTCCCAATGGGCGGCGATGACCGGATCGTCCTTGGCACCCTGAACGCCGGTTGCCGTCGGGGCTTCCGGATAGGTGCGGCAGAGTTCGGGATGGTTGGCGGCGCAATGGTAGCACTCGCGGTTGTTTTCCCAGACGAGCTTCCAGTTGCCCTTTTCGATGATCGTGCTTTCGAAGGCGACCTTGGTATCCTTGAGATTGTGCGGCGTGAGATAGGGCTCGAGACCATGTCGCGGACCGGCTGCGAAATCCATCGGCTTCTTCGGCAAGGCAGATGAAGATGTAGCCGCCGATGGTTTCGCAGTGGATGGGCTTCAGGCCGATGCTGGTTCTTGTCGAAATCCTCGCCCATCTGGCGGGCAAAGAGCAGCTTGCCGTCGAGCTCATAGGTCCACTGGTGATAGGGACAGACCAGCTTGGCGGACGACCCCTTGGCGCCGGCGCAGACGCGCGAGCCGCGATGGCGGCAGGAATTGTGGAAGGCGCGGACGGTACCGGTGCGATCGCGGACGATGACCACAGGATAGTCGCCGACCTGGACGGTGAAATAGTTGCCGGACTTCGGGATTTCGCAATCATGGCCGATGAACAGCCAGTCGCTGTACCAGATCTGTTCCATATCGAGCTTGTAACAGGTCCGGATCGGTGTAGAAGGCCTGCTCGAGGCTGTGACCGGGACGCCGGTTCCTGAGCTTGCGGAGAACTTCGCTGCGGAGATCCATGTTCGTTTCCTTCATACCCGCTGACACTGGGCCCGCTAAATCTGGGGCTCGCCACATTTTTGAGATTGCGCCGGACAGGAAAGGAACCACCGTCGCGCCACAGGGCACGCCGGAAAAACAGGTTCGCCTTCCGGTCGCCCGCCGCGACCAAGACATCAATTTCGTGACAAGGCTGGTTTCCGGGCTCAGGAGCTGTCCCTGCGGACGACCGCGGCGCCTTCCCGGGATCCTCGCCCAGTGGCTTCTTGCCGAAGTGCTCACTCCACCACCGTTGCGGGGGCAGCGCCGGGATCTGACCGGCTTCCCAATTCTCCGCCCTCCCGTTCAGAGCGACACCTTGAGTGATGCCATCTAACCTTCCAGCCGTGGAAAAGAGACGCCGGAAAACGACACGGGATTCCAGAATGACGACACGGCGGAAGATCGTCGACCGCCTGAATTTCCAGGTTATTTGCCAAGTATAAACAAGGTGATGGACTTATTTTTCGGCAATATGCACAAATTCGGGCAGCTTGCCTGAAAGCGCTGCAAGGCGCAGTCCTTTTGCGACATGACAAGAGGGCGAGCAGCGCCAGAGGCGCAAGCCTCGGGTCATCATCAGCGGCTACAGGTTCTAAAGATTGCGTTAACCATACCGATGTAGCCTTTGACGAAGAGGGTTTCGGCCTCTTGCGCATGTCTGCATCGATACGTCTTGCAACGCGACCATAGTGTGGGACCGGCCATGGCCAAACTCAGATATTACGATGCCGCCTCGGTCAAGAACCCGGAAGCACCGCCGAAAGCAGCGATCTATACGGAATTCCTGCGCACCGGTCGGATCAACCGGCGGGCTGCCGACTGGAATCCTGTCGAAAAGCGCTACCTGACGCATGACGAGGTGGCGACACGCACCGCCAAGAAGCTCGAGACCGCCGGCGATGCCACGCATCAGCGCATCAACGCCTTCCATCCGTCGATCCGCTTTCCAAAGCTGCTGTTCCAGCGCACGCTGAAGGGCAGCCCGCATCTCGGCTATTGCCACGTCACCGCGGCGAAGACGCAGTTCGGTCCGCTGAAGGACGTCAAGTGGTCGTTCTACATTGCAAATTTCTATGCCGACATCGGCGACAGCGAGCAGTTTTTCGAGCGGATCAACCTTGGCTACTCGCGCATGTATTTCGCGGTTGCGATCGACGAGGGCGAGGAGATCGGCCGCATGGTGATCAACCGCACCCTGCGCAGCGACGGACTTTTGTTTCGCACGCATGACCCGAAGCTGGCGCTGAAGAACGTGCTGCAGCTTGGCGCCCGCAACGAACAACTGCGCAAGATCATCCGCAGCCTCTGATGGGCGCGGACCGCTGCGACCAGAAAAACATTCTGTTTTGCACCCGTCTGGTCTAAAGAGACGCTGATATCAAAGCGGAAGCTCAGGGCATGGCCGAAATCATCGACACGGAAAATGAGCCGGAGGCAGCGCTTTCGCGCGCCTGTGCGGTGCTGGCCGATGGTCTGCCGGTGGCGATACCGACGGAGACGGTCTATGGGCTCGCCGCCGATGCGACCAATCCGCAGGCCATTGCCCGCATTTATGAAATGAAGGGCCGTCCGCGCTTCAATCCGCTGATCTGCCATGTCAGCGATTTCGAGATGGCCGACGAGCATGTCGAGTTCGACCCCTTGTCACGCTGGCTGGCCGAGGCTTTCTGGCCCGGTCCGCTGACGCTGATCCTGCCGCTCAAGCCCGACAGCACCGTGCATGCGATCTGGCCTCCGCCGGCCTCGATACGCTGGGCGTGCGCATGCCCGACGGATTTTCGCGCGGCGTCATTGCCCGCTTCGGCAAACCACTGGCAGCGCCAAGCGCCAACACGTCGGGCAAGATCAGCCCGACCACGGCCGCCCATGTGGAGGCCGATCTCGGCGACAGGCTCACGCTGATCCTCGACGCCGGGCCGGCAGGGATCGGGCTTGAATCGACGATCATCAAGGTCGAGGGCGGCGAGATCCGGCTTCTGCGCCCCGGCGGGCTCGATGTCGCGGCAATCGAGGGGCTGACCGGCAAGACGGTGCTGCGGCCGCAAACCAGATGGCGCCATCATCGAAGCACCCGGCATGCTCGCCTCGCATTATGCGCCGGCTGCCGGCGTTCGCCTGAACGCCACGGACGTGCAGCCCGACGAGGCGCTGATCCGCTTTGGCGGGGCACCGCTTCCCGGCGAAGACACGGCAGCGCTGGTGCTGGACCTCAGCCAGACAGGCGATCTCAGCGAGGCGGCCGCCAATCTGTTTGCCTTCATGAAGCAGGCCGATGCCTCCGGTGCGGCAACCATCGCCTTCGGGGCGATCCCGATGGAGGGGCTCGGCGAGGCGATCAACGACCGGATCGAGCGGGCGGCAGCGCCGCGCGGCGGAGCGAACGCGTGAGCTGGCTCGAACGCCCCGGCTATGCGGCGACATACCCCCCTCTGTCGGCTACGCCGACATCTCCCCCTCAAGGGGGGAGATCAAACGCGAGCCCCGCAATATCTTCGTTTTTGATGGTACAAAGCCTGCGGCCGATCTCCCCCCTTGAGGGGGAGATGTCACGGAGTGACAGAGGGGGGCTCGCCACACACCCGTTGTTTGAAGAGCAATCGATATGACCAACACCCTCCCCTCACCCGATCTGCTTGCCCGCTTCACCGCCATCGTCGGCGCGCAGCATGCCGTGACCGACGCCGCAGAGCAGGCGCCGTATCTCGTTGAATCCCGCGGTCTGTACAAGGGCACGACGCCTGTCGTCCTGAAGCCGGGCAGCGTGGCGGAAGTGTCGGCGATCCTGAAGCTGGCGACTGAGACCGGTGTGCGCGATCGTGCCGCAGGGCGGCAATACCGGGCATGTGGCGGGGCAGATCCCGCGGCCGGGGGCCGGCGATATCGTGCTGTCGCTGGAGCGGCTGAACAAGATCCGCGCGATCGACCCGGTCGGCAATGTCATCGTCGCGGACGCCGGCTGCATCCTTGCGGACATCCAGCGGGTTGCGGAAGAGCATGACCGGCTGTTTCCGCTGTCGCTGGGCTCGGAAGGGTCCTGCCGCATCGGCGGCAATCTCTCCACCAATGCGGGCGGCACGGCGGTGCTCGCCTATGGCAATATGCGCCAGCTCTGCCTCGGTCTCGAAGTCGTGCTGCCGACCGGCGAGATCTGGGACGGATTGCGCAGCCTGAAAAAGGACAATACCGGCTACGACCTGCGCGACCTGTTCATCGGCGCGGAGGGAACGCTCGGCGTCATCACAGGCGCTGTGCTCAAACTCTATCCGCAACCGGCCGGCCATCAGGTGGCCTTTGCCGGGCTGAAGTCCGTAGCCGATGCGCTGGCCTTTTTCGACCTGGCGTCAAGCCTCTGCGGCCCGGCGCTGACCGGCTTCGAACTGATGCCCAGACTGGGCGTCGAATTCACGACGCGGCATATTCCCGGCGTCCGCGACCCCATGGACACCACGCATGGCTGGTACGTGCTGATCGACATCTCGACCACGGACACGGCAGAGCGCGCCGAACAGATGATGCAGAGCCTTCTGGAACGCGGCATGGCCGACGGGCTGGTGGAGAATGCCGTCATCGCCAATAGCGAGACGCAGCGCAAAAGCCTCTGGCACATGCGCGAAAGCATGTCGCCGGCGCAAAAGCCGGAGGGCGGATCGATCAAGCACGACGTGTCCGTGCCCGTATCCAGCATTCCGGCCTTCATGCAGGAAGCCGATGCAGCGGTGATGGCGGCAATTCCCGGCGCGCGCATCTGCGCCTTCGGGCATCATGGGCGACGGCAATATCCATTACAACATTTCCCAGCCCGTGGGTGCCGACAAACAGGCCTTCATCGACCGCTGGCGCGAGATGAACGCCATCGTTCACGGCATCGTCCTGAAATATAATGGCTCGATCTCTGCCGAACATGGCATCGGCCAGTTGAAGCGGGACGAACTGGCGGACGTCCGCTCGTCGATCGAAATCGACCTGATGCAGCGCATCAAGCACGCCTTCGACCCGGCCGGGATCATGAATCCGGACAAGGTGCTGAAGGCGCGATCCTAGAGCGTCGCCCGCTTGATGTCCTAGAACCCGCCGGCCCTGAGCTGCGTCAGGCTGAGCAGCGTGTCGGCGCTGATGCCGCCGCCGCCACTGCCGGAAAGGATGAGTTCGCCGGCGGAGACATCGACATTGTTTTCGATGTCATACAGCGCGGCAAACCGGACGAGAAGCTTGTCCAGCGCCTCGGGATCATGAAGGTCCTCGATATCCAGCACGCGGTTGATATAGTCATATTGCAGATCGACATCCGCATTCGACATTTCCGAGGGTATGTTGAAGGTCGTCTGGATGACCTGCAGCAGGGCACTGTCGGCCAGAAGATCATAGGCATTGCTGACGTCGGAGGCCATGCGCTTGAAATAGAGTGCCAGGCGGACGCCGGCATTTTCCTCGCCCTCGGTCTCTTCCAGTGTCTGGTTGAGATAGAGATCGTTGGTATCGAGCAGACCACGGCGAGACTGGATCTGGCCGGTATCCGGCCGGACGATCTCGCCTTCGAGGTTGAAATTGAACGAGGCGACGATCTCCCGGTAGCGCGTTTCCGGCTCGGTGTTGACGAAGCTGTCCGGGTCATCGAGATCCGATTCGAACATCTGGCGGACATAGTCCGTCGTGACATCCTCCGGATCGATGCCGGCGGCCACCAGAATGAAGTCGACGAGCCGGCGATTGCCCAGGAGATCATCGAGCGAGGTGAGCTTTTCGACCTCGGCGCTGTAATATTGTGATTCCTTGGTTGCCGCCGTCCTGTCCTCTTCCGTTCCGAACCGGCTTTTCTCAACCACATAGCTGGAAGCGGTGTTGAGGATTTCCGCCTCCGATTGCGCCAGAAGCGGCGTTCCCAGCGTGCCATCGGCATTGAAATTGAACGCCTTGGCCAGTTCGACATAGCGGCTGTCCTTCAGGCTGTTGGCATAGCTGTTCGGGTCGCCGAGATCGCTGGTCAGCACTTTCTTCAACTTGCGAGCGCTATCGCCCTCGTTTTCAAGACCGAAGGACTGCAGAACCAGCGCCATGATCTTGTTGTCATCCAGCATGTCGTCGACATCCACGACGAGGCTCATCAGCGTCTGGTAGGAGGAGATCAGCGCAGCGTCGGCGGCTTCGTAACCGTCGTTGTAACGATCGATATAGCCGCCCGATGTGCCGGCCATCTGCGTTGCCGTTTGCGGCGTATCGCCGGAGGCCAACGTGCCGTCATTTTGAAAATTGAAGGCGCGGGCCATCTCCTGATAGACCGCCTTGTATTCGCCGGTGGCGGTGTTGACGTAGCTCAGGGGATCGTCGGGATCGCTGGTCAGCACGTTCTCAAGGGTCGACATGAGCGTGGTGGACGGCAGGCCATAGGCGACGACGACATAATTCAGGAGGCGGGTGTTGGCGAGGAGGTCAGTGACGCTGGTGACGGTGTTGATCGTTGCCTCGTAGTACATCTTGTCGAGCAGCGCCGCCGTCGTCGAAAGGCGCGGCTGCTGGAAGACGTAAGCCTCGTTGGTGGCTGCCTTCTGCGCATCGCTCATCGGCTTGTCGCCGGGAGCCAGCGTGCCATCGAGCTGAAAATTGAAGGCAGCGGCCAGCGGCGTATAATCCGGCGCATTGTTGATCATCGTCTGGTAGCTCGCAATCAGCTTTGACGCCGAACTGTTTGCATTGGCGAGGTCCTCAGGCGTGGCCGTGGCCTGGATATTGGCAATCCTGTCTTCAAGGCCCTGCTGGTAGGCGGCCGCTTGCGCATTGACGAAACTGTTGGGATCGCTGACGTCGCTGGTGATGACGCCCTTGAACTGTTCATAGGACGTGTATTTCGGGTCCAGCCCGAAGGCCGTCATCACATAGGTCTTAAGACGATCGTTCTGCCAGATCTGGTCGGCATTGGTTACAAGGTCGATAGCTGCGTTAAAATAGGCCGAATCGGTTTTGACGGCCGCGTCCTGGTTGACGTAGCTTTGATTGTAGAGGCCGATAACGGCGTCTTCCTGTGCATCACTTTGAACCACCGAGGTGGCGCTTGAGAAGCTGAAGGCCTCGGCGAATTTCCGGTAGCGTTCGTCGGTGAGCATATTGGCATAGCTCTCCTCGTCGCTCAGATCGCTTTCCAGCACCTTGCGCATGAAGGCCTTGGCATAGGCCATGTCCTCCAGGCCGTGTGCCTTCATGGCATAGTTGAACAGCCGGTAGTCATCCATGAACTCGTCGATGGTGGTGACGTTGCCGATATTGGCCTTGTAATAATCGGCTTCGCGCTTGACCAGGGTCTGTTCGGACGTGCGCTGCAGGCTGAGCCGCATGTCGCGCGTGATGAGATTATAGTCGATAAACGTCGATACCATGTCGCCCTGCCAGACTTTCCGTGAAGACCCCGTCGGGCGCTTCCAGACCTTGTTTTGCATGCCTTCCAGCCCAGCCCCGGACCGAATCCGGGCGGGGAAAGCGCTGGTGCGAGCATCGGCGTGTTTGCTTGCGCGTGGCTTTTGCCCTTCCGCCGGCAGCGGGAAGGTCTGCAAAATGCAGGCGTTTTCCTTCACGAATGAGAAACCGTAGCCCGTCGGTTTTCGCTAACCATCCGGAACTGCAAAGTTTTTTTAACTGCGATTTTTAAGTCGTCTGGAAGGGGCGCCGCTTATCTTGAGGTCACAGAGGACGAAAAGTCCCAAGGAGAAGACCGGGAACCGGCTCTCAAGGAAAACAAGGGCGAAATGAAATGGCGAATTCACTTTCTCAACCGGCATGGGTCGAAACCACGCTCAGGCTGGATCCGAAACGCTTCCCCCAGCAGGCCAGCTACGCCTTGCACGGCGGAGCAAGCAATGTCACCATCAGCCTTGACGAACGCGGCGCGGTGATGCGCAAGGTGCTGCCCTCGAGCGGTCTGCCACTGTCGATCGCCCTGCCCTCGCGGGCCTTCAAGGGCGTTGCTGCCCGGGCCATCGATCACGGTGACGGAGAAGTAACGGTGACGCTCGAACTGCATCATGAAGACCCGGACCTCTGCATCCCGCTTTTGGTTGCCCATGACCTTTCCGACATCGCCGCCGATTGGCGCTCCTGGTCGGAAGCCTACCGTATCCCGATGCTGATGGTGGAGGCCGATGGCGTTGCCCGGCCGCTTGAACAGCATATCGGCGAAGTCCAGACACGCGATGTCAAGCCGCGCCGTCGCCACTCGCTTTTTGCAGACCGCCGTCCGCGTTTCCTGGTGCGCCGCACCACAGGCAGCCTCGGCGTCAACATGAAGATCAACGGCCGGGAAATCATCGCCCGGAACTGATTTTCGACACAATCTGCAACCCGTTCTCCAGTGCAGAAGGCCGGCCGTTTCCCTGCGGTCGGTTTTTTGTTTTTGTTTTCCGGACCTTATCAATGTTACCCGGGAAACATGGGAGGCGCCTTTTTGGTGCCATATGCAGCGCACATCCTGCATCCCAGAGAAGGAGACCATCCGATGCGCAAAACCATCCTCGCCGCCCTCGCCGCATTTTTCGCCGGCTCCGTCAAGACCGATGCCCGGCCCGAAGATGAATTGAGCTGGGCCTGAGCTTGAGCCTGCAAGTCGCAGCACCGCTTCCCCTGCCCTCCGGTCCTGCCGGAGGGATTTTTATAAGAGCCGCACGGCCAGCGCCAGAAGCAGGCCCGCAAAGACGATCATGCCGACCGTGCCGTTGAACTTGAACAGCGAAAGGCATTGCGCTGCATCGCGGATATCGAGCACGAGGATCTGATAGGCCAGCAGCACAGCGGCGACGACAAGGCCAAGATAGGCCAGAAAGCCGACGCCGGCGGCCATGAAAGCAATCATCAGCAACAGCACCGTCACGCCGTAGAGCCCGATCAGCCAGGGACGGGGATTGTCGCCGAAACGCCGGGCGGTTGAGCGCACGCCGATCAGTTCATCATCCTCCTTGTCCTGATAGGCGTAGATCGTGTCATAGCCGACCGTCCAGGCGACCGCCGCAAGGTAAAGCACCACTGCCGCAAAGCTCAAACCGCCGAATTCCGCCGCCCAGCCCATCAGCGCGCCCCAGGAAAAGGCAAGACCAAGAAAGAACTGCGGCCAGTCGGTGAAGCGCTTGGCAAAGGGATAGATGGCGACCAGCGCCAGCGAGAGCACGCCGAGCACGATGGAAAACCCGTTGAACTGCAGGAGCACGAGCAGCCCGACAAGCGCCTGCAGCACGGTGAAGATCTTGGCCTGAAACCGCGAGACGCGGCCGGAGGGAAGCGGGCGCGACCGCGTGCGCGCCACCTCCATGTCGATCCTGTGATCGATCACATCGTTATAGGTGCAGCCGGCACCGCGCATGGCGACGGCGCCGATGAAGAACAGCAGCAGATGAAATGCGAACCGACCGGCTGAAAAGCTCCCGGAAAGGGCGGCCGTGTTGGCCGCCAGTCCCGCCGACCAGAAGCACGGCCACATCAGAAGCTGCCAGCCGATCGGCCTGTCCCAGCGGGCGAGCTGCGCATAGGGCCAGAGCGCCCTTGGCAGGACGCGGTAGACCCAGTTTCTGGATGGCGCATCGGAAACACGCCCGGAATCGGCGGAGAAAATCTTGCTCATGCCGTCTGTTTGCAGCCGGAAAAGGCGTCGGTCAAGCGTCGAGCGGTCGCTCCCGGTCTCCCGGTAGCGACGGTGGTTTCACCGCGGTCAATTCAGTGTGAAATCGAAGCGGTAGGTCGCGGAAAGACCGATGAGGACCTGGTTGCGCGTGCCGCGCTCCTTGACGAGGCTGGAATCGGCGGCAGGCCCCATCAGCCGCTTGTATTCGGCAAAGGCACTGGCTTCGATCTTGTCCGTCGCCTGCCAGGTGATCGCGGTGCCGAGCCCGACCGATTGAAGGCCGCCCGACGGCTTGTACTGGCTCAAGCCGGAGGCCGCCGCCTCGCCGGCATCGACGCCATAATAGGCATCGAAATAGTCGCTGGTCGCCGCCGCCACACGCGGCCCACCGGAGACGCGGATCGTGTCGGTGACATCGACGAAGGCGTCGGCTGCGAGATCGCCGACGATGCCGTCATGGCTGCGGATACCATGGCGCAATTCGCCACGCAGGCGCAGCCAGTCTGTCGGATAGACCTCCGCAAATGCACCGAGTTCGCCGCCGAAGCGCACGGGATCGAGCCCCTTGAGATCATCGGACGTATCCTGGTCGCGGGTGAAGATCAGCTTGCCGGCAAGACCCGCCCGGAACGCGCCCGTATCGACAAACGCAAAGGCCGGATTGTCGTTTCGCGACGAGAAGCGAACGGTGCTGCCGGCGCGGCCGAGCGAAATCAGCGGTGCCGCCTGAAACAGCCGCTTCGACGACCCGTCATACTTTGCGCCCAGAAATCCCGTCGCACCGACCTTCAGATACCAATCACCCGACCAGAAATGGCGCGCTTCCTGCGCCTGGGCGGCGTGTGGTGCGATGGCGAGGAAACCGGTCGAAAGAGCAAGCAGGATAGAATGGCGCAAGACATGACTCCAAGTGTGGCAATACCGAACTGCTGCGTCTTCTGATCAACGCGAGGGCGCGATCGGTAGCAGGTCCTTTGGCCCAATCATAGGCAATGGCCTCCTACGATACAGTTAACCATCGGCATCCACGATGTGTTTACCTCTGCCGATACTATTTTCAGGTGGTGCTTTTCTCGTGATACAATCGACGTATAACGGGAAGAGAATTCCGCGTGACACCAGCGGTTGATCGGCCGTTTAATTTTCGAAACCTATTATATTATGGAGTATTAAAATAAAGCATTCGGAGTATCCTGCTGCCGCACCGACTCGATGAACGGGCGCTCTTCAGGAAGCACAGAATGCGACTGCGCGAGATTGAAAAGGCCCATTCGGAAACGACAATCGAATGTGTGCTTTGTCAGATCGACGTCAAACCATGGCAGACCGCGGCCGATCAATACGGCCTGTGTGATGCATGACTTTGCGGGGGAGGCTCATGAACTACGCCATTCTTGGCTCCAGGCGAAAAGGCGCTCGCGCGCGCCTTCCGACCGCTTTTCAGCCAATGGAGAGCGCGCCCCGCGACGGGACAAAAATCACGCTGAAGCTTGTGCGGGAAACCGCCACGGGCCGCAGCGAGGTTTGTACCGAAGGCTATTACTGGCCGACAATGGCCAATGAGTACGGCCACCACTGGTACCTCACGGAATACATCCATGGTTGTTTCACCGAGGATGACCTGAAGGGCTGGGCGCCGTAAAGCCACGGTCGATTTCCAGCAATCAGGCGGCGCGGGATTTCAGGTAGAGGCTCGGCGCGTGTCCCAGCATCCGACGGAACATCGTCGTAAAGGCCGCGATATTCTCATAGCCCGCATCCAGCGCGACATTCGTCACCGGCTCGCCCTCGGCCAGTCGCGGCAGTGACGCGAAGATGCAGGCCTGCTGGCGCCAGGTGACGAAGCTGACCCCGGTCTGCGCCCTGAACAGCCGGGTGAACGAGCGGCGGCTCATGCCGAGTTCCCGGGCCCAGTCGTCGATACCGGCATTGGCAGCCGGCATTTTCAGGAACCTGCGGCATAACACGGCAAGCCTGGCATGGGCCGGAAACGGCAGACCAAGCGGACGCTCGGGAAGCTGCTCGATTTCATCAAGCAGCAGTTCCATGATCAGGCGCTTCCGTCTCGGGCTGGGCGGTGTCTCCTCTGCCAGAAGCAACTCCTCCATCAGGCTGCTGGCAAGGGCCGTCACCTCCAGGACCTTTGGTCGATCCGTATCGATCACCGCACGCTCGGCATAGATCGAGTGCATCTCGACATCACTGATCATCTCGCTGAAATGTTCGAGACCGGCCGGAATCAGCAGCCCGTGACCCGGTGGAATCATCCATCGCCCGCCAGCCGTATTGACCAGCACGACGCCGCGCCGCGCACACCAGAGCTGGGTCTTTGCATGGCTGTGCGGCAGGCCGCGCGAGCCCGCGGGATAGAGCCGCCCCAGTATGGCAACCGGCTCATCCGTGCTGTCGATCCAGGACAGGCTCTCGATATCCGTATCCGCGCTGGCGCGATCGTCTCTTTTCAGATCGATTTTCCGCATTTGGCCCACTCTCGAAAGAATGCGACCACACCACAAAAGCAGGCCAAACTCAAGAAGACTAAGAGACAGTGACAGCACCCGGCCGGCGCTTTGCCGGCCAATGAAGGACAACAGCATGGCAACCGTCTCCTCCTCCACACCGGCAGGCGCCGAAAAGACGGCGGTTTCCGTCATCGTTGCCGTCAGCTTCTGCCACATGCTGAACGACATCATGCAATCGCTGCTGACATCGCTCTATCCCTTGCTGAAAGAAAACTACGCGCTCGATTTCGTGCAGATCGGGCTTCTGACCTTTGCGTTTCAGGTCACGGCATCGCTGTTGCAGCCGGCCGTCGGCGTGGTCACGGACAAATGGCCGATGCCGTTTTCGCTGCCCACCGCGATGCTATCAACCTGCGCCGGCCTGATCACGCTTGCCAATGCGCATCATTTCTACGTTCTGGTCATCGGTGCCAGCCTGATCGGCATCGGTTCGGCGATCTTTCATCCGGAAGCATCGCGTGTCGCGCGCCTTGCCTCCGGCGGGCGCCACGGTCTTGCCCAGTCGCTGTTCCAGGTGGGTGGCAATACCGGAACGGCGATCGGGCCTCTGCTTGCAGCCTTCATCGTCATTCCCCGCGGACAGGAAAGCCTCAGCTGGTTCTCGATCATTGCGCTCGCCGGCTTCATGGTGCTGTCCTGGGTCAGCATCTGGTATGCACGCCACCGCCGCAGTTCGGCCGGTCGCAAGCCGGTGAGCCGCGACGCTTCCTCTGCCCCGCAACCAGGTCATGTGGACGCTGCTCGTGCTCATCATCCTGACGGCAACGAAAAATGCCTATCTTGCCAGCCTGTCGAGCTATTTCACCTTCTTCACGATCGAGAAGTTCGGCGTCGGCGTTCAGGACGCACAGCTCCTGCTGTTCCTGTTTCTCGGTGCCTCCGCTGCCGGCGTCATCTTCGGCGGACCGATCGGCGACCGGTTTGGCGCACGCTTCGTCATCTGGTTCTCGATTCTCGGCGTCATCCCCTTCGCGCTGTTGCTGCCCTATGCCAACCTGTTCTGGACGGCGGCGCTCGTCATCATCATCGGCTTCATCTTCTCCTCGGCTTTTTCCGCCATCGTGGTCTTTGCGCAGGAATTGGTGCCGGGCCGGGTCGGGCTGATCGCGGGACTGTTTTTCGGCTTTGCCTTCGGCTTTGGCGGAATCGGTGCTGCAGTCCTCGGCGTCTTTGCAGACCGCAACGGCATCGAATTCGTCTTCACTGTCTGCTCCTACATGCCGCTGCTTGGCCTGCTGACCGTCTTCCTGCCGAAATTGCCCAGCCATCGCTAGTCGCCGAAACCCGCACCTCGTACCCGGGAATCGATATCTGCCTCATTTCCGGGCAACACCCAATTTTGGGCATATTCGATTGTCCGGGTACATCCCCTTGTAAGTATTCAGCAAGTATTGCGCGGTAAGGTTTGCCGGTCGGTTCCAAGAGGTATCTTACATGCGCATCAGGACTTTGGCGCTCTCGGCGGCCATAGCGGGGTATTTCGCCTCGACGGCTGCACATGCAGAAACGCTCAATCTGCTGATCTGGGAATCCTATATCGACCAGAAAATCATCGAGCGGTTCACGGAAAAGACCGGCGTCGCCGTCAACCAGATCTACTACGACAGCGGCGATGCCCGCGACGAAATCCTCTCCGACCCGAACAGCAATATCGATATCGCGGTGATCGGCGAAAATGGCGCCGAACTGTTTGGCAAGCGCGGCATCCTAGAACCGCTGAGCGAGGCGAACGTGCCATCGCTCAAGGACTACAAAGCCGATTGGACGACCCGCTGCGCCGGTTATGGGCTTCCCTATCTCTGGGGCACGATGGGTATTGTCTACCGGTCGGACATGATCAAGACGCCCCCCACCTCGTGGAACGACCTGATGGAACCGGCGCTGCAGCTGATGAAGCATATCGCCATGTATGACGATCACAACGAGGCGTTCATCGCACCGCTCGTGCTGCTTGGAAAATCCATAAACGCCAATGACAACGAAACGCTGAAGGCTGCCTTCGACCTCATGAAGAAGCAGGCACCCTATGTCCTGACCTACGATTACGTCATTACCGCCGTGCAGAACCCCGAGATCGGCAAGGAAATCTACATGGCGATCGCCTATAGCGGCGACCAGCATGTTCTCAACGAGAAGGCCGGCACGCCTGGCATCTGGCGTTATGTCGTGCCGAAGGAAGGCACGCTTTCCTGGCTGGATTGCATGGCGGTGACCGCCGATTCGCCGCGCAAGACGCAGGCGCTGCAACTGCTCGACTATATCGGCTCAGCGGAAAGTGCTGCGGCCAACGCGCAGGCCCTGACGATGCCGACGGCCAATGAAGCGGCGCTCCCGCTCATTCCCGAAGAAATGCGCAACAATCCCGAAATCTATGCGCCGGCGGACATCCTGGACAGGAGCCAGTACCAGAAGGAACTGACCGTTCAATCGATCCAGACCCGCAGGCGTATCATCAGCTCCATGGCAAACTTCCAGTGACCCTCGGCAGGCGCGCTTTTTTCCTGATCTTCCCGGTGGTGCTTGCAGGCTATCTGCTGGCAGCGGTCTCCGTTTACATCGCGCAGGGCAGTTCGATGCTGGCTCTGGAACGGGCACGCATGACGCAGCGGCTGGATCATGCGGCGGCTCTCTTCCGCAACGAAGTCAGCCAGAGCCGAGGCTTTCTCTTTACGCTTCTCGAGGGCAATGCGGTCCGGCTATTCGTATCCGAAACGGACCCGAGCTACCGCAACAACGCGCTTGGCCTGCGCCTGCAGCAAAGCATTCGCTCGCTTTCGGACGATCCGAAGAAGTTCATCGCCTTCACGATCATCAACCCCGACCTGACCCCCGGCTATTATTTCGAAAACAGTGACGATCCCTTTGCCGAACTGAGCGCGCCGCAGCGACAGCTGGCGCAGCGCCTTGTCGGCGGGAGCCAGTTGCGGGACTGGACGTTCCTTCATGAGGACAAGGGGCGACCGCTGATCGTCTATTCCGAATTCATCGACCCCGTGACATTCGCACGACCGCTGCCGAGCGCCAAGCGCACTGCCCTTCTGGTCCAGGTCGCCATCGAACCCACGCAGTTCCTGGGCATGCAGAAGACGCTGCAACAGGAATACGGCACGGCGCTCACCTTCAATACGACACCTGCGATACAGGGCCAAGGGGAACTTGCGGCCTCCGTGCGGCTCGCGCCGTCGCTCTTTGCAACCCTGGTCGTCGAGACGGCACAAGACGTCGGCAACATGGCGCGGCTGAGGGTGCTGCTGGGTTTCGGCGCAGTGATCATGAGCCTGTTCTCCGTCGGACTGATGATCGTGTTGATCCGCCGGTACATCACCAATCCGATCTCGGAACTCGACCTTCAGGTGACCGCGGTCATGAGTGGCGAGAACGAAAACATCCGGGATAGCGATGGCGATCGGCGAAATCGGCCGCCTCACAGGCAATATCAAGCAGTTGCATGACCAGTCCCGCACCGCCTTGCATCAGGTCCAGAACGCATCCTGGACCGACACCCTGACCGGCATCAGCAACCGCGCGCATTTCAACCTCGTCGCGGCCGGCATCATCGAGACCACGCTGACCACGCACACGCACTGCGCCCTGCTGTTCATCGACATCGACAACTTCAAGTTCGTCAACGACAAATATGGCCACGAAGTCGGTGATGATCTCCTGAAGACGCTGGCGATACGCATCCATGCGGCCGTACGCGAGATCACCTGGCGCCGCGACATCCCCGACGCCGTGCTTGCCCGCCTGTCGGGCGACGAATTTGCTGTGCTTGTCCAATCGAAGCCCGGCGACGGCACGACACGCGAAATCTGCGCGGCGATCATCGACCTGTTCTCCGGTGGCTTCGAGGTGCGCGGAAAGCATTATCCTGTCACCGCCAGCATCGGCGTCGCCATCTGCCCGGACGACGCCAACAACCTCGCCGAACTGGTCTCGAATGCCGATGCCGCCATGTATCAGGCAAAGACCAACGGCAAGAACCGCTCCGCCCGCTTTTCGCGCGCGCTGCAGGACAAGCGCGACCGGATCCGCCAGATCCAGGAGGAGCTCCGCGGCATCGATGCCGACGAGCAGTTCAACCTGGTCTACATGCCGATCGTCGATGCCAGTGGTCGTGTCACGGGCTGCGAAGCCCTGCTGCGCTGGTTTTCGCCGACACTTGGCAATGTGACGCCGGATGAATTCGTGCCAATCGCCGAAAGCTCGGGTCTCTTTACCAAGATCGACTGGTGGGTGATCAACCGGGCGATGAGCGACCATCACCGCCTGAAGGAACTGTTCGGGCCGGAGACAGTGCTCGCCGTCAACATCTCGTCGGCCGAACTGCATTCCAAGTCGATCAGCGACTATTTCTGCGATTGCCTCGACCGGCACGGCCTGGATGCTCGGTACATCGAGATCGAGCTGACCGAAACCTTCGCCGTGAAGCTCGGCGACCAGTTGCACCAGAACATCCAGTCGCTGCGCGACAGGGGCTTCCGCATCTCGATCGATGATTTTGGTGCCGGATACACCTCGGTGCAGCAGATCATCGAATACACCGCCGACACCATCAAGCTCGACCGGGCGCTGGTCCAGAACCTGACGGGCGAGCAATCGTTGCCGGCGCTGAAAGCCGTCATCGCCCTTTGCCACGCCCAGAACATGGTTGTCGTCGGGGAAGGTGTGGATACGCCCCGGAAATTGGCGATGCTGACCGAAGCCGGCTGCGACTATTTCCAGGGCTATCTGATCAGCAAGCCGCTGGGCTTGCCGGATCTTTCCAACTGGGCGCTGAAGAACCTTGCCCAGCCTGTGACGGCGCAGGCGGAGACTGCCTCTCAACAGATGCGGCGCATCGGCACGGCAAAACTGCTCTGACACCCCTTCCCACACCGGACATCAAGCTTTTTCCTTGACCTTGAAGCGACATAAGCTTTAGGGCAGCGCAACACTGCAGGAGTTGGCGATGAAAGTTCTTTTGATCGGTTCGGGCGGCCGCGAGCATGCGCTGGCATGGAAACTGGCGCAATCTGCGCGCCTCACCAAGCTCTACGCCGCGCCGGGAAACCCGGGCATCGGCGAGGAAGCGGAACTCGTTTCGATCGATACCGAAGATCAGCAGGCCGTTCTTGCCTTCTGCCGCGCGAAAGCCATTGATTTCATCGTCGTCGGGCCGGAAGCGCCGCTGGTTGCCGGCCTTGCCGACACGCTGCGCGCGGCCGGTTTCACCGTCTTCGGTCCATCGGCAGCCGCTGCCCAGCTCGAGGGATCGAAGGGCTTTACCAAGGACATCTGCGCCAAATACTCCATCCCGACCGGCGCCTATCAACGCTTCAACGAGCCGCCGAACCGGCAAAGGCCTATGTTCGCGAGCAGGGTGCGCCGATCGTCATCAAGGCCGACGGTCTTGCCGCCGGCAAGGGCGTGACCGTGGCGATGACGCTCGACGAGGCGCTTGCCGCCATCGACAGCTGTTTTGACGGCGCCTTTGGCGCCGCCGGCGCGGAAGTCGTGGTCGAGGCCTATCTGGATGGCGAGGAAGCCAGCTTCTTCTGCCTCTGCGACGGCACGCATGCGCTGGCGCTCGCCTCGGCACAGGACCACAAGCGCGTCGGCGACGGCGATACCGGCCCGAACACCGGCGGCATGGGCGCCTATTCGCCGGCGCCTGTCATGACGCCCGAAATGGTCGAGCGGACGATGAAGGAAATCATCGAGCCGACCATTCGCGGCATGACTGACAGCGGCCATCCCTTTTCAGGGCGTGCTGTTTGCCGGGCTGATGATCACGCAGAAGGGGCCGGAGCTGATCGAATACAATGTGCGCTTCGGCGATCCCGAAACGCAGGTGCTGATGATGCGGCTGAAGAGCGATCTTCTGACGATCCTTCATGCCGCGGCCACCGGAACGCTGGATCAGGTCGAAGCGGAATGGCGTGACGAGGCGGCGCTGACCGTGGTCATGGCCTCGCGCGGCTATCCCGGCACCTACGCGAAGAACACGCCGATCACCGCCCTTCCTGAAGCAGATGGCAGGACAAAGATCTTCCATGCCGGCACGGCCCTGAAGGACGGCCAACTGGTTGCAACCGGCGGCCGGGTCCTGAACGTCACGGCCATGGGCGACACTGTCGGCGCGGCCAAGGCGACGGCCTATGCGGCCCTGGCAAAGGTCCAATGGGAGAATGGCTTCAGCCGCAGCGACATCGGCTGGCAGGCTGTGGCACGCGAAAAAGCGTAAACACGGCCTCTTCCGGAACCGCAAGAACTCATTCAATTTTTACCAATTCTCCTGACGGGAACGTAACGGAGATCGGATATTTTCGTCTGTGAAATTCAGAGGAGAATGCCGATGCGCCATCTTGTGCTCACTGTGTCCTGCGTGTTTGCCGCTGGCTCCGCCTTTGCGTCCTCGATCGAGACACCCACTTCGAGCCCCCGCGAAAACGGCAGCATCGCCGCCATTTCCTGCGCCAGTTGCCCGCCGCTCGTCATCAAGAAGAAGAAGCTCAGCTACGTCGTTCCCGAAGTTGCCAGCGGCACGGAGCGCGTTGAACTGAAGGAAATGAACGGCAAGATGCGACTGGTGCGCACAGAAGCCTGGCTCGGCGGATCGCCGGTGGTCTTTGTTACCACGGCTTCGGAGGATGTTATCAAGGCCGCGCAGGCGAAAAGCCTGCCGCAGCCGGTCGCATCAGGCACTGTTGACGTGAACCCGGCCGAGGCGCAGGCCGCAGCCGTTGTTGGCGTGGATTCCAGCGCCAAGACCAGCGCGCTCGGCACGATTTCGACGGAAACGACAAAGTCCATATCGGCCGACATCGCGCCTTCACAAGAATTTGATCCGGCAGGTTTCGAACTTCGGTTAGACTGACCGATATAGAGCCGACCCCTGCCCCACCAGCCACGATCAACAGGGCTGACCCGGGCATTCGCCTGACGGCGACGAAATGCGTCCCTGAGAGAAGCAGGGGCGCATTTCGCTTGACCGGGTTTCCCTGACGGAAACGGCTGTTATCCCGATATCTTCGAGAAATCCGCAACCGTTCCGGTCGCCGCACGGATCTGGCCGAGCAGGGCCAGACGGTTGGCACGGATATCAGGATTTTCGTCATTGACGAGCACATCGACGAAGAACTGGTCGACCGGGCCGCGCAGCGAAGACAGCGCCTCCATGGCGGAGCGGAAATCTTCCGCCTGAACTGCCGCTGCCGCATCGGCAGAGGCCTTGGTGACGGCCGCATAGAGCGCCTTTTCGGCATCGAGCACGAACAGCGCGGGATCGACGGTGGCAGAGACCAGCGTCCCCTTCTTTTCCTCCGCCGCCAGAAGCTGCGTCGCCCGCTTGGTGCCGGCCAGAAGGTTCAGGCCCTCTTCCGAGGTGATGAAGGCGGTCAACGCCTCGACGCGACGGGCGACCATCAGGAGATCGTCGGCGTCGGGCGTCAGCACAGCGTCGATCAGGTCGTGGCGGGCGCCGAGATCACGCAGGTAGACCTTGAGGCGGTCGTGGAAGAAGGAGAGGAGGTCCAACCTTGCCACGGACAAAGCAACGTGTTTTCCCTGGAGTGTATTCAGCCCCGAATTGACGTCTTGCCTTCCGAGTAAATCAAACTCATTCGCATCAGCAAACTCAAAGTTTCGCTTATTTTTTATAGATTCAATCAGGTTCGCATGCGTTGGATCGATAGCGAAATAATATAGAAGAATTTGCTCGAAAATTTCACTCTGAGAAAACCTTATTTCCTGCAGCAAATCCAGCCGAACCTTTCGCTCCAACAACATCCGAACCACGCCCAGCGCCGCACGACGCAGCGCATAGGGGTCCTTCGAGCCCGTCGGCTTTTCGTCGATCGCCCAGAAGCCGACCAGCGTGTCGAGCTTGTCGGCCAGCGCGACCGTCAGGCCCACGGCATCGGCGGGCAAGCGGTCGGACGGGCCCTGCGGCTTCCAGTGATCCTCGATGGCGGCGGCGACGGAGGCGTCTTCGCCCTGCAGCAGCGCGTATTTGCGGCCCATCAGGCCCTGAAGCTCGGGGAACTCGCCGACGGCTTCGGTGCGCAGATCGGCCTTGGCGAGCACCACGGCGCGATCGACCAATACCGGGTCCGCGCCGGTGGCCCTGGCCAGTTCGGCAGCCAGCGCGCGGATACGGGCGACGCGTTCGCCCTGCGTGCCGAGCTTGGCATGGAAGGTCACGTTCAGCGCATCGAGCTTGGCCATGCGCTGGTCGAGCGGTTTGGCTAGATCGAGATCGAACTTGGCAGCCGAGGCTTCGAGCGTGTGCGAGGTCCGGCAGGTTGCCCTGGTCGCGGGTCCAGAAATGCTTGGCATCCGACAGGCGGGCGCGCACGACCTTGCCATTGCCGTGGACGATTTCCTTGCCGCCGTCGCTGGCCTCGATATTTCTTCGAACTTGAGCAGGTTATCGATGGTCGCGCCCCGCCAGGTGTAGATCGACTGGTCGATATCGCCGACGACGAAGACGTTCTTCGCAGTGCCCGCCATGAGCTCGACGAGTCGTGCCTGGAGTTCGTTCGTGTCCTGGTACTCGTCGATAGGACGAGCGTGAACCAGTCCTGCTGGTCTTGCGCACGTCCTCGGGCCGGTCTGAGACAGCCGCATCGTCAGCAGGATGAGGTTGTGAAGTCCAGCGCGTCTTTTCGCGCAGCGTTCCTTCTGTAGCGTCTGCTAGGCTGTCGGCGAGCGTTCGTGCGCTCGAAGCTGTCCGTCCCGTACCGGTCGGGAACCGGGCAGCGTCATGCCTTCGCCTTTCGCCTTCGATATGTGCGCGTATCGCCTCGCGGCGGGTACGCGCGCTGTCGGATCGACATTCAGCGCGCGCATCAGCGCTTCCCGTATGCGCTCGTTTCGAGTCGTCCGGTCGTAGATGGACGAAGTTGCGATGTAGCCGATCTGACGCGAGTCGTACGCGGCGCAGGATGCTCCCGTCCCAGCCGTGGAATGGACGTCGAGACCCAGACGGCGGAGTTCGGGCTGTCGGCAGCCGGTACGACGGCGCTCGCGCATCTCGCGCGCCGCCTTGTTGGTGAAGGTGACCGCCAGGATGCTCTCGGCAGGCACGCCTTCTCGTATGAGATGGAGGATGCCGTTGTCAGCATGAAAGGTTTCCCAGATCCGGCGCCTGCAAGGACCGAGACCGCTCCTTCGGTCGCCAAGACCGCCTCCTTCTGGCGGTCGTTCAAACGCGCAAGATACTCAGGTTCACGGTCGTTCACGTACGCACTATAGCAAGAAAAGGCCCCAAAAGCCTTAAGAAATAAGGCTTATTTCTTGATTTTTCGGCCTTCACCATTCCTTTACGTTGTCCCCTGTCAAGAGTTGACCCCCATCCTCCCCAGGCTATACTGGCCAGGTTGAACGTAGTGCCGTAACGCAAGGAGTGGCTTAGGTAAGCCATTTTTGTATTCTGAAGAACGTCTGAAGACTCCCTTACCTTTCATATAATTGAATCCAAGAACCTTTCCGAAGCTTCCATTAAACGCTTCATTCGGAATGCATACGTAGGAATAGGTACCGCCGGCATCTCGGTCGGCCTCCTCGGGCTTCTCGCCCTTCTCTACCCCCGCCTCGCCATCGCCGAGTGGCCTTTTCTCGGTGCCCAGGCCGCTGAGGAGGACCATGTCCTCCATGATCCGACCCTCGATCTCCTCGAAGGTGCCGTGAACTCCGACCCCAACCCCACCAAGGGCGAGTCCCCCATCACCCTTTCCGAAGGAGAAGCGCTCGTTCCCGGAAGCGGCGTCTCAAGCGAGTCCGAGATCGCCGAAGAGAAAGCTGCCGAGGAGAGAGCGGAGGAAGAGGCCGTAGCGGAAGCCAAGGCCGCCAAAAAGAAAGCTGCCGAGAAGAAAGAGAAAGAGAAGGCGAAGGCCGCTCCCAAGACCAAGGCTCTCCCTGCCGTGTCCGGCTACTTCGGCAACCCGCTCCCGGGCGGACGCCGCTCCCAGGGACTTCACGGCCACAACGCTGTCGATATCTCCGCAGCCGCCGGAACGCCCATCTATGCCGCCGCGGCCGGCACCGTTACCGTGGTCAAGAACGACGGAGGCTGGAACAGCGGTTGGGGCAATTACGTAAAGATCAAGCACTCCAACGGCACCGAGACGCTCTATGCGCACATGTCTCGCGCCGCGGT
>CAWGHM010000007.1:0-53776 GCA_963822365.1 uncultured Alphaproteobacteria bacterium
CACAAGACGCAAAACGCCATGCGCCGCCGGATGCTGCGGGCCGAAATTGATATTGAAATTCCGGACGTTGTGTTCGTTCATAACGGGCGCGCTCCGCGCTTGAAGGGAATAGCGAATAGCGAATAGCGAATAGTTCTGTTTAGTCGAGTCATAGCTTATCCTGCAGACTTCTGATCAGCGCTCGCGTCATCCGGCCAATTTCATCGGACTGATGTGTAAGCTTTGCAAATTGCTCAGCGGATAGAATGCCCACCCGGTTTGCAATGATCAAATGCGTCTCAAACTCCTTCAATGAACCTTGAGAAACCCTCAAGAACTGGATGAAATTCCCGGTACTTTCCCGCCCGTGCCCTTCAGCAATATTTGCCGCAATCGAAACTGCTGCTCTACGCATCTGAGCGGTTAAGCCGTACAATTCACCTTTCGGAAACTCTTCCGTTGCCTTGTAACAATTCACGGCCAATTCGATCGCAGATTGCCAGACCTTGAGTTCCTTGTAGGAGTTTATCGTCTGCTTCTCCTTTGTTTGGGGCGACAACTATTCGCTATTTGCTACTCGCTATTCGCCAAAACTACAAATCAGTTGGCTTTCGCCTTTTCGTCGCCCGGCAGAACGTAGTCCGTTCCTTCCCAGGGCGACGTGAAGTCGAAGTTGCGGAATTCCTGTTTCAGGGACACCGGCTCGTAAACCACGCGCTTGGCTTCGTCGTCATAACGAACCTCGACGAAACCGGTCGTCGGAAAATCCTTGCGCAGCGGATAGCCTTCGAAACCGTAATCCGTGAGGATGCGACGCAGATCCGGGTGGCCGGTAAACAGGATGCCGTACATGTCATAGGCTTCGCGCTCGAACCAGTCGGCGCCGGGATAGACCGCGGTTGCCGACGGCACCGGCTGATCTTCGCTCGTCGCGACCTTGATGCGGATGCGCTGGTTCTGCTTCGGCGACAGCAGGTGATAGACGACATCGAACCGATCTTCGCGCTGACGGCCAGTCGACACCGCAAATATCGGTGAAGTTGATGAACCCGCACCGGCTGTCGTCGCGCAGGAAGGTCAGCAGCGCAATGATGTTGTCGACAGTCGCGGTCAGCGTCAGTTCGCCAAAGCTGATGACGGAAGTCAGTGACCAGCGCACCGCGCGCTTCGGTGATGTAGGTGGCAAGCTCGTTCAGGGCTTCACGTCATTGATCAGGTCCCCTGCCCTTACCGTTCGATCGTGCCGGTGCGGCGGATCTTCTTCTGCAGCAGCAGCACCCCGTACAGCAGCGCCTCTGCCGTCGGCGGACAGCCCGGCACATAGATGTCGACCGGCACGACGCGGTCGCAGCCGCGCACCACCGAATAGGAATAATGATAGTAGCCGCCGCCATTGGCGCAGGAGCCCATCGAGATGACATAACGCGGCTCCGGCATCTGGTCATAGACCTTGCGCAGCGCCGGCGCCATCTTGTTGGTCAGCGTGCCGGCGACGATCATCACGTCCGACTGGCGCGGTGAGGCGCGCGGCGCAAAGCCGAAACGCTCGGCGTCGTAACGCGGCATCGACATCTGCATCATTTCGACGGCGCAGCAGGCCAGACCGAAGGTCATCCACATCAGCGAGCCGGTGCGCGCCCAGTTGATCAGCTCGTCGGTCGAGGTGACCAGAAAACCCTTGTCGGCGAGCTCGTTGTTGATCTCGCCAAAGAACGCATCATTGCTGCCGATCGGCTTGCCGGTCGACGGATCGATGATGCCCTTGGACTGCCTGGGCGACGAGCGTGGTGTGGCTGCGGTCACTCCCATTCGAGCGCTCCCTTCTTCCATTCATAGATGAAGCCGATGGTCAGCACGCCGAGGAACACCATCATCGACCAGAAACCGAACCAGCCGATATCCTTGAAGGACACCGCCCAGGGAAACAGGAAGGCGACTTCGAGATCGAAGATGATGAACAGGATCGACACGAGATAGAATCGGATGTCGAATTTCATGCGCGCATCATCAAAGGCGTTGAAGCCGCACTCATAGGCCGAAAGCTTTTCGGAATCAGGCGCCTTGAAGGCAACCGCGAAGGGCGCAACCAAAAGCGCGATGCCGATGACAAGGGCAATGCCGATGAAAATCGCGATCGGGATATAGGAACCGAGAAGGTCTGTCATTGTGTCCGTCCCTGCCCGCAAGGGGCGCCGAGAAGCGCCGAAACCGAAGCCATGCAAGCCGAAAAATATGTTGCAACGCAAACGTGGTTAGCGCAGCCAGAGTCGGTGCGCAACCCTTGAAGCGCTTTTCAACCCGTTCCTTCGCAGGAATGAAAAGCCCGCAAAAGCTAGCACCTCGCGAGAGGTCGGTGCAAACAGCCTAAAACGATTGAAAACGCCCATTCAAGCAGGGCAGCAGCGCGTTGAGCGCAAGACTCGCGAGCCAAGAGACATAAGGTCGCAAGGCGACCTGAAGCGCACTCTTGACCATGTCTATGGAGAGGTTATTTGAAGAAGAAAAATGGCGCGAGTGACGGGGCTCGAACCCGCGACCTCCGGCGTGACAGGCCGGCACTCTAACCAACTGAGCTACACCCGCGCATTTTTCTAAAAGACCACCTTGCGGCGTCTTCCGTGTCGAACCAGCGTGTTGCGCCGTTCGATGAGCGGCTGATTAAGGGGTTCGATCAGGAGTGTCAAGCGCGTTGAAAACAAAATCATGACATTTCGAAAATTCTTTGCTCGAAGCCCAGCAAATGCGGGCATTGGCGGCCTGAAGTTTTTTTCGGCAAAGCTGCGTTATCCACAGATGCGGAGCGAGGCATCGGAATTTCAATGACTTGCGACGAGGAATCATCAGCCAGGTTTTCGTTGGGACGATCACGCCAGACAGCAGGCCGGGTCTTCGCCCTGCTCCAAAGCAAGCCAAAATCACCGCGCAGCATCCTGTATCCCGGCAGCACAGGGCCTTGCGCGTACCCCATCCAAAAAAAATCAAAAAATCTTCGCATCCGCCCTTGCGGTTTCCTCCAGATACGCATAGATCACGGCCACCAACACGGCGGGCGATTAGCTCAGTTGGTAGAGCGCCTCGTTTACACCGAGGATGTCGGCGGTTCGAGTCCGTCATCGCCCACCATTTCTTTCCCGCTGATATTTTGAGATACAGATCTGCAACGACGGATGTCGCCGTGGTCGCTAGCCTTTTCGGTGCAGCGGCCTCGATGCCGCTGACCGTTCAAGTTCTATGGATTGTGACGTCAGCGCAGGCTTTTCTGGCTATATCGCAGAGATGCTCATGGTGGGTCAGATAGATCACCTGCCCCACCTGGGCCATATCCGCCATCTGGCCGAAGGCATGCTCGGCACGGCCGTCGTCGAAGGTCTCCATGATGTCGTCGGCAATGAAGGGCAGGCTTTCGCGGGTGGCGGCAATCTCGTGATAGCCGGCCATGCGCAGCGCCAGATAGAGCTGGAAGCGCGTGCCCTTGGAAAGATCATCCGCGACCTTTGAGGCGCCGCTCGCCGCATTGGCGATCAGAAATTCACGGCCGCCCTCGCTCTGTGTCGACAAGCCGGCATATTCGCCCCCGCTGATCCTCTGGAAGGCGGCAGATGCGCGCTGCATCATCGCGCTGCGATGGCGCTCCCGGTAGAGCCTCAGCGCCATTTCCGTCGACAGGATGCCGGCGCGCAGCCTGAGATAGGTCATCGCCTTTTCCTCGATATCGATCAGGATGGTCCGCCGCTGTTCTTCCAGATGCGCCGCCCGGTCGTCACCTCCAATCGCCGCAAGCGCCTTCTCGGCCTCACGACGCTCGGCATGGGCCTCGGCCGTGTCGCGGTCGCACTCTTCCAGACGCAATTCCAGTGCTGCCAGATCGCGATCGAGTTCGCCGGCATCGACGGCCGCGAGAATCGCCTCGGCTTCGTCGGTGCTTGAAGCCTTCAGCCGGGCACACAGATCGCGGCCCGTCTCGGTGATGCGCTCGCGCAGGCGCTCCCGCACCTTTGCCGCTTCCAGCCGCGCACTGACTTCGGTGAGTGATTCGCAGCCGAAGAAGGCCAGCATCTCATCCTTCAGCGCGTCATGCCGGGCTTTTTCTTCGGCGATATCCTGACGTTCCGTCTGCTTTTCGTCGCTCTCCGCGGACAGTCGCTTCAAGAGCGCCTGTTTTTCGAGAAGACCGGCAAGCCGCGCCTTGATCGCCATGAAGGCCGGGAGCGGCTCGGCCGGCTCGCCACCGAGACGTTCGGCGATAGCGGCGACCGAGGCCCGGAAGGCCGACTGGTCCCGGCTCATGCCGTCGATTCGGTGGTCGAGGTCCGATTTTCGCTGCAGCAGCTTTTCAAGCTCCTGAAGAACCGCAAGCACAGGGGCGATCTCGGACGGCGGTACGGTCCGATCCTGCCGGCCCAGCCAGGTCGCGGCTGTCGCCTGCGTCCAATCCGATGTCCAGCCGATCAGTGCCTTGTCGGCAGCGGCCAGCGCGTCACCGCGGATTGCCAGGGCCTTTTCGGTCCGTTCAACGGCCTCGACCGCCGCAAGCGTCTGGCTGCGCAGGGTCTGCGCCTGCGTCACCAGTCCGTCGGCAAAAACCACGGCATCGTCCAGATGATCCGGAACATCCTGCGCCCCGAATCGAATCAGCTGACGAGCCAATCGCGCATGAAGGGCTTGTTCGTCGTTGACTGCCGATTCCAGTTCTCGTTGAGCGTCCAGCAGCGCTTTTCGGGCTTCGAGGGCCGCAAGGCGCCGTGCCAGCCAAGCTTCCAGCTGTGTAACCGAGATATCTTCGGGCAGGCTGCAAAGACGAGCGGCGGAGGCAACGGCTGCGACCAGTCCGTTCAGCAATGCCCTGTTGGCTGATTCCTGTTCTTCGAATGCGGAGAGACGCGCCTGCCGTTCGGCAAGCGACAGCGAAAGCCCCCTGACCTCCGCCAGCCTTTCCGATTGCGCCAGCCGAAGGGCCGCAGCCTCGTCATCGCGCTTCATCGCATCTTCGAAGACGGTCGCCGTCGTCCGGTCGAGAGCCTCCAGATGCCGGCTCCACGCCGAATCCCGGGTCGCCCGCAGCGCCAGAGCAACCTCATCGACGGCAAAACTGCCGAGACGGGTCAACTCATCGAACCGGCCACGCTCAGCGGCCAGAGCGGCGCGTTCCTCAGCCATCCGGTCACGCAGGCGCTCGCCTGCGGCCTCAATGGCAGCCTGCCGGCGTTTCCACTCGCCGATTTCGGCGTCGGTCGGCTGCAAAAGGGCCGGGAGAGTTTCGATGTCTCCGGTAAAGGGAGCAAGACCTGCCACGTGCGCGTCGAGCGCGTCTTCCAGGGCGGCGACATCGCGCCTGGCGGCCTTTTTCCGGCGGATGCAATCATCCTGGCGAATTTGGCGCAGAAGATCGGCGAGCGCTGTCGGATCGGGTATGGCGTCGTTCGTGCTGGCGCCCTTCAGCTTGGCGAATGCGGCCGTCGCCGACCTCGCTCGCCTGCTTCGCCAGTTCGACTTCCGTTCGTGCGGCGGCGAGTTTTTCGGCAAGACCCGAATGGCGTTGCGCGAGATCCTGCAAACGACCGGTGACGGCGGCGGGCAGCACCAGCGATGCCGGGTCCTCATCCGGCGCACGGCTCAACCGCGCCAGAAGGCGGGCGATTTCTGTCAGGACCCGTTCGCGTTCGTCCAGCCGCGACGGCATGTCCTTGATCGCCGTGCGGTGCCGCGCTTCGAGATCGGACTGCTCCAGATCAGCGATCATCGGCTCCACCGCCAGCACGGCATCGTCGATTGTTATCCCATCGGTTTCAGTCTGGCGGCGGCGAAGATCGGCATCGACCTGGGCAAGACGTGTCGTGAGTTCGACATCGCGCTGCATCAGTTGCGGCAAAAGCGCGTGCCAGGTCGCGGGCGGCTCCGGATCGTCATCGCCGCCGGAGAGTTCGCTGCGGAATCCACGCAACCGTTCCAGCAGCGCGAGTGCCCCGATCTTGTCGCGGGCAAATTCCAGGGCAAGCCGCGCGTCGGTGCGGGCTTCCGATGCCCTGCCGTGCCGGTCGGCCGCCGAATCGCGGCTCTTGCGCAGCACGGCATAATCCCGCGCATTCATGTCGATTGCGGTCTTCTGATCTTTCAGCGCATCAAGCTCGGCCTTGAGTTCACCCAGATGATGTTTGCGCCCCTGCGGCTTGTAGAACCCGTCGGCCTCGGCCTTGAGCGCGGAGAGGATCGCGTTGCTATCAGGCATGCCGGAGCTTGCGGAGAACAGAAGGGTGCCGAGTTCGCCCTCGCTTTTCAGGATGCTCTCTCCGCCCTTCTCGATGCTGTCGTCATCGAGCGAAAACATCATCCGGTAGGTTGTCCGGTCGATCGATCCGAGTGCCGCGGAAAAGAGATTGTCGGGCAGCGGCTGCTCATCCGGCCCCAGCAGCGTGTTCTGCTTCCGCTTGACCCTGTAGGCCTCGAAAATCCTGCCGCCAGCCTCGATTTCGCCGCCGATCCGCATGGTCGGATAGGGGTGCAGGAAACCGTAGCCACTCGAATGTTCGATGCCGAAGAGAAAATCCAGAAAGGCCGAGAACAGCGTCGATTTTCCCGCCTCGTTGGGGCCATAGACAACATGCAGATCGGGACTGCCCGGCGTTTTCGCCCCGAAATCGAGGCTGCGTCCGGTGAATTTTCCATAGCGTACGAGATCAAGCCGGTTGAGGCGCATCAGACGTTGCCCTCCCCTTCGGCACCAGCACCGTGCAGGCGGGCAAGAACGTCGGCGCTTCCATCGCGCGCGACATTGGCAAGCAATCCGTCGACGGTCGCCTCATCCTTCTCCAGGCGTTCGCGGATTTCCCGCGGCAACTGCACCAGCAGGTCCTTCAGCGTTTCGCCGATCTGCTGGCGAAAGGCAAAGGAAGACAACACGTCGGCGCGGACGAGGTCAGCGATTTCCTCGATCGGGTCCGGGCCGCCCCGGGCGCTCCCGGTTCCGGGCGCCGTGCAGGACACCTCGACTTTTTCGATCCAGCAGCCGGGATGAGCGGCCGCCAGATTGCTCATCTCCGCCAACAGAAATTCAGGATCCCGCCGAAGCTTCCACGACAAGGATGTCGTGCCGACCAGATGCAGACGCAGGATCAGCTGTTGCGCAACCGTCGCCTGCCGGATCGATGCGATTGTCTGAGCAGCAACCGCGATCATCTGCGACCATTCCTCGAGGCTGCTCAGGTCAATGGTCAACCGCTCGAAGACGGCGTGACCGATGCTGCGCTCGTCGGCCGAAAACCGGCCATCATCCGCCACCGTCACCAGCGTCACCGTCTTGGCGCCAGCTTCGTTGATATCACGTCCCTGCGGCATGCCAGGCATGACGATCAGCGGCCTTTCGCTGTGCACCTGTCGCTGGTGCACATGGCCCAGCGCCCAATAGTCGAACCCCTGGCGGACAAGTTCGGCGACGCTACACGGCGCATAGGGATCATGGCCGGGCGCACCCGCAAGGCTGGTGTGCAGCATGCCGATGTTGACGGCATCGGCAATCGGCGCGTGGAAGGAGGACAGCAGGCTGTCCGGTGCATGCGGATTGTCGAAACCGACACCGTGGATATGAACTTCGCGACCGTTGTCCAAGGTCTTCGCCAGGACAGGCCTTACGCGTCCCGAAAAGAGATGCACGTTTGGCGGAAGCGTCAGTTCCTTCTTGATGGTCGATTGCGAATCGTGATTGCCGCGAATGAGGAACACGCGGATTCCCGCCTCATCCAGCCGGCGCAACTCGCCCGCAAGATAGAGCGCGGTGTTCATCGAGGTCTGCGACCCGTCATAGAGATCACCCGCAACCAGAAGTGCGTCCACCTCTTCGGCTAGGCACAGATCGACGATTGTTTCGAGCGCCTTGCGCGTCGCGCCGCGCACGAGATCGGCGAGGTCCGGATTTTTCAGGGCCAGACTGCGCAGCGGCGAATCGAGATGAAGGTCGGCCGTATGGACAAATCGAAAGGGCATGCCCGACCATGGCCCGCCCGGCCGCGTTGCGTCAATGGCGCACAAAGACGGCGCCATGCTTTTCAGGCCTTTTGCGATGCCACGCCCAATAATCGCCGGATTACGGTTTTCGGTCCTGCGACAGTAGAAAAATATTGACACGAAGGAGAGCGTCATAGCAACACAATGTCACCGCCATTTGACATGGCCCCTCACAATCTCCATATGATGGGCATGAAAAACTCATTCGAAGTCTCAGACAAACTCTTCGAGCTATACCATCGGGTGCACCGACTGGTGAACGAATCCATGACGGAAGAAGGCGTGTCGCTGGCGCGCAGCAAGTTTCTGTTCTTTCTGAGCAAGCTTGGTCCCTGCCGATCGACGGATATTGCCTGCGCCCTCAACTTTGCGCCGCGCACGGTAACCGAGGCGATCGACGGACTGGAGCGAGACAAGCTCGTCGAACGCAGGCCCGACCCGGAGGACCGCCGCGCGAAGATCGTCTCCATTACGGAAGTCGGCCGCGTTGTCCTCGAGGCAGCGGAGCATCCGCGCAAGCAGCTAATCGACGAGATCTTTTCGGCGCTCGATGATGAGCAGCTTGACCAGATGCACGATATCGTCAGCCGCCTTGTGGCAAAGGCCGACGACATCCGCAAACGCAAGGAAACTGACAAAGCGGTGGCGGACCAGTCCGCCGAATAGCGGCAGCCTAGGCTCCGGCCTGGTCGACAGGCCATTGCGATCGACGCAGTTCCTTTCAATTCCCCTGTACCGTCAAACGAAGAAGGCCGGGTCATCATGTCCCGGCCTTCTCCATCGTCGGATGTTCGCAACTTACATGGCGTTCATCGTACCGACCTGGAAGAACAGCGTTTCGCCAGAGGAATCATCGACGCCGTCATTGTCGGTGACGACATAGCCGGTGCCGGCCGAGTCCACGGCGAACCCTTCGACCTTGTCGACAACATAGCCGCCGAGTGCCTTGAGATCAGGCATAAGGTCGCGAACCTCTTCCTTCTTCACGACGGGCAATTCTCCGCCGAGCTTGGCCGGCTTCAGGTCGGCCAGTGCAACACGATAGATCTTCTTCAGCTTGGCCGCGTCGCCGATCAGGTTGTCACGCTCGATGATGTAGGCGTGATCGCCATGGACGGTGATTTCGGAAAGACCGACCCAACCGTCTTCAGCCTTTTCGAGCGGATAGCGGACAGCGCCCCACTCTTCCGAGGAAGGCTTGTAGGAAACGAGCTTGACGAAGCCCTTCTCGTCGTCGCCCCATTCGCGCTGAACGGCCATCCAGAGCGTCATGTCGTCGCCTTCGCCGACGGCGGCGATGCCTTCGAAGCCGAAGCGCTTTTCACCGCCGCGCATTTCGGCAGGAATTGCGATTTCCTTCTTGATCTGGCCCTTGGCGTTCACGTGAAGGATCGCATGGCCGTAGAGCTTGTCGGTGTTGCCTTCGGACGCCAGCCAAAAGCCGCCTTCACCATCGTTCGTGATGCCTTCCAGGTCCAGCTTCTGCGCCGGCTGGCCATCACGCGTCACGGTCAGCGCTTCAGTGATGACTGCGGGCGACTTGGTGGCATCGATCGTGAAGATGCGCGGCTGCGAGGCGTAGACCGAATCGCTGATCGCATAGAGCATGCCCGGCTTGTCCTTGATGGCAACCAGACCCGAGAGAGCGCCGAAACCGAGCGGCATGCCATCCTTTTCGGCCGATGTGATCTGCGGATAGGCAGCGGTCCCCTCGGCGCGCTCGTAGATCATGACATGCGAACGGGCACCGCCGTCCTCGACGAGATCGACCTCGTTGGCGGTCGCAAGCAGGTTACGGCCTGGAATGGCGACGCCACCCTCGGGCGAAATGCCTGACGGCAAAAGCTGCAGCAACTGCGGCTCGGCGCCTGTGTCCTTGTAGACGCCGACAATCGAGGCGCGTTCGGCAAGGACGAAGAACAGATTGTCTTCACCGAATTTGGCGACTTCCAGGCCTTCCGGCTCGACGCCCTTTGCTGCCGAACGCTTTTCAGGGTAGTGGCCGATCGCAGCGACAGCCTGTTCGAAGCTCGAACCCGCTTCATAGGCCACCTTGCCGGTCTTGTCGAAGATCGTGAAGCTGCGCGAACCGCCTTCGTAGTCACCTTCATTGGCAACGACCAGGCGATCGTCATCCAGCCATTTGACAGCATCCGGCTCGCGCTTGCGGCCTTCCTGCTCCTCGGTAAAGTTCAAGGCGCCGTCACGCTTCGTATCGATGTTCTTCAGATCGACAGTGCCAGCGGAGAAGTGCGTCTTCACCGTCGCGGTCTTACCGTCGATGATGACGATGTGATTGTTTTCCTGCAATGTCAGCGCGATTTCGCCGAGCCCGTTGAAGGAGACAAATTCAGGCTCCGGATCGTCACCGGCAATTTCGGCAAGACCCGTCAGGCTGACATGCTTGATCGAGGCGCAGTCGGCGGTGCCGTCCTTCAGCGAGACGATGACAAGATCGCCGGCCGGCATTTGCGGGATCTGGCCGTCGTTCAGATCTTCGTCGCGTTCATTTTCGATGGCGATGGCGGCAAGCGTTCCATCCTTGCTGACCGCGACCGAATCCGGCTGTCCGCCGAGGTCGCAGGTCGCATCAACCTTCTTCGTGGCGACATCTACGGTGGCGAGGAAACCGGATGGCTTGACGAAGCTTTCGCGCGTATTGACCGCGACCAGCGCCTTTGTGCCGACGGCAGCAACGGAGGTCGGCTCACCTTCAAAAGAAACAACACCGGCGGCCTTCGGGGCCTTGGCGTCGGTGATGTCAATGAAACCAATCGCCTTCAGCGGGCTGTCGGAATAGATCAGCGTCATGCCGTCGGGCGTTGCCGTGATGATTTCGGCTGACGTGACCGTCTTCTTGTCGGTCTCGGCAGGCAGGTTGCTGGCGACAGCAAAAGAAGAGATGCGGTTGAAAACAGGTTCGGCAAAAGCCGGCGAAACAGTGGACGCCGCAAGCGCTGCTGCGAGTGCTGCCGTGATGGAAATCGTCTTCATGAAATAGCCCCTCCGGAACGTGTGGAACGATGGTGGGGTTGTGGTCCGGCTGTGTAACAAGCGAATGACAGGGCATGGCCCAAACGAAAAGAGGCCCGGAAAATCCCGGGCCTCCTGACGACCTGCGATCCACGTCATGCCGAAGCATGCAATGCCGCAGATGAAACATGAAACTTAGTTGACGGCGTCCTTCAGACCCTTACCGGCAGTGAACTTCGGCACGTTGCGCGCCGGAATATCAACTTCTGCGCCGGTGGACGGGTTGCGACCCTTGGATGCTTCGCGGCGGCTGACGGAGAAGTTGCCGAAACCGACGAGACGGACGTCGCCGCCATTCTTCAGTTCTGCCTGGACAACTTCAAAGACGGCATCAACTGCGGAAGCTGCATCGGTCTTCGAGAGACCGGCCTTCTCGGCAACTGCGGACACGAGTTCATTCTTGTTCATGTTTCCACCCCTTTCATACTGGTTCGAAACGACTTAATTTTCAAGCCGGGAGCAGCATACGCGCTGCCCTCGCCGCAAACCCAATCGCCCTGAATGCCCGGAAATGCAAGGCTTTGCGTGAGGTTTTACATAAAAAAGACCGGCAACAATGCCGGTCTCCCATGTTTTTTGTCCAGACGTGATGCTTGCATCACAAATCGGCGGAAAACTGCCGATTCAATGCGCGATCAGCGCACCTGCGTCATCGACTGCATTCCGGCGTTGCAATCGGTGTTGCCTGCTTGGAAGCGTCCCACTCGATCGCCACCGGCACCCGTACCAGCGCGTGCTTGAGCACCTCGCCCATGCGGGAGACCGGAATGATCTCCATGTTGTTCTTCACGTTGTCCGGAATATCCGCCAGATCCTTGGCGTTTTCTTCCGGGATCAGCACCTTCTTGATGCCGCCGCGAAGGGCTGCCAGCAGCTTTTCCTTCAGGCCACCGATCGGCAGGACACGACCACGCAGGGTGATTTCACCCGTCATGGCGACATTCTTGTCGACCGGAATGCCGGTCATGATCGAGACGATGGCCGTCGCCATCGCAACACCGGCCGACGGACCATCCTTCGGCGTTGCACCTTCCGGCACGTGCACGTGGATGTCGCTCTTGTCGAACAGCGGCGGCTCGATGCCGAAATCGACGGCGCGCGAGCGGACATAGGATGCCGCCGCCGAAATCGATTCCTTCATCACGTCCTTCAGGTTGCCGGTGACCGTCATGCGACCCTTGCCGGGCATCATCACGCCTTCGATCGTCAGCAAGCTCGCCGCCGACTTCGGTCCAGGCCAGACCGGTGACGACACCGACCTGATCTTCGCCTTCCGCTTCGCCATGGCGGTAGCGCGGAACGCCGAGATAGTCGTTGAGGTTGGCCGCGGTGACCTCGACCGACTTGGTCTTGCCCTTGATGATTTCGGTCACAGCCTTGCGGGCGAGCTTCATCAGCTCGCGTTCAAGACTACGAACACCGGCTTCGCGGGTGTAGGTCTGGATGATGCTTCCAGCGCCTCGTCGGTGATCGAGAATTCCTTCGGCTGCAGCGCATGATCGCGGATCGCCTTCGGCAGCAGGTGACGCTTGGCAATCTCCAGCTTTTCATCTTCCGTGTAACCGGCGATACGGATGATCTCCATGCGGTCCATCAGCGGCGCCGGAATGTTCAGCGTGTTGGCCGTGGTGATGAACATCACGTTCGACAGGTCATATTCGACCTCCAGATAGTGGTCCATGAAGGTGCGAGTTCTGTTCCGGATCGAGCACCTCGAGCAGAGCCGATGACGGATCGCCACGGAAATCCTGGCCCATCTTGTCGATTTCATCGAGCAGGAAGAGCGGGTTGGCCTTCTTCGCCTTCTTCATCGACTGGATGACCTTGCCGGGCATCGAGCCGATATAGGTGCGGCGGTGACCACGGATTTCGGCTTCGTCACGCACGCCGCCGAGCGCCATGCGCACATATTCGCGGCCGGTCGCCTTGGCGATCGACTTGGCAAGCGAGGTCTTGCCGACGCCCGGAGGACCGACGAGGCACAGGATCGGGCCCTTGATCTTGGTCGAACGGGCCTGCACGGCGAGATATTCGACGATGCGTTCCTTGACCTTGTCGAGACCGAAATGATCGTCTTCCAGGATCTTCTCGGCGTGGTTGAGATCGGTCTTGATCTTGGACTTCTTGCCCCAGGGAATGCCGAGCAGCCAGTCGAGATAGTTGCGCACGACGGTGGCTTCCGCCGACATCGGGCTCATCTGGCGCAGCTTCTTCATCTCGGCATCGGCCTTTTCGCGGGCTTCCTTGGAGAGCTTGGTCTTGTCGATGCGTGTCTTCCAGTTCGGCCATCTCGTCGCGGCCGTCCTCGCCGTCGCCGAGTTCCTTCTGGATCGCCTTCATCTGCTCGTTGAGGTAATATTCGCGCTGGGTCTTTTCCATCTGGCGCTTGACGCGCGAGCGGATGCGCTTTTCGACCTGCAGGACGGAAATCTCGCCTTCCATGAAGCCGAGCGCCTTTTCAAGGCGCGCCTTGACGCTCGTCGGTTTCCAGCATTTCCTGCTTTTCGGCGATCTTGATGGCAAGATGCGACGCAACCGTATCGGCAAGCTTCGAATAGTCCTCGATCTGGCTGGCAGCACCGACCACTTCCGGCGAGATCTTCTTGTTGAGCTTCACGTAGTTTTCGAATTCGGAAACCACCGAGCGGCTCAGCGCCTCGATCTCGACCGGATCTTCTTCCGGCTCGGCCAGCAGCATGCGCCATGGCTTCGTAGAATTCTTCGCGGCGCGGTATAGCCATCGATCTCGGCGCGGGAGCGGCCTTCGACCAGCACCTTCACGGTGCCGTCGGGCAGCTTCAGCAATTGCAGCACGTTGGCGACCGTGCCGATCTCGATAGATGGCCGACGGCTCCGGATCGTCATCGCCCGCATTCATCTGGGTGGCCAGCAGGATCTGCTTGTCGGTGCCCATCACTTCTTCCAGCGCGCGGATCGACTTTTCACGGCCGACAAAGAGCGGCACGATCATGTGCGGAAACACCACGATGTCGCGCAGCGGCAGGACCGGATAAGTCGCGCTCTCGATTGTCGAAGACGTTTTGTTCGTCATGTCATTTCCTTTCCGTCCCGTTTCCGGGCCCGTTACCGGATGCGTTCAAGGCGCTGCCGGTCGTCATTCTTTCCACAACAGAAGTGGAGTGCGCCGACTCTGTTTTCAACCCTTTTGACCAAGACCGGTCATCGCAAGCAGACGGGTCTTTGACAGATACGGCAGCTGACTGTTGCGGACCTTGCGCTTGGGATCAGTCCGACGCATGGGCATTCGTTCATTCGCATCGTACACAGAATCGTGCACATCATCGCGCTCTTGGGCGCCCTTGGCAATGACCGAAATCTGCCGAGCCACCTGCCGTGTCATTTATTCCGTCAAACAGAATAGCCACATAAAAAAGGCCCGCTATGCGGCGGGCCTCTTCATACGTTGATGCACGTCAAGTCGATCAGGCCGAAGCGTTGGCCTTCTCTTCGCGACGTTCCGAATAGATGTAGAGCGGACGGGCGTTGCCCTTGACCACTTCATCCGAGATGACGACTTCGCGAACGCCTTCCAGCGTCGGCAGTTCGAACATCGTGTCGAGCAGGATCTTTTCCATGATCGAACGCAGGCCGCGGGCACCGGTCTTGCGGGTGATGGCGCGCTTGGCGATTTCGCGCAGCGCATCCTCGTGGAACGTCAGTTCGACGTCTTCCATCTCGAACAGGCGCTGATACTGCTTGACCAGAGCGTTCTTCGGCTCGGACAGGATCTGGATCAGCGCATCTTCGTCCAGGTCTTCCAGCGTCGCCAGAACCGGCAGACGGCCGATGAATTCCGGGATCAGACCGAACTTCACCAGATCTTCCGGCTCCAGTTCGCGCAGCACTTCGCCGACGCGACGATCTTCCGGCGACGCGCACCGTTGCGCCGAAACCGATCGAGGTCTTTTCGCCACGGGCCGAGATGATCTTGTCGAGGCCGGCAAAGGCACCGCCGCAGATGAACAGGATGTTGGTCGTGTCCACCTGCAGGAATTCCTGCTGCGGATGCTTGCGGCCGCCCTGCGGCGGAACCGAAGCGACCGTGCCTTCCATGATCTTCAGCAAGCGCCTGCTGCACGCCCTCGCCCGAAACGTCGCGGGTGATCGAGGGATTGTCCGACTTGCGGCTGATCTTGTCGACTTCGTCGATGTAGACGATGCCGCGCTGGGCGCGCTCGACATTGTAGTCGGCCGACTGAAGAAGCTTCAGGATGATGTTCTCGACGTCTTCGCCGACATAACCGGCTTCGGTCAGCGTCGTTGCGTCGGCCATGGTGAAGGGCACGTCGATGATGCGGGCCAGCGTCTGGGCAAGATAGGTCTTGCCGCAACCGGTCGGGCCGACCAGCATGATGTTGGACTTCGCCAGCTCGACATCGCTGCCCTTGGTCGCATGCGCCAGACGCTTGTAGTGATTGTGAACGGCGACCGACAGGATCCGCTTGGCCTGCTGCTGGCCGATGACGTATTCGTCGAGAACCTTGATGATCTCCTGCGGTGTCGGAACGCCTTCGCGGGACTTGACCATCGAGGTCTTGTTTTCTTCGCGGATGATGTCCATGCACAGTTCGACGCATTCATCGCAGATGAACACGGTCGGTCCTGCAATCAGCTTGCGGACCTCGTGCTGGCTCTTGCCGCAGAAGGAACAATAAAGGGTATTCTTGCGAGTCACCGCCGTTGCTACCGCTGACCTTGCTCATTTCAATGTCCTTCCAGCACGCCGGGAACCCAACGAAGGGCACCACGGACCACTCAACCCGCCCTGCAGAAACTGCCCGCTTCTTGCGCCTGCAGACTGCAAGACTTTTGGGAGTACGAGCCGGCCTCAGACACCCTGTCTGACGTCCGGCGGCAACAGAACTCCCACCGAATACCGAATGCTAGAACTTCAAACTTCAACATAGCATTAACGGCAGATATTAACGGCTTTGGCGAACGGATAAAGCCCAATAACAGTTACAAATGTGTCACAATTGCATGCTATCCGCACACAAAAGCTTGATCTTACGCCGGCTGCGCGCCTTCCATGGCTTGCGCGTGACGTAATGACCTTGTCGATGAGACCCCAGCTCCGGGCCTCGTCCGCGGTCATGAAGTGATCGCGGTCCAGCGTCTGTTCGACCTCTTCGTAGCGTGCGACCGGTATGCTTGACGTAGACCTCGTTCAGGCGGCGCTTCATCTTGAGGATGTCGCGGGCATGGCGCTCGATATCGGACGCCTGGCCCTGGAAACCGCCGGACGGCTGGTGAACCATGATGCGGGCATTCGGGGTAGCAAAGCGCATGTCCTTGTGGCCGGCAGCGAGCAGCAGCGAGCCCATGGAAGCGGCCTGGCCGATGCACAGCGTCGAAACGGCCGGCTTGATGAACTGCATCGTATCATAGATCGCCATGCCGGCGGTGACGACGCCGCCCGGCGAATTGATGTAGAGCGCGATTTCCTTCTTCGGGTTTTCCGCTTCGAGAAACAGCAGCTGGGCGCAGACCAGGGTCGCCATGTGGTCTTCGACCGGACCGGTCAGAAAGATGATGCGTTCCTTCAGAAGGCGGGAAAAGATATCGTAGGAACGTTCGCCGCGGTTGGTCTGTTCGACAACCATGGGCACCAGGGCCATCGCGGTATCAACGGGATTTCTCATGTCAAACCTTTGTCAATCTGGATCGCAAACCCTTTTGCGCTCCGGGAATCATCGAAAATATCTCTTCCCATACATAGAGTGTCCAAGTACCCGACTTCAAGTCGCCAACGTTGATAACGTTAATTGCTTCCGGGAACACGCTTCCATGCCGCATCGCACCACCGCTTTGCCATTCAGGCGCAGGAATAGCATCAGGCAAACGGGCGTTCACACAGGCTTTGGGCCGCTCACGGTGAATGAACGGTAAATCAAGTCTCGGACCGGGAATCAGAGCTGCGACTCGATTGGAAGGATACGGATGATGCCGGCCGTGGCGCGGCGCAGGAAGCCGGCCTCCGGCTCCCGTTTCAGGGTCCGGGCCTTGCCGTCGCATTCGTCGTGCCATCGCAACCGGCCGTCACTCAGCGAAAGCCGGAAGCTGTTGTGCGGGGCGGTCTCCTCCTCAAAGATCGCGCGCACCTCGGCGAGCAGGTCGACATGCTCGAAGAGGACGCCCATTTCGGTATTGAGCGATGCGGAACGCGGATCGAAATTCATCGAGCCGACAAAACCGACCCTGCCATCGACGATGAAGGCCTTGGTGTGCAGGCTTGCGCTGCGCGAGCCGAACAGCGACATGCGCTGCGGATCGTCGCTCGCCGTGTCGGCTTTGAGCTCGAAAAGCGAAATGCCGCTTTTCAGCAGTGACTTGCGATAATTGGCATAGGCGCCATGGACGGCAGCGACATCGGTTGCCGCCAGCGAATTGGTGAGGATTGAAACGGCGACCTTTGCATCCACCAGCCGCGCCAGTTCGGCAGTACCGTTGTTGCCGGGGATGAAATAGGGCGAGATGATCCGCACTTCCTGGCGCGCACCATACAGCACGGGCATCAAATCACGCATCAGCCAGTTTTGACGCTTCTGCAGGTGTGCCTTTTCCGGAGGGTCCGCGACGATCGATGCGTCGCGCGTCCAATGCAGCGGCCGGCTGCCATGCCATAGGCCATCTTGCGCCTGCGCCTTTTCGACCTGGGCCAGATAGAACAGGCCCGGCTGGCTTAGCGCACGCTTTTCGAGCTTGCGGCGCAGCGCGGGCAGATAGTGCGCGCGGGGTGTGCGCAGTTCACCGATCGGCAGCACCACCTGGCTGTTCCAGTACCGGTCGAAGATCGCACCCGCTTCCTCTGCGATTGGGCCAAGCATCCAGACGTCGAGATCATGGAAATTCGAATCGTCCGCCGCATCGAAATAGGCATCGCCGATGTTCCGTCCGCCGGTGATCACAACACGGCTGTCGGCGATCCACGCCTTGTTGTGCATGCGACGGGTGGCGCTGAAGGCGCGGAACACCATTTCGACGCCGCGCTTGAAGCGGTCGGTCCTTGCCCTGCTTGGATTGAACAGCCGGACTTCGATGTTCGGATGCGCATCGAGTGCAAGGCACATCCGGTCGTGCAGGCCGGCATTGATATCGTCCAGCAGCAGCCGCACCCGGACGCCGCGGTCGGCGGCGGCCAAAATCTCCCGTGTCAGCAAACGTCCGGTGAGATCGTTCTTCCAGTAGTAATACTGCAGATCAAGGCTGCGCCCGGCACTGCGGGAGGAAAGCGCCCGCGCGACGAAGGCCTCGACATTCCCGGAAAGCAGCGACAGGCCGTTTTCGCCGGCATGTTCCACGACCAGGGGATGCCCCAGCCGGTCAAGCTAGGTCGCATCGTCCCGGGGTGGCAAAAAGCTGCTTTCCGCACCATGCGGGCGGCGCCCATACCTGCCCCAGGCATAAATGCCAGCTGTCACTGCAAGACCAGCGATCAGCAAGGCGGTGAAGATCTGCAGGGTGGTCATTCGCGCATCAGCCCGGCTCGGCAGGCAGCGTTTCCGAGCCGCCGGCAATCGCCGCCTTCATGTCGATGAACGCCTTGATCGGCAGGTGATCCGAGGCTATCCGCGCCAGCGGGGTGTTGTGCACCTCCACCGCTGTTACGAGACTGTGCGGGCTGCCCATGACGCGGTCGAGCGCCAGGATCGGAAAGCGCGAGGGAAAGCTCGGCACCGCGGTCGCCATCGGGTCGAAGACGGGCGTCAGGAACTTCAATGCCGACCGGCGCCCCATGCGCCACTCGTTGAGATCGCCGATCAGGAGCGTCGGACGGTGCTCTGCACCTTCGATCGCCGCAAGGATTGCTTCCGCCTGCTGCGCCCGGGAATAGCGCAGGAGACCGAGATGGGCAGCGATGATCCGCAAGGGGCCGGCCTTGAGGTCGAGATCGACGACAAGCGCGCCGCGGGGTTCGACACCCGGCAGTTTCAGCTGATTGACCTTGGCGACAGCCCCTTCACGCAGGAGCAGCACATTGCCGTGCCAGCCATGCCCCTTTGGCGAAAATGCCGCAATCGGCACGGCAACGAGATGGCTGTCACGATGCAGGCGCTCCAGATCGAGCAGTCCTGCCCGTTCGCCGAAACGCTGGTCGGCTTCCTGAAGCGCGATGATATCGGCGCCGATCTCGCCGATCACCTCGGCAATCCTGCCGGGATCGAAGCGCTTGTCGGTGCCGACGCATTTGTGAATGTTGTAGGAAGCGATCACCGTGTCGCCGCGCTCGCCTGCCGGATCACGACCGGCCAGAGGCACGCGTCTACCGCGAATGGCTGCAAAGATTCCGGCGGTAAGACTGCTGCGCGCTGCCGTCATGGTGTCCGTTTCATTCCCTTGCTGCTGACGCTGATGACATAGCCTTTCGCGGCCTGTTTGCAAGGAGGAGCTCCGAAATGCCGACCACAGGCGTGCAACTGTGCATCCGCAAGAATACGCCTTGTCCCCTGTATCCGTTGCGCCTTAGATGCCAGCCGAACGATTTGTAATAGCACCCTGCGAGACTGCCATCCATGCCTGCTTCCGTTGTCACCCCCTCCTGTATCAAGATCGACCCGGTAACCCGCCGTGTCAGCCTCGATGTTCGAAATCCCGACTTTTACCGCGATCCCCTCCCCGCCTATGCGGCGTTGCACGCGCATTGTCCGGCATTTTTCTGGGAAGAGCAGGCGCAATGGTATTTCGCAGGCTATGAGCAAGTGAACGGACTGTTGCGTGACCGCCGCTTCGGCCGCCAGATCCTGCACGTCGCGACGCGGGAAGAACTCGGCATGCCGGAACCGAAACCGCATCTGGCGGCTTTCGACGCGATCGAAGCCCATTCGCTTCTGGAGCTGGAGCCGCCGGCGCATACCCGCCTTCGGACCCTGGTCAACCGCGCCTTTGTTTCGCGCCAGATCGAGCAATTGAAGCCCGAGATCGCGGCACTCGCCCATGGCATCATCGACGGTTTTGAAAAGGATGGTCGCGTCGAGCTTTTGAAGACCTATGCGGAAATCATCCCGGTGACGGTGATTGCCCGCATGCTCGGCATTCCCGTCGAGGATGGACCGAAACTGCTCGACTGGTCGCACCGGATGGTGCGCATGTACATGTTCAACCCGACGCTGGAAACGGAACTCGATGCCAACCTGGCCTCGGCAGAATTCGGCGACTATCTGTCGGGCATCATCGCCGCAAAACGTCTTTCCCCGGGCGATGATCTGCTGACCCATATGATCACCACCGAAAAAGACGGCGAGCGCCTGTCCGATGCGGAGCTGATCTCGACCGCGGTGCTTTTGCTGAATGCCGGCCACGAGGCAACAGTGCACCAGCTCGGCAATGCCGTGCACGCCATCCTCGATACCGGGAGCGACCCCAAGGTCCTGTTTGCTGACGACAAGGCCACGGAGCGGACCATCGAGGAAACGATGCGCTATGCAGCGCCTCTGCACATCTTCCAACGCTACGCCCTTTCGGATATCGAGCTCGAAGACGGCATCCGCCTGAAAAAGGGCGACAAGATCGGACTTCTGCTGGCCGCAGCCAATGTCGATCCGAAAAAGTTCAGCGATCCCTTGAGCTTCCGGCCGGATCGCGACGAAGGTGTCCACCTGTCCTTCGGCGCCGGACTGCACTTCTGCATCGGCGCACCTCTGGCCAGATTGGAACTCAAGCTGTCCCTGCCGATCCTCTTCGAGCGCCTGCCGGAGTCTCCGGCTCGCCTCCGCGCCTGAGGTCAGGGACAGCTATCACTTTCACGGACTGGAGAGGCTGGACTTGGTGTGGTGACACATCTATGATTTTGGCCGTGAAAGCTGTTCAAAGGACCAGGTATCGTGGAAGCGATCAAACGCAGCCAGCAAGAAGATAATGCTGATTTACAAGGCCGCAAAGCTGCTCTCAAAAAACAGATAGAGACCATCCGTACACAGCTTAACCAGCTGAAAGAAAAGAGGGTGGCATTGAGCATGTCCGACGCTGACAGTGCGAAAAGCGATATCATGCGGGCACCGGGAAGATTTAAGGGAAAACTTGTCGTCGGCCCTGAGTTTTTCGACGCGCTTACGAACGAAGATATCCGCGAACTAACCGGGGAATGAAATTCCTCCTCGACACCCATACTTTACTCTGGTGGCTGGCAGACGATCCTCTGCTCTCGAAAACGGCTCGAGACACCATCGCGGATCCCTCTCATGACATCTACGTCAGCGCCGCTTCAGCTTGGGAAATCGCGACAAAATTCAAAAAGGGCAAGCTGCCGACCGGGGCCTTGGTTTTGCCGGACTTCTCCGGGATCGTTGCTGAGGAAGGTTTCGGAAACATGCCGGTCACCAGCGATCACATGGTTGGAAGCGCATTGCTTCCGGGTGATCACCGAGACCCGTTTGATCGGATGCTCGCGGCACAGGCTCTGTTGGAAAACATGATCCTTTTGACAACGGACGAGAAGTTGCCGGAATTCGGCGTTGCTGTTCGTTGGTAGCGCCTTTGACTGCTTAAACCCTGATCACGTAGTCCTTGCGAGTTGTTTCAATCACTTCCCAGGTTCCCTTGAAGCCGGGTCTGAGGATCAGGCTGTCGCCCGCCTTCAGATGGATCGGAGCGCCACTCGTCTTCGGTGACGATCGAATAGCCGGACAGGATGTGGAAATATTCCCATTCGTCATAGACGATCCGCCACTTGCCGGGCGTTGCCTCCCAGATACCTGCATAGAGGCCGCCTTCTGCCTCCTCGAAATTCCATGTGCGGAATTGTGGGTTCCCGGAGATCAGCCGGTCGGGTGCGGGCGCGCCGATCTCTGGGGTAATAGCGGCGGGGTCGAATGTCAGGACCTGGACATGGGTGCTCCGGAAAGTTGGCGGCCGGACAGTCCGGCCGCCCTTGAAGGATATCAGACCTTGGCGAGTGCCTGTTCGAGATCGGCGATGATGTCGGCGACGTCCTCGATGCCGACCGACAGGCGCACCACGTCCGGACCGGCACCGGCCGCCGATCTGCTGCTCGGGCGTCAGCTGGCGGTGGGTGGTCGAGGCCGGATGGATGACCAGCGAGCGCGTGTCGCCGATATTGGCCAGATGCGAGAACAGCTTCAGGCCTTCGACACAGCGCTGATGCCGGCCTCGTAGCCGCCCTTCAGGCCGAAGGTGAAGACCGCGCCGGCGCCCTTGGGCGAATATTGCTGCTGCAGCGCATGGTTGGGATCGTCCTGGCAGGCCGGCATAGTTGACCCAGGCGACCTTCGGATGGCTCTTCAGCCATTTGGCAACCGCCAGCGCATTGTCGCAATGGCGCTGCATGCGCAGCGGCAGCGTCTCGATGCCGGTCAGGATCAGGAAGGCGTTGAACGGCGAGATCGCCGGGCCGAGATCGCGCAGGCCGAGCACGCGGCAGGCGATGGCGAAGGCGAAATTGCCGAAGGTCTCGTGCAGCACCATGCCGTCATATTCCGGCCGCGGCTCGGACAGCATCGGATATTTGCCGGACTTCGACCAGTCGAACGTGCCGCCATCGACGATGATGCCGCCCATCGAATTGCCGTGACCGCCCATGAACTTGGTCAGCGAATGCACGACGATGTCGGCGCCGTGCTCGATCGGGCGGATCAGATAGGGCGTCGCCATCGTGTTGTCGACGATCAGCGGCAGGCCGTGCTTGTGGGCGACCGCCGCGATCGCCGCGATATCGACGAACGTGCCGCCGGGATTGGCGAGGCTCTCGATGAAGATCGCCTTGGTCTTGTCGTCGATCTGGCGCTTCGAAGCTGTCGAGATCGGCCGGATCGGCCCAGCGCACGTGCCAGTCGAAGTTCTTGAAGGCATGGCCGAACTGGTTGATCGAGCCGCCATAGAGCTGGCGCGCGGCGACGAAATTGTCGCCCGGGCTGCATCAGCGTGTGGAAGATCAGCAGCTGCGCGGCATGACCGGAGGCAACGGCAAGCGCCGCCGTGCCGCCTTCGAGCGCGGCGACGCGCTCTTCCAGCACGGCCTGCGTCGGGTTCATGATGCGGGTGTAGATGTTGCCGAAGGCCTGCAGCCCGAACAGCGAGGCGGCATGGTCGGCATCGTTGAAGACGAAGCTGGTCGTCTGGTAGATCGGCGTCGCACGCGCGCCGGTCGTCGGATCCGGCTGTGCGCCGGCATGAATGGCAAGCGTGTTGAAACCCGGATTGTTCTGCATGGACATGTCCTCCCGTGACCAAGATGCGCGTCACTATTTCAGAGGCCATGGCGATCGGCAAAGGTTGATTTTCTCTTCTGCACGGGAAACACGCAGCAAATATTTCCAACTTTGCGGCGTCAGCGGTCAGCGCCCGGTCAGCCGATCAGCCTTGGATATTCGATGGCCGGGCAGCGATCCATCACCACCTTGATCCCCTGCGCTTCGGCTCGAGCAGCGGCGGCATCGTCGCGGACCGTCAACTGTCCCCAGATTGCCTTGGGCAGGGATTTCAGCTTGAGAATTTCCTCGATCAGTGCAGGCAGGGCGTCGGCGGCGCGAAACACGTCGATCATGTCGACCGGCACCGGCAGGTCCGCCAGCGTGGCATAAACGGTCTGCCCCAGGATTTGCTTGCCGGCTTGCCCCGGATTGACGGGATAGACGGTGTATCCCTTGCGCAGCAGGAAAGCCATGACCCGATAGCTCGGGCGCTCCGTATTGGGCGAAGCACCGACCAGCGCAATTGTCTTCGTCGAACTCAGAATATCGGTGATGTAACAATCGGGATATGTGTCGTGGCTCATCAAAAAACCGGTCCGCTGCATGATTGGCAATGCCCGATAATTGGGACAGCGGCGTGTCGAGTCAACCAGCGGCCGTCAATCGTCCCCGTCAAAGAAAACTGAAGCAACTCAAGCATCAAAGCATTTGTAGGAACGCTGAAGAAAAGACGATTGCAATTCGCCGCCCGTCGCTCCAGAACCCTGATACGCGACATGCGCGTCCATCCCTGCCCTGCCGAGGTCCGTCTTGCCCCTGGAAGTCATCGCGCTCGTTCTGTTTGGCGCATTGCTGCACGCCACATGGAACGCGCTGGTCAAATCGGGATCCGAAAAGTCTCTGGATGCCGCGATGGTTGCGCTCGGTGCCGGCCTGGTCGCCCTGCCCTTCCTGCCCTTCATGCCCCTGCCGCATCCGGATGCCTGGCCGTTCATCCTGGTCTCGGCTGTCTTCCAGTTCGCCTATTTTCAGCTCGTCGCCGCAGCCTACAGGGCCGGGGATATCGGCCTTGTCTATCCGTTGATGCGGGGCGTCGCCCCCTTGCTGGTGGCGGCATCGAGCGGTGTTCTGATCGGCGAAACGCTGACCACCGGCGCACTCTTCGGCGTGCTGACGATTTCGACGGGGGTCCTCACTCTGGCGTTTGAAGCCCGCAAGGGCGGCAAACGCGCCATCCTGCTGGCGCTCGCCAATGCCGTTGTCATCGCCAGCTACACATTCGTCGATGGCATCGGCGCGCGGCTGGCGCTGAACCCGATCTCCTACACGCTGTGGATGGCGCTTTTGCCGCCGGTGCTTCTGTTCGCGTGGGCCTTTTCGAAACGGGGATTTGCGCCGGTCGTTTCCCATGTCCGCCATCAGTGGTGGCGGGGTCTGATCGGCGGCGCGGGTTCGATCGGTGCCTATGGACTGGCGCTCTGGGCGATGACCAAGGCACCGGTGGCAACCGTCGCTGCGCTGCGCGAAACATCGATCCTGTTTGCCATCGTCATCTCGATCGTCTTCCTCAAGGAACGTGTCAGCATCTTCCGCATCGCCGCCGCCTGCCTGATCGCGCTCGGGGCGCTGTTGCTGAAGCTGGCTTGAGAAGCGCGCTGAAATGAGGTATGTACAGGATCACGTACAGAGGATCCATCATGAACGTCATCAGCTTTTCCGAACTGCGCGCCAACATGGCGAAACACTTCGACAAGGTAGAACAGGATCACGACGAACTGATCGTCACCCGGCAGAACCGGGAGCCGATGGTGGTCATGTCGCTCAGCGATTTTGAAAGCTGGAAAGAGACGATGTATTTGCTTGGAAATCCTGCCAATGCCAAGATGTTGCGGCAATCCATTGCGGAATTGGATGCCGGCCAAGGCGTTGAACACCAGTTGATCGAGCCGTGAAAATTCTGTTTACCAGCAAGGGCTGGGAGCACTACCGACATTGGGCTGAGACCGACCGGACGATCCTGCTTCGGCTCAACGTCTTGATAGAGGAGTGCCGTCGCACACCTTTTTCAGGCATGGGGAAACCGGAGCCATTGCGCGGGGAGTTGCGCGGATTTTGGTCTCGACGGTTGACGGACGAGAATCGCTTGGTTTACCGCGTTTCCGGAACAGGCGAATTTCAGACCCTGGAAATCGCAGCCTGCCGCTACCACTATAAATAGTCGCTGCTCTATTTCCACTCCGGCAGCCGCTTGCCGAGCACGGCGCCAATCCCCTCGACCGCATCCTGCGCCAGCATGTTTTCCACCATGACGCCCACCGCATAGTCGTAGGCTTGCTCGATCGGTATATCCACCTGCCGGTTGAAGGCCTGCTTGCCGATCTTCAGCGCCTGCGGTGATTTCGAGGCGATCACGGCGGCATATTTATTGACGACCTGCTGCAGATACTGCTTGGGCACGATGCGGTTGACGAGACCGAAATCCTTGGCGGTCGAGGCGTCGATGGTCTCGCCGGTCAAGAGCATTTCCATCGCCTGCTTGCGGTGCGCTGCCCGCGAGACCGCCACCATCGGCGTCGAGCAGAACAGGCCGATATTGACGCCTGGCGTGCAGAAGGTCGAACTGTCCGTGCAGATGGCAAGATCGCAGGTCGCGACCAGCTGGCATCCGGCGGCTGTTGCCAGGCCGTCGATCTCGGCAAGCACCGGCTGCGGCAGATGCGTGATCCTGAGCATCAGATCGGCGCAGAGGCGCATGGTTTTCTCGAAGAACCCCCGCCCCTCGTCGCTATCGGCCCGATGCGCCGTCAGTTCCTTGAGATCGTGCCCGGCCGAAAAAAGCTTGCCCGATGCGGCGAGAACAACCACCCTGACATCCGCGGAGGCCGCGATCATATCCAGCTCGGCAATCAGCGCCTCCATCAGAGCCACCGAAAGCGCGTTGGCCGGCGGGTTGTTCAAGGTCAGACGCACAACGCCGGCGGACGCCTCCTCCCGCAGCACCAATCCGCGGACCTCGTCCTTGCGCAAGGAAACCACCTCTGCCATGTCATTCTCCCGAGCTGCCTGCATCCTGACCGTTTGGTACGCCTCCGCTGCGCTGGTTTCAAGCACCGCGTGAAGAGGTCAGACTTTCGTCCGGCTTGCATTGCCTGAAGCGAACGTCTGTAAAACGGACAAAAAGATGCGGAAATCGTCATGCAGCTGAAACCCGTTCTCGCCGTCGATGACCTCAACCGTTTCCTCGAAACCGACTTTCCGGAGGTTCACACCGATGGCAAGATCTTTACGGTCGAGACGGTCGGTCCGGGCTTTGCCACCATGCGGTTTGATCCGCTTCAACGCCATCTGCGCCCCGGCAACACGATCTCCGGGCCATCGCTGTTTGCGCTTGCCGACGTCACCGCCTATGTCGCCCTGCTGGCGCATATCGGACCGATGGCGCTCGCAGTCACCACGAGCCTCAACATCAATTTTCTGCGCAAGCCGCCGCTCGGTCCGCTGCTCTGTACCTGCCATATCTTGAAATTGGGCAAGCGCCTGGCGGTTCTGGACGCAGGCATTTGCGGCTTTGGAAGCGATGAACTGGTGGCCCATGCCACCGCGACCTACTCAATTCCGCCGAAATAATATGTGGTAACAAAATACCACATAATCAAGCCTTTGTTTCTATTGTATATTTTTTCAAGACGCCAAAAGCAGCGATCTTGACGGTTTTTCATGGCTTGCGTATAAGCCGCGTCAGATCGCGGTCCTTCGGGGCCGCTTTCCTTTTGGCATGGTTCAACCGTGCCAATTCAAGCAACAAAAAACGCCCGGCGGCAACGCATCGGGTCTCAAACGAAAGAGTTTCAACATGTCAACCTTCGTTCAGAAGCCTGCAGAGGTGGAGAAGAAGTGGATCCTCATCGACGCCGAAGGCCTCGTTGTTGGTCGCCTCGCTTCCATCATCGCCAACATCCTGCGCGGCAAGCACAAAGTCACCTACACGCCCCACGTTGATGATGGCGACAATGTCATCGTGATCAACGCCGAGAAGGTTGTGCTGACCGGCAAGAAGTACACCGACAAGATGTACTACTGGCACACCGGTTATCCGGGCGGCATCAAGGAGCGCACCGCGCGCCAGATCATCGAAGGCCGCTTCCCGGAGCGCGTTCTCGAGAAGGCTGTCGAGCGCATGGTTCCCGCGTGGCCCGCTCGGCCGTCGCCAGATGAAGAACCTGCGCGTTTACGCCGGCACCAACCATCCGCATGAAGCCCAGCAGCCCGACCGTCCTCGACGTCGCAGCGCTGAACAGCAAGAACACAAGGAGCGCCTGATCATGGCTGACCTCTCTTCTCTGAAAGACCTCGGCACGGCAACTGAAGCAACCGCTTCCGCTCCGGTTCACGTCCGCAAGGTTGACGCCCAGGGCCGCTCCTATGCGACCGGCAAGCGCAAGAACGCCGTTGCCCGCGTCTGGGTCAAGCCGGGCTCCGGCAAGATCACGATCAACGGCCGCGAATTCGCGACCTACTTCGCCCGTCCGGTTCTGCAGATGATCCTGCGCCAGCCGATCGTCGCTGCTGCCCGTGACGGCCAGTTCGACATCGTCGCAACGGTTGTCGGCGGCGGTCTTTCCGGCCAGGCCGGTGCCGTTCGTCACGGCATCTCCAAGGCCCTGACCTACTTCGAGCCGGGCCTGCGTCCGGTCCTGAAGAAGGGTGGCTTCCTGACCCGCGACAGCCGCGTCGTCGAGCGCAAGAAGTACGGCAAGGCGAAGGCCCGTCGTTCGTTCCAGTTCTCGAAGCGTTAATCGCTTCCGAACCTATCGATCCGGAAAAGGCGGGCTTTGTCCCGCCTTTTTCTTTGCGCCGAAGTTTGAGCGGCTTGCCATTCATCGTCGATCGGGCGCGCTGCCCTATACGGCTTTCGGCCACCAGCGATCCAATCGATCATTGAACCAGCCTGTGACCTGCTTCTCGAACCAGCTGAATTGAATTGCCGATACCACCGCGATGATGAGAAACGCGATCGCAACGCCCAGGACAAGCAGCGCCGGGCTACCCAGCGTTCGACCGGCCACGAACTTGACGAAAAACTGGATGACGTAAACGTGGAGCAGGTAGGTTGCGAATGACCACTCGCCGAGGCGGGACAGGAGCGGAATGCGCATCTTCATCAGTGGTATTGCCCCGAGCACAAAGACGGCTGCAGGAACTCCCCACATCAGGAAACGCCCATTGTCGTCATCGATGCCACTGACAACCAGCGCGCAGACAATGACCGGCAAACAGACACACCATGCGGGCACGAACCAGCGATGATCAGTCACCAGTGAACCATAGTTCCAGATCAAGATACCCAGCACGAATTCCATGACGATGGGCTGGGTATAGAACTCGAAAATCGAGTTTCCGTCCAGCAACAGACCGATGATGACGCAACCGCAGAGCGTCAGTGCCGCGGTCAGCAGTGTCCTGTCACCGGTAAACCAGACCGAACATGCGACGATGGCGTAAAAAAAGAACTCATAGTTCAGCGTCCAGCCGATGATCAGCACAGGCGATGGCGTTCCGGTCATCACGTCGGGGAAGAAAAAGAGCGACGATACCAGCCGGCTAAGCGTAACATCCGGGGTGTTGACAGCAGCAGGAACCAGAAAACACAGCAGGCAGAAGACAATAGTCACCATCCAGTAGAGTGGCGCTATCCGGACGAAGCGGCGCAGGAGAAACTCGGCTGCAGAAAACCGGACCGTCCGGGACGCGATCATGGCCATGATGTAGCCGCTGATCACGAAGAAGATGTCCACGCCGATCGCCCCGATTGCGAAGCTGTGCTCCCAACCGAGCTGCGATTGAAGCGATGCAGACAGGTGATAGGCAACAACCAGCCATGCGGCGATTGCCCGTAGATACTGGATCGAGTTGATCGTCGTTCCCCGGCTTCGTTCGATTGACGTGTGCGACGATTCGCACGGGGCCGAAGCGTGTAAGCGCCCACCTCTGGCTAGCACTCGCCTTGTCTCGTCTGCCTGTCGCTTTTCCAGCATCATTATCGACCATCATGCAATGTTCCAATTGGGGACACGGTCTGTCTCCGTCCCGATATGAAACACAAATTTCAGGGCAAACCCCGCCATGGACTGGTGCAGCAAGTTTCAGGCCAGAAATTAGGGATTTCTACAGCATAAATTCCGCTCCGCCGGTTTCGCGGGAACGATCGAGGCGATATCGTCAGACAATTCGCAGGGAAATGGATGGCAAGAAGGATTGCAAAATTGGCCAACAAGACGATTGACCACGCTGTTACCGCCAAATCTCTGAAAAGTGCCGCAAGCGATCCGACCCATGCCGGCATTCTGTCCTTCATGCGACGGAAGTACACCAAGCAGCTTTCCGGCGTCGATGCCGTCGTCTGGGGCATCCCGTTCGATGCGGCGACCTCCAATCGTCCAGGCGCTCGCTTCGGGCCACAGGCAATCCGCCGCGCATCGGCGATTTTCGACAATGATCCGCAATATCCATTCGAGCGCGATCTGTTTGCCGACATGGCGACGATCGACTATGGCGATTGCCTGCTCGACTATGGCAACCACAGCAAGACGCCGCAGGCGATCGAGCGCGAAGCCGCTAAAATCCTCAAGAGCGGCGCATTCCTTTTGACGCTTGGCGGCGATCACTTCGTCACCCTCCCGCTTCTGCGCGCCCACGTCGCGGTGCACGGCCCCTTGTCGCTCGTGCAGTTCGACGCGCATCAGGATACATGGGCCGATGAAAAAGGGCGCATCGACCATGGCTCCTTCGTCGGCCGCGCCGTACGCGAGGGGCTTATCGAACCGGCGACGCTCGATCCAGGTCGGCATTCGCACCCATGCGCCGGATGATTGCGGGATCCGCATCCTCTATGGCTATGATGTCGAGGAGATGAGTGCCGCTGACATCGCCGACATCATCCTTCATCACGTCGGCGATCGACCGGCCTATCTGACCTTCGATATCGATTGCCTCGATCCGGCCTATGCACCGGGCACAGGCACGCCGGTTTCCGGCGGCCCGTCTTCGGCAAAAATACTGTCGGTGATCCGCAAACTTGGAGCGCTGGTCATCAAGGGCGCCGATGTCGTCGAGGTCGCGCCCGCCTATGACCATGCCGATATAACCGCCATTGCGGCCTCTACGATCGCGATGTATATGCTCGGCCTTCATGCCGAACAGCTGGCGGAACGACGCGGTTAGCGGTCTTCGGCTGCTTGTTGTCAAACTGATTCAATTTCATGCCAAACTGATTCCGAAACAGCGGCTAATCAATTGGCAGGACAGGATAAATCCATGAAACCGAAGATCTTTATCGATGGCGAGCACGGCACGACGGGCCTGCAAATCCGTATCCGCATGGCCGATCGCCCCGATGTCGAACTGCTGTCGATCCCGGAAGCGGAACGCCGCAACGCCGCCATGCGCGAAGACCTTCTGAACAGCGCCGACATCGCCATTCTGTGCCTGCCGGACGATGCCTCCAAGGAGGCGGTCGGCATGCTCGAGGGCAACAACAGCGTGCGCATCATCGACACCTCCACGGCGCACCGGATCGCGCCGGACTGGGCCTATGGTTTTGCCGAAATGGACAGCGCCCAGGCGGACAAGATCCGGGACGCCCGTCTTGTCGCCAATCCCGGATGTTACCCGACCGGCGCCATCGGTCTCATCCGGCCCTTGCGTCAGGCCGGCATCTTGCCGGAACGCCATCCGGTGACGGTCAATGCCGTTTCCGGCTACACCGGCGGCGGCAAGCAGATGATTGCGCAGATGGAAGACGCCGGCCACCCCGAGCACATCGCCTCCCCGCATTTCCTCTATGGCCTGCCACTCAAGCACAAGCATGTGCCGCGAGATGCAGATGCACGGCCTGCTGGCCCGCGCACCGATCTTCTCACCCTCCGTCGGCCGTTTCCCGCAGGGCATGATCGTTCAGGTGCCGCTGTTCATCTGGACGACCTTGGCGATGGCGCGACGCTCGAAAGCATCCATGCGGCACTGACGGCGCATTATGCCGGGCAGTCGATCGTCGACGTCGTGCCGCTTGCCGACAAGTTCGGCCAAGGGCCGCGTTGATGCGGTGGAACTGGCCGGCAAGGACACGATGAAGCTTTTCGTCTTCGGCTCTACCGGCGGCGAACAGGTCAATCTCGTCGCCCTGCTCGACAATCTCGGCAAGGGCGCTTCAGGCGCTGCCGTGCAGAACATGGACCTGATGCTCTCGGCATAAGCGGTGAGTAGTGAGTAGTGAGTAGTGAGTAGTGAGTAGTGAGTAGTGAGTAGTGAGTAGTGAGTAGTGAGTAGTCGATGAGTAGTGAGTAGTGAGATATGTCCACCAGGGTAGATATTTCCAATCACTACTTACTACTCACTAACCACTAGCACCTAACCACTGACGCCTATAGCCTTGGATATTCTCCGACGAAGCCGCGCCAGTGGGCGATGGCAAAGCCCAGCACGACCAGCGCGCCGCCCTGATGCAGCACGCCCCAGCCGATCGGCACCTGCAGGACCAGCGTGACGATGCCGATACCGGCCTGAAGGCAGACCAGCGCGAACAGCAGAACCGAGCGGCGCGCATGGGTCGTATCCGGTGCGGACCGCAGCGAGGCGATCATGTGCATCAGAACCATCGCCATCAGCACATAGGCGCCCATTCGGTGAATGAACTGCACCGTCTTGGGGTTCTCGAAGATATTGCAGCCAGAACGGTTGCTGCACGAACAGATCGCCCGGCACCAGCGCGCCGTCCATCAGCGGCCAGGTGTTGTAGCTGAGGCCCGCATCGAGACCGGCGACAAGCGCGCCAAGGTAAATCTGGAAAAGCGCCATGCCAGCGATGATGGCGGCCATTTTCTTCGAGCTTTTCGTTGGTGCCGCGTCCCCGGCATGCGGTGACAGGCCCCGCATGATCCACATGCAGGAGGCAAAGATCAGACAGGCGATGACCAGATGGGTTGCGAGCCGATACTGGCTGACATCCGTGCGATTGACGAGGCCCGAGGATACCATCCACCAGCCGACGAAGCCCTGAAATCCGCCAAGCGCCAGGATGCCGAGCAAGGGCAGCTTCAGCCTTTGCTCGATGCGGCCGCGCAGCCAGAAGAATGCGAGCGGCAGCGCAAAGACGAGGCCGATGGTGCGCGCCAGCAGGCGATGGCCCCATTCCCACCAGAAGATCGTCTTGAACTGATCGACCGTCATGCCCTGATTGATCTGCTGGTATTGCGGGATCTTCTGGTAAAGCTCGAATTCCTCGCTCCCATTCCTGCGCGCTCAGCGGCGGGATGACGCCATGGATCGGCTTCCATTCGGTGATCGACAGGCCGGATTCGGTCAGGCGCGTTGCACCGCCGACGAGAACGAGCGCGAACAGCACCAGAAGCACGATCCCCAGCCAAAGCCTCACATGCGTGCGGTTGCGTTCGGCCTGACTTATTCTTGTGGCGAGCGAAGGCTCGTCGATGATCTGCGCGCTGGTCATGCTGGCTCCTGACAAATCAAGCGCGATTCGCGTCAACGGGAGGCGAATTGTCTCAGCGATCGTGCTTCAAGCGTGTTGATTTGCACCAGAGCAGCATGCAAAACAAGGCATACCCCTTTGCGGCATGCCGTCGCGGCTGTCGCGTCCGGCACGAAAAGGCCGCCGAAACGGAAAGACCGCAATGCCCGTACGTCTCCGAAAGCTGATCGGCACATTCCTGATCGTCATTCTCGTCATCGTCTATGCGCTGGCAGCCACGACCTTTGCCACGCTCCTGCTTGGCACGTCACCGTGGTGGGTGCATCTCCTGTACTTTTTCTTCACGGGCCTGCTCTGGATCCTTCCGGCCATGCTGATCATCAAGTGGATGGCGAAGCCCGACAAGCGCGCTGAAACGCCCTGACATGCGCATCGCCGTCATTGCCGATATCCATGGAAACGATCTCGCCCTGCAAGCCGTGCTTGCAGACATCGCAAAACAGGGCATCGCAGAGGTCGTCAATCTCGGCGACCATCTGAGCGGACCGCTGAATGCGGCCCGCACCGCCGACATCCTGATCGAGCGTGATTTTCCCTCGATCCGGGGCAATCACGACCGCTGGCTGACGACACTTGCACCAGGCGACATGAACAGTTGGGATCAGTTCTCCCACGCGCAACTTCATCCCCGGCATCTGGACTGGCTTCGGACGCTGCCGCCGACGCTCATCTACCGCGATGAAATTCTGCTCTGCCACGGTACACCCTCCAGCGACACGACCTATTGGCTCGAGGACCTGACGGCCGACGGCATCGTCCATATGTCCTCCCGCCAGCGCATGGAGACGCTGGCCGGCGATTGGGACTTTCCGGTCATCCTGTGTGGCCACACCCATATCCCGCGCGCCGTGCGGCTTGCCGGCGGACACCTGATCGTCAATCCCGGCAGCGTCGGCTGCCCCGGCTATGACGACGACATGCCTGTGTTTCACAAGGTCGAAACAGGCACGCCCGACGCCTCCTACGCCATTCTGGAAAAGACAGGCGATGCGAATGGCGGCGACGCCTGGAATGTCAGCTTCCACCGGGTCCGATACGACAATCGCGCCATGGCAAGGCTTGCAGCGGAGCGCGGGCATGCGGAGTGGGCGAGCGCGCTTTCAACCGGCTGGCTGTCCTGACGTGAAACGGAGTGACACCCCGGCCTTATCGATTCGCTAACCGCATTTGCCGATATTGCGGAATGATCGCCCCTGCTCCCCGTCATTGAAAGGATCTTGAAGCGAATTCGCGGTAGGAAACAGGGTGAAAACCGATCCCTGGGCGACCCTGAGCATGACGGACGTCGATTTCAACATGATGCCGGTGAACGAGATGCGCGGACCCGCATCGCGTGCTTTGCGTGCTTCAGCCAGCGAGGCTGCCGCCGCCGATGGTCTTGACCTGTCGGTGCACGCAACCTTCGAAGCGCTGGAAGCCGACTGGCGTGCGCTGGAAGCCGCCAACACCATCTCCCTGCATCAGGGATATGACTGGTGCAGAGCCTGGGCAAAGAGCCATGGCAATCCCATCCTGCTCGTGCGCGGTCGTGTCGGCCGCAAGACGATCTTCATTCTGCCGCTGGAACTGGTGCGCGGGCGACTGTTCCGCACCGCCCGCTTTATCGGTTCGCCGCACAGCAACATCAACACCGGTCTGTTTTCGAGCGATCTCGGCGATCTGACGCCGCAGGCCTTTGCGGCATCCGTGATCCGGCAGCTTGAGAAAAAACTCTCGCCTGTCGCCGATATCGTCACGCTGGAGAAAATGCCCTTTCACTGGCGTGGCGCCTGCCATCCTTTGGCAAGCCTGCCGGCCGTGAGAAACCAGAACGCATCCTACCAGTTGCCGCTTTCGGCGAATTTCGAGGCAAGTCTGGCCCAGATCAATGCCAAGCGTCGGCGCAAGAAATTCCGTCTTTCGGAAAAGCGTCTCGAAGCGCTTGGCGGTTACGATCATGTCATTGCGAAGACGGCCGAAGAGCGGCGCGCCTTTCTCGACCTGTTCTTTGCCCAGAAGGCCACCCGCTTCAAGGCGCTCGGCCTGCCGAATGTCTTCCAGGATGCGGAGACGCAAGCATTCTTTCACAGCCTCGCGGCCCTTGGCGAAACACCCGACGGCCAGCCGCTGGAACTCAATGCGATCCGTCTGCGCGGTGAACATGAAGGCCAAATCATCGCAATCGCCGGATTGTCGCGCAAGGGCGATCATGTGATCTGCCAGTTCGGCTCGATCGACGAGACGGTCGCGGCCGACAGCAGCCCGGGAGAGCTGCTGTTTTATCTGATGATTCGCCGCAGTTGCGCGAGCGGTGCGGCCCTGTTCGATTTCGGCATTGGCGACCAGCCCTACAAGCGGTCCTGGTGCTCGGTCGAAACCATACAGCGCGATATCGTTTTGCCGCTCACCCTGCGCGGCCGGATCGCGGCCCGGTTCCATCGCACCATCGTATCGATGAAGAGTGCGATCAAGAAGAACCGCCAGGTCTACGCTTTTCTCCAGCGCCTGCGGCAGCGCCGCCAGGGAGCGGACGCGGCGGCATCCGCCGAGACCGACAACGATTGATAGTGCAGACTGAAACTCAAGCCGCGCGTCGGCCTGGATTTCCCGGCTGCGGCAGGCCCGTTGCCGTCATCAGAACGATATCGTTGTAGCCAGCCTCGCCGAAACCGGTGATCAACTCGATGATATCCTCATCGCTGACGGCCGGGGCCGACAGAATGATTTCCGTTTCGGTCGAGCGCATCACCTTGCGCACTGCACTGACATCGGCCGGACCGCACTCCACCAGAACCGTATCATAGGCGTTCGACAGCGCGTCGACGATCATCTGCAATCGCTCGATACCGCGCATGGCAATGGCCGGATTGGCATCGCCCTGCGGAATGACATGGGCATCAGACAGCCGGTCGGCATGGATGGTTTCGGTAAACGGCACCTCGCCGGCCAGCAGGTTGGTTATCCCCGGCAATTGTGCAGATGGCGCCATCAGACGCGTCGGGCAGGCAGAGCCGGTGAGGTCGATCAGCACGATCTTGCGCCCCTCCTCCGCGATCAACCGCGCCAGCATGACTGTCGCAGTCGACCCCTGGTCGCCGGACGGCGATACGGAAACGGCAACACGAATGTCATTGCTGCAAATGTGATACGCCACCGATTCGACGGAGAAATCGTCGGTAACCGCGTCTGGCTCGGGTTCAGGCTCATCTGTCGCGACCGGCTGTTCTAGCAGGCTGCGGGCGACATTCGGCACTGCCGCCTTCTCCGACACCCGCGTTGCAACCGCTGCAGGCTGTTCGTCCTCGACCTCGCGCTCATCGTATTCCGCTGGACGCAAGGCGCGACCGCTGAAAAGTTCGCTCAGCATGATGATGACGCAGCTGATCAGGAAGGCCGCCAGTGCCGCAACGATCGTAATCGGCAGGACCTTGGGGAAATGCACCTCTGTCGGCTCGACAGCTTTCGAGATGATCCGGCCATCGGCCGGGGTCGAATTCGCACCGGTGCGCGACGTCGCCTCGCGGTAGCGTGCGAGATAGGTCTCGAGCAGCTGGCGCTGCGAGGTTGCTTCGCGTTCAAGGGCGCGCAGGCCCACCTCATCCTCGCCGGCCTGGGCCGATGTCGCCTTCAGCGTGTTGAGTTGCTGGATAAGCTGACGCTCGCGCAGCTGCGAGACGCTGGCTTCGTTTTCGAGGCTGCCGAGAATTTTCTGGGTCTCTGTCCGGATCTGCGCGCGAATGCCCTGCAGCTGCGATTTCAACGCCTTCAGCCGCGGGTGACCGTCGAGCAATGTTGTCGAAAGATCGGCAATCTCGCCCTGCACGGTGGATTCGGTTTCCTTCAGCCGCTGGATCATCGTTGAACCAACGACGTCGTTCAACGTGTCGACGGCGCGACCATTGGACAGGGCCGACCGCACACCTTCGGCACGCGCCTCGGCATTGGCCCGCTCGCCGCGCACGCGGGCAAGCTCGGCCGAAATGTCGTTCAACTGTCTGATCGCAAACGTGCTGTTGTCGCCGGTGGGCAGGAGATCCTGCGAGGCGCGGTAAGCGGCGGCCTTGGCCTCCGCTTCGCGCACCTTCTCGCGCAGATTGGCGATTTCCGGCTCAAGCCAGCGGCTCGCCTCCGAGTTTGAATCAAGCTTGGCGCCGCTTTGCAGCGACAGATAGATCCGGGCCATCGCGTTGGGGATCGCCGCCGCGAGCTTCTGATCCTTGGAGGTGAACTGGACCGCGATGACACGGGACTTTTCCACCTGATAGACCTGAAGCTTTTCCTGGAATTCCTTCAGAACCCGTTCTTCCGGCGGCAGGTCGAGCGGGTTTTTCTTGATGCCGAGCATCACCAGAAGATCCGAGATCGCCGAAGGATTGGCGGTCGGATCGAATTCCGGCAGTTCATACAGCTTCATTTCGCGGGCGACCTGCTTGATCAGATCGACCGACCGCAGAACCTGGACCTGGCTGGAAATCGCGGATTCGTCGAAGGCTGCATCGACCGGCGGCTGCTGCGCCTGGTTGACGCCGCTGAACTCCGGCTGGCGCGATTCGATCAGCAGGCGCGTTTCGCTCTGGTAGTCCGGCGAGATGAGGCTGGCCCCGACGAAAGCCAAGCCGGCAAAGCAGACGGTTGCGAGCAGGACACGCGTCTTCCTCTCCCAGATAGCCCGGAAAAGGCCGCCGAGATCGATATCGACATCCTGATGACTGCCATTGATGCTCGCCATGCGTTTTACTCCGAACCAATACGACTTTCGGTCAACGTAAACAAACATGGTAACGCAAGGGTTAATGGGCGCCGGAAAGGCTTGTCATGGCTTCCGCACCGTTCCTGCATGGACAAACGACCGCATCCGTCGGGATTTTTTGGCGTCCTTTACCGGCTATTAACCCTAATGGATCGATAACGTCAGGGTGTTGCAGAGATTCCGGAGCGCGAGAGCCTAATGACGTTCGCACGAATAAAAACAGGTTTGGCATTTGCGGCCGTTGCGCTGTCCGCCACCGTTGCCGGTTGCAGCAGTTACCAGCCCGCCCCGCGTGCCTTCAATGAGGCGACGATCCAGCCCTATCGCGTCGACAGCGGTGACCGGTTGCGGATCAGTGTTTTCGAACAGGCCGGGCTGACCGGCAGCTATACCGTTGACCAGGCCGGCTATGTCGCCTTCCCGCTGATCGGCGCCGTGCCGTCGCGTGGCCATACGCTGCCGGAAATGGAAAAGATGATCGCCGAGAAGCTGCGCCAGGGATATCTGCGCGATCCCGACGTGACGATCGAAGTGGATCGATACCGCTCCGTCTTCATCATGGGCGAGGTCGGGCAGTCCGGCCAGTATTCCTACGTGCCCGGCATGACCGTCCAGAACGCCATCGCCGTCGCCGGCGGATATTCGCCGCGCGCCAACCAGGCGAATGTCGACGTGACGCGCAAGATCAACGGCAAAATCCTCACCGGTCGTGTCTCGATATCCGATCCGATCATGGCCGGCGACACGATCTACGTGCGCGAGCGGCTGTTCTGACAGCGATGACGGAACCCCGTCCATTGCGCATCATTCACTGTTTTCGATCACCGGTGGGCGGAATCTTCCGTCATGTCCGGGACCTGGCCGTGGCCCATGCCAAGGCCGGACATGAGGTCGGCATTCTCTGTGACAGCACGACGGGTGGAAGTTTCGAGGACGCGTTGTTCGACGAGATACGGCCGTATCTGTCGCTCGGGCTGATGCGTCTGCCAATTCAACGTTCGGTCGGTCCGGGCGATGTTGCTGCCCTGTGGGGCAGTTTCAAGGAAATCAGGAGTTTGCGGCCGGACATTCTGCACGGACACGGCGCCAAGGGTGGCGGTGTTGCGCGGATTATCGGCTCAGCCTTGCGGGTAAACAGGTATTGCGTCGCCCGCCTCTATTCGCCGCATGGCGGTACACTGCACTATGACGGCGCGCGGTTATCGGGAAAGATGGTGTTTCTTGCCGAGCGTTTGCAGGAATATCTCACCGACGCGATGGTTTTCGTCTGCGATTTCGAGCGCGACACCTATACCACCAAGGTCGGCCGCCCCCGTGTGCGCAGCGAACGCATCTACAACGGCATCGACGACCGTGATTTCGAAACGGTTCATGCCCGTCCGGATGCGGTGGACTTTCTCTATATCGGCATGCTGCGCGACCTCAAGGGACCGGACCTCTTCATAGATGCCTTTGCCCGAACCGAACGACTGATCGGCAGGCCGCTTTCGGCCATGATGATTGGCGACGGGCCGCAGAAGGACGAGTATGAAAGAATGATGCTGGAGCGCGGTCTCGGCCGCCGCATCGAAATGCTGCCGGCCATGAAGGCGCGCGACGCCTTTTCCTTTACACGCACCGTCGTGGTGCCCTCGCGCGCCGAATCCATGCCCTACATCGTGCTTGAGGCACTGGCCGCAGGCAAACCCGTCATCGCCGCCCGTGTCGGCGGCATCGCTGAAGTGCTGGGCGCCGACAACCCCGCGCTCGCAACGCCGAACGATGCGCAGTCGCTGGCCGGGATCATGGTTGCCGCGATAACCGAAAAAGGATGGGCACAGCGCGTCATGCCCGAAGCGAACACCTTCAAGGAGCGCTTTTCAACATCGACGATGACCGCGGCGATGCTGCAATTGTACCGTCAACTTGTGCCGGAATCGGCTACCGGAAAAGTTTGATTCCGTCGCGCACGTAAGCGTTTTTTAGGGGCTTTCTGCTATCTCCGATCAAGGGCAATGGCGGAAAGCAACATGAACCAGATCGACAGACCCGAAACCTTCGATACGGAAGCGCTTCGCAAGAAGATTTCCGAGATCCGCACGATCGGCGTTGACGAACAGGTTGAGGAGCCAAAGACCAAGGAACTCAACCCGCTGGCCAGGCGCATCGCGCAGCAGTTCAGGGCGGATACCTATTCCCCGACGATGATCATCGGCCTGCTCCGACTGTTTGAACTGAGCGGCCTGTTCGCGATCGGCTACGCCATCCTTATGCTTTATGTCGCACCGGGCCTGAACGACTGGTTCGTGTATCTCGGCATCCTGCTCGGCGGTTCCGCACTGACGATCGGCTTCCTGCAACTTGCCGACGCCTATCAGGTGATCTGGCTGCGATCCGCAATCCGCTGCATGCCGCGACTGATCGGCGCCTGGACGCTGTCCTTCGCAGCCGTTGGTCTCGTGCTGTTCCTGTCCAAGGTCGGCGGCCCCTACTCCCGCGTCTTTTTCGCGTCCTGGTTCCTGTCTGGCGCTGCCTTCCTCTTTCTCGAACGCGCTTTCGTCTCCTATTCGATCCGCCACTGGGTCCGCAACGGCGTCATGGAGCGCCGCGCGGTCATCGTTGGCGGCGGCCAGGCGGCAAAGGATCTCATTCGCTCGCTGGAAAGCCAGCCGGACAACGACATCCGCATCTGCGGCATCTTCGATGATCGCGACGAGCGCCGGTCACCCAGCGTGATTGCCGGTTATCCGAAGCTCGGTACGGTGACCGAACTTGTCGATTTCGCACGTTTGACCCGCATCGACATGCTGATCATCTCCTTGCCGCTTTCGGCCGAGGCCCGCATCCTGCAACTGCTGCGCAAGCTCTGGATCCTGCCGGTGGATATTCGCCTGGCTGCCCACGCCAACAATCTGCGCTTTCGCCCGCGCAGCTATTCTCACGTCGGCCACGTGCCGATGCTCGACATTTTCGACAAACCGATCACCGACTGGGATTCCGTCGCCAAGCGCATCTTCGACATCTTCTTCAGCATTGTTGCGCTTGCGCTTCTCTGGCCGGTGTTCATCGGAGCGGCGATCGCCGTGAAGGTCAACTCGCCGGGTCCGATCATCTTCAAACAGAAGCGTCACGGCTTCAACAACGAGATGATCGAGGTCTACAAGTTCCGGTCGATGTATACCGAAATGAGCGACCCGACGGCCCGCAATGCCGTCACCAAGGGCGATCCGCGCGTGACCTCCGTCGGTCGCTTCCTGCGCAAATCGTCGATCGACGAGCTGCCGCAGATTTTCAACGTGCTCCGCGGCCAGCTTTCGCTTGTCGGTCCCCGGCCGCATGCCGTGCTTGCCCAGACGCAGAACCGCAACTATTCCGATGTCGTCGAAGGCTATTTTGCCCGTCATCGCGTCAAGCCGGGTGTCACCGGCTGGGCCCAGATCAATGGCTGGCGCGGCGAGATCGACCATGACGACAAGATCAAGTTCCGCACGGCCTTCGACCTTTACTACATCGAGAACTGGTCGTTGCTGTTCGATCTCAAGATCCTGTTCCTGACGCCGTTCCGTCTGCTCAACACCGAAAACGCCTATTGATGGCCATCGGCGTCGCGCAGGCCCCCGTCTTTCGGCCGCAGCTTGCCGCCATTGCCATCCTCGGATCGGCAATGGTGACGTTCGGCGTCTTTTTGTCGGGGTTCGTGATCGCGGAGCCGGCGCCGTATGAAGTCTTCATGGCTGGCCTGATCGGCCTGTGGGCGCTGTTCGGCCTGAAGATTTCACGCCATACGGCCCCCCTGCTCGCCCTCCTGATCCTGTTCAACACGGGCGGCATGCTGTCGCTGACGGTGATGAAGGATCTCGGGACGGGACCGATGTACATCGCCGTTTCGGCCTTCCTGGCCCTCTCGTCCGTTTTCTACGCTGCGATCATCGAAGCCCGCCAGGAGCGGCTGAAGCTGATCTTCAACGCCTGGGTGGCAGCCGGCGTGATCACGTCGCTGCTCGGCATTCTCGGCTATTTCGGTGCCATTCCCGGGGCGGAGCATTTCACGCTCTATGACCGCGCCAAGGGTGCCTTTCAGGATCCGAATGTTTTCGGGCCCTTTCTTGTCGCGCCCTCGCTCTACCTGATGCATGGCCTGCTGACCGACCGGTTGTCGCGGGCACCGGTGCGTGTCGTCTGCCTGCTGATCATGGCGCTTGGCCTGTTTCTGTCGTTTTCGCGGGCGGCCTGGGGGCTCTATCTGTTCTGCGCCTGCTTCCTCGTCTTCGTCATGCTGATGAAAGAGCGCACCGGTGCTTTCCGCCTGAAAATCCTGGTGCTGGCGCTTGGCGGCGCAATCCTGATGATCTCGGCGCTTGTCGTCGCCCTGCAATTCGAGCAGGTGTCCAGCCTGTTTTCAAGCCGCACCCAACTCGTTCAGGATTATGACGGCGGTCACCTCGGCCGGTTCGAGCGCCACCGCATCGGTTTCCTGATGGCCATGGAACATCCGCTCGGCATCGGGCCGATGGTCTTCAGCAATATCTTTCCGGAAGACGAACACAATATCTGGCTGAAATCGCTCACCTCCTACGGCTGGCTCGGTTTCCTCTGCTATGTCACCCTGATCATCTGGACCTTTGCCATCGGTTTCCGCTTCCTGCTGCTTGACCGTCCCTGGCAGCCCTATCTGATGATCGCCTGGATCGTCCTGATCGGGCACACCGCCATCGGCACCGTCATCGACACCGACCACTGGCGGCATTTCTACCTTTTGCTCGGCATTGTCTGGGGATGCGGCGCGCTGGAATATCGCCATCGCCAGACCATGAGGGCCGGGTCGTCACAGCGGCGAGCAAAATTTCCTTTAACATTTTGATTCATTCCTTTCAGGTGACCGAACGGCCTCCTCCCCTCGCCGGACGCAGCGGACCAAGATCATGAGCAGCACTGCAAGCCCGACATCACGCCCTTTGCGAATTCTTCAGGTTCTGGAACCCAGCGGCGGCGGATCTGGGCGGCATTTCCTGGATCTCTGCCGCGGGCTCGTCGCACGGGGCCATCACGTCGAGGCGGTCTATTCGCCGCTGAGGGCGGAAGAGACTTTCCTGCGCGAACTGAAAGCGATCGGGCTGCCGGCCATTCACGCTGTGGCAATGAAGCGCGCACCCGGACGCTCTGATGTGGCCGCTTACAAGGCGCTCAGAAAGATCATCAACAACGGCCGGTTCGATATCGTCCATGGCCACAGCTCCAAGGCCGGCGCCCTCACCCGTCTGCGCCTGCCCGGCCCGCATGTGCCGCGCATTTATACACCGCATGCCTTTCGCACCATGGACCCGACGCTCGGCCTTGCCGGGCGCGTGATCTACGGTGCGATCGAATTTCTGCTGGCCCGGCTTTTCACAGACCACCTCATCTGCGTTTCCGATGACGAGTATCGCCACGCCTGCCGGCTCGGCATGCCACAGCGCAAGCTCTCCGTGATCCGCAACGGCGTCACCGCCCCGACGAACGGCATGGCACAGACCGTACGCGCCAGTTTCGGCATCGGCCCTGAAACGCTGGTCTTCGGCTTCATCGGCCGCCTGTCTCCCCAAAAGGCGCCGGAACGCCTGCTTCAGGCTTTTGCCCATGCCGCCTCGCAGATCGGCGACGCGCATCTCGTCATGGTCGGGGCCGGCGAACTGGAGGCCGAGACAAAAGCCGCGATCAAGGCCAGCGGCCTGCAGAACAGGATCCATCTGACGAGCGCATTCTCCGGACCGCAGGCCGTCTCCTGTTTCGACGTGCTGGTCATGCCGAGCCGCTACGAGGCGATGTCCTACGTCATGCTGGAGGCGGCCGCTGCCGGAAAGCCGATCATCTCGACCGATATAGGCGGTGCCCGGACCGTGATCGAAGACGGAATCAACGGCTTCATCGTTCCCAACAGCGACGACATTGCCGGCCTGTCGGCGGCCATGGTGAAGACGGCAAAACCGCAGACCCATGCCGCGCTTCATACGGCAGCCATGGCGCGGAAGGACGATTATACGCTGGCTGTTATGATCGACAGGACAGAGGCGCTCTATCAGGAGATGGCAGCGAAAAGATAGACGGGATCTCCGGTCCGCAGATCGCGATCCCGTCGTCATTTTGTTTGTGATACCCGCTTTTTCCCCTTGCACCCCGGAGCCCGAGAATATAGGTCTTGCGGCGGCTCGGAGTGTAGCGCAGCCCGGTAGCGCACTTGACTGGGGGTCAAGGGGTCGTGGGTTCAAATCCCGCCACTCCGACCATTGAAGCCCTTGTAAAACAAGGGAAATCTGTTCTCTCCCCCAAAAGCGGTAACCGCTTAGAAGGGAACAGAAGGGACACAAAGTCCCCATATACCTCTGTAAATCCCACGAGAAATCCCACGACTTTGTCACGTCGTTCGCGTCCTGTTCGTCAGGCCGTTCGAAAGAAGCTGAGAGGTTTCCACGATTTTCCATCTTGATGCACACAAAAGAAAACCCCCGGTCAGCAACTACCGGGGGGTCTCGTGTTCGATGGTGTCAGAGGAATACTCACACAGCCAAGATATCATCGTTCACGTCTTTTGCAATCAATTTCATTATTGGAGCTAAAACTGTGAACAATCAAACAAAGCCGAAAGTGCGCCGTACGACTGAGGAAGTGCTGTCGGAAATCGTTCGTCCCGCAAAACAAATACTCTTCCTCAGTCGCATCCTGAGATGGTGGCCGCATGCAAAGAGGCATGAAGCTGGAAAATTCTGGATATACAAGTCGCGGAAGGAATGGACGGAAGAGATCGGTGCCGAGCTGAAAACATTTGAAGGTTACATCACACAGCTTCGAAAAAGCGGGTGGATCGAAACGGCTGCATTTGAGCGTTTTATCAAAGATGACCATCGGTACGGGGAGAAAATTCAGCACGTTCGCCCGACCGATAAGCTCATCAAATTCGTGGAGGACGGGACGGGCCGAACGTTCGAAAGACCAAAGAAATTCGGCCTTAATGCAACGGCTGCCTCCCCTCAAATCTCAGGGGGACCCCCCCTTAAAAATGAGGGGCACCCCCCCTCAAAAATGAGGGACCATAAGAAAGAGAATTCTTCTCTTTCTAAACATAAACATAAAAATCAACATGAAGGCATCGGCACAAAAGCCAATGCCTCTCCCGAATATTCAAAGAAGATTTACGGGAAGGAAGAGGGTAACCCTTCGGGTCACCCCGGGAGTGTCCTCACCCCAAAGCCCCTAGGTTCCGATGGCGGGATGCACACCCGGCCAATCAAGCCCATGAAAAAATTCTGTGGCAAGGGACCGGTGGAGGACATCGCAGACCCGTTGGACCTGCTTTAAATCAACTGGCACAATTCCTAGAGTTCAATGCGCGGGGACCGCTACAGCTTGACCAACCTCCCCCGTTCGACTATCGTCACCTTGCTTCATTGACCTGCGTCCTTAGTGGACTGCCCTGAGTGTCAATAACAGCGGGAGGACACCACCCCGCAAGCGATCTCTTAACGCTTGTTTGGTTGTCCCCCGATGTGGCCCTTTCCTTCACGACAGACATCCGCCGTCACGGCTATTGAGCAGCGGGCATCACTTGCCGCGCCGGATGATTTTCTGTTGGAATTGTTCGGCGCTGTACCCGGCGCATCCGGGGCCGTGGTCAATCCATCGACCGCCCTGCAAGTCCCCGCCGTTGCCGCTGGCGTCAAGGCTCTCTCAGAGCCGTGTTCCATCCTTCCCCTGCATGCCTATCGCCGCGACACGAATGGTTCCCGTGAACGTGACGCGGATCATGTGGCATCGCGGCTGCTGAACGGTGACGCCAATCCTTGGACACGTGGTCCGCAGTTGCGCGAACTCATGACTGCTGATGCCATCTGCTATGACGTGGGCGGGTTCGCTGAGATCGTGCGGGATGGCGACAGGCTGCCCCGTGAGTTGCATCGCCTCCACCCCAGCACCGTCACCATCGAAATCGACAGCGTGACCGGTGAGCCCCGTTACCGTGTTGCCACCGGCACCGGCCAACGGTTCATCAGCTTCCAAGACATCCTGCACCTACGCGCCCCGTCGCCGCTCTGCATGAACTCTATCAGCGGCAAGAGCCCGCTCATGCAGGCAAAGGATGCCATCGGTCTGCTGATCACCCTACAGGCTCATGCCTGCCGTCTGTTCGCCAACGGTGGCCGTCCATCGGGCATCCTGTCCTTTCCCCAGAAGCTGGGTGCCGAAGTCGCCAAGCGCATCAAGGCCTCGTGGCAGGCCGCGACATCCGGCAACGCAGCGGGCGGCACCGCCGTGCTTGAAGAGGGCGGGAAGTGGGAGAGCCTTCAGTTCACGTCCGTCGACGCGCAGTTCATGGAAATATGGGCGCTGGCCATCACCGAAGTGGCCCGTATTCTCCGCGTCCCTCCCGTGCTGCTGATGGACTACAGCCGCCAGACATGGGCCAACGCGGAGACCGGTGGCCAGCAGTTTCTGACCTATAGCCTTGCGCCTTGGCTGGCCCGTTGGGAAGCCGAAGTAACCTTGAAGCTGATCGAACTCGACGACCGCAGCGCCGTCTTTGTCGAGCACCTTACGGACGCTCTGCTACGTGCTGACTTCGCCAGCCGCGCCACCGCTTACGGCCAATATCGCAGCATGGGTGCCATGACCGCCAACGAAGTCCGCGCCGGTCTGAACCTGCCACCGCTCCCGGACGGCAACAGCCTTTCCAATCCCTACACCTCCACCGGCAAGACCGATGCGCCGAAAACCGAGGGGGACAAGACCGATGTCTGAAGTCCCGTCCACGTGCAATTCTTCGGTTATAGCGAGACGAATGTACAGCTTGCCACCGGACCTCATCATTGAACTCGAACGGGTCATCGCCGACAGGTATCGGCGGTCTTTGCCGCAGGTTCTATTCAGGCGACTTCACCTATCGGGAACTCACCGAGACCATCCGGCTAGGCTCTGATCGGTGGCGGGACCGATCCGCAGGAAGCTGCCGTGCTGGTCTCCACGTACTCCCCCCGCATGTCGGTCACCCAGTTGTACGCCGCCGCGCTGCCTGTCATGGACGCCATGATGTTCGGCAAAACCACCCCCGTCAAAGTTCGGAAGAAGCCCCATGCGTGATCTTGTGCAATTAATTTCACTCGACACGCGCGAAGCGCAGACGCGCGACACGCTGGACTTCGATATTCGCTTCGCTGCCGACGACGCAGGAACCTTCACCGGCCACGCCGCCGTATTCGGTGAGCGGAACAGCTACAACGAGATCGTCAAGCCGGGTGCATTCGTTCGGACCCTTTCCGAACATCAGGCCCGCAACGTCCGTCCACCAATGCTGTGGTCTCACCGCACGGACGAAATCATAGGCGTCTGGACTGACATCCGTGAGGACGCCACCGGGCTGGCTGTCACCGGCAAGTTGGTCACCGAAACGGCCAAGGGTCGCGAAGCCCACGCGCTTCTCAAGGCCGGTGCTCTGAACGGTCTCAGCATCGGCTTCCGTGCCCGGGACGCAGAACGCGGGGCAAACGGTCTCCGCATCCTCACCGACATCGAACTGGTCGAAATCTCACTGGTCGCCCTGCCATCCGCAGGCAACGCCCGCATCAAACAGGTGCGGTCTACCGGTAACTTTTCGACCTTCACCCGCGCTGTCCGCGCAGCAACTGAAACGCTTCGAAAGGACTGAAACCATGAAGCATATGAAGATCGAGACCCGCAGCGCGGCACCCCTCGAAACCCGTGAAGACGATCCGCTTGCCGCTGCAACGCAGGCCGTCAACGAACTCCGCACCGCTGCCGAAGAACGCCATACGGCGCATCAGACCGAAGTCCGCACCCTCACGGAACGGCTTGCCGGTCTGGAAACGCGCCTGAACCGCCCCGGCACCCAGCAGGAACAGACCGACGAAACGGCAACACAGCAGCGTGCTGCATTCGGCACTTATCTGCGTCTTGGGCAATCATGACCCCGGCTGACGAAATCCGCACCCTTACGGTCTCGACTGACCCACAGGGCGGATACCTGGCACCCGCCGAGATGAGCACCGAGTTCCTCCGCGACCTCGTGCTCGTGTCTCCCGTCCGTGGCGTTGCCAGCGTCCGTTCCACCGGTTCGCCGTCCGTGCTCTATCCCCGTCGCACCGGCATCACGAATGCCAAGTGGAAGGGCGAACTGCAAGCGCAGGAAGCCAGCGAACCGGCATTCGGTCAGGCTGAAATCGTCATCAAGGAAGTCGAACACGCTACGTGGACGTTTCCAATCAGCTGCTGGCCGATAGTGCCGGTCAGGCTGAAAGCGAGGTTCGTCTCGCTCTTGCCGACGACTTCGGCCAGAAGGAAGGCCGCGCATTCGTCGTCGGTAACGGCGTCCTTGAGCCGGAAGGGCTTGCTGACAAATGCGGACATCGCCGCCGTGGTCAACGGCCACGCCACGAACGTCTCCACCGATATGCTGATCAAGCTCATGTATGCGATGCCAGCGCAGTACCGCAACGCGGGGACGTGGGGGATGAACTCCACCACGCTGGCGACCATCCGCACCTTGAAGGACGGACAGGGCAACTATCTGTGGCAGCCGTCGTTCCAAGCGGGCCAGCCGGAAACCATCCTTGGCCGTCCGGTTCTCGACCTTCCCGACATGCCCGACGTTGCCGCCAATGCCTTCCCGATCCTTTTCGGTGATTTCAGCGGTTACCGCATCGTGGACCGCATCGGCCTGTCGATCCTCGTGAACCCGTACCTGCTGGCCACGAACGGCATCACCCGCATTCACGCGACCCGCCGTGTCGGTGGTGGCGTCCTACAGCCTGCCAAGTTCAAGAAACTGAAGATGACCGTGTCCTGATCGGTGATGCCACCGGCCTCTTAACGGGGGCCGCTGGCGACCGGACTGACCTGCCTATTCCAGAACCAAAGGAAAACCGTCATGCGCGATATCGTCAACAACATTGGCATCGTCACAGCCATCGCACCGGCTGTGCTTGCCGCCACCCAGACCCCAGCAGGGATCGACCTTGCAGGCTTCAACAGCGCCGCATTCGTCTTCACCACGGGTGCCATCGTCGGTGCCGCCGTCTTTGTGCCCAAGCTTCAGGAAAGCGACGACAACGCCACGTTCACGGACGTTGCCGCCTGCCGATCTGATCGGCGCGTTCCCGGCATCGCTCGCCGCCACCTCGACAATCAAGGTCGGTTACAAGGGCTTCAAACGCTATGTGCGCCCCGTCCTCACCCTTTCGTCGGGCACGTCGCTTGCGGCTTCCGTCCTCGTGGTCAAGGGCAACGCTGCGAAGCTCCCCGCCGCCTAATTCCTCAATTATGAAAGGAGACCCAGATGGGTATCACCACAACTGCAAACACTAAGGTGAGCATCGGCACCACGGCGGCATTCACCACCGCCGTCGCCTATGCCGGTGACACGTGGACGCCGATTGCCAATATCTCCGATGTCGGGGAAGCGGGCACAGAGGCCGAAATCGTCATCGGCAAGTTTGTCGATCAGGCATACGTCCGCAAGCTCAAGGGCAGTCGCGACAACGGCACCATGGAACTCACCGTGGCCCGTGACAGCGCAGATACCGGCTATGCCGCCCTGATCGCCGCCGAAGCAACCGCGTTCGGTTACAACTTCAAGGTTGAACTGAACGACAAGCCAGCGTCAGGCGCATCGCCGAAAAACTCTATCTTCTATTTCAACGCCCTCGTTGCATCGAAGAAGAACAGCTTCGGTGACGCAGACAACATCGTCAGCACAACGTTCTCGCTCGCCATTTCCGGCGCGATTATCGAAGTCCTGGCATCGGCCACCTAACGCGGGAAAATGTGATGAGGCTGGCTGAGGAAATCACTGTCATCATCGCAAACGAGCAAGGTCAGCTGTGGCCTTCTCTGCGCTATGCGATTCAGTTGGAACGGCGTCCGGGTTCATTCGGGCAACTGATACGCGATGTAATGGACGGGAGCCTGACCGCTGCCGTGGAAATCATCGAACCGCATTGCGATCTCGATTTCCTCCCGAACCGTGTCTTTGACCAGATGGACAAGCTGCAAGCACCATTGCTCCAGTACATCGCCGCGTGCGCAGGCGTGGACCGTGACGATGCACCCAAGGCCGCCAAGAGCGGCAAGCCCGCAAAGTCGGTGCCGTTCAGGGACTATCTGGAAGACCTATACAAGAAGGCCACCGGCTGGCTGGGATGGACCCCGCAAGACGCCTTAGACGCCACCCCGGCAGAGATCGTGCTCGCCTATCAGGGCAAGCTGGACATGCTCAAGGCCATCTATGGCGGTGGCGGGAAATCCGAGAAGACGCAGGACGAACGCCCGTTGGACGACAAGTTCCGCAGCATCTTCGCAGGCATCGGCACCACCCGCGTGGAGGAAGCCGCGTGACGAAGGATTGGCCCAAAATCATCCACGACATCCTACAAGAACACCGGATTTCCGTCCGCAAACTTTCGCGTGTTTCTGGCATCAGCCTTTCGACCTTGAAGCGGCTTTTGAACGGGAGCACCGCATTCCGTGTCGTTCAGCTCGAATACCTTCTCACCCTGCTGGGGTATCGGATCGACGCTATCCCGATAGGCGAACCGTCGTCATTGCTGAGACGCCCCAAGAAAATAAAGCCAGAGCGGGCACCCCGGAAGCTCATTCGTCCCGTTGGCTGCGAAAGGGGATGGTGATGCCCATACGTGCCCCGTCCATTCGTGCTTGTGGCTGCGTTCTCTCCACCGGGGAGAAGTGCCAGCACTCGATTGCCCACGACAGGGCACGCAAGGCCCGTTTCGATCAGCAGCGCCCTACAGCGCGTGAACGTGGATACGACAGTAAATGGGATAAGGCCCGCGTCGGTTTCCTTGCCAAGCACACCAAGTGCCAGCGGTGCGGGGCACCCGCCACCATCGTTCATCACTCCACGCCGCACCGTGGCGACAAGGCTCTATTCTGGGACCGCTCCAAGTGGGTGCCTGCATGCCAGCCCTGCCACGATGGACCACTTCAAGCACAGGAGAAGCGTGGATGACCCCGACAGAACATGCTCGCCTCGTTGATCAACGGAGTTCACAGCCGAGTGCCTAGCCATCCGGCAACGCGCCTATACCGCTGTGGGCTGGACGAGGGCTGCAATGTGGCAACTCTGGAGGCATGGATGGACCGTCCACTGTCTCGCCCGTCTCAGGCGAGATAAACCCGAATGCGGAGCCCGCGGCAAAGACGGGTCAGACTCAGACCGGGTATCAGGCGTTGATGTACGATTAATGGAAGGCGTTTGCGGACACGTAATCAGTGGACGGAACGATCGGCGTACGGCCAGTGCGCTTTCCTTGCGCGTCAAGCCGACTAGACAGTTTGGTGAGTGGCTCGGGGCCAACATCAGAATATCGCAACAGGAGCCGTTCGCGGGTCTCCCGTGACCGTCATGTTGGCAACCGCGCTGATACTCAGACCAATCCACTCTGCTCACTCACCACAGCCTCCACCTGTCCAGAGGGGGGTATCCCAACACTTTCACCTAGTAGCCAAGGGACCGGCGTGGGTAGCCGTCGCTTAGATTTATGCCATTCCAAATTTCACACTGAAAACGAAATTAGAAGCGAGGCGAGCCGATGAGCGTTGTCACCGTGGCCGACGTGAAGGCCCATTTGAACGTCCTGATTTCCGAGGACGACGTGCTTCTGACCAACAAGATCGCCGCTGCCGAAGAGTGGATCGGGAAGTTTACCGGCACGCCACTTGGCTGACCTGACCCCGACACCGGAACCGCTGAAGGAAGCCGTCCGCATGCTCGTGGGCCATCTCTACGAAAACCGGGAGGCCAGCGTCGTGGCCGTCTCCGCAGAGCTGATGCCCATGGGGCTGTACGATCTCATGGCACCGTACCGGGAATGGAGCTTCTGATGAGCAAGCAGAGCGACCGTTTGTCCCGTCGTCTGAAGGCCATCCCCGTGGCCGTGAAGAAAGCCGTGGTTCCGGCACTTGAAGCATCGGGCAAGGAACTCGTGGCGACCATGCGGAACCTCGCACCGGAAGATACGGGCGATCTGAAGAACTCGATTAAGTACACGATGCCGGGAGATGCCACCCCGCCGTACAGCCAGCCGGGAGGCAGCACCGTTGCGCGGGAAAATCAGGTGCTGGTCACAGCTGGCAACACTGACGTTCGCTATCCGCACCTTGTCGAGTACGGCACAGCCGACACCGAAGCACAGCCGTATTTCTGGCCAGCTTTCCGCCTGAAGCGCAAGCGCCTCGCCAGCCGGATCAAACGCGCCATCGGCAAGGCAGTCAGGGAGGCCAAATAATGGAACCCAGCCTTGAGCTACAGAAGGCCATTCGCGCCCGTCTCGTGGCCTCCACAGCGGTCACCACGCTTGTGCCAGCCGCATCGATCCTTGACCGCAACGGATTGCCTGCCACGTTCCCGTCGATCCTGATCGGGGAAGGCCAGACGGTGCCCGGTGGCCTCATCTCCCGCACCCAGCACCAAGTCTATTTGGACCTGCATATCTGGGTAAAAGAGACCGGCCTCGTGACATCGAAACAGGTGGCGGGTGCTATCCGCAACGCCCTCACAGACACGCGGTGGACCGTCACCGGCCTGCATATTGCCGATTTGCACGTGAGCGGGAGCCGGTTCCTCCGCGACCCCGGTGGCCTCTATTCGCACGGGGTTATCAGCCTATCCGCCATCGCCGTGGAGGTTGCATAATGCGTGCTGGGAAGCTGGACAGGATCATTAGCATAGAGCGCAGCGGGGTCACCGTGGACGACTACGGCACCCCGACAGAAGGGTGGAGCCCTGTTGCCACCGTGCGTGCGCAGCTCGTGCAATCGACCACAGAAGAGTTCATGCGCTCATTCGGATCATCGTCCGAAACTGCCATCGTGTTCCGCATCCGCCATCTGTCCGGGATCGTCCTGGGGGATCGTGTCACGCACGACGGGCAAGTCTTCGACCTCAAGGAAATCAAAGAGCTTGGACGACGGGAAGGCCTAGACCTCCGTTGCGCGGCGCAGGGAAATGGAGCCTGACATGGCACACCACGGCATCAAACCGACCCTCAAGACCATCACCGGCGGATTGAATGGCGTCCCACCAATGCCGAGAGGTCTTCCCGTGCATGGCCGACGAATGGAATATCGTTGCCGCCGATCTGCAAGAGCCGCCGGCTTTCGTGAAGCCGATGCTGGGCGACATTGGAAACCTATTGCGGCGCACTGTGGATGCAACGCGAAGCTCTCAAGGAACTCCATACCAACGGCATGATTGTCAAATCCGCGCATCAGGCACCGAAGGCGAACCCGGCAACGGCCATGCTCAAGGCGGCACAGATCACCATCGCCCGTCTCGCTGCCGAGCTGGGTATCACCCCGGCCTCCCGGTCACGATCTGGCATGGGCGGGGACGATGCCAAGCCGGATGCCGACGACGATCTGGGTTTGTGAAATTAATTGCACTGGATAATGCCGTGGCGCTGAAGCTGTACAAAAAACTGAAACCAAAGACGACCTATCCGGCATGGGTATTTGATGACAGCCCGATTGCGGACCCGTTTGGGTTCGGCGAACGTGCCGTGAAATTTCTCCGCGCCTTGAAGCATCCGAAGAACCCTTTGCCGGGAAACCCTTTCCAGCTGGACCTTTGGCAGGAACGTATCGTCCGCGCCATCTATGGACCCCGTAACGAGGACGGGACGCGCATCGTCAAGACGGTGGTGCTGCTTGCTCCCCCGTGGTTCGCGCAAGACCTCTCTTGCCGCCGCCTTGGCGCTTCTCCATACGATGGGACCGGAACGCATTCCCGGTGGCGAAGTCCTGTCCGCAGCGTCGGACAGATCACAGGCGAAGATTGCCTTCGAAGAGGCCGCCAACATCATCCGCGCCATGCCACAGCTGGACGCGTTGTCGAGCATCGCGGACTATAAGCACCGTATCAAAAACAACAAACACGGCAGCTTCTATGCTTGCGTTTCCAACGACGCAGCCAGCGCCCATGGTCATACGCCCGTCTTCGCGCTGATCGATGAAATCCACGCATGGAAGAAACGGGACCTTTGGGACGCCCTCAAGTCGGGGATGAGCAAGACCCCCGGTTCTCTGATGATCATCGCGACGACGGCGGGACGCGGGCAGGAAAATCTCGCCTTCGAACAGATCGAATATGCCCGCAAGGTGGCCAAGGGTGAAATCCATGATCCGGCCACGCTGCCCATATTGTTCGAAACCCCGTCTGATGCCGACTGGCAAGACGAGGCGGTTTGGCGTCGTGCAAACCCCGGCCTTGCTCACGGTTACCCCGACATTGAAGGACTTCGCCAGCTTGCCCGCGAAGCTGCCGAACGCCCCGGCGACCGTCTCGCA
>CAWGHM010000008.1:0-127959 GCA_963822365.1 uncultured Alphaproteobacteria bacterium
ACCCGTGGCCAAGAAACTTTGCGCCGTAGGAGTCGCCGGCCCCCGGGGCGTAGGGTCGGGATCCGGCCGGGCCGGGGCCCGGGCCCGGGCCGGGGCCCGGGCCGGGCCGGGGCCCGGGCCGGGCCGGGGCCCGGGCGTGGTGTACGCAAGCGGCCGTGAGCGGCCGAGAGAGCGTTCAACGCGCATGCCACGGGCGCGGCCCCGGGCCCGCGGGCGTGTCCGGGCAAGGCGCGAGCCCTCGTGGCGGGCGGACCGGCCCCGCCCATACGTTCTGAGCAACGTCACCCGCCAGAACGTGTGATGATGTAGGCGTATGTGCGTGGGTACCGCCTGCGGGGTGATGTCACGCCTGCCCCGCGCGCCGGCCGCGGCAGAGGGCCGGGCCCCGCAAGCCCCCGCGGCCCCCTGCGCTCCCGCCTGTGCGCGCGTGCACCGCCTGCACCCCCTGCACGGGATGTCCGCTGCGCGGGTCGATCAGATGGCAGTAACGGCTGCCAACCAGCATGAAATAGCGCTGATAGTCGCCCGAAGTGCCGATCGCCTCGCCATCGCGCAGCTCCAGCGTGGCAAGCGCGCCGGACTTGCGCGGGTCCTGTATCCCGACCCGCCAGGCTCGCCATGCTGCCCGAGTGCGAGGATGTTGCCGCCGATGCATGTGGAGGAAGCGGAGAACGTCTCCGAGCTCAACCTCCGTGCGGCTGCAATCAAGCTGTCTGACGCGCGCGCCAAGGCCACACGGGGGCATGCTTGTGAAAAGTGTGCGCCGCCGCTGTGCATGCGCTGGGGCCGCGCGGACAACTTGAGATTGCAACCGTGTGCTCATGTTCTGGGCTTGGGGAGCACTTCTAAAGTATCGTGTCGTCCGTTCATTTGCGCATGTTGTCTGCAGCGCGCCCAGCGAGCGCACTTCGCGGAAGGAGGAGCCTTCGCTGCCATTGCCACGCCCGAGCAGCTTCCGCCGTCGCCGCGCCGAGCCCGGCGGCGCTGTGTCCACCACGGCCAAAGTGACTGTGGAGCGCCGTCGGGATAGCGGGGGCGGCCGAGACCCAGGCGCGGTCGATGACCTCCTGGTCCGGGTCGTCAGCGCTCGCGCTCCCGACGCGGGACAACATGGCTGCGGCCGTGATCGGCTGGTCGGACACCAGCTCCGCGGCGTACGCGCCCGCCGGCACGCCGGCGAGATGTCGCCGACCGTGCCCGGCTCGATCACGCGGCGCTCGGCGCCGGGGATCGTCAGTGCCCCGTCGGCGTGCAGTAGCTTCAGCTCGACGCTCGCCGCCTCGGCGCCGGGGTTCAGGACGCGCAAGAAGGAGGGCGCAGGCGTGTCGATGTTCGTCTCATCGAGGACGACTCCCGGGACCAGCACGCGCAACGACGGCTCCGCGACCGGGGTGCTGAGGTCGACGCCGGCCACGAAGCCTTCCAGGTCGCTGGACTGGGCGAACGCGGCAACCTGGCCGCCTTCGACGGTCAGCCGAATCGCGAGGCGACTCTCGTCCGGAGCAACCGCCTCGAGCAGCACGGCCCGCTCGGACCTCGCCGGCACCAGGACCGAGGCGCCCTGACCCAGCTCGACTGGGCCGACCGGGCCCCGGCCTCAAGCGACGGTTCGCATGTACCCGGGTTGTCGAAGACAAGGCGCGAGCTGCTGCCGAGCTCGGTTCCGCCCGCGACGAGCCAGCCTGACGCCGCAGGCTCGAGGCAGCGGGCAGCCGCCAGGCCACGCAGGTCCCCGCTGTCCGCGCGAGCCAGCGTGGCCCCCGCGACCAGGGCCGCCACCCCTGCCACCGGGGACGCCTGCAAGACAGCCGGACCGGCGACCTCGGACGCCGCCAGGTGCGCTGACGATTCGCCGTCGGGGGCGAACCCGATCGGCTCCGCGGCGGGCGCCGCGCCTGGGATCGGGAGGTAGGCGCCAGGCGGGGCCACCTGTCCCGGGGCGCCCCAGGACGAACCCCTCGATGAGGGTCGCGGACTCCCCCGCACCCGGGTCGAAGTCCGGGTCGAAAGAGAAGCCGTCGTCCTGCGACGCGGCCACCGGCGGGCCGGCACAGACCAGCTGCGTCCGACCCGCGACATGCGCGGCGACCGGTGCCGCGGCGACGACGTCGGGGACGGGCCACCAGCGGTCGATCACGACCAGCCCGGCCACGACGCCGAGCACGAGCGTCATCCCCACCACGGCGGCGAGGTCGCGAACCAGGCGACGCGCGTTCACTCCCCACCCCCGCTCGCCGGCGGCGGATCGGGACGGCCAGCAGGGCGGCCAACGAGAACGACAACCTGGCCCGTGTGCAGGAGCGTCTGCGACGAGGAACGGAAAGCCACCGTGACCTCGCCGCCACCTGACGGAAGGACGAAGGCCTGTTGCCAGCCGACGCTTTGGGACCGCATGGGCCGGCCATCGAGCCAGGCACGCCAGCCCGGGTCGGCCCGCTCCGCCAGCATGACGAGCCGGCCGGTCTCACCGGCATCGACCTGCCCACGGGCGAACGCGCTGTAGGACGGGACGACCTGCTGCACCGTGCCGTCGGGGCCGACGACCCGTACCCGGGCGATCAGCCCAGCGCCCTCCGCGGGCGAGACGCGCCACACGGTCCCGGTCTCGTTCTCCGTGACGCGCTCGATCCCGGCGGTCGAGTCGATTCGAGCCACCAGCCGGTCGCGGGCGTCGCCGCTGCCAGGCGGGACCAGGATCACGCCGACGGCGCGCCGGGCGAGCTCGACGCTCGGGTCCTCGGCGGCGCCCACGGCGATCGCGGCCGCGAGGTCGGCGAGCTCTGCATCGGCCGCGTCAACGGGGACCACGTTCGACCGATCCCGGCAACCCGGTGAGCGTTCGTGCCGACACGATCACCGAACGCTCGTCCAGCTGATCCCCCTCGGTGCGCCACAGACCGACCACGTCCCGCCCTGCGAAAGGACAGGGCGGCCCGAGAGCCCGAGATGCGCGCGCGCGCTTTCGCTGATCCGCTCGATCGGGGCTCCGACGGCAAAAATTTCCGGTGGGAGCTTGCCTTCAAGGCCCTCAACGCCAAACTCCGCATACAGCTCGGCCGGAAAGCGCTTTTCGACGGAATCATAATTCCATTTGCAGGTGGCATTCATGCGCGAGCCGACCCAGCGGCCGGTCAGCATGAAATTGATGTAGTCCAGGCATTCGCAGAGGATATCGGCGTCGTCGTAGATGGTCCGCTCATGGCCGGAAAGCCACATCGCCTTGGAGATCAGCCATTCCGATGCATTGGCGCCGCCGACATAATCCATGACGGGATTTGCCGAGGCGCTGCTTCGCTCCGCCTCTGCCGCAGCCCGGCAATCCATCCACAGCAATGCCGGGCGCAGCGGCGTTCCGTCCCGCTTGCAGGCGACAACGGTCGAGGCGGTCGTGGCTACGCAGATCCCGGCGATTTCGGGTGTGTCCAGCGATCGCATCAATGCCCGCGACGCACGGCCCAGCGCGTCCCACCAGTCGAGCGGTGATTGCTCCGCCCAGCCGGGGCGCGGATAGGCCGTTTCATAAGCCTCCTCGTTCTCTCCCAGCATCCGGCGATTTTCGAGGTCGAAGATGCCGACCCGAACGCCGCCTGTGCCAAAATCAAGACCGAGGAGATAGGCCATGCGAATGCTCCGATACTTCGGTTAAGGACGGAACATGATCTTCGAAAAGAATTCGGTCTTGTTCTTGATCTTGTCGAACATCGCAGGCAGTTCCTCCAGGGAAAGTTCATGCGTGATCATGAATTCCCACCTCAGCCTGCCACTGGCGAGCATGTCAAGCGTGACCGTCCATTGCTTGCCCGGATAGGGCGCACCGAAGGAATTCCACGCTCCGTGCAGGGAAACTTCCTGACGCAGGAAGTGCTGAAAGGTCTTGTTTTCCAGCGTTACATCGCCAACCGGTATGCCGATGAAAACGACATGCCCACCAGGTGCTGCAAGTTTTGCCGCGGCATTGATCGAAGAATTGTGGCCGGCTGCCTCGACGATGATGTCGCATTTCAGGTCGGCAGGGATGGCATCGGTCACAAGAAACACATGGTCGGCACCGGCTTCGCGTGCCTGGTCCAGCTTTTCGCTGGACACGTCGATGGCAACCACCTCCGTGCACCCCATGAGCTTCATCCACTGGATGGCAAACAGCCCGATCGGGCCGCAACCGATCACCGCGCCGCGCTGGCCGGCCGTCGGCGGCGCCTTCCAGATCGCATGGAGCGCGATCGATGCCGGATCGATCATCGCCGTGGCGCGCGGGATCCATGCCCTTTGGCGCGCGCAGCAGATTGCCGACCGGGACTGCAACGAACTCGGTATAGGCGCCGTCGCGGCGCGAACCGAAGTAGTCATAGTCGCGGCATCGGGAAAAGTTGCCCGTCAGGCACTGGTCGCAGGCGTGGCAGGGCAGCATCGGCGGCACGCCCATCAGTTCCCCGATCGAGAAGCCCTCCACGCCCTCGCCGATTTCCGTGATATGGCCGGAAAATTCGTGGCCGCACACGATCGGCATCTTGTGCGCGCCCTTGATCAGCATGCGCGGAATATCGGAACCGCAGACACCGACAGCGGCGACCTTGAGCATGACATGACCGGGTTTCAGCTCGGGCTTGGGGATATCCTGAAGGCGAATATCGCCGGGAGAGTACATGACCGCTGCGCGCATTGGGGTGTTCCTGTCTTCTAGTAAAATAGGCAGCTGTTCAGAGCTGCCGGGTAAAGGCATCGGTGGCAATGATCGCGTCGCGAACAATGGCGACGGATAGGGGAACGGCGACCTTCCATGTCGGTGCGCCGGGGAGCAGGGCCGCTTCCGCCACACGCTCGATATCGGCCTTGCTTGCAGAGGCCAGATTGAGATCGGCAAGCCGCGTCGGCAGTCCCAGACTGCGGCAGAACAAGGCCATTTCCCTGATTTCAGCGAGAGGCCGGCCTTCGAGCATCAACAGGCACAGGACCCCGAACGCGACCTTCTCGCCGTGAAAGAAGGCATGCGTTTCGTCGAGCACGGTCAGGCCATCATGGATGCCGTGGGCGGCCGAGACGCCGCAATTTTCAAACCCGAGGCCCGACAGCAGGGTGTTGGCTTCGATGATGTTTTCGACGGCCGCGGTCAGCGCGCCGTTCTCGGCGGCAAGCTTGGCGGCCAGCGCATCGCGCATCAGAACATCATGGCAGGCCCGCGCAATCGCGATGCCGGCTGCCGGCGGCAGCATGTTCGGCTTGACCAGATTGTTTGAATTGGAATCGAGATTGGAGCGGGCCTCGAACCAGGTCGAAAGCGCGTCGCCGATGCCAGACACAAGGAAGCGAACCGGTGCGTTGACGATCACCGCGCTGTCGACGATCACCATATCCGGATTGCGACCGAGCGAATGTGCCTCCTGATAGACCCCGTCCTCGGTATATCGAACCGCGACAGCGCTGCACGGCGCATCGGTGGAGGCGATGGTCGGGACGATGACGATCCTGGCTTGGGTGGCGATCGCCGACATCTTGGCTGTATCGGCCGTCTTGCCGCCGCCGATGCCGACAACGACCTGCGCTCCAGACGCCCTTACAAGGCCGGTGACGCGGTCGATTTCAGCACTTGAACATTCGCCATTGAAGCGTTCGATCTGATAGGTGAGACCAGAGGCTTCCATCGTCGCTGTCAGGATGTCGCCATATCGGGTCAGGACAAAGGGGTCCGCGAGCAGAAATGCCCGCGAGCCGAGATGCGCGACATGCTCGCCAAGCCGGCCAATTTCGCCGGCACGCTGGATGTACTTGTTCGGCCCGCCATAGGACCGGCCACCCAAACTCCGCTTATCGTCCGCCATTGAAAACTCCCTCCCCGTCACAAAGGGGCACAGACATGTTGGTATCGATCCGCAGGCTTCGTCCGGCGGCGCATCCGTCCATCATCACCAGCCACCGTTCACATAACCGCCATCCACCGGCAGCGTCGTACCGGTGACATAAAGGGCTGCAGGGGATGCGAGGAACAGGCAGGTTCCGACGAGATCGTCGACCGAGCCCCAGCGCTTGAGGGCCGTCCTGTGTTCGATCTTGCCTGCCAGTTCCGGCACCGACCAGATATCCTCGGTCATCGATGTCTTGTGATAGCCGGGCGCTATGGCATTGACCCGGATACCGTCCGGTCCGAACTTGTGGGCCAGGGCGCGCGTCAGGCCGACGATACCGGTCTTGGACGCGCAATAGGCGGGCACCCTGTCGTCGGCGAGGTAGGACAACATCGAGGCCGTGTTGATGATCGCGCCCCGGGATGCCTTCAACAGCGGATGCGATGCCATGGCCAGCCGCATGGCGCTGTTCATGTTGACATCGATCACCTCCAGATAGGCGTCCTCGTTGAACTCCTCATCCGGCTTGACGATACCGGCGGCATTGACCAGCACCGACAATGAGCCGAGCGACGGTACGAAAGCGTCGATTGCCGCGCGATCCCGCACATCGAGCCTTTCGAACCGGATGTTCGAAAGCGCCGGATCCTTGCGGGCACGTTCAATCTTGTCCTGCGATGTACCCGTTGCCACCACCTGTGCGCCCATGCCTGCAAAGCCCTGGGCTATCGCCAGGCCAATGCCGCTGGTCGCACCGGAGACAAGCACCGTCTGGCCGGCGTAGAGATCCTTGCGGAATGTATCCAGTATGCCTTGCATGCGTATTCCTCCTGAAATTTTCTGTTCTATCGCCGTGTCGATCTACCAGACGGTATAGCCGCCATCGGCAGCAACGATCGAACCGGTCATCAGGCTCGACGCGTCGGAGGCCAGGAACAGGATGACGGCAGCGATTTCCGGCGGCTGGCCCATACGGTTCATCGGCGTATTGCCGACCCAGTGCTTCATCATCTCCGGATCGTCATAGACGTAGCGGGTGAGGTCCGTTTCGATATAGGTCGGTGCCACCGCATTGACGCGGATGTTGCGGGTTGCCCATTCCGCTGCAAGTGACCGGGTCAGATGGTGAACGCCGGCCTTGGAGGCATTGTATTGCGACTGTTCCTGCGGCCGGTTGACGATATCGGCCGACATCGAGCCGACATTGACGATGTTGCCGCCACCCTGCTCGATCATCGCCTTGCCGAATGTGCGGCAGCACCAGAAGACGCCGTTGAGATTGACGTCGATGACCTTCAGCCAGGTCGGATCGTCCATGGTTTCGGCCGGACGGTTGGAGATGGCGATGCCGGCATTGTTGACGAGGATGTCCACCCGCCCGTGCTTTTGCGATGATCGACGGCATGCACGGCCTCCACCGCGCGCGGGTCGGTGACGTCGAGCACGGCGCTGTCCACCTGGCGCCCCTTGGCACTCAGTTCGGAAGCCGCTTGCGCCGCCGCCTCACCGTTCATGTCGGTAATGATGACCTTGGCGCCCGCCTCGCTCAGGGCATCGGCCGTGGCAAAGCCGATGCCACGCGCAGCACCGGTGATGACGGCGGTCTTTCCCTTGAGGCTGAAAAGTTCGAGATACATGGATTGCTTACTCCCCTGGCAATCGTGTTTCGAGCCAGCCGGTCGAGCTCGTCGTAGAGGGACTGGCTGCTGGAAATAGAGCTTGTCGAAGATCGGCTGCATTCGGGCATAGCGCTCCTGCCATGCAGGGTCCGGCTGTATCTCGTCGGCGTAGCGAACGATCCCGGTCACGGCAGCGTCGAGCGTGGAATATCGCCCCGTGGCCACAGCGCCCATCACCGCGCATCCCAGAATGCCGCATTCCTGTTCCACCGGAACCACGATCGGCACGCCGTAGCTGCTGGCCTTGATGCGCAGCCAGAGTTCGGTCTTGGCGCCGCCACCCGACGCGATGACCCGCTCGATCTTCTGGCCTGATGCCTTTTCCATGAGCCTCAGATGCCGCGCGCCGGCAAAGGCCACACCTTCCAGGATCGCCCGGTTGATATGGGACAGCGCATGGCGCGGCACCGAGGCCGAAAAACTGGGCGCGGGCATTGCGATGTGCGCCGAGCCGTTCGCCGGTCAGGAAGGGCAGGAAGAACAGACCATCCGAGCCGACGGGGGCTTCTGCGGCACGGGCCACCAGTTGATCATAGCTCTCCTTGCCTTCATGCAGGGCCCGGCGCGCCCAGCGCATGGCGTCGCCGCCGCTTTCCAGCAGCGCAAACGGACCCCAATGCCCTTCGATTGTCGCAACGTTGGAGATCTCGGGATCCAGCAGCGGCGCGGACGCGATCAGTGTCAGGATGCAGGAGGTGCCCGTCACATCGGAAACGAGCCCGGGCCTGCACGTGCCCGACCCCAGAAGGGCAACCGGATAGTCCGCGCCACCCACCAGAACCGGTGTGCCCGCCGCAAGCCCCGTTTCCAGCGCAGCAGCCTGCGTAACACTGCGCCAGAACATCCAGAGAATTGCGGATCGGCGGCAACTTGCCGGGATCAAGGCCAAGACGCTCCACCATCGACGGGGACCATGTTCGCGTCGCCGGGTTCATCAGGAACGAGCAGGACGCATCGCCTTCGTCCATGGCGATTTCACCGGTCAGCCGCAGATTGATATAGTCCTTCGGCATGAGGACGAATGCGGCTGCGCGCCATAGGCGTCGGGATCATTGTCGCGAAGCCAGGCAAGCTTGAAGCCGGGCCAGGCCGGCGTCGGCGGATTGCCGCTTTCGGAGAGATAGCTGTCCGGCGCATTGGCCTTCTCGAAGGCTTCGACGAGATCGATCGTCCGCTTGTCGTTCCACAGGGGCACCAGATCGCGGGTGAGATTGCCGGCGTCATCGACCAGCACCGTCCCGTGCATCTGGCCGCAGGCGACCAGAACGGAGATGCGCGCCTTCGCATCCGGTATCTGCGACAGGACATCGCGAATGGTGGCGACGACGCCCGACCACCAGTCGGACGGCCGCTGCTCGGCCCAGCCGAAGCGCGGCACGATCTGGTCGTGCTCGCGCGCGGCAATGGCGACGATCCCGCCCGCGCCATCGACAAGCGCCGCGCGCACGCTTCCGGTGCCGACATCGATCGCAAGTGTGAGCGCGGAGGTCATGTCGATGTCCCTTGTCTGCTCAGCGCTTCAGCGAGCCGGTGCTGTATTGCAGGAGCATGGCGATGACGATGATGATGCCCATATAGACCTGCTGGTGATAGCCGGGCACACCCGCCAGGTTCATGATATTGGCGATGATGCCCATGACCAGCGCACCCAGCAGCGTGTTGATCACGCCGCCCTTGCCGCCCATCAGGCTCGCGCCACCGATGACGACGGCCGCGATGACGTTGAGTTCGGCGCCGACGCCGACCTGCGCCGAACCGACGCCTGTGCGGCTGGACGAGATGATGCCGGCGACCGCGGCGAGAACGCCGGAGATCATGTAGACCGCAAGGATATAGCGCGGCACGGCGATACCCGAGAGGCGAACCGCCTCCTCGTTTGAACCGATCGCCGTGATGAGCCGCCCGAAACGGGTGAAATTCAGCACGATCCCACCGACGATGAACACGGCAAACATCAGCAGCACAGGCTGCGGTATGCCGAACATGAAGCCCGATCCGAAACGGCTGAAGGCCTCTCCCGCCTCAGCCAGCGGGATTGGCCGGCCCTCGGAGATGATCAGCGACAGGCCGCGGGCTATCGCCATCATCGCGAGCGACATGACGAAGGACGGAAGCCTGAGATAGGCGATGAAGCCTCCCGTCACCAGGCCGCAGACCGCACCGGACGAAAGCACCAGGATGATCGTTGAAATCGTGCCAAAGCCGGAAATCGTACAGAAATACCCTGTCAGCACGGATCCAAGCGCCATGATCGAGCCGACCGAAAGATCGATGCCGCGCGTCAGGATCACGAACAGCATGCCGACGGCCATGATACCCGCACCTGACGCCACCTGGCGCAGAACGTTGAGGATGTTGCCGCGGGTCATGAAGCTGTCGGACCACAGCGTGGCGACGACGACGAGCACGAGAAAAATCGCCAGAGTGCCGAAGCGCTGGATGACGACGCGGAAATCGACGGATCGCTTTTCTTCTTGCTGCGTGACGGGATCGGTTGTGATGGTCATCAGTGGCTACCCTGATTTGCGATTATGGTTCCGCCCGTCATCGACAGGCCGAGCAGGTTTTCTTCCTTGTAGTCCTTTGGCAGCAGTTCGCCGCGGATCTGGCCCTGCCCCATGGCCAGCACCCGGTCGCAGAGACCGAACAGTTCCTGATGCTCCGACGAAATCACCAGCACGGCCTTGCCGTCCTCGGCGAGTTTGTTGACCAGAGCATAGATTTCGGTTTTTGCGCCGACATCGACGCCGCGGGTCGGTTCGTCGAGAATGATGACGTCGCCATCTGCATGAAACCATTTGGCGAGCACGACCTTTTGCTGGTTGCCGCCCGACAGGCTCGAAACCGGGGCATCGACGCTCGATGCCTTCAGACGCAGGCTTTGTCCAAGCTCGGTGACATCGGCCCGCTCCTTGCCCTGCTTCAGAAAGCCGAAGGCGTTGACCACCGAAGACATCTTGGCCATCGTCGAATTGACGCGGATCGGCTTGTCGAGAATGACGCCCTGGTGTTTCCGGTCCTCCGGCACCAGTCCGATCCCGGCCTCGACGGCATCCTTGGGCGAGCGCGGCTTGAAGATCTGGCCTTTCAGCGTCATCGTGCCGCTTTCCAGGCGGTCGGCGCCGAAAATGACGCGGGCAACTTCCGTGCGGCCGGATCCGATCAATCCTCCCAGCCCGACGATTTCGCCGGCGCGGACGGAAAAACTGACATCGCGCACCATGCGCCCGGCATTGAGGTTCTCGACCTTCAGCAATTCCTCGCCGATCACGCGTTTTGCGCGCTCCGGAAACATCGTCGCGATCGGCCGGCCAACCATCATGCGGATGATTTCATCGACCTTGACGTCGCCGGTTGCGACCGTACCGACCTTCTGGCCGTCCTTCATGACCGTCATCCGGTCGGCAATGTCGAAAACCTCATCAAGGCGGTGGGAAATATAGACGACGCCGACGCCGCGATCGCGAAGACCCCGAATGATCTGGTGCAGCTTCATCGCATCCTGCGCGCCAAGCACGGCGGTCGGTTCGTCAAACACGATGATCTTGATGTCCTGCGACAAGGCCTTGGCGATTTCCACGACCTGCTGATGGGCAACCGCCAGATGAACCGACGGTGCGACCCGGATCGATCTGGAATCCAAGCCGCTCGATCAGATCCTTGGCGCGTTTGCGCAGACTCGCGTGGGAAATCATGCCTGGAAGTTCACCAAGGAAAATGTTCTCGGCAACGGTCAGGTCCGGTGCCAGCGCCAGTTCCTGGTGGATGACGACAATGCCGAGCGCGCTTGCTGCCCGCGGGTCGCGAAACACGACCGGCACGCCATCGATGATGATCTCGCCATGGCTGGGAACCATTTCGCCACCCAGCACGCGCATCAGGGTTGATTTTCCGGCGCCGTTCTCGCCGAGAAGCGCATGGACCTCTCCCGGTCGCATGTCGAAATCGACCGACCGCAAGGCATGAATGCCGCCAAACGACTTGCAGATGGACTTCAGCTGGACGAGTTCGGTCAATGGAGCACTCCGGACTGATAGCAACGAGACGACGGTCGAAACCGCCGTCTCGTCATTCTACGACTTTACAGTCGTCTCGGGAGGAAGCGGATCAAAAGACAGCGTCGGCGCGATAGAACTTGTCGACGTTTTCTTTGGTGATGACAGCCGGTGTCGTCAGGTTCAAGCTTCGGCGAATCGGCACCGAGTTCGCCCTTGACAGCCTTGAGGCCGATATCGACGGCCGTGCGTGCAACCAGGTCCGGATCGTTGAGGCCGGTCGCGCCGTATTTGCCTTCCTTGATCAGGGCAAGAGCTTCCTTCTGACCATCGGCAGCGGCAAGCGCCAGCACGTCGGTTTTGCCCTGGGCTTCCAGAGCCTTGATGGCGCCGAGAACCATCGAGTCATTCTCACCGAGAACGACATTGGCATCGGGATGCGCCGTCAGCAGATCTTCCATGGCAGCAAGGCCGCCTTCGTTCGACCAGCCACCCCAGCCCTGACCGACGACTTCGAAGCTGACCTTGCCTTCATTGACGAGCTGGCCTTCGACCAGACCCTTGAAGACGCCGAGACGACGATCACGGCCGACTTCATTGCCCTTGTCGCCGGAGAGCAGGATGATTTTCATCGGCTTGCCCTTGGTGTTCGTTGGCAAGCCACTGGCCGACAAGGTAGCCGTTCTGGTCGTTCGACGAGCGAACCTGGGTAATGACATTCGCCTTGGTGCTGATGGAGGAATCCATCACCACGACCTTGACGCCTGCCGCCGTGGCAGCGTCAGCAGCGGCGACGAGGCCTTCCGGATCGCGCGGATTGAGGATCAGGAGGTTGACGCCCTTGGCGACCATGTCCTCGACGTCGGCAATCTGCTTGGCCATGTCGTTCTGGCCGTCGGCACTGGTCACCTCACAACCGGCCTTCTTCGCCTGATCTTCAGCGGCAGCAACCTGGGCTGCGAAATAAGGGGCACCCAGCGTGTACATGGCGATACCGACCTTGCAGTCGGCAGCGTTGGCTGCGCCGATCGCCGCGACATTCATCGCAACGGCCAACACACATCCCGAAAGTGTAATCTTCATGGTTTCTCTCCTCCGATTTCCATGACAACGGAAGCAGCGGGGCCTCCTTTTTGTAGTTAAAATACATTTCTCAAGTCCGTCAAGCGGTATTTTTTTCCCATATTTGTTAGCAATGCACATTTGTTAACCGCATTGCGCTGCAATATGCGTATTTTGCGCTGCGATAGCGCCACGGCGTAAATTTTTTGACCGGCCCGCTTGCCCTGCTATTCTGATTATGTAGTATTACTACAGTTTCTATTTTGGGAGTTATGTGCATGGCCCTGTTCGAGCCGGGAGTTGGATATGTTGATATTTCGTCCGGTCAGCTGAAAGGCGCGACCAACCGATATGTGAAAACATTCAACGATCTCGAAGGTCTTTATGGCGATACGCAGGCCTTTCGGGCCCTGACATCAGAGCGCGGCAATGACGTCGCGTACGAGGTGACGGACTACAAGGCGTCGAGCAATCCCGGTGATATCATCATCGGCGTGACGCGCATGGAGCCGGGCAAGATCGGCGATGAGTACTACATGACGCGGGGCCATATTCACGCGCGGCCCAATCGCCCCGAGATGTATTATGGCGAAAGCGGGCTGGGCGTCATGCTTCTGGAATCGCCGGACGGACAGATCCGGACGATCGAAATCGGCCCGCGCACGATGTGCTACGTGCCGCCCTTCTGGATTCACCGGTCCGTCAATGTCGGCCGCGAGCCTCTGGTCATGACCTTTTCCTATCCCGCCGATTCAGGCCAGGACTACGACATCATCGCCAAGGCCGGAGGAATGCGCAGCCGGATTGTCGATGATGGTCAAGGCGGCTGGAAGGCCATCGACAATACGGACTATCGTGCGCGGCCGCAGACGCTGGTCGACAGCATCATGGCCATGCTTGATTGATCATGCGGCCAGGAGAGACAGAATGACGGACTATGTCCCCGCCACCCAGCCAACGCTCTATTTTATCGGCGTGACGACAGCCAAGAGCTCGATCATGTCGGTGTTTCCGGCATGGGCAGACTATCTTGGTCTCGACAATGCCGTGATCCGCGGCATCGACTTCCCGCTGCATGCCGCGCCTGAAGCCTACAGGGAAGCGGTGGCCTTCATTCGCGACGATCCGATGTCGCTTGGCGCCCTTGTGACCACGCACAAGATCGATCTTTTCAACGCCTGCAAGGATATGTTCGACGAGATCGATCCGCATGCGCGGCTGATGGAAGAAACAAGCTGCATTTCCAAGCGGGACGGCAAGCTTGTGTGTCATGCCAAGGATCCGATCTCGTCGGGCTTGGCGCTTGATGCGTTCCTGCCGGATGGATATTTCGAGCGCACGGGCGGCGAATTGTTCTCGATCGGTGCCGGCGGATCGACGATCGCACTCACCTGGCACATGATGCACAGCCGCCGCGCCGGCGACAGGCCGTCACGTATCATCGTGTCCAATCGCAGTCAGCATCGTCTCGATGAGATCAGCCGCATCCACAAGGCGATGGGCACCACCCTGCCCGTCGACTATGTGCTTGCACCGCAGCCGATCGACAATGATGCGATCGTCGCCGCGCTCAAACCTGCCTCCGTCGTGATCAACGCCACCGGGCTCGGCAAGGATGCGCCGGGATCGCCGCTTTCGGATGCCGTTCAGTTTCCGCCACGATCCGTTGTCTGGGACCTCAACTACCGGGGCGATCTGATCTTTCTCGATCAGGCGCGGGCACGCCAGCATGCCGCGACTTTGCAGATCGAGGATGGCTGGATCTATTTCATCCACGGCTGGACGCAGGTGATCTCGGAAGTGTTTCACATCGACATCCCGCCAAGCGGAGCGACATTCGACGAGATCTCGAAGATCGCGCTGAATGTCACGAAAGGGTAGATCATGGGGATGAAAATCCTTGTCACGCCGCGCTCCCTGACGGAGGCGCCGCATCCGGCTGTCGAGGCGATGATCGGTCACGGACTTGAGGTGTTATACGCCACGCCGGGCCAATTGCCGTCCGAAGCAGAACTGCTGCGGCTGATCCCCGACGTCAGCGGCTGGCTGGCAGGTGTCGAGCCGGTCTCTCAGCGGGTGATTGCCGCAGCCAACAAGCTGCGGGTCGTCAGCCGCAACGGGACGGGTCTCGACAATCTGCCGCTGGCGGACCTTAAAGCACGCGGCATCCTGGTTCGAACAGCCGAGGGCGCCAATGCGCGCGGCGTTGCGGAACTGGCGATTGCCATGATCTTTTCCGCTCTGCGCCACCTGCCTTACACCGATCAGGGACTGAAAGCCGGAAACTGGCCCCGGCGACGGGGTATCGAGTTTTTCGGCCGTACCGTCGGCGTGATTGGCGCCGGCGCGGTCGGCGGAACCGTCGCGCGCCTTGCCTGCGCCATGGGTGCCCGGGTGCTTGCCTTCGATCCGGCCCGGCCCGAGCTTGGATTAGACCCCTCGCATTTCCGATGGGCGACGCATGAGGAGATTTTTCGTCAGGCAGATATCGTGACGCTGCACTGCCCTCCCGGTCGCGACGGCCAGCCACTGATCAATGCCGAGGTTCTGAAAACCGTCAAGCCCGGCCTTATCCTCGTCAACACAGCCCGCGCCTCGCTGGTCGATGAAATCGCCCTTGTGAAGGCGCTCGACGAGAAGCGGCTGCAGACCTATTGCGTCGACGTGTTCGATCCCGAGCCGCCGGTCCATCCCGGCCTCGCCTCGAGACCGGATGTCATCGCCAGTTCCCATATCGGAGGGTATACGGAGGAAAGCGTCGACCGCGCCACCGGGATGGCAATCGCAAACCTGCTGTCAGCGCTCGGTCTGGAGCAAGCTGCGGCGGCGATCCAGGGACACTGAAATGGCCGTGGTCGAGCAAATCGCCTTTGAAGGTTCTCTTGCGGCACGGCTGGCGCAGACGCGCCTTCAGGGCATCTCGCTCTTTTGGCTGGGACAGGCCGGTTTCGTGATCGAGGCACATGGAAGGCGCATCGTCATTGATCCCTATCTGTCGGATTCGCTTGCCGTCAAATATCGCGACAGTGCCTATTCACACGCCCGGATGGCAGCCGCGCCGGTGACGGCCGAAGAACTCGGCGCGGTCGATCTGGTCCTGTGCACGCATCATCACACAGACCACATGGACGGGGAGACATTGCAGCGCCTGGCAATGCGCTTGCCTCACCTCAAATTCGTCGTTCCCGCTGCATCCGGCCAAATCGCCCGTCAACGGATCGGCGTCAGCGCAGAGCGCCTGATCGAAGTCGATGCCGGAGAAACCATCGATCTGCCCGGCTTCAGACTGCAGGTCATGCGCGCTGCCCACGAAACCCTGGAACAGGACGACGAGGGCCGCCACCGCTTCCTCGGCTACGGTCTGGATTTCGGCGGCTATCGCATCTTTCATTCCGGAGACACCATTCCCTTTGCAGGCCAGGATGAAGAGCTCGCGGCATTTGCTCCCGATCTCGCGCTGCTGCCGGTCAACGGGCGGTCTGAAGCGCTGAAATCCGCCGGTTTTGCCGGCAATTTGACGCTCGCGGAAGCGACATCCCTGTGCCGACGCTGTGCTGTGCCCGTCATGATCGCACACCACTACGGGATGTTCGCCTTCAACACGCTTGCGCCCGAAGTGATCGATGCCGCCGCGGCGCGGACACCTGGCGCCCTTGTTCGCGCCCGTGCGGGAATGGAGTTTCGCCTTGACGGTGCCTAAGCCGGAATGGCAGAAATCACCCATGGCATTTGAAGACCCAGCGGGCCGAAATTCCGGCCAGAACATTCTCGAGATCGTGCGGCACGCGCTGCCGGAACTGCGCAAATCAGAGCGCAAGGTTGCCAATCGCGTTCTGGAAGATCCAAGCCGCATCCTCAATGCCGCACTTGCAGAGGCTGCCGCCCTTTCCGATGTGAGCGAACCGACGGTGATCCGTTTCTGCGTCGCCATCGGCTGCACCGGATACCAGGAATTCAAGCTGAAGCTCGCCCATAGCCTGGCGCTTGGCACGACCGCGACGCATTCCGTGCTGAGCAAGGACGATACGACGGCGGAGCTGGTCGAGAAGATTTTCGGATACACCATGACCAGCCTGGATTGGGCGCGCAGCCACCTCAATACCGAGGCGCTGGGTCAGGCGATCGCCCTTCTGAGCCAGGCGCGCAGCATCGAGTTCTTCGGCCTTGGAGCATCCGGGATCGTGGCGCTCGACGCGCAACAGAAATTTCCATTGTTCGGCGTACCCTGCGGCGCCCAGGCCGACACGCACCAACAATTGATGACCGCCTCGATGATGCAGGCCGGCGATGTTGCCGTGATCTTCTCCAATACCGGCCATACGATCGCGATGATCGAGGTCGCCGAGATCGCACGCAAGGGCGGCGCCAAGGTGATCGGCATCTCCGGCTCGCAGGCTCCGCTGCTTGATCACTGCGATGTCGCCATACTCGTCGAAACGCTCGATAACACGGATATCTACACGCCCACCATTTCGCGCATCGCGGCCCTGGTCGTCGTCGACATTCTCTGCTCGGCCGTGGGCTTGCGCCGCGATGCCGAGCACGGGCAGCGCTTCGAGAACATGAAGCAGCTGCTGCGCAACCAGCGAATCGACGGCCCGAAAAGGCCGTCGTGATCATCTCTTGACGATGCCTTTCAGCAGGCTTTGATTGCGGAAACCGTAAGGTCCGTGATCGCGACAATGCGTGGCGCGAGCGCAATCAAGCGAGATCGAGCGCGCCTTCCCTTGTGACGCACTACCGCCAGGCCGACACGGCCTGTGGCTTGAGAATGGCCTCGCCGAGCGCCAGTTGGGCGCCGGCGGGAACCGGCCAATCCTTGCTGCCATAGTTGAAGGCGAAGGTCAGATCGCCCCGACGACGGATGCGGATGTAGTCCGGCACCGGCAGGGTTGACAGACCGGCCCTCTCCACAGCAAGCGTCAGAACGCTCGCCAGCAGGGTCTCGTCAGCCCAGCAGGCGAGATAGAGCATCCGGTCCTTTTCGGTCAGCGCCGGATCGCCATTGGCAAAGCGGGCGAGAACGGTGGCGGACGTCTCCAGATATTCCCGCCAGCGTATGCCCGCACCGGAAACTGCGCCCGAAACCTTGTCCGAGAGTCCCGGCCGCAGGGTCGAGACCTGCGTAACCCGGTTTCCGGTGTGCACGCCGAGCGGTCCCGGCGGCAGATTTTCCGGAATGACGAAATTGCGGTCGCGCGAACCGGTCCGTGCGCCGATCAGAATATGACCTGTCGCCTTTTCCAGCGCCGACTGGGTGGCGTTATCCACCTCCGTCATGCAGGGAACGACAACCAGCGCATAGCCCTCAAGCGATCCGCCCGGCCGGACGAAATCGATGTCGAGACCGAGACGGCGCAGGCCTTCGTACCAGCGGAAGCACAGTTCCTCGTAGCGGAAGTCCTTGCCCTGCGGCTGGATCATCGTCGTCCAGTAGCTCTGGTAGTCGAAGACCAGCGCGACGGAGGCCTTGCCAGTCTCCGGCAGAGGTCCGAGCGCCTTCAACTCTTCGGCCACCTGCCGCGCCTCGATGCCGCCCGGGGACAGTTCGTCGAGGCCCGCCAGATTGAGACCGGCATGCATCTGCTCCTGCGCGAACGGCGCCTGGCGCCAGCGGAAGTAGCTGACGACATCGGCGCCATGCGCCAGCGCTTCAAAGGTCCAGAGCCGCACCATGCCCGGCTTCGGCACCGGGTTCCACGGCGCCCAGTTCACCGGTCCCGGCTGTTGCTCCATCACCCAGAAACGCCCCTTGCCGACGGCGCGGTAGAGATCGTGGTGATAGGGCGCGATATCCGGATGCGAGGTTTCCGCCCAGCGATTGCGCTCGTCTTCCGTAAACGGAAACTTCTCGACGAAACCGATCGGATAACTGTCCCATGACGCCAGATCGAGATTGTCACCGACCTTGAAATGATCGAAATCCGAAACGAAACCCATGAAATTATGGGTGATCCAGCGCTCCGGGGAATGCTTGCGGATAATCTCGCACTGCATCCTGTCATAGGCCGCGACCTGATCCGACTGGAAGCGCCAGAAGTCGAGCCGCGTCGCAGGATTGGGCTCCGTCACCGTCAGGTTCGGCAGCATGACCTCGTCGAAGCTCGACAGCTCCATCGACCAGAACACCGAGCCCCAGGCTTCGTTGAGCTGGTCCGTCGACTGGTAGCGCAGCCTGAGCCAGCGCTTGAAGCCCTTCAGGTCTTCGGCTCCCCAGGACATCGTCGTGTCATGACAGCCATATTCATTGTCCGTCTGCCAGCCGACCAGACCCGGATGCTCGCCGTAGCGCGCGGCCACGATCTCGACGATGCGCGCGCTTTCGCGCCACCAGGTTTCCGACGAAAACGTGTAGTGACGACGCGAGCCAAAGCCGCGCACCTTGCCGTCTTCGTCATAGGGCAGGATATCGGGATGCTCGTCGACAAGCCATTTCGGCGGCGTTGCCGTCGGCGTGCCGAGCACGATCTTCAGGCCGGCCTTGGTCAGGATGTCCATCGACCGGTCGAGCCAGGCGAAATCGAAGGTGCCGCGCGAAGGCTCAAGCCTGGACCAGGCAAACTCGCCGATCCGAACAAAGGAAATGCCCAGTTCGACCATGCGGCGAGCGTCTTCGGCCCAGCGTGCTTCGTCCCAGTGTTCCGGATAATAACATACGCCCAGCATTATCGCGTCAGGTCCCCGTTGATGACGGCCATGCCATCCTTGTTGAACAGATGGCAGGCCTTGGCGTTGATGCCGATCTTCAGCGTGTCGCCCGGCTTTTCACGCGCAAGCCCGTCGGCCTTGAGTGACAGCTCCGAGCCATCGGCGAGCGTGACGAAGAACAGCGTCTCGGAGCCGAGATATTCGGCAAGGTTGACAGTGCTTTCGAGTACGACATCGCCCTTGCCCGTGGCGTCGATATGCTCTGGACGGATACCGAAGGTCATCTCGCCAAGCGCCGGCTTTCCCTCGCCGGCCATTGTCAGGCTACACGCCACCCGGAAGGGCAACGCTGAGATTGCCGCCGTCGGTCGGGCTGACCTGCACCTTGAGGAAGTTCATCTTCGGCGAACCGATGAAACCCGCAACGAAGAGATTGTTCGGCCGATGGTAAAGCTCGAGCGGCGAGCCAACCTGTTCGATCCTGCCAGCCGACAGAACGACGATCTTGTCGGCCATGGTCATCGCTTCGACCTGGTCATGCGTGACGTAGATCATCGTCGATTTCAGATCCTGGTGCAGCTTCGACAGTTCGCCGCGCATCTGCACGCGCAAAGCCGCATCGAGATTGGACAGCGGCTCGTCGAACAGGAAGACTTCCGGATTGCGCACGATGGCGCGGCCGATCGCCACGCGCTGGCGCTGACCGCCTGAAAGCTGTCCCGGCTTGCGCTCCAGCAAAGGCTGGAGTTGCAGCATCCTTGCCGCAACTGCCGTCCGCTCCGCAATCATCTCCTTCGAGTGCCCGGTCATGCGCAGGCCAAAGCCGATGTTTTCGGCCACCGTCATATGCGGATAGAGCGCATAGGACTGGAACACCATGGCCACGCCACGCTCGGACGGGCCGACCTTGGTCATGTCCTGGCCGCCGATCGACAGCGCGCCGGAGGTGATGTCCTCGAGACCGGCGATCATCCGGAGCAGCGTGGACTTGCCGCAGCCGGATGGGCCGACAAAGACGCAGAACTCGCCATCCTCGACGTCGAGATCGACGCCCTTGATGACGCTGAGTGCGCCGAACTGTTTCTTGACGTCGCGCAGGCGCACATCAGCCATGGGTCTTGCCTCCCGTTGAAGGAATGAGTTCGAGGAGAGCAGCGCTTTCCGGCATCAGCATCGGCAGCGGCAGGCCGGCAAGGCCGGTGCTCGACAGCTGGAAGCTGATCTCGCCGGCCAGCAGTTTCCTCTGCCCCTCGGAGATACGGACGAATTGCGGTGCGGCCGGAAACATGTTGGCGATCCGCCATGTGCCGCCAAGTTCCGTGATGCTGTCGGGCAGCTTCAGCGGCGCCGGCTGTTCGCCGATCATCTGCCCTCCCTGCGCCACGATCACGACGATCTTCTCAGCGCTGGCCGCACCCCAGACGTAACGCCCATCGATCGGCTCCAGCTTGAACGCGGCACCCGGCGCATGAAAGAGATCGCGCAGACGCTTGTAGGCCCCGATATAGATCTTGAGCTCCGACCGTTCGTCTTCGCTCAGTTCCAGCGGATTGAGCTCCACACCGAGATGGTAGGCGATCGCGACAAGCGCCCGGAAGGCCAGCGTATGGCGCCGCCCCGTCTGGTGGTTCGGCGAGGCCGAGATATGGCTTCCGAGGATTTCCGGCGGCACGAAGACCGAGGCGCCGCGCTGGATTTCCAGCCGCTCCAGCGCATCGGTGCAGTCTGACGTCCAGACGCGGTGCGTGCGGGAAAGTGCGCCATAGTCGATACGGCCGCCACCGGACGCACAGCTTTCGATCTCGACATCGGGATGCGCCGCGCGGACCCGGTCCATCAGAGCATAGACGGCGCGCGTCTGGGCAGCGATCTTCGCCTTGCCGTCATGTCCGCCGGCATGGGTGAGGTCACGGTTCATGTCCCATTTCACATAGGATACGGCGTGATTGGCCAGAACAGCATCGATCTTGGTAAACAGGTAGTCGGAAACCTCGGCGCGCGTCAGGTCCAGCACCAGCTGGGTGCGCGATTCCAGAAGCGGACGTCCCTTAATCTGCAGCGCCCAGTCCGGATGCGCCTTGTAGAGTTCGGACACGGGATTGACCATTTCCGGTTCGAACCAGATGCCGAACTGCATTCCGAGGCCCGTCACATGATCGACCAGCGGCTTCAAGCCATCAGGATATTTGCGCGCGTCGATGTCCCAGTCGCCGAGACTGGTCGTGTCGTTGTCGCGCTTGCCGAACCAGCCGTCGTCGAGCACGAAACGCTCGATGCCGAGCTCGGCAGCCGCCGTCGCCTGGGCTTTCAGCGAGCCCATCTGGTGGTCGAAATAATTGCCTTCCCAGGTGTTCAGCGTCACCGGACGCGGGCTCATCCGGCCGCCAGGCCATTGGGTCAGCTCGTCACGGACGAAGGCATGGAAATCTTGGCTGTCGGCACCCGCATAGGCAACAGGGCTCCTATAGCTTTCGCCGGGGCTCAGCATGATCTCGCCCGGCTCGAACAATTCGCCCAGATGCACCAGCCGCTGGCCGTCATCGGTGCGGTCGATGACCATCTGGTGATTGCCGCTCCAGCCGAGCGTCACGCCGAAGACCTGGGTTTCGCTTTCGATGAACAGCATCGGGAAACGATCATGCGAGGTCCGGCCGCGCCGGCTTTCCTGGATCCAGGTGCCATTGCCGAGCAATTCGCGCCGGGTCTGGAACTCGCGGCCCCATATGCCGGTAAAGCTCATCACCTGCACATCGCCGGCAGGCGCAAGGAAGGTCGCGGCCATGCAGCGGTCAAGCTGGTAATCGGCATCGCCCAGATTGGTGAGTTCCGTTGCCATGGAGATCAGGCCGGACACATGGGCCGTGAGCACAATGGCTATGCCGAGCCTGGCCACGCTGTCGGCACCCTTCAAAACGGTGCGGTTGCCATCCCGCTGGACCGACCACCCGCCGAACTGCGCAACGAAATCGCGACCCGCCCGATGACCGGATATTGCCGGCCATCCGAAGAAGCCCATGCCGCCCGTGGGCAGAATGACCGATGTTGGCGCGGGGATATCCATGCCGTTGACGCGGCTGGAGCGTTCGATATCAAACAGCGGATCGACCTCGACCGGGACCGTGCCGAAGGACAGGATTTCCGGCATGCCGAGCTCCGGCAGGCGCAGGCTGAGCGAAAGCTGGCCTGAATCGACGGTTACGATTTCACTCATCCCTTGGTGGCTCCAAGCGTCAGGCCGGCAATGAAATGCCGTTGCATCAGGAAAAACATGGCGACCGGCGGCAAAGCCGCGACGATCGAGCCGGCGGAAACCAGATGCCAGGCGGCGACCCACTGGCCGTTCAGCGAATAGAGCCCCGCCGTCACCGGCATCGCATGCTGGCCCTGGACCAGCACGGTCGCCCAGAAATAGTCGTTCCAGACGAAGGTGAAGATGAGCACGGAGAGCGCGGCAATGGCCGGACGCATCAGCGGCAGCACGATATAGCGGAAAATCCGCCATTCCGAGACACCTTCGACGCGCGCCGATTCGATCAGCGCAAAGGGCAGGCCCTTGATGAAATTGCGCATGAACAGGGTGCAGAACCCGGTCTGGAAGGCGACATGGAACAGCACGAGGCCCATGGTCGTATCGTAGAGACCGGCCCTCAGCGTCATGTCGCGCACCGGCACCATCAGGATCTGGAACGGGATGAAATTGCCGGCGACGAACAGGAAGAACAGCACGAGATTGCTCTTGAAGCGGTAGACCGCGAGCGCAAATCCGGTGAGGCAGGACAATGCCACCGCGCCGATGACCGTCGGGATCGTCACCTTGAACGAATTCAGGATGTACCAGCCGATCGGAGAATCGCGGAACACGGCGGTGTAGTTTTCCACGCCGGCAAAGGAAGACGGAATGCCGAAATAATTGCCGGCCGCCAGATCGCCGGCCGGACGCACCGAGGTGATCGCCACCCCGATCAAAGGCAGCAGCCAGAGGAAGAGCGCGACCGGCAGCAGGATCTTGTAGCCGGTCTGGACGAAGCGCGAGGCTTTTTCGATGGGTGTCGGGAACATCAGGCGTTCCTTTCCTGGCGCAGCATGCGCACGATGAACAGCGAGATGAAGACCATCATGATCAGGAACAGGACGACCGCGATTGCCGCGCCATAACCCATGCGGAAACCATATTCCGACAGTGCCTGTTCATACATGAAATAGGACAGCACCTGGCTCGAGCCATAGGGGCCACCGGCCGTCATGACCGAGACGAGGTCGAAGGAGCGCAGCGAACCGATGACGGTGACCACCATGGCGATGAAGGTCGCCGGGCCGAGCTGCGGCAGGATGATGTTCCACAGCAGCTTGAAGCCCTTGGCGCCGTCCATGCGGGCGGCTTCCACCTGCTCGGGATTGATGTTGTTGAGACCCGTCAGATAGAGGATCATGCAATAGGCCGTCTGCGGCCAGAGACCGGCGACAATGATGCCGTAGGTGACGTAACGTTCGTCGGCCAATACGGCGATCTGCTCGCCCGTCAGCCATTCCGTCAGCTTGGAGAACAGGCCGAAGTCGGGCGCATAGAACCAGGTGAACATCAGGCCGACCACGACCTGGCTGATCACGAAGGGAAAGAAGAACAGCGACTTGTAGAGCCGGATACCGGCAACCGTCTGGTTGAGGAACAGGGCTGCCGCAAGCCCCGCCGGGATCGACAGGAGATAAAGCACCAGCCAGATCAGGTTGTTCTTCAAGGCGACGTAGAACGTATCGTCGTCCAGCAGTTCGACATAGTTGCCGAAACCGATCCACACCCGCTCGCCGAGGCCGTCCCAATCGTGGAAACTGATCCAGATGGACTGGAAGATCGGCACCATGACATAGATGACGAACATCAGCATGCCCGGCGCGAGAAACAGCCAAGGGGCAAGCTTCTGCTGGTTCTTCTTCCAGAAACTGGATGAGGGCCTGACACTGGACTGGGGGGAGACGGCGTTGCTCACGGCGGCACCTTTGGGAACGGGAAGGGAATTGCTACCGGATGCCGAAGACAACGAGGTCAACGGCACCCGGCGCAGGGAGGACCTTGGTCCTTATTTGTAGACGCGGGCGCGGACCTTTTCGAGCCGCTCAAGAATGCGGTCGATATTGTCCGGCTTGACCATGAATTCCTGGAAGCCTTCCATGCCGGCCTTGGCCATTTCGGCCTGCGCATCGCGGTCATAGAACTGCGCCAGCGCGTGCGCGCTGGACAGCATCGCGAAACCGGCATCGAGGAACACGTCTTTCGGCTTTTCCGCCTTGTTGTTCACCGGCAGCTGGCCAAGCGTTGCGTTCATCTTGGTCTGGGCTTCCGGCGAGGCGAGATAGGCCAGGAACTTCTTGGCATCTTCCTTGTTCTTTGCACCCGACGGGATGTGGAACGTGTCGGTCGGCGCCTCTTCCGCAACCGGAATGCCGGGGGTGATTTCCGGGAACTGCAGGAAGCCGATCTGCTCTTCCTTCAATCCGCCGTCCTTGAAGGTCGCGACGGCAAAATTACCCATCAGATACATGGCAGCCTTGCCCTGGACCAGCAGCGGAACGGCGTCCTGCCAGTCGATGGCTGCGTGGTTGTCGATGAAATAGCCAGCCTTGACCAGTTCGCCCCATTTTTCAAACACGGCTTTGACGCGGGGATCGGTGTAGGGAACCTTGCCCGAAGTCAGCTCCATATGGAACTCGTAGCCATTGACGCGCAGGTCCAAATAGTCAAACCAGCCGCCGGTCGGCCACAGGGCCTTGGTGCCGATGGTGAAGGGCGTAACGCCGGCAGCCTTCAGCTTTTCCGAAGCGGCCAGCAGTTCTGCCCAGGTCTTCGGCGGAGTTATGCCCTGCTCGGCGAAGATATCCTTCCGGTAATAGATGCCCCACTGGTAGTAGGTATAGGGCATGCCCCACTTCTTGCCGTCGATGGTCATCGACGGCGCCGAAGACTTCAGCTGCTCGTCGAGGCCATTGGCTGTCCAGACATCGGTAACATCCTCGAACAGGCCAGCCTTCACGAACGGCTCCATGCGATTGCCGGCATACCAGGCAACGACATCAGGCGCGTCGGCGGTCAGGAAGTTGCGGATCGCCGACTTGTAGCCTTCGTGGTCGAAATTGTTCCACTTGACCGTCACATCCGGATTGGCCTTCTGGAAATCGGCAATGAGCTCTTCCATCGCCTTTTTCGGCACTGGATCGGAATGGTCGGAGTTGATGGTGATTTCGCCGGCAAATGCGGCAGTCGAGAACAGCGCTACGGAGAGCGCGAGCCCGCTTAGGCTCTTGAAAAGGGTCATGTTTTCCTCCCTATGACCGGTATGCATCGCATATCGAGGAGCTGGCGCCATACGGATCCCACCGGACAAGCATATCAGCTCACCTTGATCATCAGGCGGAAAGCCGTAATAATCTACCGACTTTTGATGTAACTTCTCCGGGATCCTAAGCAATGGTCCAACTCAAGCCCGTTCTTCAGGACGAATCTGTTCCCGTTCACCCGGATCATGATCCGCGTCACCCTCTGGTGATCTTCGGCGACCATCGCTTTTGTGCCGGCGAAGCGCTGTTCGTCCAGCGCATGGCCGGCCCGCACATGCACAGCCAGATCGAGCTCAATTTCGTGCTGGACGGCGACATGACCTACTGGTTCGACGGTCGCGAACTGACCGTCGGCAAAGGCCGGCTTTGCCTTTTCTGGGGCATGATCCCGCACCAGGTGATCGATCGCGCCGAGGGAACACGTTTCGTCTGCCTCTATGTGCCGATGTCGTTCTTTCTCGGCCTTGCCAACCTGACCCGCTTCCGCGATGCCGTGTTTCGCGGCGCAATGATCGAGGCGACCGAACTGCGCGCCTATGACAGTGATATCTTCCTGCGCTGGCGCGAGGAACTGCTGTCTGGCGACGAGGGCCTGAGCGAGATCGTTCGCAACGAACTGACGGCGCGCGTTTTGCGCATCGAGCGCGACGGATGGCGCGACCTGCGCGAGGAAGGATCGGCGATTGCCAGCCTCGGCCATAGCGACAGCGAGCGGGTGGAGAATGTCGAGCGCATGTTGCGCTACATCGCCGAGCATGCGCTGGATGAAATCTCCGCTGACGATGTCGGTCGCGATGCCGGGCTGCATCCCAACTATGCCATGTCCGTCTTCAAGCGTGCAGTCGGCCTGACAATCAACCAGGCGATTGTTCGCCACCGTCTCGACACGGCCCAATCCCTTTTGATCGCGACCGACCTGTCGATCACGGACGTGTCCTACGAATCCGGCTTCGGCTCGGTCTCGCGCTTCTACGAAGCCTTCAGCGATCGCTTCAACGAAAAGCCGACCGCTTTCCGCAAACGCATGCGCTCCAAGGGTGGCGCCAACATCTAGGCAAGAGGCCGGCGAGCGGTCCAATCCGGTGAGGGACCGCGGGCCCAAAATCTCGGCGGCCCGCATGTGCAGGCCGCCGAAATCATCAGATGGCTCGATCGAGACCTCAAATCAGGTTGGTAGACGATGCACCGTCCGGATCAGATCCGCCGCACGCTCTCCGATGACAACGCAAGGTGCCATCGTGTTGCCGTGGTGATGCGCGGCAGGATCGATGAGTCTGCTATGCGCAGGCCCTCGATGCCGTAGACCTTCAACTCGCCGTCAACGACGGACATGCTGTCGCGCCCATCTTTGCCGTGCAAGATTGGGTGCCAGTAGGTGACGGCCGATTTTCGGACAAAATCGATCATGCCCGACCGGTCTCTTGCACCTGGCGCCGTTTCTCCTGTGACCAACGATGTCCGGCACCTCCCCAATGCCATCTCTTCCCGGATCGGCGGGTGGGACGAACCCGCCTGATCGTGGGACTTAATTGACTTCACGCGGTTGGGACCGTGCCTCCATCGATCGTGTATTCGGTCCCGGTGATCGAAGCGGCGCGGTCGGAAACGAGGAAGGCGATCAGGTTTGCCACCTCTTCCGGCTTCGCCGGACGGCCGAGCGGGATGCCGCCTAACCCATCCATGATGATCTTCTTGCCGCCCTCGAGATCGGTGCCCGCCTGTTTTGCCAGGCGCTCGGCGAGATGAACGGAGGCTTCCGTTTCGATCCAGCCGGGCGAAACCCGAACGACCCGAACGCCCTTGGGTGAGACCTCTTTCGAAATCGCTTTGCTGTAGGTCGAAAGGGCTGCCTTTGCTGCCGCATAGGCTGTCGTGGACTCCGGCAAAGGCAGCACCCTTTGAATGGATGTGACATGCACCACCACGCCCGCTCCCCGGGTGACCATGTCCGGTAGGAGTAGCCGATCCAGCCGAACCGCCGGAAACAGGTTGAGCGACAGTTCCTGATGCCAGTCGTCATCCGTCAGAGCAGAATAACCGCCGCCGGGCGCTGAGGAGCCGCCCAGCATGTGAACGATGATATCAACGCCGCCGAGACGCTTGCGTGCGGCATCCGCAACGATTGCGCATCCCTCTTCGGTGGCAAGGTCCGCCTCGACGAACAATTCTTCCGGCAGGGTTTCGGGACGCGCCCGCGCTGTCGTCAAAACCTGCGCGCCGAGTTCCCGAAACAGGCTGACGGTCGCAGCGCCGGCACCTTTTGTTCCAGCGGTAATGAGAGCACGTTTTCCGCTCAGGCTGATAAAGCCGGTCATGGGCGGATCTCCAGCCTGACGATCCTGTCGTCCTTGACCGTGAAGGTGTGGGTGAGCATCACCGGGCTCCCGGGAAACTGGCCGCTCACCCTTGCTCGGACGCGTATGGTGTCGCCGTCAATGTTCGATTCCAGCGGCTCGGCAAGGTATTCAGTGGCTTTCTTCGCGGCCAGCCACCACTCACGGATCGCTGCGGTTCCCTGATGACGCGCATTCTCGTCCTCGACCACCGCTTCGGTCGCAAGGGTTTTCAGCAGCGCATCCACATCGTTACGGCTGTCGGCTTCAAAATACATGTTCACAGGACTGGGCATACCCATCGTTTTTCTCCTTCTGGATGCCCTTAACTTAACGCTCGACCATTATATGAATAAGTGGAATAAACCGGCATGTGGTGTTGAACAGATCGGGACAATGGAACAGGCAAACCTCAGGGAACTCGAAGCGGTCATCGCGATTGCCCGGCGCGGCACGTTCCGTGCTGCGGCCATAGAGCTCGGCCTGTCCACGACTGCGCTCAGCCATACCATTGGCAGGCTTGAGGCGGGGCTCGGCGTGCGATTGTTCAACCGCACCACGCGCAGCGTATCGCTGACGGACGCCGGCAGGCTCTTTGTGCAGCAGGTCGCGCCATCGCTTCAGGATCTCTATGCCGCGCTGGAATCGGTGCGTTCGCAAAGCGCGACACCCACCGGAACGATCCGGATCAATGCGGCGCCGTTTGCAGCGCGGGCCATCCTCTCGCCGCTCGTGCTCGAATTCCTTCGCCGCTATCCCGAGATGAATGTCGATATCGTCACGGAAGGTAAAATGGTTGATATCGTCAGGGATGGGTTCGATCTGGGTGTTCGGGTTGCAGGCCTCGTTCCCAGCGACATGATCGCCGTTTCTCTCGGGCGCGCCCAACGACATGCCGTGGTTGGATCCCCCGCGTATTTCGAGAAACATGGCAAGCCAGCGGTCCCGCCCGATCTTCTCAATCACAGCTGCGTTCGTATCCGCCTGCCCGATGGTTCACTTTTCCGGTGGCGTTTCGAGAAGGGCGGCGAGCAGGTGCAGATCGATGTTCGCGGCCCGATATCGCTTGATGAGGCAAGCCTGGTGAGGACCGCCGTTCTGGAAGGCACCGGCATCGGCTACACCATGGAACAGGAAATTCTTTCCGACATCGAAGCCGGACGTCTTGTGCGTGTTCTCGAAGACTGGACGCCGCCCTATCCGGGGCTTTGCCTGTACTATCCCGGGCGCCGAAACCTATCGGCGGGAGTGAGAGCGTTTCTCGACCTGGCCCGTGCATTCTCACGACAATCGGCTGACTGAACAGCTGAGAAATCACGCTGCACTCCACCATCATGATGAACTTGCGCCGTCACCCGGCGCTGTATCAGGTGCGTTTCGCGCCGATTTCGCCGGAGATGAGGGCGTGCAGCGCGCCTGCGGCAGCGGTGCCGGGGACAGCAAGATCACGGACAGTGCTCATGTGGTCGCCACCTGTCGCCAGCGATGCATGGACCCGGAGCCCCTGGGCCGCCAGCACGTGCCCGAAGGCTTCCGCCTGGGTCCTGAAAGGGACGGTTTCCCGTTCTCCGGTCAGGATCGCGACGCGCGTTGAAGGATCGTGGTCCTGACGGATCGGCGAAAACCGTTGCACCTCCTCATCGGTCAAGGCGATCTCGTCGCGCAGGAAAGACGTCTGCAGGGGTTCAAGATCATAGAGCCCTCCGAGCAGGAAGGCGGACGTGATTCCAGAGGATGTGCCCGAGCGATTGAAGAGAAAGGTTGCCAGATGTGCACCGGCAGAATGGCCGCTGACGGACAATCTGTCGGGTGCAGCACCGAAGCGATCGGCATGGGCCAACAGAAAGGCCTTGGCTTTCCGAACCTGGGCGATCAGGACCTCCATTCGCATTTTCGGCATCAACGAATAGTCGACGATGGCAGCGACCGCACCGGAGCGGGTGATAGTCTCGGCGACACAGGAATAGTCCTCCTTGGAGAACATTCGCCAATAGCCGCCGTGAATGAACATATGCAGCGGCATGCCCGGCACCGGGTCATTCGGCAGGAAAATATCGAGCGTCTCGTCCGGTTCGCCGCCATAGGCGACGTTCGCCTCCATCGGGATGCGCGCGCGCGCTGCCAGGCTGCGGGCGCGGATATCGCCGACAATCTCGTCGAAATTTGCCACATGGTCACGAATGCGGAACGGATCGGCAGCCACGGCGTCTCCTTCAGAAACTTGTCGCAATATACTTGGCTTCCATGAATTCCGCGATGCCGTGATGCTGACCGCCCTCGCGTCCAAGACCGCTCTGCTTCACGCCGCCAAACGGAGCCGCTGGATCGGAGACCAGCCCCCGATTGAGTGCGATCATGCCCGCCTCCACTTTTCCGGCGACGCGCATGCCACGGCCGATGTCGCGCGTATAGATGTAGGCCGCGAGTCCATATTCCGTGTTGTTGGCGGCGGCGATGACCTCGGCCTCGCTTTCGAAACGATAGAGCGGCGCTACCGGGCCGAAAATCTCCTCGCAGCCCATGTCGGAGGCCGGCGACACATCGGCGAGCACCGTCGGCGGGTAGAAAAAACCGCTTCCTTCGGGTGCTTGCCCGCCGCAGAGGACACGGGCGCCGCGCGAAACGGCGTCATCGACAAGCCGCTCGATCTTCTGAACCGCCTTGCGCGTGATCATCGGACCGCATTCCGTATCGGCATCGACACCGGCGCCGATCTTCAGGGCAGCCATGCGTCGGGTGAATTTCTCAGCGAAGGCATCATGGATGCCGGACTGGACGTAGATGCGATTTGCCGCCGTACAGGCCTCGCCGGCATTGCGCATTTTTGCCACCATCAGCGCCCTCGATCGCTGCATCGATATCCGCATCGTCGAACACGATGAAAGGCGCGTTGCCGCCGAGCTCCATCGAGCAGGACACGACGGTCTTGGCCGCTTCAGCCAGAAGCGTGCGACCGATGCCCGTCGAGCCGGTGAAGGAGAGTTTTCGCACACGCGGATCGGCCAGCATGGCGGCGGTGACGGGGCCGGGGTTGGTGGTCGTCAGCACGTTGACGACGCCCGGCGGCACGCCGGCCTCCTCATAGAGTGCGGCCAAGCGCATAGGCCGTCAGCGGTGTCTCGCTCGCGGGCTTCAGGATGACGGTGCAGCCTGCGGCAAGCGCCGGCGCGATCTTGCGCGTCGCCATGGCGGCCGGGAAGTTCCATGGCGTGATCAGAACGCAGATGCCGATCGGCTGGTAGTCGACGACGATGCGGTTCGCGCCTGATGGCGCTATTCCGAATTCGCCGGAGATGCGCACCGCTTCCTCGGCGTTCCAGCGGAAGAACTCCGCCGCATAGGCCACCTCGCCGCGCGCGTCGCGCAGCGCCTTGCCATTCTCGAGCGAAATGAGCGTGGCGAGCGTTTCGGCGCGTTCCATCATGAGTTCGAAGCAGCGGCGCAGGATCTCCGAACGCTTGCGCGGCGGCGTCTCGCGCCAAGCCTGCCGCAGCATTTGCAGCAGCCTCGACTGCCGCCGCAGCATCCGCGACCGTCGCATCGGGCACGGCGGCAATCACCGCCTCGGTCGACGGATCGACGACCTGGATGCGGCCGTCACCCGTGGCTGACTGCCATGCGCCGCCGATATAGAGGCCGTGGGAAAACGAACGTCAGGCCAAAACGATCGTGGTCGGAATGCGAAGAATGCTGGTTGACGGTCATGATGTCTTCCCGATGTCAGAGGGCGGAAGCGGCCAGGTCGCCGTCGAAGGCGGCGCGCACGAGCCCACGCATGGCGGCGAGATCGAGGGAACGCGGATTGTTCTTGATCGAGACGGCCGATGCCGAGCGCCTGTTCGGCAGTCCAGTCGAGCCTGTCCTCAGGCAGGCCAAGCGCGGCAAGCGTCGGCGAGATGCCGATGGCAGCAAAAAGGCGGCTCACCTCGTTGATCGCTGCATCGGCAAGCGCCTCATCGTCCGCGACACCGGCAGGATCAAGACCGAGCGCCCTGCCGACGACAGCGATTTCGGTGCTGGCGGCACGGCGGTTATAGGTCATCACATAGGGCAGCATGGTCGCAACCCCGAGCCCATGCGCGGTATGGGTCACGGCCCCGACCGGATATTGCACCGCATGGGCGGCGGCAGTGCCCGCCGTGCCGAAGGCACAACCGGCGGCAAGTGCCCCCATCATCACATCCGCGCGCGCATCGATGTCGGAGCCATCCGCGAAGGCTTTTTCGAGGCTCTGGCCGAGAAGGCGGATGGCGTGCAACGCAAACTGGTCGGAAAGATCACTCTTGCCGACGAAGACATGCTGCTGTGCAAGCTCCGGATCGCCTGGCCGACGCATCGCCGTAAAAGCCTCGATCGCGTGGGTCAGCGCATCCGCACCGGCAATAGCGGTCAGGCCCGGTGGGCAGGACAGCGTCAGTTCCGGGTCGCAGATCGCCGCTGCGGCAATCAGATAGGGGCTCGAAATGCCGACCTTCAGGGTGCGGTCTGGATCGGAGATGACCGCAACGGGCGTCACTTCGGACCCCGTGCCCGCCGTCGTCGGCACGGCGATAACCGGCAGGACCGGTCCCGGAACCTGGAACTCGCCGTAGTAATCGCCAAGCCCGCCGCCATGGGTGAGCAGCAGCGAGGCGCATTTGGCCATATCGAGGCAACTGCCGCCGCCGATGCCGATCACCATGTCGGGCGCAAAGCCGCGTGCAGCCTCGACGCAAACCGCGACGGTGTCTCGCGGCACGTCCGGCAGGGTCTGGTCATAGATCATGACGACGATGCCCGCGGCCTCGAGCGCCGTCATCATTTCCGCAAAGACCGGTGTCGCGGCAAAGCGGGCATCGGTGCAGACGAGGGCGCGCCTGCCGGTCCGGCTCGCGACGCTGGCAAGCGCATGGCGCTGGCCGACGCCGAAGAGGATCTCGCGGGGCAGTCTCAGAACGGCGAACAGGCTCATGATCGTTGTCCTTCGAAGGCCAGAACGCGGGAGCGGGAAAGCGCGTTCAGCTCTTCCCAGAGGCGCTGGTCGATATCGAAGCCGTCGCGGCTTGCCATAGCCTTCCGCTTGCGGGCACGGTCGCCGGGGACAAGCACCGGCTCGCCGGCCTCGTCGGATGGCGAGGCGCGCACGGCATCGAGATAGGCCGACAGCCGGGCGGGTAGCCCCGGCGCCAGGCTGGGTTCGATGAGGATGAAGACGTCGCCCTTGTTGCAGGGCGACCGGCTGTCCAGCGTGCCGCGCACGTCCGGTGCCAGTGCCGAGCCCGCAAGAGCTGCTACCAGAAGCTCCATGGCAATGCCGAGGCCATAGCCTTTCGCGTCGCCGAAGGGCGCGATGGCGCCTGTTTTGGCCCGCGCCGCATCGGTCGTCGGGACGCCGTCGGCATCGCGGGCCCACCCTTCCGGTATCGGCCTGCCGGTCGCCGCATGATGATGGATACGGCCCATCGGCACGACGCTGGTGGCGAGATCGAGAACCAGCGGCTTGCCCGCTGTCGGCACCGCGATCGCAAGGGGGTTGGTCCCGAGCATGGCCCGCGTACCACCGTGCGGATGAACCAGCGCCTCGCTTGAGGTGAGCGCAATACCGACGAAACCGAGCGCGGCGATGGCCTCGACGTAATGGGCGAGCATGCCGAGATGGTTTGCATTGCGAACCGCCACGAGACCGATGCCGAGATCGGGAATATGCGCGGCCAGCCGATTGATCGCCGCCATAGCAACGACAGGCCCGAAGCCTGACGACCCCTCGACATCCAGTATCGCATCGGCCCGCCAGCGTTGCGTACCCTTCGTTTCCGGGTCAATGACGCCGCGCCCGATCCGCTCGATCAGCCGGGGAAGCCGCTGCAGGCCATGCGACGGGTGACCCTTCATCTCCGCCGTCACCAGAACGCGCGCCTGCAGCCCCGCATGATCCGGCGGTGCGCCGTGTTCCTCCAGGAGGCGAGTGGCCAGCGCAAGGGCAGCCGTTTCGGATATTCGCATGATTGCTCCTCCCTATAGTAAATCGTATAGGATATAGGATTGTGTTGGCCGCAGCATCGTGCTAGTGATCGAACCTGTCAAGAGGCAAGGCATCAGATGATTTCGACACGACCGACAGAACCTTCAACAAGCCAGATCCCGCGCGCCAACAGCCTGGCCGGCGATGTCTATGATGCGATCTTCAATCAGCTGATGTCGCTGAAGATCGCGCCGGGCGCCCGCATCACGGTCGACAACCTGGTCAAGGAGTTCAACGTCTCCCACACGCCGATCCGCGAAGCGCTCGGCCGGCTCGAAGGTGAAGGCCTTGTCGTCAAGCAGCATCTTGTCGGCTATCGTGCATCGGCCCAGATCACGCGCCACCGCTTCGACGAGCTCTATGAACTTCGCCTTTTGCTGGAGCCCGCCGGCGCTGCAAAGGCGGCAAGGGCCATGAACGAGGAGAGACTTGCGGTCCTCACGGAAGCCGCAGGCGTGATGACGCGCAAGGACAACAGGGACGAACGGGCGAGCTATTCCGCCTTCGCCCGCCAGGATGCGATTTTCCACGACCGCATCATGGAATTTGCCGGCAACGAGCTGATCCGCGAGATGCTGACATTCCAGCACACCCATTTCCATATCTTCCGCCTGATGTTCCATCGTCGCGTGACCGAGGAGGCGCTTGGCGAGCATCAGACGCTTCTTGATGCCTTTGCCGCACACGACGCAGACGCGGCGGAGAAGGCGATGCGCATTCATATCGAACATTCGCGCGACCGGCTGCTGCCGGCTTTCGACGAAATCTGAGCAATCCGGCAGGCATGACCATGCCTGTCCGACCTGACAACGAGGAGGAGAACCCATGCCAGGCAAGAAAATCCTGATGCTCACCGGTGATTTCACCGAGGAGTACGAAATCTTCGTCTACCAGCAGGCGATGGAGGCCGTCGGCCATACGGTGCATGTCGTCTGCCCGGACAAGAGCGCCGGCGACATCCTGAGAACGTCGCTGCACGATTTCGAAGGCGACCAGACCTATACCGAAAAGCTCGGGCATAACGTCACCATCAACAAGACGTTCTCCGAAGCCGAAAAACAGCTCGACCAGTATCATGCCGTCTACTGCGCCGGCGGGCGCGGGCCGGAATATATCCGCACCGACAAGCGGATACAGGCGATGGTGCGCCATTTCCATGAGGAGAAGAAGCCGATCTTCACCATCTGCCACGGGGTCCAGATTCTGATCGCCGTCGATGGCGTCGTTCGCGGCAAGAAAGTGGCTGCCCTGGGCGCCTGCGAACCGGAAGTCACCCTGGCCGGCGGCACCTATATCGACCTTTCGCCGACCGAAGCCTATGTCGATGGCACCATGGTTTCCGCCAAGGGCTGGACGGCGCTCGCCGCCTTCATCCGGGAGTGCCTGAAGGTGCTCGGAACCGAAATCCGCCACACCTGAGACACAAGCCTGATGACAGAAAGGCCCGGCAGGAGACAATCCGCCGGGCCTTTCTGTTTCATCTGCCGACCTTAAACTGCGACACGGTTCCAGCCGCGGCCGCGGTCACCGAACATCTCGTAGCCGTTTTCGGTGATGGCAAGCGTATCCTCGAGCTTGATGAAACCGCGCCTGGGATGAAGCATCGTCGTCTCGACCGAAATGACCATGCCTGCTTCCAGAGGTCTGTCGGCATCGATGCCTTCATAGGCGACCGGGTGGTTGGTCATCAGGAACGGCGCCTCGTGGCTGATAAGGCCCATGCCGTGGCAGAAGAAATCGGTAAAGGCCGCCGATGGCGAGGCCTTCAGCAGGGCTTCCGCCGCAACGATCATGTCGCTTCCGGCAGCCCCTGCCCTCACCCGCGCGAAGGCCGCCTGCTGGATCGCCTCGACCTCGGCCAGAAGATCCTCCAGCTCCGCATCCGGCTCACCAAGAACCCCCATGCGGCAGAGGTCACCGATATAGCCATGATAGTTGCCGCCGGAATCGATCGACAGCACCTCGCCTTTCGCCCAGCTCTGCGGCGAAGCGGCACGATTGTGGCTGGAGCCGAGCGTCAGAAGGCAATATTCGAAGTGCAGGCCGCGGTTCGTTTCCTCCCGCCGAAGCTGCTCGATTATTTCCGTCTTCGTCGAGCCCGCGCCAGCCGCCGCGATCGTCGCCAGCATCGAATCGGTGATCAATTCTGAGGCGCGTTTCAGCTTTGCCAGTTCATCCGGTGACTTGATCGCCCGCAATCTCTCAAGCGCGTGCGTGGCATCGACAAACCTTGCACCTTCCAGCCGCGAAGCCAGCAGGTCACGGGCGTCGGACGGCAGGAAGCCCGGCTCGATGCCGATGCGCGCACCGGCTTTGCCGATCTTCTTCAGGTGCTCGACGGCGAGCGTTGCCGCATCCAGCGTGCCCCAGCACGCCGTATGCACGGCCGGCGTCCAGAACGGATTGTTGTGATGTTCAGCACCTTCCATGCGGTTGCCGACATAGGCCGAATGATCGGGCGCATCTTTCTCGTAGATGACCATCGGCAGGTACCGGCTATGGCCGATGGCATCCATGGCAGCGAAGAAGATGAACTTGTAGCCGCCCATCAGATATTGCGTGTTGTGCTTGGAGGTGGCGACGATGACGTCGATGCCGGCCTCCTCCATCAGCCGGTCGAGCTTGGCCGTATCAAACGGCGGCACGCCGGGTCCTGTTTTCGCTGCATTGATGTTCACCGCTTTTCCTCCCAGAAAGTCTGTGACTGGTTTCAATCTTCAATCGTCATGCGCCGGGTGGCAACAGGCGAAAGTCCGGCAATGCGCGAAGGTCGAGCTCCGGGCCGGCCGGCGAATAGACGACGAAGAGCTGCATGGGGCCGGTGCCTGTGTTTTTCGTCGCGTGGAAACGGCTTTCCGGCACGTAGACCGTGCAGCCGGGACCGACCTTCTGCGTGATCGGATGGCCGCCCTCATCCTCGACCATCTGCTCGCCCTCGCCGGAAATCACGAAAATGATTTCCTCGGCTCCGGGATGATTATGGCGGGCATGGCCCTCGCCACTCGGCAGATCGACGACGCCGCCGGAAAATCGGCTGGCGCCGTTGACCTCAGGCGCCACGGTCAGCGACAGCTTGCCCCAATCGAAACCGAAGGCACTGACGTCGCGCGGATAGATGAAATACCTGTTTTCTGCCATGAATGGCCTCCTCCCCTTTTCATTCCCAGATTGTCATTCCTCAGACGATCGCGCCGATCGAGAGCGCCTTGAAATCTTCCGTCTGCTTGCGGATCGCCGCCTCTGCCGGCAGGCGCTCCATCGAGCTTGCGCCGTAAAAGCCGTTGCAACCGGGGCAGCGCTCCAGGATAAAGCGCGCATCATCCGGCATTGAGATAGGCCCGCCGTGGCAGAGCACGATGACATCGTCGCGCACGGAACGCGCCGCCCTGGCGATTGCGGCAATCTCATCGACGCAGTCATCGAGCGACTTGCCGGATGTGGCGCCGATCGTGCCGCCGGTGGTCACTCCCATATGGGCGACGACAATGTCGGCGCCGGCAGCGGTCATGTCGATCGCCTCGCGCTCATTGAAGACATAGGGCGTCGTCAGAAGGTCAAGCCCGTGGGCGGTGGCGATCATCTCGACCTCCAGACCGTAGCCCATGCCGGTTTCCTCGAAGCTTTGGCGCATCCGTCCGTCGAAAAGGCCGATCGTGGGGAAGTTCTGCACGCCGGAAAAGCCCATGGCCTTGAGGTCGGCAAGGAAGCGCGGCATCAGCACGAAAGGGTCCGTGCCATTGACACCGGCAAGGACCGGCGTCTTCTTGACGACGGGCAGCACCTCGACCGCCATTTCCTTGACGATCTCGTTGGCATTGCCATAGGCGAGCAGACCAGCGGCCGAACCGCGTCCTGCCATGCGATAGCGCCCCGAATTGTAGATGATGATGAGGTCGATGCCACCGGCCTCCTCGGCCTTTGCGGAGAGGCCCGTACCGGCACCGCCACCGACGATCGGCACGCCGGCCGCGATCATGCCGTGGAATTTTTCAAGGATGGTCTTGCGAGGTATGGCTGGCATCGATTTTGTCTCTCAGGGGTTGGTGATGTCGCGGTAGGCCGCCACGGCGGCTTTGGCGAATTGCGGGTCGTTGATATGGAGCGGCAGGCGGATGAGACGCCGCGATTCCGTCGGTTTGATTGTCGCTTCGAGCGCATCGAAGAGCGCGGCATCGGCCTGCGGGTCGAAGAATGCCCCACCCTCGATATCAAGCGCCGAGACGCCTTTTTCCGGGATGAGGAAGCGGACGGGCCCGGGGCAGAGATTGAGCCTTTCGCCAATCCAGCGACCGATCTGCGCGCTCTCGGCCGGCGTCGTGCGCATCAGGGTGACATTGGGATTGTGGCGGTAGAAAAGCCGGCCGGCATAGCGCTCCGGCACCGTCTCCGGCGCCCAGAAGTTGACCATATCCAGCGCACCGACGGAGCCGACATAGGGCACCCCCGTGCGGGCAATCGCGCCGAAACGATCCGTCGTGGCAGGCAGCACGCCTCCGAGAAGCAGGTCGCAGACCTCGGTCGTCGTGATATCGAGCACGCCGGAGAGAAGCCCGCTATCGGCCAGCTTCTCCATCGTGCGCCCGCCTGTGCCGGTGGCGTGGAAGACCAGACAGTCATAGTCGGGCTTGAGGTGCTCGACCATGGCGGTCACCGCGGATGTGGTGACGCCGAACATGGTCAGCCCGAGCGCCGGGGTGGATGCAGCAACCGCGGCAGGCCGGCTCGCCATGGCTGTGATTGCCTGGGCCGCATTGTGCAGGATGACCCGGCTCACCCGGTTCAGGCCAGCCATGTCCGTCACCGCGGGCATCATCACGATGTCGGAAACATCGACATAGGGAGCGACATCACCGGAGGCGAGCGTCGAGATCATGATCTTCGGCAAGCCAAGCGGCAATTCTCGCATGCCGGCCGTGATGATCGAGGTGCCGCCGCCACCGCCGATCCCGATGACACCTGCAATGTCCCGGCGTTCCGCGAGGAAGTGTCTGAAGGCAATGCCCATGGCCTCGACCGCCTTGCCGCGATCGTCACCTCCAAGCACGGCGCGGGCGCCACCCGGATGGCATTCGGCAACCTGTCCGGCACTTATATCGACGTCGGTCGCAGGCATGCGCGTGCCGACATCGACGCGCAGCACGGCTCCGCCCGCCGCTTCGATGCAGGCCGCAAGATAGGCGAGCTCCTCACCCTTCGTATCGGCGGTACCGATCACGTAGATATGCTTCATGTCCCCTCCGCGACACGGCGGCGAACCACCCTGCCATGCCTCCCATTCAAACCGTTCGAACGGCTCTTGCAAATTTATGAGACGTGCGTATCATAAAGATATGCATGTCTCACGTCAACAGAACGAAACGACCGGAAGCGCCGAGCGAGGCCCAAAGGCCCGCACGCGAAAACTCATGCTCGTCACCGCAACCCGGCTCATGCAGTCCGGCATTACGCCCTCGGTGAGCGAAGTCGCCGAGGCTGCCGAGGTGTCGCGCGCAACGGCCTATCGCTACTTTCCAAGCCAGGCGGCCCTTGTGCATGCCGTGGTGGATGAAGCGCTCGGGCCAATACTCGACTGGTCGTCCGAAAGTACGGATGCCGGCACCCGCGTCGCCGACCTGCTGGCCACGGCAATGCCCCGCATCGATGAGTTCGAGGCCACCTTCAAAGCGGCGCTCAAGCTCTCGCTCGACCAGTGGGCGCAGCGCCAGGCCGGCACGCTCGGAACCGAACCGCTGTTCACGCGCGGCCATCGTATCGATCTGCTGCAGCATGTGACGGCACCGCTGAATGGTACCGTTCCTCCGGAAGCGCGGGACCGCCTGGCACAGGCGCTTTCGCTTGTCTTTGGCGTCGAGGTGCTGATCGTTTTGAAGGATATCTGGGGCCTGACATCGGAAAGCGCCCAGTCCGTTGCCGAATGGGCTGCCAAGGCGCTGGTCGACGCCGCGATCAGGGAGGCAGGGGCAGAGGCGTAACATTGGCGACCTTGGACGGCTGAAAATCTGGTTTGACCAGATGAACTAATATTCTTTGAGTATGAAAGTCCAGACTCATTGCTGGAATTGGGCGACTGAAGCAGATTTCTTCTGCATATCCCAATAAGCCAGCCAATATTGGGCATTTTACGACTCAATTGCACCAGCGCACTGCTCAAAGTGGCTCTTGACGATATTTGATTTTGGTAATACCAGATTATGGTTATAGCATTCAGGCTTGAGATCTGAATTGGGGCAAAGGGTCGAGGAGGACCTGGCGCACGAACACCACCCAAGGGGATTGGAAGCCAGATCGGGAGGCCCGCGATGACGCGGGAAGCGTGCATAAATGGGAGGAAACGTTATGCGCAAAATGATGACCGGTTTGTTGGCCGGTGTCGGAATGATGTGGGCCTGCGGAACATCCGCGCAAGCCCAGGAACTGACGATCTTCTGGGCGGAGTGGGATCCTGCAAACTACCTGCAGGAACTCGTGAACGAATACGAGGCTGAAACCGGCGTGAAGGTGACGGTGGAGACGACCCCCTGGGCCGATTTCCAGACGAAGGCTTTCACTGAATTCAATGCCAAGGGCTCAGCCTACGACATGGTCGTCGGCGACAGCCAGTGGATCGGTGCTGCATCCGAAGCGGGGCACTACGTCGATCTGACCGACTTCTTCAACAAGCACAAGCTGAACGAAGTCATGGCCCCGGCAACGGTCAAATACTATGCCGAATATCCGGCAAACTCGAAAAAATACTGGTCGATCCCGGCTGAAGGCGATGCTGTCGGCTGGTCCTATCGCAAGGACTGGTTCGAAGATCCCAAGGAAATGGAAGCCTTCAAGGCGAAATACGGCTACGACCTCGGCCCGCCGAAGACCTGGGCCGAAATGCGTGACATCGCCGAGTTCTTCCATCGTCCGGATGATAAGCGCTACGGCATCGCGATCTATACCGACAACTCCTATGACGGCCTCGTGATGGGCGTGGAGAACGCGATTTTCTCCTATGGCGGCGAACTTGGCGACTATCAGAGCTACAAGGTCGACGGCATCATCAATTCGGAGAAGAACATCAAGGCGCTCGAAATGTATCGCGAGCTCTACGGCTTCACGCCTCCGGGCTGGGCCAAGACCTTCTTCGTCGAAAACAACCAGGCGATCACCGAAAACCTGGCGGCGATGAGCATGAACTATTTCGCCTTCTTCCCGGCTCTCGTGAATGAGGCGTCCAACCCGAACGCCAAGGTGACCGGCTTCTTCGCCAATCCGGCCGGCCCTGATGGCGAGCAGTTCGCAGCACTCGGCGGCCAGGGCATCTCGGTCATCTCCTACTCGGAGAACCAGGAAGAGGCGATGAAGTTCCTCGAATGGTTCATCAAGGACGAAACCCAGAAGCGCTGGGCGGAGCTCGGCGGCTATACGGCCAGCGCCAAGGTGCTTGAATCGCCCGAGTTCCAGAATGCGACGCCCTATAACAAGGCCTTCTACGAGACCATGTTCAAGGTGAAGGACTTCTGGGCGACACCTGAATATGCCGAACTGCTGATCCAGATGAACCAGCGCGTCTACCCCTACATCACCGCCGGCCAGGGTACGGCGAAGGAAGCGCTGGATGCGTTGGCAGCGGACTGGAAGACGACCTTCGATAAATACGGTCGCAACAAGTAGCAGGCACGCTTTCCGGAGGGGGCCATGCCCCCTCCCTTTTCATCAAAATCTCCGCACCGAGAGGCGCGGTTCGCGCGGGCGCGGCGCCCGAGATCAACTTCGCGCATCGTGATGCCTCACCGGCATCCGGCGCCGAACTCTCAGGAGGAGGAGAGTATTGGCAACCGCAGTCATGACATCGCTGGATACCAAATCGCGTGCCGCATCCCGCGGCATGAGCGATCTGAGTATCCGCAATCTCTTCATCATCCCGACGATCCTGTTCCTGATTGTCTTCAACATCTTTCCGTTGATGTATTCGCTCGGCTATTCCTTTACCGATTTTCGCGCGTCTTCGAACGCGCCAGCCAATTTCGTCGGCCTGCAAAACTATCGCGAACTGCTGAACGACCCCTTCATCTGGTCGAACTTCGCCATCACGGCGAAATACGTGATCGTCTCCGTGACGGGACAGGTGATCGTCGGCTTCGGCACCGCGATGCTGCTCAACCGTGACATTCCGCTGAAAGGTCTGCTGACAACGCTTTTGCTGCTGCCGATGATGCTGTCGATGGCCGTTGTCGGTCTCTTCTGGAAACTGCTTTACGATCCGTCCTTCGGCATCATCAACTATGCCTTCGGCCTCGGTTCGTTCGAGTGGCTGTCCAACCCGGACATGGCGCTTTATGCCGTCGCCATCACCGATATCTGGATGTGGTCCCCCTTTGTTATGCTGCTGTCGCTCGCCGGGCTTTCGGCCGTGCCGAAGCATCTCTACGAGGCCGCGGCTATCGACCGGGCGGGGCCATTCTATACCTTCTTCCGCATCACGCTGCCGCTGGTGGCGCCGATCCTGATGATCGCGATCATCTTCCGCACCATGGAGGCCTTCAAGACCTTCGACCTCGCCTACATCCTGACCAGCCAGCCGACGACCGAGGTCATTTCGATCCGGCTCTACAAGATGGCCTTCCAGGAATGGCAGACGGGACGCTCCTGCGCGCTCGCCTACATCGTGCTCGTCATGGTGCTCGCCATCACCAATATCTACGTCAAGTACCTCAACAAGGTGAAGGAGCGCTAAGATGGCCGCCGTCCAAACCCGCTCCGAACGCGCGCTGAACCGGGTGGCGATCGCCGCCGTGCTGATCATCACGCTGATCTTTCTGGCACCGATCTACTGGATCACCTCGACCGCCTTCAAGCCGCGCAATCTCGCCACCACGATCCCGCCGACGGTGCTGTTCGAGCCGGAAATCTCGCCCTTCGTGAAGCTTTTCACCAAGCGCTCGCAATTGCGCGAAGCGCCGACGCCCGAAGAATACGCCGCCGCCCCCTGGTGGGAGCGCATGGTCTTCGACGGCGGCGAAAAGATCGTCCGGTCAGGACGCGGCGAGGTCCAGCCATCAGGCTATCCGAACCGCTTCATGAATTCGCTGATCGTCGCAATCACATCGACGGTGCTTGCCGTCGGCATGGGCACCTTCACGGCCTATGGATTTTCCCGTTTCAGGGTGAAGGGGGAAGCGGACCTCCTCTTCTTCATCCTCTCGACGCGCATGCTGCCGCCCGTCGTCGTGGCGATCCCGATGTTCCTCATGTACCGCGTCGTCGGCCTCAACGACACGCATTGGGGTCTCATCATCCTCTACACGGCCTTCAACCTGTCCTTTTCCGTCTGGCTGATGAAGGGCTTCATCGACGAGATCCCGAAGGAATATGAGGAGGCAGCCCTCGTCGACGGCTATACGCGGATGGAAGCGTTCTTCAAGATCGTCATACCGGAAGCCGCAACCGGCATCGCTGCCACGGCCGTCTTCTGCTTCATCACCGCCTGGAACGAATATGCCTTCGCGCTGATCATGACGAACCGCCGGGCGCAGACCGCACCGCCCTTCATTCCAAGCCAGGTCGGCTCCGGCCTGCCGGACTGGACGGTGATCGCCGCCGGCACGTTCCTGTTCCTGCTGCCGGTCGCCATCTTCACCTTCCTGCTCAGGAACCATCTCCTGCGCGGCATGAGCTTCGGAGCGATCCGCAAATGACCTTCCGTGCCCTGAACCAGAAATATCTCGAACCCGGCGCCCAGTACCTGATGATCTTCGGCATCATCGCGCTCTGCCAGCCCTGGAACCTGTTTCTCCACCGCTACGGCATGACGATGACGCTCGTCGGGCTGATCGCCTTCATGGTGACGACCAAGATCCCGCGGGACGAGCAACCAGACGAAGGTAACCATTCATGACGCAGATCGAACTTCGCGGCATCCAGAAATATTTCGGTGCTGTCCAGGTCATCAAGGACCTGAACCTCGCCATTGCAGACAACGAATTCATCGTGCTGCTCGGGCAGTCCGGCTGCGGCAAGACGACGACATTGCGGGCGGTCGCCGGCCTCGAGACCATCGATGAAGGCGATATCCTGATCGACGGTCAACCTGTGCAGCATATCAAGGCATCCGACAGGGACATCGCCATGGTGTTTCAGTCCTTCTCGCTCTACCCGCACATGACGGTGTACGAAAACATCGCCTTCCCGCTTCGTGCCACCCGGATGAGCCGGAACGATGTCGATACGTCGGTGCGCGAGATTGCCGGCGTGCTGCGCATCACCGAGTTGCTCAACCGCAAGCCATCGGCTCTGTCAGGCGGCGACATGCAGCGCGTGGCGATCGGCCGAGCGCTGGTGCGGCGCCCGAAGGCCATGCTGATGGACGAACCGATCGGCGCGCTGGATGCAAAACTGCGCGAGGAGATGCGTGCGGAAATCAAGCGCCTGCACATCAAGCAGGGCTCGACGACCATCTACGTGACCCACGACCAGGTTGAGGCCATGTCTCTCGCCGACCGCATCGTCATCATGCATGCGGGCATTTTGCAGCAGGTCGGCACGCCGGACGAGGTCTATTCGCGGCCCTCCAACATGTTCGTCGCCCAGTTCGTCGGAAGCCCGGTCATGAATCTGGCCCAGGCGACCGTCAGCGAAACGGGAGGCCATGCCAGCGTGCAGGTGAGCGGCGGCGCCAAGGGCTTCGAATTCCCCGCAGCCCTTGCCAACCGGCTCTCGGACGCGCGGGCCGAGAACGGCAAGCTGACGCTCGGCGTTCGCCCGGAGGGCGTGCTGATTTCGCGCGAGGCGCGGGAGGGCTTCATGCCGGTCGAGGCGCATATCATCGAACCGCTCGGCTCCCACGACATCGTCGACCTGAAGGTCGGCGACCAGATGATCAGGGCCCGCACCAAGAGCGGCTTCGTGCCGGGTCCGGGTCAGGCTGTCTGGGCGCGTATCGACCCTGCCCAGGCACATTTCTTCAACACGACGACCGGTTCGTCGCTCGGGATCAGACTCTGATGGCGCATATCGAACTCAAGGGCATCACCAAGACCTTCGGCAACCACACGGCGCTGAAAAACCTCAACATCGACATCGCCGACGGCGAGTTCTTCGTGCTGCTCGGCCAGACCGGTGCGGGCAAGACGACGACGCTGCGCCTGATTGCCGGTCTCGAAAAGCCGACGGCAGGCCAGGTCTTCATCGACGGGCAGGATGTTGCCGACTGGGGTGCTGCCGAACGCGACGTTGCCCTGGTGCTCCAGCAATATTCGCTCTATCCGCGCTATACGGTGCGGGAAAACCTGGAATTTCCATTGAAATCCCGCATCCGCCGCGTTGAACCCGCAGAGATCAAGGAGCGCGTCGACCGGGTTGCAAAGACCCTGCGCATCGAGCATTTGCTCGACCGCAAGACGGACCGGCTTTCGGGCGGCGAGATGCAGCGCGTTTCGATCGGGCGTGCCATCGTGCGCAAGCCACGCGTCTTCCTGATGGACGAACCGCTATCGGCGCTCGACGCAAAACTGCGCGAGGCGCTGCGCACGGAGCTGAAAAACCTGCAGATGAACCTCGGCGCGACATTCCTCTTCGTCACCCACGACCAGATCGAGGCCATGTCGATGGGCGACAAGATCGGGGTGCTCAACAACGGCCAACTGGTGCAGACGGGCACGCCGCAGGAGATTTACCAGAATCCGGTCAACACCTTCGTTGCGCGCGCGGTCGGCTCGCCGCCGATGAACCTGATCGCCGGCATGCTTGCCGGCGGCGAGGCGGTGGCCAGCGAAGGCTACCGGCTACCGCTCGGGAATGGCCACGGTGTCGCAACGGACGGCCGCCCGCTCACCTTCGGCATCCGTCCCGAAGATCTCTTCCTCGAGAGCGGTGCGCCGGCGGAAGCCCGCGTGCACGATGTGGAGAACCATGGCGTGGAAAAGATCGTGACGCTGCGCACCGGCGAGAAATTCATCCACGCGACCGTGCCGGCACAAACGATCTTGCGGATCGAGGACACGGTTCGCTTCTCCTGGAATCCGGAAAAAGTCGTTCTGTTCGACAGCGGCAGCGGCGTCAGTCTGCGCCACGCGGGTTGAACGGACAGATCGTAAAAGACGCCGACGGCCCGTGACACCGCGGGCCGTTGGGTTCCAGACTGGCTGCGGCGTCAAGCCGGGAAGCGTCGTCGATAGTGTTCGACAACTTCGGGATTGCGCAGGTTGACGGGCAATTCGCCACGCAGCACGCGCAGAGCTTCGCCCGCCGCGCCCGTTCCCATGCGCATCATGCTTTCCTCCGTCAAACCGGCCAGATGCGGCGTGACGATGACATTGTCGAAGCCGAAATAGGGATGGTCGAGTGGAAGCGGCTGGGTTGAAAAGACGTCGAGTGCCGCTCCGCGGATGCGGCCTTCACGCAGCGCCTCGATCAATGCCGCATCATCGATCACCGGACCGCGCGAGACGTTGATCACCAGGGCATCGGGTTTCATCCGGCCGATGCGCGCGGCGTTGAGCAGACCGGTCGTCTCCGGCGTCAGCGGGCAGCAGAGCACGACGATATCGGCGACCGCGACAAGGTCGTCGATGGCAAGATAGAGCGCGCCATCGGGAAGGCTATCAGGCGACCGGCTGTTGGCGACGACCTCAAGACCGAAGCCGAACCTTGCGATCCGGAAGACGGCCTTGCCGACATTGCCCATGCCGATAATGCCGACGGTGCGACCACCGAGATCGTTCGCCCCATCCGCCTGGCTGCGGCCTGCAGCCCAGCCGCTCTGCCGCAGGTCGCGGTCCATGCTGCGGAAGCGCCGAAGCAATGCCAGCGTCATGAGAAAAACATGCTCTGCGACCGTCGGTGCGTTGACGCCCGGCACGTTGGCGACAAGCACGCCGGCACTGGTCGCCGCATCCATCGGAATCATGTCGAGCCCGGCGCCGTGCCGGATCGCTGCCCGCAAATTGGGCGCATCCTCGAAAAAGGCCGGCGGGATCGGCGCGCGCACGACGACAATGGCGGCCCCTCGCCCCTCCCGCAGGAGCGTCTCCGGATCAGGGCTGGAGGCGACGCGCAGATCGTCCGGCCGTCTGCAGCATGGTCGCCGCTGCGGGATGCAGGGGATGTGTGGAAAAGATGAAGCTCATCGGCCCTCCAGGCCCGGTTGCGCCTATCCGGCAGCTGCGGTTGCCGGCCCGCCGATGAGGCCCTTCCAGTAGCTTTCCGCCCCCTGAAGATGGGCGTTCATCAGCGCCTGGGCGAGATTGCCGTCGCGGGCAAGAAGCGCCTCATAGATGCGGATGTGTTCCTCATGCGAGCGCCGGCTGCGGGCGACATCACCGAAATAGATCGGCAGGCGCTGCTCGCCCATCATGTAGTAGACACTGCAGACGCGGTGGAAAACGCTGTTCTTGGTCGCCCGGACGATCTCCAGATGAAAATCCCGGTCTTCACGCGCCAGCCCCTCACCCGCCGCAAGCTTTGCTTCGGACGCCTCGAGAATATCGCGCAGGCGCTGGTAATTCTCCTCTGTCGCGCGCAGGCAGGCAAGCTCGGCCGCCTTGATCTCATGGATCTTGCGAAGCTCCACGGTCTCGTAGATCAGGATCGGATCGAGCGGCACGCCGGCCCGGGCAAAGAGCGCCATCGCCTCGACGCTCGCCTCGGTGGTCGTCAGGTAGATCCCAGACTTGGCACGGCGCTCGACGATGCGCATCGCCTCGAGAATCGCAAGCGCCTCGCGGATCTGGCCGCGGCTGACGGCGAAATGCTCCGCAAGCTCGCGCTCGGAAGGCGTGCGGCCATTGGCGCTCGAATTCGAAAAAAGATAAGCCGCGAGATCGGAGAGGAGGGAGTTTTCTTTCATCGTCACAGTCTTTGTGCGTGGTCCTCCAGGACCCGCTGATTGATCGTGAAGCCCAGGCCGGGTTTATCAGGAATCTCTATCATGCCGTCCTTCACCGACACAGTGTCCTCGACAAGATCATGGATCATCGGGTTCGCGCCGAGCGAATATTCGATGACGAAACTTGCCGGGGAAGCCGCGCACAGGTGCAGGCCCGAGAAGAAACAGGGCGCACCGGCCCAGAGATGCGGGGCGAAACGGAGGTTGAACGCGCTTGCGAGCGAACTGATCCGCATCGCCTCCGTAATGCCGCCGCAGAAGGCCGGATCGGGCTGGAATATATCGACGGCCCGCAGCATGGCAAGGTCGCGGAAGGCGAAACGTGTCGCCTCGCTCTCGCCTGCCGCGATCGGTACATTGCCGGCCAAGCGCACTTCAGCCATGCCCGGCTTGTCGTCGGCGATAACGGGTTCCTCGAACCAGGCAAGGTCGCAATCGGCGACCATCTGGATGAAGCGCTTCGCCTCGGCCACCGTGTAGGTGCCGTGGGCATCGACCATCAGATCGACATCAGGGCCGATCGCGGCACGGGCTGCGCGCACGCGCGATGCCGAAACATGCGGTGCACGATCCATCGCACCGACACGCATCTTGACCGATCTGAAACCACCGGCCGCGATGTAGGACTGGAGCTGTTCGCCGATCCGCTCGGCACTTTCCCAGCCACCCGAGGCATAGGCGGGCAAGCGGTCCGCCTTGCGACCGCCCAGTAGCTTCCAGACGGGGACGCCGAGCGACTTGCCGAGAATGTCCCAGAGCGCAATGTCGACCGCGCTGATCGCCGCGACGGACAGACCGCGCCGCGCGATCTCCGGCATGGCGTGGCCCGACATCGCCGCCGTCTCGTGGCGCACGCCATTGTAGAGCATTTCCCATATGGCGGAGATATCGCCGGGGTCGCGGCCGATAAGCTTTGGCCCCACCTCATGGTTCAGCATGTGGACCAGCGTGCCATAGGTGCCGGAACTGCCGGCGGCATTCTTGCCTTCACCCCAGCCGACAATTCCGTCATCGGTCTCGATCCGCAGGATCGCGGCGTCAAAGGTCGTCAGCTTGCCGAAATCACTGCGGTGCTGGCGGCTCGCCTCGATGGGAATCTTGACCCACCAGGCCTCGACTTTCTTGATACGCATGTGCTGCCCCCGCCCTTGCGACCAGCGGGCCGCAGGGCCTTGTGCCTTCGGTCCGTTACCTGATCAGCGGCAGAATCGTCTCGGCGGTGATCCGCATCTGATCGTCGTAGAATTTCTCCGTGAGAAGGCTCGATCCGTGATCCTGGATGAACTTCAGCTGTTCGGGCGGGATATCGACGGGGTTGCGCTCGACCATATCGGGATATTTGGCGGCTGGCGTGCGATCGACGGGAGCGACAAATTCGTTGGTCACCGCGCCGTCATAGCCGATCTCCTTCAGCGTGCCGATGATCTTCGGCCAGTCGAGCTGGCCAAGCCCGGCCGCGAAGCGGTTGTTGTCGGCAACGTGGAAATCGAACAGGCGCTTTCCGGCAAGGCGGATCGCGTCATACATGTCCTCTTCCTCGATATTCAGGTGGAAGGCATCGAGGCAGACGCCGCATTCAGGGCTGACGGCATCGGCGAGCGCCAGCGCCTGGGCGGCACGGTTGAAGAAATAGGTCTCGAAACGGTTGAGCGGCTCGACGGCGATCCGCACGCCCTTCTTCTGGGCATGGGCAAAACATTCCTTGGTGGCGTCGACAACCCATTTCCACTCTTCTTCCTCGGTTCCGTCAGGCACGACCTTGCCGACGGTGGCCGGAACCAGCGTGATGATCTCGCCCTCAAGTTCGCTGACCATGGTGATGACGCTCTTGACGTAATCGACGGACCGGGCGCGCTGGCCCTCGTCCTTGGCTGCAAGATTGCGTTCGCCGAGCGTCAGCGTGACGGCGCCCCAGCAGCGGATCCCATGCTCCTTGAGCAGCGCGCGCGTCTCCTTGACGTCGTACTGGGCTGGCTCGCCTGAAATCTCGATGCTCTCATAGCCATATTTCTTGATGCGCTTCAGCGTAACGCCAAGCGGTTCCGCCCGCATCCAGTTGTGTGTCGAAAGATGCATGAAGTCCTCCCAGACTGTTGCAGCCCGCCTTGCCTCCATTGCAAGGCAAGCGGTCATCCCGTTGTCGGCCCAAACCGCCATTTCTTCAGATCTGGTTCGGCCAATTTTCATTTTCTACAGCTCTAGCGCAAATTTATTTGCTCTGCAAGACAGGAGACAAACAGGATATAACCGTTATTTTATGGTCTATTATAACCGTTTCAAAGCGTAACATTGGTGGTTTCGAGGCAGCAGACGTCAGATATTGGCTTGACCAGATCTCCATTTTTGGTATGACCAGTTATGCAGCGTGTGACGACCGGGAGGCCACGCGTCACGCTTGCGGCGCCAGGGGAGAAAAGATGAAAATCGGCATGTGCATGTTCCTCTGGACCACGAGCGTCGGCCGGAAACACGAAGCCTTGCTGCGCGACATCAAGGAGACGGGGTTTGACGGCGTCGAGATTCCGATTTTCTCGGGCACGCCCAAAGACTATCGTCGGCTTGGCGCGCTGCTCGACCGGATTGGCCTGGAGCGGACTGCAGTGTCCGCCATGGGAGACCCCGCCATGAACCTGATCTCCGCCGACGCTGCAACGCGCGCGGCGGGGGATCGACTACATGAAATGGGCGATCGACTGCAGCGATGCACTCGGGGCCAAGACACTCAGCGGGCCGCTGCATTCGACACTCGGCCAGTTCTCCGGCCGCGGCCCGACTGCTGCAGAACTGATGCGCTCGGTCTCCTCGCAGCGCGCAATCGGCGATCATGCCGCAAAATACGGGGTAACGATCGGTCTTGAGGCGCTGAACCGCTTCGAATGTTACCTGTTCAACACCATGGACGCCCTGACGGAGCATATCGACGCGGTCGCGCATCCGAATATCCGCGCAATGTACGACACGTTTCACAGCAATATCGAGGAAGCCGATCCGATCGGCGCCTTCACCCGGAACCGCGACCGCATCGTCCATGTGCACATTTCGGAGAACGATCGCGGCGTGCCGGGCCGCGGCAATATTCCCTGGGCCGAGACGTTCAAGGCACTGCGCGCAAGCGGCTACGACGGATGGCTGACAATCGAAGCCTTCGGCCGGGCGCTCAAGGACCTTGCCGCCGCAACGAAAGTCTGGCGCGATTTTTCCGAGACGCCGGAAGAAGTCTATCGCGAGGGCTACCGCCATATTCGCGCCGGATGGGACGCCGCGGCGTGAACCCGCTGAAGAGAACCAACATTCGCAGTTCCTGACCCGTCAGCAGCATTACCCTCCGCAGGAGGGGTGCGATCGGGAGCAGATGCTTGGCATTTCCCGCGCTTTGCGCGCTAAAACCATTTCGCCCGCATCGCCAACAACAGCGACCCCACAAGCCCTTTTTGAACGATTGCCGACAGCAGCCATCGCAACGTCTGGGGCCTTTTCTGAGCAATCTGCAAGAGGAAATATCCCGCTCTTCCTTTGGTACATCTGCCGATCCTGCGGTGCCAGGCGGCATCGCAAACCCATGCCAATTTTGTGCGATATGTAAACAAATATCATATATCGCACAAATTGATTGATATTGGCCGATTTCAGGTTCAAGGTTTCAGGCATGGGAAGCGAGGAATTGCGCAGGCAACGCGCCTGGCAGGAGATTTCGAATGGATAAGACAGTCGCAAGCGCGGCAGACGCAGTTGCCGGCATTGGCGATGGCGCGACCGTGATGATTGGCGGTTTCGGTGGATCCGGCGCCCCGATCGAACTGATCCACGCGCTGATAGACCGGGGGCCGAAAGGGCTGACCGTTATCAACAACAATGCCGGCAACGGCCGCATCGGCATCGCCGCGATGATCGATGCCGGCATGGTGCGCAAGATGATCTGCTCTTTCCCCCGCTCGTCCGACCCGCGCGCCTTTACGGATCGCTATCTGGCCGGCGAGATCGAGCTGGAACTTGTACCGCAAGGCACGCTCGCCGAGCGGATCCGCGCAGGCGGCGCCGGCATTCCGGCCTTCTACACGCCGACGAGCTACGGGACGGAACTGGCCAAGGGCAAGGTGATCGCCGAGTTCGACGGACGGCCTTACGTTCAGGAACGCTGGCTGAAGGCCGACTTCGCCATTATCAAGGCCCATGTCGGCGATATCCATGGCAACCTCACCTACAACAAGGCCGCGCGCAACTTCAATCCGCTGATGTGCATGGCGGCCGACAAGACCTTCGTGCAGGTGTCGAAGCTCGTGCCGCTCGGGGGTATCGATCCCGAACAGGTGATCACACCCGGCATTTTCGTCGATGGCGTCGTCGAAATCGCCGACCCGCAACAGGAAGAAGTTCTCATCCGCTCGGGAGCCGTTTACCCATGACCATCGACATTCACGACGACATCAAGCTGTCCAACGCCCAGATCGCCTGGCGCGCAGCGCAGGACATTGCCGACGGCGCCTATGTCAACCTTGGCATCGGCTTTCCCGAAATGGTTGCCCGGTACCAGCCAGCCGGGCGTCAGGCGATTTTCCACACGGAAAACGGCATTCTCGATTTCGGCGAAGCGCCGGCGGCGGGAGAAGAGGACTGGGACCTTATCAATGCCGGAAAGAAGGCGGTGACGCTGAAGCCGGGGGCTGCCTTCTTCCACCACGCCGACAGTTTCGCCATGGTCCGTGGCGGCCATCTCGACGTGGCGATCCTCGGTGCCTACCAGGTGGCCCAGAACGGCGATCTTGCCAACTGGCGCGTCGGTTCCAAGGGTGTCCCGGCCGTCGGTGGCGCCATGGATCTCGTGCACGGCGCCAGGCAGGTCTGCGTGATCACGGAGCATGTGACGAAGACCGGAGAGCCGAAACTGGTCGAGGCCTGCACCTTTCCGTTGACGGGTGTCGGCTGCATCACCCGCGTCTATACCAGCCATGCCGTCGTCGACATCCTGGATGGTCATTTCGTGCTGCGCGAAAAACTTGAAGCCATGTCAGTGGAGGCGCTTCAGGCAATGACCGGGGCGCAATTGCATATCGATGGCCCGGTTGCCAATCTCGTCGTGCCGGAACTGTGAGGAGGATCACATGACCGAAGCCTATATCTGTGACTATATCCGCACGCCCATCGGCCGTTTCGGCGGAGCGCTTTCATCGGTCCGCGCCGACGATCTCGGTGCTGTTCCGCTGAAGGCCTTGATGGCGCGCAACCCATCGGTCGACTGGGAGGCGGTGGACGATGTGATCTTCGGCTGCGCCAACCAGGCCGGAGAGGACAACCGCAATGTGGCGCGCATGTCGCTGCTGCTTGCCGGGATGCCTGTTTCCGTTTCGGGAACGACCATCAATCGGCTCTGCGGTTCGGGCATGGATGCCGTCATTGCCGCGGCCCGCGCCATCAAGTCCGGCGAAGCGGAACTGATGATCGCCGGCGGCGTGGAAAGCATGAGCCGCGCGCCCTTCGTCATGCCGAAGGCGGAGACGGCTTTTTCCCGCCACGCCGAAATCCACGACACCACCATCGGCTGGCGTTTCGTCAATCCGCTGATGAAGCAGCAATATGGCGTCGATTCCATGCCTGAAACGGGCGAGAATGTCGCCGAGGATTTCGCGATCTCCCGCGAAGATCAGGATGCCTTTGCAGTGCGCAGCCAGGCAAAGGCAGCGGCGGCCCAGGAAAATGGCCGCCTTGCCCGGGAAATCACGCCCGTCCATATTCCCCAACGCAAGGGCGAACCTCTTGTCGTTGACAGGGACGAGCACCCCCGGGCAACGACAATGGAATCGCTGGCAAAGCTTGGAACACCCTTCCGCAAGAACGGCACGGTGACCGCCGGCAATGCCTCCGGTGTCAACGACGGCGCGGCGGCACTGATCATCGCCTCCCAGGCGGCCGTGGAAAAATACGGGCTGACGCCGATCGCGCGCATCCTTGGCGGCGCGACGGCGGGTGTGCCGCCGCGCATCATGGGCTTCGGCCCGGCACCGGCGACGAAAAAGCTCTGCGCCCGTCTCGGACTGAAGCCATCCGATTTCGACCTGATCGAACTCAACGAAGCCTTCGCCTCGCCAGGGACTTGCGACGCTGCGCGATCTTGGCATTCCGGACGACGCGGCTCATGTGAATGTCAATGGCGGCGCGATCGCGCTCGGCCACCCGCTCGGCATGTCAGGGGCGCGGATCACCGGTTCGGCAGCGCTGGAGCTGTCGCTCACCAGCGGGAAGCTGGCCCTCGCCACCATGTGCATCGGCGTCGGACAGGGCATCGCCATCGCGCTGGGCCGCGTGTGATCGACGGACTTGCGTGCATCGCGCCAGCTTCGTGATCGGAACCAGTACGCGCGCCTCGCAAGGCGGAATAGGCGATTGATAGCCCCTCAGGCTTTCCATGGGCTGCAGCATGCGCCAAACGGCGTATCTGTAGCGCAGGAGCTTTGCGGGCTATGGTCCGCTGGATCCAATGGAAATCGCCACTCCGCCACGAATATGCATTAATCTTATGCAACTCAGTATTGAACACAATATTTAGGCAAACACCCTTGCGCGGACGGCACCGTTGCGGCATGAAATTGCCATGAAACATCTCGACCTCACCATCCTCGTTATCGATGAGAATGCCGTCAGAGCGGCAATCATCGAGGAGGGTCTGCGCGAGGCCGGCCATGTTCATGTAACCGTGGCGCATGAAGTGCACGGCATTGCCCGCACGATCGAGACGCTCGCTCCCGATGTGATCATCATCGACATCGAAAATCCGAACAGGGACATGATGGAGCATCTCTTCCAGCTGACCCGCTCGGTCAGCCGGCCGATCGCCATGTTTGTCGATCGGTCAGACACCGCGTCCATTGAAGCTGCCGTGGACGCCGGCGTTTCCGCCTATATCGTCGACGGCCTGCGCAAGGAACGGGTCAAGCCGATCCTGGACATGGCCGTCAGCCGCTTCAATGCCTTCAGCCGACTGCGGCGCGAACTTGCCGACGCGCGCACAGCCCTGGAGGAGCGCAAGGTGATCGAGCGCGCGAAGGGCATCCTTATGAAAATGCGCGGGCTGTCCGAAGAGGAGGCCTTCACCCTGATGCGCCAGACAGCAATGAACGAGAAGAAGAGACTTGCCGATATTGCCCAGAGCGGTTGTGACTGCTGCGGGGATGATGCTGTGAGAGGCCAAGGGGACGCCTGCGGTGCCCGGAGGGGCTGGAGTGTTTAGGATGACGACGAGCGACAACAATCACGGCGGTCTGGCCGCGCCGGCCAGGGTCGGCGAGCCAGAGCAGAAGACCCTGCGCGCCGGGTTCATTCCGCTGATGGATGCATCGGTCCTGCTGGCAGCGGCAGAGATCGGCTTTGCCGCCCGAGAGGGACTGTCGCTGGATCTCGTGCGCGATGTCTCCTGGGCCAATGTGCGCGATCGGCTGGCCTTTCGGCAGTTCGATATCGCCCATATGCTCTCACCCATGCCGGTGGCCGCGACCCTCGGGCTCGGCTCCAACCCATCGCCGACCATAACCGCCTTTTCCCTCGGTCGGGGCGGCAATGCGATCACGCTGTCGGTGCGGCTTTTCGAGCGCATGCAGCAGGTCTCGGGGATAAAGGATCACGCAGCAGCGCTGGACAATGCGAAGGCGCTTGCCGCTGTCATCGCCCAGCGGCAGGCTTCGGGCGAGGCGCAGTTGACGCTTGGCATGACTTATCCCTTCTCTTCGCATAACTACGAATTTCGATACTGGCTCGCCGCAGGCGGTATCGACCCCGATCGAGACGTCAAGCTTGTGGTCGTTCCGCCGCCCATGACGTCGGATGCGCTGGCGGCAGGCGTGATTGACGGCTTCTGCGTCGGCGCACCCTGGAACATGATCGCGTCGGAACGAGGCGTGGGGCGCATCGTGGCGACCAAGCAGGACATTTGGCCTTCAGCCCCGGAAAAAGTGATCGGCATGCGTCCGGATTGGGCCGAGCGCAATTCCGATACCGTAAGACGGCTGATCGTGGCACTTGATGCGGCCGCCCGCTGGTGCGATCAGGTCGAAAATCGGGCACAGCTCGCCGAGCTTCTCTCGCAGGACCGCTACATTGCAGCCCCGGTCGACACCATCAGGCAGGTACTGGATGGGGAGTTTTCCCTGGACGCAAAGGGCACGAAGCGCGTCGTCAAGGACTATTTCGTCTTCCACCGGATGGCTGCGAACGAACCGACCGCCCGACAGGCGCTGTGGATCTACAGCCAGATGGTCCGTTGGGGACAGGCAAAGCTGAACCCGGAATGCGCCGCGGCCGCGGTATCGGCCTTCCGCAGCGATATCTATCGCGAGGCGCTGGGGCTGGTCGCGGTATCCGATGACCTTTCCCCCGCCGGAACGACGCCGGACGATGCGTTTCATGGATCACAAGATCTTCGATCCTGCAGATATAGAGCGCTATGTCGAAAGTTTTGCAGTCCGCTCCGGCGATGCCGTTCTGCAGCCTTCGGATGAAGCCTGACGCGATCGCACTGCACAATGATTTGGCGGTGTTTCCGCTGCAACGCTTTGAATTTGTGCAGCCCTGGCGTAGTCAAACATCCCGAAAAATCTCAAGGAACAGGAAACTGTCTTTGAAATCAAATTCTTACAAGAAACTCTGAAAACTGGCACGCTGGTTGCATAGTATGTTCTGCCACGGTCAATGACGACCGACCGGCAGATGAGCGCTTCATAGCGCCAGGAACCATCAGACACCGACGTCGCAGGCTTCCTTGCTGTCAGGACTTAACCGTCCCGATCAAGCAGGTTGGCACGCGGCGTTTTTTTGTATCCGGGATCCCCGTCACACCAGAGGGAAGCATGCCATGACGAACATTAAAGGAGCGGCCGTCACGCGCCGCACCATACTGAAAACCACGGCTGCGGCAGCGCTGATCGGCGCAATCCGCACCGCCTTTCCCTCCGGTGCCTTTGCCGCAGGGGCCGGCCCGGAGGTGAAGGGCCTGAAGCTCGGCTTCATCGCGCTGACCGATGCAGCACCGCTGATCATCGCGCAAGGAAAAGGGCCTGTTTGCCAAGCACGGCCTGCCTGACGTGGAAGTGCTGAAGCAGGCCTCCTGGGGCGCGACGCGCGACAATCTGGTGCTCGGCGGCGACGCAAACGGCATCGATGGCGCCCATATCCTGACGCCGATGCCCTATCTCATCTCCACCGGCAAGGTGACGCAGAACAACGAGCCGGTGCCGATGTCGATCATCGCCCGCCTCAACCTCGACAGCCAGGGCATTTCGGTTGCCAAGGAATATGCCGAAACCGGCGTGCAGCTCGATGCTTCCAAGCTGAAGGAGGCCTTCGCCGCCAAGAAGGCCGCCGGCAAGGAGATCAAGGTCGCCATGACCTTCCCGGGCGGCACGCACGATCTCTGGATCCGCTACTGGCTCGCCGCCGGCGGCATCGATCCGGACAAGGACGTCTCCACCATCGTCGTGCCGCCGCCGCAGATGGTCGCCAACATGAAGGTCGGCAACATGGACGCCTTCTGCGTCGGCGAGCCGTGGAACGAGCAGCTGGTCAACCAGGGCATCGGCTTCACCGCCTGCACCACCGGCGAATTCTGGAAGGGCCATCCGGAAAAGGCGCTCGGCATGCGCGCCGACTGGGTCGAGAAGAACCCGAATGCCGCGCAAGCGCATGCTGATGGCCGTGATGGAAGCCCAGCAATGGTGCGACAGCATGGACAACAAGGAGGAGATGTCGGCGATCCTCGGCAAGCGCCAGTGGTTCAACGTGCCGCCGAAGGATGTGGCCGGCCGCCTCAAGGGCGACATCAACTACGGCAATGGCCGCGTCGTCGAAGACACCGGCCTCGAGATGAAGTTCTGGAAGGACCATGCCTCCTATCCCTTCAAGAGCCACGACGCCTGGTTCCTCACCGAAAACATCCGCTGGGGCAAGTTCGCGCCCGACACCGACATCAAGGCGCTGGTCGACAAGGTCAACCGCGAAGACATCTGGCGCGCTGCCGCCAAGGATCTGGGCGTGGCCGCCGCCGACATTCCCGCCACCTCGTCGCGCGGCACAGAGACCTTCTTCGACGGCAAGGTCTTCGATCCGGAAAATCCGACAGCCTATCTCGACAGCCTGACCATCAAGGCCGGCGCCTGACACAGCGGACATTCCCTGCTCCCCGCCTGCGGGGAGCAGGTCACGTCAGGGGATGAGGGCAGCCCGCATCTTCCACCGACACGAGACCGATCCTGACCAAACCGCCCACGAGGACCACATCATGACCGCAACAGCCCGTAAGGCCGAGACAGAGATGACGGCCAAGACCCGGCAAAGGCAGAGAGGACGGCCGGCGCAGGCGGCACCGTCATCGCGCTGGCAAGGCGCCCAGCCGCGAAACTGAACCTGATGCCGGCGGCACTGGCTGTTCTGCGCAATGTCGTGCCGCCGCTGCGTGGTGCTGATCGCGCTGCTTCTGGCCATCTGGCAGATCGCCTGTTCCGGCGCCGGGCGCCAATCCTGCCGCCGCCGTCGCAGGTCTGGATCGACAGCTAGGATCTGATCGTCTATCCGTTCTTCGACTACGGTTCGCAGGATATCGGCCTTGGCTGGCGCGTGCTGATCTCGCTGCAGCGCGTCGCCATCGGCTTCGGCCTTGCGGCCATCGTCGGCGTTCTGCTCGGTGCGCTCGTCGGCCAGTCGGTCTGGGCGATGCGCGGCCTCGATCCGATCTTCCAGGTGCTGCGCACGGTGCCGCCGCTCGCCTGGCTGCCGCTGTCGCTCGCCGCCTTCCGCGAATTCCAATCCCTCGGCGATCTTCGTCATCTTCATCACCTCGATCTGGCCGGTGATCATCAACACCGCCGTCGGCGTCCGCAACATCCCGCAGGACTACCGCAACGTCGCGCAGGTGCTGCGGCTCAACCAGCTCGAGTTCTTCTTCCAGATCATGGTGCCGTCGGCCGCGCCCTACATCTTCACCGGCCTGCGCATCGGCGTCGGCCTGTCCTGGCTCGCCATCGTCGCCGCCGAAATGCTGACCGGCGGCGTCGGCATCGGCTTCTTCATCTGGGATGCGTGGAACTCCTCGCGCCTCTCCGACATCATCGTGGCGCTCGTCTATATCGGCGTGGTCGGCTTCGTGCTCGACCGGCTGGTCGGCCTGCTCGGCACCATCGTCACCCGCGGCACGCCGACGAACTGAGGAGACGAACCCATGACCGCCTATCTCAAGATCGACCACGTCGACAAGACTTTCGAACGCGGCGGCACGACGACCGAGGTGCTGCAAGGACATCAGCCTCGACCATCGACAAGGGCGAGTTCGTCTCGATCATCGGCCATTCCGGCTGCGGCAAGTCGACCTTGCTCAACCTGATCGCCGGCCTGACGCGGGTCTCCGCCGGCGCCGTCCTGCTCGAAAACGACGAGGTCAATGCACCCGGCCCGGAACGCGCCGTCGTCTTCCAGAACCACTCGCTGCTGCCCTGGCTGACCGTCTACGACAACGTCAATCTCGCCGTCAACAAGGTCTTCTGCCGGCAGCGAAGACCAAGCGCCGAACGGCACGACTGGATCATGCACAATCTCGACCTCGTGCAGATGGCCCATGCCAAGGACAAGCGCCCGGCGGAAATCTCCGGCGGCATGAAGCAGCGCGTCGGCATTGCCCGGGCGCTGGCCATGGAGCCGAAGATCCTGCTGCTCGACGAGCCGTTCGGCGCGCTCGACGCCCTGACCCGCGCCCATCTGCAGGATGCGGTGATGGAGATCCACAGCCGGCTCGGCAACACGATGATCATGATCACCCATGACGTCGACGAGGCCGTGCTGCTCTCCGACCGCATCGTGATGATGACCAACGGTCCGGCCGCCCAGATCGGCGAGGTGCTTGATGTGCCGCTCGCCGCGGCCGCGCAACCGCCTCGAGCTGGCCGCCGACCGCACCTACCTCAAATCCCGCGAGGCCGTGCTGAAGTTCCTCTACGAACGCCACCGCTTCGTCGAGGCAGCGGAGTGAGCACCATGACGCAAAAACTCGTCATCATCGGCAATGGCATGGCGCCGGGGCGCATGCTGGAAGAACTGTTCGAAAAGGCTGCCGGCCTCTACGACGTCACGATCTTCAACGCCGAACCGCGCGTCAACTATGACCGCATCATGCTCTCGCCGGTGCTGTCGGGCGAGAAGACCTATCGACGACATCGTCATCCACGGCGACGACTGGTACATCGCAGCATGGCGTCACGCTGCTACAAGGGCGCCAAGGTCACCGCGATCGACCGCGCACGCAAAGACGGTCACCTCCGCCAACGGCATCACGGTACCCTACGACAAGCTGGTCATCGCCACCGGCTCGCTGCCCTTCATCATCCCGGTTCCCGGCCACAACTGCCCGGCGTGCTGCACCTATCGCGATCTCGACGACGTCGACACCATGCTGATGATCGCGCAAGGCAAGGGCCGCGCCATCGTCATCGGCGGCGGCCTGCTCGGGCTGGAAGCGGCTGCCGGCCTGAAGCGCCAGGGCATGGACGTCACGGTCCTCCACCTGATGCCGACGCTGATGGAGCGCCAGCTCGACCCGGCCGCAGGCTATCTGCTTGAAAAGGCGCTGACCGAACGCGGCATCGAGATCATCACCAAGGCCAATACCAAAGCAGATCCTCGGGCTAGACAAGGTCGAGGGCATCGAGCTGGACGATGGCCGCGTCATCACCGGCGACATCGTGGTCATGGCCGTCGGCATTCGCCCGGCGTCAGCCCTCGCCAAGGACGCCGGCCTTGCCGTCAACCGCGGCATCGTCGTCGACGACGGCATGCTGACCTCCGACCCCAACGTCTTTGCGCTCGGCGAATGCGCCGAACATCGCGGCACCTGCTACGGCCTTGTCGCGCCGCTCTATGAGATGGCCCGCGTTCTCGCCGATCGCCTGACCGGGCGGCGCCAGCGAATATCACGGCTCCGTCGTCAACACCAAGCTCAAGGTCACCGGCATCAATCTCTTCTCTGCCGGCGATTTCGCCGAAGGCGACGGACCGCGAGGAGATCGTGCTGCGCGATGCGACGGCCGGCATCTACAAGCGCCTGGTCCTCAAGGACAACAGGATCATCGGCGCCGTGCTCTACGGCGAGACCGCCGATGGCTCGTGGTTCTTCGACCTGATGAAGCGCGGGACCGACATCTCGCAGATGCGCGACACGCTGATCTTCGGCCAGTCCTACCAGGGGGGCACCCCGCTGGACCCTATGGCGGCCGTTGCAGCCTTGCCGGATGATGCAGAAATCTGCGGCTGCAACGGCGTCTGCAAGGGCAAGATCACCGGCACGATCACGGCCAAGGGCCTGACCTCGCTCGATGATGTGCGCGCCCACACCAAGGCATCCGCCTCCTGCGGCTCCTGCACCGGGCTCGTCGAGCAGCTGATGGCGCTGACGCTGGGCGACAGCTACAATCCGGCGGCCGTCAGCCGATGTGCACCTGCACCGAGCTCGGCCATGACGACGTGCGCCGCCTGATCAAGGCCAAGGGGCTGAAGACCATTCCGGCCGTGATGCAGGAACTGGAGTGGAAGACCTCCTGCGGCTGCGCCAAATGCCGCCCGGCGCTCAACTACTACCTCGTCTGCGACTGGCCGGACGAATATGCCGACGACTACCAGTCGCGCTTCATCAACGAGCGCGTCCACGCCAATATCCAGAAGGACGGCACCTATTCGGTCGTGCCGCGCATGTGGGGCGGCATGACCAATCGCCAGCCGAGCTGCGCGCCATCGCCGATGTCGTCGACAAGTTCGAAATCCCGACGGTCAAGGTCACCGGCGGCCAGCGCATCGACCTGCTCGGCATCGAGAAGGAAGACCTGCCCGCCGTCTGGGCCGATCTCGGCAAGGCCGGCTTGGTCTCCGGCCAGGCCTATGCCAAGGGCCTGCGCACCGTGAAGACCTGCGTCGGCTCCGACTGGTGCCGCTTCGGCACGCAGGATTCGACCGGGCTCGGCATCCGCATCGAAAAGTTCATGTGGGGCTCGTGGACGCCGGCCAAGCTGAAGCTGGCCGTCTCCGGCTGTCCGCGCAACTGCGCCGAAGCGACCTGCAAGGATATCGGCGTGATCTGCGTCGACAGCGGCTTCGAGATCCATTTCGCCGGCGCCGCCGGCCTCGACATCAAGGGTACCGATGTTCTGGGCCTGGTGAAGACCGAGGACGAGGCGCTCGAGCATATCGTGGCGCTGACCCAGATGTATCGCGAGCAGGGCCGCTATCTCGAGCGCATCTACAAATGGGCGAAGCGCATCGGCCACGACGAGATCCGCCGCCAGATCATTGAGCGATGCCGAAAAGCGGCGCGCCTATTACGACCGCTTCGTCTTTTCCCAGAAATTCGCGCAGGTCGATCCCTGGTCGGAGCGCGTTTCGGGCAAGGACAAGCACGAGTTCACAGCCGATGGCGAGTATCGGCTATGCCGAGGCTGCGGAGATGAACGGCGGATGCAAGCATGAACTGGATCGACATCGGCCACATCGACGATATCCCGCTGCGCGGCGCGCGCTGCGTCAAGACACCGCGGGCATGACGATCGCCGTCTTCCGCACCGGCGAAAATGAGGTCTTCGCCATCGACGATCACTGCCCGCACAAGGGCGGCCCGCTGCAGCCAAGGCATCGTCCATGGCGCATCCGTCACCTGCCCGCTGCACAACTGGGTGATTTCGCTCGAAACCGGCAAGGCACTGGGCGCCGATGAAGGCGAGGTGAAGACCATCTCCCTGCGCAACGACGATGGGCACCTGTCCATCCTGCTGGACGATCGACAGCTGGTCGCGGCGGAGTAATCAGGATGAATGTCGCGTGTCAGCTCCTCCGGCCCGACGATGCCGCAGCATGACCTCTGAAACCCGCACCACCTGCCCCTATTGCGGCGTCGGCTGCGGCGTGCTCGCCCGACGTCGACGAAGACGGCACGGTCAGCGTCGCGCGGCGATCCGGAGCATCCGGCCAATTTCGGCCGGCTGTGCTCCAAGGGCTCGGCGCTGGGCGAGACGCTCGATCTCGAGGGCCGCCTGCTTGACCCCGCAGATCGCCGGTCGCCCGGTGCGAGCTGGGACGCAGCCCTCGATCTGGTCGCCGCAACATTCTCCGACGCACATCGCAAGACATGGCCCGGACTGCCGTCGCCTTCTATGTCTCCGGCCAGTTGCTGACCGAGGACTATTACGTCGCCAACAAGCTGATGAAGGGCTTCATCGGCTCGGCCAATATCGACACCAATTCGCGGCTCTGCATGGCCTCCTCGGTCGCCGGCCATCGCCGCGCCTTCGGCTCGGACACGGTGCCCGGGCACCTATGAGGATCTCGAGCTTGCCGATCTGGTCGTGCTCGTCGGCTCCAACCTCGCCTGGTGCCATCCGGTGCTTTACCAGCGCATCGCGGCCGCCAAGGCGCAGCGACCCGGCATGAAGGTCGTGGTGATCGATCCGCGCCGCACCGCGACCGCCGACATCGCCGATCTGCACCTGTCCATCAGCCCGGATGGCGATGTGGCCCTGTTCAACGGCCTGCTCGCGCATCTGGTCGCGACACGGTCGCTGTCGACCAGAGCTATATCGCCAGCCACACGCAGGGCTTTGCCGAGGCTTATGCCGGCGCCTATCGCTCGCATGGCGGATCTGCATGGACGCGACCGGCCTGCCGGCCATGCAGATCCGGTCAGTTCTTCGAGACTGTTCGCCAGCGACCGCAAAGGTCGTCACCTGCTACAGCCAGGGCGTCAACCAGTCGTCCAGCGGCACCGACAAGGTCAACGCCATCATCAATTGCCATCTGGCGACCGGCCGCATCGGCCGCCCCGGCATGGGACCGTTCTCGCTGACCGGCCAGCCCAATGCCATGGGCGGGCGCGAGGTCGGCGGGCTTGCCAACATGCTGGCCGCCCATATGGCGCTCGAAAACCCGATCACCGCGAGCGCGTCCAGCGCTTCTGGAATGCACCGCGCATCGCCGACCAAACCAGGTCTCAAGGCCGTCGACATGTTCGAGGCCGTCGCCGACGGGCGCATCAAGGCGCTGTGGATCATGGCGACCAATCCGGTCGTCTCCATGCCGGATGCCGACCGCGGTGAAGGCGGCCATCGCGCCATGCCCCTTCGTGGTTGTCTCCGATATCGAAAGCCACACCGACACGACGCGCCTCGCCCATGTGCTGCTGCCGGCCACCGGCTGGGGCGAAAAATCCGGCACCGTGACGAATTCCGAGCGCCGCATTTCGCGCCAGCGAGCCTTTCTCCCCTCTCCGGGACAGACCAGGCCGGACTGGTGGCAGATGACCGAGGTGGCGCGGCGCATGGGCTTTTCTCATGCCTTTCCCTATGAAAATGCAGCCGGAATCTTTGCCGAACATGCAAGCCTTTCCGGCTTCGAAAACGGCGGCGAGCGGGATTTCGATATCAGCGCCCATGGCGAAGACAACGAAGGCGCTTATGATGCGATGGAGCCCTTCCAATGGCCGCAGCCAAAGGGCCAGCCTTCGCAGGATACCCGGTTTTTCGCAGATGGCCGCTTCTATCACAGCGATGGCAAGGCCCGCTTCATCGCGACACCGGCCGGCAGCAGCCACCGCACGGACGTGGACTTTCCGCTCGTTCTGAACACCGGCCGCATTCGCGACCATTGGCACACCATGACGCGCACAGGCAAAAGCGCCCGCCTGTCTGCCCACATCGCCGAACCCTTTGCCGAAATCCATCCGCTCGACGCGGCCAACCGCAATATCACCCATGCCGATCTGGTCGAGCTTCGTGCCGGAAATGGAGCGCGAGTCCTCGTGCGAGCGCTTCTATCTGCCCGCCAAAGCCGGGGTTCCGTCTTCGTGCCGATGCACTGGACGGGGGAAACGGCCTCGCTTGCCCGTGTTGATGCGCTGATCCCGCCTGTTACCGATCCCGTGTCCGGCCAGCCGGCCCTCAAGCATGTGGCTGTATCGATGGCGCGCTACGCCGCAGGCGCCCATGCCTTTGCGGTGAGTGCGCAAAAGCCCGTGTGCGGCGATGCCACCTATTGGGCACTGGCGAAGACCGATGGCGGGTTTCGCATTGAACTGGCTTTCGATGAGCCGATCGAGGATTGGGAAACCTGGGCAAGACGGAGTTTTGCCATCGCGAAGAATGCCGACCTGTCCGGCTATGCCGATCACCATGGCGGCGATACGAGGCTTGCCTTCTTTGTCGAGAACCGGCTGGTCTGTGCAATGTTCGTCGCTCGCACGCCGGTGTCCGTCTCGCGCAACTGGATCGTCGCGCAACTGGGCCAGGCCCAGCCGGACAGCCACAGGCGCAATGCAATTGTTGCCGGCCGTCCGTCGGCCGACCGACCGGACCCCGGTGCAACCGTCTGCTCCTGCTTCGGCGTCGGCGTCAATCAGATCGCGACGGCCGCCCGAAATGGCTGCGCCACGGTGGACGCGATCGGCACAAAACTCGGTGCAGGAAGCAATTGCGGTTCCTGCCGCCCGGAAATCAGGAGGATTCTCGATGCGACCACAATCGATACGAACGCGGTCATCGCAGCAGAGTGACAGCCCGGAGCGCATTTCCAGCCTCGCAAAGCTGCCGGTCTTCTGGGATCTAGCCGACAAGAGGGTTGTTGTTGCCGGCGGCTCCGACGGCGCTGCATGGAAGGCAGAGCTTCTGATGGCGGCCGGTGCACAGGTGCACATCTACTGCACAGAAGACGCGCTGGGGGAAACGATGGCAGGCCTCCTGCGCGGCGCTGCAATTCGGGATGGCACATCACCGCCTGCGGCATGTCTCCATGCACATCCCTGGCATATCGGTATTTTCGACAATGCCGCCATGGCGCTGGCCGATTGCGAAACGGACGAAGAGGCAAGGGCCTTTTACTGCGCGGCAAAGGCCGCCGGCGTTCCCGTCAACGTCATCGATAAACCGGCCTTCTGCCAGTTCCAGTTCGGCTCGATCGTCAATCGCTCGCCGATTATCGTCGCCGTTTCGACCGACGGTGCGGCCCCGATATTGGCCCAGGCGATCCGCCGCCGGATCGAGACGCTGCTGCCCGCGTCGCTGAAGGACTGGGCCGGCCTTGCCCAGGATATCCGCAAGGAGGTCAATGCCCGACTGGCTCCCGGTCCAGGACGCCGCACCTTCTGGGAGCGCTTCGTCGATCGAACATTTGCCACCATGCAACCGCCCAAAGCGACAGACCGCGCGGCGCTTCTGTCCGATGCATCGATCATCGCCCATGCACCGGCAAGCGGGCGCGTTACCCTGGTTGGCGCCGGCCCCGGCGATGCGGAACTGCTCACGCTGAAGGCGATGCGCGCCCTGCAGGCCGCTGACGTCATTCTGTTCGACGATCTTGTCTCACAGGAGGTTCTTGAACTCGCACGCCGTGAAGCAAAGCGCATGCTGGTGGGAAAGCGGGGTGGTCGGGAGAGTTGTCGGCAGGAAGATATCAACGAGATGATGATCGCCTTTGCCCGGGCCGGGAAACGGGTGGTGCGTCTGAAATCAGGCGATCCGATGATTTTCGGGAGGGCCGGCGAGGAGATCGAGCGGCTTCGGCGCGAGGGCATTGCCGTCGACGTGGTTCCCGGGATCACCGCGGCAATCGCCATGGCAGCCGCCCTCGGCATCTCCCTGACCCATAGGGATCATGCCCAACAGGTCCGCTTTGTCACCGGACATTCCCGGCATGGCGATCTTCCCGACAAGCTCGATTGGAAGAGCCTCGCAGATGCGAACCAGACGACGGTCTTCTACATGGGCGGGCGTATGGCAGGCCTGATCGAGCAGGCATTGCGCAACAACGGAATGCCGGCCTCCACCCCCGCGATCGTCGTATCGGCGGTCAGTCGCTGCAACGAGCAGCGTTGGGCGGGAACGCTCGCACAATTGCCGGCAGCCGTGGAGGCTATCGGCCTGGAAGAACCGATCCTGATCGGGGTCGGCCAGGCTTTTTCAGCATCGACATCCCTGTCGCTCGCCGAAACGCCAATGGCTCGCTCCTTTGTCTCGGCATAGGGTCTCAAAGGTGCTGATCATTCCGGCGCCTATTGCGCCGAAATGATCGCGGAAAGAGGGCCTGATCTGCTCAGACCTCTTCAATTTCCAGCGGCAGCAGGGTGAACAGTTCCTGCGCCTTCTTGACGCCGCGCAGCGCATAGCGACCGATCGACACCATTTCGCTATCGCGGGGCGGCGGGGCGGCCGAAACGAAGCTCGACGACATGACGATGCTGCGATCGACGAACCGACACAGCGAGGCGATACGGCTGACCTCGTTGACGGCCGGACCGATGACGGTGAAGTCGAGCCGGTCGTGCGAACCGATATTGCCGTAGAAGACGTCCCCGATATGCAGTCCGAGATAGACTTCGGTCACCGGACGTCCTTCGGCATGGCGCCGGGCATTGAGGTCCACAAGCTTCTCACGCAGCAGAAACTCGGCGCGAAGCGCGCGACCACAGGCTTCCTCGGCCTCTTCCGACTTGAAGATCGCCAGCGTGCCATCGCCAATCAGCTTCAGCACGTTTCCGCCGGCCTCATGAATGGAGGAAATCACCGCATCGGCGTAATCGTTCAGAAACGGAATGATCTCGTCCGGCGGCAGGCTGTCGGAAATCCGCGTGTAGTTCTGCAGATCGGAAAACCACAGCGCGGCGGAGATCCGCTCCGCCTTGCCGCGGCTGATGCGACCTTCGAGGACCTGTTTCGCCGCGTCCTCGCCGAGATAGACCTCGGCAATTGTCCGCGAAATCCGTGCCAGCGAAGCCGACTTGATCGCCAGCGCCAGAACCGGCACGAGCTTGCGCAAAGCAAACAGGCCATCCTCGGAAAACCCGTCCGGCGCCGTCGTCGCCCAGTGCGAATAGAAGCAATCCATCTCACCGATGTGGCTTTCCTCGGCAAACCGATGGATCATTGCCACATAGTCTTTGTGGCCGGCAGCGAGCAGCGTGTCGAGCATGAAGAAATCGGCCGGTTCGCCGAAGCCGATCCGTCTGCGAACCTCTTCGCCACCGGTGCTACGCAGGTGATGAAAGGCCGAACGCATCCAGTTGTCGGCCTCCATGCCGTCGACGGCCGGGCCATATTCGAAGACGCGATGCTCTCGCGCAATCCCGTCCCACTGGAAAGCGCGCCCCTCATAGACGGGGTGCAGCGTGTCGATCAGCGCCAGCGCGCGGTCAATCGGCAACTCATGTTTGCGGCAGCGTTCACAAAAGCCGTCGAGGATTTCCATCTCGGACGAGCCCTTCAGACCCTGGGCAATAAGCCAGGATGCAATATCGCCGATATTCATGGGGTTCATTGTGCCATCCTCGATTCTGTTGGCGGGCGACAGCTTTAATACGGATCGTGACAGCATGAAAGCAGAAGAACCATGTCTGTTGGTCGATCGGAGGGCCGTTGGCGACTGGCACCCGGTATTCGCGGCAGACCTGCATGAACAAGATTTGCTTCAGGCAAATTGACTGCAGATTGAAAGATGATTGCCAGCACGAGAATGCGGCTTGGCCCGCACGGAAACGTGATGAAAATTGGAACTTTCGCTTGTCTCGACCATTCAAAGAATGATCGGTGGGCCAACGCCTTTCCCGAAACCCATGCGACGAAAATGACCATGGTCAAAATGAATGCTTCAATGTATGCATACAATAAAGCATCAAATACCTACATTGATCGGAACTATGATGACAACTGAATGGGCTCCCCTTCCTCCCGCACGAACGGGTATTCGCGGGCTGTGCCCCCGTTGCGGACAGGGCCATATCTTCGATGGCTTTCTGGCACTGAAGCCGCAATGCGAGGTCTGCGGTCTCGACTTCGGGTTCGCCGACCCGGCCGACGGACCGGCATTCTTCGTCATCTGCTTTACCTGCGTTCCTGCCGTCGCCGTGGCATGCTGGATCGAGGTCGCCTACGAGCCATCGGTCTGGGTTCACCTCTTTACATCCCTGCCGCTCGTCCTGCTGGCATGTCTCGTGCCGCTTCGGCCGCTCAAGGGCTGGCTGGTCAACAGTCAGTATTTCTACAAGGCTGAAGAAGGGCGGATCGACCGTGACTATGTACGGCCTAGATCTGCGGACCATGAGGCCAAAGAGCCGTCAACACTGCCGTTGCATACCCCGGGGCAATGACGCCACCCCGAGCGGGGAAGCGCGGGGCCGTTCCGGTCAGGCCATCAGAAGAACGTGCCGGCCATTTCGGGGGAGCCCTCGAGTGCATGGCCCATGAATTCCAGCGCGCCCTTGAGTGTCTCGCGACGGATCGGCCCTCCGAGGCAAACGCGAACGGCTTCCTCGGCCACCCCGTCGACAGTGAAGGCATCACTGGCGACGACGCCGATGCCGGATGACCGCATCTGCGTGCCGAAGGTCGAGCGCGTCCAGCCGTTCGTGAGCGGAAGCCAGATATTGAAGCTGATGGGGTCGCTCTTGTAGCTGCCCGCCGGCAACACTTCGGCAACGAGTGACTGGCGCGCGGCGGCCTCGGTGCGAATGAAACGCAGGATACTGTCGGCCGTGCCATCCTCGATCCAGCGCGTGGCAAGAGCGGCGGACAGGGGCGATGCCATGACGCTTGCCGCCCGCATGGCGCTGACAAAAGGCCAGGCTGCCTTGGTGTCGGGCACGACGACATAGGCAAGCCGCAGTCCGGCGCCGATGCATTTTGCCAATCCGCCGATATGCCAGGTGAGATCCGGCGCCATGGCCGCAAGTGGTGCCGGGCTGTGCAGCGGGATAAAGCCGTAGGCATCGTCCTCGACGATCGGAACGTGATACTTGCGGGCGACCGCACAGATTTCCTCGCGCCGCTTTTCCGGGATCGTCAGCGTCATCGGGTTTTGCAGCGTCGGATTGAGATACAGCGCCTTCGGCTTGGCGGTTTTGCAGACCTCGGCAAAGGCCGCGGGGATGATGCCCTCCGCATCCATGGGCAGTCCCCTCAGGTTGAGGCGGAGTTGAGCCGCAATCGATCGCATGCCGGGATAGGTGATGTTTTCCGAAAGCACCATTTCACCGGGCTTTGCCAGAAGCCCGAAAATCGCCAGCAGAGCCGGATGGGCGCCCGGCGTCACGAAGATGCGTTCCTGCGAGGGAACCAGACCGCGGCGACTGAGCCAGGATGCTGCGGCTTCCTTGTCCATCCCTGCCCCGCCGAAACCCTGATAGCGCAACAGCGGAATCATATTGGTCGCGACGGCGGAGAGCCCTTCCTGCATGCGTGCCAGAAGATCGGGATCGTCAGGCTCCGGCGGCATGTTCATGGAAAAATCGACGACGGAGGTGCGCCTTGCATCCACGGCGGCGCTCGAGACGAAACCCCGACGCTCCTTTTCCGGCCCGCCGGTGACAAAGGTTCCCCGTCCGACATGGGTGGCCACAAGGCCGCGCTTCTGCGCCTCGACATAGCCGCGCGCCACGGTGGTGAAATCGATGGCAAGCTGTTTCGCCAGTTCTCGCTGCGGCGGCAACCGGTCACCGACCAGAAGCTTTCCGCTCTTCAGGTCCATCTGGATGACGTCGGCGATCGCCATATAGCGCGGACCGCTGCTGCGGGAGAGATCGGGAAACCAGGTTTTCATGAAAACTCATCAATGGTGGATATTGACTGTATATTGTTGCTCTCCTCGCCTGTCACGCGAAAAGGTGATTATTCCCCGGAAATGGAGTCCGGCCAGCCATTGGTCGAAGGCGACATGATCGTACATTGACTGCACACAAAGTCGAACAATGCGCCTATGCGTTTGGCAGCGATTTGCCCGGTGTTTAGCGCTGCATTTTTTCATTGCCATCAATTGACTGCAACATTGAATGCTAAACCCTCCCTTTTGATCGGATTTTAGGCAGAACTCGGTCTGGCACAGCCTTTGCAATTGAATGGTAGTGGCCCGTCAGCTGGGCCGACCTCGAAACAGGAGCCATTCATGCCCGCAATCACCGCACCGGCCCACGCCGATGGAGACTTCTTCGTCGACTACGAAGAAAAGGTCTTTGAAGACGTCCAGGCCAATGAAGGCGAAAAAGCCCTCATCACCTTCCACACCGTCGCCTTCGAAGGCTCGATCGGCCTCGTCAACCTGCTTCAGGCCAAGCGCCTCAAGCGCAAGGGCTATGATACGTCGATCCTGCTCTACGGCCCCGGCGTCACGCTCGGCATCCAGCGCGGCTTCCCCAAACTCGGCTCCGAAGCCTTCCCGGGACATCTCAACTTCAACAACCAGATCAAGGGTTTTCTGGAAGAAGGCGGCAAGGTCTATGCCTGCCGTTTCGCCCTGCAGGCCCTCTACGGCCATGGTGAGCCGTCGTTGATCCCCGGCATCACGCCCATCAGCCCGCTCGACGTTCTCGATCTCATGCTGATCCACCGCCGCGCCGGCGCTGTCATTCTCGACACCTGGACGCTCTGACCGACGCCCCCGCGCTCAAGCGCGCGTTCGGAAGGCGGGGTCCGCTCCGCCTCCTTCACCTCAATTCAAGGAACTCGTCATGGAGAAAAGCAGGACCGTCCGGGCCGCCGCCGCACAGATCGCGCCGGATCTCACCTCCCGCGACAGGACGCTGGCCCGCGTGCTGGAAACGATCCGCGAGGCCGCCGGCAAGGGCGCCGAACTGATCGTTTTCCCGGAGACATTCGTCCCCTGGTATCCCTATTTTTCCTTCGTCCTGCCCCCGGTTCTCTCCGGCCGCGAGCATCTGCGGCTCTACGAGGAAGCGGTTACGGTTCCAAGTGCTGCGACCGACGCGGTGGCGGCAGCCGCCCGCGAACATGGCATCGTCGTCGCGCTTGGCGTCAACGAGCGGGATCATGGCACGCTCTACAACACGCAGCTCGTCTTCGATGCGGATGGCGCCCTCGTTCTCAAGCGGCGCAAGATCACGCCGACCTTCCATGAGCGGATGATCTGGGGCCAGGGCGATGGCGTCCGGCCTCAAGGTCGTCGACAGCAAGATCGGCCGCATCGGCGCGCTGGCCTGCTGGGAGCATTACAATCCGCTCGCCCGCTACGCGCTGATGGCCCAGCACGAGGAAATCCATGTCGCGCAGTTTCCGGGCTCGCTGGTCGGGCCGATCTTCGCCGACCAGATCGAAGTGACGATCCGTCACCATGCGCTGGAAAGCGGCTGTTTCGTCGTCAATGCCACCGGCTGGCTGACCGACGAGCAGATCCGGTCGATCACGCCGGATGAAGGTTTGCAGAAGGCCCTGCGCGGCGGCTGCATGACGGCGATCATCTCGCCCGAGGGCAAGCATCTCGCAGCCGCCATCGACCGAGGGCGAAGGCATCCTGATTGCCGATCTCGACATGAGCCTGATCCTCAAGCGCAAGCGGATGATGGATTCCGTCGGCCACTATGCGCGGCCCGAACTGCTGCATCTCGTCATCGACGATCGCCCGGCAAACCCGATGGTCGCAGCCCATCCCAACCTCGACACCGCACCGACAGGGAGCAACACCGATGGAGCAACAGACCCCAGCTTGTCGACGGAAACGCTGATCAACGAGTTGCAGTCGTTCGGCGCCAGACTCGTTGATCCCAAGGCCGGCCACGAAAGCCGCCGCGGCGGCGCCGGCCCCTCCGATCACAAGGCGCTGACCATCGACGGCATGACGGTGATGGTGCCGGTTCACACCGCGCCCGCCTTCGAAAGCCCCTATCTTGTCGAAAAGCCGGATGAAGCGGCAAACAGCCGCGTCAGCCGCGACGGCCTGGTGCATCGGCGAAGTCTCCTTTCCGCTGCGGCCGAAATTCTACGAGCGCTCGACGGCCGACGGCATTCCCTATTCGCAGATCGCCGTGCTGCACGGACGCGACGTGCTCGCCACCACCGTGCTGCAGACCTGCATCCGCTACCAGAGCCGGACGAAGACCTGTCAGTTCTGCGCCATCGGCCAGTCGCTGGCGGCCGGCCGCACGGTCGGCCCACAAGACGCCGGCGCAGCTGGCCGAAGTCGCCAAGGCCGCCGTCGAGCTCGATGGCGTCAAGCATATGGTGATGACCACGGGCACGCCGAAGGGCGACGATCGCGGCGCCGCCGTGCTGGCCGAGAGCGCGCGTGCCATCAAGGCCGCAGTCGATCTTCCCATTCAGGCGCAGTGCGAACCGCCGGAAGACGACATCTGGTTTTCCCGGATGAAGGAGGCCGGCGTCGATGCGCTCGGCATGCATCTGGAAGTGGTGACGCCGGAAATCCGCGCCCGCATCATGCCGGGCAAGGCGCAGGTGCGGCATCGAGAAATACATGGCCTCCTTCGAGGCGGCGGTCGACGGTGTTCGGGCGCGGCCAGGTTTCCACCTATATCCTCGCCGGCCTTGGCGACACGCGCGAAGCGATCCTCGACATCTGCGAGAAGCTCGTCGCGATCGGCGTCTATCCCTTCGTCGTGCCCTTCGTGCCGATCTCGGGCACGCCGCTCGAAAGCCATCCGACGCCAAAGCCCGACTTCATGCACTCGATCCTCGGCCCGCTCGTCGAAACTGCTCGTCGAAAGCGGCCTGAAGGCCGTCGATATCAAGGCCGGCTGCGGCAAATGCGGCGCCTGCTCGGCCCTTTCCACCTATGAGAGGATGCTGACGAAATGATCATCGAACCGTTCTCGCCCTTCCGCACCAGCGAATACCAGGTGAAGTTTGCCACATCCGCCTGGGAGCGCGACGAGGCCCATGCCCTTCGCAGGCAGGTTTTCTGCCGCGAGCAGCAGATCTTTGAGACAGACGACCGGGACGCCATCGATGACTATGCCACGCCCATCGTTGCGCTCTCCATGCTCGGCGTGGCCGCCGACAGGCTGGTCGGCACAGTGCGCATTCACGAGGAAAAGCCTGGCCTCTGGTGGGGGTCGCGCCTTGCGGTGCACGAGGATTTCCGCAAGATCGGTGCGCTTGGCGCCACGCTGATCCGGCTTGCCGTCTCCTCTGCCAATGCGCATGGGCTGCCATACGTTTCTCGCCAATGTGCAGGTGCCAGAACGGCCTGCTCTTTCGCCGCCTGCACTGGGATGTCGTCGAGGAATTCGAGATCTACGGCAAACCGCATCTGCGCATGAAGGCGGATCTCGCCTGGTATCCACCCTGCATCACGCCGGAGGCGGGTTTCGTGGCGCTCGCCAAACGGGCGGCTTGATCATGGCGGATGTCGACCTCGGCACGCTCGCCGCAAATGCTGCGCGCAAGCAGCGGCATCGCTGCCAAACACGATATCGGCAGCGTCACCGCGCGGCTCGGCGTCAAGGACAAGTCCGTGCCCGTGGGGGACGACTGCGCCGCCCTGCCCGATGGCGACGGCTATCTGCTGTTTGCCATCGAAGGCTTCATGAATGCCTTCGTCGCCGCCGATCCCTGGTTTGCCGGCTGGTGCGGCGTCATGGTCAACATATCCGACGTCGTTGCCATGGGCGGCAGGCCGACCGCCGTGGTCGATGCCGTCTGGGCCGATGGCGAAGCGGGTGTCGCCCCGGTTCTCGATGGCATGCGGGCGGCGGCAGAGGCCTATGGCGTGCCGATCGTCGGCGGTCACACCAATATCCGCACCGACCGGGGCCAGTTGTCGGTTGCCATTGTCGGGCGGGCCAAGCGCCTGCTGACCAGTTTTGACGCCCGCCCCGGCGACATTCTGGTCGCTGCCGTCGATCATCGCGGCCGCTACCGCGCGCCCTTCGACAATTGGGAAGCCGCAACCGATGCGCCACCCGAACGGCTGCGCGGCGATCTCGACATCCTGCCGCAGATAGCCGAGGCGGGGCTTTGCCTTGCCGCAAAGGACATCAGCCAGGGCGGCATCGTTGGCACGGCGATCATGCTGGCGGAATGTTCAGGCGTCGGCATCGATATCGATGTGACGGCGATTCCCCTGCCCGAAGGCGTCAATCTCGACCGTTGGCTCTCGACCTTCCCGAGCTTCGGCTATCTGCTGTCGGTCGCGCCTGAGAGTGTCGAGGCGGTGCTTGGCCGTTTTGCCGACCGCGACATCACGGCCGCCGCCATTGGCACCGTATCGGCCGGAAGCACTGTTGCGATCACCGATGGCGCCCGGCGCATGGTCATTCGCGATCACGCGACAACACCCCTGATGCAGCTTGGCCCGGCGGAGCATTCGCGATGACCCAGCCCCAGGTGACATGGCCCGATATGCCAAGACCATTGCGCATCGCCATGCTCACCCATTCCACCAATCCACGCGGCGGCGTCGTGCATGCCATGCAGCTTTCCGAGGCACTGACGGCGCTTGGCCATGACGTCACCCTGCATGCGCCCGATGCGAAGGGGTCCGGCTTCTTTCGTGAGCCCGCCTGCGGCACAGCCTGCTTTCCCGTATCCCCTGCCCATTCGGACATGACTGATATGGTCGAGCAACGCATTGCCGACTACGTCAGCCATTTCGAACGGACAGGCACCTGCGCTTTCGATGTTTTCCACGCCCATGACGGCATTTCGGGGAATGCACTGGCGACGCTGAAGGAGCGCGGCCGCATCTCCTCCTTCGTGCGTACCGTCCATCACATCGACAACTTCGCCGACCCGCACCTGATGGCGCTGCAGGACCGGTCGATCGATCGGGCTGATGCCTTTCTGACCGTCAGCGCCCTGTGGCAGCAGGCCCTGCGCGACACCCGCGGTATCCACTCCACGGTCGTCGGCAATGGTGTCGATACACAGCGGTTTGCCCCGGCCTGGAGTGGCGAGCAGACCGAATTGCATGACCGGATCGGACTTCATGCCGGACCAGTCTTCCTCAGCATCGGTGGAATCGAAGCCCGCAAGAACACGCTTGGCATTCTCGAAGCCTTCCGGCAGTTGCGCGCCGTCAAGCCGGATGCGCAGCTGGTCATCGCCGGCGGCGTGTCGCTGCTGGATCATCGCGATTACCAGGAAGAGTTTCAGTCGCACCTTCGCACGCTGCGCGCGGATGCATCCGCCGTCCACATCATCGGCGCCGTCTCGGACAATGACATGCCGAACCTTTACCGGCTTGCCGATGCGCTGGTCTTTCCGTCGCTGAAGGAGGGGTTCGGGCTGGTCGTGCTGGAGGCATTGGCGAGCGGCGTTCCCGCCATCGTCTCGTCAATCGCACCGTTCACCGAATATCTCTCCAGAGATGACGCCATCTGGTGCGATCCCCGGCACCCCGCGTCCATTGCGGAGGCCATGGCTCTGTCATTGGTGCCCCTGATCCGCGACCGCATCATCGCCGGCGGCCTTGAGGTTGCGGGCCGGTTCAGCTGGCGCCGCGTCGCCGAGGCTCATCTTTCCACTTACACACGATTGAAGGAGGCAATTCATGCCTGAGATGCGTTTTGTCATCACCTGGCCCGATGGCCAGGAAGAGACCTGTTATTCACCCTCGCTGATCATCCGAGATTTCTTCACGGAAGGCGAAAGTTATCCCGTCGCGGACTTTGTCGACCGCAGCCGAAAGGCGCTCACCATCGCCAGCGACAGGGTCGCGGCAAAATACGGATTCGCCTGCTCCGCCGCCAACGACCAGCTCGCCCGCATCGAAACCGCCGCAGCCCCATTCCTGGAGCACGCGGATGCCCGCATCCGTTGCGAGACCTTTATCCTGTGAAAGGACATCCTGTGACCAAGTCCCCGAAGCCCCATTATAGTGCCGTCGTCGTCGGTGGCGGACAGGCCGGTCTTTCCGCCAGCCATTACCTCCGGCACCATGGCATCGACCACGTCGTCTTCGAGAAGAAGACCGTCGCCCACAAATGGAAGAACGAGCGCTGGGATGCCTTCTGCCTGGTGACGCCGAACTGGCAATGCCAGCTTCCCGACCATCCCTATGACGGGCCCGATCCGCATGGCTTCATGGTCAAGGAGGAGATCCTTGCCTATGTCGACCGCTTCGTCAAAAAGGTCGATGCGCCGGTCTTCGAAGGCACCAGCGTGACTGCGCTGGAGAAAGAAGGCGATGGCTTCCGCATTGAATCGACAGCCGGCACCGTGACCGCCGACAGCGTCATTCTCGCCACCAGCCTCTACAGCCAGCCCTTCGTGCCGCGTGCCGCAGAGCGGCTCCCCGATCACATCACGCAGATCCATACGGCCGATTACCGCAACCCCGCGCAACTCCCGCCGGGCGGCGTCATCGTCGTCGGGTCCGGCCAGTCCGGCTGCCAGATCGCCGAAGACCTGCATCTGGCCGGCCGCAAGGTGCATATGGTGACCGGCAATGCCCCGCGCTGCGCCCGTTTCTACCGGGGCCGCGACGTTGTCGACTGGCTGGCGGATATCGGTCAATACGACATCACCATCGCCCATGACGGCATGGCGAAAAAGAAGCACGACACCAACCACTACCTGACCGGCCGCGATGGTGGGCGCGACATCGACCTTCGAAAATTCGCGCTTGAGGGCATGGCCCTTTATGGCCGCATGACCGGCGTTTCCATGGGCAAGATGCTGTTCGAGCCCAATCTCAAAAGCAATCTCGATGGCGCCGACCGTGTCTATAACGGCATCAATGCCCTCATCGATCGCCATATTGCGGAAAAGGGCATCGAGGCGCCGGCCGGCAGCCCATACCTCCCGCTTTGGGAGCCGGAAAGTGAAACGACCGAACTCGACCTCGACGCGGAAGGCATCACATCCGTCATCTGGGCAACGGGCTTTACGCCTGACTGGTCCTATGTCGGCCTGCCCATCTTTGACGGCACCGGCTATCCGGTCCAGCGCCGCGGCGTGACCGGTGTCGAGGGCGTCTACGTGCTCGGCCTGCCCTGGCTCTGGACCTGGGGATCCGGCCGCTTCCTCGCCGTCGGCAAGGATGCCGACTATGTGGTGGATCATCTGGCAACGCGGCTACAGCAGATCCGGCGCCCGCTGAAACAAGCGGCGAACGGATAAAAGATGAACCTCGCTTTCCGGACATCGATCTCGCACACACCCTCGAGCCGCGATCTCATGGCACGCGCGCTGGAGCCTCACCTGCTGGTCGGCATGCCGCACCTCACCCCGCAGGGTCTGTCGGAAACCTGGCTGATGAAGGAACTCGGCCACCGGCACTGGCTGATGCTGGCGCGCGATCTTGGCATGGACAATGCCGATTTCCGCACCGCCGATGGAGCGGAGGCCTATGCGGCCATCTGCGCGACATCGCTCACGGCCGCTCGCTTCAGCGAGGTCAAGGCGAACGATATTCTGACCATACAGTCCGGGATCGTGCCTGTATCGCGCACCCAGACCTCGACGACACACGACCTGTCCGTCGCGGGCCGGACCATCGGGCGGGTCGAGTTGATCTCGGCCTTCGTTCACCGGGAAATCGAAGGCCGCAATCATTCCATCGCGCGGGTGACCCTACCCAGGCCGCAGGGGCCGCCATTCGAATACAGGCACCTTGCAAAGACCGCCGCAGATATGCGCAACGGCCGCATTGCTGCCTATTGGGGCATGCCCATGATCGACGTCGAGCCGATACGATCCTTCGAATTTTCTCCCAGCACCTCTCAGGAGTTCAACGGCGCCGGCCTTTTCTATTTTGCAGAATTCCAGTCTGTTGCGGACCGCGCGCTCGATGTCCTGGTTTCCAGAGCAGAAGACCGGTAGTGCAAAGAGATGTCTTTTTTCTTGGCAATATCGAGAAGAATGAAAGTGTCTTCGTTGATCTGATCGGCTGTTCCAACGGTGACGAGGCCATCAATATCCAGATCAGGCGGAAATCCGGGGATTTAATCGCCAGGCTATTCATTTCTTCATAAGGTCAGTCTGTCCGCACCGTCACAGGGCAATAACAGGCTGTAAAGGTTCCCGTCGCAATGCGAAAAATGCCATTTCGATGGCCTATGACACCGTTTGAGGCCTGCAAGCCCGCGTCTTTTCATCGGACATCAGTCGGGCTCAACGTGCTGCCGATCGGATCCCGGAGGGACGTGTCTTCCTCAACGATCACCTCATGGTGGCAACGGCGACATGTTTTAGTTCAACAACCGGTTTTCCCTAAGGCGCGCTGCTGCCATATCAACAAAGGCGCGAACCTTGGCGGGTGCATTTCGTCCCTCCGGGTGAAGGATATGAATGGGGATCGGCGGTTCCTCGTAGTCGCTGAGGACGATCTGCAACTCGCCCGCGAGCAGCGCCGGGCCGATCTGGTAGTGCAGAGCCCGGGTCAATCCCCAGCCCGAGCGGGCCAGTGTAATCGCGGCTTCATTGGTATTGCACTGCAGGACGGGGTTGATCGTTACGCGATGATCGTCCGCAAAGCGCCATTCCGGCGAAGCCCAGGCGCTCGTCGAAGCCGCAATGCGATGGTTCCTGAGATCCGCAGGCGTCATCGGGACGCCGTTGGTCTCGAGATAGTGCGGGGATCCACAAATGACGTGCCTGATCGTGCCGACCTTGACCGCAGCGAAGCCGGAATCCCTGAGATGGCCGATGCGCACCGCGACATCGATCCCTTCTTCAATGATGTTGACGGGACGGTCGATGAACAGCGTCCTGGCGTGCATGGCCGGATAGGCCTTCAGATATTCCGTTACGATCGGCAGCACATACATCTGCCCGAACAGCATGGAGGCGGTGATGGCCAGCGTCCCGGTTGGAGTTGCATAGGAGCCGCCGGCTGCGGCTTCTGCCTCGGCGATATCCGCCAATATGCGGCGGCAGTCGTCGAAGTATCGCGCCCCTGCCTCGGTCAGTTTGACGGATCGCGTGGTGCGGACGAAAAGACGGGCGCCGATGACGTCTTCAAGGGCTGCTACGGCCCGCGTCACGGCAGGTGCGCTCATATGCATGTGGCGCGCCGTCTCGGCAAAGCTCTGGGTTTCCGCGACCTTTGCAAAGATCCTCATCGCCTGCCATCGATCCATCGCATCCCCCAATTCGCCCGTGCCGATCAAGCATAAGTTTGTATCAACCTCGAAACACGTCTCGCAAGACGGTCGGAGATCGGATTGAGCATCAGAAGATGATCCGCAGCCGGGACCTAAGCCAATTGCAACCCGTATATGCTCAGGTAATGCGCCGCCATCTTTTCAATCTCCGCGCAGACCGTGGCATCGATACCGGCGGTCATGGCACAAGCCCGGCGTTCGCTGTCGGGTGCGAGCGCCAGAGCGATTGCCTTGGATAGCTGGAAGTCGAAGCTCGAACCGCTGCGGGCCATGTCGATTTCCGCGCCGGTCATTCCCCACGTCCTTGCGTCCTCATTCAGACGGCGCATCAGTTCATCATCACCGCTGGTGGCGGTCAGAGCCAGTTCTATCGACAATCGTGCTCGCGCATCAAGTTTGAAACCAGTCATGGCATTTCGTCCTGAAAATACACGCCGTAGTGCCCGGCCTCAAAAGCCGAAATCGCTCAGGCCCGGATGATCGTCCGGCCGACGCCCCAGCGGCCAAAGGAACTTGCGTTCCGATTCCTTGATCGGCTGTTCGTTGATGCTGGCGTGACGTGCCCGCATCAGCCCGTCCTCGGCGAATTCCCAGTTCTCGTTGCCATAGGCGCGAAACCACTGGCCGCTGTCGTCGTGGTATTCATAGGCATAGCGAACAGCGATGCGGTTGCCCTGGAAGGCCCAGATCTCCTTGATCAGCCGGTAGTCCAGTTCGCGGTTCCATTTGCGCGTCAGGAAGGCTTCCGCCTCGGCGCGGCTTGTGACGAATTCGGCGCGGTTGCGCCAGCGCGTGTCGAGCGTATAGGCCTGTGCCACCCTGGCGGCATCACGGCTGTTCCAGCCGTCTTCGGCAAGGCGGACCTTCTCGATGGCACTCTGTTGATCGAACGGCGGAAGCGGCGGGCGGGACATGGGTTCAGTTCCTTGTGATTGGAGGGACAAGCAGGTGGCCGCCGACGGGCGAACACGCAATAATCAAGCGCATCAAAGTTCAAGCTGGATCCGGTTTTCCTGATCAGTCTCCTGCTCAGCCGGAACCGCGCAGCACAGCAGGACCTCGCCTTCGCCGATCGCGGCTGTCGGCTCCTTGATATAGGTCACCGCACCCTTGGTGAGCCGGGTGCGGCAGGTTCCGCAGGTGCCTTCGCGGCAGCTGAACGCCGGCTCCAGGCCGCGCGCTTCCGCAAGCTCCAACAGGGTGCCGGCCTCAGGCGTCCAGCGTGCCTCCTTCAGCGACCCCATGAATGCGACCGGCACAGGCTTCGTCGAAGGCGGCAGGCGCACCGGTGCGGTGACACCGGCGTCGAGCCTTCGCGTCAGGGAGGACGGGCCGAAGGATTCCGCGTGGATACGACTGTCTGCAATGTTGAAACCGCGCAGCCCGTCATAGAGGGACTGGGTAAACTGCGGCGGGCCACAGACATAGAAATCAAAATCGCCAAACGGCAGGTTGCGGGAGAGCAGCGCCATGTCGATGCGGCCGATCGCATCGAAGTCGATGCCGTCCCTGGCCCCGTCGGCGTCGCTCAATACGCGGATAACCCTGACAGCACCCTGGCCTGCATGGACGAGCTCGGCGATCTCCCGGTCGAACGGCCGCTCTCGCATGGAACGCGCGGCATGGAAAAGGATGACCGGCCGGATGCGCTGCTTGCGCAGTCCCTCGTAGACGACATGGCGCAGCATGGCGAGCAGCGGCGTGATGCCGACGCCGCCGGCAAGCAGCACCGCTGGGCGGGTGGCGCGGGCGTCAATGGTGAATTCGCCCGCCGGCGCCCGCGCCTCGATCGTGTCGCCGACAAGGATATGATCATGGAGGTATTGCGAAACGGCACCGTCGCGCTTGACGCTGATGCGGTAAACCCCGTCGGAGGGCGCGGCGGACAGCGTGTAAGTCCGGACAACAGGTTTGTCAGAGCCGGGAATCCTGACCCTGATCGGCAGATGCTGGCCGGCACTGTGCGGCAACAAGCCTGCGCCATCGTCGGGCTGAAGATGAAACGAGCGGATTGACGCACTCTCATCGACGATCTTCGTCACCGAGAGGCCGCGCCACTGGGTGGCCAGCGTTGCGGCCTGCAGACGGTCGGCGGCCTGGGCCCAGTCGCCGGTCATCAGGGCGTTCTGAGACCAGCCGTCTTCCCGGAAGACCCAGCGCAGCGCCAAAGCATTGCGCCGACGGACGATCCGGCGGGCCTTGAACGTCCAAAGCCGTTCGGCACCCTGGAAGGCCGCGATCTCGGGCGAATCGAGAATGACTTCGGCGTCGCCGGTCATCTGCAGCATGTCGCCGCTTGCATAGTCGACAAAGAGAAGCCCGGCCTTGCCATTCAGGACGATATTGCCGAGCGTGTTGAAGAAGAGGTTGCCGTCAAAATCGGGAATGGTGAGCGTGCCGTCTTCACCGACACGAACGAAACCCGCCTTGCCGCCACGATGCGACACGTCGACCTGACGCCGGTCCTCGCGATCGGCGTAGGACGCCACGAAAAAAGTGTCTGCCGCAGCGATCATCGAACGTGCCGCATCATCCAGTCGCAACAAGGTCTTCGGCGGTCCCTGCAAACGGCATGCCCGGATCGCGGACAAACTCGAAATCGCGCAACTGGATGTAGCGGGGACAGTTTCCGAAACTCTGGTCGACATCGACCCGGAAACCCTGCGATGCGTGGGAAACGATGCCGTTCATGCGATTGCGGCGCCGCGTGTGCATCTCCATGCCAAGAAGACCGATCGGTTGACCCTCGGCCAACCCCTCGCTTGCGGGGTCATTGGCATCGTTTTGTACCGCGATATCAAGGATTGTGGACGAGGGCGATGACATGAAGCCGGGGCGTCCTTCAAGAAAGGTTGCCCAGGCATCGCCGCGGCTGTCTACGCTGCCAAGCACGATGTACGGCAGTTGAGCATAGAAATCGCGGTGCTGATCGGGCATGAAGTCGCGAATGACGCGCTGGCCGACGGTCGCCATGCGGTCCACGACACCGACCTTTTCTTGAAGATAGGTTTCGCCTTGGTGCCAAACAGGCATTGTCTTCAGGGTATCGCTCATGTCTCTTCTCCCTCAAGAAAATCGGGCGCACGCAGCCGCACGCCCGTATCCGGACGTCAGGCGGCAAGGCCCGCAGGCGTCTTAACGAATGGGACAAAGCCTGGCAGGGCTTCGACACGACGAAGAAAAACGTCCACTGCCGGATAGGCGGAAAGATCGACATTGCCTTCCGGTGCCCGCGCCACATAGCTGTAGATCGCGACATCGGCGATGGTCGGACCGTTGCCCACCAGCCATTGGCGATCGGCAAGGTGGCTTTCGAGCCGACCGAGCAGGACATGGGCGCGGCCGATAACTTCATCGGGATTGAACTTGGCACCGAAGACGGTGACCAGTCGTGCGGCGGCCGGACCGTAGGCGAGTTCGCCAGCGGCCACCGACAGCCAGCGCTGCACAGCGGCGGCACCTGCTGCGTCTTCCGGAAGCCAGTCGGTGCGGCCTGCTTTCTTGGCAAGGTAAACGAGGATGGCATTGCTGTCGGCAACGACCACGCCGTCGTCCTCCAGCACCGGAACCTGGCCGAACGGGTTCAGTTTCAGAAAATCCGGCTGCTTGTGGGCGCCGGCTTTCAGATCGACCAAAACCAGTTCGTGCGGCAGGCCAAGCAGCGAGACCATCAGGCAAGCCCGATGCGCGTGACCCGAAAGCGGATGATGATAGAGTTTCATTGTGTTGCTCCTGCGAAACGGCTGGACGGGTTCATTCCCAATCCGTGTCCCGAAGGTGCAACAAGCAGTCGTTCATGAGAACGGTTGCATTTCGCAGTTCATAATTACGGCTGATGCAATAGTGGGCGACAACCAGATAGCCTTGATGTGACGTCGGCTCTGGATGTCCTCCAGCGCATGGTCAACGGGCTCCCCTCAACCAGGGTCGGCAAACTCATGCCGTCGTACGTCTGGGGAGTGTTCGTCGCTGGGTTGTGATCCGTTCCGTTGCGTCTCAAGAAGGGCTGGCACGGCATTTCATCCCTTGGTGACCTTCGCGCTGCAAGCGCCGCCCTGACACCAGCCACGCCTTGATCAATGGCATGGCTGCAAAGAAAGCGATGAAGCGCGTGGCATCGACACGCGCTTCGTGGGTTCAGGGTGCACCCTCAGTGGCAGCAGCCACTCTTCGTCTCGGCCTTCGGCGCACAGCAATCGGCCTCGCGGTTGTCGCGGCTGTGGCCGTTCTTGTCTGCGGGCAGGTCCATCGCGATATTGGCGTCGAAGAAGCCGTTCGGCTTCAGCGTGAAGCCCGCATATTCGACCGGCATGATCGGGAAATCCTCCGGCTTGCAGACATGGGTGTGGCCGAAGGAGTGCCAGAGAACCACATCGGCGTTCTCGATATTGCGGTTCTGGGCGACATATTTCGGCAGGCCGTCGCCGCCGGCATGGACGTTGGGATAATCGCCGGAGGCGTATTTCTCCGCCGGATCGAAGGCCGTCACCCAGATATGCTTCTTGGCAAAGCCGCCGCGCTGGGCGACCGTCGAGCCTTCCTGCGCCAGCATCAGCGGGCTCGGCATGACCACCATCTTGTAGCCCGGGGCCTTGCCGACGGAATTCTTGACGTTCGGGTTCTGCACCTTCCAGTAGCGCCCGGTCTCGCCATTGGCGATCGCGGGTGAATCCAGCTCGCGCTTCAGCACCTTCGTCTTCGTATCGAAGACATTGCCATACGGATTGTCGTCACCCCAGGGACGGGGCACGAATTCGTGCTCGGTGACGGTATTGCCGCCGCCATCGACATCCATGTGCAGGCGCGCATTGAAGAAATGCTGATGCGTCGGGCCGCCGAGATTGTCGTCGACCATGCCGCCCCATTGATAGGTCTCGCCCGGCGCGACGGCTGCCGTCTGGATGATGCCGGTCAGCTTGGCCTCGAGCTGGATCGTGCCGTCCTGGTAGAGATACCAGTAGAAGCCATAGTCATAGTTTCCGACGGTCGCGAAGAAGGAGATGACGAGGCGGCGCGAGCGGCGGACCTCGAAGATGCCGTTGCGGAATTCATAGTGCTTCCAGAGGATGCCGTAATCCTCCTCATGCATGCAGATGGCATTCTTCATCACCACCGGCTGGCCGAAATCATCGGCCGAGGGCACGTCGAAATAATGGATGTGGCCGAGGCAGTCGCAGCCGAGTTCCAGGCAATTGGCAAGCCGCCCCAGTCCATATTCGCCGGCGTCGAAGGCGCTCTTCCAGAAGTGGTTCGCGGTCGGGTCGGCATAGGGCACGACCATTTCCGTCACCGAGGCGCGAAAGACGATCGGGCGGATCTTGCCGCCATCCTTGATGCCGAGTTCATGCAAAACGAGGCCTTCGCGCGGGGTGAAGCCGACGCGGAAGGACCAGTTCTGCCACTCGACCTGCCAGCCGTCGACGGTGAAGCTCGGCCCCTCCGGCTGAACGATGTCGAGGGGTTTCAGGCCAGCCCGGGTCTCCGGGAAGGCCTCCTGGCCGTAATTGCGCTTCTTCTTCGGCACCGGGATGATCTTCTCATCATCGACAAGATCGACCACCTGGTTCTTCACCAGATCGACCACGGCAACGACGCCCTCGATCGGATGGGAATAGCCGTTGTCGCGCAAGTCCTCGCGCCAGTAGGAGACGGCGCGCACGATGCGCTGGCCCTTTTCGAACTCCAGGCCGAAATAGCCCGACGAGAAGGGGTCGATCTGGACGAGCGGAATGTCCTCGTCGGTGATGCCGCGCTTCTTCACCGCTTCGATCCAGCGCGGATCGGATTTCACCGTCGCCTCGACCGTCTCGAATTCGCAGAGCATGACGGGCGGTTGGCCATAGGGCAGTTCGTCATGGGCCAGGCGCTTGTGATCGGCGACGGTCTTTGCCGTCAGGTCGACGATGCTCTCGAAGGTCGCGCCGCTGGAGATATCGAGCGAGAGGATGAAGGCCAGACGGGGAAGCGGCTTATCAGCCCGGAAGGCGGCAAGTTCGGCCTTGGTCGGCTCCTCCAGGCGGATGATCGGGAAGCGGATGGTCTCGGCAAGCGTCTTCTCGTCCTTGAGAATGGCGACGGCCTCCGCGATTTCGGAAAGGCTCAAGGGGTCGAGCGGGTGGTGGAACGTGGTGTCGACGACGGCGTCCATGGGAACGTCCTTTAGGCAGAAGGGTTGGTGATGGTTCGGGTGGCGCGGCAGCGCCACCCAGGTCGTGTCAGGCGCGGCCTGTGCAGATCTCGGTCTCGACGACAGGCATGCCGTGGATGCAGAAGAGATTGCAGAAGGCATGGGCTTCGGCGGCGAGCAGGATGGTCGCGGCCGTCAGGGTGACGAGGACGGCGGCGAGCAGGCGGTCTGCCGGACGAAGAGTGTCGAGCGCGGTCATTCGAAGGCCTTTCCAAGCGATGCATAGAGTTCCGGCTTTGCCTTCCTGATCTGCATGGCGAAGGCCGCGCCGATGAGCCCGACGAGCACGATCAGATAGGGGAAGGCCTTGACAACAAGGCTTTCGGACCCGGAGAGCAGCGACAGGTTGGCGATCACCAGCCCCAGCGCAGCCAGCAGGCCGAGGAGGCCAAGCGCCGGTGCAATCATCGTCGTCCAGACACCATGCCGCGTCTTCACCTTTCTGAAGAAAAGGATGACGGCAACCGAAACAAGGATCTGCACGATCAGGATTCCGATGACCGCGAGCGCCGACATCCAGGAGAAGACGACCGTATAGGGATCGGCACCGGCGAGGATGAAGAGCACCAGAACAACAGCGGCAATAGCGCTCTGCAGCATGCCGGCAATATAGGGCGAGCCATGCATCGGATGCACCTTGCCAAGCAGCTTGAAGGCGAGGCCTTCACGACCGAGCGCAAAGAAGTAGCGGTTCAGCGTGTTGTGGAAGGAGAGCACGCAGGCAAACAGGCTGGTGATCAGCAGGATGTTCATCACCTGAGAGGCCCAGGGGCCGAGAATGGTGTCGGTGGCAGTGAAATAGAAGCCCTCCAGACCCGCTGCGGCCGTCGGCTGTACCGCTGCCGGACCATAGAACTGAACGATTGCCCAGGTGGAGAAGGCGTAGAAGACGGTGATCAGGAGCACCGCGACGTAAGTGGCGCGGGGAATGGTCTTTTCCGGGTTCTCGGCCTCTTCGCCGAAGATCGCGGTTGCCTCGAAGCCGATGTAGGAGCCGACGACAAAGACCAGTGACACACCGAGGCCCGGCGCAAAGACGGTGGCCGGCGAAAACGAGGTGAAGCCAAAGCCTTCCGGCCCGCCGCCGGCCGCCACGATGCCGATATCGAGCAGCAGCAGAATGGCGATCTCGGCGATCATGCAGACGCCAAGGATGGCGCCGGAAAAGGCGATGTTGCGCTGGCCGCAGATATGCACGACGACAAGCGCCGCAAAGGACCAGACCCACCAGGGCAGGTCCGCGATCGGTGCCATGGCGCCGGCCATGAACAGGCCGAAGAGGCCGTAGACGGCGATCTGCACGGCGAAATAGGTCACGAGCGCCATCAAGGCGCCACCGACACCCGCCGGCTTGCCGATGCCCTGGGTGATGTAGGTGTAGAAGGCTCCGGCGCCGCCGACGTGGCGGCTCATGGCGGTAAAGCCGACCGAAAACAGAAGATAGAGAATGCCGGCGAGCACGAAGGCGCCGGGAACGCCGGCGCCGTTGCCGAAAGCGAAGGCCGCCGGTGTCGCACCGACCACGGCAGTCAAGGGCGCGGCTGCGGCGACGACGAAGAAGACGATATGGGCAAGCCCGACCGAATTCTTCGCCAGGCGGTCGGTTGGACCATCCGCAATGGATTGCAATGTCATGGGAACCCCTCTTGTGCTTGATTTTCGTCAAGAGGGTAGGCGCGACATTTTGGCACCGAAATTGCAACTCATGCCAATGAATCGATAATTCGCGCCAGCAATGGACATCAGGACGCTGAAAATGGCATCTGCACCGCAATTGACCAGCCGAGTGCCTGCAATTGCATCGATTCGGGCCTCCGTTCTTGCTCCGCTCGTCGAACAAATCGACCGGCGAAGCGGCAAGACCGACCTTCTCCTGGCCTCGCACGGGCTCTTGCGCAGCCAGCTCGACGATCCCTATGCCATGATCCCGATGGCCCGCTACATCGAGATCTTCGAGCACGCGGCCCTGATCGCCGACGAGCCGTCGCTCGGCGCCCGGCTGGGCACCCTGCTCAAGCCGAGCGATATCGGGCCGATCGGCATCCTGTTTTCGATTTCCGGCACGATCCGGGCCGGCTTCGAGCGGCTGGCGAAATATGTCACCGCCGTGCAAAGCACGACCAGTTCCGGGGTGTTTGAGGAGAACGGCAATCTCGTCTGGAGCTACAGGCTCGAAGATGACCGCATGTGGCCGAGGCGGCAGGACAGCGAGTTTTCCGTTGCCGCTTCCTGCCAATTGGTGCGGTCGTGTTTCGCCCAGAGCTGGAAGCCGCTCGAAGTCCATTTCGAGCATCTTGCGCCACGAGATCGTTCACCTCTCGAGCGCATCTTTCGCTGCCCCCTGAAGTTCGGCGAATCCGCCAACCGTATCATCGTTGACGGCCAGAATGCATCCCGCCTCTATCGTCACGAAGACCCTGCCCTTTCGGCCGTGGTCGAACGGCATGTGGTCGAACTCATCAGCAACACCATGTTTCCCGACAGCATCACGGATCAGGTCCGCACGCTGATCGGCATCTATCTCGGGCATAAGCCAATCACGCTTCAGGCGATTGCAGCGGAGCTGCGGATCTCGGTGCGCACTCTCCAACGACGTCTTTCAGATGAAAACACGTCTCTGCGCAACCTTGTTCGCGATGCGCGACAGGCGATCGCGAACACCCAGATCGAGGGCCATGTTCAGAAGGCCCGCATTGCCGAGGTTCTGGGATATGCGGATTCGACTGTCCTGTGGCGCGCCCGCCGCGGATGGAACAGCCAACACGGCTGAGGGGCCGTCTGAAAAGACGGCTTTCCTGTCGCTCGCGGCTATCGGCAATTTCTATCGCCTGATAGCTGATCGACTGCTGCGAACCGGCGGAACAAGGGCATTGAAAGCAGAAGATGCGTCACAAAGACAACTGCCGCGCTGCACCGCGCGTCAATTGCCTTATCGGAGTGTGATTTGCGCAATGGACATCACGCGCCGCGGATTGTACGCGCGCCCTCCTGAGGGAACTCTCGTCGAACCAGAGAAATGAATTCGACAGTTTGACCCGCTCGCGGATCACGCTTGGAGCAAATGTCAAAATTCGAAAACTCCACTAGATCAGTGTCTTGCTGGAGGTACTCTTCGTGGCCAAAAGAAGCTGTTGAAAAACCAGAGCTGTCGGGAACAGCCATAGCCCTTTCGGAAACCTTTCTAAAAACAGACACACTTCATTCGATTGCGGAGATGTACGCCGGGATCTGTTGCTCGAAGAACTTCGAGAACGAAGCGATACGGGGCGGCAGCGCCTGGTACGGGGGGTAGTACAGCGTCAGCCACAGGTCTGGCGGCGACCACTCCCGCAGGACATGGACGAGCCGACCGGTTCGCAAATGTTCGGCCACATGAAACTTGGGCAGCAAGGCGACCCCAGCACCGTCGGCAGCCATGTTCGCCAGCACTTCGCCACTGTTTGCGCTGAATGCACGGCCGGCTGAAATCGTGGCGCTGCTACTGCCGTCCGAAAGCGTCCAGGTCTCCCGCTTGCTCTCCCCGCTATAGGCCAGGCAATCTTCGGGAAGGAGCTCGTTCGGATGCTGCATGGCTGAAAACCGGCTGCCGGGCGCGGCGACGAGGATACGGCGCACAGGACTGATCTTGCGCCAGATCGTGAACTTGTCCGACGGGGCCGCGGATATGCGGATGGCCAGATCGTAGTCGCTATCGACGATATCAACCAGCCCGTCCGTTAGCGATATCTCAAAACTGATTTTCGGGTAGCGCTCCCTGAAGGACGACAGGATGGAGGGCAAGACCTGCTGACCGAACCAGGTGGGCGCACTGATCCTCAGCCGGCCATGATCCGCCTTGTGGGCATTCATCACATCCTTGCGCGCGTTGTCGAGCGCCTGCACCGCCGGCTGCACCTGGGCCGCGAAGATCGCGCCATCGGTCGTCAGCGACACCTGGCGCGTGGTGCGCACGAAGAGTTGCACGCCAAGATCTTCTTCCAGGGCCGCAATCGCCCGCGTGACGGCTGCGGGGGTCATGTCCAGTTCGCGCGCGACCTGCGCGAAGTTCCGCTTTTCGGCGGCCAGGAGAAAGGTTCGAAGCAGCTTGTAGTCGTTCATTGATTATTTCACCTGACGCAATTCAATGCCAATTATTATTGCAATTCCGCCCGATGATCAATGGTCGTAGGTTTTCAATCACACCAGACAAACAACTCAGCCGCGGAAGGCAAGTATGATGATCAAGGACATCAAGGGACTGCATCACATCACATCAATGGCATCCGACGCCCGCCAGAACAACGCATTCTTCACCGATACGCTTGGCCTGCGTCGCGTCAAGAAGACCGTCAATTTCGACGACCCAAATGTTTACCACCTCTACTACGGCGATGAGGCCGGCACCCCCGGCTCCGTCATGACCTACTTCCCTTTTCCCAATGTGATGCGCGGCCGCGCCGGCGTCGGCGAAGTCAGCGAGACGCAATTCGCCGTGCCCAAGGGTTCCCTCTCCTTCTGGCAGGACCGCCTGTCGGCAAAGGGAGCCGGCAACCTCCAGGCAGACACGGCCTTCGGTGCTGACCGCCTGCTCTTCAAGGGACCGGATGGCGAAGGTTTCGCCCTTGTCGAAACAGACAATGACGGTCGCCGGGCATGGAATGGCGCCGGCATAGACGAAAGCGTCGGTATCAGGGGTTTCACCGGTGCCAGGTTCCGCCTGCACGACACCGCTGCCACGTCCGAACTGCTCGGTTTCATGGGTTATGAGCGTGCCGAGACAGAGGGCGACGTCACCCGCTTCATCATGCCCGGCGGCAATGGTGCGGACACGATCGACCTCGAGGCCCTTCCGAAAACGCCTTTCGCAAGGCAGGGCGCCGGCTCGGTCCATCACATCGCTTTTGCTGTCGAGAACCGCGCAAAGCAGCTCGAGGTCCGCAAGGCCCTGATGGATACGGGATACCAGGTCACTCCTGTCATCGACCGCGATTATTTCTGGGCCATTTATTTCCGCACCCCCGGCGGCGTCCTGTTCGAAATCGCCACGAACGAACCCGGTTTCGACCGCGATGAAGACACGGCAAATCTGGGCGAGGTCCTGAAACTGCCGGCACGATACGAGCCTTTTCGCGAGCAGATCGAGGCTGGCCTGACGCCACTCGTCGCCTCACCGCTCGCTGCCTGACGTCGCTTTCCGACAATACGGCGGCATAACTTTCAAGACGTGCCGCCCTGCCTGCCCCATACCCTATCCTCACCCCAATCAAAGGAACCCACGAGATGTCCAGCAAGCTTCAGGTCCTCACCCCGCAGAACAGTCAGATCATCTTTATCGATCAGCAGCCCCAGATGGCCTTCGGCGTTCAGTCGATCGACCGTCAGACGTTGAAGAACAACGTCGTCGGTCTTGCCAAGGCGGCCAAGATTTTCGGTATCCCGACCACGATCACCACGGTCGAAACGGACAGCTTTTCGGGCAATACCTATCCGGAGCTTCTTGCCGTCGTTCCCGACAATGACATCCTCGAGCGGACGTCGATGAATTCCTGGGACGACCAGAACGTTCGGGATGCGCTTGCCAAGAATGCCGCCGATGGCCGCAAGAAGGTCGTCGTCTCCGGCCTTTGGACCGAAGTCTGCAACACCACCTTCGCGCTCTCCTGCATGCACGACACCGACTATGAGATCTACATGGTCGCAGATGCGTCCGGCGGCACCTCGGTCGACGCCCACAAGTATGCGATGGACCGCATGGTCCAGGCTGGCGTCGTTCCGGTCACCTGGCAGCAGGTCCTTCTCGAATGGCAGCGCGACTGGGCCCGCAAGGAAACCTACGATGCCGTTACGTCGCTGGTGAAAGAGCATTCCGGCGCCTACGGCATGGGCATCGACTATGCCGTCACCCATGTTCACGGCGGTTCCGAGCGCGTCAGCCATGGCAAGCGGATCGGCCCGAACCCTGCCGCCATCTGATCTGCTACAGCCCCACCCGGGTCCACCTGGTGGGGCAATGTTTTGGGACAAGGAACGCCCGAATGAAAATCTATCTTCTCTCGCTTGCGGTCGGCCTTCTCGTCGGCGTCATCTATGGACTTCTCAACGTCCGCTCTCCGGCGCCGCCCGTCATCGCTCTCATCGGCTTGCTCGGCATTCTCGTCGGCGAACAGATCGTGCCCCTGGCAAAACATCTCTGGAGCCGAGAACCGGCTGCAGTTTCCTGGCTTCACCAGGTCAAGCCGCACATGTTCGGTCACCTTCCGAAGGGCGGGCTTGACGTTGCCAGGACGACATCGCAGGGCGACGATTTGACATCCGGGAAAAGCTGATGACGACGCGCCGCACATTCCTCGGCGCAGCATCGAGCCTCGCCTTTTCCAATCTGTTCTCACCGGCCAATGCGGCCGATCCCATTCAGACCGGAGCCGATACCATGCACGCAGACATCGTCCTTCACAACGGTTTGGTCACGACGCTTGATCGCGCAAATCCGAAAGCCACCGCGATCGCCATCAAGGATGGCCTGTTCATGGAGGTCGGGACCGACAGCGAGATCATGGCACTCGCCGGGCCGGACACGAAGATCGTCGATCTCAAGGGCAAGCGCGTGCTGCCGGGTTTGATCGACAACCACACCCACGTCGTGCGGGGCGGTCTGAACTTCAACATGGAACTTCGCTGGGACGGTGTCCGCTCTCTCGCCGATGCAATGGACATGCTGAAACGCCAGGTGGCGATCACGCCAGCGCCACAGTGGGTCCGTGTCGTCGGTGGGTTCACCGAACACCAGTTTGCGGAAAAGCGTCTGCCGACAATCGACGAGATCAACGCGATCGCACCCGATACGCCTGTCTTCCTGTTGCACCTCTATGACCGCGCGCTGTTGAACGGCGCAGCCCTCCGCGCCGTCGGCTACACGAAGGATACGCCAAACCCGCCGGGTGGCGAGATCACCCGCGATGCCAACGGCAATCCAACGGGGCTGCTGCTGGCCAAGCCGAACGCAGGCATTCTCTATTCCACCTTGTCGAAGGGGCCCAAGCTACCCTTCGACTATCAGGTCAACTCCACCCGACACTTCATGCGGGAATTGAATCGTCTCGGCATCACCGGTGTGATCGACGCGGGCGGCGGCTTCCAGAACTACCCTGATGACTATGCAGTCATCCAGAAGCTGTCGGACGAAGATCAGCTGACTGTTCGCCTCGCCTACAATCTCTTTACCCAGAAGCCGAAGGAAGAGAAGCAGGACTTTCTCAACTGGACGCAATCGGTCAAATACAAACAGGGCAACGACTATTTCCGCCACAATGGTGCGGGCGAAATGCTGGTGTTTTCCGCAGCGGATTTCGAGGACTTCCGTCAGCCCCGGCCCGAAATGGCGCCGGAGATGGAAGGAGAACTCGAAGAGGTGGTCCGCGTTCTCGCCGAAAACCGCTGGCCATGGCGCATGCACGCAACCTATGACGAGACCATCAGCCGGTCCCTCGACGTCTTCGAAAAGGTCAACAAGGATATTCCTCTCGAAGGTCTCAACTGGTTCTTCGACCATGCCGAGACAATCTCTGATCGCTCCATAGACCGGATTGCCGCTCTTGGCGGCGGGATCGCCACCCAGCACCGCATGGCCTATCAGGGCGAGTATTTCGTCGAACGCTACGGGCATGGCGTTGCCGAGGCGACGCCGCCGATCAAGCGAATGCTCGACAAGGGTGTCCACGTTTCGGCCGGCACCGATGCAACACGCGTCGCCTCCTACAATCCCTGGGTTTCGCTCTCCTGGATGGTCACCGGCAAGACCGTCGGGGGTATGCAGCTCTACCCGCGCGCCAACTGCCTCGACCGCGAGACGGCGCTCAGGATGTGGACGGAAAAGGTCACGTGGTTTTCGAATGAGGAAGGCAAGAAGGGAAGGATCGAGAAGGGCCAGTTCGCTGATCTCGTCGTGCCGGACAAGGACTTCTTCTCCTGCGCCGAGGACGAGATCACCTTCCTGACGTCGGACCTCACCATGGTCGGAGGAAAGATCGTTTACGGGGCCGGCGACTTCAAGGCACTCGATGAAAACGACGTGCCGCCTGCAATGCCGGACTGGTCGCCCGTGCGCACCTTCGGCGGCTATGCTGCCTGGGGTGAACCGCAGGGGGCCGGGGAGCGCTCGCTTCGCCGGACGGCAATCTCGACATGTGCCTGCGCCAGCGACTGCGGCGTGCATGGTCACGATCATGCCGGCGCCTGGACATCGAAACTGCCGATATCAGATCTCAAGGGCTTCTTCGGTGCTCTCGGCTGCTCGTGCTGGGCCGTGTGAAAGCACGCGCATCATGCCGAATAGAGGGGGCGGGCGGCGAACGCAGGCTGCCCACCCCGACACAGCCGCTTGGCTACTATTGCGATAATTGCAATTAAATCCTGATTATTGATGCAATTGTTGGCGGTCATCTTTACCGCCAATATCGCTCCATCACCCGGAAACAGCGCCGCTCGGTTTGACCGGCCGACATGACAGGAGCAGAGATGATCGATCATTCTTCAATCAGGGGCAGCCGACGCCTCGTTGCAGGTCTCGCAGCGGCGCCGGCCACACGGTTCCTCGCGCTTCTTGCCCTTTGCGCTGCCTATATTCAGGGGCCACTCACCAAGCTCTTCGATTTCCAGGGTGCGATGGCCGAGATGGAGCATTTCGGTCTTCATCCCGCGCCATTCTTCGCCGTCGCGGTCATCCTGTTCGAACTCACGGCGTCCGCGATGATCCTGTCAGGCTTCCTCCGCTGGGTGGGCGCGCTGTCGCTCGCTGTTTTCACGCTTCTTGCAACCTTTATAGCGCTACGGTTCTGGGAAATGCCTTCCGGGATGGAGCGCATGATGGCGACCAACGCCTTCTTCGAACATCTCGGTCTGGCCGGCGCGTTCGTTCTCGTCGCAGCCCTAGACCTCACCATGGGAGCGGACAAATGAGCGCCGCCAAACCCTCCAACGGCAGTTTCGCACCGCTCCGCCAGCCTGTCTTCGCTGTCTTGTGGGCAGCGACGGTTCTGGGCAACACCGGCAGCTTCATGCGCGACGTCGCCAGTTCCTGGCTGATGACCGATCTTTCGGCGGCACCGGCGGCTGTCGCACTGGTGCAAGCGGCGGCCACATTGCCGATCTTCCTTTTGGCAATCCCGGCCGGCGTCCTCTCCGATATCCTCGACCGGCGCAAGTTTCTGATCGCCATCCAGTTGCTGCTTGCCAGTGTCAGCATCACGCTGATGGTTCTGTCCTATCTGGACATGCTGTCGGTGAGTGCGCTGATCGGCCTGACGTTTCTGGGTGGCGTTGGCGCCGCCCTCATGGGCCCGACATGGCAGGCCATCGTGCCCGAACTGGTGCCACGCGAGGATGTGAAGGGCGCGGTCGCCCTAAATTCGCTCGGCATCAATATCGCCCGATCGATCGGCCCGGCGGCCGGTGGCCTGCTTCTGGCAGCATTCGGGGCAGCTGCAACCTACGGCGTCGACGTTGCAAGCTATATTCTCGTCATCGCGGCGCTGGTCTGGTGGCCGCGCGCAAGGAATGCCGACGATGCACTCTCAGAAGGCTTCTTTGGCGCGTTCCGTGCCGGGCTCAGGTACACGCGGTCCAGCAAGCCGCTTCACGTCGTGCTCTTGCGGGCGGCGATCTTCTTTGCTTTCGCCAGCGCCGTCTGGGCGCTACTCCCGCTGGTTGCCCGTCAGCTCCTGGGCGGTGACGCAAGCTTTTACGGGCTCCTGCTCGGCTCTGTCGGGGCCGGCGCGATCGGTGGCGCACTTGTAATGCCGCGTCTGCGTCAGCACCTTGATTCAGACAGCCTCCTTCTCGGCTCGGCTGTCACTCACGGCACTGGTCATGGCGGCGCTCTCGCTCGCCCCGCCGCAATGGGTGGCAATCGTCGTTCTCCTGTTTCTCGGTGCTGCATGGATCACCGCGCTCACCACCCTCAATGGCGCAGCACAGGCGGTACTGCCAAACTGGGTGCGCGGCCGCGGGCTTGCCGTCTATCTGACCGTCTTCAATGGTGCGATGACAGCCGGCAGTCTTGGATGGGGTGCCATCGGGGAAGCGGCGGGTGTCTCCGGTACGCTCCTGATCGGGGCCGCCGGCTTGCTGGTCGCCGGTGTCATCATGCACCGGATCAAACTTCCATCCGGTGAGGCAGACCTCGTCCCATCCAATCACTGGCCGGAACCTCTCACTGCCGAGCCGATCGCCCACGACCGCGGCCCTGTGCTTATCCTGATCGACTACCACGTCGAGAAGCACAACCGCACGAAGTTCCTGCATGCCCTCAACGACATGTCTTCGGAGCGAAGGCGCGACGGTGCCTATGGCTGGGGCGTAACGGAAGACTCCGCCGATCCTGAAAAGATCACCGAGTGGTTCATGGTCGAATCCTGGGCAGAACATCTGCGGCAGCACAAGCGGGTTTCGAATGCAGATGCAGACCTGCAGAGCAAGGTTCATGCATTGCATACCGGCTCGGCAAAACCCGTCGTGCGCCATTTGCTGTCGATCAGCAAGCCCGGGAGGGGGAACTGACAAACGGAGGCAGTGGCAGCCCGATGTCCAATATTGCGAATTTCGCAATAGAATAGACAAAATTATTGCAATTGTTCGTGATGCCTCTCCGAGCCAAGATGGTTTCACAGTCAGCCGCAACGCCGCAAGACAACGCATCATTCAGGAGCCGACATGATTGACAAAGTTTTCGCCATCAGCCGCCGCGACGCCCTTCGGGCAGGGGCTGTTCTTGCTGCAAGCATTGCACTTCCGGTGCAAGCCACCCTCGCAGCATCATCCACCGCAACCACCACCCAAGCAAACAAAGGAGACAATACCATGGGCTTTGTTACCACCACGGACGGTGTCGAAATCTTCTACAAGGACTGGGGTCCGAAGGATGCGCAGCCGATCGTCTTCCATCACGGCTGGCCGCTGTCGTCGGACGACTGGGATGCGCAGATGCTGTTCTTCCTCTCGAAGGGCTTCCGCGTCGTTGCCCATGACCGCCGTGGCCACGGCCGCTCTGCTCAAGTCTCTGACGGGCATGACATGGACCACTACGCCGCCGACGCCTTTGCCGTCGCCGAAGCGCTCGACCTGAAGAATGCCGTTCATATCGGCCATTCGACAGGCGGCGGCGAAGTTGCCCGCTATGTGGCAAAGCACGGCGAACCGGCCGGCCGCGTTGCCAAGGCCGTTCTGGTCTCTGCGGTCCCGCCTTTGATGCTGAAGACTGCTGCCAATCCGGAAGGCCTGCCGATGGAAGTCTTCGACGGTTTCCGCTCGGCACTTGCCGCCAACCGCGCGCAGTTCTTCCGTGACGTTCCCGCTGGTCCGTTCTACGGCTTCAATCGCGACGGTGCGACAGTGCATGAAGGCGTCATCCAGAATTGGTGGCGTCAGGGCATGATGGGCGGCGCCAAGGCCCATTATGACGGCATCAAGGCCTTCTCCGAGACCGACCAGACCGAAGACCTGAAGGCGATCAGCGTACCGACCCTGGTGCTGCATGGCGAGGACGACCAGATCGTGCCGATCGCAGATTCTGCCCACAAGGCGATCAAGCTGTCTGAGAAACGGCACGCTGAAGACCTATCCCGGCTTCTCGCACGGCATGCTGACAGTCAATGCCGATGTCCTGAATGCGGACCTTCTCGCCTTCGTCCAGGGCTGAGCGATCAACCCGGGTGCGGCTTTTGCAGCCGCACCCGGAAACGGTTCTGAGAGAAGCCTGTGGCGAGATCAAACCGTGCACGGAGTTGTGAAACGTCTTAATGCCGGTTGCGCAGGCGCCAGTCGGCCGGCGTGGTGCCGACCGCTTTCTTGAAGCTCTCGACGAATGTCGGCTCGTCCGCAAAGCCACAGGTGGCGGCCACGCGGGCGATGGTGTCACCGGTTCCTGCCAATTGGGTTTGGGCCTTGCTGATGCGGGACGCTGAAATCCATTCGAAAACCGACTGCCCGGTGGTCGCCAAAAAGCCGGAGCAAAGTTCATCTACCGAAAAACCGGTTGCTTCGGCAATCTCGTCGATCGGTGGGTCACCCCATAAATTCGCAGCGATATACGTCTTCACACGTGTCTCCTGCATCGGCGACAGCAGGCCGGTGACCGAAAGACGCTGGGCGGGCGAGCGTCCGTAGCGATGCGCAAGATGGGCGTTGAAGGCCAGCCCGACATGCGGCAACAGGGTGTCCCTCACCTCGTCCGGCATGTCGAACATAGGCATGAGCGCTGCCCCGATGTTTCGGATCACGTGGTCGTCATATCCCGCGGCACGTCGCAAGATCATCGACACACGGTTCCCTTGCTTCCTCCGCAAGCTCGGCAAGATGCGCGCGCGGAATGTGGAAGGCGAGCGCCTCGAAACGACCGCGCACCGAAATGGCGGCACCATCCTTCAGGCTGACCAGACACATCGACCCCTTGGGATACCTCCTGACAGGGTCCGGAGGTCTGTCCGGCCAGAGGTCGGAATGATCGACATCGACAAGATATAACAAAACCAGAAAGGCATCGTCCGGCGGGAGGAAGACCGAATGGCCGTCCTGTTCATAGGAATGGTCAAAATGGACGACGGAAAGCGTCGCGGCAGAAGAGGCCGGATTGTCAGCGATTTTGTCGCCTTATTCCAAAACAGGATGAAATTCTCTCGGAGGCCGTCAATACTTCGCTCACATCTGTCACGATCATGTTATGCTAGCTGTCGACAATAGGAACCTATAGGTTTCTATCATCGATACCTGGTATTTAGCCGCAGGCAGCACACACGGCCATTCAATTCCCGCGCGTTGGTGGTTTCTATACCTAGCCAGACGGACTATCTTGCACAAAAGCATCCTTGTCGAAAGATTCGACGGATTTCCCGAACAGAGGCCGGAGTGCAGGCAAGGCGATAAGCCAGCTCCCGCATCCGGTATTCCGAACGATGAAAGGTCTGCACCTTGGTCCTTGTTTCTACCCGCAAAAACAGACCCGCCGCTGGACAGGTGACAGACGGGTTCGGATGCGCCTTGAAGCAATTGTCGATCAACCAGAGCCTGTCGGCACCGGACCTTGCGATCTTCCGCAAGGGAACGAACAATCTGATCCTCGATCAGGTAAAGACACCGGCAAGCGATCGAGGCTTCGTCGTCGGAGTTTCATCCCATGGCGGACACAGACGGCGCATATTCCGCGAGCATCACGCAACCACCCACGACTTCGCCGAAAATTCCATTTACATCCGCGACCTGTCAGAAAACTATAAAGCGGATCTGAGCAGCCCGTTTGATTTCGTGCTGTTCGAAATTTCGACTGCCTCGCTCGGCAAGATCGCGGATGAAGCCGAGTTGTCCGGCGTTACGTCATTGTCAGCTGAAACTGCATCAAAGGACGTTGTCCTTGCCAATCTTGCACGCGCTCTAATCCCCGCTCTTGAGAGACCGGATGAAGCGAGCCTGCTGTTTGTCGACCAGATGGCGACGGCGATCGGCACTTACGTGGTCCAACGCTACGGCGGGCGCCCGTCCGCGACTGCCAACCGCACAAGGCTCCTCTCACGCTCGCAGGAAGATCTGGCAAAGAGCATCCTTCTCGAAAACCTGGAAGGTGACATCTCGATCCTGGACGTCGCTCAGGCTTGCGATCTGTCGCGCGGCTACTTCATTCGCGCCTTTCGAGATACGACCGGGCTGACACCCTATCAATGGCTTATTCGGGAACGCGTCAATCGCGCCCGAGAACTGCTTCGAGCTTCGAACGCTCCCCTTGCCGATGTGGCTATTGCCTGCGGTTTTGCGGACCAGAGCCATTTTACCCGGGTTTTCTCCACTGTCGTCGGTATGACGCCGGGGAACTGGCGCCGACACTCCTGAGCAAATGATGCTGGTGGAATGTGTTGGGACCGTCGTCTGAACGTGTCTGACAGAACTTGCCCGCACCTCAGGGAATGCAACGGTGATTGATAGCTTCCTGTCCTACGCCGGAAGAGGATGCAATTTGGTGTCAGTCCGGCGACCCCCATCGCGCGGATGCCAGGAATCCGGCAGGGCGTGCGAAAGGTTGACGTCGATACTGCCCCATCATTTGGCACTGTTTCCGACGTGGCGTGGAACCGATCTGCACCAGAATGTTGGCGATGGCAGGGGCGTGCAGGCGTTGGGGAAGCTCAGGGGCCGGAAAACCAGCAATCATGTATAACCACCGATGCGGATGGGCTCCCGCCCAGGGGCCCTGCTTCCACCCCGTCCTCCGCCCTAGCGCCATCACAGCCCAAGATTGAAACCTGCTAATATCATCGATCAGCCTCTCCAATTTCACTTCATTTATTGGTTTAATATTATCACAGGCGATGTATGAAGAAGCTCGGCAGCTGAATCATAAAAGCCAACGGCGTTGAATTTCTCACAGCCGCATGGCAGATGTCTTTTGCTACGGGGAAATGATCGGTTCATGTCAAAATCCAAGAGACAGGTGAGTGTGGGGCGCCCCACAATGATGGATGTTGCTGCCGCGGCGGGCGTCTCCCAGGCCACCGTCTCACTGGTCCTCAGCGGAACGAAGGGCGCTCGGCTTGCTGACGCGACCCGGGGCCGGGTGCTGGAAGCAGCGCAGGCGCTCGGCTACCGCTTTGTTCGAAGGGGAAGCAAGGCACCGCCAGGCGGGCAGTCCACGATCGTTTTCGTCGCCGACGAAACCTCCACAGACCCCTGGATGTCACTGGCCTTCGAGGGGGCCCGGGACAAGGCGCTTGAATACGGCATCAACATGCTGATGGTGGTGAGCCACGGCGACGCGGACCTTGAGACCAACATCATCGGCGGCCTGAAGAAACTGCCCATTCTTGGCCTGATCTACGGGACGATCCTGACCCGGCTCGTGCAGATCCCCTCCGCGCTTGCCGATCTGAGCATCGTTCTGGTGAACTGCTACGACGAGCATCGCGAGCATCACTCCGTTCTGCCCGGCGACCTCCTGGGCGGCCGCACCGCGACCGAACACCTGCTTCAGTCCGGCCGCCGCCGTATCGGTTTCATCAATGGCCAGCAGGGTGTGGACGCAGCCCGTGACCGCCTCAAAGGCTACAAGCAGGCACTCGCCAGCAATGACATCGCCTTTGATCCAGCGCTTGTGCGCCCGGGCAACTGGGAACCATCGGCCGGCTATGAGATGACGCTGGAGTTGATGACCCTGGATGATCCGCCCGATGCCATCTTCTGCGCCAATGATATGATGGCTGTCGGCTGCTTCGATGCATTGAAGCAGCTCGGCGTCCGAATACCGGACGACGTCGCCGTGATCGGCTTCGATGACCGCAACATCGCGCAGTACACGCACCCTCCGCTTTCGACCCTTGTGCTGCCGCTGTACGAGATGGGCAGCACGGCAGCGGAGTTGCTGATCGACACGGCAGGCGGCCTGCACACCAATCCGAGCCGCATCAAGGTCGAGTGCGAACTGATCGCACGGCAATCGACAGGCAGCCGGCGCATCGCCGATGTCGAAGCTACCCTGGCGGCCCAGTGATAGCTTGAAAGTGACAGCTTGAAAGTGACGGCTTGAAAAGGCCCCTCGCAGGGTGGGTCGCCGTCCTTACCCCTGCTGGCGGATGCTGCGAAACCGGTCGAAGGCCACCGCGATAACAATGAAGGAACCGACGAAAGCGCCTTGCCAGAAGGTGCTGATACCAAGCAATATCAGACTGTTGCGGATCACCTCGATCAGCAGCGCGCCCACCACCGCGCCAAACGCCGTGCCTACGCCGCCGGCCAGATTGGCCCCGCCGATAACAGCCGCCGCGATAACCGACAGTTCCATGCCCTGACCGAGATTGGTCGTGACGCCACCCAGCCAGCCGACTTCCAGCACCCCGGTAATCCCGGCCGTCAGCGCCGAGAACACATAGACCGATACCTTCAACTGCCGCACGGGAATTCCGGTAAGCTTGGCTGCGTTCTCGTTGCCCCCCATCGCAAAAAGGTGCTGACCCCAGCGTGTCCATTTGAAGATGAATCCGGTTGTCCCGGCCAAAAGAGCCATGACGATGAGCGGATTAGGCAGACCAAGGGTGGAACCGCCGCCCAGCGCGAGCAGGAGGTCGTGATCCGGACCGAACTGGTAGATCATCTTGTTGTTGGACAGAACCATGGCGAGCGAACGCGCCACCGACAGCATGCCCAGCGTCACCACGAAGGGCGGCATGCCGGCATAGGCGATCAGTACGCCGTTTACCGCCCCCAACAGGATTGCGACGCCCAGTGCCGCCGGAATACCGATCCAGAACGGCATGCCCGCCGACATCAGAACGGCCACGGTCATGGACGACAGCACGACCGTAGACCCTACCGACAGATCGATGCCCCCGGACGCGATCACGGCGGTCATGCCCAGAGCAATAATCGCCACGAAGGCAAAGTTGCGCGAGACATTGAACAGGTTTCGCTCGGTGGCGAATGTGTCTGTCAGCAGCGACAGAGCCAGGCAGGCCAGCATCGCAGCCATGAAGACCCAGAAGGTCTGCTGGCTGGTCAGCCGCGAAAGCAGGCCGCGATGTTCGGACTGATCGATAACGTCAGCCAGCGAATGTGCTGATGGCACGGAGTTTCTCTTTGCCTGGTCGCTCATGCGAATTCGATTGCTCCCGTGATAAGGCCGGTGACTTCTTCGGGCGACGAATCCGCCGCCCGTTTGCTGGCCACCAGACGGCCGCGGCGCAGCACGGCGATCCTGTCGGCGACCTGAAACACGTCCGGCATGCGATGGCTGACCAGCACCACGGCAATCCCGTGATCGCTCAGATAGCGAATGAGATTGAGGACCTCCGCGACCTGCCGCACGGAAATTGCGGCGGTGGGTTCGTCCATCAGGACGATCTTCGCGTCGCTGAGAAGGGCGCGGGCGATGGCCACGGCCTGGCGTTGGCCACCCGACATGCGCTTGACCAGATCGCGCGGCCGGGTTTCTGATTTGAGCCGCGCGAACAGTTCTCCGGCCCTGACCCGCATGCGGGCGTAGTCGAGGATCTGGATCGGCCCGATCCGCCTGGTCAGCTCGCGCCCAAGGAAAACGTTTGCGGCGGCCGACAGGTTGTCGCAAATCGCAAGGTCCTGATAGACGACCTCGATCCCGGCACGCTGGGCATCGAGCGGTTTGTGGAACTCAACCCTTTTGTCCGAGATGAAGATTTCGCCTGCGCTTGGCGCAAAATTTCCGGCGATGACCTTCACCAGGGTGGACTTGCCCGCTCCATTGTCTCCCATCAGGCCGATGACCTCTCCCGGCTCTATCGAAAGCGATACATCGCTCAATGCGTGGATTGCACCAAAGTGCTTGCTCACTCCCTCAAGTCTCAGCGCGCTCATGTTCCTCCCTTTCTGCCCGCCTGCCGGTTCGAGTTGGCTGCCGCAGCGCGATGTCGCGCCATGGCTGCGGCCTGCCCCCCTGCTGCATCCCTCCCCGGTCCGCAACTTCGACGAAATTCCCGCTTGACGGCTTCGTTAATTAAGTGCTGTTATTAGCACATAATATGATCAGATCTGCAACTGCAATGATCATCAATATTGGCGCGGACTGGTTTGGGTTTGTGCCTCGCATGTGTGCCGCAATGGGAGGAACAGGGCGGCAGACGGTTCTGGCGAACGATTGGGAAACACTTTTCCCGCTCGGCCGGATAACCCCCAACGGAGGAGTGCATTGAATTGAGGTACGTAAATCATATTGCAGCCACTGCCCTTGTTGTCCTGGCAGCGTCTGCCGCACAGGCGCAGGACAAGAAGACCTTGGCCATCGTCGTCAAGGGACTGGACAACCCGTTCTTCGAGCAGATCAACCTGGGCTGCCAGGACTGGGCGAAGAACAATCCCGATTCGGAATATGAGTGCCTGTACACCGGCCCGGCATCGAGCGCCGACGAGGCCGGGCAGGTGCAGCTGGTCGATGACCTTATCGCCAAAGGCGTGGCAGCGATCGCCATTTCGCCGTCCAACGCAGCGGCCATGGCCAACCGTCTCAAGGAAATTGCACCGAAGATGCCGGTCATGACGGTCGACGCGGATCTCTCGGAAGCAGACCGCGCGCTGCGTTCGGCCTATCTGGGAACCGACAACTACCTGATGGGCGTGAAGATGGCCGAACAGGCCACACGGCTGAAGCCCAAGGGCGGGACCGTCTGCCTGCAACTGGGCAACGTCGCCGCCGACAACATCAACGCGCGCGCGGCCGGCTTCCGCGATACCATCGCCGGCGCCAAGGGTATCGACCGCCTGACAGGGCAAAGCGGCTGGAGCGAGATCGAAGGGTGCCCGGTCTTTACCAATGACCAGATCGACCTTGCCAATCAACAGATGGCCGACGTCTTCACATCCAAACCGGACCTCGACGCCTTCATTCTGATTGGCGGGTGGGCACAATTCGCACCGCAAGCCTATGCCCAGGTCACTGACCAGGTCATGGATCGCCTGAAAAGCAATGACCTGATCATCGTCGCCGGTGACACCCTTCCACCGCAGGTGCAGGCCTTCAACGAAGGACGCAGCCATGCCCAGATAGGCCAGCGCCCCTTCGAAATGGGGCAACGCTCGCCGGATGTGATGATCCAGCTGATCAAGGGTGAGAAAGTCGAAGACACGATCTACACCGGGCTGGATGTCTGCACGCGCGAAGAACCGGGTTTCTGCGCCCCCAAATAAGGTGATTTCGAAGCAATCCCGTCATGGCGTTCCGGCGCCATGACGCTCTCGGCTGCCTGCAAGGGCTGCGGCCATATCCTGGATTTCAAAGTGCCTGTGGCGCTTAGGGGAAGCAAATTGAAACTTCTGGTCACTGGACTAACGGGCAAGGTAGGAAGCAATTTCCTGCCGGAATTTCTGGCCGACGAAAAGTTTTCCGGCTGGTCCCTGCGCGCGCTTTGCAACAACCGCATCATTGATCATGCCGATGTCGAGATCATGCGCGGTTCCCTGTCGGATACGGACGCCGTCCATGCTGCGATGGAGGGCGTGACCCATGTGCTGCACATGGCTGCGGTCAAGGAATCGCCCGGTCTGGCAATCGATGTCGGCATCAAGGGCATGTTCAACCTGCTTGAGGCCTTCCGTGCTTCGAGGACGGCAAGGCAGTTTGTCCTGATCGGTGGCGACTGTTCGGTTGGACACATTTTCCATCGATACGATGCGCCGATCACCGAGAGTTCGCCGCTGCGCGCCTATCCCGGCTGCTATGCGCTCACCAAGGTGATCGAGGAAGTCATGCTCGAGCAGTACCGGATCCAGTATGGCATCAACGCCTGCTGCCTGCGGGCGCCCTGGATCATGGAGAAGGACGACTTCAGGTATGTGCTGAGCTTCCGCGACCAGTTCGGCGGACCGGCATGGCGCGAATTCCTGACGGACGAAGACATTGCCCGCCACGCCGAGGCCAGCGCAGTCCCGTTGCTCCGCGATGCGACGGGCGCCTCGCTCAAACGCAATTTCGTCCATGTCAGCGATCTTGTCAGCGCGATTCTTCTGGCGCTCGACAATCCCGTCGCCAGTGGCGAACTGTTCAACGTCGCCATGGATATCCCGGTGGACTATGCCAGCGTCGCGGCAGAGCTGAACGCCGCGTACGGACTGCCGATCGTTGAAATTTCGACGCCCTATCACAGCAACTGGCTCGACAACACGAAGGCACGCATGCGGCTGGGCTGGCGTCCGGCCGTCGACCTCAAACTCCTGATCGAGCAAGCCTGGTCCTATGTCCGGGCACCCGATGATCCGCGCCTCGTCTGGTACCCGGGGTAAGGCAAGCAATATCCGACGCCGGCACCGGGCGATCCGCATGCGGCCGTCCGGGCGACGCCCGAAGCAAAGGATATCGACCGCCCTCAGGCAAACGCATTGCCGCGGGGCCATTCAGTAACGCTGGAGCATGGCCGTGCCATGCTCTCAAAAATGGGAGGATGAACAATGAAACTGAACTTTGCCGTCTCCATCGCCATGGTGGCCGCTGGCCTCGCTGGCCCCGCTGCAGCGCAGGACAAACCCCAGTTGGCCTTCGTCGTGAATGCCGCCTCAGATTTCTGGAAGCTCGCCGAAGCCGGCGTGAACAAAGCCCAGGGTGAACTGCCGGGCTATGAACTGCAGTTCCGCTACCCGGCGCAGGGAACAGCTGCGCTGCAGAACGCCCTGATGGATGACCTTGTCGCCGCGGGCACCGATGCCATCATGATCTCGTCGGCCGACCCGAAGAACTCCATCGATGCCTTCAATCGTATTGCAGGACAGGTGCCGCTCTTCACCACCGACAGTGACGCGCCTGCCAGCAAGCGCATCGCCTATCTCGGATCTTCCAACACGTTGGCCGGCGTACAAGCGGGTGAGATCGCAGTGGCCGCAATGCCGGATGGTGGAAAGTGCATGGGCTTCGTCGGCTTCCTGGGCGCCGACAACGCCATCGAGCGGATCGCCGGATTCCGCAAGGCTGTGGAAGGTTCAAAGATTGAACTCGTCGATGTACGCGGCGACGACGTGGATTTTGCGCGTGCACGGTCCAACGTCGACGATGTACTTGCCGCCAATCCGGACATCACCTGCATGGTGGGGTTCTATTCCTACAACCCACCCAAGATCTACGAAGCCCTTCAGGCTGCGGGCAAGCTCGGCGCCATCAAGGTCATCGCCTTTGACGAGGATCCGATCACGCTTGGCGCGGTTCGCGAAGGAAACTTCGCCGGCACCGTCGTGCAGGATCCCTACCAGTGGGGGTATCAGGGCATGCACCTGATGGCGAAATATCTTGAAGGCGACAAGTCGGGTGTTCCGGCAGACGGCCTCATTATTGTTCCGACGAAAGTCATCGACAAGGCCAATGTTGATGCCTTCGAGAAGGAACTCAAGGAGCGCATTGGCGGGTAAACTCCTCCCGGTCAACGCGGCCGCACCGGGCTCGGGCCATTTGTTCGGCCCGGTGTGCGCTTATCCCTTGTAGGCATTACCCAAAGCCGAATTACCGCTGTTGCAGCAAGATCAGATGGCCAACACATATGATGCGCAAAGAGGATCATGAACGCCCCCTATTGGCGCTTGAGAACATTTCAAAGGCCTATACCGGCGTGATGGCTCTTTCCAATGTGTCCATGACCGTCATGGCTGGCGAGGTGCTGGCATTGATCGGAGAAAATGGCGCAGGAAAGTCCACGCTGATGAAAATCCTGGGCGGCGTCATCCAGCCCAGTTCAGGCCATATCGTCATTGACGAGGTGCGCTACGAGCGCTTTTCTGTGACCGAGTCCCAATCCGCAGGGATCGCCTTCGTCCATCAGGAACTCAACGTCTTCGACAATCTCGATGTGGCAGCCAACATGTTCCTTGGGCGCGAAAAGCGCGCCGGCTTCCTCAGGCTGCTGGATGTGAAGGCGATGCGTGCCGCAGCCGAACCGCTTCTGCGCCGCGTCGGGGCCAGTTTCAGGCCCGAAACGCCGGTCGCTGACCTGTCGCTCGCCGAACGACAATTGCTTGAAATCGCCAAGGCGCTCTCCATCCAGGCACGTCTCATCATCATGGATGAACCTACGTCGTCACTTACCCTTTCCGAAACGAAAACCCTGATGACCGTCATTGCCGGCCTCAAGGCCGAAGGCATCGCCGTCATCTACATTTCGCACCGTCTGAGCGAGATCGAGGCATGTGCCGATCGGGTCTTCGTACTGCGTGATGGCAAGCCAGCCGGCGAGCTTGGCAAGCGCGAGATAAACCATGACGCCATGATCCGCATGATGATCGGGCGCGACCTCAATTCCCTCTATGCGCCGCCAGCCCGCGCCCCCGGCAAGCCGATCCTGTCCCTGAGGGCGGTCAGAACCCGCGCCAAGCCAAGGTCCCTCGTCGAATTCGATCTCCATGACGGAGAAATCCTGGGCGTGGCCGGACTGGTCGGTGCGGGACGGACGGAACTTGCGGAGGCCATTTTCGGCATCGACGCGATTGTCGAGGGCGAGGTTACGCTGGCGGGCAAGCCGTTTCGCGCAGCCTCCCCGCATGACGCCATCGAAGCCGGCGTCTATCTGGTGCCCGAAGATCGCAAGCGAACCGGCCTCATCCTCGAAAGCCCTATCTGCGAAAACATCTGCCTCGCCGATCTCGGCTCGGTGTCGTCCAGGGGCTACGTCTCGGGAAGACTGATCAGGGCGCGTGCCGAGGAACAGCGAAAAGACCTTGGCATCAGAACCACCGATGTCATGCGCGACGCCGCCGAGCTCTCCGGCGGAAACCAGCAAAAGGTGGTTCTCGGCAAGTGGCTCTCCATGCGGCCGACACTGATCATCTTCGACGAACCCACCCGCGGCATCGACGTCGCCTCCAAGGTCGAAATCTACCGGCTGATGCGCGCGCTGGCGGATGCAGGCGTCGGGGTGATGATGATCTCCAGCGACATGGAAGAGGTCATCGGCGTATCAGACCGCATCGTGGTGTTGAGGGAAGGCGTCGTCGCCGGATCGCTGTCGCGGCCGGAATTTTCCGAGCACAATGTGCTCAGCCTGGCCGTCGGCGCAAACTAGGAAAGAGACCAATGCACAAGAAAGACCTCGGCCTGGCTGTCCTGATCATCGTGGTGGGAGCGGTGGTCTATCTGCAAAACCCGCTTTTCCTCTCGCCTATCAATCTTGGCAATACCGCCAACCTGATCGGCCTGTTCGGGCTGTTTGCTATCGGCCAGGGCTTCGTCATCATGACCGGGGGTATAGACCTGTCGGTCGGTTCGATGATTGCGCTGCTCGGGGTCCTCTTCGTCGATATGGTGGGCAAGTTCGGCGTACCGTGGCCGGTCGCCATTCTCGTCGTTCTGGTCCTCGGAACGCTGCTCGGATTGGCGCATGGACTGCTGATCACAAAGCTCAGGATGCAGCCCTTCGTGGTGACGCTGTGTGGCCTGCTGATCTATCGCGGCGTCGCGCGCGGCTATACCGGCGAAGCCACGGCCGGCTTTCCCTTCGGCGCGAACTATCCGACGCTGGAATGGCTGACGATCGGCCGTTCCTTTGGCGTTCCCCATTCCTTCTTTGCCATGATCATCATAGGCGTCATCTGCTGGTTCGTGCTGCACCGCTCCGTCTTCGGCAGGCATTTGCAGGCAGTCGGCAAGAATGAGGATGCGGCACGCTATTCAGGCATCCGCACCGGTCTTGTCATCACCGCCGCCTATGTCATCTGCGCCGCGCTGACCGCTGTTGCCGCTGTCTATTTCGCCATGTTCACGCGATCGGTACAGCCCTCGTCGCATGGCAATTTCTACGAGCTCTACGCCATCGCGGCTGCCGTCCTCGGCGGTTTCTCGCTGCGCGGTGGAGAAGGCTCGATCATCGGCGTGGTGCTGGGCGCGGTTCTGCTTCAGGAGTTGCAAAACCTGGTCAATCTTCTCGGCATCCCGTCCTCGCTTAATTTTGCAGTGATGGGAGCGGTGATCCTGGCCGGGGTTCTCGCCGACCAGCAGTTCAACCTCTACCGCGCGAGGAGACGGGCAACGGTTGCACTGGGCGCCCTCGACAAGTCTGGCTCAACCCGACATCAGACACCGGCTACTGCCAACGACGCCACTCCCTAATGTCGCGTTTTGCCGAATTCTTGATCGCTGCCGGTGTCCTCTACGATCCCCGGATGCACTGTATTCTCGAGCGCCTTCAACACCCCCCGTAACCGTCCTGGGCGGCGAGGAGCTTCCGCAATTCCTCGCGCGTTTCGGGCCTTGCGGTGACCGCTGCCAAGTTTTGCTACTGCTCCAGATTCTTCAGATAGATCGACAGCAACTGCGTCTGCGAGGAAATGCCGAGCTTGCGATAGACGTTGCGGCGATGGACCTTCACGGTTCCGGTGGAGATGCCGAGCCGCAGGCCGATCGATTCCGACGAATGCCCCTGCAGGACAAGCTCGATGATCGAGGCTTCGCGCTCTGTCAGGTTGAGATTGCGCCAGACCCGATCGGCTGCAGGGTGGGCCGATTTGCGTCCGCCCCTTGCCCTGCCTCAGTGCAGCATCGAACCGGCGGCCAAGGTCTGGCCATGCGTGGCGCACCAGTCCGGCGACCATCGGCTCCGCCTTTTTCACCAGAGCGAACTCCGCCGCCGAAAAGGCGCCCGATTTTTCCTGGCGCATCAGCGACAGAACCACCGTGATGCCATCCTCCAACACGATGAAAAAGCCGATCTCCTCGGCAAGGCCGGTCTGTGTGTAATAGCTCCGAAAATATTCGCTGGAGAAAAAGCGATCCGGAGCGAGTTCGCGCATGCGCCACACACCGGGTTTTGGCTCCCGCGCGGCGTGGTAGAAAGGATCAAGCAAAAATGGCCCGGCCTGATAAAGGCTGACAAAGACGACATGCTCATCCGGAGTGAACGTGCTGTAGAGATCGAGCGGTCGCTCCTTCTCCCTGATAGGCAAAGACCACGGCATAATCGAACGCAACCAGCGCCCTCATCAATGAGCGGAAAGTGCCGCCTGCCTCTTCGTCGCTTGTTTCGGCCGCGCCGATCATCGGGCCGATCGTTTTGAACAATGCTTCCAGATCAATGCCCATGCAGTCCGCCAACCTTGCAAAAAAGAACGGCAATTGCCTCCGGGCTATACACCTTCCACAGCGGCGAAAGTCTTGAAATACCTCTTTCGGGGTATATACCGCAAACAGCCTGTTTGAATAGGTTGATGGCAGACGGTGAGAAACGGGGCAGTCGCAGGATTGTCCGGTATTCTAAAAATAACCGCGGGGAATTGAGACGTGACAGCCGCTCCAGCGAACGACATCGAGTTCCGTTCGGTCACCAAGCGTTATGGCAGCGTGACCGCCGTATCGGACATCAATCTTGCCGTGCCGCAAGGGCGCCTTCGTCGCGCTGCTTGGCCCTTCGGGCTGCGGCAAGACCACATGCCTACGGATGATCGGCGGCTTCGAGCAGCCCAGCGAAGGCACCGTGCTGATCGACGGCCGCGAGATGAACGGCGTGCCGCCCTATCGCCGCCCCGTCAACATGGTGTTCCAGCACTACGCGCTCTTCCCGCATTTCGACGTCGAGCAGAATGTTGCCTATGGCCTGAAGCAGAGCGCGCCCGAAGCTGGCGGCGCTCAGAGATTTCGCGCGCGGGCTCGGCGAAGCGCTCGAGATGGTGCGTCTCGGCGGCTTTGACAAGCGCCGCATCCATGAAATGTCCGGCGGCCAGCAGCAGCGCGTGGCGCTCGCCCGCGCCATCGTCAACAAACCATCGGTGCTTCTGCTGGACGAGCCGCTGGCGGCGCTGGACAAGAAGCTGCGCACTGCCATGCAGATCGAGCTGCAGACCCTGCAGCGCGAACTCGGCATCACCTTCGTGCTCGTGACCCACGACCAGGAAGAGGCGCTGTCGATGAGCGACATGGTCTGCGTGATGAATGCCGGCCGCATCGTCCAGATGGCGCAGCGCCGCAGGAAATCTACGACAAGCCCGCCGATCTGTTTGTCGCCGATTTCGTCGGCAAGACCAACCGTATCAAGGCGACGGTCGAGGCCGATGGATCGACGCTGCGCCTGTCGAACGGCATGGCTCTGTCAGCGGCGATCCGGCCGGAAACCCGGCATTGCGACCGTGGCACTGCGCCCGGAAGCGATCGCGCTGTCGCGGCACGCCGGCAATGAAGGCAGCGCGCTGGCCGGCACGGTCACCCACCGCATCTTCCTCGGCTCCTCTGCCGAATATCAGATCAGCGTCGACGGCCTTGGCGATTTTCTCGTCACGGCCGACCGGCGTAGCGTGCAGGAAAGCGACCTCGTCGAACCGGGCGAACGGGTCGTTCTTACCTTCGATCCCGGCAAAGTGCATGTTTTTCCGGCCTGAGGAAAGGCCGTACACGTCAAGACAAAAAAGGGAACACAGTCATGACAAAGTGGTACAGAGAAAATGCCCCGATCACTGCCGAAAAGCTTACCGATGAATTGATGCGCCTGAAGCGCGGCTCGGTCACCCGCCGTCACTTTCTCGGCGTCACCGGTCTTGGTCTTGCCACAGCCGTTCTTGCCCGCCAGCCGGGCCTCTTCAGCTCGCCGGCTTACGCTCAGGACCTCGGCACGACAGATGTCGCTCGCGACCTGGCCGAACTATCACGATCCGGCAACCTTCGAAGCCTTTACGGCGGCAAGACCGGCGTCGCGGTCGAGGTCAACGTCTTCGGCTCCAACGAGGAAATGCTGGCCAAGCTGCAGGCCGGCGGCATCGGCTGGGATCTGTTCGTGCCGACCAACTACACGATCTCGACCTATGCAGAAGCTCGGCCTGATCGACGCAGCTCGACATGTCGCAAGCTGCCGAACTTCTCGCAAGCGACGCAAAACGCCGCGCTTCACCGCGGAAGGCACGATCGACGGCAACGACCTATGCCTTGCCGAAGAACTGGGGCACGACCGGCATGGCGGTCAACACCGTCGAAGATCAAGACGAAGATCACCTCCTGGAAGGACTTCTTCGAGGTCGCCATGAGCGAGGCCGATGGCCGCGCCATGGTGCATGACTATCAGTTGACCACCATCGGCAGCGCGCTCGTTTCGCTCGGCTACTCGCTTCAATTCGATCAAGCCGGACGAGCTTGCCAAGGCCGAGGAACTGCTGATCAAGGTCAAGCCGCATCTCTTCGCGCATCAATCAGCGACTACCAGCCCGGCATGCGCGCCACCGATGCCTGGATGACCATGTGCTGGACCAATGACGGCGCTCAGCTGAACCGCGACATGCCGGAAATCGCCTATATGCTCGGCACCGATGGCGGCGAAATCTGGTGCGATTTCTACGCCATCCCGAAGAGTGCCGCCAACAAGCCGGCCGGCTATGCCCTGCTCGAACTATCTGATGGACGCCGGCAAACGCCGTCAAGGAGCACATCGCCAACGGCGCGCCGACCACCGACAGCCGCGTGCTCGCGCTGCTGCCGACGGACGTGACATCGAACAAGATCGTCTATCCGGACGAAGCATCGCTGACGCCGCTCGAATTCGGCGCCGCCGTGACGCTGACCGATCCCGGCCGCGCGGAACTGATGGCGCGGTTCAAGTCGGCCTAAGGATCGAGCACCTCATCCGGCCTACCGGCCACCTTCTCCCCGCTGGCGGGGAGAAGGACCAAGCGGACATGGCCAGGGTCAGGGGCAAAGCCTCACACAGGAACTGCAGAACAGGACATAACCGCATGCCTCTGACGACAGACAGAAAACGACAGCTGACGACCGCGGCGCTGATGGCGCCGGCCGGCCTGTGGCTGTTCGTCTTTCTGGTCCTGCCGTTCATGGCCATGCTGGTCTTCGCTTTCGGCGAGCGCGCACCGGAAGGCGGCTATCAGGCGGCGTTTCACCTTCGCCCAGTTTGCCAATCTGCCCTCGCGCGCGACGGCCTTCTGGAACACGATGATGATCGCGCCCGTCGGCGCCTTCGCTCTGCCTGATCGTTGCCTATCCCGTCGCTTACTATCTGGCGATCAAAGTCCAATCCGAAATACCGGCTGCTGCTCGTCTCTCTCGTCGTCGTGCCCTTCTGGACCAGCCTGCTCGTGCGCACCTATGCCTGGATGTACATCCTCGGTTCGCGCGGCATTCCCAATCTGCTCGGCATGATCGGCATCGAAGACGTCCGTCTGCTCAACACACCCGGCGCCGTGCTTGCTCGGCATCGTCTATGGCTATCTGCCGCTGATGATCATGCCGATCTATGTCAGCCTCGAAAAACTCGACCGCCGTCTGCTGGAGGCCTCCTCCGATCTCGGGGCGAAACCCGTCTCGACCTTCTTCGGCGTGACCCTGCCGCTGTCGCTGCCCGGCGTCATGACCGGCGTGGCGCTGGTGACCATCCTGCTGCTCGGCGAATATCTGATCCCGCAGCTGCTCGGCGGCGGCAAGGTGTTCTTCATCGGCAATGCACTGGTCGACCTCTTCCTGCAATCGCGCAACTGGCCGTTCGGCTCGGCGATCGCGGTGACGCTGGTCGTCGTCGTGGTCATCGTGCTGATGCGTTGCAATGCGCATCGCCTGGAAGATCTCCGGCACCAGACAGGTGGATCTCGTCTGATGCGCGCGCTCGTCACCTCCGTCTACCTGTTCCTCTATGCGCCGATCGCGCTGGTCGTGCTGTTCTCGTTCAATGCCGGCCGCAGCGCCAGCGAGTTCACCGGCTTCTCGACCATGTGGTACGGCAAGGCGCTCGGAAACACCTTCCTGATCACCGCGCTCGCAGAACAGCCTGATCATCGCCTTTACCAGCGCCGGTGCTGGCGGCCGTCTTCGGCACCATGGCAGCGCTCGGCATGGAGCGGCTGAGCAGCCGCGGCCGCGCCATCTTCGACGGTCTTTTTGCTGCCGCCATCGTCGTCCCCGGCGTCGTTATCGGTATTGCGACACTGGTGGCGCTGGTCGAGGTCTTCTCCTTCCTCAATCCCGCCCTGGCCATCGATCTGGCCCGGCGACAAGCCGCCGCAACTTGGTCTCGGCTACGGCTCGATCATTGCCGCCCACGGCCTGTTCTCGCTGGCGCTGGTGACGATGATCGTCAAGGCGCGCATCGCCAGCCTCGGCCGCGATATCGTCGAGGCCTCAAGCGATCTCTATGCGACGCCGTTCACGACATTCCGCCAGATCGTCCTGCCGCAGATCCTGCCCTCGATTCTCGCCGGCTTCCTGCTTGCCTTCACGTTTTCGTTCGATGATTTCATCGTTGCCTTCTTTGTCGCCGGCTCGAAGACGACGCTGCCGATCTATGTGTTTGCCTCGATCCGTCGCGGCGTGACGCCGGAAATCAACGCGATCGCCACGATGGTGCTGGTTGCTTCACTTCTACTCATCCTCATCGCCCGCATACTGATGCGGGAAAAGACAACAAAAACGCAGGCCGGGGAATAGCCATGATCCTGAAAGACCGGATCGCCATCGTCACAGGTGCCGGCTCCGGCATCGGCCGTGCTGGCGCCATGATCATGGCCCGCGAAGGTGCCCACGTGGCCGTTGCCGATCGCAATGCACCCGGCGCGGCGGAGACCGTGGCGATGATCCGTGAGGCCGGCGGCAGTGCGGAAGGCCTGGTGCTCGACGTCACCGACGATATCTCGCTGGAGGCGGGCATCGCCTCGGTGCTGAAGCGCCACGGCCGCATCGACATCCTTCACAACCATGCCGGCGCGCAGATTGCCGGAGATCTCGAACAGGTCGAGGTCGAGGGGTTCGATCTTTCCTGGAGCCTGAACGTCCGCGCTCATTTCATGGCTGCCCGCCTCGCGATGCCGGCGATGAAGGCGCAGGGTCGTGGCGTCATCCTCAACACTTCGTCTTCCTCCGGCGTGCTCTACGACCGCGAGATGATCGCCTACACCACCACCAAACACGCCGTCATCGCCATGACCCGGCAGATGGCCGGTGACTATGCCCGGTTCGGCATCCGCGTGAATGCACTGTGCCCCGGCTGGGTGGATACACCCTTCAACGGACCCTTCATCGCCCAGATGGGCGGACGCGATGCGATCGAAGCCTATGTGCGCGAAAAGGTGCCAATGGGACGATGGGCGCAGGTCGAGGAAATCGCAGAGTCGATCCTCTTTCTCGTCTCCGACCGCTCATCCTACATGACCGGCCAGATCCTGGTGGTCGATGGTGGCGAAGCCGTAGTCTGAAATTCTGAGCTCAGGGCTGTCTGTCCTCCAATACAGAGCAGAACCGAGGGACGCGCTTGGCTTTGCGATTGAGGCGGACCCGACTTCGGTGACGCCGAGCGGCGCGGACAGCCTGTCATGCCGAACACATGCGCTCACAGCTGGTTCTGATCGTCTGTATCAGCGCCGTCTTCTTCCAGCGCTTCCTGGACAGCCACATGCCTGGCAAGCAGCCCATCGTCCTCCAGCCGCTCGAGATCGGGCAGATCGCGCAGCGTCTCGAGACCGAACGCAGACAGAAAATGCCTTGTCGTCACATAGCTGTAGGGCGCGCCGGGTGTCGGGCTACGCGGACCGGCGCCGATGAATCCAGCATCGCGCAAACTGGCGATCGTGTCGCGGCTGACCTCCTTGCCAAACATCTTGGACAGGTCTGCGCGCGTCACCGGTTGAAGATAGCTGATCGCCGCCAGCACGGCCGCCTCATGCGCTGACAGCGACGCGGACGACAAGCGCGTTTGCGCCTGGGAAGCGCGGATAACCGAACCATAAGCCGGCCGGCTTCGATGCTGCCAACCGCCGGCGACGGCGACGATATCATAGGGGCGGGAACGCAGGTCCTCGCGCAAATCATCAATAAGGAGATCGATGCTGCAGGCCTTTCCCACCACGCGCGCCAGAACCTCGCGGGTGACCGGTTCCGCGGCGGCAAAAATCACCGCCTCCACCCTGAGCATCCATTCCCGCCAACGCACATCAGGCGGCAAATCATCCAGTTCGCGGTCAAAGAGAACAGCGTCCCCGGAGTTCGTCTTTCGCACCTTTTTCTCCGTCTTTGCCGCGCCCGGTCTGGCCATCTTCACAACCCGAAAATCCGGAATGATGCCCGGCCGGATAGTTCACGAACCGCACCAAAATTCTCCAGCCGTTCGAACAGACGGGTCGCAGCCCAGCGGGAGAGATTGCTGCCGGGCGCCATGGCCGTCACGGCATCCTCATCAAGCAACGTCTGGATGACGACGCCCGCACCCTTCGTGCGCAATTTCGGAGCCACCGCCAGCAGTATCTCGGCGCGCCGGCTGATGTCGTTGCCCTGACGCAATGCCTCCACCGTACCCGCAACCAGCGCCAGGCATACGGCGCGATCAAAGCCTGGTTCGCCCGGCCGCAGCCGTCCGCGCCCTCCGATCGTCTTGAATGCTGCACCATGGCGCTCGCCCATCAAGAGTGGCACCCCACGACGCCAGCCGAGTTTTTGAGCGAGCATCTGATCGCCGAGCCACCAGGCCAGAATTTCACAATCAGGCCGCGCGGCACAGATATTCCCGACCAGGTCGGCGACAACAAAGGGCACAGCACGGCCAGACTGAAGCGCGCCATCAAACAAATCGGCAATCTCACTCAGGCCCTCGCGGCGCAACCCGATCAACGCCGCCAGTTCCTCCAGAACCCTGCTACCGATTGGTCTTGTCAATTCGGCCAGTTTTCGGAATGCCAAATACATCGCTCCGGCCGGACCGGGATCGTTGCCTTGCGCAGTGAGCAGCACAGCATCGCGCAAGCCCGCCTCATCCTCGCTGCGGCCAATCAGTTGCACGGCTGATTGCGAGGCCCGGAGCGCCAGCCGCTGGCGCCAGCACCCGGCCCATGCCGCGTTCGCGCGCACCAGATCGTCCAGTGATTTCAGGGCAATGCCCGCGGCAAACGCGGCGTCCCCTTCACTTAAATCGCGCACGCGCACGCTCGCCCAGGCTGGCAGGGGCAGCACGGCGGCTGTTTGGGCCGGGGCAGCGAAAGGGGAGTGAAGGCGCGAATCCATGCTGCAAACCATAACGGAGATGTGCAGTTTTTACCACAGATCTCGTCACAAACCGCACGTCTTGTCGTTCATAGAAAATGTCCGATAATGTTGCATTATCGGACATTTATGCTCTTTATAGAGAGAATGGCCCAAATCATCGATCAGAACACCGAAAATCACGCCGAGGAGAGCGCTGCGCCGTCTGACAGCACGGCGCATTCTGATGATGTTTCCGTGCCGCAGGTGTCGGGTGTGAACAGCAGCGTCCCCTCCCCTCTTTTGGAGGTAGCCTCCAGTCTGCCGGCAAACCTTGAACAACTCGCTAATCGGGCCCGTGGCTATGTCGAAGCCGCCAGTTCCAGCAATACCCGGCGCGCCTACGCTTCAGACTGGAAACAGTTTGCAGCGTGGTGCCGGCGCCAGAATGTTTCACCTTTCCCCGCCGATCCGCAGGTCGTCGGTCTCTACATCACGGCCTGCGCGTCCGGAACCGCCGGACGCGGTGTCAAGGCGAACTCCGTCTCCACCATTGAGAGACGCCTGTCCGCCATCGGCTGGAACTACGCCCAGCGCGGAACACCTCTTGATCGCAAGGACCGCGCGATCGCCACGGTGATGGCCGGCATTCGAAACACCCACGCGTCCCCTCCCCGGCAGAAGGAAGCCATTCTCCCAGAAGATCTGATCTCAATGCTGGAGACGCTCGACAGAGGCACGCTGCGCGGCCTGCGCGATCGAGCGATGCTGCTGATCGGCTTTGCCGGTGGCCTGCGCCGCTCGGAAATTGTCGGGCTTGATCTCGGCCGCGAGCAGACCGAGGACGGACGCGGCTGGATCCAGATCTTCGACAAAGGCCTGCTGGTGACGTTGCGGGGCAAAACCGGCTGGCGGGAGGTTGAGATTGGCCGCGGCTCCTCTGAGGCCACCTGTCCGGTCATCGCGATCGAGACCTGGATCAAATTTGGAAAGCTCGCCAAAGGTCCCCTGTTCCGCCGCGTCACTGGAAGCGGCAAGGACGTCGGTCCGGACCGTCTCAACGACAGGGAAGTGGCGCGGCTGGTCAAGTCGACGGCGCTTGCGGCGGGTGTTCGCGGTGACCTCAGCGAAGGCGAGCGGGGTACCAAATTCTCAGGCCATTCTCTGCGCGCAGGTCTTGCCTCCTCGGCCGAGGTAGACGAGCGCTACGTCCAGAAGCAGCTTGGCCATGCCAGTGCCGAAATGACGCGCAGATATCAACGCCGGCGCGACCGCTTCAGGATCAATCTCACCAAGGCATCGGGGCTTTAAAGCCCCCCTCCCCCATTGCAGCCGCAACCACTAGGCCGAAACTGACGGTCGGTTTTCAGCTGAGCGGGGGCAAGAATGTCCACCCGTCACCTCCGCTTGCATTGATTTGGCGCGTCGGGCATCGTCACGCCAACACGCCAAACCATGCCCCCCGCCACCGCTGCTTCAAAATTTCTCCAAAAAAGATTCAACCCGTGTCGAAATCTGCGAAGCACGGACGTCCATGAAGTGTTCAGGCCATTCAAACCAAATTGGAGAGATCATGATTTTTTCAGTAACACCCCTTTATGCGCTTCCGGTGGCGGCGATTTATCTGATCCTGTGGTTCCGTGTGAGCGCTTTGCGATCGTCGCACGGTGTATCTTTCGGCGACGGCGGAAACGCCCAGCTGCTTCAACGTATCCGGCAGCATGGCAACTGCGCGGAATGGGCAGGCTTTCTCATGATCCTCATGATTCTTGCCGAAGGCATGGGGGCTCCGGCCTTGTATCTGCACATCTCCGGTGCGCTTCTGTTGATCGGGCGGATCGCGCATCCCTTCGGCTTGAAGGCCGACAATGCAGGGCATCCCCTCCGCTATGTCGGAAACGGCACCAACATCCTCGCCGCGCTCAACGCAATGGTTTGCCTCGGCGTCAACATCCTTGGCCTTTGAGGCTTCAACATCACTGGAGGAAAAAGCATGCAATATATGCTGTTGATTTATAACGACCCTGCAAAAGAGCCTGGCTATGGCACACCTGAATTTCAGGAGATGATGGCAGGCTTCTTCGCCGCCAATGCGCGAATGAAGGAAGATGGTGTGCTGCGATCGGGCGAGGGATTGCAGGGTGTCGAAACGGCGACGTCACTGCGGATCAAATCCGGCAAGGTCGAGACCATGGATGGTCCTTTTGCCGAAACGCATGAACATCTCGGCGGTTACTATGTCATCGATGTTGCTGATCTGGATGCCGCCCTGACCTATGCCGCTCTGATACCGTCAGCGCATTTCGGCACGATCGAGGTCCGTCCTCTCCACGACTACAATCCGATGGACTGACAGTTGACGCAAGCCGCCCCCAAAGCCATCGCAGTGGCAAAGTTGCTCGACAGCGCGCTGCGCTCGGATCGGGGGCGGCTGATTGCAATCCTTGCGGCAGACCTGCGTGACCTATCCCTTGCGGAAGATGCATTGCAGGAGGCTGCCGTTTCGGCGCTGTCGCATTGGGGCCGGAGCGGCCTGCCGGCCTCGCCGCAGGGATGGCTTCTGACGGTCGCAAGGCGGAAGGCGCTCGACCGTTTGCGCGGCTTACAGCGCGATGCTCGCAAAGCCGCTGCATTGGCGTTGCTGATCTCGAGGGAGGAAGCCGAACCCGAAGACATCTCAGATGAACGCCTGCGCCTGATCTTTGTCTGCTGCCACCCCGCCCTTGAGCTCAAATCACGCGTCGCACTGACCTTGCGCACCGTCTGCGGCCTTTCAACTACCGAAATCGCCCGCGCCTTTCTGGACCAGGAGCCCACCATGGGCCAGCGCATCAGCCGCGCCAAGGCAAAGATTGCAGCAGCGGGCATTTCTTTTGTCGTGCCGGACGCCGAGCACTGGCCCGCTCGACTGGACGCCGTCCTGACCACCATCTACCTGATTTTTACGACCGGCTATCTTGCCGGGGCCGAGGGCACGCGGGATTTGTGCCGGGAGGCCGAATATCTGATGCAGTTGATCGATCAGCTTTGTCCCGAAGACCCGGAGATCGAGGGTGCGCTGGCGATGATCAAGTTGACCGCAGCACGCCGTGCTGCACGCATCGGCGCAGACGGCGCGATCCTTCCTCCAAATGAGCAGGACCGCAGCCTCTGGAACCAGGCTGGGATACTGGAAGGCAGGGCACTTCTATCGCGTGCCCTGGCAAGGGGAAAACCCGGTCCCTTCCAGATCAAGGCTGCAATTGCCGATTGTCGGTTGATGGGTGATGGCCCCGACTGGCAACAGATCGCCGCCCTCTACGCCGCACTCTGGCAATTCGAACCCACGCCGGTGGTCTCTCTCAATGCGGCTGTTGCCGTTGCAGAAGCGGGTGACGTTGTCCGCGGGCTGGAGATTGTCGAGGGGCTTGAGGGCCAACTTGCGAACTACCAGCCATGGCATGCCGCCCGAGCAGCACTTCTGGCGAAGACAGGTCGGCATATCGAGGCTGCAGATGCTTACCGGTGCGCCATCGCGATGGCGCCAGGTCCATCGGAAGTGTTGTTCCTGGAAAAGCGCTTAGGTGCGCTGCCGTTAAAGGTGCCGGTTTCGTCAGGGCGGGAATAAGCGAGACGCAATGCATCGGATTGGGGAGCCGATCTGCCGTATACCGTCGCTCCGGCTGACACCGGTCATGCCGCCTGATCGTCGGAGGCCGGTTCTAAAGTCGCAAGCCTCAGACCTCCCTGACCGTCATGTTGATGGCTGTCCATGGGCAGGTAACCCTTTCCGGAGGCGATGGCTTAAAACCGCTGAACTTCCAATAATCTGCGAGCGCGGAACGCCATAAAGATGGACGTAACCCGCCCGCCCTCTCAGTTCCTGGAAACCGAAATTGGCGAAACTCAGCTGCTCGCCCTGCCCTTCCTGCTCGATCTTGTCCATGACCTGCGCCGTCAAAAGGATCGCGGCGTCCAGACAGCGGCACTTGCCCTCGACACGGCTGGCAATATTGACGGTATCCCCTAACACCGCCATCTCCTGGCGCCGATCGCTTCCAATGGCTCCGATGATGACACGGCCTGTGTTTATCCCGACGGCTATTTGGATCGCCTCGTCATCCTGGCAGCCTCTTGCTCCATTCCATTTGGCAACCGCCTCATGCATCGCGATGGCACAGTGGACAGCTTTCGTCGCGTCATGTTGCGAGCCACCGAAAACGGCCATCAGGCCGTCGCCAAGATATTTCTCGACGGTGCCACCATGAGACAGGACCTGTTCGCTCATGAGACACAGGACGTTGCGCAAAACCTCGACAACTTTGGCCGGGTTGTTCTCGGCGCAGAATTTTGTGAAGCCGATCATATCGGCGAACAGGACGGTGGCAGGGCGATAGTTGCTGACGGCCGGATTGCACGGAATGGCGCTTGGGATCGCCGGTGGAGATGGCATGACGGATAGTTGGGCTGCACGACGGGTCATGGAATTGCTTTCTTATCGAGGGTCCCGTCGTCAGAGGCTTTTCAAGCACGGCAGTCGACGTGCGGACGGAGATTCCCTCCGCACACCCGGTGGGATCAATCGATGGGTGGCCCGAGGAACTCGATGCCGTTTTGATTGCAAAGCACGGCCAGGCGATTGCCATCCTCCGGAGTGAAGGGCGCTTGTTCAGGAATGTCATGGAAGGCAGCAGGTACGGATGCTGAAACCACCATGTCCTCGAATGCGCCGTTCGTCACCGTCAGGAACCGGCCGATCGGAGAGAGAACCCGAAACGTGTGAGCGGTCCCTGCAGGCACATGAAGCGATTCCCCGGCTTGTCGTTCGAGTTTTTCTTCACCGACGCGGAAGCGGATGCGGCCTTCCAGAATATAGAACGTCTCGTCTTCCAGATTGTGGACATGCAGAGGCGGGCCAAAACCCTCCAGCATCTTGTGCTCCATGATCGAAATGCCGGCAGCACTCTCTGCCTTCGGCAAGATGATCTTGAGATACGCATTCATGAACCAGCGACTTGTCTCAGACATTGGAAACCTCACAGGTATAGGACGCCGCGCCAGTGCATGGCCGAGCGGATGGTTGAACATTGATGGTTTTGAGCTCTCGGCCGCTGGAGACTGCCCAACGGTCGGAATGGCGCCTTCTACCAAACCGAATTACTTCTGATAAGATCGATAATCAGACATCATTGTTTGGATAATCTGATGAAGACCCTCGATCCACTGGCAGGCGTGTCGGCCTTTCTCTCTGTCGCAGAAACTCTCAGTTTTTCCCGTGCAGCCGAGAATCTCGCGCTCGGCCGAGCGACGGTGAGCGCTCAAGTGCAGGATCTTGAGCGCCGGCTGGGCATCCGGCTGTTTCAGCGAACGACGCGCGCTGTCGTCCTGACGGAAGCGGGTTCTGCCTATCTGCAGGCCCTGAGCGGTGTCATGCCTCAGGTGCGGGAGGCCGAGCGCGCTGCGGCATCCTTCCAGCATGAGGCTGTCGGCCGGATGCGCGTCTCGACAGCACCCGATCTTGGCCCCGACCATGTCATTCCGGCGATTGCCGCCTTCCTCAAATTCAATCCCGGCCTCTCCATCGACCTGGAATTGTCGATGGAGACAGTGAACCTCGTCGAGCAGAAGTTCGATCTGGCAATCCGAGGCACGATCACGATCGAGCCCAACCTGATCACACGGCAGTTGGGCGCGTCACCGATTATACTGAGCGCCTCGCCGGAATATCTGTCGCGCCGCGGCGCTCCCCTTCACCCCGAAGACCTGGCGCATCACGACTGCCTGCATTTTTCCCATCTGCGCTGGGGTCGGCTGTGGCAGTTTTCCAGGGGTGAAGACAAATTGCGGGTACCGATTGTCCCGCGCCTCGTGTGCAATGACGGTCGTAGCCTTCTGGCTGCAGCCATCCATGGGCTCGGTATTGCCATGGAGCCGACCTTTGTGGTTGGACCTGCCATTCGCAGCGGTGAATTGGTCCCTGTCCTCACCGATTGGACCCTTGCCACAGTCCCCTTGCATGCGGTCTACCCCGCAAACCGCCACATCGCCGCCAAGGTCAAGACCTTCGTTGCGTTCCTGGCCAATCATCTCGCTGACCATCCCGATCTGAAGAGGGAATAATGGCTTCGCCAAGGGGCTGGAAAACCGTCTGGTTCGCACAGCATGAGGTCTTTTGGACGCACGAGTTCGCCGTCGATCCCGTCAAGCCTGCCGAAACGAGCAGCGCTTCGTCCCGTTCGATACCGAGGGACAGATCCCTGGGCTGTTCACCGTAGGTTGAAGAAGGGTAGCATCATGTCTCGATGATAGAGGCCTATCGGTTCTATCATCGAGACTCGAGATCAAGAGAGGCTTTCAGCTCGACACAGGGCCATCGCTGGCCCCGCTTTGCTCGTATGAAGACTAGGCGTAGCGCGCAGAGTACCAGGACTTGAACAGCGTGTATTGATTTTCGAGATGGCGCTGTTGTGATGCGGAAAGCTTGTCGGTTTCGTTGAAGTGCAACGTGTATTCGACATCCCCATTGAGAACCATAAGGTGCTTGTAGTGAAGCACGAGATCAGGGCCTTCATCATAGGTCGACAGAACCGTCAGCGCCTCTTCGAGTTCCAAGGCCTCGCGGCGCGCGGTTGCGTCGCCTTTCGCAGCCTTTTCGCAGAGCGATACAAGATGAAGGACTTCCTTCGGCAGAGCATTGCCGATGCCAGTGATCGCGCCGCCCGCGCCGCAATTGACAAATCCGTGATAGACCCCCGTGTCGACGCCCACCATCAGGGTCAGGCTATCGTCTCCCGAAGTGATGTTCTCCGCGGCATAGGTCATATCCTTCTTGCCACCGAATTCCTTGAACCCGACAAGATTGGAAAAGCGTGCCCGCAGATCGAAGAACAGGTCGGCACGGGTGGCAAAGCCGTAATAGGGGCTGTTGTAGATGACGGCTGGCAGTTCCTTCGCCGCAGCGAGAATAGCGGAGAAATGATCCCGCTGGGCGGCCACGGAAGAACCGCGCGAGAGGACCCGCGGAATGACCATCAAGCCTTTTGCGCCGACGCGTGCGGCATGCGCCGCGTGGGAAACGGCTGATGCGGTATTGATTGCGCCGGTCCCGACAATGACAGGAACCCCCGCTTCAGCCAGACGGCGCACGCCTTCCTGCCTCTGTTCGTCCGTGAGCAGCGGCCAGTCGCCCATCGAGCCGCAATAGACAACGGCGGACATGCCGGCCGAAATCAGTTCCTTGCCTTTGGCAACCAGGAGATCGAAATTCGGCGTCCGGTCGTCATTGCATGGCGTCATGAGGGCCGGAATGCAGCCGCTGAATATGTTGTCTGTCATCGAATTCTCCCAAAAGCAGACTAGCTGGATCAATTCCTCTGATATATCAGAAGCTCTAAAATCTGTCTACCCGTCACGGTAATGCCGGTGAACTTTCTTACAAACCCAAAAAGACAGACCTACAAGGGCATGAAACATTGATATTTCACAGCCATCGCTGATGCGAAAAATCCATCGTTCACCGTTGCTTTCCAGCCGACACCTCACGCATACGCCTTGTCCGTGTGGGGTTGGCCAAGGTCAGCCGGCTTGCGATCGGCTCCCCTCCCCTGCTCGCATCAACGCCATCAGCATCGGCCCGAGCGAGAACTCCCCTCTTTCTGCCTTCCGGGTCAGATCCCGCAGATAACCGCCGGCTGAGTTGATCTGCCCTCCCCTTTCGAGGATACAGGCGATTGCCACGGCGGCATTTTCCTGGCCCATGATCTCGCAAGCGCTCTGGTAGGCCGACGGACTGACGCCCAACATCGACCGAACCACAACTGCGGCCGACATCAGGTCACGCCAACTTTCGATCGACCCTGCCGGACCATACATCGCGATATCGGGGCAAGCCTTCAAAACCATTCCCAACGGAAACGCCTTTATCGGCTCACGCTTCAGTTTGAGGGCTGGGCTCGATTTCGCCCCCTGCTCTTTTTCTGAGCGAGGTTCAAGTTCATGGATGGATTCGGTATTTGAATTCTGTATGTGACGTTCAATATGAGCAGCATTGCCGTCTGTTTTTTCTGAATTTAACGCAATTTCCAAGAGGTTGGCGATTTCGTCGCGCAACATTTCCATTTCTTCTGCGATCGACGTCAGGTCATCGATCGTCGGCGTGCGCGGCAAGCGTGCCAGGAGGCCGACGAAATGCGCCTCGATCGTTCCCCAGTCGCCGGATACACCTTCTTCCATCGCTGCAGAAATCAGCTTGCGCACATCACGCCGGCTGATTGACAGACGTTCCTTCATGCGCCGAAAAGCCCGGCGGTCTGCTGCGACCTGTTGCGCCAGATGAGCAAGTTCGTCAGCGCGGGCGCGCAAAGGAGCAAGACTGAAGCCGAAAGCGTCTTCGATGGTGCCTGCCCTGTCCTTGTGCGCATAGCGCTTGCCGTTCGGGCTATCCTTCCGGGTGATCAGGCCAGCGTCGACAAGCGCTGCCAGATGGCGCCGCAGCGTCGTCCCGGTAATGCCGTGGGCCCGCACCGTCAGCTGGTTGTTGGATGGGAAAACAACAAGCGCCCCCTCCCCCAGCTCCTGTTCCGGATAAAAGGACAGGAGCGCATTCAGCACCGACAGCGCCCTGTCCGTGACACCAAGGAACGACCGGGCCTCACAGGCGTCGCGAAACACCTTCCATTTGTCGACCGGCCTGCCGGTCGTGGCCTCACCTGTTGCCAGCTGATTTTTCACCAAGGCAAGCGTCATCGGCCGCCGCCCAAAGGGCGTCGTCACACTTCCAGTCTGCATTGTTCTTCACCTTTCAAAAGGCAAAAGAAATCCACTCACCAAAACGATGCCAAAAACTCTTGACTGTGATTCGAGGAAATGCGATTCTCTAGTTGCTAGACATGAGAAGGGCTTCCAGGACGGAAACGTTCGGGGGCCTTTTTCTTTTGCGGTTCAGTCTCCTGTTTGAGCCTCGATTGTCACCTGACAATCAAGACTGATCTGTTGCATCGGTCTTGTCGTCCGCCTCAAAATCCTTGACCAGATCTTCAATCTTCTTGACGAGGAAGTCGGCAAAAGCAGACGACGTGACTGTGATTTTCACGGCATTCCTTGCGCGGGTCACGGATGCCAGCTGAACGCCTTTTTTGGTTTTGACGAGCTCGGCTGTCTCTCCGCCTCTGCTTTTCGCAGGCTCGAGCGATTTCCAGAGATTTTCAAACCGCTTGTTTGTTTCGGCCACAATGAAGGTGGGGCGCCGAGCCTCGCTTTGAGCCCGTCTCAGCATCGCCTCGTCTTTAAGCTTGTCAGCCAGCGCAAGCCAACGGGGCCGCCCAACCTTGGGTGCCGGACCGATCGCAAGGATGATCTCGGGATCGACAGTCTGCGCGACCTGCAACAGGCGGGAGGTTTCAGGCTTGTCGGTCGCCAGCGCCCTGGCGATCGTGGTGCGATCAAACCCGTGCTGCAGCATGCGATGGGCAAACAATGCGCGCTCAATGAAGCTCAGATCGAGACGCGGACCATTCTCCTGCCCTTGGGCGAGGATCAGTTCTTCATCGGTCAGGTTTTTGACGATCGCCTTTACCGGGATCGCAAGGTCGAGAGCCGCCTTGAGGCGCCGATGGCCATAAGCCGCCTGATACGTGTTCGCCTTTGTCGGATGCGGCCGAACCAGGATCGGGACCTGCTGGCCGCTCTCCTGAATAGACAGCTTCAGGGTGTCGAATTCGGCATCATTGTCTGTCGGGATACGGTCGCGAATGAAAGACATCTCGACCAGGCCGGCATCAAGCTCAACGACCATTTGTCCAGATGCCAGCGACTCGCGAAGTGTCCGCGCAGCCGCGGCCTCCTCCCCCAACTTTCCCAAGGAAAGATTCATCGCGCGCACGGCGCCGCTCGGCCTATGGGTATGGTTGCCCGCCGCTGCCTCGGTCTTGGTCTGATCCGAGGGTGCACTGAGCATGCCCTTGAGGATATCGCGTCCCTTCATGTTCTCCCCCAGGCAGTTCGGATAAGCTGCTCGACTTCCGAATTGACGTTGTCCATGGATTCAACCCCACGGTCATAGGTTTGCCGATGCATCGTGTCGCGACCAGCCTCGTAGATGGTTTGCTTGGACAAGCCCGCGTCGGAGACCGCAGTCGATTTAACCATCATCGATGTCAGGACCCGCTCATCGAACAGGCTGCGCAAGAAAGCAACGATCTGTGCCTGAGGTCCATCATTGGGCTCATAGCGGGTGATCAGATAGCGCATCCAGTCATATTGAAGATTGCCGCCGGCAGATTTGACGACAGAAAGGAGATCAGAGGTCATCGCCAGAAACTGGTTCATCGATGCGACGTCGAGCATTTGCGGATGCACCGTTATCAATACGGAGGTCGCCGCACACAATGCAGACAGGGTCAGGAAGCCAAGTGTCGGCGGGCAATCGATGACCACGATATCGTAAGCGCTCTCGAGAGACTGCAATGCGTTACCGACACGCATGAAGAACATCTCGCTCTCGTTGCGCGACGCATCGGCAAGCGCAGTCGGCGTATCATGCTCAAATTCGTGGAGTTCCAGATTGCCAGGGATCAGATCAAGGCCGGTGAAATACGTCTTGCGGACAACATCGGCGACAGCCCGCCTGTTGGCGTCATAACGAATGGCGCCGTAGAGCGTCTCGTTCTCTCCGACATCGAACTCCGGTTGAAAACCGAGCATCGCGGACATCGACGCTTGGGGATCAAGGTCAACCGCCAATACACGATATCCCCGCAATGCGAGGTATTGGGCCAGATGCACCGAAGACGTCGTTTTACCGGAGCCACCTTTGAAATTTGTAACGGCGATCACCT